>NZ_JBITIW010000013.1:0-244114 GCF_044459405.1 Nonomuraea sp. NPDC050328 | reverse complement strand
ATTCCGAACCCGGAAGTTAAGCTTCTCTGCGCCGATGGTACTGCACTCGCCAGGGTGTGGGAGAGTAGGTCGCCGCCGCACAAATATTGATCAGAAAGGGCCATCCCGTCACGGGGTGGCCCTTTCTGCGTTTTCCGGCCTGTCCGCACCGCCGGACGGAACTCAACTGCCGGACGGAACTCAACGGCCCGCCTCGGGAGCCGGGTGGAACGGAATGGAACATCGACCACGGCCCCAGGAACCTGCAAGTCCGTCGCAAGCAGACGTTGGCGCCCTGCTAGCCGCCCGCCACCAGCCGAGCGCAAGCTCCCCCCAGACACGGACCACAGAAACGGGTGGAGCGGTGAAGGGGAAGGCACTGGCGGTGGCGAGTCTGAGCCTGCTGGGCATGGCCGTAGCGCCAGGGCCGGCTCAGGCGGGAAGCACAGCAGCAGACACGACAACCAATACGACGACGTCTACAACGACTCAGGCGACGGTCCTCACAACGACGCCGTCAGCAAGGGAGCAGGCGCAGCACGGGAAGGTCCCGGCGGCGACGATGGTGGCCGCGAAAGCGGAGCCTGCCGTACGCCAGGTGACCTGGGCCTACAAGGCGACCCTGGTCGTCCCGGCCCCCGTGGTCCAGCCCCGGGCCCTGAACAAGCTGGTGAAGCAGGCCGACGCGCACGCCGCGGCCGGACGCATCCCGAAGGACCGGCAGAGCCGGCTGAAGTGGGTCCTGCAGGAAGTCGCCCAGAACGTGAACCGCTACCTGAAGCCGGGCAACCAGCCCAGGCTGCGGCAGGCGCTCACCCACGAGACGTGCACCGGCTGGTGGCTGACCCCACAGGGGCACCTGGTGACCGCGGCCCGCTGCGCGGCGGGCAAGAGCGAGGCGGCGGTGAAGCCGGCGTTCTCCGGCAAGGATCTGGCCCCGTTCGTCCGCGCGGACACCAAGGAGATGCTGGCCGCGTTCGCCAAGCACGCCCAGGTCGACGACGGCATGGCCAAGCTCGCCGAGGAGGTGTTCACCCTCTTCCACACCCGGCACCTCCAGGTGAAGCGCCGGGCCGAGGCCAGCTACCTGGGCACCTTCGAGGAGTTCCTGAAGGGGGACGCGGCGAGGTTGTCGCTGGTCGCGCGAGGTCAGGAGTGGCCCGGCCGGGACGTCGCGGTGCTGAAGCTGAAGGGGGCGCGCAACCTGCCGACGCTGCCGCTCGGCCTGGACGGCGACGTCCGGACCGGTGATCTGCTGTTCGCCAGCAGCCACCCGCGTCCGTTGAGCGACAGCGCGCTGCTCGACGCCGCCTCCCGCCGGCGACCGCTGCTGACCGAGGGCGGTTACACCTCGCGTCGGGTGTCCACGGCCGGCGTGCCGTACCTCGTGACACAGATTCCGGCCTACCGGGGCAGCGAGGGGGCGCCGGTGCTGGACGAGCGGGGACGGGTCGTCGGGCTGGTGGCGACGGTGGTCCAGGACGCGCGGATCGGGGCCCGGAGCGAGATCACCACACTGGCGTTGCCGGTCGGGCTCCTCCGCGAGCACCTGACCGCGGCCGGGGTGCGGCCGGTCACCTCGGAGACCACGCGCGTCTACGAGCGGGCGCTCGCCGACTTCTACGCAGGGCGGTACCGGGCGGCGTTGCCCAAGTTCCGCAAGGTGCTCGCGCTGCACCCGGCGCACCCCTACGTGCGCGACTACATCCAGCAGGCCACCGCCAAGAGCAAGAGGGGGAGCGATGCTTAGGACGATCGCGGTGGCGGTGAGCCTGGCCGGAACCACCGCCTACCTGCCCGCGACCGCGCACGCCGAGGTCAACGAGCGGCCGCCGACGACCGCCACGCTGGTGGCGGCCCGGACCGAGCCGGCCGTGCACCAACTGGCCGCCCGGTTCACCGCCGAACTGCTCGTCGCGCAGCCGCAGCCGACCAAGGCCTACGCCAAGCTCTTCGACCAGGCCAAGAAGGAGGCCCGGGCCGGCCGGATCGGCGCCGACGGGCAGAGCCGGCTGAAGTGGGTGCTCCGCACCGCGGCGGCCGACCCGGCGCGCTATGTGCGGCCGGGCAAGACGCGCAAGGTGAAGACGGACCTCGGACCCGGTTCGTGCACCGCCTGGGTGATCACCCCGCAGGGGCACCTGGTCACCGCGGCTCACTGCGTGGAGATGACCAAGTCCGATCTGACCGCCCAGCACCTGACGATCGCGCTGCTCAAGCGCATCGAGGGCGAGACCGACGCGTTCCTGAAGGCGCACCGCGAGCTGGCCGCGCCCGACCGCGGGCTGCGCCAGCTCGCCGCCGAGCTGCTGCAGGGGTTCCACGTCAAGACCATGCGGGTCAAGAGCGCTCACGCGGCCTACTCGCTGGTGCGGCTGGAGAAGGGCAAGATCAGGCGGCTGCCGGTCGATCTGCTGACCGACGGCTCGCCGTACCCGGGGCCTGATGTGGCGGTGCTGAAGATCCGAGGCGTGCGGAACCTGCCGACGGTGCCGCTCGGCCGGGCCGGTGACGTGCGCGTGGGCGACCCGCTGTACGTCAGCGGGTTCCCCGGCAACACCATCGGGACGACGCTCAGCACCAACCCGATCGACCCGAAGTCGGCGTTCAAGCCGATCTTCACGGCCGGGATCCACAACGGGCTCATCACCACGCCCAAGGGCGTGCCGTACATCCACGCGCAGGCCCCCAGCTACGGCGGGAACTCCGGCGGGCCGGTGTTCGACCGGCACGGCCGGGTGGCCGGGCTGCTGTCGGCCGGGCTCCGCACCGGCTCCATCGGCGGCGAGGCCGAGCAGAGCAGCACCGTGCTGCCGGTCGGCGTGATCCGCGCCCACCTCGCCAAGGCCGGGGTGCGGCCGGTCACGTCGGAGACCACGCGCGGGTACGACGAGGCGCTCGCCGACTTCTTCGCCGGGCGGTACCAGGCGGCGTTGCCGAAGTTCCGCAAGGCGCTCGCGCTCTATCCCGCGCACCCCTACGCCCGCGACTACATCCGGCAGATCACCGCCAAGAGGGGCAACGATGCTTAAGACACTCGTGCTGGCGGTGAGCCTGGCCGCCGGCTCGGCGCAGCCGCCGGAGACCGGCACCCTGGTCGCCGCCGCGAGCGACCCCGCGGTCCGGCACATCTACTCGGTCCAGACCGCCGCCGTGACCGTCCCGGCGCCGCGGCTGACCAAGGCCTTCGCCAAGCTGTACGGCAAAGCGCACCAGCAGGCCGCGGCCGGGCGCATCCCGGCGGACCGGACGAGCAAGCTCAAGTGGGTGCTCCGCACCGCCCTGGGCGACGTCGGACGCTACGTGCGGCCGGCGAAGCCGTACCGGAAGCAGCCGATGACCGCGGTCAACTCCTGCACCGGCTGGTGGGTGACGCCGCAGGGGCACATGGTCACCGCGGCCTCGTGCCTGGGTTACGACGGGGCCACTTTGCGGGCCTTCGCCGTCGCCGAGGTGATGGCGCCGATCGTCTCGCGCGGGGACGGCCAGGCCTTCCTCAAGGCGGCGAAGATCAGCAAGCCCGACGAGGGGCTGGCGAAGCTGGCGCAAGGGCTGTTCCAGGCCTTCAACGCCCGGCATCTGAAAGTCTCCGGGCTCCGGAGCACGATGTTGCTGGAGCAGCCGACCGGCAAGGCCCGTCCGGATCTGAAGCCCCTTTCCGTGCTGGCGCGGGGCGAGGAGTTCCCCGGCGTGGACTTCGCGCTATTGAAGCTGAAGGGGGCGCGGAACCTGCCGACGATCCGGCTCGGCGACGACGCCGGCGTGCGGATCGGCGACCGGCTCTACGTCAACGGCTACCCGCGCACGCTGGTCGACTCGGCGACCTTCAGCGACCGGTCGCGGATGCGGCCGCTGCTGACCGAGGGGCCGATGAACGGGCGCCGGGTGACCGCGTTCGGCGTGCCGTACCTGCAGACCCAGGCACCCAGTTACGCGGGCAACACCGGCGGGCCGGTGCTGACCGCGGACGGCAGGGCGGCGGGCATGACCGTCGCGGTGCTGAGCGACCCGCTGCTCGGCGAGCAGACGGAGACGCTCGGCATGGTGCTGCCCGCGAGCCTGATCAAGCAGCGGCTCGGCGCGGCCGGGGTGCGGCCGGTGTGGTCGGAGACCTCGCGCGTCTACCGGGCGGGGCTCGGCGACTACTTCGCCGGGCGGCACCAGGCGGCGCTGGCGAAGTTCCGCCGCGTGCTCGCGCTCGACCCCGGGCACCTGTACGTGCGCGAGTACCTCAAGGCGGCGAAGGCCCGCTGAACGCGGCCTCGCCCGGGTGCCACCGGGCGGGGCCGCGCCGGTCAGGCCGCGGCCGGGCGCAGAACGAAGACGCCCCAGCCCAGGTGGGGGCGCTGCCACTCCAGGTACGAGCGGCGGGCGCTGTCCAGGAACGCCTTGACCTGCTCGATCTCGGGGTCGGCCGGGTTGGCCCGGATCCAGTCGCTCAGCGTCAGCCACTGCGAGGCCGCGTAGCGGTCCCAGTCGTCCTGATTCCCGAGCACCATCTCGACCAGCTCGAACCCGGCCCGCTCGATCACCTCGCCGATGCCGGCCAGCGACGTCAATTTCAGGTCCTCGCCGTAGCCGGGCGGAGGCTCCGACGACCAGTACGGCTCGCCGACCAGGACCAGGCCGTCCGCCTTGAGCGGGCGGCGCATCAGGCCGAGGGTGCCCGCGAGGCCGCCGCCGATCCACGTCGCGCCGATGCAGGAGACGATGTCGAAGGTCCCCGCGCCGGCGTCGTAGGCGCCGGCGTCGCCCTGGACGAACTCGACGTCCTCCGCCACGCCCAGCTCCGCGGCCCGTTCCCGGGCGGCGTCCAGGAAGACGTGGCTGATGTCGACGCCCACGCCGCGCAGGCCGTACGCCGAGGACCACGAGCTCAGCAGCTCGCCCTTGCCGCACGCCAGGTCGAGCTGGCGGGTGCCGGGGGCGATCCGGCAGATCTCGCCCAGCAGGCGGAGCTTCTCGGCGGAGAAGGGATTCAGGATGCGGTGGCCGGCTTCGGCGATCTCATGAAAGCGGAGGGACATGCAGGGTATTGTTCGGCATCACCCGGCGAGTGGCGAACGGATTCCTGGCAGGTCCCCGGCATCGGGCTCGCCCTGGGTCACGTGCGCATCACAGCCTTGCTAGGCTGGAGAGACCGGGCCACCCCACCACGGGTGGCCTTCGTCGCGTAAAGCGTCAGCCACGTGAATGGACCTAGAAGTGAACAGAGACAACGGATCGGACGACGACCGCCGGCGCGGTGACGGGCCTCGTGACGGGGAGAGGCGTTCCTACGGGGGAGACCGGGGGCGCGACTCTCGGGGTGGGCGTCCGTTCCGTTCCGACGACCGCTCGCGTGACGACCGCGGGCCTCGGCGAGAAGGTGGCGGGTTCCGTGATCGGGACGACCGCGGACCTCGCCGCGAGTATGGCGACCGCGGGCCGCGCCCTGAGGGCGGCGGGACCGGGTTCCGCGACCGGGATGACAGCACTCCGCCTCGCCGTGACTCCGGCGACCGCGGGCCTCGGCGGGAGTATGGCGACCGGGGGCCGCGTCGGGAGTTCGGTGACCGTGGTCCGCGTCCCGAGGGTGGCGGGGACCGGGGGCCGCGCCGGGACTTCGGTGACCGGGGGGCGCGTCCGCAGGGGTCTGGTGGCGGGTTCCGTGACCGTGACGACCGTGGGCCGCGTCGTGAGTTTGGTGACCGTGGTCCGCGTCGCGAGGGCGGTGGTGACCGTGGTCCCCGTCGTGACTTTGGTGATCGTGGTCCGCGTCGTGACTTTGGTGACCGCCCCCGTCCTGAGGGTGGCGGGTTCCGTGACCGCGACGACCGTGGTCCCCGCCGTGATTTCGGTGATCGTGGTCCGCGTCCGGAGAGCGGTGGCGACCGTGGTCCCCGTCGTGACTTCGGCGACCGCGGCCCGCGCCGGGACTTTGGTGATCGTGGTCCGCGCCGCGAGTTCGGCGATCGTGGTCCGCGTCGTGAGTTTGGTGACCGCCCCCGTCCTGAGGGTGGCGGGTTCCGTGACCGCGACGACCGTGGCCCCCGCCGTGACTTCGGCGACCGCCCCCCGCGGCCGGAGGGCGGTGGCGACCGTGGTCCCCGTCGTGACTTCGGTGACCGTGGCCCGCGCAGGGACTTTGGCGACCGTGGCCCGCGCCGTGAGTTCGGTGACCGTGGCCCCCGTCCGGAGAGCGGTGGCGACCGTGGCCCGCGCCGTGAGTTCGGTGACCGTGGCCCCCGTCCCGAGGGCGGTGGCGACCGTGGTCCCCGTCGCGACTTCGGCGACCGTGGCCCGCGTCGTGACTTCGGTGACCGTGGCCCCCGCCCCGAGGGTGGCGGTGGCGGGTACCGTGACCGCGACGACCGCGGCGACCGCGGCCCCCGCCGCGAGTACGGTGACCGCCCCCCGCGTCCGGAGGGCGGCGGCGACCGCGGCCCGCGCAGGGACTTCGGCGACCGCGGCCCGCGCAGGGACTTCGGTGACCGCGGCCCGCGTCGTGACTTCGGTGACCGTGGCCCGCGCCGCGAAGGCCGCCCCTTCGAGCGCCGCGACGACCGCCGGCCGTACAACCGTGACGGCGAGCAGAGCGAAGGCCGCGCCCGTTTCGGTCGCTCCGACCGCGAGGACGCGCCCCAGCGCGAGCCGATGCCCCAGGTGGCGCCGGACATCACGATCGAGGACCTCGACCGCGACGTGCGCGACGAGCTCCGCTCGCTCCCCACTGACCTGGCCGAACTCGTCGGCCGCCACCTCGTGGCCGCCGAGCGCGCCCTCGCCGAGGACGACGCCGAGCAGGCGCACGAGCACGTCAAGGTCGCCCGGCGCTTCGCCGCGCGGCTCGGCGTGGTGCGCGAGGCCGCGGGTGTGGTCGCCTACCGTGCCGGTCACTACGCCGAGGCGCTCAGCGACCTGCGCGCCGCGCGTCGCCTGAACGGTTCTGACGCCTACCTGCCGGTCATGGCCGACTGCGAGCGCGGCCTGGGCCGTCCCGAGCGGGCGCTCGACCTGGTCAAGTCCCGGGAGGCCGAGCGGCTCGACCGCGCCGGCCGCATCGAGCTGGCCATCGTCGAGTCCGGCGCCCGGCGTGACCTCGGCCAGAACGACGCGGCCGTGATCACCCTGCAGCGGCTCCCCGAGCTGCGCGACGCACAGCCCCGGCCGTGGTCGGCCCGGCTGGCCTTCGCCTACGCCGACGCCCTGGCCGAGGCCGGGCACCAGCAGGCGGCGGTCGACTGGTTCGCCCGGGCGATGGCCTTCGACGAGGACGGCGAGACCGACGCCGCCGACCGCTACGCCGAGCTGACCGGCGCGGTGATCGAGGACATCGAGGAGGACTACGAAGAGGACCTCGGTGAGGACTTCGACGTCGACCTCGGCGACGTGCTCGACACCCCCGAGCGGCCCGAGGCGGTCGACGAGGACCCCGACGCCGGGCGCGGCGAGGAGGACGAGCTCGTCGAGCCGGCGGACGCGGTGGACGAGGACCGCGACATCGAGGCCGACTTCGACTCCGACGACTCCGAGGACTCGGACGAGGACGACGAGGACGACGACGACTTCGAAGACGACGAGGAGTCCCTGCGCGAAGCCGAGGACATCCTGGACGACGAAGACGACTTCGAGGACGAGGACGATGAGGACGACGACCTCTCGGAGGACTCCGGCTCGGACGTCAGGAACGCCTCCGATGACGCCCAGGACGACCACGCCAAGTCGGGCGTGACTCCGGCCTTCATCGAGCCCGTCTTCGACGACTCGCGTGACGACTCCGCCGATGCGGAGAAGAACGACAAGGACTGACCTTGTAACAACGAGGCCTGACCTCGTGTCGTACGGCTCCGCCGTACCGGACGCTGATCCGGTACGGCGGAGCCGTACGCATGTCCGGGGCCGTCAGGGAGTCGCCTTGCCCAGCCAGTGCATGATGCCCGCCACGTTGGACGCCGCGGGGCTGAGCAGCTCGAACCGTTCGGCCAGCTCTTCGGAGTCCAGGGCGGCGTAGCGCTCGCGGGTGCGGTCGCGGACCATGGCGACGGCGTGGTCGAGGTCCATGCCCTCGTCGTGGGCGCGCTTGGTCAGATCCACCCAGATGTTGAGCTCCTCGGCCGATCGCTCCAAAGTCTCCTGCACCGCGTTGACCGGGCCGTAGTGGCTGAAAAGGAGTCTTTGCGGCTGCAGGTCGCGGAACAGGGTGATCGAGTCGAGTGCCGTCTGGAGGTCGAAGTCCGGCGGAGGGGTCGCGGGGCGCACGTCGTTGGTTTCCGGGATGTACACCCCGGCCGCGTCGCCGACGTACAGGTCGCCGGTGAAGGAGTCGATCAGGCCGACGTGGTGCTTGGCGTGGCCGGGGGAGTAGTGGCTGGCCAGCTTCCTGCCGTTGCCCAGGTCGATCGCGCCGGTGTCACCTAGGGCGACCACGCGCTCGGCCTCGGTGGGGGACATCTCCCCGAACAGCGTGTCGAGCCGGTCACCCCAGACCATCCGGGCGCTCTTCATCAACCGCTCCGGATCGACCAGGTGCCGGGCGCCCTTCTCGTGCACGACGACCTGGGCGTTAGGGAAATACCGCGCGATGTCCCCCACGCCACCGGCGTGGTCGAGGTGGATGTGCGTGACCACCACGGTGGCCAGATCCTCCGGGCCCACCCCCAGTGCCGTGATCGCGTCCCGTACCGTCTCGGACGAGGTCGCGGTGCCCGTCTCCACCAGGCACGGGCGGTCGCCCAGGATCAGGTAGCCCGCGGTGATCCCCGCGTATCCGGCCATCTTCGTGTCGATCTCGTACACGTCTCCGCCGAGGGCGGTGATGTTGTCCACAAGCGTCTCCCGACAAGGACGGGTATCCCCAGAACGCCGCTCGGGCGCACTCCGGGCTTGCTCTCATCGTAAAGAGTGATCTCCTGTTCGACTCGACAGGGAGGTCACATGGACCGCAACGACGTACACATCTCCGGCCGCCTCTCCAGCGACCCCGAGGAGCGCCCCATGCCGAGCGGGGACGTCATGGTGAAGTGGCGCCTCAGCGTCCGCCGCCGCCCTCGCCGTGGCCAACCGGTCGACGTCGTCCCCTGCGTTAGCTTCGACCCGGCCGTCGCCGCCATCATCCGCGGCCTTTCGCGCGGCGACGCCGTCGAGGTCGACGGCTCCCTCCGCTGCCGCATCTGGGGCCCGTCCCGTGCCAAGACCTGGGACTACCAGGTCGAAGCCCACACCGTCCGCCCCATCCCCGTCCCCACCACGCCCCTCCCCACCCCAGCCTCGTGCCCCTCCCACCCGCAGCCCGCGGTTCCCGCGGAACTCGCCACCTCCGAGGCTCCCGCCACTCCCGAGAAGTCCTCCGCCTCTGAGGTGCGCGCTACCTCTAAGGAGCCCGCCAGTTCTGAGGGACCCGCCAGCTCTGAGGGACCCGCCGCCTCTGAGGGGGCCACCGCCTCTGAGGGGGCCACCGCCTCTGAGGGGGCCACCGCTCCGAAGGGGGCCGCCACTCCTAAGGGGCCCGCTGTCCTTCCAAGGCCCGCCCGACGCGCCGGCACCGCCCGCCCAGGGCGCGACACGCTTCCCGGGCCTCGCGGACACAGAGACGTGACCGTCCCCCCGAATCCCCCCGAGCGCGACACCCTGCCCCACGCAGACTCGGGCACAGCGGCCCGCTCAGGCCCAGAAACCGAGACTCGCTGCCACGAAACTCCGGCCGAACCAACCCCCAGCCCGGCCCTGCTGCCACCCCGCCCGGTCACCTACCTGTCAGCCGCATGATCGGCCTGGTCATGCAGCTACGCCACCTCGTCTTCGGCCCCCTCCCGCCCCCGCGGGAGCCGGAAGCGACCACGACAAAGCCGGACAATCCACCCCCCAAGGCGGATCCACGCGGCGAAGGCGGACCCCAGCCACCCAGCTAGTTCGGCCGGCCACCCGGCCGCAGAGGCGAGCTACCTACCCGGTGGCAAAAGTCCGAAGAACCAGCCCAGTCCGAGGCTTGGGCCCGAACGAGGTCGACTTACGCGGCACCCGTTCCCCAGCCTCAGCCACGGCCATCACATCCGCCACATCCAGCGCCTTGAGAATGACCGCGGTCCCACCCGCCTCAGCCGCCTGCCGCACCGCCGCCTCGGCATCGTGATGCACGATCCGCACAGACTCCTCGTCGTCCCGCATCCCCCAGACCTTGGGCAACACGAACTCATCCAGCACAGCCGTGTTCAATGAGTTCCACCGCTCAGACCGGTCAGCCCGCATGCCGTTGGCCAACTGCATGGGATCGGGATCGCTCATGAGGTGGAACCCCTCCGCACCCCCCAGCAAGAACGCCGGCCCAACCGCCGAGTCGAGCGCCGCGAGGCCCTCGGAAAGGGATCCGATGTCCTGTACTCGCCAAGCCCCCTTGGCCCGAGCCGCCGCCTCACCCAGGGCCAGCCCGGGAATGACCCGGTGAATGGCCTTGAGATCCGGCGGATAGGCGGCGGAGTCGACGAGAAGGGCGAGCCCGAAATCCCAGGGCCCGTCCCCACGTCCGGCCGCCCGCTCGCGGCTCTGCAGCTCACGGTAGGTGGCATACCGGTGATGCCCGTCCGCGATGAGCGCCCGCTTCCCGCGCAGCCCGGCGTTGATCGCCTCGATCTCGGCGGGGTCCGTGATCGCCCACAGCCGATGCCGCACCCCGTCAGAGGTGAGCGCGTCCACCAGCGGAGGACGGGACAGGTCCAGCTCAGGCCCGCCCGAGTGCAGCAGGAAGATGGGCTCGAGATTGGCCTGGGTCGTGCTCATCAGCGCCAGCCGGTCGGCCACCGGCCCCGGCATGACGTCCTCGTGCGGCAACACCGCTCCGGGCGCCAGTCCGATGTCGCCGATCAGGCCGCGCTGCAGCACGCCAGGCCCCTGCTGCTCGTACACGTACAGGGCCGGCTCGGGATCCGCCACCAGCACACCGGAGTCGAGCCACTCACGCAGCGTGTCGCGAGCGGTGTCGTAACGATCACCGCTCGGCAGGATCAGCCGGACGACGTTGTAAGGGTGCTGGCTCAGGAGCACCTCGACGTCGGCCTCCGAGATCAGGTCATACGGAGGCGACGTGACCTGGGCCGGATCATCGACCGCGAACCGGACTCCGCGGAACGGACGTAGCACCAGCCCATCGGGCACCGGCAGTTCGGGAGTCGCCATATCGGGCATGTTCCCACATAGCCGGAAGCTGGTGTGAGGAGGCCCGCCATGACAGATCGAAGTGAGGTCATCCATAGACACGACACCATGGTCATGAGCACCCCGGAGGAGAACTCATGACCAGCCCTGAAGGTGACGTTTACGACTGGTACCAGCGTGGCGTGCGGTTGCTGGACGAGGGCAGCCCTGCCGCCGCCGCGGCCCTTCTCGAACGCGCCGCCCTCCTCGAACCCCACTCGCGCAGCATCCGGGAGGCGCTGGCGCGAGCGCAGTTCAACTCCCGGCAGTACACGGAGGCGGCGGAGAGCTTCCGGCAGATCATCACCTCCAACCCCACCGAGGACTACGCCTACTTCGGCCTCGGCCTGTCTTTGTGGCGGGCCGGCCACATGGAGGCGGCCCAGGAACCCCTGGCCATCGCCGTCGCCATGCGCCCAGAGGACCGCAACTACACCAACGCCCTCCGCAACGTCCGCGCCACCCTCCGCGCCCGAAAGGAATCCGCCTAACCCCAAGCCCCTCCCCATAGCCCCGACCCCGGCCTCCGAACCCTCGGCCTCCGGACCCCGGACCCTCGGACCCCGGACCCTCGGACCCCGCCTCGGGCCCGGCCCGGACCCCGGCCCTCGGAGCCCCGGCCCTCG
This sequence comes from Nonomuraea sp. NPDC050328, assembly GCF_044459405.1. Classification (NCBI taxonomy): domain Bacteria; kingdom Bacillati; phylum Actinomycetota; class Actinomycetes; order Streptosporangiales; family Streptosporangiaceae; genus Nonomuraea; species Nonomuraea sp. NPDC050328. The sequence continues at coordinate 232,340 of NZ_JBITIW010000013.1, read as the reverse complement.
GACCCTCGGACCCCGGCCCGCGGACCCTCGGACCCCCGGACCCCCGGACTCCAGACGCCGGACTCCGCAGACGTACCACGGAGTCCGGCCCCTGGACCCCTGCCCCTGGACCCCGTGCCCCGGCTCCTGGGTCAACCCCGGCTCCTGGGTCAACCCTGGCTTCTGCGGCCAGTCCTGAACCTCTGGGCGAGCCCTCGATCCCGGGACCCGACCCCTAGCCTCGGGCGGTCCCTGGCTCCTGGCGTCCCACCTAGGGGTGCGGGACGCCGGGTCGGTTCCTTGGAGTCCGCCCCGCCCCTGGAGCCCGGAGCCTGAACCTGTGCTCCGTACCAAGGCGCTCCGTAGCAGAGCCTTCCGTACCAGGGCGCTCCCCGGGGCGCGTAGCCCCGTGGCGCAGTCGCACCTCGGCCCCGCTCCCTGGCCTTCGTCCTTCGGACTCGGCCCTCGGACCGCGGACCGTGGGTGTCGGCTTTTCGCCACGGGGCGCGGGCTTTGGACCCCGCTCCTGGTGGGCCGCCTAGCGAGTCCGGCGACCTCTGCGTCCCGACCCCACCAGGAGGAGGTTCAGGGGTGCTGCCGGGTTCGCGCGTGCGGCGGGTTCACCGTGCGGAGGTTTCACCGTGCGGCGGGTTCGCGTGCGCGGAGGGTCCCCGTGCGGAGGTTTCCCTGTGCAGCCCGATCACCGTGCTGGGGGTTCCCCGTGCAGCCGGTTCCCCCTTCTGGGGGTTCACCGTGTGGCGGGTTCGCAGTGTTGCGGCTTGAGCTGTGGTGGTTCCGGGGCGGATGGCGGGTCGGGATGTGGCGGTTGGAAGGGCCTTGAAGTGGTGGGGTCCTTACCAGGTATTGGTGTCAGGAGGTGGTGGCGCGGGTGGCATTGGCGGTGATGGAGTCGCGGAGGTACTGCGCCAGGCCGGGGGCGGTGGCGTCGATGGAGGCGGTGAATCGGGGGTCGGACACGTAGAGCTCGCCCAGCCCCTGGTGGATCTCGTACGTGCAGTCGTAACACCAGCGGGTGAGGAGCAAGCGGTGCTCCTCGGCCAGGTCCATGGCCTCAGCGCTGGTGGTGGGGACGCCGGCGTGCATGAGGTTGGCGATGCGCGCGGAGAGGTCGCCGAAGGAGGACATGAACTGCTGCCAGTCCTGCTTGCCATAGGAGGCCATACGGCGCTGGGACTGCTCCCAGGCGGGGGTGCCGCCCCAGCGCTGCTCGGCTTCGGCGGCGTAGGTGTCGGGGTTGAAATCGCCGAAGAGGTCGGCGCGTTCCTCGGGTGTCATGGGAGCGACGCTAGAGTCTCACGCAGCGTGAGAGTCAAATCGGAGGAATCGGTGCTGATCGACGGGTACGACACGCTGTTGCTGGACCTGGACGGGGTGGTGTACCTGGGGGCACACCCGGTGGCCGGGGCGCCCGAGGCGTTGGAGCGGGCGCGCGCAAAGGGGGTACGGCTGGCGTATGTGACGAACAATGCGTCTCGGACTCCGTCGGCGATCGCCCAGCACTTGACCGATATCGGAGTTCCCGCGGCCAAGGAGGACGTGGTCACGTCGGCGCAGGCGGCGGCCAGGCTGATCGCCGAGCAGGTCCCGGCGGGGTCGAAGGTGCTGGTGGTGGGCGGCACGGGGTTGCGGCATGCCGTACGGGACCAGGGGTTGCGGCCGGTGAGCACGGCGGCGGAGAAGCCGGTGGCCGTGGTGCAGGGGATCGCGCCCGGGCTGGGGTACGGGCTGCTGGCCGAGGGGACGCTGGCGGTGCGGGAGGGGGCGATGTTCGTGGCGTCCAACCGGGACTCGACGATGCCCACCAACCGGGGCGAACTGCCGGGGAACGGGTCGATGGTGCGGGTGATCGCGACGGCTACCGGGGTGGAGCCGGTGTACGCGGGCAAGCCGGATCCGCCGCTGCATCGGGAGTCGATGATCAGGACTGGGGCGAGTCGGCCGCTGGTGGTGGGCGATCGGCTGGACACCGATATCGAGGGGGCGAGCAATGCGAAGGTGGACAGCCTGCTGGTGCTGACCGGGGTGGCGACGCCGCTCGACCTGCTGACGGCGGTGCCTGACCATCGGCCGACGTATGTGGCTGAGGATCTGGGCGGGTTGCATGAGCCGTACCCCGAGGCGTCTGCTCGCTCGCTCGGCCAGGGGTCGGATGGGTGGCGAGCGTTCTGGCGGGATGGGAGTCTGTGGCTGGAGGGGGATGGGGCTTGGATCGACGGGCTTCGGGAGGCGTGCCGGGCGGCATGGACCGTGGACAACACCGACCCGGGAGCGGTTGAGCCCGCCCTCGCCCGGCTAAACCGCCCTTAGGCCTCGAACGGCCCTCGTGACCCCGAACCTCCGGACCCCGACGACCCCGCCCCCGAGCGCCCCCAGGCCGCGAGCTTTAGAGCCCTGCTCCCACACCTCCGACCGCGAATCCCGGACCTCGGGCTTCTGAGCCCCGAAGCCCCGGACCCCGCACCCCGGGGTCCGGGGCCGAGGGTGTCGGGGGCGCGCCCTCTGGGGCTGGAGTCCCACGGTTCCGGGTCAGACTAGTAGGTGGGTTAGGTGACGCGTTGGGCGGTTTGGCGGGCGAAGGCCCAGGAGCCCAGCCACAGCAACCCCCCGGAAGCCACCACCAGCACCCCCAAGGCAACCGGCACCCCGAAGCCCCACCCGTCCAGGGTGAGCAACCGCATGGCCTCGATGGCGTACGTCAGCGGGTTCGCCCGGGCGATGGGCTCCATCCACCCGGGCATGGCCGACAACGGCACGAAGGCGTTGCTCATGAACAGCAACGGCAACGTGGCGAACCCGGTGATCGCGAAGAAGGTGCCGTGCGAGGGCACCGCACAGGCCAGGGCGAGCGCGGCGGCGGTGACGGCAAGGGTGAGCAGCCCGGCCGTGACCAGGATGGCCAGCACCCCGAGCGGCCCGGCGGCCGGCCGTACGCCCAGGGGCAGGGCGACGAGCAGGATGACGAGGACCTGGACGGAGTTCATCCCGAGCTGGAACAGGAACCGCGACAGGATGATCGAGCTACGCCGGATCGGCATGGACAGCAGCTTGTCGAGGTAACCGGTCTCCTTGTCGAACAGCAGGGGCATCGCCGCGCTGACCCCGTTGCCGACGACGGTGAAGGCGATGACGCCGGGCAGGGCGAAGGCGATGTAGTCGTCGATGCGCACCGCCCCGCTGAGCCCGCCGGCGAAGAAGACCAGCCACACGGCGGGCTGCAGGATGCTGAAGAGCAGGTTGAGCCGCTCGCGCAGGACGATGATCGTCCAGCGGCGGGTCAGGGCCAGGATCTCCTGCATCAGGCCACCTCCTCGCGCAGCGCGTGCCCGGTGTAGGAGAGGAACACCTCGTCGAGCGAGGCCGCGCCGAGGTCGGCCTTCAGCGCGGCGGGCGTGCCGGTGACGACCTCGGAGCCGTGGTCGAGGATGGTCAGCCGGTCGCAGAGCCGGTCGGCCTCGTCCAGATAGTTGGTGGCCAGCAGGACGGCGACGCCCAGGCCGCGGATGTGGTCCCACAGGTGGTGGCGCGACTGCACGTCGAGGCCGAGGGTGGGTTCGTCCAGGATGAGCAGGTCGGGCCGGTGCAGCAGGCCGCAGGCGAGTTCGAGGCGTTTCTGCATGCCGCCGGAGTACTCCTGGACCAGCCGGTCGGCGCTGTCGCTGAGGCCGACCAGGTCGAGCACCTCGGCGACCCGGTCGCGGACCCGGCGGCGCGGAACGTGGTAGAGGTTCGCCTCGATCTCGGCCTTCTCCCGGCCGGTCAGCAGGTAGAAGCCCATCGGGGAGACCGCTTGCTGGACGTAGCCGATGCGCCGCCGTACCTCGGCGGGACGGGAGGCCACGTCGAAGCCGCAGACGCGGGCGGCGCCGGAGGTGGCGGGGAGGAGAGTGGCGAGCATGCGGATGGTGGTGGTCTTGCCGGCCCCGTTGGGGCCGAGCAGGCCGAAGATCTCGCCGGGGGCGACGTGGAAGGTGAGCTGGTCCACTGCGGTGCGCCGGCCGAAGGCGCGGCTGAGCCGCTCGGCCTCGACGATCGCCTTCATGAAGACCTCGCAATCGTGAAGTCCTCCGCTAATAGTTAACGGATACGTTAACTATAGCAGGCGGCGCAGCCGCAGCAGGTCCCCGAAACTGGCGTCGATCTTCACCCGCCCGCCGAGCAGGGCACGGGCCATGTCGAGCTCACCGTCGACGAGCCTGATCAGGTCGTCGCTCGCCATCGACAGCCGGATGTCGGCCGGCTTGCCCGCCGGCTCGTCGGTGATCTCCAGCCGCCCCCCGTGCAGGCGCCCGTGGAAGGTCACGTCGAGGTCGGTGATCCGGCAGGCGACCGTGCGGTCGACCACGTGCTTGGCACGGTCGGCCTCGTCGATCTCGTCGAACTGCGAGACGAGCTTGGTCAGAGCCGCCCGGCACTCCTCGACGCTTGCCATGGTGCTGTGTCCTTTCCCCTGTGCCCGGATCCCCCGGCGGCCCGAAGGTCTGCCCGGAAGTGTGCCCGGATGTACGCCTGGAAGGCTTGTACGGAAGGTAGCGTTACCCGCTTGATTTCAACGTGCGACAGACCGGTCCTGGTGCCGGGTGCGTTACGGTCATGTCATGAGTGAAGAGCGGGTCGACGCGGTCGTGCGAGGGCTCGACCGGGTGGCCGAGCTGCCGGTGGGGGAGCACGTCAGGGTGTTCGAGGAGGCCTACGCCGCCTTGGAGGAGGCGCTGGCCTCGGTGGATGCATGAGCCGGCGGGTCAGGCTCGACAGTGAGCTGGTCCGCAGGGGTCTGGCGCGCTCGCGGGAGCAGGCCGCGCAACTGATCGAGGACGGGCGGGTGAGCGTCGGCGGGCAGGTCAAGACCAAGCCCGCCACGCAGGTCGGCACGGACGCGGCGGTCGTGGTCAGCGCCGAGGAGGGTCCCGACTACGTCTCGCGCGGCGCCCACAAGCTGCTCGGCGCGCTCGAGACCTTCAAGGCGCTGACCGTCGAGGGGCGCCGCTGCCTCGACGCGGGCGCCTCGACCGGCGGGTTCACCGACGTGCTGCTGCGCCACGGCGCCGCCCACGTGCTCGCGGTGGACGTCGGCTACGGCCAGCTCGCCTGGTCGTTGCGCACCGACGCGCGGGTGACGGTCATGGAGCGGGTCAACGTCCGCGACCTGACCCCCGAGCTGGTCGGCGAGCCGCCCACGCTGATCGTCGGCGACCTGTCGTTCATCTCGCTCAAACTGGTGCTGCCCGCCCTGGTCGCGGTCGCGGCGCCGGAGGCCGACTTCGTCATGCTGGTCAAGCCTCAGTTCGAGGTGGGTAAGGAACGGGTGGGCGCGGGCGGCGTCGTGCGCGACCCGGAGCTGCGCGCCGACTCGGTACGGCAGGCGGCCGCGGCGGCCGGAGGGCTCGGCCTCGCCGTACGAGGAGTGACCTACAGCCCGCTGCCGGGGCCGTCGGGCAATGTCGAGTACCTGCTGTGGCTGGGCAAGGGTGAGGGCGAACCACCGGTCGCCGACATCGAGGCCGAGGTACGCCGAGCCGTCGCGGAGGGACCGCAATGAGGCGAACAGTGCTGGTCTCGGTGCACACCGGACGCGAGGCGGCGATCGACAGCGCGCGGCTGGTCATCGACCGGCTGCTCGGCGCCGGATTCACGGTCCGCGTGCTGGAGGACGAGGCGCGCGAGGTGGCCTCCCCTGGCGTCGAGGTGGTCTGCTGCGAGCCGGACGCGGCCAAGGACGCCGAGATGATGATCGTGCTCGGCGGCGACGGCTCGCTGCTGCGCTCGGCCGAGGTGGCCAGGCCCACCGGCACGCCGCTGTTCGCGGTGAACCTCGGGCACGTCGGCTTCCTGGCCGAGGCCGAGGTCGAGAACCTCGAAGAGGCGGTCGACCAGCTCGTGGCCGGCCGCTACGACGTCGAGGAGCGCATGACCATCGACGTGGTGGCCAGGCAGAACGGCACGCTCATCGCCGACACCTGGGCGCTCAACGAGGCGAGCGTCGAGAAGAGCGAGCGCATGCTGGAGGTCGTCGCCGAGATCGACGGCGCGCCGCTGTCGCGCTGGGGCTGCGACGGGGTGATCTGCGCCACCCCGACCGGTTCGACCGCCTACGCCTTCTCCGCGGGCGGGCCCGTCGTCTGGCCGGAGGTGGAGGCGCTGCTGATGGTGCCGGTGGCCGCGCACGCGTTGTTCGCCAAGCCGCTGGTCGTCTCGCCGCGCTCCACGCTGGCCGTGGAGGTGCTGCCCGACACGCCCGGCGGGGTGCTGTGGTGCGACGGCCGCCGCCGCTACGACCTGCCCGCCGGCACCCGCGTCGAGGTGCGCCGGTCCGACACGCCGGTACGGCTGGCCCGCATCCGCGGGCTGGAGAACACGGGCGCTCCCTTCACCGACCGGCTCGTAGCGAAATTCGAGCTCCCGGTGCAGGGTTGGCGTGGAAGGGTGCGACCTTGACAGGCTGGTGCGCGTAGGATCACATGCGCACAGGTGTTCGGAGTGACAGGAGTGGGCGTGCGACCCAGGGTCGAGGAAGTCCGCATCCGGGGGCTCGGCGTCATCGACGAGGCCGTGCTCCAGCTTTCGCCGGGTTTCAACGTCGTCACCGGTGAGACGGGTGCGGGCAAGACGATGGTCGTGACCGGCCTCGGGCTGCTGTTCGGCGGCCGGGCCGATCCCTCGCGCATCCGTCCGGGCGCCGACCGCGCGAGCGTGGAGGGCACGCTGGTCGTCGAGGCCGGCGGCCGCGTCGCCCAGCAGGTCGAGGACATCGGCGGCGCGATCGAGGACGGCGAGCTGATCATCTCCCGCACGGTCAGCGCCGAGGGCCGCTCGCGCGCCTGGCTCGGCGGGCGCACCGTCCCGGTCGGCACGCTCACCTACCTGGCCGACGACCTGGTCGCCGTGCACGGCCAGATGGACCAGCAGCGCCTGCTCCAGGCCGCCCGCCAGCGCGCCGCGCTCGACCGCTACGCCGGGGAGGACCTGGTCAAGCCGCTGCGCGCCTACACCCAGGCCTACAAGCGGCACAAGCAGGTCGCCGCGCAGCTCGACGAGCTGACCACGCGGGCGCGCGAGCGCGCTCAGGAGGCCGACCTGCTGCGCTTCTCCCTCGACGAGATCGAGAAGGCCGCGCCCCGCCCGGGCGAGGACGTGGAGCTGCGTGAGGAGGAGGAGCGCCTGTCTCACGCCGACACCTTGCGCAGCGCGGCCACCACCGCGCACAGCGCGCTGCTCGGCGACCCGATGGACCCCTCCGGCGGCACCCACGACGTCAGCGCCCTGCTGGGCCAGGCGCGGGCGGCGATCGAGGCCGTGCGCGACTACGACCCCTCGCTCGCCGGGGTGGCCGAACGGCTGGCCGAGGCCGGTTACCTGATCTCCGACGTGGCCACCGACCTGGCCGCCTACTCCGAGTCGATCGAAGCCGATCCGGTACGGCTGGCCGTCGTGCAGGAGCGCCGCGCCCTGCTGACCGGCCTGATCCGCAAGTACGGCGACTCCGCGGAAGGCGTGCTGGCCTGGTCCGAACAGGCCGCCCAGCGCCTGGCCGAACTGGAGGGCGACGACACCCGCATCGAGGAACTGGCCCGCGAGCACGCCGACCTGCTCGCCAAGCTGGGCGAGCTGGCCGCCGAGCTCACCCGCATCCGCACCTCCGCCGCCGAGCGCTTCGGCGCCGCGGTCACCGCCGAGCTGACCGCGCTGGCCATGCCGCACGCCCGGGTCGTGGTCGTGCTCACCCGGAGCGAGGAGTTCGGCCCCGACGGCGTCGACGAGGTCGAGCTGCGCATGGCCGCCCACCCCGCCGCGCCGCCGCTGCCCCTGCACAAGGGCGCCTCCGGCGGCGAGCTGTCGCGCGTCATGCTGGCCATCGAGGTGGTCTTCGCCGGCGCGGACCCGGTGCCCACCTTCGTCTTCGACGAGGTCGACGCGGGCGTCGGCGGCAAGGCCGCGGTCGAGATCGGCCGCCGCCTGGCCCGGCTGGCCCGGACCGCCCAGGTGATCGTCGTCACCCACCTGCCGCAGGTGGCCGCCTTCGCCGACCAGCACCTCGTCGTCGAAAAGTCGAGCGACGGCAGCGTGGTGCGCAGCGGCGTGCTCGCCCTCGACCACGAGAGCCGGGTGCGCGAACTGTCCCGGATGCTGGCAGGACTGGAAGATTCCGAGCTGGGCAGGGCGCACGCCGAGGAATTGCTCGCATTGGCCGCAGCCGACCGTTGACCTTTCGCCCGCCGGCTTCACTGGGTTACATAACAGACACGCCGCGCAGTGCATGGCCCCCGGGCTGCTGAGCTCTGGCAGGATGGACATTGATGAAGGTACCCGGGAACAGATTTCCGGGCCTCCGCGGCAGGAAGGTCGGCGACCTTCCTGGGCTGACGGCAGTGGCGAGAGTCGATCGCCGGACCAAGAGGCTGACCAAGCGCCTCAAGTCCGGCGAGATCGCGATCATTGATCACGTCGACGTCGACCGGGTCAGCGCGGAGGCCCTGGTGGCGTGTGGCGCGGCGGCCGTGGTGAACGTGGCCTCCGGCATCAGTGGCCGATACCCGAACCAAGGTCCACAGATCCTGCTCGAGGCGGGCGTGCCGTTCGTCGACAACGCCACCCCCGAGCTGTTCGAGCGGGTGAAGGACGGCGACGTCGTCCGCCTGCACGAGGGCGTGCTCTACCGTGAGGACGACCTGCTCGGCAAGGGCGACGTCCAGACCGGGGAGAGCGTCGAGGCCGCCATGGCCGAGGCCCGCGCCGGGCTGTCGGTACAGATCGAGGCCTTCGCCGTCAACACCATGGAATTCGTCCGGGGTGAGGGCAAGCTCCTCATCGACGGCGTCAGCGTGCCCGCGATCAGGACGCCCGTCGAGGGCCGGCACGTCCTGATCGTGGTCCGCGGGCACCACTACCGCGAAGACCTGGCGATGCTGCGCCCCTACATCCGCGAGTTCCGCCCGGTGCTCATCGGCGTCGACGGCGGCGCCGACGCGCTGCTGGAGGCGGGCTACCTGCCCGACATCATCATCGGCGACTTCGACTCGGTCTCCACCAAGGCCCTGACCAGCGGCGCCGAGCTCATCGTGCACGCCTACCGCGACGGGCGCGCGCCCGGCCTGGAGCGCGTGCACCAGCTCGGCCGCGAGGCGATCATCTTCCCGGCCATCGGCACCAGCGAGGACATCGCGATGCTGCTGGCCGACGACAAGGGCGCCGAGCTGATGGTCGCGGTCGGCACCCACTGGACGCTGGAGGAGTTCCTCGACAAGGGGCGCTCCGGCATGGCCAGCACCTGGCTCACCCGCCTGCGGGTGGGCAGCAAACTCATCGAGCCCAAGGGCGTCAGCCTGCTGTACCGCAGCAGGATCTCCTGGTCGTCCCTGATCCTCCTGGTCCTGGCCGCACTGGTCACCATGGGGGTCTCCCTGGGCGTCTCCCCGCTGGGCCAGACGTGGCTGAACGGCCTGCAGGACTTCTGGAACGGCTTCATCTTCTGGCTGGTCGGACTCTTCTCGTGATCGATTTCCGCTATCACCTCGTCTCCATCGTCGCCATCTTCCTGGCCCTGGCGACCGGCATCCTGCTGGGCACCACGCTGCTCCAGGACCCGGCCCTCGACGCCGCCGAGAAGCTGAGCGAGCAACTGACGACCGAGAAGCAGGAGCTGCGCACCCAGCTCGACGAGCTGCGCCGCCGCGAGACCGGCAACGACTCCTTCGTCACCGCCATGACCGGGCAGCTCGTCGCCGGCGGGCTGACCGGGCAGAACGTGGTGCTGGTCGAGACGCCCGGGTCGACCGCGTCCCTGCGTGAGCAGCAGCAGGCGGTGCTGGAGGAGGCCGGGGCCAAGGTCGTGGGGCGCATCTCGATCGCCGAGCGCTACCTCGACCCCAAGTCGACGTTGCTCGACCAGCTCTCCGCGCAGCTCAAGCCGGTCGCCACCACCTTCCCGGCCACGGCTACGCCGTACGAGAAGGCGGCGGCGGTGCTCGGCGGCGCGCTGATGACGCAGGGCGGCGAGGAGCCGCCCGCACCGGTCGGCGACACCGTGATCAGCGCCTTCGAGACCGCCGGGCTCATCTCCGTCGAGCAGGACCTGACCGCCCGCGCGAGCCTCGCCGTGCTGTTCGCGCCCGAGACCGTCTTCAAGGGCGACAACGCCGAACTCCAGGCCGACGGCCTGGTCGCGCTGGCCGCCGGACTCGACCAGGCCGGACGCGGCACCGTCGTCACCGCGACGATCACCGCCACCGCCACCGGCGGTGTGCTGGCCGCGGTCCGCGACGGCGACGCCGCCCGCACCGTCTCCACCGTGGACACCCCCGATCTGCCCGCAGGCCGGATCGTGGTCGTCTACGCTCTCCAGGAACAGCAGGCGGGCGGCGCGGGCCAGTACGGCGTCGGCACCGGCGCCTCCGGCTTCCAGCCGCCGGTCGTCGCCCCGACCGCCACCCCGACCCCCACCTCCTCAGGGAGCTGACCGTGTCCCGAGCCTCCACGCTGCTGTGCGCCCTGGCCGGCGCCGCGATCGGCGCCGCCGCCGCGCGGGCCGCCTACACCTTCGCCACCCGCCGCGAGGGCAAGGACAGCGTCTGGAACCGCACCAACCACCGCGGCGAGCAGCTCACGCTGCTCGAAGGCCCCGCTCTGGTCGCCGGCGCCGCCACCGGCGTGCTGGCCGCGCCGGGGCTGCCCGGCCGGGTACGGCTGGCCGGCCTGCTGGCCGCGGGCGGCAGCGGGGCGCTGGGCTGCTACGACGACCTGTACGGCACGACGGCCTCCAAGGGCTTCAAGGGCCATCTCGGCGCGCTGGCCAAGGGCGAGGTCACCAGCGGAGCGGTGAAGATCCTCGGCATCGGGGCCACCGGACTGGCCGCCGCCGCGCTGGTCTCGCGCGGGCCGGTCGACAGCCTGGTCAACGGGGCGCTCGTCGCGGGCAGCGCGAACCTGGCCAACCTCTTCGACCTGCGGCCCGGCCGGGCGATCAAGGTCGGGCTGCTCACCGGCGGGCCGCTGCTGGCGCTCTCGGTGCTGCGGGACCGGCCGGCCGCCGCCGTGCTGGCCTCGGTCCCGCTCGGCGCCGCGGCGGCGCTGCTGCCGGAGGACCTCGGCGAGCGGGCCATGCTGGGCGACGGCGGGGCGAACGCGCTCGGCGCGCTGCTGGGGCTGGCCGCGGCCACCCAGCTCGGCCGGCCGGGACGCCTGGTGCTGCTCGGGACGGTCGTGGCGCTCACGGCGGCCTCGGAGAAGATCAGCTTCACCAAGGTGATCGCGGGCAACCGGGTGCTCAACCGGATCGACCTGCTCGGCCGCCGCGCCTGACTCCCGCCGGAGCGGGCGAGGCCGGGGTTGTCGGTGGCTTCTGCCAGGATGCTGTCCGGCTTGATCGAACGGGGCGAGGGGGACGGTGATGGCGGCGCGGGCGCTGCGAGGGGTGGCGGGAGCCGCCGTCCTCATCGCGCTGATCACCATGGTCGCGCGGGTTGTGGGCTTCGGCCGCTACCTCGTGCAGTCGGTGACGCTGGAGAACGGCTGCCTCAACACCGCCTACAGCACCGCCAACTACGTCCCCAACATCGTCTTCGAGCTGGTCGCGGGCGGGGCACTGGCGGGCATGGTGGTGCCCGTCCTGTCCGCCGCCGCGGCTGACCCCGCCCGGCGCACGGAGGCCGGGCGGACCGCTTCCGCGTTGCTGACCTGGGTCACCGTGGTGCTGCTGCCGCTGACCGTGCTCATCGCGGTGTTCGCCGAACCGATCGTGCGGCTGCTGACCGGGCCCTCGGTGCCGAAGTGCGAGACCGATGTGGTGGTCGCCGTCGGCGTGGAGATGTTGCGGGTCTTCGCACCGCGCATGCTCTTCTTCGGGCTGGCGGTCGTGTTGTACGGCGTGCTCCAGGCGCACCGGCGCTTCCTCGGGCCCGCGCTCGCGCCGCTGGTGTCGAGCCTGCTGATCATCGGCTCCTACCTGGCCTTCCTGCCGGTCGCCTCGGGTGCCCAGACGGACCTGAGGGCGCTGACCAAGGCGGGCGAGCTCACCCTGTCGCTGGGGGCGACCATCGCCGCCGCGGCCATGGTCGTGACCGTGCTCGGGCCGGTCCGGCGGCTGGGGCTGCGCTGGCGGCCCACCTTCCGCTTCCCGCCCGGCGTGGCCGTCGAGGCCCGGCGGCTCGGCGTGGCCGGGCTGGCCGTGCTCATCGCGCAGCAGGTGGCGTTGATCGTCGCCATCCGGCTGGCCAACGAGCAGGCCGGGGAGGGTGCGGTGCCGGTCTACAACTACGCGTGGGCGTTGTTCCAGTTGCCTTACGCGGTGCTCGCCGTGCCCATCGGCACCAGTGCCTTTCCCGCGCTCTCCACCAAGGCCGCTCTCGGCGACAAGCCCGGCTTCTCGCTCCTGGCGGCCACGACCACGCGGGCGGTGCTGCTGCTGTCGGGGCTGGCCGCCGGGGTGATGGCCGCGGTGGCGATCCCGGTGTCGCGGGTGTTCATGTCCGACGACGGTGGGGCGACGCCGGAGATGATGGCGTGGGCGGTCGCGCTCTTCGCTCCCGGTCTGGTGGGGTACGGGCTGCTTTACCACCTGGGCCGGGTCCTGTACTCGTCCGGCCACGGGCGCGCCGCGGCTACCGCCACCGTGACCGGCTGGGTCGTCACCGTCGTCGCGCAACCGCTGCTGGCCCTGGGCGCCTCCCGGGAGTACGTGGTGGGGGCGCTCGGGCTGGGCAGCAGCCTGGGCATGACCGTGGGCGGGGTCTTGATCTGCCTGGCCGTCCGGTCCGCGCACGGCCCCGCGGCTCTCGGCGGGTTCGGCCGGGCGCTGGCCGCTTCGGTGGCCGGGCTGGTGGCGGGGTTCGCCGGGGGGTTCGCGGTGGCGTGGCCGTTGGGCGGGCTGGGGGTTTGGGGGAGTGTCGCGGTCGCCTTGCTGGTGGGCGTGGTGTCGGCGGGGCTTTTCCTCGGGGTCGCCTTCCTGCTCGACCGGGCCGACGTCCGCTCCGCCCTCCACCGCCTCCTGCCCCGCGGCGGCCCACCTGCCGAGCCCTCGGATCGGGAGGCTGCACAGAGCGCGGCCCGGCCGCCGGCCGCCGGGACGGGAGATGGTGGAGTGGGAGGCACGGATGGGTGAAGCGGTGACGGGCGACTCGGGGAAGGAAACGGGTGGCTCTCGGAGCGGGGCCGGCGACCCTCAAGGGGTGGCGGGCGACCTCAAGGGGACGGCCGGCGACCCGCCGGCGACGGTGACTGATTCCCCCCAGAGGACGGAGGCTGGTGACCGCAGGACGACGGAGGCTGGTGACCGTACGAGGGCGGCCGGGGTTCCTGGGGGAGCGCCCAACGTCCGGCGGGTGGTGTTCGTGGTCGGCACCAGCGCGGGCGGCACCGGCACGCACGTCCGCATGCTGGCCGAGGGGCTGGTACGGCGTGGCATCCAGGTGGTGGTCGCGGGGCCGCGCAGCACCGAGGAGGCCTACGGGTACTCCCAGGTGGGCGCCCGTTTCGCCGAGGTCGCCATCTCCGACCGGCCCCACCCGGTCAACGACCTCCGGACCCTCGCGGCGCTGCGGCGGATCGTCCGGGAGGCGGACCTGGTCCACGCCCACGGCCTGCGTGCCGGTGCGTTGGCCGGGCTGGCCCGTCCCTCCGGGGTGCCGCTGGTGGTCACCCTCCACAACGCCCTCACTGCCGGGGGTGCGATCGGAGCCGTGTACGGGGTGCTGGAGCGGGTTGTGGCCCGCCGGGCGGACCTGGTGCTGGGCGTCTCGCCCGACCTGGAAGCGCGCATGACCGCCCTCGGCGCCCGCCGGGTCGCCGCCGCCGTCGTCCCGGCCCCCGCCCTCCGTCCCCCGACCCGCCCCCGCGCGGAGGTCCGAGCCGAACTCGAAGCCACCGCCGCGACCTCCCTGCCCCGCGCCACCGCAGTTCCCCGGCCAACCGAGGAGGCCGAACCGTCCGTCCACTCGGATCTCAGCCACTCGGATCTCAGCCACTCGGATCTCAGCCACTCGGATCTCAGCCACTCGGATCCCAGCCACTCGGATCCCAGCCACTCGGATCCCAGCCACCCGGATCCGAGCCACGCGCTGCCGGACAGCCGCGACCCCGCTGTCGGCCGGGCTCAGCCGAGCTCCACGGACAGGCGGGCTCAGACGGACAGCAGGGCTCAGCCGTACACCGCTGAGGGCGCCCCTGAACGTGTGGGTGACGAGGTGGCTGCCTGGCAGGGCGAAGGTGGGGCCGGTGGGCGGGCGGTGGTGCTCACTGTGGGACGGCTGGCGCAGCAGAAGGGGCTGGAACTGCTCCTCGACGTAGCCGCAGGCCCCTGGCCGCCAGGGGTCGAGCCGCTCTTCGTGGTCGCCGGGGAGGGGCCGTTGCGGGGCGTGCTGCAGGAGCGGATCGACCGGGAGAAGCTGCCCGTCTCGCTCATCGGTGCGCGCCAGGACATCCCCGACCTGCTGGCCGCGGCCGATGTGGTGCTCTGGGCCAGCCGGTGGGAGGGCCAGCCGCTCAGCCTGAGCGAGGCGCTGAAGGCGGGGCGTCCGGTGGTGGCCACCGAGGTGGGCGGGATCCCGGCGCTGATGGGCGGAGCGGGGCTGCTGGTGCCGTACGGCGACGCCCAGGCGATGCGCACCGCCGTACTCGAAGCTCTGAAGGACGGCGAGCGGCTGGCGGCGGCGGCCGCGGCACGCGGCCGCGAGCTGCCCGACGACGCCGCAGCAGTGGCCGCGGCGCTGCAGGCGTACGGCGAGGTGACCTGACCCAGGCGGCGCGGCACGCTTACGGCGAGGTGACCTGACCCCGGCGGCGCGGCACGCGTGCGGCGAGGTGGCCTGACCCCGGCGGCGCGGCACGCGTGCGGCGAGGTGGCCTGACCCCGGCAGCGCGGCACGCGTGCGGCGAGGTGGCCTGATCCCGGCGTCGCTGCGGCGGTGCTCCAGGTGTCCGGCGAGTGAGCTGGTCAGGGCGCCGGAGGTGTGGGTGGGCCGCGCCGGGTCGTCCGGGTGAGCCGCTCACTGCCGGCCCGCCACCCACGGGCCCTTCCACGGTCGGCGGACCCCCTCCGAAAGGCGCGACAGGGCGGTGCCCGAGCTGGTGGCCAACTTTGTGTGCAGAGGAATCGGCGGACGAATGTTCGGTCGGCACGCAAGTGGCCGCTGAGGGCGCCGAGGCCGGTGTGGCCAGGCTGGGGCGGGGCGGAGGTGAGGTGGGCTCGGGAAAAGGGGCGTCTAGAGGAGGTGCGGCGCACCGAACGGGCGGGTGTCCGGAAGCGGTCGCCGGGGCTGGGAAGAGAGGGGGGCGGCCAGGCGTTCCTCTATACTGCTTGGGTTAGGGAGGGGAGTATCCCTTCGCGGCAGCCTCGTCATCACGGTCAAGCCCGGCGACACCGGGCCCCCGGGGCTGCCGGTCCGCGCCTGTTTCGCTGGCGGGAGAGACCTCCGGCTGTCTGTCATGCGCGCCGGAAGGTTGTTGAACGTGGTCGTACCTATGTGGGCATGGATCGCCGTCATCGCGGGATTGCTGGTGGTCATCGCCGTCGACTTGTGGATCGTCGACCGGGGTGAGGCCAGAGAGTTCTCCATGAAGCAGGCGAGCTTCTGGGTCTCCTTCTACGTCGTCCTCGCGATCGCCTTCGGCATCCTCCTCTGGGTGACGGAGGGCAGCGCCAAAGCGGGTGAGTTCTTCGCCGGGTACATCACCGAATACTCCCTGAGCGTCGACAACCTGTTCATCTTCTTCATCATCATGAGCAGGTTCGCCGTCCCCCGCGCCTACCAGCACAAGGTGCTGCTGGTCGGCATCATGCTGGCGCTGGTGATGCGCGGCATCTTCATCGCGCTCGGCGCCGCCGCGCTGACCCGCTTCAGCTGGCTGTTCTACGTCTTCGGCGCCTTCCTCCTCTACACCGCCTACAACATCGTGCGCGGGCACATGAAGGGCGAGGAGGAGGAGTTCAAGGAGAACGCGCTGCTGCGCTGGGTGCGCCGGGCCTTCCCCACCACGAACAGCTACGTCGGCACCAAGATCACCGTCAAGATCGACGGCAAGCGCATGGTCACCCCGATGCTCATCGTGATGGTCGCGATCGGCACCACCGACCTGCTGTTCGCGCTCGACTCCATCCCGGCCATCTTCGGGCTGACGAAGGACCCGTTCATCGTCTTCACCGCCAACGCGTTCGCCCTGATGGGACTGCGTCAGCTCTACTTCCTGCTGGGCGGGCTGCTGGAGCGGCTGGTCTACATCAGCTACGGTCTCGCGTTCATCCTCGCCTTCATCGGGGTTAAGCTGGTCATGGAGGCGCTGCACGCCAGCCACGTCTCCTGGGCGCCGGAGATCCCGATCTCGGTGTCGCTGTCGGTCATCGGCGCCACGATGGTCATCACCACTGTCGCCAGTCTGCTCAAGGCCAGAAGCGATCTGCGTAAGGGCAAGGAAAGCCCCGCGAAGCAGATCTAGCGCAACGGCTTCCGAGGCGCTTTGCTTATCTGGTCCTGCCGTGTCACAGGTAACATCACGGCAAAGCGCCAGTCCGTTGTCACCACCAAAGGTTGTCCGTGTCAGTCGATTCTGCCAAGACCAGCCGCGTCCGCCTCGCGCGCGGCGTCACTCCGTGGTTCCTCCCGACGGTCGCCGCGGCGACCGCGACTGCGCTGCTCACGCGCCGTGACCGGCGTTGGGCGCTGGCGGCGGTGCCGCTGACCGCGCTGACCGGAGGCATGCTCTGGTTCTTCCGCGACCCGGAGCGCGAGCCGGGCGAGGGGCGGGTGCTCTCGCCCGCTGACGGCGTCGTGCAGAGCATCGACCCGTGGCCGGACGGCCGCACCCGCGTCGCCATCTTCATGAGCCCGCTGAACGTGCACGTCAACCGGGCTCCCCTTGCGGGCACGGTCACTTCCGTGGAGCATGTGGCGGGTGGGTTCCTGCCGGCGTTCAACAAGGACAGTGACCAGAACGAGCGCGTGGTGTGGCATTTCGAGACCGCCCTCGGCGACATCGAGATGGTGCAGATCGCGGGCGCGGTGGCGCGCAGGATCGTGCCCTACCTGACGGCAGGCGCCAAGGTGGCCAGGGCCGACCGGATCGGGCTGATCAGGTTCGGCTCGCGCGTCGACATCTACCTTCCCGAAGGCATCTCCCCGGCGGTCTCCGTCGGAGAGAAGACGGTTGCGGGGGTGACCAGAATTGACCGCGGCTGACGCAGGAAGCTGGCAAGAGGCCGAAGAAGAGCAGCGCGGACCGGTCGGCAAGGCCTTCCGGCTGTCGGCGGCCGACTCGCTCTCGCTGGGCAACGCCCTGTGCGGGTTCCTGTCGGTGTGCGTGCTCGCCACAGCGGTGATCCAGTCGCTGTCGAGCGGAGGCAAGCTGGAGGTCCAGCCGCGCTTCTTCGCGACCGCGGTGGTCCTGCTGCTCATCGGCGCCACCTGTGACCTGTTCGACGGCCTGGTCGCGCGGCGCTTCCGCGCCTCGGCCATGGGCGCCGAACTCGACAACCTGGCCGACGTCATCAGCTTCGGCTTCGCGCCGGCCTTCATGATCGTCATCTGGGGCAGCGCGCGGCCGGACAAGGTCGCCCTCTGGGCGGTCCTGCTGACCGCCGGCGCCGTCCTGCTCGCGGGCGTCGTACGGCTCGCCCGCTTCGCCTGCGTCAAGACCAAGAGCGGCGACTTCATGGGCCTGCCCATCCCGATGGGCGCCATGACGGTCATCTCGCTGGTCATGCTCTTCACCACGCCCAGCTACCTGGTGCTGGCGGCGCTGCTCGGGGTGGCCTGGCTGATGGTCAGCCGGATCGAGTACCCCAAGCCGAAGGGTCAGCTTCTGGCCGTGGTGCTGGGGTGGATCCTGGTGAACGTCGCCTTCCTCACCTTCTGGGTGGCCTTCCCTGAGGGCGGCGACCTGCCGATCAAGGTGGGTGGAGCGATGCAGATCGCGCTGGTGGCGGTGATTCCGCTGCGGATGCTGTTCTACAAGCGGGAGAAGAAGCGGGAGAACGTCGGGGTCTGACGTCGCTCGCCTGATTGCGGTTGCTCGCCTGATTGCTTCGCCGATGGCCGGGGACATTTCCCCGGCCATCGGCTTTTATGGACTCATGCGTGAGCACACCCGGACGTATTTTCTGGGGCGGTTGGCTGATGAGGTGCGGGCGCGGGGGCTGGAAGCCACGTTGCGGGCCGATCCGCCGGCGTTGCGGGTCAGTGACCCTGAGGTGGCCGTGTTGAGTGAGACGGTGGATTGTGTGGCCCTGTCGGATGGGTGGTTCTATCGGTGGTCTTGGGGGGAGGTTCTGGGGCTGGCTGATGATCCGGTGGGGGCGGCTGGACGGATCGTGCGGTTGTTTCGGTGAGGACTGGGTGGGGGCGCCGTAAGGGGTTGGCCGGCGTGCAGGGGCATTTCCCGGTGCGGGGGTGCTCGCCGCATTGGTTCAAGGGGCCCGGGGTTCGGGGAGGTCTGCGGGGCTGGGTGGTGGTTCACACCCAGCCCTTCTTCATGAGCGGTTACCAGCCGCGGGACTGCCATTCGGGGAGATTGGGGCGTTCGGTGCCGAGGGTGGAGTCCTTGCCGTGGCCGGGGTAGAACCAGGTGTCGTCGGGGAGGCGGTCGAAGAGGCGCTCGACGACGTCGGTGTAGAGCTGGGTGAAGCGGTCCGGGTCCTTGTTGGTGTTGCCGACGCCGCCGGGGAAGAGCGAGTCGCCGGTGAACAGGTGCCCGTCGTGGTGCAGGGCGATCGAGCCGGGGGTGTGGCCGCGCAGGTGGATCACCTCCAGGACGACCTCGCCGACCTTGACGGTGTCGCCGTGCTCGACCAGCACGTCGGGCTGGACGGGCAGGACGGGCGCGTCGAGGGGGTGGGCGACGGTGCGCGCGCCGGTCACCTTGGCCACCTGCTCCAGCGCCTGCCAGTGGTCGCCGTGCTGGTGGGTGGTGACGATGGTGGCCAGCGGCTGGTCGCCGAGGAGGGCCAGCAGCCGGTCGGCCTCGTTGGCGGCGTCGATCAGCAACTGCTCGCCGCTCGCCGTACAGCGGAGCAGGTAGGCGTTGTTCTCCCAGGGGCCGACCGCCAGCTTGGAGATCGTCAGCCCGGGCAGCTCACGGACGTCGGCGGGGCCGCCGACCTGGACGTCACCGGTGTAAGTCATGGGATCTCCTTCACGGGTAGTGCCGGGGCGGTACGGCAGGCAGTCCGGCCGGGCTCGTGTTGGGCCAGGGCGGGGCCGCGGGCGGCTCGCCGGGTCCCTCGGCCGGCACGGTCTCGCCGGGTCCCTGCTCGGCCACCACGGTAACGCCTTCGCCCCCGGATCGGCCGATGAGCCAGGCCAGGATGGCGTGGCGCCGCCCCTGGACGACCGGCCCCTCGCCCAGCCCCGTCCAGGCCGCCGGGGCCGCGCCGTCGAGGAAGCGCACGCCGCTGATGGTGCTCTCCGCGACCGGCCACACCGCCCGGATGTCGTGCAGTTCCCGCGTCAGGAAGACCTCCGGCCAGTCCGCCGGGCCGTACCCGAAGTCCAGGTCCACATGGTGCACGTACACCTCGCGCAGCCGGCGCACCACGACGTACCAGGCGGGATGCGAAGGCTCGGCGACCGGGCGGGACCACGCCTCGGCGGGCAGGGCGGCGATCTCCCCGGCCAGCCGGGCGGCACTGTCGCGCAGGTCGGGCAGTTGCCGCTCCGCCTGCCGTACCGCGCCCGCCTCGATGTCGGCGTTGCGCGCCGCCACCGACGGGTACTGCGGCGTGCGGACGCCGGTACGGGCCCAGGTCAGCAGCCGGACCAGGCTGTCGGCGTTGCGCGACAGATGGGTCACCACGTGGCCGCGCGTCCAGCCGGGCAGCGGCGAGGCGGCCGCCAGGTCGGCGTCGGTGAGCCGGGCCGCGGTGTCCAGCAGCCGCCCGGTCGCCGTCGCCAGCTCGGCGGCGAAGTCGTCGATGAGGGTCATGCGCCGATCCTGCCGCATCCCGGCCTCGGGCATAAAAGCCCAGCTCGCGGGGTTGTGAAACGGAAGGGCGGCCGTCGTCGCCGGGAAGGCCGTAACCTGGAGGGGCGGCTGTTTTCCGGTGTCCCCGAGCCCGCGCCGGCCGGCGCCGCCGAAAATTGTCGGACCCCCCACCTATGCTCCCCGTGGACCTATCCACTCTCTAGTTGATCCGGGATCGCCGTGGCAGACCGCTTGATCGTGCGTGGTGCACGAGAGCACAACCTCAAAGACGTCTCGCTTGACCTTCCGCGAGACTCTCTGATCGTTTTCACCGGCCTGTCCGGCTCGGGCAAGTCGAGCCTGGCCTTCGACACGATCTTCGCCGAGGGTCAGCGGCGCTACGTGGAGTCGTTGTCCTCCTACGCCCGCCAGTTCCTGGGCCAGATGGACAAGCCGGACGTCGACTTCATCGAGGGCCTGTCGCCCGCGGTCTCGATCGACCAGAAGTCCACCAGCCGCAACCCCCGCTCGACCGTCGGCACCATCACCGAGGTCTACGACTACCTGCGGCTGCTGTGGGCGCGCATCGGCAAGCCGCACTGCCCGGTCTGTCACCGGCCGATCGCGCGGCAGACGCCGCAGCAGATCGTCGACCGGGTGATGGAGCTGCCCGAGGGCACCCGCTTCCAGGTGCTCGCGCCGGTCATCCGCGAGCGCAAGGGCGAGTACGGCGAGCTCTTCCGCGAGCTGCAGACCAAGGGCTTCGCCCGGGCGCGCGTCGACGGCGTGGTGGTGCGGCTGGAGGAGCCGCCCACGCTGAAGAAGTACGAGAAGCACACCATCGAGGTGATCGTCGACCGGCTCTCGGTCAAGGCGGCCTCGCAGCGGCGGCTCAACGACTCGGTCGAGACCGCGCTGCAGCTGTCCGGCGGCACCATCACGCTGGAGTTCGTCGACCTGCCCGAAGACGACCCGGGCCGCGAGCGCTTCTACTCCGAGCACCTCTACTGCCCCTACGACGACCTGTCGTTCGAGGAGCTGGAGCCGCGCTCGTTCTCCTTCAACTCGCCCTTCGGCGCCTGCCCGGAGTGCACCGGTCTCGGCACCAAGATGGAGGTCGACCCCGACCTCGTCGTGCCCGACCCGGAGAAGACGCTCGGCGACGGCGCGCTGCACCCGTGGGCCGGCGGCCACACCAGCGAGTACTTCGGCCGGCTGATCGAGGCGCTCGGCCTGACCATGGGCTTCAACCTCGACACCCCGTGGGAGAAGCTGCCGAAGAAGGCCCAGAAGTCGCTGCTGTACGGGCACGACGAGCAGGTCCACGTCCGCTACTCCAACCGGTACGGCAGGCAGCGCAGCTACTACACGACCTACGAGGGCGTCATCGCCTGGGTCCAGCGCCGTCACGCCGAGGCCGAGAGCGACGCCTCGCGCGAGCGCTTCGAGGGCTACATGCGCGAGGTGCCGTGCCCGGCCTGCCAGGGCAAGCGCCTCAAGCCGGTCTCGCTCGCGGTCACCGTCGACGGCAAGTCCATCGCCGACGTCTCCGGCATGTCGATCGGCGAGTGCGCCACCTTCCTGGCCGAGCTGCGGCTGTCCGACCGTGACATGCAGATCGCCGAGCGGGTGGTCAAGGAGATCAACGCCCGCATGGGCTTCCTGCTCGACGTCGGCCTCGACTACCTGACCATGGACCGCGCGGCCGGCACCCTCGCCGGCGGCGAGGCGCAGCGCATCCGGCTGGCCACGCAGATCGGCTCCGGCCTGGTCGGCGTGCTGTACGTGCTGGACGAGCCCTCCATCGGGCTGCACCAGCGCGACAACATGCGGCTGCTCGACACCCTCATCCGGCTGCGCGACATGGGCAACACGCTCATCGTCGTCGAGCACGACGAGGACACCATCGGCGCGGCCGACTGGGTCGTGGACATCGGCCCGGGCGCCGGCGAGCACGGCGGCCAGGTCGTCGTCTCCGGCACGGTCCAGGACCTGCTGTCCAGCGAGGAGTCGCTGACCGGCCAGTACCTCTCGGGCCGGCGCGAGATCGCGGTGCCGCAGATCCGGCGGCCGCGCAACAAGAAGCGGCAGATCACCGTCAAGGGCGCGCGCGAGCACAACCTCAAGGGCGTCGACGTCGACTTCCCGCTGGGCGTGTTCACCGCCGTCACCGGCGTGTCCGGGTCGGGCAAGTCCACCCTGGTCAACGACATCCTCTACAACGCGCTGGCCAAGGAGCTCAACGGCGCCCGCACGGTGCCCGGCCGGCACTCGCGGGTGACCGGCATCGACCAGGTCGACAAGGTGGTGCACGTCGACCAGTCGCCGATCGGGCGCACCCCGCGGTCCAACCCGGCGACCTACACCGGCGTCTTCGACCACGTCCGCAAGCTGTTCGCGGCCACCACCGAGGCGAAGGTCCGCGGCTACCAGCCCGGGCGCTTCAGCTTCAACGTCAAGGGCGGGCGCTGCGAGGCGTGCTCCGGCGACGGCACCATCAAGATCGAGATGAACTTCCTGCCGGACGTCTACGTCCCCTGCGAGGTCTGCCATGGCGCCCGGTACAACCGGGAGACCCTGGAGGTCCACTACAAGGGCAAGACCATCTCCGAGGTGCTGGACATGCCGATCGAGGAGGCGCTGCACTTCTTCGACGCCATCCCGGCGATCAAGCGCCACCTGCAGACGCTCAACGACGTGGGCCTGGGCTACGTACGGCTCGGCCAGCCGGCCACCACGCTGTCCGGCGGCGAGGCACAGCGCGTCAAGCTCGCCTCCGAGCTCCAGCGGCGGCAGACCGGCCGGACCATCTACGTGCTCGACGAGCCGACCACCGGCCTGCACTTCGAGGACATCCGGCGCCTGCTCGGCGTGCTCGGGCGGCTGGTCGACGGCGGCAACACGGTGATCGTCATCGAGCACAACCTCGACGTGATCAAGACGGCCGACTGGCTGATCGACATGGGCCCCGAGGGCGGCTCCCGCGGCGGCACGGTCCTGGCGACCGGCACGCCGGAGGAGGTCGCGCTGGTCGAGGAGTCCCACACCGGGCGGTTCCTGCGCAAGATCCTCTCGGTCTAGCGGCGGATCGGGCGTGGCCCGGCACGGGGTGATCCCGCGCCGGGGCCACGCCTTTCGCATGCCCGCCCGCCGGGGTCCTGGTTGGGGGACCGGCAGGGGGGCTCACTACAGTTGAAAGCACGGCAAAGCTCCTGCCTGGAACAGGCAACGGGGACTGTGGAGGGGACATGGCAGAGAGCGGTTCCGGCGTGCCCGGAGTCGGGCGGCGCGAGGTGCTGGGAGCAGCCGGCGTCGCGGCCTGCGGGCTGGCGCTCGCCGGGTGCGGCGGGGACGCGCGGGCGACCGGACCGGCGCCGGGCATCAAGGGCAAGGTGATCGCCAAGACGGCCGACGTGCCGGTGGGCGGCGGTATGGTCATCCAGAAGTGGAAGATCGTGATCACCCAGCCGTCGGCGGGGGTCTACAAGGCGTTCAGCGCGGCCTGCCCGCACAAGGGCTGCGCGGTGGGCCGGCCCAAGGACGGCAAGATGACCTGCCCGTGCCACGGCAGCGAGTTCGACGCCACGACCGGCGCCTGCCTGAAGGGGCCCGCCGACGCGCCCCTGGCCACGTTCCCGCTCAAGGTCGAGGGCGACGGCCTCGTCATCATCTAGGTCCGCCGCCGAGCCGGTATTTTTCCCTGTTCGCTGCGATCCGGGTGCTGCACGCTGAACCGGCGTGACGGCGCGAGCCGTACCCGAAGATGACGGCGAACCTGGGAGGACCGGATCATGGCTGACAAGACGCGCCGCGCGGTGGTGCTGGGAGCGAGCGGAGCAGGGCTGGCGGCGGTGCTCACCGCCTGCTCCGGGTACGGCCAGCAGGCCGATACCAGCGCCCAGGTCGAGGACGGCGGCGCCGGCGAGACCAAGGCGCCCAAGCCCCAGGGCAAGGGCGGCGGCTCCAAGGGCAAGGCGCTGGCCTCGGCGGGCGACATCCCCGAGGGCGGCGGCAAGATCTTCAAGGACGCCAAGGTCGTCGTGACGCAGCCGACGGCCGGTGAGTTCAAGTGTTTCAGCGCCGTGTGCACCCACCAGGGCTGCACGGTCGGCAGCGTGTCCGGCGGCACGATCAACTGCCCGTGCCACGGGAGCAAGTTCGACATCGCCGACGGCTCGGTCGCGAACGGGCCCGCGTCCGAGCCGCTGCCGGAAAAGAAGATCAAAGTTGAGGGAGACACCATCACGCTTTCATGAATCTCTCATCGCTGTGCGGTTGGCTGACCGCATGCGAGAGGAACTACACACACGCAGGGCCCTGATCGCGGGCGTGGGCGCGGGCGGACTGGCGGTCACGCTCGCCGCGTGCGGAGCCGACGGCGGGACGGGCGCGGCCCCGGCCTCGTCCGCGCCGGCCTCCGCCCCGGAGTCGGCCGCCGCCTCGACCCCTGCCTCGGCCCCTGCCTCGGCCCCGGCCTCGTCGCCGGCCGGCGGGGCCGATGCGCTGACCACGACCGCGGAGGTCCCGGTCGGCGGCGGCACGATCTTCAAGGACAAGAAGGTCGTCGTCACCCAGCCCACGGCGGGCGAGTTCAAGTGCTTCAGCGCCATGTGCACCCACCAGGGCTGCGCGGTCGGCAGCGTCACCGACGGCACGATCGTCTGCCCGTGCCACAACAGCAGGTTCAGCATCGCCGACGGCTCGGTGAAGGGCGGACCGGCCACCAAGCCGCTGCCCGAGCAGGCGATCAAGGTCGAGGGGGATACGATCTCGCTCGCCTGATTCCGTCGGTGGGGGCCGCTAGGCTTCAGGGCGTGGCAAGCACCTTGAGTTTCCGCCCCAAACCGGGCTCCATTCCCGACTCGCCGGGGGTCTACCGGTTCCGGGACGCGGGCTCGCGTGTGATCTACGTCGGCAAGGCCAAGAGCCTGCGCCAGCGGCTCAACTCCTACTTCGCCGACTTCGCGGCGCTCCACCCGCGCACGCAGACGATGCTCACCACCGCCGCCTCCGTGGACTGGACGGTGGTGGGCACCGAAGTCGAGGCGCTGCAGCTCGAATACTCCTGGATCAAGGAGTTCGACCCGCGCTTCAACGTGAAGTACCGCGACGACAAGTCCTACCCCTACCTCGCGGTCACGATGAGCGAGGAGTATCCGCGCGTCCAGGTCATGCGCGGCGCCCGGCGCAAGGGCAACCGCTACTTCGGCCCCTACTCCCACGCCTGGGCCATCCGCGAGACCGTCGACCTGCTGCTGCGCGTCTTCCCGGTGCGCACCTGCAGCTCCGGCGTCTTCAAGCGCGCGGGCCAGATCGGGCGGCCGTGCCTGCTGGGCTACATCGACAAGTGCTCGGCGCCGTGCGTCGGCCGCGTCTCCGAAGCCGAGCACCGCGAGCTGGCCGACGAGTTCTGCGACTTCATGGCGGGCAACACCGGCCGCTTCATCAAGCGGCTGGAGAAGCAGATGCGCGAGGCCGCCGCGGAGCAGGAGTACGAACGCGCCGCCCGGCTGCGCGACGACATCCAGGCGCTCCAGCGCGCGCTGGAGAAGCAGGCCGTGGTGCTGGCCGAAGCCACCGACGCCGATGTCATCGCGCTGGCCGAGGACCAGCTCGAAGCCGCCATCCAGGTCTTCTACGTGCGCGGCGGGCGCATCCGCGGGCAGCGGGGATGGGTGGTCGACAAGGTCGAGGAGACCACGCCCGGCGAGCTGGTCGAGCACTTCCTGCTGCAGATCTACGCCGAGGCCGAGATCCCGCGCGAGGTGCTCGTGCCCTCGCTGCCGCCCGACGTGGAGGCGGTCACCGAACTCCTGGCCGAGCAGCGCGGCAGCCGCGTCGAGGTGCGCGTGCCGCAACGCGGCGACAAGAAGTCGCTCATGGAGACCGTCGAGCGCAACGCCAAGGAGTCGCTCGCCCAGCACAAGGTGCGCCGGGCGAGCGACCTGACCACGCGCAGCGTCGCGCTCCAGGAGATCGCCGAGGCGCTCGAGCTCGACCAGGCGCCGCTGCGCATCGAGTGCTACGACGTCTCCCACCTGCAGGGCGAGAACGTCGTCGCCTCCATGGTCGTCTTCGAGGACGGGCTGGCGCGCAAGAGCGAGTACCGGCGCTTCGCGGTCCGGTCCAAGGAAGGCGACGTCGCCTCGATCTACGAGGTCATCCAGCGCCGCTTCAAGCGCTACCTGGAGGAACGCTCGGCGACCGGCGAGATCACCGCCGCCGACGACGAGGGGCCCAGCGGGCCGATCGATCCCGAGACCGGCCGGCCGCGCAAGTTCGCCTACCCGCCCAACCTGGTCGTCGTCGACGGCGCCCTCGCCCAGGCCACCGCCGCCCAGCGAGCGCTCGACGAGCTCGGCATCGACGACGTGGCCGTCTGCGGCCTGGCCAAACGGCTCGAGGAGGTCTGGCTGCCCGGCGAGGACCAGCCGGTCATCATGCCGCGCTCCAGCGAGGGCCTCTACTTGCTGCAGCGAGTCCGTGACGAAGCGCATCGCTTCGCCATCACATACCATCGTTCCAAGAGGGCCAAGAGTCTCAAGGAGAGCGCGCTCGACAGCGTTCCCGGGCTCGGCCCCGCCCGTAAGCAGGCACTGCTCAGGCATTTCGGGTCCGTGAAGCGCCTGCGTGACGCCAGCGTCAGCGAGATCTGCGAGGTCCAGGGCATCGGCCCCGCGATCGCCGAGGTGATCGTGTCGACTCTGAAGGGGGAGAGGCAGTGACCGAGCCCAGTCTTGGTCCGGTGACCGAATCCGCGTTCGTCATCGTCACCGGCATGTCCGGCGCGGGACGGAGCACGGCGGCCAAGGCCCTGGAGGACCTCGGCTGGTTCGTCATCGACAACCTCCCGCCCGGTCTGCTGTTCGCCATGGCCGAGGAGGCCGGGCGCGTCAAGCTCGCCGCGGACAAGGTGGCCGCCGTCGTCGACGTGCGCAGCCTCGCCTTCACCACCGACCTCAACGCCGCCATCGAGGAGCTCGAAGGGCGGGGCGTGCCGGTCCGCGTGGTCTTCCTGGAGGCCAGCGATGAGGAGCTGGTGCGCCGGTTCGAGAACGTCCGGCGGCCGCATCCCCTGCAGGGGGAGGGGCGGCTGGTCGACGGGATCGCCCGCGAGCGCGGCATCCTGCGTGAGGTCCGGGCCAACGCCGACCTCGTCATCGACACCTCCGCGCTCAACGTGCACGAGCTGCGCGGCAAGATCGTCGCCTACTTCGGCGGGGAGCAGAAGCCCGGGGTGCGGGTCAACGTGGTGTCCTTCGGGTTCAAGTACGGCCTGCCGGTCGACGCCGACCTGGTGGTCGACTGCCGGTTCCTGCCCAACCCGCACTGGGTGCCGGAGTTGCGGCCGATGAACGGGCTCGACTCGCCGGTGCGTGACTACGTGCTCAACCAGCGGGGGGCCAAGGAGTTCCTCGACGCCTACGAAGAGGTGCTGGGGGTGGTGGCCGCGGGGTATGCGCGGGAGGGCAAGAGCTACGCCACCCTCGCGGTCGGGTGTACCGGTGGCAAGCACCGGAGCGTCGCGATGGCCGAGCAGATCGCGGGGCGGCTTCGGGACCGGGGTATGGAGGTTCAGGTCGGGCACCGGGATGTGGGCCGCGAGTGACTCACGTACCGCATGCCGTGCCTGCCCCTGACCCCGTGGGCGAGCCGGCCGCCTCGCCGTACCTGTTGACCGGTGGTTTTGCCGGGGATCTGGGTGGTTCGGGGGACCGGCTGCCAGGTGGTCGGGACCGGACAGGATCATCACCCGCCGCACGGCTTCTCCCCGCATCAGAAACCCCCGCCCCCTCGCGCCCCGTCACGGCGTCGCGCCCCGTCACGGTGTCGCGGCCCGCCGCCTCGGGGCCCACGACCACCTCGGGACCCGCGACCACATCGAGGCCCGCGACCACATCGAGGCCCGCGACTACCTCGGGGCCCGCCACCACCTTGGGGCCCGCGACCACCCTGGGGCCTGCCACCGCCTCGCGGCATCCCTCTGCCGAGCCGCCCCCCACCACCGGATCGCGGGCGCTCACAGGCGAGTCGCCCGTCACCTCGACACGGCTGTTTGCTGCGCTCGGTGAAGGGGCGTACGGCGGTGCCGAGGAGGTTTATGAGGGTGGGCCGGTTGATCGGGCCACGGTCGGGGCAGGCGGGGTGGCACAGCGCAAGTCGGTGGAGGGACGGGTCGGTGAAGTGGGGGAGGTCTGGGACGGCGGCCGCGGGCGGATGAGCGGCGGGCCGAAGGTGGTCGCGCTCGGCGGCGGCCACGGCCTGTACGCCTCGCTGTCGGCGCTGAGAGCCGTCACCGGCGACCTGACCGCCGTGGTGACGGTGGCAGACGACGGCGGATCGAGCGGCCGGCTCCGCCGCGAGCTGGGCGTGCTGCCCCCGGGTGACCTGCGGATGGCGCTGGCCGCGCTGTGCGGCGACGACGAGTGGGGCTCCACCTGGAGCGAGGTGGTCCAGCACCGGTTCAGGAGCGAGGGCGGCCTGCACGGCCACGCGGTCGGCAACCTGCTGATCGTGGCGCTGTGGGAGCTGCTCGGCGACCCGGTGGCGGGCCTCGACTGGGTGGGACGGCTGCTGGGCGCGCACGGCAGGGTGTTGCCGATGGCGTCGGTGCCGCTCGACATCGTCGCCGAGGTCGATCTCGACGGCCGGATCGGAACGGTCCGGGGCCAGGTGGCCTGCGCGCTCACCCCTGGCCGCGTCCGGTCGATCTCGCTGGTGCCGGAGAACCCGCCGGCCCGCCCCGAGGCCGTCCAGGCGATCCTGGAGGCCGACTGGGTGGTGTTCGGCCCGGGAAGCTGGTTCACCAGCGTCCTGCCGCACCTGATGGTCCCCGAACTCGCCCGCGCGCTGCACGACACCCCCGCCCGCCGGCTGGTGACGCTCAACCTGGCGCCGCAGCCGGGCGAGACCGACGACTTCTCCCCCCAGCAGCACCTCGACGTGCTCCGGCAGCACGCCCCCGACCTGGCACTCGACGTCGTCCTGGCCGACACGGGCGTCGTCGAGGACCAGGACGCGCTGGAGAAGGCAGCCGCGACTATGGGGGCACGCCTGGTCATGTCAGACGTTGCCGCCGAAGACGGGTCACCTCGTCACGACGCACGCCGCCTTGCCTCCGTACTGGACGAGATTTTCCTCCAGCAGCGTTGATCCTGGCCGGAGATCCGACGTGGGCGCAGCAAAGGTGCGAGAGACTGCTGGAGAGCCGGTCTGAATGGGGGAGGACTTACGCTTATGGCGATGACGGGTGTGGTGAAGGACGAGCTGAGCCGACTGCCCGTGCTGAAGCCTTGCTGCCGCAAGGCGGAGGTGTCCACGCTGTTGCGGTTCGCTAGCGGGCTGCACCTGGTGGGCGGGCGGATCGTGATAGAGGCCGAACTTGACACCAACGCGACGGCGCGAAGGCTGATCAAGGACATCGGCGAGGTGTTCGGGCACAAGGCCGAGGTGATGGTGCTCGCGCCCGCCGGATTGCGCAAGGGTTCGCGCTACGTGGTGCGCGTCTACAAGGACGGCGAGGCGCTGGCGCGGCAGACCGGGCTGATCGACAACCACGGGCGGCCGGTGCGCGGCCTGCCCCGGCAGGTCGTGTCGGGGGCCTCGTGCGACGCCGAGGCCGCGTGGCGGGGTGCTTTCCTGGCGCACGGCTCGCTCACCGAGCCGGGCCGGTCCATGTCGCTGGAGGTCACCTGCCCGGGTCCCGAGGCGGCGCTCGCGCTCGTGGGGGCGGCGCGGCGCCTGAAGATCCACGCCAAGGCGCGTGAGGTGCGGGGTGTCGACCGGGTGGTCGTCCGGGACGGCGACGCCATCTCGGCGCTGCTCACCCGGTTGGGGGCGCACGACAGCGTGCTGGCCTGGGAGGAGCGGCGGATGCGCCGCGAGGTGCGCGCCACCGCCAACCGGCTGGCCAACTTCGACGACGCCAACCTGCGCCGCTCGGCACGTGCCGCCGTGGCCGCCGGGGCGCGGGTGCAGCGGGCGCTGGAGATCCTCGCCGACGACGCGCCCGAGCACCTGGTCACCGCCGGGCGGCTGCGCGTGGAGCACAAGCAGGCGTCGCTGGAGGAGCTCGGCCAGCTCGCCGACCCGCCGCTGACCAAGGACGCCATCGCCGGCCGGATCCGGCGGCTGCTCGCCATGGCCGACAAGCGCGCCTCCGACCTGGGCATCCCCAACACCGAGGCGAACCTCACGGCGGAGATGCTGGCTCAGTGAGTCGTGGCTGCGGCCGGGCCACCCCGTCACGGGGCGGCCCGGCCGTACTGCTATGAAGCGGGTTGTACGGCGGTGCGCCGCATCTCGGTGACCTTCAGCCGGACGAGCACGAAGGTGGTGAGCGCGGCGAGCACCCAGAACCCCTGCGTCATCGGCCACACCTTCAGCAAGCCGTAGGCGAGGAGGTCGTCGAGCGCCTCCCCGAACCCGAGCTCGCTCCCGTTGCGCGCGTAGGCCACGACGAGGCCGAGGCTGGTCCCCGCCAGGTGGACGACCGGCCCGGCGAGCAGGGTGAAGAGCCCGGCGAGGTAGGGCAGAGCCCGGCTGGCGGGCTTCAGCGCCGCCACGGCGAGCCCGGTGAGGGCGCCGGCGGTCAGGTAGGCCAGGCCGTACCCGTGCACGGTGAGGGCCATGAGCGCCACGCATCCGGCCGCGCCGAGCAAGGCCGCGACGAGGGCGACGAGCAGGCCGGGAACCAGCCGCGAGGGGGTGGTCGACATGGGATCAGCCCTCCTGGGAGACCGGCTGGGCGGGCTCGAAGGCGCCGCGGTACTCGAGGCCGGACTCCTGCTCCGCCGGCTCCTCGGCGGCCGGCGGTGGCACCTCCCGGCGCTGGGCGGCGCGCACCAGGAGAACCCGGACGGACACCAGCAGGAAGGCCACAACGGTGGCGGTCTCGGCCGTGTAGTGGAAGAGCCCGGAGAGCATGAGCCACTCCAGGAACTGGTGCCGCGCGAACGACAGCCCTTCGACCAGGGCGGCGACGGTGAAAGAGGGGTCCTGCCCGACGGCCATGACGCCGAAGCAGCCGGCGAGGGCCGCGGCGGCGGCGAGCGCGGCGGTCAGCAGGGGCGCGACCAGCGAGCCGGGCCGGACGAACCAGGCGGCCAGTCCGACGAGCAGCCCGCAGATCGCCCCCGCGATGATCCACACGGACGGCGGCCAGGCGAGGTCGACCCCGCCCGGCAGGGCGATCACCTTGCGGTTGGTCAGCTGTACGAAGACCAGCACGGCGATCGCGGCAGGTATGGCGGCCAGGGTCCCGACGATCACCGTAGCGATCAACCTGGTTTTTCGCTTTAGCACGTTTGCTCCCAGAGTGCCCCGTTAGTAACTCTGACGAGTCAGATACTGTACTTGATCGCCACAAAGACCACGTAAAGAACAAGGCAAAACAGGGTGCCCCCTGAAGAGGTCTAAACCAATCCGGGTCCGATAGGGTTCGTGGTTGAGGTTTCAGCCCGCATCACGTTCAAGGAGATCGGTTCCCGTGAGCATCCGCGTAGGCGTCAACGGCTTCGGCCGCATCGGCCGTAACTTCTGGCGGGCGGTCGCCGCCAGCGGCAAGGACATCGAGATCGTCGCCGTCAACGACCTGACCGACAACGCGACGCTCGCCCACCTGCTGAAGTACGACAGCATCCTGGGCCGCCTGCCGTACGAGGTGAAGGCCACCGCCGACGAGATCGTCGTCGACGGGAAGACGATCAAGGCTTTCGCCGAGCGCGACCCGGCCAAGCTGCCCTGGGGCGACCTGGGCGTGGACGTCGTGGTGGAGTCGACCGGCTTCTTCACCGACGCCACCAAGGCCAAGGTGCACGCCGAGAACGGCGCGAAGAAGGTCATCATCTCCGCCCCGGCGAAGAACGAAGACGTCACCATCGTGATGGGCGTCAACCATGACAAGTACGACCCGGCGTCGCACACCGTCATCTCGAACGCCTCCTGCACGACCAACTGCCTGGCCCCGCTGGCGAAGGTGCTCAACGACACCTTCGGCATCGACAAGGGCCTCATGACCACGATCCACGCCTACACGCAGGACCAGAACCTGCAGGACGGCCCGCACGCCGACCTGCGCCGCGCCCGCGCCGCCGCGCTGAACGTGGTGCCGACCTCCACCGGCGCCGCCAAGGCCATCGGCCTGGTCCTGCCCGAGCTCAAGGGCAAGCTGGACGGCTTCGCGATGCGCGTGCCGATCCCCACCGGCTCGGCCACCGACCTGACCGTCGAGCTCAAGCGCGAGGCCGGTGTCGAGGAGATCAACGCCGCCTACAAGGCCGCCGCCGAGGGCCCGCTCAAGGGCATCCTGACGTACACCGAGGACGACATCGTCTCCAGTGACATCGTCACCGACCCCGCGTCCTGCATCTTCGACGCCGGCCTGACCAAGGTGATCGGCAACCAGGTCAAGGTCATCGGCTGGTACGACAACGAGTGGGGCTACTCCAACCGCCTGGTCGACCTGATCGAGCTGGTGGGCAAGGACCTGTGACCGGTTTCGACGACGTGAAGGGCCGGCGCGTCCTGGTGCGCGCCGACCTCAACGTCCCCCTCGACGGGGACGTCATCACCGACGACGGGCGCATCCGGGCCTCGGTCCCGACCATCAAGGCGCTGGCCGAGCAGGGCGCCCGGGTCGTCGTCTGCGCCCACCTGGGCCGCCCGAAGGGCGAGGCCAACCCGAAGTACTCCCTGCGCCCCGTCGCCGCCCGCCTGGGCGAGCTGCTGGGCCAGGAGGTCGCCTTCTCCGGCGAGGTCGTCGACCGCGACCTCGTCGAGGGCCTGGGCGACGGCCAGGTGGCGCTCCTGGAGAACCTCCGCTACCACCCGGGCGAGGAGTCCAAGGACGACACCGTACGGCAGGCGTTCGCCCGCGAGCTGGCCGCGCTGGCCGAGCTGTACGTGGGCGACGGCTTCGGCGCGGTCCACCGCAAGCACGCCAGCGTCTACGACGTGCCCAAGCTGCTGCCCCACCGCATGGGCGGGCTGGTCGCGGCCGAGGTCGAGGTGCTGAAGAAGCTCACCGAGAACCCCGACCGCCCCTACGTGGTCGTGCTCGGCGGCGCCAAGGTCTCCGACAAGCTGGGCGTCATCGCCAACCTGCTCACCAAGGTCGACCGGCTGCTCATCGGCGGCGGCATGGCCTACACCTTCCTCAAGGCCCAGGGCTACGAGGTCGGCGGCTCGCTGCTGCAGGAGGACCAGCTCGACCAGGTGCGCGGCTTCCTCAACGAGGCCGCCAAGCGCGGCGTCGACCTGGTGCTGCCGGTGGACGTCCTGGCCGCCACCGAGTTCGCCGAGGACGCCGAGCACGAGGTGGTCGAGGCCACCGCGATCCCCGCCGACCGGCAGGGGCTCGACATCGGCCCCAGGACCCGCGAGCTGTTCGCGACCAAGCTGGCCGACGCGCGCACGGTCTTCTGGAACGGCCCGATGGGCGTGTTCGAGTTCGAGGCCTTCTCCGGCGGCACCCGTGCCGTCGCCGAGGCGCTGATCGGCTCTGACGCGTACACCGTGGTCGGCGGCGGCGACTCGGCGGCAGCCGTACGCCAGCTCGGTCTTCCGGAGGACGGGTTCTCGCACATCTCCACCGGCGGCGGTGCCAGCCTGGAGTACCTCGAAGGTAAGACGCTGCCCGGACTCGCCGCGCTGGAGGAGTAGACGTGCGCAAGCCGCTCATGGCGGGCAACTGGAAGATGAACCTCAACCACCTCGAGGCCATCGCTCTGGTCCAGAAGCTCGCTTTCGCCCTGTCGGACAAGGACTTCGACCGCGTCGAGGTCGCCGTCCTGCCGCCCTTCACCGATCTGCGCAGCGTGCAGACGCTGGTGGACGGCGACAAGCTCAAGATCGTCTACGGTGCGCAGGATCTGTCGCAGCACGAGGCGGGCGCCTACACCGGGGAGATCTCCGGCGCGATGCTCGCCAAGCTGGGCTGCACCTTCGCGACGGTCGGGCACTCCGAGCGCCGCGAGTACCACAACGAGGACGACGCGCTCGTCAACGCCAAGGTGCACGCGGCGCTGCGCCACTCGATCACGCCGATCCTGTGCGTGGGCGAGGGCCTGCCGGTGCGCCAGGCCGGGGGGCACGTGGCCTTCGCGCTGTCCCAGCTCGACGGAGCCCTGCGCAAAGTCTCCCGGGAGCAGGCAGAATCGTTGGTGGTGGCCTACGAACCGGTGTGGGCGATCGGCACCGGCGAGGTGGCCACCCCGGAGGACGCCCAGGAGGTCTGCGCGGCGCTGCGGCAGCGACTCGCCGAGCTCTACGACGCCCAGGTGGCCGACGGCATCCGTATCCTTTACGGAGGTTCGGTGAAGTCCGGCAACATCGCCGGGATCATGGCGCAGCCCGATGTCGACGGCGCTCTCGTGGGTGGGGCGAGCATCGATGCGGGCGAGTTCGTCAAGATCTGCCGTTTTGCCGCTAACTAAGGCATAACGGGGGCGCGACTTGACACCAGGTCGTACCCTCTAGAAAGCACAGTCAACCCCGCGTTCAGGCGCGGGGATGATCCATTTGAGTCGTCACGCGTACAGAGCATCTGAAAGCAAGGTCTACCGTGGTCATCGGAATCTCCATCGCCCTGATCCTGGCGAGCTGCCTCATGATCCTGCTGGTTCTGCTCCACAAGGGCAAGGGTGGCGGTCTGAGCGACATGTTCGGCGGCGGCTTCTCGTCGAACTTCGGCGGTTCCTCGGTGGTGGAGCGCAACCTCGACCGGCTGACCGTCATCACGGGCACGGTCTGGTTCGTCTGCATCATCGCTCTGGGTCTGCTGCTCAAGCAGTAGTGGCTTGCGTGCGACAGTGATTCACCCCCCGCCTCTCGCGGGGCGTTCGAGCGAGGAGTTCATCCGTGGGTAGTGGAAACGCGATCCGTGGCAGCCGGGTAGGCGCCGGGCCGATGGGCGAGGCCGAGCGCGGCGAGGCCGCCCCGCGCGTCCGCGTTGCGTTCTGGTGTGCCAACATGCACGAGACGCGTCCCAGCTTCGCCAGCGACGCCGCCGTTCCGGAGCTGTGGGACTGCCCGCGCTGCGGCCTGCCCGCCGGCCAGGACCAGGCCAACCCGCCCGCTCCGCCCAGGAACGAGCCCTACAAGACGCACCTGGCCTACGTGAAGGAGCGCCGGAGCGACCGCGACGGCAAGGCCATTCTCGAAGAGGCGCTGGAGCGTCTGCGCACGAACAAGAGCCCCTGGTAGATCTGCCGCGGCTTTCGACCGAGCCCCCGCCGGACACTGCGTCCGGCGGGGGCTCGGCCGTTCAGCGGCGGGTCACGCGCCGTGGACCGCTTCGCCGTCCACGAAGGTCATCCGGACCTTGGCCGTCCAGATCTCCTGCGGCGGCAGGGCGAACGGGTCGCGGTCCAGCACGACCAGGTCGGCCGGGCGGCCCGGCTCGATCACCCCGGCCGGCGAGCGGTTGATCCACGCCGAGCCGGCCGTGTACGCGCTCAGCGCGGTGGCCAGGTCGAGCCGCTGGCCGGGCAGGAACGGCGTCTGCGCGGTCGGGTAGCCGGCGTGCACGGAGCTTCCGGGCTCGGTGCGGTTGACCGCGACGTGCATGGCCTGCAGCGGGTCGGCGTTGGACACCGGCCAGTCGCTGCCCGCGCAGAACCGCGCCCCGCTGCGCTGCAGGTCGGCGAAGGGGTACTGCCAGGCGGAGCGCTCCTCGCCGAGGAAGGGGATGGTCAGCTCGTCCATCTGCGCGTGGTGGGTGGCCCACAGCGGCTGCAGGTTGGCCGTCACGCCGAGCCGGGCGAAGCGCGGCACGTCGGAGGGCTCGATGATCTGCAGGTGCGCGATGTGGTGCCGGTTGGCCGGGTCGCTGCCTTCCAGGCTGTCGAGCGCCTCGCGCACCGCCCGCTCGCCGATGGCGTGGAAGTGCACCTGGAAGCCGTGCCGGTCGAGTTCGGCCACGTAGCCGTTGAGCGCGCGCGGCTCGATGTAGGACAGGCCCGTGCCGCCGCAGCGGCAGTACGGCTCCAGCACCGCGGCGGTGAAGTTCTCCGTGATGCCGTCCTGCATGATCTTGACCGAGGTGGCCTGGAAGCGGCCGACGGAGCGCTTGCGCCGTTCGATCAGGTCCTCGATCTGCTCCGCGCCCCGGGTGCGG
This sequence comes from Nonomuraea sp. NPDC050328, assembly GCF_044459405.1. Taxonomy (NCBI): domain Bacteria; kingdom Bacillati; phylum Actinomycetota; class Actinomycetes; order Streptosporangiales; family Streptosporangiaceae; genus Nonomuraea; species Nonomuraea sp. NPDC050328. Next base: position 196,345 of record NZ_JBITIW010000013.1, on the reverse strand, counting down.
TCCCACCACAGCGCGCCCACCACCCGCGCCTTGAGCGTGCCGGCCTCGGCCGCCGCGACGTAGGTCGGGAGCTGGTCGTCGGAGCCGGCGTAGGAGCCGACGATGGCGTCCTGCCAGCCGGTGATGCCCAGCGCGAACAGGTAGCGCTGCGCCTCCAGCAGCGCCGCCTCCTGGTCCTGGGCGCTCGGGCGCGGGGTGAGCAGGCCCACCAGGTCCATCGCGCCCTCGTGCAGCACCCCGCTGGGGGTGCCGTCGGCGTCGCGCTCGATGCGGCCGTCGGCCGGGTCGGGGGTGTCCTTGGTGATCCCGGCCAGTTCCAGCGCGCGGGTGTTGACCCAGGCGGCGTGGTGGTCGCGCTGGATCAGGTAGACCGGGCGGGTGACGAAGTCGAGCTGGCTGCGGTGGGGGAGGCCGCCGGGGAAGGCGGACATGTCCCAGCCGCCGCCGTCGACCCACTCCTTGTCCGGATTTTTCGTGGCATAGTCGGCGACCTTGGCCACGTACGCGTCCAGGCCGTAGACCTCGGCCAGGTCGCACTTGGCCCGCTCCAGCCCGGCCTGCACCGGGTGGATGTGCGCGTCGGTGAAGCCGGGGGTCAGCAGCCCGCCGTCGAGGTCCACCGTCTCGTGCGGCCCGGCCGCCCGGGCCAGGTCCGCCTCCGTGCCCACCGCCGCGATCACGCCGTCGCGCACCAGCACCGCCTCGGCGAAGCCGAGATCGCCCCGGGCGGTGAAGACGCGCCCGCCGCGGAAGAGGATGTCCATTCAGTCTCCTTGAATCGCTGCGAAGATCGTAGGGCCGCCGGGCCGGCTCAGTGACCCGTGATGAGGTCGGCGAAGCGGGCCAGGGCGGACGTGTGGCGCATCGAGCGCTCGCGGGAGTCGGCCACGCGGTAGAGGCGGTACATCGAGTGCACGCCGAGCCAGCGCAGCGGCTCCGGCTCCCAGGCGCGCACCTTCCGGCCCACCCAGGGCAGCGCGGTGAGCTCGGTCTCCTGGCCCAGGACCAGGTCGCGCAGGGTACGGCCGGCCAGGTTGGCCGTGGTGACGCCGTGGCCGGTGTAGCCGCCCGCCCAGCCCAGACCGGTGGCCGGGTCGATGTGCACCGTCGAGCACCAGTCGCGCGGCACGCCCAGCACGCCCGACCACGCGTGCGCGACCGAGGAGGAGGCGGCGGCGGGGAAGAAGTCGACCAGGAGCTGCCAGAGCGCCTCGACGGTCCACTCGTGGGTGTGGCCGCGGGCGTCCACGCGCGAGCCGTACAGGTAGGGGCGGCCCCGGCCGCCGAAGGCGATGCGGCCGTCGGCGGTGCGCTGGGCGTACATGTAGTAGTGGGCCATGTCGCCGAGCAGTTCGGCGTCGTCCCAGCCGACCGTCTCCCAGAAGGAGTCCGGCAGCGGCTCGGTCACGATCATCGAGCTGTTCATCGGCAGCCACTGCCGGCGCAGGCCGCGCAGCCGCGAGGTGAAGCCCTCCGTCGCCCGGATCACGAACTGCCCGCTCACCGTGCCGTAGGGGGTGACCGCCTTCTTGGGCTCGATGGACAGCACCGGCGTGCCCTCGTACAGCTCCACCCCGAGGTCGCGCACGACCCGGGCCAGCCCGCGGATCAGCTTGGCCGGCTGGATGCGCGCGCAGTGCGGGCTCCACGACGCCTGGACGGTGCCCGCCACCCGCAGCCTCCGCTGCTGCTCGGCGGGCTCCAGCAGGCGCAGGTCCGGCTCGTCGAAGCCCCAGGCGCGCGCCTCCTCGACCGACTCGCGCAGCCGGGCCGCCTGCGCGGTGTTGCGCGCGACGGTGAGCACGCCGCCCTTGACCACGTCCGCGTCGATGCCCTCGGCCTCGCACACCGCGATCACCTCGTCGACGGAGGCGAACATCTCCCGCTGCAGCGCCCTGGCGGCCGGGCGGCCGTGCGTCTTGGCGTAGCGCTCGGCCGAACCGGCCATGTCGCCGGTCAGCCAGCCGCCGTTGCGGCCCGAGGCGCCGAAGCCGGCGAACTCCTGCTCCAGCACGACCACGCGCAGGCCGGGCGCGGCCTTCTTGAGGTAGTACGCGGTCCACAGTCCCGTGTACCCGGCCCCGACGATCACCACGTCCGCGGACAGCGGCCCGTCCAGCCGTGGGCCGGGCGCGGGCACGCCGGAGCTGCGGTACCAGTAGGAGACGTCGCCGTTAGTGAATCCGGCCGAAAGGGGGACATACGTACTCATGACAGCACAGCATAGGGAAACACCCACGTAGCCACGGTGTAACAGTCACCAGGCATTATCCGACACATGGCATTCCTTCGGATCAGAACGACGGTGGACGAGCGTCCCGGACGGCTGGCCCAGCTCGCGGCGGCGCTCGCCGAACGGGGCGGCAACATCCTGGGCCTGAGCGTGCAGCCGGACACCGACGGCACGGTGGACGAGTTCGTGGCCGAGATCCCGGCCGCGCCCGAGGCGGTGCGCGAGGCTCTGGAGGCCGCGGGGGGCCGGCGCGTGCAGGTCGTGCCGGCGACCGCGCACGAGCTGACCGACGAGCCCACGCGGGCGCTGCTGCTGGCCACGCGGCTGGCCGCGCTCCAGCACGAGGCGGGCTCCGGGGGGTCGCCGCACTGGCGGCTGCCCGAGCTGCTGGGGGAGCTGCTGCGCGCCGACGACGCGCGGTGGATCTATGGTGATGCGGTGAGCGAGCTGCCCGACCCGACCCAGTTGATCGTCCGCGTCACCGGCGAGCGGTCGGTACGGCTCCGCCGTACGGACCTGCCGTTCACGTTGACCGAGGCGGCGCGGGCGGCGGCGTTCGCGCGCCTGGCGCAGCCCGCCGCGGCGCGCAGCGGCGCCGAGCGGGCGATCACCCTCGCCGACGGCGCCGAGCTGGACGTGCGGCCGCTCACCGCGATCTACCGGGAGGCCGTGCGCGACCTGCACGACCGCTGCTCGCCGGAGAGCCGCCGCTTCCGCTACTTCACCAGCATGCCCGCGCTGCCGCCGCGCGTGTTCGAGCGCCTGGTGGACCGCGACCGCGGCCAGTCGCTGGTGGCCTGCTTCGACGGGCAGGTCGTGGCGATGGCCAACCTGATGTTCGGCGCCGAGCCGGGCACGGCCGAGATGGCCTTCCTGGTCGAGGACCGCTGGCAGGGCCGCGGGCTGGGCACCGCGCTGGCGCGGATGCTGGTCGAGCTGGCCCGCGACCTGGGCTACGCCGAGGTGCGGGCGAGCATGTTGTCGGACAACGCGCGCATGCGCGGGCTGCTGGTACGGCTCGGCGCCACCCTCGGCTACACCGAGGACCCCGGGGTGATCGAGGCCCGCCTGGCCGTCGCGGCCCTCGCACCCGCCTGAGCGGCAGCTCCCGGTATGGGCCTAGCCGTGGTCGCGCTCGCCCTTGCCCGGGTCCCGTTCGCCGGGGTCGAGCTCGTGCAGCCGGCTCTCGATCCGGTCGAGGCTCTCCTGGATGCGATGCAGCCGCTCGGTCAGCTCGTACCCGCCCGGCGGCGGCCCGCCGCGCCGCAGCAGCTCGTGCAGCCGGTCCTCCTCCGCCGCCCGCGTCTGCCCGCGCAGCGTGGCGATCACCGCCTCGCGCAGCCGGGCGAGGCTCAGCCCCTGCGCGACCAGCACCTGGGCCGCCACGCCCTCACCCTCGCGGATCAGCCCGAGCAGGATGTGCTCGGTGCCGATGTAGTTGTGGCTGAGCTGCAGCGCCTCGCGGAAGGACAGCTCCATCACCCGCTTGGCCCGCGGCGTGAACGGGATGTGCCCCTCGGACGGTGCGTCGCCCTGGCCGATGATCTCCTCGACTCGCTCCCGCACGGAGGCCAGATCGATCTCCTTGCCCCGCAGCACCGTCGCGGCCACCCCGTCGCCCTCGTGGATCAGGCCGAGCAGGAGATGTTCGGTGCCGATGTAGGGGTGGTTCAGCAGCCGCGCCTCCTCCTGCGCGAGAACCACGACCCGGCGGGCACGGTCGGTGAAGCGTTCAAACACGGCGGCCTCCCTGCCTCCACTATGCGCTAGAAAACCGGCCAAGTGGGGTATTCCTGTTATGTGGATCTTGATGAGGTCGCCGGCCGCCTCTACGCCCTGCCGCCCGCCGAGTTCACCGCCGCGCGCCAGGCGGAGGTGCAGGCCGCGCGGGCCGCCGGCGAGGCCGCGCTCGCCCGCGAGATCGGCGCGCTGCGCAAGCCCACGGTCTCGGCCTGGGCGGTGAACCGGCTGGCCCACGAGCACCCCGACGACCTGGGCGAGCTGCTCGCGCTCGGCGAGGAACTGCGGGCCGCCTGGAGCGCGCACGACGCCGACGCCCTCGCCGAGCTCACCCAGCGCCGCTCCCGGCTCACCGGGCGGCTCTCGCGCCAGGCGCGCGAGCTCGCCGGGCTCTCCGCCGCCGCCTCCGCCGAGGTGGACCAGACGCTCGACGCCGCGGTGGTGGACGCCGACGCGGCCGAGCAGGTACGGCGGGGCCACCTGGCCAAGCCGCTCAGCTACACCGGCTTCGCCCCCGCGCCCGTGCCCCGGGAGCGGCCGGGGCGCAAGCCCAAGGAGGCGTCCGAGGACGAGGTGCGGGAGGCCGAGGCCAAGAAGGCCCGCGAGCGGGAGGAGGCCGAGGCGGCCTACACCGAGTGGCGCGACCTCCTGGCTCAGGCGGCGCAGGAGCACCAGGAACGGGCCGACAAGGTGGCGCGGCTGACCAAGAAACTGGAGAAGGCCCGCCGCCGCGAGACCGAGGCCCGCCAACGCCTCGACGTCGCCCGCCGCGAGGAACGCCTGGCCAGGCAACGCCTGGAGAAGGGCCAGACCGGGTCCTAGCGGGCCGGCGCGGGCCGGTCTAAGGGGCCGGGGGTGGGTCGGTGCGCAGGAGGCGGCGGACCAGCGCCACCAGGGCGACGGCCGCGGCGGCGCCCAGGGTGAGCAGTGCGGCGGCCGGCAGGTCACGCAGGAGCGGCGGCACCGTGCCGATCACCACGCTCAGCAGGGCGGAGGCGGCGAGCACGAGCGCGGTCCTGGCCGCCCAGCCCCGGACGAGGCTCGTGGACAGCGCGCTCGACACGGGGGTGAGGGCGGCGAGGGCGGCGCTGGTGTGATGGAGGTACAGGAGCGTGCCCACGGTCAGAGCGCTGCCCAGCCCGCCCCCGCCGAGCGTCCACGCCACGGCTCCGGCGGCCACCGTCACACCGGGTGCCGCCGACCCCGGCAGGACCGCCGCACACAGCCCCACCAGGACCGCCCCCGCAGGCCAGACCGGTACGGCCAGCAGACCGGCAGGCAGGGCGACCAGCAACGCCGCCACCCCCGTCGCCGCCACAAGCACCCGCATCAGCAACGCCCCACCCGAGACCCGCGCCCACCCGACCCCCGGCCGCCCCCACCAAATCCGCCGACGCAGCCCGGAGAACGGCGACCCAGGCACTCCCGGCTGGCCGGGGGCCAGGGCTCGGGCCGGAGCCGGGGTGGGGCCAGCGCCGGAGGTGGGGCCGGAGCCAGGAGTGGAGTCGGGGCCAGAAGCGGGGGTGGTCATCGGGTGTGCTCCAGGCGGGTGACGTCGCGCAGGACGACGTCCAGGCTGCCCGAGCCTCGCCAGGGCTCGACCGGGACGCCGGCTTCGCGCAGGGAGCCGATGAGGTTCTCGCGGTCGAGCCACCACAGCCGCTCGGCCACCCCGGTGCCCGGCCGGTCGGGCAGGGTGTCGACCGCGACGAGCGGCCGGCGGGAGCGGGCCAGCCGGGCCAGCCCGTCGGCACTGCGCTCGTCCAGCAGCGGGGTGAGCATGAACACCAGCCCCCGCCCGCCGGCCAGCGTGGGTGCCAGGAGGCGCCGGCCGAGCTCGTCCCCGGCGCCGCCGTTGACGCGGACCGCGGCCAGCCACTCCAGGGCGGCCAGGTAGTGGCGCCGCCCGGTGCCGGGCCGCAGCCGGTGCCGCAGCGAGCCGTACTCGGCGATGCTCACCCGGTCGCCCCGGCTGGTGTAGTGCCCGGCCAGGGCCGCCGCGGCCCGGACGGCGGTGTCGAGGGGTCCCTCGTGCAGGACGTCGACGAGGATGAGCACCTCGGCGTCGCGTTCGGAGTAGGTGGCGTTGACGTGCGTCTCGCCGGTGCGCAGGGTGGTGCGCCAGTCGATGCGGCGCAACCGGTCGCCGCTCTGGAAGCGCCGCACCCCGGCCAGTTCGCCGCCCTCGCCTGGACGCCGGGAGCGGTGGGCGCCGGACAGGCCGTCGGCGTGGGGGAGCTGGGCGCGGGAGGTGAACGCGCCGGCGTCGGGCAGGGCCACCACGCGCTGCACCGGGAGGCGGAGGGGCGGGTGCTCCAGGAGGCCGTCACTGGCGGAGACCGCCACCTCGACCGGGCCTACCTCGTGGGCGCCCCACACGGTCGCCGTGTAGCCGAACGCGACGGTGACGGCCCGGCCGGGGCGTACCTGGACGAGGTGGTGGCGCGAGCCGTACGCGGGCTCCAGGGCGCTTGTGGCGCGCGGGGTGACCAGGCAGACGACGGCCGCCTCGGCGGACGGTCCTGCGGGTGTCGCGGTGGGGACGGTCAGGCGGACGGTGGCCTCGGCGTGCTCGCCCTCGGGGACGGAGGCCGCGGCCAGCTCCAGGGCCGCCTCCGGTGGGCCGGCGGGGCGGCGGGCGAGGGCCAGGACCGTGCCGAGGGCGAAGGGCGCGGCGAGCACGAGCAGCCCGGGCCGGCCGAGCAGGAGCGCGGCCAGCGGCGCCACAGCCACGAGCACAAGCGCCCGCCGCAGTGCCCGCGTGGGCCGCCAGAGCCCGCTCATCGCGCACCGCGGATGGGGAAGCCGCCGGACCCGCTCATCGCGCGCAGTGGGTGGAAAGGCTGCCAGAGGTCGTTCATCGGGCGCTGTAGGTGGGGAGTTGGGCCGAGCCGGGGGCGGGGACCTGGGCGCAGATCTCGGTGATGACCGTGGCCGGGTCCACCTTGCGCAGCCAGACCTCCGGCCGGAGGCTGACGCGGTGCGCCAGCGCCGCCACCGCCAGGTGCTTGACGTCCTCGGGGATGACGTAGTCGCGCCCCTGGAGGACGGCCCGCGCCCGCGAGGCGAGGAGCAAGGCCAGCGAGCCACGCGGCGAGGCGCCCATCTGGAGCTGCGGGTGCGTACGGGTGGCGGCGGTCAAGGCGACCATGTAGTGCCCGACCGAGTCGTCCACCGCGACCTCCTCCAGGGCCCGCTGCATCCGCCCCAGGGTCGCGGCGTCCACCACCGGCTCCAGGGTGCTGTCCTCGCGGCGGCGCGCCATGCGCCGGCTCAGCACCTCCCACTCCTGCTCGGGCGTCGGGTAGCCGAACGACACCCGCAGCAGGAAGCGGTCGAGCTGGGCCTCCGGCAGCGGATAGGTCCCCTCGTACTCGACCGGGTTGGCGGTGGCCAGCACGTGGAAGGGCGAGCCCAGCGGGTGCGTGACGCCCTCGACGCTGACCTGCCGCTCCTGCATGGCCTCCAGCAGGGCCGCCTGCGTCTTGGGCGGGGTGCGGTTGATCTCGTCGGCCAGCAGCAGCTCGGTGAAGACCGGTCCGGGCCGGAACTCGAACTCACCGCTGCGCTGGTTGTACAGGTAGGAGCCGGTCACGTCGGCGGGCAGCAGGTCGGGGGTGAACTGCAGGCGGCGGAAGCCGAGCCCGAGGCTCTGCGCCAGGCTGCGCGCGGTCAGCGTCTTGGCCAGCCCCGGGAAGTCCTCCAGCAGCACGTGGCCCCCGGCCAGCACGCCGGTGAGGACTGTCTCCAGGGCCTCCCGCTTGCCGACCACGACCGTCTCGACCTGGTCGAGTACGGCTCGCGCCAGGCGGCCGACCTCCGGCAGCTCCATCTAGATCTCCTCGATGCGCGTGATCATCCGGGCCAGCGCCGCCTCGTCGGGGACGGCGGTGACCGGTCGGGTCAGCAGGGTGTGCAGTTCGGTGCCGAGCACGTCGCGGGCGTGCTCCAGGGTGAGTTCGCGATGGCGGCGCAGCCTGGACTCGACCAGGGGGCGCAGGTGGTCGCGGACGGTCAGTTCGAAGCGGGCGGCGTCCTTGGCGCCGGCGCGGAGCCGGCGTTCCCAGGTGCTCACGCCGCCCGGGGTACGGGGGGAGGGTTCGCGGCGGACCCGGCCGGCGGGGACGGGGCCGGTTTCCGGGGGACGGGGCAGGCCGCGGGTCAGGAGCGTGACGGCCAGGGCGGCGACCACCAGGAGGGCGGCGTGCCAGGCGGGCAGCCGGAAGCCGATCAGCGCGGCCAGGGGCGGGCCGCCCAGCCAGGCGGTGACGCCGCCCGCCGTCAGCAGCAGGACGGCTCTCATCGGGTCATCACCTGGGCCAGGGCGGCGCGGGCGGTGGTGCGCAGGGCCTCGGGCACCTCGTGCGGGGCGTAACGGGCCTGCCGGTAGGCGTCATACAGGCGCTCCAGCGCCGCGCCATCCACGCCTGCGCTGCTGGGCAGGCCGGCCAGGAGGCGGGTCACCAGGTCGCCGGGGGTGTCGGTGGCCAGGCGGGGCACGCCGGCCTCGGCGGCGGCCCGCTCCAGGCGCAGCCAGCAGGCGATCACCGCCCGCCGGGGATCGCCCTCGGCGTCGAGTTCGGCCAGCCCGGCCCGGACCGCGGCCCGCGCCTGCTCCCCGGCCTCGTCCCGTACGGCGGGCCCCCGCCCCGCCACCGGCCCCCACGAGGGCCGGCGCAGCCGCGAGAGCAGCGCCCGGAGCGCGAACCCCGCCAGGACCAGCAGGAGCAACCCGAAGAGCGCCAGCAGCCCCGACCCGACCGCCGAGGCCCAGGGCGCGGCGGTGACCGGCGGCAGCTCGCCCAGCGGTCCGGCCGTCGCCGTCTGCGGCGGCATCGTCGGCAGCCCGGTGGGCCGCTCCCAGCTCAGGCCGGCGGGGTCGAAGCGGCCCTCGACGCCGCCTGCCGTACCGGCGGCCAGGCCGACGGCGAGGAGGGCGGCGGCGGCCAGCGCCACCGGACCCCAGGTCCGCACCACACCCTCACCCCCGGCCGAATCTCGCAGGACACTCTGCCAGGACATGTCCGGTACGGGCTAGGGCGAGGCGATCCGTCCCAGCCCCGGCGGGATCTTGCCCGCGGCGGCCCGGTCGAGCAGGAAGAGCGTGCGCTGCCGCCCACGAGCCCCGGCCGCGGGCACCTGGACGGGACCCGACCCGGCCAGCGCCAGCCGTACCGCGCCGGCCTTCTCCGCGCCGGCGGCCACCACCCAGACCTCCCGCGCGGCCTGGATGGACGGGAGGGTGAGCGAGATGCGGGTGGGCGGCGGCTTGGGCGCGCCGTGCACCGCGACCGCGGGCCGGGTGTCGTAGAGCGCGGGCATGCCGGGGAAGAGCGAGGCGACGTGGCTGTCGGGGCCCATGCCGAGCAGCAGCACGTCGAAGCCGGGCACCGGGCCGTGGTCCTCGGGCCGGGCCGCCTGGCGCAGCTCGGCGGCGTAGGCGTCGGCCGACTCCTCGGCGCTGAGGCCGGAGTCGGGCCCGCGCATCACGTGCACGCGCGCCGGATCGAGGTCGACGTGGTCGAGCAGCGCCTCGCGGGCGCCGGTCTCGTTGCGCTCGGGGTCGCCGGCCGGCAGGAAGCGCTCGTCACCCCACCAGATGTCCAGGCGCCGCCAGTCGACGGCGTCGCGGGCGGGGGTGGCGGCGATGGCGGCCAGCGTGGCGATGCCGACGCTGCCGCCGGTGAGGACGAGCGAGGCTGAGCCCTTGGCGGACTGGGCGTCCACCAGCCGGGTGATGATCCGCGCCGCGACGGCGTTGGCCAGCACCTCGGCGTCACGGTGGACGACGACGTTGGGAACTTCGGTCACCCGGCTACCCTCTCACGTCCCGGCAGTACGCCCAGGACACGGGTGTGGCCCCGGACGCACGCGTCCGGGGCCACAGCCGGTGAAGGGGTCAGACCTTGTGCGAGCGGGCCAGCCGCTTGACCGCCGACTCGTAGATCTCGTCGTAGTCGAGCCGCCGCAGCTCCTCGGCCAGCAGCTCCGAGGTCTGCCGGCGGGCCAGCGCGACGTGCCGGTCGGGCTGGCCGGGCCGGGCGAGGGTGGCCAGGCGGGCGTCGTTGCGCACCACCGACAGCTCCCCGTCGGCCAGCGCCAGCCGTACCGCGGTGAGACCGGGACCGGAGGACTCGGCGACCTTGATCGGCGCGCCCAGCCGCTCCGACAGCCACGCCGCCAGCAGCGGCGCGCTGGCGTTGCCCGAGGCCGCCTCGACGAAGCCCTTCTTGACCTTGCCCACGTGCTGGTCGAAGGCGGCGGCCAGCAGGCTGCGCCACGGCGTCAGCCGGGTCCAGGCCAGGTCGGTGTCGCCGGGCGCGTAGACCTTGCCGAAGTGCGCCAGCGCCTTGATCCCGTCGGGCGCGGCGGCCTTGGCGTTGGTGATCCGCCGCTGGGCCAGCTCGCCGATCGGGTCCTGGGCCGGTACGGCAGGCGCCGCCCCCGGCCACCAGACGACGACCGGCGTGTCGGGCAGCAGCAGCGGGCTGACCACGGAGTCGGCGTGCGCGGTCAGCTCGCCGTACAACCGCAGTATCACGACCTCGCCCGGGGTGGACTCGCCGATGCGGATCTCGGCGTCGAGCCGGGACGCCTCGTCGGCCTCCCGGTTGATCACCGCGAGGATGCGCGAGGGATGCTCGCGCGCCGCCTCGGTCGCCGCCCTGAGCGCGTCGTACTGGTCGCGCTCGTCGGTGACCACGACCAGGGTGAGCACCATGCCGATGGCCGGGGCGCCCATCTGGTGCCGCAGGTGGGTGAGCTGCCCGGAGATCTTGCCGGCGGTCGTGCCGGACAGTGCGAAGGCGGTCATTACAACCTCCTCCAGGTCCGCCCGTCTCGGGCCATCATGGCGTCGGCCGAGGGCGGGCCCCAGGTGCCGGAGGGGTAGGGCTCCGGCTGGCCCTGCGTGGCCCAGAACTCCTCGATCGGGTCGAGGATCTCCCACGACAGCTCCACCTCGCGCTGGTGCGGGAAGAGCGGCGGGTCGCCGATCATCACGTCCAGCAGGAGCCGCTCGTAGGCCTCGGGGGAGGACTCCATGAACGACTCGCCGTAGGCGAAGTCCATCGAGACGTCGCGCACCTCCATCGCGGTGCCCGGCACCTTCGAGCCGAAGCGCACCGTGATGCCCTCGTCCGGCTGCACCCGGATGACCAGGGCGTTCTGGCCGAGGATCTCGGTGTCGTCCTTGCTGAAGGGCAGGTGCGGCGCGCGCTGGAAGACCACGGCCACCTCGGTGACGCGGCGGCCGAGCCGCTTGCCGGTGCGCAGGTAGAACGGCACGCCCGCCCAGCGCCGGTTGGCGATCTCCAGCTTGATGGCGGCGTAGGTCTCGGTGGTGGAGTCGGCGGGGATGCCGTCCTCCTGCAGGTAGCCGACGACCTTCTCGCCGCCCTGCCAGCCGGCCGCGTACTGCCCGCGGGCGGTCTCGGCGGCCAGGTCGGCCGGCAGCCGTACGGCCTGCAGCACCTTCTCCTTCTCCCGCCGCAGCGCCTTGGCGTCGAAGGAGGTCGGATCCTCCATCGCCACCAGGGCCAGCAACTGGAGCAGGTGGTTCTGGATCACGTCACGGGCCGCGCCGATGCCGTCGTAGTAGCCCGCGCGCCCGGCCAGGCCGATGTCCTCGGCCATGGTGATCTGCACGTGGTCGACGTAGGAGCGGTTCCAGATCGGCTCGTAGAGGTTGTTGGCGAACCTCAGGGCCATGATGTTCTGGACGGTCTCCTTGCCCAGGTAGTGGTCGATCCGGAAGATCGACGACTCCGGGAAGGCTTCCGTGGTGATCTCGTTGAGCTCGTGCGCGCTCTTCAGGTCGTGGCCGAAGGGCTTCTCGATCACCACGCGCCGCCACGAGCCGGGCGGGGCGTCGGCCAGCCCGGTCCGCTTGAGCTGCTTGATGACGGTCGGGAAGAACTTCGGCGGCACCGACAGGTAAAACGCGTAGTTGCCGCCGGTGCCCCGGGTCTGGTCGACCTCCTTGAGCACCATCTGCAGCGCGTCGAAGGCGCCGTCGTCGGTGAACTCGCCCGGCACGAAGTGGATGCCCTCGGAGAGCTGCTTCCAGACCTCCTCGCGGAAGGGCGTCCGGGCGTTGGCCTTCACCGCGTCGTGGGTGACCTGGGCGAAGTCCTCGTTGGCCCAGTCGCGGCGGGCGAAGCCGACCAGGGAGAAGCCCGGGGGCAGCAGCCCCCGGTTGCCCAGGTCGTAGATCGCCGGCAGCAGCTTGCGCTTGGCCAGGTCACCGGTGACGCCGAACAGGACCAGCACGCACGGCCCCGCCACGCGGGGCAGGCGCTTGTCACGCGGGTCGCGCAGCGGGTTGGCCGCCGCGACCTCCAGCGTCGTGGAGGTCTCGGCGACCGCCACCGCGGCCGTGACGGCCTCCGGCATCGGTGCGACCGGTTCGCTCATGTCAGGCCCCGGCCAGCTTCTTGGCGAGGCTCTCCAGCAGCTCGTTCCAGGAGACCTCGAACTTGTCGACGCCCTCGTCCTCCAGGACGCGCACCACGTCGTCGTAGTCGATCCCGGCCTCGCGCAGGGCCGCCATGGTGTTCCAGGCGTCCTGGTAGAAGGGGCGGATCGTGTCACCGGTGACGTTGGCGTGGTCGGCCACGGAGTCGAGCGTCTTCTCCGGCATGGTGTTGACCGTGCCCGCGGCGACGAGCTGGTCGACGTACATGGTGTCGGAGTACTCCGGGTTCTTCACGCCGGTCGAGGCCCACAGCGGGCGCTGCGGCCGGGCGCCGGCGGCGGCCAGGCGCTGCCAGCGCTCGGAGCCCATGACCTCCTCGAAGGCGGCGAAGGCCAGGCGGGCGTTGGCGATGCCGGCCTTGCCCTTGAGCTCCGGCTTGCCCAGGCCGTCGAGCCGCTTGTCGATCTCGGTGTCGACGCGGCTGACGAAGAAGGAGGCGACCGACTCGATCGCGGCCAGGTTGAGCCCCTTGGCCTGCGCGGCCTCCAGGCCGGCCAGCCAGGCGTCCATGACCTGGCGGTAGCGCTCCAGGGAGAAGATCAGCGTGACGTTGACGCTGATGCCCTCCGAGAGCGCCTGCGTGATGGCCGGCAGGCCCTCGACGGTGGCCGGGATCTTGATGTGCAGGTTGGGGCGGTCGACCAGCCACCACAGCGCGCGCGCCTCGGCGATGGTCTTGTCGGTGTCGCGCGCCAGGCGCGGGTCCACCTCCAGCGACACGCGGCCGTCCACGCCGCCGGTGGCGTCGTAGACCGGGCGCAGCACGTCGGCGGCCCAGCGGATGTCGTAGGCGGTGATCGCCCGCACGGCCTCGCCGACGTCGACACCGCGCACGTGCAGGTCGTGCAACTGGGTGTCGTAGGCATCGCCCTTGGCCAGCGCCGAGGCGAAGATCGTCGGGTTGGAGGTGACGCCGACCACGTTCTTCTCGCGGATCAGCTGCTCCAGGTTGCCGCTGCGCAGGCGCTCGCGGCTGATGTCGTCCAGCCAGATGGCCACACCGCTGGCGGCCAGCTTGCGAAGGTTCTCGCTCATTGTCAGTTTCCCGTCGTCTCGCCCTTGTCGTGACCGAGCTTGGCCAGCGAGGCCTTGGCGGCCGCGGCCACGCGCTCGGCCGTGAGGCCGAACTGCTCGTACAGCGTCTTGTACGGCGCGGAGGCGCCGAAGTGCTCCAGCGAGACCACCTCGCCGTGCTCCCCGACGAACTCGCGCCAGCCCAGCGCGATGCCCGCCTCGACGGCGACGCGCGCCTTCACCGAGGGCGGCAGCACCGTCTGCCGGTATGCGGAGTCCTGCCCCTGGAACCACTCGACACACGGCATCGAGACCACTCGTGCCGGGATGTCCTGGGCCTCCAGTAGTTTCTGCGCGTCCATGGCGATCTCGACCTCGCTGCCGGTGGCGATCAGGATCACCTTCGGCTGCGGGGCGGAGGACTCGCTGAGCACGTAACCGCCGCGGGCCACGCCGTCGGCGGCGGAGCCCTCGTAGACCGGGAGGTTCTGGCGGGTCAGCGCCAGCGCCGCCGGGCGGTCGGTGTGCTCCAGGATGGTCTTCCAGGCGGCCGCCGTCTCGGTGGCGTCGGCCGGCCGTACCACGTCGAGACCGGGGATCGCGCGCAGCGCCCACAGGTGCTCGACCGGCTGGTGCGTCGGGCCGTCCTCGCCGAGGCCGATGGAGTCGTGCGTCCACACGTAGGTGACCGGCAGCTTCATCAGGGCCGCGAGCCGTACGGCAGGCCGCATGTAGTCGGAGAAGACCAGGAAGGTGCCGCCGTAGGGGCGGGTCTTGCCGTGCAGCGCGATGCCGTTGAGGATCGCGCCCATGCCGTGCTCGCGGATGCCGAAGTGCAGCGTGCGGCCGTAGCGGTTGCCCGGGAACTCCTTGGTCTGGTGCTCGTCCGGGATGAAGCTCGGCTCGCCCTTCATCGTGGTGTTGTTCGACTCGGCCAGGTCGGCGCTGCCGCCCCACAGCTCGGGCAGCACCGGCGCGAGCGCGTTGAGCACCTCGCCGGAGGCCTTGCGGGTGGCGATCGAGGCGCCGGGCTCGAAGGTCGGCAGGGCCTCGCTCCAGCCCTGGGGCAGCTCGTGGCGGCCCAGGCGGTCGAAGAGCTCGGCGCGCTCGGGGTTGTTGACCCGCCAGTCGGCGTAGGCCTTGTCCCAGTCGGCGCGCACGGCCTGCGCGCGGTCGGCGACGGCGCGGGCGTGCTCCAGCACCTCGGCCGGGACGTCGAAGGACTTCTCCGGGTCCATGCCCATGACCTGCTTGGTGGCGGCGACCTCGGCGGCGCCGAGCGCCGAGCCGTGGATCTTGCCGGTGTTCTGCTTGCCGGGCGAGGGCCAGCCGATGATGGTGCGCAGCCGGATGAAGGAGGGCCGGTCGGTCTCCTCGCGGCTGGCCTCCAGCGCCTCGTGCAGGGCCTGGACGTTCTCCACGTAGGAGCCGCCCTCGGTCCAGTCGACGGTCTGGACGTGCCAGCCGTAGGCCTCGTAGCGCTTGGTGATGTCCTCCGACAGGGCGATCTGCGTGTCGTCCTCGATGGAGATGTGGTTGCTGTCGAAGACGACCGTCAGGTTGCCCAGCTTCTGGTGGCCGGCCAGGGCGCTGACCTCGTGGCTGATGCCCTCCTCGATGTCGCCCTCGGAGGCGATGCACCAGATGTGGTGGTCGAAGGGGCTGGCGCCGGCCTCGGCGTCCGGGTCGAACAGGCCGCGCTCGCGGCGGGCGGCCATCGCCATGCCGACCGCGTTGCCGATGCCCTGCCCGAGCGGGCCGGTGGTGGTCTCGACGCCCGCGGTGTGCCCGTGCTCGGGGTGGCCGGGGGTGAGGCTGTCCCACTGGCGCAGCCGCTTGAGGTCCTCCAGGCCCAGCCCGTAACCGGACAGGTAGAGCTGGATGTAAAGGGTCAGGCTGGAATGCCCCGCGGACAGGACGAACCGGTCTCGGCCCGCCCACGTGGGGTCGGCCGGGTCGTGGCGCATGGTGCGCTGGAAAAGCAGATATGCGGCAGGGGCCAGGCTCATGGCGGTGCCGGGGTGACCCGAGCCCGCCTTCTCCACTGCGTCCATTGCCAGGGCACGGACGACGTCGACCGCCTTACGGTCGAGATCCGTCCACTCCAGGATGCTCACGTGCCTATCTCCGCAATCTCGTTGTCTTAGGTGTTCGGCTTTTCCCGCCCACACGGGACCATAACCGAGTCGACCTTGCAGGCTGTTCCCAACACCCCGTTGACCGGACCGCGGCTCCCGGCGACTACAGTTGCTGTGTTCGTAAGGGATCCGCTACATCAGAGGTTACGCGTTGACTCCGCAACAGCCGGAAGCGCCTTGGCGGTGCTGACCAACAGGCAGGCGACCGTCCCCCCGGGGACCGGCGCCCCACGCCAGGCTTCCCGATCGTTCGGCGCGGTCCTCGGGGCCTATGTCGCCCTGACCAAACCCCGGATCATCGAGCTGTTGCTGATCACGACGCTACCGGTGATGTTCCTCGCCGCCAAGGGGCTGCCCGACCTGTGGACGTCCCTGTCCGTGATGGTCTTCGGCACCCTGTCGGCCGGCAGCGCCAACGTGCTCAACTGCTACGTCGACCGTGACATCGACGTCAAGATGCGCCGCACCCGCAAGCGGCCGCTGGCCAGGCACACCGTCGAGCCGCGCAACGCGCTGATCTTCGGCATCGTGCTCGGCTTCCTGTCGCTGGTCGGGCTCTGGGTGACCACCAACTGGCTGGCCGCGGCCATGTCCACCGGCGCCATCCTGTTCTACGTCTTCGTCTACTCGATGTGGCTCAAGCGCCGCACCAAGCAGAACATCGTGTGGGGCGGCATCGCCGGCTGCATGCCGGTCATGATCGGCTGGGCCGGCATCACCGGCGAACTGGCCTGGGCGCCGTTCGTGCTGTTCGGCGTGGTGTTCTTCTGGACGCCGCCGCACACCTGGACGCTGGCGATGCGGTACAAGGAGGACTACGCGGCGGCCGAGGTGCCGATGCTGCCGGTGGTCGCCACCGAGCGCCGCGTGGTGCTGGAGTCGATCGCCTACACCTGGGCGACGGTGGCCTGCTCGCTGCTGCTGTGGCCGGTCGCGCAGACCACGCTCTTCTATCCCGCCGTCGCCGCCGTGCTCGGCGTCGTGTGCCTGTGGGAGGTGTACGCGCTGCTGCGCCGCCTCAACTCCGGCAAGAGCGGCGTGGCGCTGCGGCCCATGCGCTTCTTCCACTGGTCCAACGCCTATCTGGCGTTGCTCTTCCTCGCCGTCGCGATCGACCCGCTGCTGGCCTGACGATCCTCCGGACGGTACGGCTTGGCCGTACGCCGGAGGATCCTCTATGCTGAACATGTGAATACCTATTCAGATGTTTTGGATTCTTGCGCGGCGCGGGCCGAGGCGGCGAGACCGCACATGGTGACGATGGAGGAGGCCACCCGGCTGGCCGACCTGTTCCGCCTGCTGGGCGACCCCACCCGTGCGAGGCTGCTCTACGCCCTGCTGGAGGCGGGGGAGATGTGCGTGCACGACCTGGCGGCCGAGGTCGAGGTGACCGACACCGCGGTGTCGCACGCGTTGCGGCTGCTGCGCACGGCGGAGATCGTCTCCACCCGCCGCGCCGGCCGGATGATCTACTACCGGCTGGCCGACGCGCACGTCCGCATGCTGCTCGACCTGAGCCGTGAGCACCTGAGGGAGGTCTCCGATGGCCGGTGAGCACGGGCACGGCCACGGCCACGCCGTGGAGGCGAACGCGGACAAGCGCTACCTGTGGGGCGCGCTGCTCCTGCTGGTCGGCTACATGGCGGTCGAGGTCGTCATCGGCTTCATCGCCAACTCGATGGCGCTTATCGCCGACGCCGCCCACATGCTGACCGACGCCAGCGCGATCGTGCTGGCCCTGATCGCCATGCGCATCGCCGCCCGGCCCGCGCGCGGCGCCTACACCTTCGGCTACAAGCGCGCCGAGATCCTGTCCGCGCAGATCAACGGCGCGACGCTGCTCCTGCTGACGGTCTACTTCGTCTACGAGGGCATCAACCGGATCATCGATCCCCCCGAGGTCAAGGGCCCGCTGGTGCTGGTCACCGCGCTCACCGGGGTGGCGATCAACGCCCTGGCCGCGTGGCTGCTGTCCAAGGCCAACCGGCGCAGCCTCAACGTCGAGGGCGCCTTCCAGCACGTGCTCAACGACATGTACGCCTTCATCGCCACCGCCGCCTCCGGCCTGATCGTCTGGCTGACCGGCTTCGCGCAGGCCGACGCCATCGCCGCGCTCGTGGTGGCCGCGCTGATGGCCTACGCCGGCTGGGGCCTGATCCGCGACTCGGGCCGCGTGCTGCTCCAGGCCGCGCCCAGCGACCTCGACCCCGACGAGATCGGCGCGGTCCTCGCCGCCGAGCCCGAGGTGCTGGAGGTGCACGACCTGCACGTCTGGACGGTGACCAGCGGCTACCCGACGCTGTCGGCGCACGTCATCGTCAAGGAGAGCTGCGACACCTGCCACGAGGTGCGCGAGCGGCTCGCCGGCCTGCTCCACGACCGGTTCGGGATCGAGCACACCACGCTTCAGGTGGATCATGGCGCCGAGGCCCACTGCGCCGATCCCCACGGACCGCGTCACCTGGGCGGGACACCTCTGACCTAGTCCGTTACAGTCACACTATGGCGTCCCGTGATCCACGCTGGGTGTTCAAGGACCGCCCGTCGGTCTCTCTGATCATCGGGCTGGTCCTGGCCGGTCTGTGCGCGATCGTCTCCTTCTCCTTCGATGTGATCAACGGCGCGCCGGTGGCCTTCATCGTCTCTCTCGGCCTCGCTCTGGCGCCGGTGCCGCTGCTGCTGGCGGCGGTCCTGGCGCTCGACCGCATGGAGCCGGAGCCGCGCAGCAACCTGGTCTTCGCCTTCGCCTGGGGCGCGGGCGTGGCGGTGCTCGTGGCGGGCGTCATCAACTCGCTCAACCTGCGCTACCTGATGAGCGCCGCCGCGCTCGGCCCCGCCGACGCGCGCAGCATCGCCGCCACCTTCGGCGCCCCGGTCGTCGAGGAGACGATGAAGGGCCTGGTCCTGCTCGGCCTGCTGCGCTTCCGCCGCGCCGAGCTCGACGGCCCCACCGACGGCATCATCTACGCCTCCATGGTCGGCCTCGGCTTCGCGATGAGCGAGAACGTCAGCTACTACATCGCCGCACTCAACTCCGAGCAGGGCGTGCAGGGGCTGGCCGTCACCGTCGTGCTGCGCGGCATCCTGTCGCCCTTCGCGCACCCGCTGTTCACCTCGATGATCGGCATCGCCGTCGCCTACGCCGCCCAGCGCCGCGGGCCCGACCGGGCGCTGATCATCCTGGCCGGCTGGGTCGGCGCCATGCTGCTGCACGGGCTCTGGAACGGCCTGGCCTCCTACGGCGGGGCGGCCG
This sequence comes from Nonomuraea sp. NPDC050328, assembly GCF_044459405.1. Lineage (NCBI taxonomy): Bacteria > Bacillati > Actinomycetota > Actinomycetes > Streptosporangiales > Streptosporangiaceae > Nonomuraea > Nonomuraea sp. NPDC050328. The sequence continues at coordinate 177,491 of NZ_JBITIW010000013.1, read as the reverse complement.
GCCTGGCGATCGCCTACGGCACGCTGCTGGTGGTGCTGCTGGCCCTGATGGTGGTCGTCTGGCGCGACCGGCGGCGCATCGTCCGGCTGCTGCAGCGCTACCTGCCGCCGTACGAGCCGACCAAGCTGGTGGACCAGGCCGACATCTACATGCTGTCGGCGATCTCCCGGCGGCGGCAGGCCCGGCAGTGGGCGCAGGCGCACGGGGGCAAGGAGGGGCTGCGCGCGATGAGCGACTACCAGCTCGCCGCCACCGAGCTCGGCCTGCTGCACGAGCGCGCCGAGCGGCACATCGTGGACGATCACACCTTCCACGAGGAGCAGCGGGCGCTGCTGGAGTGCATGGCCGCCGCGCGCTCGCGCTTCCCGGTGCCCGACCAGCACGCCGCCTCGATGGCGATGGGCACCCCGCCGCCCGGCTACGCGCCGGGCGCGCCGCCCGCCTGAAGGATGGCGTCCAGGGAGCGCTCGGGCGGACCGGGGAAGACCGGCTCGGAGCTCAGCAGGGCGTCGCTCAGGCCCTTGGCGGTGGCCAGCAGCTCGCGGGCGGCGTACAGGTAGGTGCTCTCCGGCCACTTGGCGGCCGAGTCGTCGCCCACGCCGAAGGCGTCCAGGCCGGCCGTACGGCACAGCGCGACCGCGCGGGGCAGGTGGAAGGCCTGCGTGATCACGGTCACCTTGGCGGCGCCGAAGACGTGCCTGGCCCGCACGCAGGAGTCCCAGGTGTCGAAGCCGGCGTAGTCGAGCACCATGCGCCCGGCGGGCACGCCGCGCGCGGTCAGGTAGTCGCGCATCGCGCTCGGCTCGTCGTAGCCGACCCGGCTGTTGTCGCCCGACAGCAGCAGGGCCTTCACCTTGCCGGTGCGGTACAGCTCGGCGGCCAGGTCGAGGCGGGCCGCCAGCATGGGGGAGGGCCGGCCGCCGTACAGCCCGGCGCCGAGCACCAGCGCGGTCGGCGCGTACGGCACGCTCCCCGGCCAGTCCGGCGCCTGGGCGATCACCCGGTGCCGGTCGCTGGTCAGCCACGCCCAGGTGAGCGGGGCGAGTGCGAGCAGGCTCAGGACGGCGACGCCTTGAAAGCTACGACGAAGCACTTTTCGTGACAAACGGCACCTCAGGCAGGTGGGGGAGTGGCCGACCTTTCGCTACCAACCTTGACATACTCCCCCTGCTCCGCGCCGGAAACCGCGGGGGAGGGGAGGGGCCCGCGGGTGCGCAGCGAGGTGACCAGCCGGCAGGTGAAGATCCACACCAGCGAGGCGCCCAGCACGTGCAGGCCCACCAGCGCGGCCGGCACCGCGAGGAAGTACTGCAGGTAGCCGATGAAGCCCTGGGCCAGCTCGATGCCGAGCAGCGCCAGCGCGGCCCGCCGGGCCGGCTTGGGCGCGTCGGTCACGTGCAGCGCGAACAGCAACGCGAAGGTCAGGCCCACGACCAGGTAGACCACGTCGGCGTGCAGCCGCGCGACGGTCTCGATGTCGAAGTCGAAGCGCGAGGCGATCGCGTCGCCCGAGTGCGGTCCGGTCCCGGTGACCACCACGCCCGCCACCAGCAGCACCGCCACCGCCCCGACCAGGACGTACCCCAGGCGCACGATGTCCCGGTGCACCAGCCGCCGCACCGGGCCGTCGCCCTCCTTGGCACGGGCGTAGAGCATCCAGGCCGCCGCCGTCATCAGGATCGACAGCAGGAAGTGCACGCTCACCGTCACCGGGTTGAGCGCCGTCTTCACCACCAGGCCGCCCCACAGGCCCTGCACCGCGCAGCCGATCGGCTGCAGCCAGGCCAGCCTGACCAGCACCGGGCGGCGCGGGAACTGCCGCATCGCCACCACCAGCACGGCCACGCCCACCGCGAGCACCAGGAAGGTCAGCAGCCGGTTCCCGAACTCGATCAGCGTGTTGATCAGCGGGATGTCCTCGTGCGCGGCCGGGACGTAGCTGTCCGGGGTGCACTTGGGCCAGGTCGGGCAGCCCAGTCCCGAGCCGGTCACCCGCACGGCGGCGCCGGTCACGGTGATGAGCGAGTTGACCACCACGGCGGCCAACGCCCACGCGGTCATCGTCCGAGGCTGGAGCAGTTTCACGTCCTCGATGGTAGGCGGCGGGGTGACCGGTCCCGCCCTTAGGGTGACGGCATGCAGCGAGGATCCTTATGGACGGGCCGCGTCGGCCTGCTGACGGCCGGCGCCGCGACGGCGGCGGCACTGGTGACCTGGTGGGCCACGAGCATCCCCGGCGGGTGGTTCGGCGTACTGCTGGCGGCCGGGACGGCGTGGCTGGTGGTGGGCCTGGCGTGGCTCGCCGGGCTGGTCACCGTGCTGGCCCTGCGCCTGCGGCCGGCCAGGCTCTGGAGCTGGGCGGTGGCCCCCGTGCTGCTCGTGGCGACTTACGGGCTGGTCAAGGCCGACGTGCCGCTGCTCGTCCGCTTCCACCTGTCGGAGCCGGCGCTGACGGCCTTCGCCTCCTCCGGCTTCACCGCCGGGGTCCAGGGGGCGTCGGTCGGGCTCTACGACATCGAGTTCGCCGAGAACCTCCCCGAGGGGGCGCTGCTCGTGGTGCGGGACTCCGGGTTCATCGACCGGTACGGCTTCGCCTGGTTCCCCGAGGGGGTGCCGGCAAAGCCGGACCCGACGGCCTACGAGCACTTGTCGGGCGACTGGTACGTCTACACCTGGCGCTTCTAGCCCCGGCCCAAAAGTCGCCGGCTCGTGACCGGGTCTGGATGTGACGCCGGTACCGTCGCAAGCGTGATCGACGTGCATCTCGGTCCCGACGACCTGGCCCGCATCCGGTTCGCGCGCTCCCCGCTGGCCGAGACGGTGGCCAGCGTGCACGTGCTGGGCGACCCGAGCCGGCAGGAGGCCTTCCGCCCCTGGCTGGCCTCGGTCACGCCGCTGCTCGGCGGGCTGCGGCTGGAGCTGCTGGGCGCCCTGGTGGGCGGCCCGCACTTCTCGGCCGACTTCCTGACGCCGGCCCCGGAGGTGGCGGGCGCGGAGTTCGAGGCCGAGCTGGAGCGGGTCCGCGCCACCCCCGCGGCCGAGGTGCGCGCCTCGATCGACGAGCTGCGCGGCGACGGCCCGGTGCCGGAGCGGCTGGCGGGCCTGTACGACGACCCGGAGCGCGAGCTCGGCCGGCTGGCCGAGGAGCTGGCCGCCTACTGGCGGGCCGCGGTGCGGCCGGTGTGGCCGCGGCTGCGCGCGCTGGCCGACGCCGACCTGGGCTACCGGGCGCAGGCGGTGACCACGGGCGGGCTGGCCAAGCTGCTGGCCGACCTGCACCCGGGCATCGAGCGCGGCGGGCCCGGCATGCGGATCCTGACGCCCGCGTGGGACGGGGAGCATCTGCTGCGCGGGTGCGGGCTGGTGCTGGTGCCGTGCGTGTTCGCCTGGCCGCGGCTGGTGATGCGCTTCGACGAGCCGAGGCCGTCGATGTTCGCCTATCCGCCGCGCGGGTTCGCCACGGTCTGGGACCGCGCGCCGCGGACCAGGGGGGAGCCGCTGGGCGAGCTGATCGGGCACAGCCGGGCGCGGCTGCTGGCCCATCTGGACCTGCCGTTGTCGACCACGCAGCTCGCCGCCGAGGTGGGGCTCACGCCGGCCGCGGTCAGCCAGCATCTGTCGGTGCTGCGCCGTACCAGCCTGGTGACTTCGCGGCGGGACGGCAGGGCGGTGTTGTACCAGCGGACGTCGCTGGCGACCGAGTTGCTCCGCCAGACCGGATAAACGGGTATTGACCCTCCCAGTAGCACACGCCGATGGGTTAAGGTATGTGACATATTACTGAGGAGGTGAGGGATGCCGGACGTGATCGTCGTCGGCGCCGGCGTCGTCGGGGCCGCCTGCGCGTACTACGCGGCGCGCGCGGGCCTCGACGTGGCCGTGCTGGACCGCGGGCCGGTGTCCGGCGGGACCACCGGCGCCGGCGAGGGCAACATCCTGGTCTCCGACAAGGAGCCCGGACCCGAGCTCGACCTGGCCGTGCACTCCAACCGCCTCTGGCGCGAGCTGGCCGAGGTCGCCGACTTCGAGTTCGAGGCCAAGGGCGGCCTGGTCGTCGCCGAGACGCCCGAGGTGCTCGCCCAGCTCACCGCGCTGGCCGCCAAGCAGGACGTCGAGCACACCGTCGCCGCCGGCCTGCACGCCTACGAGCCGCACCTGGCCGGCGGGCTGGCCGGCGGGGTGTTCTACCCGCAGGACGCCCAGGTGCAGCCCATGCTCGCCGCCGCCCGGCTGATCCGCGCCGCGCAGGACAACTACGGGCACGGCGCGCTGCAACTGCGCACCGGCGTCGAGGTGCGTGGTGTGCGCGTCGAGCGCGGGCGCGTCACCGGCGTGCGCACCTCCGCCGGCGACATCCTGGCCGGAGCCGTGATCAACGCCGCCGGCACCTGGGGCGGCGAGGTCGCCGCCCTGGCCGGGGTCAGCCTGCCGATCATGCCCAGGCGCGGCTTCATCCTGGTCACCGAGCCGCTGGCCGAGCCCCTGGTGCGGCACAAGGTCTACACCGCGGCCTACGTGACCAACGTGGCCAGCGACAACGCCGGGCTGGAGACCTCCGCCGTGGTCGAGGGCACGCCCGCCGGGACGGTCCTCATCGGGGCCAGCCGCGAGCGGGTCGGCTTCGACCGCACGCTCTCGCTCACCGTGCTCAAGCGGCTGGCCGCCCAGGCCGTGGCGCTCTTCCCGGTCCTGCGGGAGCGGCGCGTGATCCGCACCTACTGCGGCTTCCGCCCCTACTGCCCCGATCACCTGCCGGTCATCGGCGCCGATCCGCGCGTGCGCGGGCTCTACCACGCCTGCGGGCACGAGGGCGCGGGCATCGGCCTGGCGCCGGCCACCGGCGCCCTGCTGGCCCAGCTCCTCAGCGGCCAGTCGCCCGCGCTCGACCTGCACCCGTTTCGCCCCGACCGTTTCGAGGACGCATGAACCAGGACGGATTCGAGATCACGGTGGACGGCCGTCCCGTGCCGGTGCGGCCCGGGCAGAGCATCGGCGCCGCCCTGCACGCCGCCGGCATCCGCTCGTGGCGGCGCACCCGCTTCGGCGCGCGGCCTCGCGGCCTGTTCTGCGGCATCGGCGTCTGCTTCGACTGCCTCCTCAGCGTCAACGGCGCGCCCGAACAACGCGCCTGCCTGGTGGAGGCCCGGCCCGGAGACTCGGTGAGCACCTCATGACCGGCACCATGACCGGCTACATGACCGGCTACGACCTGCTCGTCGTCGGAGGCGGCCCGGCGGGCGTCGCCGGCGCGCTGACCGCGGCCCGGGCGGGCCTGCGCGTCGCCCTGCTCGACGCCGGCCCGCGCCTGGGCGGCCAGTACTTCCGCCACCTGCCCGGCGCCACCGACGGCAAACTCCACCACGGCCTCGACCGGTTCCTCCGGCAGAGCGACGCCCTGCACGCCTCGGCCGACGTGCTCCTCGGACACCGGGTCTGGACGATCATCCGCGACCCGGCCGGCTTCACCGTGCAGGCGCTGGCCGGCGAGCGTGAGGAGGAACCGGTCGCCCTGCGCGGCGCGGCGGTGCTGATCGCCACCGGCGCCCACGACCGGCCCCTGCCCTTCCCCGGCTGGGACCTGCCCGGCGTGCTCACCCCCGGCGGCGCGCAGGCGTTGCTCAAGGGACACGGCGTCGCCGCCGGGCGGCGCGTGGTCGTCGCCGGCACCGGCCCGTTCCTGCTCCCCGTGGCCGCCGGGCTGGCCCGCGCCGGGGTGAAGGTGGCCGCGGTGCTGGAGGCCTCCGGCGGGCTCGGCCTGGCCAGGCACCCGGTCCTGGCCGCCGCCAAGGCGGGCGAGGCGGCCGGGTACGCCGCCACCCTGGTACGGCACCGCGTGCCGTACCGCACGAGAAGCGCTGTGGTACGGGCGCACGGCGACGATGAGGTCACCCACGTCACCGTCGCCCGGCTGGACCGCGACTGGCGCGTGCGCTCCACCGAGACCGTCGAGTGCGACACCGTGGCGGTCGGCTACGGCTTCCTGCCGCAGATCGAGCTCGCCACCCAGCTCGGCTGCGCCAGTGCCAACGACGCCGACGGCAGCCCGATCCTCACCGTGGACCAGGAGCAGCGCACCAGCGTCCCGGGCGTCTACGCGGCGGGCGAGCCCGCCGGGGTGGGCGGCGCGGCACTGGCCGAGATCGAGGGCCGCATCGCCGGTCACGCGGTCGCCGGACTCGCCGTCCCCGAGCACCTGCTGCTGCGCCGTACCAGACTGCGCTCCTTCGCCCGCGCGCTGCAGGAGGCCTACCCCGTGCGGCCCGGCTGGCAGGACTGGCTGGCCGCCGACACCCTCGTGTGCCGCTGCGAGGAGGTGCCGCTCAGCGCCGTCCGCGAGGCGCAGGAGCTCGGCGCCACCGACGCGCGCTCCATCAAACTGCTGGCCCGCCCAGGCATGGGCTGGTGCCAGGGCCGGATGTGCGGCTACGCCGTCTCCTGCCTCGCCGGGGAGGCGCCCCAGGCTCCCCGGCGTCCCGTCGCCCAGCCGATCACGCTCGGCTCGCTTGAGAGGATCTCCGATGACCAACCGCGTTAAGCCCTGGCAGGGCATCATGGTCGCCACGGCGCTGCCCCTGCGCGCCGACCTGTCGGTCGACTACGACGCCTACGCCGAGCACTGCCGGTGGCTGGTGGACAGCGGTTGCGACGGCGTGGTGCCCAACGGCTCGCTGGGCGAGTACCAGACGCTGACCCCCGAGGAGCGCGCCCGCGTGGTCGAGGTCGCGGTGGAGGCCGTCGGCGGGCGCAACGTGATGCCGGGCGTGGGCGCCTACGGCTCGGCCGAGTCGCGCCGCTGGGCCGAGCACGCCGCCTCGCTGGGCTGCGGGTCTGTGCTGCTGCTGCCGCCGAACGCCTACCGCGCCGACGAGCGCACGGTGATCGCCCACTACCGCGAGGTGGCCGAGGCGGGCGTGCCGATCGTGGCCTACAACAACCCCTTCGACACCAAGGTCGACCTGACTCCGCGGCTGCTGGCCACTCTGCACGAGGAGGGGCTGGCGGTCGCGGTCAAGGAGTTCACCGGCGACCCGCGCCGGGCCTACGAACTGGCCGAGCTCGCCCCGGGCCTGGACCTGCTGATCGGCTCCGACGACGCGCTGCTGGAGCTGGCCCTGGCCGGCGCGGTGGGCTGGATCGCCGGCTACCCGAACGCGCTGCCGGTCTCCAGCGCCGAGCTCTACCACGCCGCCCTCGCCGGTGACCTGGAGACGGCGCTGCCGCTCTACCGCAAGCTGCACGAGCTGCTGCGCTGGGACGCCAAGACCGAGTTCGTCCAGGCGATCAAGCTCTCCATGGACCTCGCCGGCCGCTACGGCGGCCCGTGCCGCGCGCCGCGGCTGCCGCTGCTGCCCGACATGGAGACCTCGATCCGCGCGGCCACCGAGAAGGCGCTGGCGGAGGGGCTGCGATGAGGACCAAGCGCGTCTTCCACGCCGTCGACTCCCACACCGAGGGCATGCCCACCCGGGTGATCGTCGGCGGCGTCGGGGTGATCCCGGGCGCCTCGATGGCCGAGCGCCGCATCTACTTCCGCGACAACTACGACCACATCAAGCAGTTGCTGATGAACGAGCCGCGCGGGCACGCGGCGATGAGCGGCGCCATCCTGCAGCCGCCCACCCGGCCCGACGCCGACTGGGGCGTGCTGTTCATCGAGGTGTCCGGCTACCTGCCGATGTGCGGGCACGGCACCATCGGGGTGGCGACCGTGCTGGTGGAGACCGGCATGGTCGAGGTGACCGAGCCGGTCACCACCGTGCGCCTGGAGGTGCCGGCCGGGCTGGTCGAGGTGGACGTGGCCGTGGACGACGGCCGGGCGATGGCGGTCACGCTGCGGAACGTGCCGGCCTACGCCGACCGGCTCGACGCCTCGGTCGAGGTGCCGGGCTTCGGCGCCATCCGCTACGACCTGGCCTACGGCGGCAACTTCTACGCCATCGTCTCGCTGGACGACTACAAGCTGCCCTTCGACCGGGCCGCGAAGAACGAGATCATCGCGGCCGGCCTGGCCACGATGGAGGCGATCAACGCCGCCGGCGAGCCCGTGCACGCCGAGGACGAGCGCATCCGCGGCTGCCACCACGTCTACTTCGCCGCGCCCGGCTCCACCGCCGAGCACTCCCGGCACGCCATGGCCATCCACCCCGGCTGGTTCGACCGCTCGCCGTGCGGCACCGGCACCAGCGCCCGGCTGGCCCAGTTGCACGCGCGCGGCGAGCTGCCCCTGGAGCGCGACTTCGTCAACGAGTCGTTCATCGGCACCCGCTTCATCGGCCGGCTGATCGGCGAGACCACCGTCGGCGGGCGGCCGGCCGTGCTGCCGACGATCACCGGGCGGGCCTGGGTCACCGGGACCGCCCAGTACTTCCTCGACCCCCGCGACCCGTTCCCCGAGGGCTTCATCCTGTGATCATCGAGACTGTCGACTACCACACCGGTGGCGAGCCGTTCCGGATCGTCACCGGTGGCGGGCCGGACATCCCCGGCGCCTCCGTGCTTGACCGGCGGGCCAACGCGGCCCGGCCGGAGTTCGACGCGGTCCGGCGGCTGCTGTGCCACGAGCCGCGCGGGCACGACGACATGTACGGCTGCTTCCTCGTCCCGCCGGACTCGCCCGGCGCGCACCTGGGCGTGCTGTTCTGGCACAAGGACGGCTACTCCACCGCCTGCGGGCACGGCACCATCGCGCTGGGCGTGCACGCCGTGCAGGAGGGCCTGGTCGAGGCGGCCGCCGACGGCGAGACCGACGTCGTCGTCGACGTGCCCTCCGGCCGCGTCACGGCCCGGGTGCGGTGCTCCGGCGGGCGGGTCACCGGCGTCGTCTTCCGCAACGTCGTCTCCTCCGTGCTGGCCCGCGGCGTGCCCGCCGCCGGGGCCGAGGCCGACCTGGCGTACGGCGGAGCCGTCTACGCCTCGGTGCCCGCGGCCGCCTTCGGGCTCTCGGTGACGCCCGGCGACCTGCCCGAGCTGATCGCGCTGGGCCGCCGGATCAAGGCGGAGCTGGCCGGGCACCCGGCCACCGCGCACCCGGAGGAGCCCCGGCTGTCCGGCGTCTACGGCGTGATCTTCCACGAGGAGCTCGGCCCCGGGCACCAGCGCAACGTCACCGTCTTCGCCGACGGCGAGGTCGACCGCTCGCCGTGCGGCTCCGGCACCGCCGCCCGGCTCGCGCTGCTGCACGAGGACGGCTTCGAGGGGCCGCTCACGCACGAGAGCATCGTCGGCAGCGTCTTCACCGGGCGGGTGGCCGAGGTCGTGGACGGCGGGATCGTGCCGGAGATCGAGGGCATGGCCTACCGGACCGGGCGGCACACGTTCGAGCTGGATCCTGATGACCCGATCGGCACCGGTTTCAGCCTTCGATGAGTGGTTTCGGGGGAATGAGTTCTATGCGGACCGGGGTGAAGCACCGCGCCCTTCGCTCCGGTTCGCCCGATCACTCCATACTTGGCACATGACCGCCGCCCTGCCGTACCTGGACGCCGACACCGTCACGCGCCTCGTGCCGGTGTCCCACGCGATCCAGGTCCTCGAGAACGCCCTGCGCGCCGGGCTCGACCCCGAGACCACCCCGCCGCGCTCGCACGTCGACCTGGCCGGCGGCCAGTTGCTCATGATGCCCGCCGGGGGACCGGCCTACGCCGGGGTCAAGATCGTCAGCGTCGCGCCGGACAACCCGCGGCGGGGGCTGCCCCGGATCCAGGGCACGTACCTGCTGTTCGACCGGGACACCCTCGCGCCGCTCGCCGTGCTCGACGGGGTCGCGCTCACCTCGCTGCGCACCCCGGCGGTCTCCGCGGTCGCCGTGCGGCACCTCGCCTCGCCCGACGCCCGCCGGCTGACCGTCTTCGGGACCGGGCCGCAGGCCTGGGCGCACATCACCGCCATCCGCGCCGTCCGGCCCATCGAGCACGTCACCCTCATCGGGCGCGACGTCGCCCGGGCCGAGGCCCTCGCCCACCACTGCCGCGCCCTCGGCCTCACCGTCGAGGCCGGGTACGGCGGAGCGGTCTCGTCCAACCTCACCACCTGGCCCACCGAACCCCTCCTCCCGGCTCCCGCACCGGAAGACCCCACGGCCGGTCCGGCGGACGGGACGCCGGGCGACCGGGACAGGCCCAAGGTGGGTTCCCCGGGCAACCGCGTGTGGCCCCTGGACGAGCCGCGCCCGACCACCCCGATCCGCCGCCCCACCAGGCCCACCGGACGCGAGGTCACCCCGGCCCGTGCGGTGGCCGAGGCCGACATCGTGGCCTGCTGCACCACCTCCAGAAACCCGCTCTTCCCCGGTAAGCTCGCCCGCGACGGCGTCACCGTGGTCGCCGTCGGTTCCCACGAGCCCGACGCCCGCGAGGTCGACGACGATCTCGTGGCCCGTTCCACCGTGGTCGTCGAGGCTCTCGTGGCCGCGCTGGCCGAGGCCGGGGATGTGATCGTCCCTGTCCGGAACGGTACGATCACGACTGGTCATCTCGCCGGGAACCTCGCCGATCTGGTGGCCGGACGGGTGGTCGCCGGGCCGGGGCCGAGACTGTTCAAGAGCGTGGGCATGGCCTGGGAAGATCTGGTGGTCGCCGCGGCCGCCTACGAAGCGTGGCGCTGACGGAAGGATGTGCGGGATGCAGGGTCGGCTCGATCTGCCGATGGTCGGGGAGCGGCAGAGCCTGCGCGAGCAGGTGGCCGACGCGCTGCGCGCGGCGCTCATCACGGGCGAGATGCGTCCCGGGGTGGTCTACTCCGCACCCGTGCTCGCCGCCCAGTTCGGCGTCTCCGCCACGCCGGTCCGTGAGGCGATGCTCGACCTGGCCAAGGAGGGTCTGGTCGAGGCGGTGCGCAACAAGGGCTTCCGGGTGACCGAGCTGTCGGAGCGCGACCTCGACGAGCTGACCCAGATCCGCGAGCTCATCGAGGTCCCGACCGTCGCCCGGCTGGCCGATCCGGTCCACCACGCCGCCTTCGAGCGCATCCGGCCTATCGCCGAGGAGATCGTCGCCGCCGCCGAGCGGGGCGACCTGCTGGAGTACATCGACGCCGACCTGCGCTTCCACGTGGAGCTGCTGTCGCTGGCCGGGAACGCGCACCTGGTCGAGGTGGTGCGCGACCTGCGCAGCCGCGCGCGGCTGTACGGCCTGTCGCAGCTCGCCCAGCAGGGCACCCTCGTCGACTCCGCGCGCGAGCACCTGGAGCTGCTCGACCGGCTGACCGCCGGCGACGCCGAGGGCGCGCGGCAGCTCATGGGCCAGCACATCGGCAAGGTCCGCGGCATCTGGGCGAGCCCCGACGCCTGAGCGGGGCGCGGTCAGCGGCTGCGGGTGGCGCCCAGGCTGGCCGCGATGATGCACGTGATGGCCACCCACTGCTGCACCTGCAGGATCTCGCCGAGCAGCAGCAGCCCGATCATCGCCGCGGCCGCCGGTTCCAGGCTCATGAGCACCCCGAAGACCTGCTTGGGCATCCGCCGGAGCGCCTGCAGTTCGAGCGAGTAGGGGATGACCGAGGACAGCAGCCCCACCCCGAGCCCGATGAGCAGCAGTTCGGGGGTGAGCAGGTCGCTGCCGCCGGTGGTGATGCCGACGGGCGCGATGAACACCGCCGAGGCGATCATCGCGAAGGCCAGCCCGGTCGTGCCGGGGAAGCGGCTGCCCGCGGCGGCCGACAGCAGGATGTAGCCCGCCCAGCAGGCCCCCGCGACCAGCGCGAAGCCGATGCCGAGCCAGCTCACCGACGACGAGTCGCCCCAGGGCGCCATCAGCAGCACCCCGGCCGCCGCCAGCCCGATCCACAGCAGGTCGAGCCGCCGCCGGGAGGCGGCCACGGCGACGCCCAGCGGCCCGAGGAACTCGATCGCCACCGCGATGCCCATCGGCAGCCGCTGCAGCGACTCGTAGAACGACAGGTTCATCAGCGCGAGCGTGGCGCCGAAGCCCAGCCCGACCGCCCAGTCGCGCCAGGCCAGCCCCTTGAGCCGCGGCCTGGCCACGATGCCCATGATCAGCGCCCCGGCCGCGATACGCAGGAACACCACCGCGCTCGGCGGCAGCACGCTGAACAGCTCCTTGGCGAAGCCCGCGCCGAGCTGCACCGAGAAGATGGCCAGCACCACGAGCCCCGACGGCGGGATCGAGTCGGCCGCGTTGCGCAGCAGCGCGCCGGCCCGCGGGAGGCCGGACTTGCCGCCGTCGAAGGGGCGGTCGAGGGCGTTGACGGTCACCGGGCAGGCTCCTCACGAATGTCGGGAATGTCTGAGCCTACTCACCCGCTCCGACACAACCCGCACCCTGGGGCCCGCTTGACCCCCGCTTCACTCCCAGCGGAAGGTGCGGGCCGCGAGCCCGAGGGTGACGACCGTCCAAACCGCCAGGACGGCCAGCGGCCCCACCGGGAACTCCCCGGCCCCGAGCACGGCCCGCACGCCGGAGGTCAGCGCGGTGATCGGCAGCAGCGACAGCACCGGCTCGGCCGCGTCGGGGAAGGCGCTGATCGGGAAGATCACCCCGCCGCAGCCCAGCAGCACCAGGTAGACCAGGTTCGCCCCGGCCAGCGTCGCCTCCGCGCGCAGCGTGCCGGCCATCAGCAGGCCCAGGCCGCTGAAGGCCGCCGTCCCCAGTAGCAGGTACGGCAGAGCCGCCACGACCGCCCCGGCCGGCTGCCACCCGAGCGCGTAGGCGACCCCGACGATCACCAGCACCTGGAGCAGCTCGACCGCCAGCACTGCCAGCGTCTTGGCCAGCAGCAGCCCGCCCCGCGACAGCGGCGTGGCACCCAGCCGCTTGAGCACACCGTAGCGGCGCTCGAACCCGGTGGCGATGGCCTGCCCGGTGAAGGCGGTCGACATCACCGCCAGCGCGAGCACGCCCGGGGCCAGGAAGTCCACCCGGCGGTCCGTGCCCACGTCCACCAGCGGCGCGAGGGAGAAGCCGACCAGCAGCAGGATCGGGATGATCAGCGTGAGCAGCAGCTGCTCGCCGTTGCGCAGGATGGCCCGGACCTCGGCGCCCGCCTGTGCGAGCACCATGCGGCCCAGCGGCGCCGCGCCGGGCGCGGGGGACAGGTCAAGCGTGGTCATCGCAGCTCCCGGCCGGTCAGTTCGAGGAAGACGTCTTCCAGGGTGCGGCGCTCGATGCTGAGGTCGTCGGCGGTGACGCCCTCGGCCGCGCACCAGGCCGTCACGGTGGCCAGCAGCTCAGGCCCGACCTGCCCCTCGATGATGTAGTGCCCGCTCGGCGACTCCTTGGCGGCGCTGCCGTCGGGCAGGGCGGTGAGCAGTTCCTCCAGCGCCAGCCCGGGCCGGGCGCGGAAGCGGAGCTGGCGCTCGGCGCCGGTGAGCGCGGCGGGCGTGCCCTCGGCGACGACCCGCCCGCGGTCGATGATGATCACCTGGTCGGCCAGCCGCTCGGCCTCGTCCATGTGGTGCGTCGTCAGCACCAGCGAGACGCCGGCCGCGCGCAGGTCGGTCACCAGGTCCCAGCACGCGCGGCGGGCCTGCGGGTCGAGCCCGGCGGTGGGCTCGTCGAGGAAGACCAGCTCGGGCCGGCCGATGACCGCCGCGGCCAGCGAGAGCCGCTGCTGCTGGCCGCCCGACAGCCTCCGGTAGGGGGTGCGGGCGTGCTCGTCGAGGCCCAGCCGTACCAGCAGGGCCTGCGGATCGAGGGGGCGGGCGTAGAAGCGGGAGACCAGCCGCAGCCATTCGCCGCAGCGCATCGCGGGCGGCACGCCGCCGGCCTGGAGCATGACGCCCACCCGGGCGCGCAGCTCGCGGGCGGCCGGGTCGAGGCCGAGGATGCGGACCTTCCCGGCGTCGGCCTTGCGGAAGCCTTCGCAGATCTCGATCGTGGAGGTCTTGCCGGCGCCGTTGGGCCCGAGGATCGCCGTGACGGCGCCGCGCGCGGCCGACAGGGTGAGCCCGTCGACGGCGACGCGATCGCCGTAACGTTTGACCAGATCGATGACCTCGACGGCCGGGGAGTCCATGCCCACGAGTGTAAGGACACCCGGTCGTGGTCACCGCGCCAGGCAGCCTCGAACGCGCCTGCCGTACCGCTCGGGGGACCCGGCGGGATACCCAAGCCGGGCGTCCGTTTGGCGGGCCGTTGACCGCGAAGCGTGAAAGGGTGGTCACGTCACGAAGGAGGGTGGAATGTCAGAACGCAATGGCTACGCCCCCGGCGTTCCCTGCTGGGTGGATCTGTCGAGCACGGACACCGAGGCCTCGGCCCGGTTCTACACCGAGCTCCTCGGCTGGCGGGTGAAGTTCAGTCCCGATCCGGCCGCGGGCGGCTACGGGCAGTTCTTCGCCGGCGGCAAGGTCGTCGCGGGGATCGGCCCGACCTTCACCGAGGGCATGCCCTCGGTCTGGAACACCTACGTGGCCACCGACGACGCCGCCGCGGTGGCCGACCGGGCCAAGAACGCCGGCGGCCAGGTGGTCATCGAGCCCATGGAGGTCCTGGACCAGGGCACGATGGCCGTCCTGCAGGCCGCCGACGGTGGGTTCGTCTCCGTCTGGCAGGCCGCGGCCCACCACGGCGCCCAGCTCGTCAACGAGCCCGGCGCCTGGTGCTGGAACGAGCTCAACTCCCGCGACGTCGAGGCGGCCGAGCGCTTCTACCGGGACGTCTTCGGCTGGACCGTCGACGCCTCCACGATGGAGGTCCCGGGCCTCGGCCCCTACACCTACCGCTCCTTCCTCAGCGAGGGCCACCTGGTGGCGGGCATGGTGGAGATGTCGCCGAACTACCCCGACCAGGTGCCCTCGTTCTGGGTGCCGTACTTCGCCGTCGCCGACCTCGACGGCACCGTGGCCAAGTCGCGGGAGCTCGGCGCGAACGTGTTCATCGACCGCATGGACTCCCCGGCGGGCCCCTTCGCGCTGCTGCAGGACCCGCAGGGCGCGCTGGCCTACGTCATGGACCTCCAGCGCACCGAGTAACCCGAAATAGGGTAAAAATCCGGAATATGGGATGACCGGATGGTGTTGAGATTCCTCGGCCCTCGCCGGGGCCAGTGACGGCTCCAGCGAGGGAGAGGTATTCCGCATGTCAGTGGCAGTAGAGGCCGCGTCCGCGAAGCGCACGGCCAAGGAACGCAGGGGACTGCTCCTGCTGATCCTGGGAGCGCTCTCGGCCATCGGCCCGCTCTCCATCGACATGTACCTCCCGGCGCTGCCGACCATCACCCACGAGCTGGCCACGGTGCCCGCGCAGGTCCAGCTCACCCTGACCGCCTGTCTCATCGGCGTCTCGATGGGCCAGATCCTCGCCGGCCCGCTCAGCGACAGCCGCGGCCGCCGTCTGCCGCTCCTGATCGGCGTGGGCGGCTACGCCGTCGCCTCGCTGCTGTGCGCCTTCGCGCCCAACGTCGGCGCGCTGATCGTGCTGCGCCTGCTGCAGGGCGTGCTGGGCGGCGCGGCCCTGGTCATCGTCCGCGCGGTGGTGCGCGACCTGTACGACGGCGCGGCCATCGCCCGCATCTTCGCCAACCTCATGCTGGTCAGCGGCCTGGCCCCGATCCTCGCCCCGATCGCCGGCGCCCAGCTCCTGGAGTTCACCTCCTGGCGCGGCGTCTTCGTCGCGCTGAGCATCGCCGGCCTGGTCCTGCTGGCCGTCACCATCCCGGGCGTGCGCGAGACCCTGCCCAGGGAGGAGCGCGTCCGCGGCGGCCTGGCCCCGACCGCGCGCACCTTCTGGCGGCTGCTGCGCGAGCGCACCTTCATGGCCCCCGCCCTGGCCTCCGGCCTCGGCTTCGCCGCCATGTTCGGCTACATCTCCGGCTCGCCGTTCGTGCTGCAGGAGGTCTACGGCCTCTCCACCGGCCAGTACTCGCTCGTCTTCGGCGCCAACGCCCTCGCCCTGACCATCAGCGCCCAGGTCGGCGGCCGGCTGGCCGGCCGCGTCAACCCCGGCAAGCTGGTCCTGGGCGGGCTGTTCGCCTCGCTGGCCGGCGGCCTGCTCGTGCTGGCCGCCGGGCTGACCGGTCTCGGACTGTACGGCGTGCTGGCCGGCCTGTTCGTCCTGATGGCCGGCGCCGGCCTGGTCATGCCCGGCGCGGGCGCCCTGGCCCTCGGCAGCCAGCCCTCCCAGATCGCCGGCAGCGCCAGCGCCCTGCTCGGCGTGCTGCAGTTCGCGCTCGGCGCGCTGTCGGCCCCGCTGGTCGGCCTGCTCGGCGGCGGCGCGGTGGCGATGGCGGTGGTGATCCTCATCCTCATGGGCGCGGCGTTCACCGCCTTCACCGTGCTCCGCCGAGTTAGGTAAGGCTACCCTGCGTGAGAAATTGCATTCCCGCTTCGTTTGGTGGCCGGGAAGTAATTACGGCACACTGATGTTGTGAAAAACATGCAGGGGATCGAGAGGACGACACGCGCGCGTGTGGCCCGCCTCATCCTCGAGCATGGTCCCGTCACGGCGGCAGCGCTCGGCGAGCGGCTCGGGCTCACCCCCGCGGCCGTGCGACGCCACCTCGACGCGCTGGTGGCGGACGGGATGATCGAGCCCCGGACAGTGCGGCCGCGCGGACAGCGCGGGCGCGGGCGACCGGCGAAGATGTTCGCCATCACCGAGACGGGGCGCAGTGCTTTCGAGCACGCCTACGACGACCTGGCCGGCAGCGCCCTGCGCTTCCTGGCCGAGCGTCTGGGCGACCAGGCGGTGTCCGACTTCGCCCGCTCCCAGGTGCAGAGCCTGGTGGCGCGGCTGGAGCCGGTGATGAGCGCAGTGCCCGCAGACCGGCGAGTGCAGATGCTGGCCGAGGCGCTGTCGGCAGAGGGTTACGCGGCGAGTGCCTCCAAGGCCAAGTCCGGCGGTGACCAGCTCTGCCAGCACCACTGCCCGGTGGCGCACGCGGCGGCCGAGTTCCCGCAGCTGTGCGAGGCCGAGACGGAGGCGTTCGCGCAACTCCTCGGCACGCCGGTGCAACGGCTGGCCACCATCGCCCACGGCGACGGGGTCTGCACCACGCATGTGAGTCCGCAAATGTTGAGAGATAAGAGCAAGGAGACCGGAAGGTGACTGTCACCGACCGCCCGGAGCTTGAGGGCCTCGGGAACTACAAGTTCGGCTGGGCCGACTCCGACGAAGCCGGGGCCGCGGCCAAGCGTGGCCTGTCGGAGGAGGTCGTCCGGAACATCTCCGCGCTCAAGAACGAGCCGGAGTGGATGCTGGACCTGCGCCTGAAGGGTCTGCGCCTGTTCGCGAAGAAGCCGCTGCCCACCTGGGGCTCGGACCTGACCGGCATCGACTTCGACAACATCAAGTACTTCGTGCGCTCCACCGAGAAGCAGGCCGCTTCCTGGGACGAGCTGCCCGAGGACATCAAGAACACCTACGACAAGCTCGGCATCCCCGAGGCCGAGAAGCAGCGGCTGATCGCCGGTGTGGCCGCGCAGTACGAGTCGGAGGTCGTCTACCACCAGATCCGCGAGGACCTGGAGGAGAAGGGTGTCATCTTCGTCGACACCGACACCGGCCTGCGCGAGCACGAGGAGCTCTTCAAGGAGTACTTCGGCTCGGTGATCCCGGTCGGCGACAACAAGTTCGCCGCGCTCAACACCGCGACCTGGTCCGGCGGCTCGTTCATCTACGTGCCCCCGAACACGCACATCGACATCCCGCTCCAGGCCTACTTCCGGATCAACACCGAGAACATGGGCCAGTTCGAGCGGACCCTGATCATCGTGGACGAGAACTCCTACGTCCACTACGTCGAGGGCTGCACCGCCCCGATCTACTCCAGCGACTCGCTGCACAGCGCGGTCGTGGAGATCGTGGTGAAGAAGGGCGCCCGCTGCCGGTACACGACCATCCAGAACTGGTCGAACAACGTCTACAACCTGGTCACCAAGCGCGCCGTCGCCTACGAGGGCGCGACCATGGAGTGGATCGACGGCAACATCGGCTCCAAGGTCACCATGAAGTACCCGGCCGTCTACCTGATGGGCGAGCACGCCAAGGGCGAGACGCTGAGCGTCGCCTTCGCCGGCGAGGGCCAGCACCAGGACGCCGGCTCCAAGATGGTGCACCTGGCGCCCAACACCAGCTCGACCGTGATCTCCAAGTCCGTCGCCCGCGGCGGCGGCCGGACGAGCTACCGCGGCCTGGTCCAGATCGAGGAGGGCGCCCACGGCTCCGCCTCGACGGTCAAGTGCGACGCGCTGCTCGTCGACCAGATCAGCCGCTCCGACACCTACCCCTACGTCGACGTCCGCGAGGACGACGTCTCCATGGGGCACGAGGCCACGGTCTCCAAGGTCAGCGATGACCAGCTGTTCTACCTGATGAGCCGCGGTCTGGGCGAGGACGAGGCCATGGCGATGATCGTGCGCGGCTTCGTCGAGCCGATCGCCCGCGAACTGCCCATGGAGTACGCGCTCGAGCTGAACCGCCTGATCGAGCTGCAGATGGAAGGAGCCGTCGGCTGATGGGCCTGAACGAGAAGCCCCTGTCGACGCTGCACGAGCACGCGTCATACGACCTCGCCGACTTCGAGGTCCCCACCGGCCGCGAGGAGAAGTGGCGCTTCACGCCGCTCTCCCGGCTCAAGGGCCTGCACAAGGGCACCGCCGCGGCCGGTCACGTCACCGTGAGCGTCGACGCGGCCCCCGAGGTCACCGTCGAGACGGTCGGCCGCGAGGACGCCCGCCTGGGCAAGTCCTTCGCGCCGACCGACCGGATCAGCGCCCAGGCCTGGACCAGCTTCGAGAAGGCGACCGTCTTGACGGTCGCCCGCGAGGCCGTGGCCTCCAAGCCGACGGTGGTCACGCTGACCGGCGCCGGCGACGGCGCGGCCTACGGCCACCTGCTGGTCAAGCTGGAGCCGATGGCCGAGGCCGTCGTCGTCCTCGACCACCAGGGCAGCGCCGTCTACGCCGACAACGTCGAGTTCGTCGTGGGCGACGGCGCGACCCTCAAGGTCGTCAGCCTCCAGGACTGGGCCGACGACGCCGTGCACGTCTCCCAGCACCACGCCCAGCTCGGCAAGGACGCCACCTTCAAGAGCTTCGTGGTCACCCTCGGCGGCGACCTCGTACGGCTCTCGCCGAGCGTGTCCTACACCGCGCCGGGCGGCGACGCCGACCTGTCGGGCGTCTACTTCGTCGACGCCGGCCAGCACCTGGAGCACCGCCTCCTGGTCGACCACTCGCAGCCCACCTGCAAGTCCAACGTGGACTACCGCGGCGCGCTGCAGGGCCAGGACGCCCACGCCGTCTGGATCGGCGACGTGATCATCCGGGTCGCGGCCGAGGGCACCGACACCTACGAGCTCAACCGCAACCTCATCCTCACCGACGGCGCCCGCGCCGACTCGGTGCCCAACCTGGAGATCCTCACCGGCGAGGTGGCCGGAGCCGGCCACGCGTCGGCGAGCGGGCGCCTGGACGACGAGCACATCTTCTACCTGCAGGCCCGCGGCATCCCCTACGACGAGGCGCGCCGCCTGGTCATCCGGGGCTTCCTCGGCCAGCTCATCGAGAAGATCGAGCTCGACGAGCTGCGTGAGCGGGTGCTCGCCAAGGTCGAAGCGGAGCTCGAGAAGTGAGCTTCGAGAAGGTCTGCACGATCAGCGACATCGAGGACGGTGGCGTCCTCGGCCTGGAGGTCGGCGAGACCCCGGTGGCGCTGGTCCGCAAGGGCGAGGAGGTCTTCGCCCTGCACGACGTCTGCTCCCACGCCGAGGTCAAGCTGAGCGAGGGCGAGGTCTACGACGGCACGCTCGAGTGCTGGCTGCACGGTTCGTGCTTCGACGTCCGCACCGGCAAGCCCACCGGCCCGCCCGCCACCAAGCCCGTTCCCGTCTACCGAGTCAAGATCGAGGGCGACGACGTGCTCGTCTCACTCTCGAAGGAGTCATAGTGAGCACCCTGGAAATCCGTGACCTGCACGTCGCCGTCGAGGACAAGCAGATCCTGCGCGGCGTCGACCTGACCGTGCGCGCCGGCGAGACCCACGCCATCATGGGCCCCAACGGCTCGGGCAAGTCCACCCTGGCCTACGCCGTCGCCGGCCACCCGAAGTACACCATCACCGGCGGCCAGGTGCTGCTCGACGGCGAGGACCTGCTGGAGATGTCCGTCGACGAGCGGGCGCGCGCCGGGCTGTTCCTGGCGATGCAGTACCCCGTCGAGGTGCCGGGCGTCAGCGTCTCCAACTTCCTGCGCTCGGCGGTCACCTCCATGCGCGGCGAGGCGCCGAAGCTGCGCGAGTTCGCCAAGGACCTCAAGGCCGGCATGGACTCCCTGTCCATCGACCCCGCCTTCGCCCAGCGCAACCTGAACGAGGGCTTCTCCGGCGGCGAGAAGAAGCGCCACGAGATCCTCCAGCTCGAACTGCTCAAGCCGAAGATCGCCGTGCTCGACGAGACCGACTCCGGCCTCGACGTCGACGCGCTGCGCATCGTCTCCGAGGGCATCAACCGCTTCCGCTCCACCGGCGAGACCGGCGTGCTGCTGATCACGCACTACACCCGGATCCTGCGCTACGTGAAGCCCGACCACGTGCACGTCTTCGCCGGCGGCCGGATCGTCGAGGAAGGTGGCCCCGAGCTCGCCGAGAAGCTGGAGGCCGAGGGGTACGCCGCCTACACCAAGGAAGCGGTCGGGCAGTGACCGGTTTCGACGTCGAGCGGATCCGGAAGGATTTTCCGGTCCTCTCACGCGAGCTACCGGGTGGGCGGAGCCTCGTCTACCTGGACTCCGGCAACTCCTCCCAGAAGCCGGCGCAGGTCATCGAGACCATGCGCGAGCACCTGGCGATGCACTACAGCAACGTCGGGCGCGCGCACCACACGCTGGGCAGCGAGTCCACCGAGGCCTACGAGAACGCCCGGGACAAGGTCGCCGCGTTCGTCGGCGCCCCGTCCCGGGACGAGGTGATCTTCACCAAGAACGCCTCCGAGGCGCTCAACCTGCTGGCCTACTCCTTCGGGAACCGCTCCAACACCGACCCCCGGTTCACCCTGGGGGAGGGCGACGAGATCGTCATCTCCGAGATGGAGCACCACTCCAACATCGTGCCCTGGCAGATGCTCGCGCAGCGGACCGGGGCCACGCTGAAGTGGTTCGGCGTGACCGACGAGGGCCGGCTCGACCTGTCCGGTGACGTGATCACCGAGCGGACGAAGATCGTCTCGATCGCGCACCAGTCGAACGTGCTGGGCACGGTCAACCCGGTCGCGGCCGTGATCGAGCGGGCCCATGCGGTGGGCGCCCTGGTGGCGCTCGACGCCTCCCAGTCGGTTCCCCACCACCCGGTCAACCTCGCCGCGCTCGGCGCCGACTTCGTGGCCTTCACCGGTCACAAGATGGTCGGCCCGTCGGGGATCGGCGTCCTGTGGGGCCGGGCCGAGCTGCTCGACGCCATGCCCCCGTTCCTGGGCGGCGGCGAGATGATCGAGGCGGTCTGGATGGACCGCTCGACCTACGCGCCGCTCCCGCACAAGTTCGAGGCCGGCACGCCGCCCATCGTCGAGGCCATCGGCCTGGGCGCGGCGGTGGACTACCTCGACGGGATCGGCCTGGCCGCGATCGAGGCGCACGAGCGGGAGCTGACCGCGCACGCGCTCGGGGCGCTCCAGGAGATCCCCGGGCTCAAGGTGATCGGTCCGACCGATCTGCACGACCGGGGCGGCACCGTCTCTTTCACTCTGGAAGGGATTCACCCGCACGACGTCGGGCAGATCCTGGACGACCGGTTCGGGATCGCCGTACGGGTCGGCCACCACTGCGCCCGGCCGCTGCACCTGCGGTTCGGAATACCGGCGACCACGCGGGCGTCGTTCTACCTGTACAACACCACGGGCGAGATCGACGCCCTGGTGCGCGGCCTCCACCACGTTCAGAAGGTGTTCGCCTGACATGATCACCGACTCCATGTACCAGGAGCTGATCCTGGAGCACTACAAGCACCCGCAGGGGCGGGGGCTGCGCGAGCCGTACGAGGCGGAGGTTCACCACGTGAACCCCACCTGCGGCGACGAGATCACGCTCCGGGTGCACCTGGAGGACGGCAAGGTGGCCGACGTCTCCTACGAGGGACAGGGCTGCTCCATCAGCCAGGCCGCCGCCTCGGTGCTGCACGAGCTCGCCGTGGGCACCACCGTGGAGGGCTCTCTGGAGGTCGTGGACGAGTTCACCCGGCTCCTGCAGGGCAGGGGCCAGGTGGAGCCCGACGAGGACGTGCTGGGCGACGCGGTCGCCTTCTCGGGCGTGGCCAAGTTCCCCGCCCGGGTGAAGTGCGCCCTGCTTTCCTGGATGGCGTACAAGGACGCAGTTGTGAGGAGTGCTGCCGGATGAGCAAGCCAGTAGAGACCCCGACCGGCTTCGACGGTGAGACCACTCACGACGAGGTCATGGAGGCGCTCAAGGACGTCGTCGACCCCGAGCTCGGCATCAACGTGGTCGACCTCGGCCTGATCTACGGGCTCAACCTCGACGCCGTCGAAGGCGCCGATCGGCCCGTGGCCACCATCGACATGACGCTGACCAGCGCGGCCTGCCCGCTGACCGACGTCATCGAGGACCAGGCGCACTCCGCCCTGGAGGGCATGGTCTCCGATGTGAAGATCAACTGGGTCTGGCTGCCCCCGTGGGGGCCGGACAAGATCACCGATGAGGGCCGCGACCAGTTGCGTATGCTAGGCTTCAACGTCTGATCTGATCTGGTACGGCTGGCGTTCACCAAAACGTCAGCCGTTTCAGCGTGCCGACGGATGATTTCGGAAGGTCCGGGAATATCCAGCTCCCCTGAGCGTGTTGGCACACACGTGTACCTGACGCACCTATGGGGTGCGTGACGCCGCCTGCGCCGGCTATCGGGTGCGCGTAGACGGGCTGAACGACATGGCCCAGTCCCCACCCGGCAGGCGTCCGATACGTCTGCATGATCGAGGGTCCGAAGAATCCCTCCGGTGAGTTATGCCCCGGCTCGTCCTTTCGCAGAAGTGACGTGCCACTTCTACTGAAAGGCACGATTTCGTGACCATGCTTGACGCTGCCATGCCCGAGATCTCCGAAGCGACCGTTTCGGAGTTCGAGCTGCTCGGCCTGCCGAAGCCGCTCGTGACCGGACTGGCCAAGCAGGGCATCGAAGCCCCGTTCCCCATCCAGAGCGCCACCATCCCCGACGTGCTCGCCGGCAACGACGTGCTGGGTCGCGGACAGACGGGCTCCGGTAAGACGCTGGCCTTCGGCCTGCCCACGATGGCCCGCATCGCCGGTCGCCGTCCCACCCCCGGCGCCCCGCGCGCCATGATCCTGGTTCCGACCCGCGAGCTGGCCCTGCAGGTCCACGACGCCATCGAGCCCCTGGGCCGTGGCCTGGGCCTGCGCATGAAGGTCATCGTGGGCGGCATGTCCATGGGCAAGCAGATCGAGGCGCTGCGCCGCGGCGTCGACATCGTCGTCGCCACCCCGGGCCGCCTCGGCGACCTCATCCGCCAGGGCGAGGTGACCCTCGACGAGATCGAGGTCAGCATCCTGGACGAGGCCGACCATATGTGTGACCTGGGCTTCTTCCCGGTCGTGACGGAGCTGCTCGCGCAGACGCCGACCGACAGCCAGCGCCTGCTGTTCTCCGCCACCCTCGACGGCGACGTCGACAAGCTGGTGAAGCGCTTCCTGCGCAACCCGATCACCCACTCCATCGCCCCGGCGACCTCCCCGGTCGACACGATGGAGCACCACCTCATGCAGGTCACCCGCGACGACAAGTTCGACATCGCCGCGGAGATCGCCAACCGCGAGGGCAAGACGATCATCTTCGTCCGCACCCAGCACGGCGTCGACCGGCTCTGCAAGCAGTTCGCCCGCGTCGGCGTGAAGGCCGGCGGCCTGCACGGCGGCAAGCGCCAGAACCAGCGCACCCGCATCCTGGCGGAGTTCCGCGAGGGCGCCATCGACGTGCTGGTCTGCACCGACGTCGCCGCCCGCGGCATCCACGTCGACAACATCTCGCTGGTCCTGCACCTCGACCCGCCGCAGGACCACAAGAGCTACCTGCACCGCGGCGGCCGTACCGCCCGCGCCGGCGAGAAGGGCACGGTCGTCACCCTCGTCCTGCCCAACGAGCGGCGCTCGACCGACGCGCTGACCCGGCGCGCGGGCATCAAGCCGTTCAAGCTCAAGGCCGAGATCGGGCACCCCCGGGTGGCCGAGGTCACCGGCGCCCGCACCCCGAGCGGCGAGTCCATCCCCGTGTGGGAGCCCGACGTGCGCAAGCCGCTGCGGCCCCGCCGTGAGGGCTCCTTCGACCGTGGCCCGCGCCGCCGGCGCGAGTTCGACGGCGAGCGCCGCCCGCGCCGCCACGAGGACGGCACCTTCGAGGAGCGTCGTTCGCACGGCGACCGTCCGGCCCGCTCCTACGACGACCGCGCCCCCCGCGCGTACGGCGACCGCCGTCCGCGCGAGAACGGCGACCACGTCGGCCGCGCCCACGAGGGCGACCGCCAGCGCCGCCACGAGGGTGGCCACCCCCGCTCCGGCGGGTACGAGCCGCGCGAGCGCTCGGGTGGCTTCGAGGGCCGTCAGGGCGGTTACGACCGTCCGGCCGGCTCCGAGGGCCGCCCGGCCGGTGGCGAGGGCCGCGACGGCTACAAGCCCCGCACCTTCGGCGACGACCGCCGTGGCCGCGGCGGCTACGGCCAGCAGCGCCCGGGCTACCGTGGCGACGACCGCGGCCGTTCCTTCGGCCGTGACGGCGCTCCCCGCGAGGGTGGCTCCTTCGGCCGCGACAGCGCTCCCCGTGAGGGCGGCTCCTACAACCGTGACGGCGGTTCGTTCAACCGTGACGGCGGCTCCCGGCCGGCGGCGCGTGAGGGCGGCTACCGTGCCGACGACCGTGGCCGGTCCTTCGGCCGCGAGGGCGGCTCGTTCTCCCGTGACGGCCAGCGGCCCTTCTCCCGCGAGGGCGGCTTCCGCGCCGGCGGCGAGCGCGGCCGGGACGACCGTGGCGGCTTCCGCCCCGCGGGCGACCGGACCCGTGAGGACCGTCCGGCCTTCCGCGCCCGTGACAACGGCGCCCGGAGCGGTGGCTTCCGCGCCGACCGTGGCCGGCCGTTCTCGGCCGACGCGCGTCGCGACGAGCGCTGACCCATCGCGGTAGGGCTCCCCGAGCCTTTCTGAAACAGCCCCTGGCCTGTCGGCCGGGGGCTGTTTCGCGTGCACCGGCCGATCGGCTCCTCGCCGCCCGGTGGTTCGTGGAACAGGCAGACGGGGGGCGGGCGTCCTGAAGGGGGCGGTTCGCTGGCGGGACGTCCGATTACGCCTGGAGGGCGGTTCGGTGGTGGGGCGTCCGATTACGCCCGGAGGGCGGTTCGGTGGTGGGGCGTCCGATTACGCCTGGAGGGAGGCGGGTCGGGACGCGCGATAGGGTCTGCCGTGTGATTGACCGCCTGACCAATCCGATCAAGGACTACGCCTGGGGCTCGCGCACCGCGATCGCCACGCTGGCCGGCCGGCCGGTGCCCTCGCCGGGGCCCGAGGCCGAGATGTGGCTGGGCGCCCATCCGGCGGGCCCGTCGCTGCTGGAGCGCGGCGGCGAGCCCCGCTCGCTCGACGAGGTGATCGCGGCCGACCCCGAGGGGGAGCTGGGCCGCGCGTGCGTCGAGCGGTTCGGGGCGCGCCTGCCGTACCTGATGAAGCTGATCGCGGTCGGCGCCCCGCTGTCGTTGCAGGTGCACCCCTCGCCGGAGCAGGCGCGGGCGGGCTACGAGCGGGGCGCGTACGGTGACCCGTACGCCAAGCCGGAGCTGGTCTGCGCGCTGACGCCGTTCGTGGCGCTGGCCGGGTTCAAGACCCCGGCCGAGGCCGCCGGGCTGCTGGCGGAGCTGGAGGTGGCGAGCCTGCGCCCGGTGATCGACCGGCTGCGGCTGGGCGAGACGCTGAGCGCGCTGCGCGTCCTGCTGGAGTGGCCGCGCGAGGAGCGCGCCGAGCTGGTGGCCCAGGTGGCCGAGCGCGGCGGCGAGGAGGTCGCCAAGCTGGCCGAGCGCTACCCGCAGGACCCGGCGGTGCTGGCGCCGCTGCTGATGAACCGGCACGACCTGCGCCCCGGCGAGGCGCTCTACCTCGGCGCGGGCGTGCTGCACGCCTACCTCGACGGGTTCGGGGTGGAGATCATGGCCGGCTCCGACAACGTGCTGCGCGCGGGCCTGACGCCCAAGCCGATCGACGTGGACGAGCTGCTGAGCGTCATGGTGCCGGAGGCCCAGCCGCTGGCCGTCGAGGCGCGGGCGCACCTGTTCAGCCCGCCCGCGCCGGAGTTCGCGCTGGGCCGGGCGGTCAACCCGCGGCTGCGGCTGACCGGCGGGCTGCCGCGCATCCTGCTGTGCACCGAGGGCGAGGTGCTGGCCGGCCGGCGCCGGCTGGCGGCGGGGGAGTCGGCCTTCGTCGCGGCCGGGGTGGGCGACGTGGAGCTGCACGGCCGGGGCACCGTCTTCTGGGCCCAGCCCAACCTCGGCTGACCTGGGCGGCTCGCGGCGGTCTCGGGTCGTGGACATGGCCGGAACGCGGGCCCGGCGGGCACTAGGCTTGGTGGTCACGTCCGCACACGGAAGAGAGACCATGAAGACCTTCGATGAGCTGTTCGCCGAGCTGTCCGAGAAGGCGCGCACCCGGCCCGAGGGCTCGGGCACCGTGGCCGCGCTCGACAGCGGCGTCCATGCCATCGGCAAGAAAGTGGTGGAGGAGGCGGCCGAGTCCTGGATGGCCGCCGAGCACGAAGGCGCCGAGCGGGCCGCCGAGGAGATCTCCCAGCTCCTCTACCACGTCCAGGTCCTCATGATCGCCCGCGGTCTCAAGCTCGACGACGTGTACAGGTGGCTGTGATGTTGCGACTGGCTGTCCCCAACAAGGGCGCGCTCACCGAGGCGGCCCAGCTCATGCTCAAGGAGGCGGGCTACCGCACCCGCCGTGACAGCAAGGAGCTGGTCCTGATCGACCAGGACAACTCCTGCGAGCTGTTCTTCCTGCGGCCCCGCGACATCGCGGTCTACGTCGGCGAGGGCACCCTCGACGCCGGCATCACCGGCCGCGACATGCTGCTCGACTCCGGCGCCGAGGCCGAGGAGATCCTGCCGCTCGGCTTCGGCGGTTCCACCTTCCGGCTGGCCGCCAAGTCCGGCTCGCTGTCCAGCGTGAAGGACCTCGCGGGCCTGCGCGTGGCCACCTCCTACACCGGCCTGCTCCGCCACTACCTGGAGGAGAGCGGGGTGGACGCGCGGGTGATCAAGCTGGACGGCGCGGTCGAGACCGCGATCCGGCTGGGCGTCGCCGACGCGGTGGCCGACGTCGTGGAGACCGGCACCACGCTGCGCAACGTCGGGCTGGAGGTCTTCGGCGAGCCGATCATGCGCTCGGAGGCCGTGCTGATCCGCCAGCGCGGCGCCGCCGCCGAGCACAGCGGCCTGACGCAGCTCGTCCGCCGGCTGCAGGGCGTGATCCACGCCCGCGACTTCGTGATGATGGACTACGACATCCGCGCCGAGCGGATCGAGGAGGCCATCGCGCTCACGCCGGGCATGGAGGGGCCGACGGTCTCGCCCCTGCACCGGGAGGGCTGGGTCGCGGTGCGCGCGATGGTCCGGCGCAAGGGTCACCAGCAGGTGATGGACCAGCTCTGGGACATCGGCGCCCGGGCGATCCTGGTGACCGACATCTACGCCTGCCGGATCTAGCGACCGCCCGCAGATCCGGCACGGCACGGCGGGTGAGGCCCGCTGTGACGCCCAGATCGCCGCCGGGTCCTGGCCGGGGCGGATTCGCGGGGCGGTGTCGCCATCGGTCGCCCCGTCCGGCCGAGGCGGTTCTGTCCGAATACGTCCCGCACGGCCCTGAGCAGGCGTGGGCGGCTCCCGCACGCGGCAACGGCGCCCGGCCCACCGGCCGGGCCGGCCGTCCCCACCAGGACGTCGCCAGGCGCGGCGAGGTGGCCCGCGTCCAGGCGCCCTACGCCGTCGCCCTCACCCGACTGTGCGTCTCAGGCCAGGCTCGCCATGGCCTTGATCGCCTGGTCGACCTGCTCGGGCGAGTTCATGATCGTGGTGCCGAAGCGCAGCAACTGCTCGCGGTAGGGCGTCACGCTGGTCTCGATGCGGTGCCGCTCCCGCAGCCGCGTGACCGCCGCGCCGGGCGAGAGTCCCTCGACCGAGCAGCAGACCAGGCCCGCCGACAGCTCCGGTGCGAGGGGAGTGGCCAGCTTGACGTGCCGCAGGTCCTTCAGCCCGGCCTTGAGCCGGGTGGCCAGTTCCTGGATGCGCGCCTGCACGCGCTGCTTGCCCAGCGCCTGGTGGAACTCGAAGGCGGCCGGCATCGCCCACCGGTGCTCGAAGGCCTTGTAGCCGCCGGGCGTGTAGTAGTCGGCGGTGGGCGCGGCCGGCGGGCGGCCGGTCTGCCACGACTCGAAGGCGTTGGGCCCGAAGCTGGTGATGACCGGGTCGAGCCGGCTCCAGTCGCGGCCCCACAGGATGCCGGTGCCGCGCGGCCCGGCCAGCCACTTGTGCGTGCCGCTGGCCAGGAAGTCGCAGCCGAGCTCCTCGACGCCGTCGGCCATGGCGCCGAAGCCGTGCACGCCGTCCACGCACAGCAGCATGCGGTCGTTGGCGTTGCGGCTCTGGTTCTCGGCGGCCAGCAGGTCGGCGATGGCGCGGATCGGCAGGCGCACGCCGGTGCTGGAGTGCACCCAGGTCACCGCCACGACGCGGGTGGCGGGGGAGAGCCCGGCCTTGATCGCCGCGAGCACGCGGTCGGCGGAGGCGGTGAAGGGGTCGTCGTAGAGCCGTACGCGGCGCACCTTGGCCCCGGTGCGGGCGGCCAGCAGCCGCAGGTTCTCGTGGGTGGCCATGAAGTCGTGCTCGGTGGTGAGCACCTCCTGGCCGGGGCGCAGCCGCAGGCCCGAGTAGAGCAGGCCCAGGCCCATCGTGGTGCTGTCGGTCAGGGCGATGTTGGGGAAGCGCGCGCCCAGGTAGTCGGCGGCGGCCTTGCGCGAGGCGTCGTCGGGCACCATGCCGCCGGCCGGGGTGTAGTGCGGGTCGGCGTCGAGCGCGTCGCGGTGCTGCTGGATGGCTCGCCGTACCGGGGCCGGGTGCGGGGCCAGGACGTAGGCGGCGAAGTTGGCGACGCCGGGCTTGAGGGCGAACTGGGCGGCCACCGACTCCCAGTCGCCGGGGGCAGGGGCGGCCGGTGCGGAGGCGGCGGGAGCGGCGGAGGTGGACGTGCAGGCCGACAGCGGGGCCAGCAGGCCCGCGCCGAGCACGGCCCGCCGGTTCAGCGACTGGGTCACGGGACCTTCCTACCCCGCCGCCCGGCCGCCGGGCAACGACGGCCACGCCCGATCAGGCGCGCAGCCCGCTCACCTGGCGCATCAGCTCCGAGACGCGCACCACGCCCAGGCAGCGGTTGAGCTCGTCGGTCACCACCAGGTCGTCGTAGGCGCGGGCGCTGTCCTGGCCGGCGACCTGCATCGCGGCGATGGCCGGCGTGGTCTTCGGCACGGTGCGGGGCGGGTCGGCCAGGCGCAGCGCGGGCTTGCGGCCGTGCAGCGCGTGCCCGTAGCGGGCGGCGAACGACAGCAGGAAGCGGCTGCGGTCGAGGCTGCCCTTGGGCCGCTGGTACTCGTCGACCAGGATCAGGCTGGTGATCGACGGCTCGGTGCCGAAGGCCTCTATGGCCTCCTCCGCCGTCGCCTGCGCGGGCAGCGTCACGGCCGGCATGAGCAGCTCCAGCACCCTGGGCCCGAGCAGCGCCGTGGCCGGCTCCTGGACGACGACCGGCAGCGGCACGTGCACCCGGCCGTCGCGGCCCGGCCGCAGCAGCGGGCCCTGCGCCAGCCGTACGTGCCAGGAGCGCACCATCGCGAGCTGCTGCTCGTCGGTGACGCCGGGCGCCAGCACGTGCGCGCCGATGCCGCGCGCCAGGCGGGCGACCGACTCGGCCACCGCCGCCCGGCGCGGGTCGCGCGGCGCGCGCGCCACCGTCTCCGGCGACAGCACCAGCAGGTACGGCGAAGCGTCCGCGAGCACGTCGAACGGGATGCTCTCGGTCCCCGCCCCGCCGAAGGCCAGCAGGTAGCCGATGGCGCGCAGCCCGTCGAGGCCGACGGTGAGCAGCCGCCGCTCCGGCTCGGAGCACGAGCCGCTGACGACGAGGATCACCTCGCGGGGCCGCCGCCCGGCACGGCGCAGCGTCTCGTGCAGCGGCGCGAGCGCGCCGGTGCCGTTCATGACCAGCCCGGCGGGCAGGTCGAGCAGGAGCGGCAGCGTGCTCTCCTGCCCGGCCGCCTCCAGTGACTCGGGCGTGGTCCGCAAGGCCACGACACCCCCGGTGTCGAGGTCGACGACGGGGGAGAGGTCGGTCATCTGGGCAAGCACGGTCTGATGCTGCTCCGTGTCGCCGCAGTTACAGAAGGGGTGGATGGCGAAGTTCACCGACATTTCCCCCCGAGTTCCCCACCCGCGCAGTGGGTTAGCCTTCTGGCATGACTGCCCGGCCCGCGAAAGGCGGCGGGCGCTGGGTAGACGTCGCCCCCGAGCGCCTCAACAAGTGGATCGACGGCTTCGCCGGCCGCCACGGCCCGATCGACACCGCCTACGAGCCGGACCCGGCGCCCGGGCTGCTGCGGCTGGTGGCCGCCGACGGGTCGCTGGCCGAGCTGACCGTGCCCTTCCCGCCCTTCGACGCGGCCCCGCCGTACCTGTCGAGGTTCGTGGCGCACGCGCAGCGGGCGCGGACGGTCGGGGTGATCCTGGCGCGGCTGGGCGGGCACGCGGCCGGGGTGTTCCGCGGCACGGAGCTGATCGCCTCGAAGGTGGGCTCCACCTACGTCCAGGGCCGGACCGCGGCGGGCGGCTGGTCACAGCAGCGCTTCGCGCGGCGGCGCGGCAACCAGGCCGGCAAGGCGGCCGAGAGCGCGGCGGGGACGGCGGCCCGGGTGCTGCTGCCGCACGAGGGCGAGATCGAGGCGGTGATCCTGGGCGGCGAGCGCCGGGCGGTGGAGGCGCTGAGCGCCGATCCGCGGCTGGCCGGGCTCCTGGCGAAAGCGGCCGAGCCTTTCCTGACGGTCCCCGATCCCCGGCTCGCCGTCCTGCGGGAGACGCCCGCCCTGTTCCGCGCTGTCCGGGTGCGGGTGATTAATGCAGGAGAGGCGGTGGGCGAGGGCCCGTAGACTGATCCCCATGCACGCTCCCGATTGACCTGGCGCGCCTGCCATCCCACTTCCAACCTTCGGGAGCCATTCTCACCATGATCATTGCTAATGACATCGAACTGCGCGCGGGCTCGCGGCTGCTGATCGAGAAGGCCAATTTCCGCGTCAATCCGGGCGACAAGATCGGATTGGTCGGCCGCAACGGCGCGGGCAAGACCACCCTGACCAAGGTGCTGGCCGGCGAGGGGCTGCCCGCGGCGGGGAGCGTGACCTCCAGCGGCAGCATCGGCTACCTGCCCCAGGACCCCCGCACCGGCGACCTGCAGGTGCTGGCGCGCGACCGGATCCTGTCGGCGCGCGGGCTGGACGAGGTCCTGCGCAAGCTGCACGAGGCCGAGCTCGGCATGTCCAGCGCCGACGACAAGACCCGCGAGAAGGCGGTGCGCCGCTACGGCCGCCTCGAGGACCAGATGCACGTGCTGGGCGGCTACGCGGCCGAGGCCGAGGCGGCCTCCATCGCCTCCAGCCTGGGCCTGCCCGACCGGGTGCTCAAGCAGCCCCTGGAGACCCTCTCCGGCGGCCAGCGCCGCCGGGTCGAGCTGGCCAGGATCCTGTTCAGCGGGGCCGAGACTCTCCTGCTGGACGAGCCCACAAACCACCTGGATGCGGACTCCATCGCCTGGCTTCGTGATTTTTTGCGCTCTCATCAAGGTGGCTTGATCATCATCAGCCACGATGTGGGCCTTCTCGAAGCCACGGTCAACAAAGTCCTTCATCTCGACGCCAACCGGCAGGTCATCGACCACTACAACGTCGGCTGGAAGGCCTACCTGGCCCAGCGCGAGACCGACGAGAAGCGCCGCAAGCGCGAGCGCGCCAACGCCGAGAAGCAGGCCGGGGCGCTGCTGGCGCAGGCCGACAAGATGCGGGCCAAGGCCACCAAGGCCAAGGCGGCCCAGGACATGATGCGCCGGGCCAACCGGCTGCTGGCCGGCACCGAGGCCGAGCGGGTCAGCGACAAGGTCGCCAAGCTGCGCTTCCCCGAGCCGGCCCCGTGCGGGCGCACCCCGCTGACCGCGGTGGAGCTGTCGAAGTCCTACGGCTCGCTGGAGGTCTTCACCGACGTCAACGTGGCCATCGACCGCGGCCACCGGGTGGTCATCCTCGGCCTCAACGGCGCCGGCAAGACCACGCTGCTGCGCATCCTGGGCGGCATCGAGGCGCCCGACACCGGCGAGGTGCGGGCCGGTCACGGCCTCAAGGTCGGCTACTACGCGCAGGAGCACGAGACGCTCGACGCCGACCGCACCCTCCTGGAGAACATGCGCTCGGCCGGGGGCGAGTTCACCGACACGGAGCTGAGAAAAGTCCTCGGATCTTTCCTCTTCACCGGCGACGATGTCGACAAGCCCGCGGGCGTTCTGTCAGGAGGCGAGAAAACTCGGCTGGCCCTTGCGCTACTGGTGTTGTCGAGCGCGAACGTGCTTCTCCTGGACGAGCCCACTAACAACCTCGACCCCGTCAGCAGGGAGCAAGTCCTCACCGCTTTGCGATCATATTCAGGAGCAATCGTCCTGGTCACTCATGATGAGGGGGCCGTTGACGCTCTTGCACCGGATAGGGTGATCTTGCTACCAGACGGAACAGAAGACGCCTGGAGCGAGGAATTTTCCGATCTTGTGGCTCTTGCCTGATCTTAATTTGAGTGGGTACGGATCTTTTCCCGTGGAGTAGGTAGCCGATCCCGCGGAAATGACTGATCATGGCGGAGTAACGCTGCGGAAGTCTGGCACTACAGGAGGTACTCGTGGCCGAGACTCTCAAGAAAGGCACCCGGGTGACCGGGGCCGACCGCGAAAAGCTGGCCGGTGATCTCAAGAAGCGGTATGCGGCGGGCGAGAGCATCCGCGCGCTGGCGGCTTCGACCGGCCGGTCGTACGGGTTCATCCACCGCATCCTCAGCGAGTCCGGTGTGACTCTGCGGGGGCGCGGCGGCGCGACCCGTGGCAAGTCCAAGAGGTAGATGGGCTGCCAGTCGGCACAGTATGGAACGCGCGTCCGCAGCCGCTCGTCCCAGTCCGCGGAGTCTGTCACGCCCGAGCAATGTTCTAGTAGGCTCGGGTGTGGCAGACCGGCGTTACCAGGGAGGCTGAGCGCGTGCTTGGGGGGAATCCGGAGGCGACCGGCCTCCGCTTCGAGGTGGACGGTGAGATCGCGACGATCACACTGGACCGGCCGGAGAAGCGCAACGCTCAGACGTTCGCGCTCTGGTCGGAACTGACCCGCATCGGGAACAACCTGCCGGAGCAGGTCCGTGTCGTCGTGGTGCGAGGTGAGGGACCGTCCTTCTCGGCGGGAATCGATCTTTCCATGTTCGGCAGCCTTCAGCCCGGAAGCGATCTCGACAGTTCGATCGCGGAATTCCAGCGAGGATTCCTCTGGCTTCGCCGTCCCGACATCGTCAGCATCGCGGCGGTTCAGGGACACGCCATCGGCGCCGGTTTCCAACTGGCGCTCTCCTGCGACCTGCGCATCGTCGCGGATGACGTCAAGTTCTGCATGAAAGAGCCCGCACTGGGGCTGGTGCCCGATCTGACCGGCACCAAGCCGCTGGTGGACCTCGTCGGCCTCGCCAAGGCGGTCGACATCTGTCTCACCGCCCGTGTCGTCGAGGCGGAGGAGGCGCTGCGCCTCGGGCTGGCCGAACGGGTCGTGCCGCGCGACGAACTCGCGACGGCGGTCAAGGAGAAGACGGCGCAACTGCTGTCGGTGGACCGCGCCGCGGCCACCGCC
This sequence comes from Nonomuraea sp. NPDC050328, assembly GCF_044459405.1. Lineage (NCBI taxonomy): Bacteria > Bacillati > Actinomycetota > Actinomycetes > Streptosporangiales > Streptosporangiaceae > Nonomuraea > Nonomuraea sp. NPDC050328. The sequence goes on along the minus strand of NZ_JBITIW010000013.1, from coordinate 143,574 downwards.
ACCAAGCGGCTGCTCCAGGGCGCGACGGGGCGCTCCCTGGAGGAGCAGTGCGCGGCAGAGCGGGCCGAACAGGTGCTCCGCATCCGCGCGCTCAACGGCGGCTGACCCGGCTCTCGCGCTGTTCGCCCGGAGCTGAGCGGGGAATCGCGCGAGCCCGGCGGACGCTGGAATGACCATGGCGATGAGTTTCGGACCTGGATCCATGCGGTCGCTGCGGCGTGACGAGTCCGTCATGCAGCAGCGGCTCAAGCGTGGCACCGTCCGGCGCATCGCCCGCTACGCCAAGCCCTTCACCAGGCTGATCACCGTCTTCCTGGCGCTGGTCGTGCTCGGCTCGGTGATCGTCGTGGCCAACCCGCTGCTGATGAAGGCGGTCATCGACGACGGCATCCTGCTGAAGAACACCGGCGTGGTGATCGGCCTGGCCGTCGCCATCGCCGTCCTGGCCCTGCTGGACGCGGGGCTCACCCTCGCCCAGCGCTGGTTCTCCTCGCGCATCGGCGAGGGCCTGATCTTCAACCTGCGCACCGAGGTCTTCGACCACGTCCAGCGCATGCCGGTGGCCTTCTTCATGCGCGCCCAGACCGGCGCGCTGGTCTCCCGGCTCAACACCGACGTCATCGGCGCCCAGCGCGCGCTGACCAGCACCCTGTCCAGCGTGGTGTCCAACATCGTCAGCCTGGTCCTGGTGCTGGGCGCGATGCTGGTGCTGTCCTGGCAGGTCACGCTGGTCGCCCTGGTCCTGCTGCCGATCTTCATCATCCCGGCCAAGTACGTCGGCCGCCGCATGTCCGCCTTCACCCGCGAGCAGATGAAGCTCGACGCGGAGATGAGCTCGGTGATGACCGAGCGGTTCAACGTCGCCGGCGCCATGGTCGCCAAGCTGTACGGCAGGCCCGCCGAGGAGGCCGAGATGTTCGGCGAGCGCGCCGCCCGGGTGCGCGACATCGGCGTGACCGTCGGCATGTACGGCGCGATCTTCCGCGTCGCCCTCGGCCTGGTCGCCGCCCTGGCCACCGCGCTGGTCTACGGCGTCGGCGGCGTGCTCGCCGTGAACGACGTCTTCGAGCTCGGCACCCTGGTCGCCCTGGCCGCGCTGCTCATGCGCCTGTACGGCCCGCTGACCAGTCTGTCCAACGTGCACGTGGACGTGATGACCGCGCTGGTCAGCTTCGACCGCGTCTTCGAGGTGCTCGACCTCAAGCCCATGGTCGCCGAGCAGCCCGACGCCCGGCCGGTGCCCTCCGGCCCGGTCACCATCGACTTCGAGGACGTGCACTTCCGCTACCCGAGCGCCGAGGAGGTCTCGCTGGCCTCCCTGGAGTCGGTCGCCCGCCAGGACACCGGTCCCAGCCACCCGGTGCTGAAGGGCGTGTCGTTCACCGCCCGGCCCGGCCAGCTCATCGCCCTGGTCGGCCCGTCCGGCGCGGGCAAGACCACCATCACCTCGCTGGTCTCGCGGCTCTACGACGTCGACGAGGGCTCTGTACGGCTCAACGGCCTCGACGTGCGCGAGGCGACGCTGGGCTCGATCAGCGACACCGTCGGCGTCGTGATGCAGGACGCCCACCTCTTCCACGACTCCATCGGCGCCAACCTGCGCTACGCCCGGCCCGAGGCGAGCGACGAGGAGATCTGGGAGGCGCTGCGCGCGGCCCAGATCGGCGACCTGGTCGAGGCGCTGCCCGACCAGCTCGACACCGTGGTCGGCGACCGCGGCTACCGGCTGTCCGGCGGCGAGAAGCAGCGCCTGGCGCTGGCCCGGCTCCTCCTCAAGACGCCGCGCGTGGTCGTGCTCGACGAGGCCACCGCGCACCTCGACTCCGAGTCGGAGGCGGCCGTGCAGCAGGCGCTCAAGATCGCGCTGGCCGGGCGGACCTCGCTGGTCATCGCGCACCGGCTGTCCACCATCCGCGAGGCGGACGAGATCCTGGTCGTCCAGGACGGGCGGGTGGCCGAGCGCGGGCGGCACGACGACCTGCTGGCGCGCGGCGGCCTGTACGCCGAGCTCTACCGCACCCAGTTCAGCTCTTCGCCAGGTAGCCCAGACGCGTGAGCTCCTCGCGGGCGACCTTCTCCACCAGGTCGAGGTCGGCCTGTCGGAGGCGGGCGGCCGAGGGGCGGGGGCGCCTGCCGTACAGGGCGACCTTGGAGACCGGGACCTCCAGGAAGGCCGACAGCGCGTCGATCACCGGGCCCGGGGTGCGCAGCAGTTCCTCGTAGCGGACGGTCATGAGCTGGTCGGCGGGCAGCTCCTGGCGCAGCTCGGCGCTGATCCGCACGGCGCTGCGCCAGCGCAGGGCCGCCTTGCCGGCCACCGGCATGGTCTTCCAGCGGTCGCGGTGCTCGCCGCGGTTCACGCCGAGGAAAGCGTTGGGAAACTCGGTCTCCTCGGTGAGCATGACCGGCTTGAACCACGCCAGGCAGGCCGGGTCGGCGATCATGTCGGCGACGACGTCACGGCCGTCGCGGATGACCTGGACGAAGCGGGCGTCGGGGAAGGCGCCGAGCAGCGGGCCGGCGCTGTAGAGCAGGTCGGGGCTGGCGTCGCCGAAGCGGCTGAGCGCCGAGGTGGACACGCAGGGGCCGGGCCCGGTGACGCCGCCGGCCTCGCGGCACGGCGCCGGGCATTGCCCGCAGGCGCCGGGCACGACCTGCCAGGCCTCGGCGAGCGCGTCACGCAGCACGCGGGCCGCGCCCGAGCTGCGGCCGATGGAGGGCCGCCGGGCGAAGGCGTAGACGACGTGCGCGACCGAGGCGCGGCCCATGGTCACGTGGAAGCCGGTGGACCGTTTCAGGGCACGCGCCAGCAGGTCCGCGCCGGAGTGCGGGGCTCCCAGGAGGAAGACCGGCCTGCGGACCTTGATCCCGTTGACCACCAGGATGTGTCGCATACCCGGGTCAAGTGTGACACCGTTTGCCCTGGGAGGTGTGCAATGAGGGGTCTAGACCTGGTCGGTGGGGACACGGTGGCGATCGTCGCCCCGTCGGGCCCGCCCGACCCCGTCCGGCTGCGCCAGGGGGTGCGGCGGCTGGAGGCGCTCGGGCTGAAGGTGGTGACCGGCCGCAACGTGCTCGCCCGCGGCGGGCTGGACTACCTGGCCGGCTCCGACGAGGAGCGCGCCGCCGACCTGCAGGCCGCCTGGTGCGACCCGGCGGTGGCGGCGGTCTTCTGCGCCAGGGGCGGGTACGGCGCGGGCCGCCTGCTCGGCCTGCTGGACTGGGCGGCGATGCGCGAGGCCGGGCCGAAGGTGCTGCTGGGCTCCAGCGACATCACCGCGCTGCACCACGTGTTCGGCCTCGAACTCGGCCTGCCCACGCTGCACGGCCCGATGCCCGCCTGCGCGGTGATCACCGACGGGGCCGAGCCCGAGCCGCGCACCTGGGAGCACCTCCTGGCGGCGCTCGAAGGCCGCCCGCTGCCGGTGCCGGGCGAGGAGATGCTGGTGCCGGGCCGGGCGGAGGGCGTGCTGGCCGGCGGCAACCTGTCATTGCTCGCCTCGCTGTGCGGCACCCGGTACCAGCCGGCCTTCGCCGACCGGCTGGTCTTCCTGGAGGACGTGGGGGAGGAGCCCTACCGGATCGACCGGATGCTGACCCAGCTCCTGCAGGCCGGCGCCTTCGACGGGGCACGTGGGTTCGTGCTCGGCTCGTGGGTCGGCTGTGGCGATCCGATGCCGGTGTTGAGGGACCGGCTCGTCCCGCTCGGAGTGCCGATCCTGGCGGGGCTGCCGGTCGGGCACGGCAGCCCGCAGCTGAGCATCTGGCTTGGGGCTCTTGGGGCTATCGATACTGAATCGTGCTCCCTGGCTGGTCAGTTCGGGGGCTGGGACCAGGCATCGTAGAGACACGCAGGGGGACGAATCCGACAGAAGGGGCATGCGGCGTGAACCTGTTCCGGCCCTCCCGGCCGTCGCGATCGGTCGAGGACGTGGACCTCGACTCGTTGCTCTCCCTTGTGGCCGACTCGCTCGGCTACACCTGCGCGTTCGCCGCCGACGGGACCCTGCTGACCCTCGGGGGCGGCAAGGAGATCCCGGTACGGCTGGCCGGCCTGCGCCGCGAGGCCGGGCGGCGCCCCCGCGAGGACTGGCCGATGCTGGTCTCCGAGCACCTCGGCCGCGCCCTGGCCGACGCCTCCCTGCCCGACCCGTGCGACTTCGACCAGGTCAGGCACCTGCTCGGCACCCGGGTGGAAGCCGTCGACGAGGTGCCCGACCTGACCCGCGTGGTCGGCCGGCACCTGGGCGCCGACCTGGTCGAGCTGATGACCGTGCACGGCCGGCCGGTGCGGCCCGAGGAGGCCGGCTGCTGGCCGATCCCGCCCGCCCAGGCGCTCGGCGTGGCCCTGGCCAACGTGCGGCGCAACGAGCGCCTGCACGCCGGCCGCGAGGACCTGTCCGGCACCCCGGTCTGGCGGCTGGGCGGCGCGACCGCCTCGGCCGGCTCGCACCTGCACTGGCTGGAGGACTACCTCCAGGTGCCCGGCGACGGCGTGCTGGCCGTCCTGCCCGACCCGCGGACCGTGCTGGTGCACCCGGTGGAGGGCATCGGCGTCGTGCGGGCCATCGAACGGCTGCGCGTGCACGCCCTGCGCGCGGGCGGCCCCAGCGAGCAGGTCTACTGGTGGCACGCCGGCACGCTGACCCGGATCAAGGCCGACCTGGTGGTCCAGGACGGCCAGACCCGCCTGGTCGTCGTGCCGCCGAAGGACTTCGCCCGGGTGCTGAAGCGCCTCAGCTCCTCCTGAGGCTCGGTTTTAGGACAGCGCCTTGGCCGCGTGCACGAGGGGCACGTGGCTGAAGGCCTGCGGGAAGTTGCCGACCATCCGGGCGTACCGCGGGTCGTACTCCTCGGCCAGCAGCCCCAGGTCGTTGCGGAGCGCGAGCAGCCGCTCGAACAGCTCGCAGGCCTGCGCGTGCCGGCCCTGCAGCGCCCGCACCTCCACCAGCCAGAAGCTGCACGCCAGGAACGCGCCCTCGGCGCCGGGCAGGCCGTCCACGTCGTTGTCCTCGGCGATCGGGTAACGCAGCACGAAGCCGTCGCTCATCAGCTCGCGCTCGATCGCCTCCACCGTGCCGGCCACCCGGGGGTCGTCGATCGGCAGGAACCCGGTCAGCGGGATCAGCAGCAACGCCGCGTCCACCTCGGGCGAGCCGTACGACTGGGTGAAGGTGTTGCGGGTGGCGTCGAAGCCCTTGTCGCAGATCTCGGCGTGGATCTCGTCGCGCACCCGGCGCCAGCGTTCCACCGGGCCGGTGCGGCCGAAGTTCTCCACCTGGCGGATGGCCCGGTCGAGCGCCACCCAGCACATCACCTTGGAGTGGGTGAAGTGCCGGCGCGGCCCGCGCACCTCCCACAGGCCCTCGTCGGGCTCGTCCCAGTGCTCCTCGACGTAGGCGATGAGCTGGCGCTGGATCGCCCACGCGCGGTCGTCGGCGGCCAGGCCCGAGGTGCGCGAGAGGTAGAGGCAGCTCATCACCTCGCCGTAGACGTCGAGCTGGAGCTGGTTGACCGCGGCGTTGCCGATGCGGACCGGGCGGGAGTTCTCGTAGCCGGGCAGCCAGTCGAGCTGGCTCTCCGGCAGGCGGCGCTCGCCGGCGACGCCGTACATGATCTGGAGGTCCTGGGGGCGGCCGGCGATGGCGCGCAGCAGCCAGGAGCGCCAGGCCAGGGCCTCGTCGGAGTAGCCGGAGTCGATCAGCGCCTCCAGCGTCATGGTGGCGTCGCGCAGCCAGCAGAAGCGGTAGTCCCAGTTGCGCACGCCGCCGAGGTCCTCGGGGATGGAGGTGGTCGGCGCGGCGACGATGCCGCCGGTCGGTTCGTAGGTGAGCGCCTTGAGGGTGATCAGCGAGCGCACCACCGCCTCGCGCCACGGCCCCTTGTAGGTGCACTGGGCCACCCACTCGGTCCACATCGCCTCGGTCTCGGCCAGATGCGTCTCGGGGTCGATCAGCTTGGGCATCGGCTCGTGCGAGGGGTGCCAGGTGAACAGGAACGGCAGGCGCTGCCCGGCCTCGACGGTGAAGGTGGCGCGGTGGGCGTAGTCGCCGCCGATCAGCGGCACCGGCGAGTGCAGCCAGACCGAGTCGGGCCCGCCGACCGCCTGCAGGTGCTCGCCGTCGCGGCGCACCCACGGCACGATCCGCCCGTAGTCGAAGCGGATGCGCAGCTCGGTGGTGAGTTCCACCGAGCCGGAGACGCCCTCGACGATGCGCACGACGTCGGGGTTGCGGTCGCGCGGCGGCATGAAGTCGATCACCCGGACGGTGCCGGTGGGGGTGTCCCACTCGCTCTCCAGGATCAGCGTGTCCGGCCGGTAGCGGCGCCGGTCGGCGGGCCTGCGCCCGGTGGGGCCGAGCGACCAGTGGCCGTGCCGGCCGTCGCCGAGCAACGCGCCGAAGCAGGAGGGGGAGTCGAACCGGGGCAGGCAGAGCCAGTCGATGGAGCCGTCGCGGCCGACGAGCGCGGCCGACTGCATGTCCCCGATGAGTGCGTAGTCCTCGATCCGCATACCTGTGACGCTACTAGCCGGGTCGCCCGATTTGGGGAGACCCGGCCAGTGTGTTGGCTACGGACGCTCGGCGATCTGCTGGAACTTGCCCAGCAGCGCGGCCGGGTCGCTGTCGGCGGCCAGGCCGGTGCCCAGCTCGGCGGCGATGGTGCCGCGCAGCTCCGACCAGACCGGCTCGGAGGTCGGGTCGAAGCGGGCCCGGGCCACCATGTCGACGATCGGGGCCACCTTGGCGTCCTGGCGCAGCACGTCGGAGGCCGACTGCGTGGTCGGCAGCAGGCCCTCCACCTTCAGGTACTTCGCGTAGTTGCCGGCCTGGTAGAAGTAGGTCAGGAACTGGCGGACCAGCTCCTGGTTGCCGTCCTTCTTGAAGGCCATCAGGTAGTCCTGGATGCCGTGCGTGGCCGGGGTCGCGCCGTTGTTGACCGGGTGCGGGGCGGTGCCGTACTCGATGCCGGCCTTCTCCACCGGGTCGAGGAAGGCTCGGGTGCCGAAGGAGGCGTAGACCATGGCCGCCTTGCCCTGGGCGAACAGCGGCCAGGTGCCGTCGGCGCGGTTGGTCTGGCCCGGGTTGGGCTGGGTGTGGCCCTCCTGGGTGAGCGTCTTGAGGAACTGCAGCGTCTCCAGGCTGCGCTCGCCGTTGACGGCCCACTTGCCGTTGACGCGCCAGTCGCCGTTGTTGGCGCGCAGCCAGGTGCCGAACTCGTAGTCGCCGCCCTCGGCGCCCATGGCCAGCGCGTAGGGGACGTAGCCGCCGGGCAGGGCCTTGATCGCCTTGGCCGCGGCCTTGAACTCGTCCCAGGTGGCCGGGGGCTTGTCGAGGCCGGCCTCCTTCAGGATCTTCTTGTTGTAGTACAGGCCGTTGACCGTCGCCACGAACGGCAGGCCGTACTGGGTCTGCTCGTAGGCGGCGTTGGCGGCGAAGGAGGGCAGGAAGTCGCCCAGCACCTCCTTGGAGACCACCTCCTCGGCGCGGTAGAGCAGCCCGGCCTCGGCGTAGTCGGCGAAGACGTTGAGGTTGAGCACGTCGGGGAACTGCTTGGTCTGGATCATGGTGGCGACCTGGGCGGAGATGTTGCCCCAGTCGATGACCTGCAGGTCGACGTTCTTGCCCGGGTTGGCGGTCTCGAAGGACTTGATCAGCTCTTCCCAGTAGGGGCGGGTGCCCTCGGTGTACTGGGCCACGACGAGCTTGATGGACTGCTGCCCGTCGCCGCCCTCACCCCCGCCGCTGCCGCAGGCGGTCAGCGCCAGCGCGAGGGCGGCGATCGCGGCCAGCCGAGGTCTTGTCCGAGAGGTCATCTCACACCGGTCCTTGTCCTTGGTCACTTGGTGCTGCCTGCGGTGAGGCCGCTCACCAGATGCTTCTCGATGAGCGCGAACAGGATCACGGCCGGCACGATCGCCATCAGCGCCGCCGCGAACAGGTACTGGTAGTTGGTCTCGTAGAGGCCGACGAACTGCTGCACCCCGACGGTGAGCGGCACGCGCCCGGAGGCCGGGTCGTTGAAGAGGGTCAGCGCGATCACGAACTCGTTCCACACCTGGATGAAGGTGAAGATCATCACGGTGACGAGGCCCGGCGCGGCCAGCGGGAGGATCATCCGCAGCATGATGCGGAAGCGGCCCAGGCCGTCCATCATCGCCGCCTCGTCGATCTCCACCGGGATGGCGCTGAAGTGCGCGTGCATGATCCAGACGCCGAAGGCGAGGTTGAAGGCGGCGTTGATGGCGATGATCACCGCGTAGCTGTTGATCCCGTCCACGAACAGCGCCTGCCGGTAGAGCCCGATCAGCAGCGCGACCGCCGGGAACATCTGCGTCACCAGGATCACGCCGAGGAAGGCCCCGCGCCCCCGGAACCTGGAGCGCGCCAGGACGTAGGCGGCCGGCGCCCCGACGACCAGGACGAGCGCGGTCGAGACCAGGGCGACGGTCAGGCTGACCCGGAAGTAGTCGGCCAGCGGGATGCGCTGCCACACGTCGGCGTAGTTCGACCACGCCCACGTCCGCGGGAAGTAGTCGGCCGGCACCGCGTACAGCTCCGCGTCGGTCTTCAGCGAGCCGAACAGCATCGCCGCGTAGGGAGCCAGGAAGAACAGCGCGATGGCGAAGCCGATCACCGGCAGCGCTGCCGGCCGGATCCGCCGCCAGCCCCGGCCCGCCCGCATCAGCACCAGCCGCTGCCGGACCGGCTTCGGCTGGACCGGCTTCGGCTGGACGGGCTCCGGCTGGTACGGCGGCGCGGGCCGGACCTCGCCGGCGGGTGCCTCGGCGGCCGACGGCCTCTCTTCGGCCGCCGAGGGGTTCTGGTAGGGCCGCAGGATCACCACGAAGGCGGTGATGAGCAGCAGCAGGAAGACGACGTTGAGCACGCCGAGCGCCGCGGCCTCGCCGGAGTCGAGCTGCGCGGTGAAGGCGATCTTGTACAGCCAGGTCACCGTGGTGTCGGCGTGGTTGCCCGCGGTCTTCCCCATGATCACCCAGATCACGGTGAAGGCGTTGAAGACGTGCAGCATGTTCAGGACGAGCGCGATCATCAGCGAGGGCCGCAGGATCGGCAGCGTCACTCGCCGCCAGGTCGACCAGGCGCTCGCCCCGTCGATCCTGGCCGCCTCCAGCACGTCGTGCGGCACGGTCTGCAGCCCGGACAGCAGCACGTAGGTGGTGAAGGGCATCGAGGTGACGATGCCGATCGCCATCACCGAGTAGAGGGCGGTGGCCGGGTCCTTGTACCAGTCGACCGGGGCCGACAGGAGCCCCAGGTCCATCAGCAGCCGGTTGAGCAGCCCGTTGCCGCCCTCGTAGATGAAGCGCCACACGGTCGCGGTCATCACCAGCGAGGTGGCCCACGGCACCACCAGTGAGAGCCGCACGAACCGGCGGCCGAAGAACTCCTTGGACAGGAACTGCGCCAGCGCCAGCGACAGCAGCATCGTCAGGCCGACGACCACGACCAGCCACAGCAGCGTGTTGCCGACGACCTGGCCGAGCGCGTCCTCCTGGAGTAACCGGGCGTAGTTGTCCAGTCCCGCGAAACCCTTGACCAGCCCGATCCGGCTGATGTCCTGGAAGGACATCAGGACCATGTACAGGGCGGGGAAGCCGACCACGCAGGCGATCAGGACCGTGCTGGGCGCGAGCCAGCGCCAGGGGACCGTCCGCCGCCAGAGCTCAGCAGCCCGAGAAGTCATCACACGGCCTTTCGCAGGAGAACTGCATAAATGCTCGTGATGACGGTGATCAATGTCAAGCGATTCAAGGCTCGATCAAGCAACTTCGCTCATGAACCTCGCAGGATGTGCAGAATTGTGGAGCGTTCCAGGACGGCTAATCCGCAGGCAGGGGTACCGGCCGGGGCGGTGCCGCCTCCAGCGGGAACCAGCGCGACAGGATCTGGGTGAGCGGACCGATCGCCAGCGCGAACAACAACGTGCCGACGCCCGCGGTGCCGCCCAGGATCCAGCCGATCGCCAGCACGCTGACCTCGATGAGCGTGCGGGCCAGCCGGATCGACAGCCCGAGCCGGACCAGCCCGGTCATGATGCCGTCGCGCGGGCCGGGGCCGAGCCCGGCGCCGATGTAGAGCACCGTGGCCAGGGCGACCAGGAAGACGCCGGCCAGCAGGTAGGCGGACCGCGGCACGACGTGCTCAGGGCCCGGCAGCAGCCACAGGAACAGGTCGGCGAACAGGCCCAGGAACAGGACGTTGCTGATGGTGCCCAGGCCGGGCCGCTGGCGCAGCGGGATCCAGGCCAGCATCACCACCGCGCCCACGATGATCACCCAGGTGCCGACCGACAGCCCGAAGTGGACCGCCAGGCCCTGGTGGAAGACGTCCCAGGGGGAGCCGCCGAGCGCCGACTCGATCTGCAGGGCCATGCCCAGGCCGTAGAGGGCCAGCCCGCCGTAGAGCTTGGCGAGCCGGGTTGGTGTCAATTTCTCGCGCATGATGGACCCATAATGGCGGGCAACCGGCTTCCCATAACAGGGCCAATCACCGAAAATGGCCTGGTGCGCTTTCTCTCCGCCACCCAGGTGGCCCGGCTGCTCGACCTCGACCGCACCGCGCGGCCTTACTACCGGGCACTCGCTGACGCCCTGCGCGGCCTGGTCATGGACGGCCGCATCCCGGTGCAGGTCCGGCTGCCCGCCGAACGCCACCTGGCCGAGACGCTCGGCGTCAGCCGCACCACCGTGACCGCCGCCTACGACCTGCTGCGCGGCCAGGGCTACGTGGACAGCCGCCAGGGCTCCGGAAGCTGGACCGTGCTGCCCGACCCCGCCGAGACCGCCTGGAGCGGCTTCGGCGGCGACGGCCTCATCCAGCTCCAGAACGCCGCCCCCGCCGCGCCCGGCCAGTTCCAGGCCGCCGTCGAGGCGGCCGTGCGCGAGCTGCCCCGGCACGCGATGGGCTCCGGCTACGACCCCGTCGGCCTGCCCGAGCTGCGCGAACGCATCGCCGCCCGCTACACCGAGCGCGGCCTGGCCACCCGGCCCGAGCAGATCCTGGTCACCACCGGCAACCAGTCCGCCCAGCACCTGGTGATCAGCCTGCTGGTCGGCCCCGGCGACACCTTCCTGTTCGAGTCGCCCACCTACCCGCACGCCGTCGAGGCGGCCCGCGGCCGGGGCGCCCGGCTGGCCCCGGTCGGCGTCGGCTCCGACGGCTGGCAGCCCGACCTGGTCACCAGCGCCATGCGGCAGTCCGCCGCCCGGCTGGCCTACCTGATCCCCGACTTCCAGAACCCGACCGGCGCGCTCATGCCCGACGCCGAGCGCGCCGAGATCGTCGCCGCCGCGCGCCGCACCGGCACCACGATCCTGGTGGACGAGACGTGGGCCGAGCTGGCGCTGTCGGAGCAGGCCAGGGCCACCCCGATGGCCGCTTTCGACACCGACAACCGGGTGGTCACCATCGGCTCGGCCAGCAAGCTGTGGTGGGGCGGGCTGCGCATCGGCTGGATCCGCACCACCGCGGCGCACGTGCGCCGGCTGGCGCTGCACCGCTCCTCGGCCGACCTGAGCGCGCCCGTGCTGGAGCAGCTCATCGTCGCCCAGCTCTTCGACCGGCTCGCCGTGACGCGCGCCGAACGCCGCCGCACCCTGCGCGCCGCCCGCGACACCCTCGCCGCCGCGGTGCGCGAGCACCTGCCTGGCTGGACCTTCGTCCTGCCGTCCGGCGGGGGCTCGTTGTGGGTACGGCTGGCCGCGGGGGAGGGCGCCACCGAGCTGGCCGAGGCCGCGGCCACCCATGGCGTACGGCTGGCCCCGGGGCCGTGGTTCGGGGTCGAGGGGACGCTGGAGGGGTACGTGCGCCTGCCGTACACGCAGTCGCCCCCGCTGCTGCTCGACGCGGTCACCCGGCTGGCCGCGGCCCGGCAGGGCGCCGGGCGGCGGGAGGTGGCGGCGGTCAGTCCGATGGTGTGACGCCCCGGGCCAGCGGGGCGCGCCAGCCGTACCGCATGGCGCTGATCCGGAGCACGAAGGCGATCAGCGCGGCGGCCAGCGTGGCCACCCAGCCCTGCAGGTGCGCCTCGAACAGCACCGCGCGCAGCCCCGAGCCGAGCATGGCCGGGACGGCGTAGAGCTGCCGGTCGTACAGCAGCGTCGGGATCTCCCCGGCCAGGATGTCGCGCAGAATGCCCCCGCCGACCGCGGTGGTCACCCCGAGCAGCGCGGCGTGCAGCGGCGACAGCCCGAGCGCGAGGGCCTTCTCGGTACCCAGCGCGCAGAACACGCCCAGGCCCGCCGCGTCCAAAACCATGATCGCGGGCAGGACCCGGGCGACGTGCGGATGCCAGAAGACGACGACCACGGTGGCGAGGACCGGGGTGAGCACGTAGCCCAGGCTCTGGAAGGCGATGGGCGGCACGTTGAGGATCAGGTCGCGCACCACGCCGCCGCCCAGGGCGGTGATCTCGGCGAGCACGAGCATGCCCACCACGTCCAGGCGCTTGCGCACGCCCATGAGCGCCCCGGTCAGGGCGAAGATGAAGATTCCGACGAGGTCGAGCAGTTCTGACACGGTGAGGATGGTCTCACGCGTGTTCGTTCATGAGCCGCTTGAGCCTGCCGGTGAAGACGATGAGGATGAGGCCCGCCACCACCGCCGCCAGTCCCAGCGTCAGGAAGTAGCCGGTCGGGCCGAAGGCCGGGACGAGGAACTTGTAGGCCTGGCCGCCCACCGGCTCGCCGACCGCCGGGGCCAGGAACCAGATCCCCATCATCTGTCCCTTGAGCGAGGCGGGCGCGAGCTTGGCGGTGACCGACAGGCCCACCGGGCTCAGCGACAGCTCGCCGAGCGTCTGGATCAGGTAGATGAGCGCCAGCCACAGCAGCGCGATCTGCCCGGGACTGGCGTTCAGCCAGCTCACCAGCACGAAGCTGAGACCGACCAGGAAGAGCGCGGCGGTGAACTTCTGCGGGGTGTTGACCCGGTTGCCCAGCCGCAGCCACAGGACGCTGAAGAGCGGGGCCAGGATGATCACGAAGATGGAGTTGAAGTTCTGGACCATGCCCGCCGGGACGGTCCAGCCGAGCACGCTCAGATCGGCGCGCTTCTCGGTGAAGACGGTGAGCGGGCCGGCCGCCTGCTGGAAGATCATCCAGAAGATGGCGGCGGCGATGAACAGCCAGATGTAGGCGCGCATGCCCTGCCGCTCGTCGGCGGTGATCTCGCCGGCGCTGCGGAAGACGTAGACGAAGTAGCCGACCACGACCAGGATGCTCAGCACGGTCACCACGGTCGGGACCGTGCCCACGGTGAGCGTGCCGGTCGCCCCCCAGATCAGGACCGCGGCGATGAGCAGCAGCAGCGAGAAGACGATCACCCGCACGGCCTTGCGCGACTCGGCCGGCGACAGCGGCCGCGGGGGCGCCTCGCCGGCGCCGTCCAGGCTCTTGCGGCGCGCGGTGTACATGATCAGGCCGAGCGCCATGCCGACCGCGGCGGCGCCGAAGCCGAGGTGCCAGCGGTCGTCGCCGGCCAGCAGCGGGGTGACGAACAGGCCCAGCGCGGCGCCGATGTTGATGCCCATGTAGAACAGCGAGAAGCCGGCGTCGCGGCGGGCGTCGTCGTCGTCGCGGTAGAGGTAGCCGACCATCGAGGAGATGTTCGGCTTGAGCAGGCCGGTGCCGCAGATGATCAGGAACAGGCCGAGCCAGATCAGGGCGGAGGAGTGGATCGGGATGGCCATCGAGATGTGGCCCAGCATGATGATCACGCCGCCCCAGAACACCGTGCGCCTGGCCCCCAGCACCCGGTCGGCCAGCCAGCCGCCGGGCAGCGAGGTCAGGTAGACGGTGCCGCCGTACAGCGCGACGATCGGGACCGCGGTCGTCTCGTCCAGGCCCAGGCCGTTACGGACCGGCGGGGCCATCAGGAACAGCACGAGGATGCCGCGCAGGCCGTAGAAGCTGAAGCGCTCCCACATCTCGGTCCCGAAGAGGGTGGCCAAACCCCTCGGGTGACCGAAGAACGTGCGCTCTGCTGTCATGATCCCCCCTTGTATTCGATCAGTCACTCTAAGTCACTTACAAGGCGTCTTTCCAGCTCTGCCGTGGGCTACCCAGGTTCGGACGTGGATCACCCGATGCTTTGCCAACCGGGGCGGGTGTCATGTCCCCGGGCATTACCGGGCGGTTCCTACCGTGTTGATCATGACGAATCGAGTTCTGCTCACCTCGCTCATGGCGGGAGCGCTCGCGGTGCCCGTCACCGGGACCGCCGCTGCCGCCGGGCCGGAGATCAAGGAGATCGTCGTACGGCCGGCGCAGCCGGTGGTGGGGCCCAGCGGGTCGGTACGGCTGGTGATCGACGTGGTCGCGCGGGGGGCCGCGGGGGAGGACGGGGTGACCATCGACGTCGCGCCCGGCCGGCCCCGGCGCGGTGCGCCCGTCCAGGAACCTTCCACTGCGCCCCCGTCCTCTCCGCCGGGGCCGTCCACGCCCTCGGAGCCGCCGTCCGGGCCGCCGGGCGAACCCTCCGCCCCGCCCGGTGAGCCCGCACCGCCCGGTGAGCCGGCCCCGTCTGGTGAGCCCGCACCGCCCACTTCCGCGCCCGGTGAGCCCGCGCCGCCGGCTTCCGGCCCGCCTGTCTCCGGACCGCCCGCTTCCACGCCCTCCGCCGAGCGGCCGCCGGCGCCTGCTTCCCGGCCGCACCCCTCGCCGCCCGTCGCCGAAGCTCCCGGGACTCCGGGGCGTCCGGGGGTCCCTGGAGGTTCTGGGGATCGGCCGCCCGCTCCCGAGCCCTCGGGTCCGCCGCCGGACGCGTCGGGTCCCGCCGGGCCACGCCCCGAGGTCGAGGCGCCCATGACGGGACAGCCGCGCCGGGTGGAGCGGATGGCGTCGAGCGCGGACGGCTGGGAGACCTGGCGCTTCCTGCCCGCCCGCGGCCTGAACCGCTTCTACCCCTCCGGCCTCTGGACGGTGACCGCCACCGCGAAGGCCGCCGACGGCAGTACGGTCACCCGGCACACCACCTTCCAGCTCCGCCGCGCCACCAGGCTGACCTCGGCCCACGTGAGCAAGATCAGAGGCCAGAAGGCGGTGCGCCTGAGCGGCGAGCTCGACCGGGTGGACCCGGCCGGCTACAGCGACTACGCGGCCTTCGCCGGCACCAAGGTCAAGATCATGCACCGCAAGCCGAACGGCGTCGTCTGGACCAAGGTCGGCACCGCGACGACCGGACGTGACGGCGGCTTCGCCCGGGTGATCCCGAACCGCGCCCGCGGATGGTGGCAGCTCCGCTTCCCCGGCAACAAGCACTACGCGCCCGGCTGGGGTCCCGCGGTGCACATCGCCGGCCAGAAAAAAGGACATTAAGCCGATAAAGGGGATAAATATCCCTTCGGAGTGGTGGAGTTATCGAATCGTGATCTTAATTGTTCAAACCTTTCTTTACCGTGGAGCGTCGTTGCCGTAGGCACGCTTTGTCCCGGAGCGTGCTGCCCACGGGGAGAGGAATTCCTAGATCATGATGCGACGTCTCGCTGCCGGCGCCCTCGCTGCGGCGCTGGGCGCCACCGTCCTGGCCACCGCCGCCGCGCCCGCGTCGGCCGTCACCAACCCGCCCTACTACGACAACGGGTGGCACAACGGTGACTTCGACTACGACCACGACGGCGGCTACACCCGCCTGAGCTTCGACGTCAACCCCGAGCCCGCCTGGGCCGGCCGTACCCTCCACCTCGACGGCCGGCTCTCGGTCCACTGCGAGGGCGGCTACATCGACGGTGTCGTCCAGGTCATCAAGTCCGACTGGTGCGAGCGCGCCAACGGCTGGAACCGCCTCGGCGGCCGGAAGATCATCATCCTCTTCCAGCCCGACGGCTCCCACCGCTGGGAGTTCGTGGACAAGGTCCGCACCGGCGGCTCCGGCTACTTCCACCTGAAGGTCCCGGCCTACACCTCCGGCACCTTCCGCGCCATCTACGAGGGTGGCCGCTACTACAACGGCGACGAGGCCAGCGACTGGGTCAAGGTCCTGCACCGCTAGCCGTACCCGCTCGAAGACGAAGGAGCCCGGCCGCTCGGCGGCCGGGCTCCTTCGCGCATTCCGTGCTCGCTCAGCCGAGCAACGCGTTCAGCTCGCCGTACGGCAGGCCGTCCGCGGTGGCGTCGTAGACGCCCTTCTCCAGCAGCTCGGTGGTCGCCCGCGCGGCCAGCGCGTAGGCCGCCTGCGCGATCGACGAACCCAGGCTGATCCGCACCACCCCGGCCGCGGCGAACTCCGCGACCGACGGCGCGCCCGCCCAGGCCATCACCGCGACCGGCAGCGGCCCGTCCGAGAGCCGCTTGAGCGCCTCCAGGTCGATCAGGCCCGGCACGAACAGGCTGGAGGCCCCCGCCGCCGCGTAGGCCTCGGCGCGCTCCAGCACCTCCTCCAGCCGCCCGCTGCCGGCCAGGTACACGTCGGTCCTGGCGTTGATCCAGACGGGCACGCCCAGGCGGTCGGCGGCGGCCCGCGCGGCGCGCAGCCGATCGGCCTGCTCGGCCGGGGGCAGCAGGTCGGCGCCCACCCGGTCCTCCAGGTTGACGCCCACCGCGCCCGCCCGCACCACGGCGGCGACGCTCTCGGCGACCGCGCCGTAGCCCGCCTCGATGTCCGCCGAGACCGGCACGTCCACCGTGGCGGCGATCCGCTCGACCAGGGCGGCGTTGCGGTCCGCGCCCAGGTCGGCGCCGTCCGCGAAGCCCAGGGACCACGCGACCCCGGCGCTGGTGGTGGCGATGGCCCTGGCCCCGGCGGCGGCGATGGCCGCGGCCGAGCCCACGTCCCAGGCGTTGGGCAGCAGGAGGGGGTCTCCGGGGCGGTGCAGGGCGGCGAAGGTTTCGGCTCGGGTCGTCATGGGGCGACTCTACGCAGCCGCCCCGGCCCCCCACGCGCCGGGATCAGACCTCACGGTCAGGCCCTGCGTCGGCCTTTCACGCGCCGGGATCAGACCTCACGGTCAGGCCCTGCGTCGGCCTTTCACGCGCCGATCAGACGTCACGGTCAGGCCCCCGCCCAGACCGCCCGGGGTCCACTCGGTTCTCACGAAGCGGTGGCCTGGGGCCGCTCCCCGGCACCCCTCCTGCCGGAGGGGGATGGCCCGCCGGGGTGCGGCCCGGCCGGTCAGCCCTGCTCGTACGGCGCGGGCGGCGCCAGCGAGGCGCAGCTCTCGAAGACCTTCCGCTCCTCCGCCGACCTCGGCTTGACCTGCTGGAACCCCTCAGGCTTGGCCTCGGACCCGACCGGCTGCCACACCCCGCCCTGCTGCAGGCACCGAGCCCACGCCGCGAACTTGGCCTCCTCCTCGGGCGTGGCCGGCTCTGACCCGCCGAGGATGACCGAGTCCCACTCCTTGCACGCCTTCATCGCGGCGTCGAGCTTGGCCTGGGTGACCTTGGTGACCGCGCTGGTGTCCAGGTCCTGCCCCTTGACCGGGTCCGGGATGTCGACGCCGTTGGCCCGCATGCACCCGGTGAACTTCACCGCGGTCTCGTGCCAGCTCGGCTTGGCCTGGCCGCTCGACGCGGCGGGCGTCTCGGTGGCCGCGAAGCTCTGCGCGCCGCAGGCCGTACCGAGCGCGAGGAAGGGCAGGGCGGCCAGTCCGGCGAGCCGGCGCTTGGTGATCAACACGTGTTCCTCCAAAGGGGATCGCTGACGTGCCCCTCACCCTGGCCGACCCCGATGAGCAGGCCGTCAGCACGATGTCATGAACGTGTAATAGCTTCCGAGACCGGACAAACCGCCCGCCGAAGCCTCCGATACTGGAACGCATGGCTCGCGTGTTGCTGATCGAGGACGACCCCGCCGTCAGGGACGCGCTGACGCTCGCCCTCAAGAGCAGGGACCACGAGGTCGAGTCGGCCGCCTCCGGCGAGGACGGTCTGGCGCTCCTGCCCCGCTTCGCCGCCGACGTGGTGGTGCTCGACCTGATGCTCCCCGGCATCGACGGCTTCGAGGTCTGCCGGCGCATCCGGGCCACCACGGCGACCTCGATCGTCATGCTGAGCGCCCGCGGCGACGACTTCGACGTGGTCGGCGGGCTGGAGGCGGGCGCCGACGACTACGTGGTCAAACCGGTGCGCCCGCAGGTGCTGGAGGCGCGCATCCGGGCGGTGCTGCGCCGCGGCGAGAGCCAGCCCTCCCCGGTCGAGACGTACGGCGAGCTGTCCCTGGACCGGACCTCCCTGACCGTACGGCTGGCCGGCCGGCCGGTCGCGCTGCCGCCGATGGAACTGAAGCTGCTGCTGCACCTGTCGGCCGCCCCCGGCCAGGTCTTCAGCCGGCAACACCTGCTGGAGGCGGTCTGGGAGCACGACTACCTCGGCGACTCGCGGCTCGTGGACGCCTGCGTGCAGCGCCTCCGCGCCAAGATCGAACAGGTCCCGGCCGAACCGGTCTACATCCAGACCGTGCGCGGCTTCGGCTACCGGTTCGGGCCGGTATGAGGTGGCTTCGCGGGCTGCGTGCCCGGCTGGTGATCACGTTCGTGCTGGTGGGCGGGCTGAGCGCGGTGGGGGCGGCCGGGCTGACCTACTACAAGGCGCGCAGCAACCTGCTCAGCGGCGTCCAGGACCGGCTGCTCGACGACTTCCGGCACCGGGTGCTGCTGCTCTCGCGCGACGTGGCGCTCCCGGCCACCGACGACGAGCTGGCCTCGCTCGCCGAGGACCTCGAAGTGGGCGACCGCAAGGTGTACGTGGTCCGGGACGGCGCCGTGCCCAGCGACGCGCGCATCACCGCCGAGCTGCGGCAGCGCCTCCTCGACCGGCCCCGGCTCGCCTGGCAGCGCGTCGCGCGCGACGGCGTGCCGTACCTGGTGGGCGGGAGCCGGGTCATGCTCCGCGCCGGCGGCACGCCCTCGGGCCTCACCGTGTACCTGGTGGAGTCGCTGGCCCAGGCCGCCGCCGACGAGGCCGCGGTGGCCCGTGCCGCGCAGGCGGCGGCGCTCCCGGTGGTCCTGCTCGCGGTCCTGGCCGGCCTGCTGGCCGCGCGAGGCGTCCTGCGGCCGGTCGCCGACCTGGACCGCGCCGCGCGGCGACTGGGCGAGGGGCGGCTGGAGACGCGGCTGCCCGTGCGCGGTGGCGACGAGCTCGCCGGGCTGGCCGGACGGTTCAACGAGACCGCCGCGGCGCTCGAACGGTCGGTCGGCGAGCTGCGCGAGATGGAGGCCCGGTCGCGGCGGTTCGTCGCCGACGTCTCCCACGAGCTGCGCACCCCGCTGGCCGCCGCCACCGCGGTCACCGAGGTGCTGCAGGCCGGGGCCGAGCGGCTCGACGGCGGCGCGGGGGAGGCGGCCCGCCTGGTCACCGCCGAGATCGCCCGGCTCAGCCGGCTCGTCGACGACCTCATGGAGATCTCCCGCTTCGACGCCGGGGCGGCCGTGCTCAACCTCGACGACGTGGACCTCGGCGCGGCGGTGGCCGGCTGCCTGCGGTCGCGGGGATGGACCGACCAGGTCACCGCCGACCTGCCCACCGGGCTGCGGGTACCGGTCGATCCGCGGCGGCTGGACGTCATCGTCGCCAACCTCGTCGGCAACGCCCTGCGGCACGGCTCACCGCCCGTCACCGTCAGGGTCCGCGCCACGGACGAGCTGGCCTTCGTCGAGGTGGCCGACCACGGGCCCGGCCTGGGGGCGGACGTCCTGCCGCACGTGTTCGAGCGGTTCTACAAGGCCGACACCGCCCGCACCCGCTCCGCCGGCAGCGGCCTGGGCCTCGCCATCGCCCGCGAGAACGCCCTCCTGCACGGCGGCACCCTCACCGCCACCCCCACCGCCCTCTTCACCCTCACCTTGCCCCGAAGCCCCCACTCCGGTCCTCCCACCATGGGGAGCTCCCGCCCATGACCCCTCAGCTTCGGGAGTCCAACCTTTGGGGGCCTCCGCCCGTGACCCGCCGCCTCCCCACCCGTGGCCCCTGTGCGTCGGGATCCTCTTCTCGCCGCCCTTTGAGGCTTCCACGAGCGCGCGGATTGGCGGCCGCCCTCCTCCTGCTAACCGTGGCCGCCTGCGGCATCGCCCCCACCGGCGTGGTCGACGCCGGCGAACCGGCCCGCGGCTTCACCGAGGGCAGCCACCTGTACTTCGTCCGCGACAACCACCTGGTCCCCGTAGGCCGCCCCGACGGCCCCCTGACCGCCGCAGAAGCCGTGAACCTCCTGAGAGCAGGCCCCACCGACAAGGAACGCGAACGCGCCCTCGACACCCACCTGCCCGCCAACCTCCCCCTCCGCGTCGACGAAACCTCCTACACCGTGACCGGTGGCCAGGTGTCCCAGGCAACCCGCCTGCCACACCTGGCCACCGGCCAACTCGTCTGCACCATCGCCGCCGCCACCGCCGCCCAGCGCCGCGTGCCCGTGGACAC
This sequence comes from Nonomuraea sp. NPDC050328, assembly GCF_044459405.1. Lineage (NCBI taxonomy): Bacteria > Bacillati > Actinomycetota > Actinomycetes > Streptosporangiales > Streptosporangiaceae > Nonomuraea > Nonomuraea sp. NPDC050328. Next base: position 123,197 of record NZ_JBITIW010000013.1, on the reverse strand, counting down.
CGTCCGGGTGACCGTCCCCGAGGGCGGCACCCGCCGCTGCGCCGACTACGAACAGGCCGCCCAGAGCAAGTGACCCCCGCCGGGACTTTCCCAGTTTCGATATCGGCCACTTATGAAAAGGCGAAACAAAGGTCTAGCTCGCCGGCGACCGGCCTACCCCTTGTAATTGAAGATCTGCCGAAGCGTGTGCTGAATCTCGACCAGATCCTTCTGATCCGCCATCACCTGATCAATGGACTTGTACGCCTCAGGGTGCTCGTCCACCAAAGCAGCGGCCCGGTCAACGTTCCACGTACGCCCGCGCATCGCCTGAGTGAGCGAAGCCGCCGAAAGCTCCTTCTTCGCCTTGGTCCGCGACATCCGGCGCCCCGCCCCGTGCGAGCACGAGTTGTACGACTCCGGATTCCCCCGCCCACGCACGATGTACGACTGGGTCCCCATGGACCCGGGAATGACGCCCTCGTCACCGTGGTCGGCCTTGATCGCGCCCTTGCGGGTGATCCACAACGACTTGCCGTAGTGGGTCTCCTGCTGGGTGAAGTTGTGGTGGCAGTTGATCGTGCGGACGCGCCGGCCCGTGCCGACGACGTGGAACAGCGCGTTGATCAGGACCTTGTCCATCCGCGCCCGCGAGGCCATGGCGTAGCGCTGCGACCACAGCATGTCCTCGATGTACGCGGTGAACTCCGGAGTGTTCTGGACGAGGTAGGCCAGGTCCGGGTCCTCCAGGCCGATCTCCTGCTTCTTCATCAGCTTCTTCGCACCCACGATGTGCATCGTGGCGAGCTGGTTGCCGATGCCGCGCGAGCCCGAGTGCAGGACGGTCCAGACCCGGTCGCGCTCGTCGAGGCAGACCTCCACGAAGTGGTTGCCGGAGCCGAGGGTCCCGAACTGGTCGGACACCTTCTTGGTGAGCCGGGCGTCCAGGGCGGTGTGGGGCAGCCCGAGCTCGCCCAGAGCGCGGTCCATCGACGGATCGCTGTGACCCTTCCCCACCCCGGCGGGAATGCGGCGCTCCACCATCGGCATCAGCGCGGCCAAGGTGTCCGGCAGATCGGCGGCGGTGAGCGTCGTTTCCGTGGCGACCATTCCGCAGCCGATATCCACGCCGACCGCGGCGGGGATGATGGCATTCTTGGTCGGAATTACCGAGCCCACCGTCGCACCGATGCCGACATGCGCGTCCGGCATTAGAGCGACGTGACCGGAAACGAATGGCAGGCGGGCGGCACGTGCGGCCTGCATGATCGCGGCTTCGTCGATCTCGCTGGCCCACGACAGCAGGTTCGGTGCGGGCTGGTTGGGCGACATTTGAAAGTCTCTCCTTCTGGTTGGTGATCAGTGTGGCCTGACCAGAAAGGAAATCCCACTCATTTTATCGAGGCCGCCCGGTTCCAGCCGTGCGAGCACACGGGCCGGGGGCTCGTCACCCGCCACGAATTCCATCCGGACGGGCGGTACCGGTTCACCCCTTCGGGTGAGGCAGGACCGCCTCCGCCGGTCCTAGCGTCGAGCTTGTGCGTTTCCCGCCTCCCGGCGTCGTCACGCCTCTTCCCGAGTCCAGGACGGCCGCTCCGGGCCGCACCACAGTTCACCCGTCGAGCTAGACCCTCGCGCCCGCACGAAACGAGATCCTCATGACCGCGTCCCGCACGCGCCCCAGCTCTTCCAGATCCACTGTCGCCGAAGTCACGTGGTTCTTCGCGATCGCCGTCCTGCTGTGCTTCGCGCTGTCCGTTCCGATGGTCTTCCGGCTCGTCTCCCCGGACCTCAACAACCTGATCACGCCGATCCTGCAGCTGACCCCGATGCTCGCGGCGATCATCATGTGGCTCGCCCGACGGCCGGGGACGTTCCGGGAGACGTTCGCCACCACGTGGCGCGGCACGCCCAAGTGGGCCGGCATCGGCATCGGCCTCATCGCCCTGATCGCCGCGATCCAGACCGCCATCGCCCTGGCGACGGGGATCTGGCCGCTCAACCCGCTCGACCAGATCCTCGCGGCGACCATCTGGATCCTCCCGGTCTTCGTCATGCAGTCCGTCTTCGCCATCGGAGAGGAGTTCGGCTGGCGCGGCTGGCTGGCCACGCGCGCCGCGTCATGGGGGTTCTGGCCGCTGGCCTTCGTCAGCGGCCTGGTCTGGATCGTCTGGCACCTGCCGGTCCTCGCCGTCATCGGTGACCGGCCGCTCCGGGACATCGTCATCTACTTCGCCGGCATGCTGCCCTGGGCGCCGCTGCTGCTCGCCCTTCGCCGGCGGTCGGGGAGCGTCTGGCCCGCGGTCCTGACGCACGGAGCGATCAACAGCGTCCGGGTGTACCTGCTGCAGTCCGTCCCCAGCGCGACGGACCACCTGCTCATCGAAGTGGTCGGCTGGGTGCTCACCATCGCCGCCGCCGTCTGGCTGATGCGCCCGCGCCGGGCTTAACCCGGCCGGCCGATCGACGAGGGCCCGGACGACCTGGTGGACGTGGCAGCGGGGCTGTGGCAACCCGTCTCGATCAAGGGGTGACCGCCGCTTGGTAGATCCCTCCGGTTTTCCTGTCGGAGGCAGGCCGTAGGCTGAAGCCACTCACGGGATGGGAGGTGGCACCCTTGTTGAAGGACACGTTCGGGCGGGTGAGCACGGATCTTCGGGTGTCTCTCACCGACAAGTGCAATCTGCGCTGCACGTACTGCATGCCACCCGAAGGGCTCGACTGGCTGCCCAACGCCAAACTGCTGACCGCCGACGAGATCGTCCGTCTCGTGCGGATCGGCGTGGAGATGCTGGGCATCACCGAGGTCCGCTACACCGGGGGCGAGCCGCTCATCCGGCGCGAGCTGGTCGACATCGTCCGGCGTACCGCCGAGCTCCGTCCCCGGCCGCAGATCTCGCTCACCACCAACGGCATCGGGCTGTCGCGCCTGGCGGTCCCGCTGAAGGACGCCGGGCTCGACCGGGTGAACGTCTCGCTCGACACCCTCGACCGCGACCACTTCAAGCGCCTGACCCACCGCGACCGCTTCGACGACGTCATCGCCGGCCTCGCCGCGGCGCACACCGCCGGGCTGCGGCCGGTGAAGGTCAACGCGGTCCTCATGCGGGGGATCAACGAGGGCGAGGCGGTGCCGTTGCTGCGGTTCTGCCTGGAGCAGGGGTATGAGCTTCGCTTCATCGAGCAGATGCCGCTGGACGCCCAGCACGGGTGGGATCGGGCGAGCATGGTGACCGCCGACGAGATCCTCGACCTGCTCTCTGGTTCTTTCGACCTCGCCCCCGATGATGCTGAGGAGCGCGGGAGCGCTCCGGCCGAGCGGTTCGTGGTGGACGGGGGGCCTGCTCGGGTGGGCGTCATCGGGTCGGTCACGCGGCCGTTCTGCGGGTCTTGTGACCGGGTACGGCTGACCGCGGACGGGCAGGTGCGCAACTGCCTCTTCGCCACCGAGGAGTCCGACCTCCGGGCCGCCCTTCGCGGTGGGGCCTCGGACGAGGAGCTGGCCGAGCGGTGGATCGTGGCTGTGCGGGGGAAGCGGGCCGGGCACGGGATCGACGACCCCAGCTTCCTGCAGCCCAACCGTCCCATGTCGGCCATCGGCGGCTGACCACCCCCTGGGTTGTCCGGGGCGGCCGGACTCGGCCCCCCGGCTGGGCCGTTGTACGCCGGAGTGGGTGGCCGCTCCCCGTTCCGGCGCTCGTCCCTTTCGGCCGGAGCGGCTGCCCGTGGTGCCGGGTGGCGCGGTAACCGGGACGCTGAGGCCGCCGGGGAGGGCTGGCGGGAACCCTGGCTACGGGTCAGACGGACGGACGTCACGATCCGACAGACACCCCAGCCGAATGTCCGGAGCCGCCACTGTGCTCCCGAGCACCCACGTCCAGCTCCCGAGCACCCACGTCCAGCCCCCAGCACCCGAGCACCTTCGGCGAGCCTGGCTCTGAGGAAGGCTCGGCCCTGAGTGGTGGGGAGAGGGGCGGGCGTAGCCTGGGCGGGTGATCGGTTATGACGCGGTCGTGTTGGCCGGGGGAGCGGCTCGGCGGATGTCCGGGGCGGACAAGCCTGGGATGACGGTAGGGGCTAGATCCCTGCTGGAACGGGTGGTTGCGGCGGTTGCGGATGCCGGGCGGGTGGTGGTGGTCGGGCCCGCGCGAGATCTGGACGGGGTGGTGTTCACCAGGGAGGACCCGCCGGGTGGTGGGCCGGTGCGGGCGTTGCGGGCCGGGCTGGCGGAGGTGACGGCCCCGCAGGTGGTGGTGCTGGCGGCGGACCTGCCGTTCCTGCTGCCCGACCACGTGGTCGCGCTCCGGGCCGCGGCGGCCGGAGCTGTCCCACCGATCGCGACGGCGGCGGGGAGCGAGGGCGGGGACCCAGCGGTCGGCGTGGGCGGTGGCGCGACCGGCTCGGAGGGGCCGGGCGCGAGGACGGGGCAGAGGCGGGGACCCAGCGCGGGCCGCAGCGAGGACACGATCTCTAGCCGGGGGGGAGACAGCGCCCTGGGCCTCGGCGGGGGCGGTGAGGCTGAAAGCAGTGGCGGGGTGGTGCTGGTGGATGAGGGTGGGCGGGAACAGTGGTTGACGAGCGTGTGGCCCACCAGCGTGCTGCGGGAGGCGTTGGCGCGGTATGAGGGGGACTCGCTGCGGGGGCTGCTCGGCCCCCTGGAACCGCGGCGGGTGGCGCTGCCGGGGCGGGCGTGGTTCGACTGCGACACTATGGACGATCTGGAGGAGGCACGCATGAACGTGTTGACCGAGTGGACCGCGCTGGTCTGCAAGGAACTGGGCGTGGACCCGGCGGCGGTGGACCGGGACCTGATCCTGGACCTGACCAAGGAAGTGGCCCACGGCGTGGCCAGGCCGGCGGCGCCGCTGACGGCCTATCTGCTGGGCCTGGCACAAGGGGCAGGGACGGCGCCGGAAGACGCGGTGGCGAAACTGACGACGCTGGCCCGCAATTGGGAGCGGGCGACGACCGAGACCCTGACCGACGGCTGACTCCCGACAAATCAGTACTTGTCAACCCAAGCTGAGGATTAGCTGTGAATATCCAGCCGGGGACTGTAAACGATTTCGGAAAGTCGCCCTATCGGACCGACCGTCCATAAGGGGTTCTGGAAAAGGGCGACGCCGGGTGGTTACGGGGGCAAACCACCCGGCGTCGCTTCATCGGCGTTCCGACGGGGGCCCGGAACGCCGGCACCAGCACTCCGACGGGGGACCGGAGCGCTTGGCTAAAGCGTACACCTAGTACCCGTGGGATGCGTCAAGACTAAGTCACGACCCGATCTCGCGTCGATGGAGTGGTATCTCGCTTTGGTTAGCCTCCGGTGTGTCAAAGCTAGGCGGAGGAAGATCCTTGCCACGCTCATTGGCACCGATTACCGCTATGTATGGCAAAAACACCGCCGCCGCGATGAACAGCAGCCGGTACGGCCACGGCACCGGCAGTGCGACCGCCAGGATCAGGCAGAGGGTGCGGATCCCCATCTGGATGAGGTACCGCTTCTCCCGCCGCCCGATGTCCGTGCTGAGCGACGGCCGTGCGTCGGTCACCTGATGGACGACCGGTTTCCTGTGCCAGCCCTTCACGCCTTCCACCCTACGCCTCACGTGCGATCATGCCGATATGACCGATCGAACTTACCGGGTGACCGAAATCGTCGGCACCTCGTCAGACTCCGTCGACCAGGCCATACGTAACGGTATCCGGCGGGCCTCGCAGACCCTCAGGCACCTCGACTGGTTCGAGGTCACCGAGATCCGGGGGCACATCGACCAGGGGGAGGTCGCGCACTTCCAGGTCGGGATGAAGGTCGGCTTCCGGCTCGAAGACGCCTGACAGAGGCCCACCGGATCGAGGCAGCCGGACCAGGCGCGTGACCGTCGGTGCGGGGAGGGCGACGGAACCGGGGCGTGACAGCCGCCGCGGCAGGCGCGACACTGCTGGGGTGAGGCTCCGCCGTACCGCCGCCCTGCTCGTCGCCGTCGCGCTCGGGACAGCGGCGTGCGCGCCGGCCACCGGCGCCGCGCCTGGGAAAGCCGCGCCCGGAAAGGGCACGTCCGGAACAGCCGCGTCCGGAACAGCCGCGTCAGGCACAAGCGCACCTGGACAAGGCGCGCCCGCGTCGGCGACGGCCGCCGCCCCGAAGAGCCTGTTACACCAGACCGCCGAGCAGCGAGCCGCCACCGCCGCGAGCCTGCGCCAGGTGGACGACCTGCCGCTGTACGAGATGACCTACCACGGCGGCTACGAGGCCGACGCCCCGATGACGGAGGCCGAGCTGGCCAGGCGCGAGGACGGCTGGGCGTGCTCGCTGTTCCTGCGCGGCACCGAGTTCGGCCGCAACTTCGACTGGCACGCCAACCCCGCGATGGTGGTGCACGCCGACCCGCCCGACGGGTACGCCTCGATCTCGCTGGTGGACGCCTTCTACGTGCTCAACCGCAAGGGCCCGGCCGACCTGAAGGCCGACGCCCGGCGGCTGGCGCACGCGGTGCTGGTGCCGTTCGACGGGATGAACGAGAAGGGCCTGGCGATCGGCCTGGCGACGACGCCCACCGCGATCCTGCCGAAGCCGGCCGGCCGTACGACGGTCTCCAGCGCGCGCATCATCCGGCTGATCCTCGACCGCGCCGCGACCGTGCGCGAGGCCGTGGAGCTGATGGGCCGCTACCACCTCGACTTCAGCAGCGGCATCCAGGTGCACTACCTGATCGCCGATCGCTCGGGCGACTCGGTGGTGGTGGAGTACGGCGACGGCAAGCTCAACGTGATCGACGACGACAAGCTGACCAACATCACGATGGCCGGCACGACCGTCGCCGACCGCCTGCGCGACACCCGCTACCGCACGCTGGCCGAGAGCCCGGCGGGCGGCCTGGACCTGCTCAGCCAGGTCGCCCAGGGCCACACGAGGTGGTCGGTGGTCTACGACCTGGCCAAGCTCGACGCCCGCCTCGTCACCGCCAAGCGCTGGGAGCGGGTGCACACCTTCCGGCTCAGCTCGCCTGGCTGACCGTCGACATGTTGAAGTCGGGCACCCGCAGCGCGGGCATCCGGGTGCGGGTGAAGTAGTCGTTCCACTCCCGGGGCAGGGTCAGCTCGCTGGCCCCGACCTCGGTCACCCGCCCGAGCAGGTCCACCGGGCTCTCGTTGAACCGGTAGTTGGTGACCTCGCCCACGACCTGCCCGTCCTCGACGAGGTAGACGCCGTCGCGGGTGAGCCCGGTCAGCAGGAGCGTCTGCGGGTCGACCGCGCGGATGTACCACAGGCAGGTCAGCAGCAGCCCGCGCTCGGTGGCGGCCACCATCTCCTCGACCGAACGCCCGCCCTCGGGGCCGGTCATGATCAGGTTGTCCACCGGCAGCGTCGCGGGCAGGCCGCTGAGCTCGGCGGAGTAGCGGGTCTGCCGGAGCGCCGAGAGGCTGCCGCCGGAGATCCAGTCCACCGCCGGGGTCGGCAGGCCGTTGTCGAAGACCGACGAATCCCGCCCGGAGGCGTGCACCACGGCGAACGGCGCGCAGTCGAGTGCCGGCTCGGCCGGGTCGCTGTAGAGCCGCACCGGCAGCGACGAGAGCCGGTCGCCGACGCGCGTGCCGCCGCCGGGCTTGGCGAACACGCTCTGCCCGTCGAGGGCGTCGCGCGCCCCGGCCGACCAGTAGAGGTAGATCATCAGGTCGGCGACCGCGCTCGGCGGCAGGATGGTCTCGTAGCGGCCCGCCGGCAGCTCGACCCGGGTGCGGGCCCACTCCAGCCGCGTCGCCAGGCTCTCCTCCAGCGCGCCCACCTCGACGTCGGTGAAGTCGCGGGTGTAGACGCCGGTCCAGGCCGAGCGCTTGAGGTCGGCCGACTTGCCGTTGAGCTCCAGCCGCCCGCCCGGCTGGTCGTGACGCAGCCGCAGGCCGCTGGAGGTGCCGAGGAAGGTCGAGGTCAGCGAGTGCTCGGCGAAGCCGTACAACCGGCGGCCGGCGCCCTCGGCGGCGGTGAAGGCGCGCCCGAGGTCTGCGGCGAACCGGTCGAAGACCCCGATGTCGGTCGGCGCGAGCGGCTGCGCCCAGCCCGGGCTCTCCGGCAGCCCGGACACCAGCGGCCGCGCGTCCTCGGCCGGCTGCGCCTCGCGCGCCGCCCGGTCGGCCGCCGCGACCAGGTCCTCCAACTGCTCAGGCAGTACGGCGGAGCGGGACACCACCCCGGTCGCGCCGCCCACCACCGAGATCACCGTGACCCGCGTCGACTCGGCCATGCCGTTGGTCGTCAGCGTGTTGCCCGCGAACCGCAGGTTGGCCGTGGAGGAGTGCTCGGCGATGACCACGCAGTCGTCGGCCCGCGACAACTCCAGAGCCTTGTCGACCATGCCCTGCATGCCCATCACTTGCCACCCTCCTGCACCGTGTTGAGGATCCGGACGCCGCGGAACAACGCCGAGGGGCAGCCGTGGCTGACCGGCGCGACCTGGCCGGGCTGGCCCTTGCCGCAGTTGAACGCGCCGCCGAGCACATAGGTCTGCGGCCCGCCCACCGCCTCCATGGCCCCCCAGAAGTCGGTCGTGGTCGCGGTGTAGGCGAAGTCGCGCACCTGCCCGGCGAGCTGCCCGTCGACGATGCGGTAGGCGCGCTGGGCGGTGAACTGGAAGTTGTAGCGCTGCATGTCGATCGACCAGCTCTTGTCGCCGACCAGGTAGAGGCCGTGCTCGACGCGGCCGATGAGCTCCTCGGTCGAGGGGCCGCCGGGCGCGGGCTGGAGCGACACGTTGGCCATGCGCTGCATCGGCATGTGGCCGGGCGAGTCGGCGAAGGAGCAGCCGTTGGAGCGGCCGAGGCCCTGCATCAGCGCCATCCGCCGGTCGAGCTGGTAGCCGACCAGGATGCCGTCGCGGATCAGGTCGAAGCTCTGCGCCTCGACCCCCTCGTCGTCGTAGCCGATCGTCGCCAGGCCGTGCTCGACGGTGCGGTCGCCGGTCACGTTCATCACCGGCGAGCCGTACACCAGCGAGCCGAGCTGGTCGAAGGTGGCGAACGAGGTGCCGGCGTAGGCGGCCTCGTAGCCGAGGGCGCGGTCGAGCTCGGTGGCGTGGCCGATCGACTCGTGGATGGTCAGCCACAGGTTCGAGGGGTCGATGACCAGGTCGTGCGGCCCGGCCTCGACGCTCGGCGCGGCCAGCTTCTCGGCCAGCAGCTCGGGCAGCCGGCCCAGCTCGCCGGCCCAGTCCCAGTGGGCGCCGGTGAGGTACTCGTACCCCCGGCCGACCGGCGGGGCGATCGTCGACATGTCCTCGAAGCCGGTCTCGCCGATCTTCACGCCGGTCAGCTCCGGATGCACCCGCACCCGTTGCTGCAGCGTGCTGGTGCCCGCGCTGTCGGCGTAGAACTTCTGCTCCTTGACCTGCAGCAGCCGGGCGCTGGCGTGGTCGAGCCCCTTGAGCAGCCCCGCCGACCACTCGGCCAGCAGCGCGACCTTCTCGCTCTGCGGCACCTCGAACGGGTCCACCTCGTAGGGCGAGACCCAGACCACGTCGCGGTAGACCGGCTCGGCGGCCAGCTCGATCCGCTCGCGGTTGATCGGCGCGCTCACCTCGGCCACCCGGACCGCCTGCTCGGCCACCCGGACCGCCGCCTCGGGGGTGAGCTCGACGCCCGAGGCGAAGCCCCAGGTGCCGTCCTTCACCACCCGGACCGCCAGGCCCAGGTCGTCGGCGTCCATCGCGCCTTCGAGCCGGGCGTCGTACAGGCTGAGGGACTCGGCTCGCACCCGCTCCAGCCGGAAGTCCGCGTGCTCGGCGCCCAGCTCACGCGCCCGCTGCAGCGCGGCGTCGGCCAGGCGGGCGAGCGGCAGAGCTCGGAAGTCGTCGTCGATCTGGCGCATGTCAACGATCCTAGCCCTACGATCTTGTACGGGCCGGACAAGGGGATACCCGCGGGTAGGGGATAGCGTCAGGTCCTATGGCACGCTCTGTACTCGTCACCGGCGGCAATCGCGGCATCGGCCTCGCGATCGCCAGAGAACTGGCCGCGGGCGGCGACGCCGTCGCGGTCACCTACCGATCGGGCGAGCCCCCCGAGGGCCTGTTCGGCGTCCGCTGCGACGTGACCAGCGCCGAGGACGTCGACGCCGCCTTCGCGAAGGTCGAGGCCGAGCAGGGCCCCGTCGAGGTGCTCGTCTCCAACGCCGGCATCACCAAGGACACGCTCCTGGCGATGATGAAGGAGGAGACCTTCACCGAGGTGATCGACGCCAACCTCACCGGCGCCTTCCGGGTGGCCAAGCGCGCGATCCGCCCGATGATGAAGCTCAAGCGCGGCCGCATCATCCTCATCTCCTCCGTCGTGGGCCTGTCCGGCCAGGCGGGGCAGGCCAACTACGCCGCCTCCAAGGCCGGCCTGGTCGGCTTCGGCCGCTCCCTGGCCAGGGAGTACGGCTCGCGGGGCATCACCGTCAACGTGGTGGCCCCCGGCTTCGTCAAGACCGACATGACCGCCGAGCTCGACGGCGAGGCGATCATCAAGAACATCCCGCTGGGCCGCCAGGCCGAATCGGCGGAGATCGCGCGCGTCGTGCGCTTCCTGGCGAGCGACGACGCCTCCTACATCACCGGGGCCGTGATCCCCGTCGACGGCGGACTGGGAATGGGGCACTGACCATGGGCATCCTCGACGGCAAGCGCCTGCTCGTCACCGGCGTCCTCACCGACGCCTCCATCGCCTTCCAGGTGGCCAAGATCGCCCAGGAGCAGGGCGCTCAGGTCGTCCTGACCGGGTACGGCAGGCTCAGCCTGGTCGAGCGCATCGCCAAGCGGCTCCCCGAGCCGCCGCCGGTGCTGGAGCTCGACGTGACCTCCCCCGACCAGCTCGGCACCCTCGCCGACCGGGTGGGCGAGCACCTCGACGGCCTCGACGGCGTGGTCCACGCCATCGGCTTCGCGCCGCAGACCGCCCTCGGCGGCAACTTCCTCAACACGAGCTGGGAGGACGTGGCCACCGCGCTGCACGCCTCGACCTTCTCCTACAAGTCGCTGGCGGTGGCCTGCCTGCCGCTGATGAAGGCCGGCGGCTCGGTCGTCGGCCTCGACTTCGACGCCACCAAGGCCTGGCCGGTCTACGACTGGATGGGCGTGGCCAAGGCGGGCCTGGAGTCGGCCAACCGCTACCTCGCCCGCGACCTCGGCAAGCACGGCATCCGCGTCAACCTGGTCTCGGCCGGGCCGCTGCGCACGATGGCGGCCAAGTCGATCCCGGGCTTCAAGGAGTTCGAGGAGAGCTGGCCGGAGAAGGCGCCGCTGGGCTGGGACCTCGCCGACACCGCGCCCGCCGCCAAGGCGGTCGTGGCGTTGCTGTCGGACTGGTTCCCGGCCACCACGGGCGAGATCGTCCACGTGGACGGCGGCGTCCACGCCATGGGCGTCTGACCGCACCGCTCGAGAACCGTCCTGTTCGCACCCGGGCCGCTCAGGCCAGGCGGTGCCGGCCGCCGACGCGCATCGGCTCGAACGGGATGGACGCGCTCTCCTCGGCCTTGCGCCGCCGCTTGTGCACGATGCGGGTGGCCAGCACGGCCGAGGCCAGCAGCGTCGCGGTGAGCGCCGTGCCCAGCACGTCGCCGTCGGTGTCGCTGGGCCGTACCACCTGCTGGTCGCTGAGCCGTACCCGCAGCCGCTCGGTGAGCGGCCCCGGCCACAGCAGTCCGAGCCCGGCCCGGTCGGGGTCGGCGGCCGGCTCGTCGCCGAGGTCGTGCTCGGTGCTGTTGAGCAGGTACGGCCGGCTGTCCGGAGGCACGGGCACCGTCGTGGGCAGCACCGCCTGCTCGTCCTCGTCCGCCTTCTCGGAGGGCTTCGGCTCGGGCCGCGGCTTCGGCGGGGGAGTGGTGAGACCGGGCTTGGGCGGCGGCGGGGTGAGGCCGTCGAGCACGCCCTGCCCCTTGCAGGCCAGCACCGGCAGGCAGACCTCGTCGAGCACGCTGGGCAGCAGTCCCTCGCCCCCGCCCGGCTTGCCGGCGTCGGCGGTGTCGGCGGGCTCGGACTGGTCGCCGGGTTTGGGCGGCGGGGTCGGCTCGGGGGTCTGCGGGGTGGGGAGCACCTCGCCGAGCGGGTTGGTGACGCCGCCCACGGTGTCGTCGAGCCCGTCGGTGACCGGGCCGAGCTGGTCGCCGGTCAGCGAGTCGACCGTGTCGGTCACTCCGTCCACCAGCTCGCACAGCCCGCCGGTGACGCCGGACAGCAGGCCGCCGCCCTGCTCGCAGTCGGCGAGCAGCGCGCCTCCCAGGGTGTTTCCCAGCGCCGGGTAGGGTGCGGTCGCGGCGGCCGGAGCGGCGCCCAGCGTGATCGTGGCGATGGCGAACGCCAGGACCCCGGCGGTGCGTCGCATCTGTCTCCCCCCAAACACTCTCCGTGGGGGAATCCTCGCGGATCGGCCCCGCGTTGCCCGCGGAAAGTTGCGGTTCGGTATCGACTAGTGATACGCGAGTCGGACTCTCGTTCTATCGGGTCAGCAGGACGAGACGTCGTCCAGCGCCTCCCGGATCTCCCTCGGCAGGACCAGGTCCTCCGCCTGGAGGATGGCCTTGAGCTGGGTGGCGGTGCGGGCCCCGACGATCGCCGAGGAGACGCCGTCCTGGTCGCGCACCCACGACAGCGCCACGGCCAGCGGCGTGCGCCCCAGCCCGTCGGCGGCGGTCATCACCGACTCGACCACCCGGCGGCAGCGCTCGTCCAGGTAGGGGCGGACGTACTCGGCGAAGTGCGGCGCCGCGGCGCGCGAGTCGGCCGGGATGCCCGTGCGGTACTTGCCGGTCAGCACCCCGCGCCCGAGCGGCGAGGAGGCCAGCACGCCCGCGCCCACGTGCGCGGCGGCCGGCAGCAGCTCGCGCTCGGCCTCCCGGGCCAGCAGCGAGTACTCGGCCTGGGCCGAGACGAGCGGGATGCGGCCGGGCACCACGCGCTGGGCGGTCGCCGCGGCGGCGAGCTGCCAGCCGCTGTAGCCGCACACGCCGGCGTAGACCGCGCGCCCGGAGCTGACGATGGCGTCCAGCGCGGCCAGCGTCTCCTCCAGCGGCACCTCGTCGTCGAAGGCGTGGAGCTGCCACAGGTCCACGTAGTCGACGCCGAGCCGCGAGAGCGAGGCGTCGATGGCGGCGATGAGATGGCGGCGCGAGGCGTCACGCGGGCGGGGGCCGAGCGGGGTCACCACGGCCTTGGTGGACAGGACCACGTCCTCGCGCCGCACCGACTCGCGCAGCAGCCGCCCCAGCAGCCGCTCGGAGTCGCCGGAGGTGTAGACGTCGGCGGTGTCGACGAGGTTGCCGCCGGCCTCCACGAAGGTGCGGAGCTGGGCCGCGGCGTCCTCGGGGTCGGTGTCGAGCCCCCAGGTCATCGTCCCCAGGCCGAGTCGGGAGACCGACAGGCCGCTCCGGCCCACATAACGCTGTTCCATGATCCGGCTAGATTACGCCAACCACCTCCGGGGCTGGCCATACTTTGCCGTGTGACGACTTTGCTGCTGGCCCGCCATGGCCTGACCCCGCTGACCGGTCCCGTCCTCGCCGGCTGGACCCCCGGCGTCCACCTGAACGAGCGCGGCCGGGCGCAGGCCGAGGCGCTCGGCGGGCGGCTGGCCGGGACCCGGCTGGACGCGATCGTCTCCAGCCCGCTGGAGCGCTGCCGGGAGACCGCCGAGGCGGTCGCGCGGGGGCGGGATCTGGAGATCCAGACCGACGAGCGCTTCGGCGAGTGCGGTTACGGCGAGTGGACCGGGCGGGAGCTCAGGGAGCTGGCCGAGGAGCCGCTGTGGCGGGTGGTCCAGGCCCACCCGAGCGCGGTCACCTTCCCCGGCGGCGAGGCCATCGCGGACATGCAGGCGCGCGCTGTCAAAGCGGTCCGGGAGTGGAATGATCGTCTCGGGGAGAAGGCTGTCTACCTGGTCTGCACGCACGGCGACGTCATCAAGGCGATCGTGGCGGACGCCCTCGGCCTGCACTTGGATGGATTTCAGCGAATCGGTGCGGATCCGGCCGCTTTGACGGTGATTCGCTACACCCCCTTGCGCCCCTTTGTGGTCAAACTTAACGATATGGGGGAATTGACGCTGCCAGAGGGTTCGGGAGAGAAAGACGGGGGAGAAAACCTCACCGGGAGCGATGCCGCCGTCGGCGGCGGATCGGGAACCACGTAAGGTCAGGCTATGCCGGTCTTCGACTACGACCCACCTGAGAGGTTCGTGGCCGGTGCCGTGGGGCAGCCGGGTTCGCGGGCTTTCTTCCTGCAGGCCAAAGGAGAGGGCAGACTGACGACGGTAGCGCTGGAGAAGCTGCAGGTGGCCGCACTCGCGGGCAGGCTCGACGAGCTGCTCGACGAGGTGCTGCGCCAGTCCGGCGGCACGGCCCAGATCCCCGCCCTGGCACCCGCCGACCTCACCGACGACGGGCCGCTCGACCTGCCCATCGAAGAGGACTTCCGGGTCGGCACGATGGCGCTGCAATGGGACGAGGACACGGCCCGCGTGGTCATCGAGGCCGAGGAGTACCTCGGCGACGAGCCCGTCGAGGTCGACGACCCGGCGATGCTGCGCGTGCGGATCAGCGCCGGCGTCGCCCGCGCCTTCACCCGCCGCGCCCTGCAGCTCGTCGCCGCCGGTCGCCCGCCCTGCCCGCTGTGCACCCAGCCGCTCGACCCCGAGGGCCACGTCTGCGTCCGCCTCAACGGCTACCGCGGGGGTGAGGTGGCTTCATGAGCACCGTGCCGGAGAGTGAGCCCGTGCTCAGCCCCCCTCCGGCGGGGCAGACCGAGAAGGAGGCGCTGCGGCTGCTCGCCGAAGGCCGCATGGAGGTGGTCGGCCGCCTCGTCGAGGCGACCAACATGACCCTCTACTGCTCCATCACCCTCGGCGGCGTCACCGCCGCGTGCGTCTACAAGCCGGTGCGCGGCGAGCGGCCGCTGTGGGACTTCCCCGACGGCACCCTCGCCGCCCGCGAGGTGGCCGCCTTCGAGGTCTCCCGTGCCACGGGCTGGCGCATCGTGCCGCCCACCGTCTACCGCGAGGGCCCCTTCGGCCCCGGGATGTGCCAGCTCTGGATCGACAGCCACGACCACGCCGGGCAGGAGCCCGACCTGATCGCGCTGGTCCGCAGCCGCAACCCGGCCCTGCGCCGGATGGCCGTCTTCGACGCGGTGGTCAACAACGCCGACCGCAAGGGCGGCCACCTGCTGCCCCTGCCCAGCGGGCACGTCTACGGCGTCGACCACGGGGTCTGCTTCGCCGAGGAGGACAAGCTCCGCACCGTGCTGTGGCAGTGGCGCGGCCGGCCGCTCAGCCGCGAGGCCGTCGGCGTGCTGGCCGGCCTGGAGCGCGACCTGGAGTCCGGCACGCTCGGCCGCCGGTTGCGCGAGCTGCTCACCCTGGCCGAGGTCGAGGCCACCTGGCGCCGGGTCCGGCGGCTGCTCGACACCGGCCTGCACCCCTCGCCGTCCAAGGACTGGCCGGCCGTCCCCTGGCCGCCGATCTGATGTGCACCGTGATCGTACGGCCGGGCGCCCTGATGGGCATCAGGGACGAGCTGGCCGACCGTCCCTGGGAAGGGCCCGGCGAACACTGGCCCGACGACTACCCCGGCGTCGTCGGCGGCCGTGACCTCAAGGCGGGCGGCACGTGGCTGGCCGTCCACCGCGAGAGCGGGCGGGTGGCCGCCCTCCTCAACGGCCGCGGCACCCTCGCCCCCGAGACCGACCGCGTCTCCCGCGGCGACCTGCCGCTGCGCGCGGTGACCGTGGGCGGCCTGCCCGAGGTGGACCTGACCAGGTACGACCCCTTCCACCTCGTCTACACCGACCGCGCCGGCGGCCGGCTGTGGAGCTGGGACGGCGAGCAGCTCACCGAAACGCTCCTACCGGACGAGACGGTCATGATCGTCAACGACGGCATGGAGGGCCCGCGCGTCACCGCGCACCTCGACCGCTTCCGCGCCACGAGCGACTGGTGGTCGGTGGTCGGCGACGAGCCCGCGGCCGACCCCAGCGCGCTCCTGCTGCACTACGAACTGCCCGACGGGCGGGTCTACGCCTCCCTGTCGATCACCCTGGTCACCCCGCAGAGCTACGAGTTCCGGCAGATAGGCTCAGACCATGAGATCGTGGTCCGCTCCTGACATCACTCGGCTTCCCGGCGAGAGTGTTCCGCTCCGGCTCTACGACACCGCCGCCCGGCGGGTCCGGCAGACCGACCCGGGGCCCACCGCGCGGATGTACGTCTGCGGCATCACCCCCTATGACGCCACCCACCTGGGCCACGCCAACACCTACCTGGCCTTCGACCTGGTCGGCCGGGTGTGGCGGGACAACGGGCACGAGGTGCACTACACCCAGAACGCCACCGACGTGGACGACCCGTTGCTGGAACGTGCCGAGCAGACCGGCCAGGACTGGCGGGCGCTGGCCGAGCGTGAGATCGAACTGTTCCGCACCGACATGACCGCCCTGCGGATGATCCCGCCGCAGGAGTACGTCGGCGTGACGGAGGTCATCGACCGGGTGGCGGCGCTGGTGGAGCGGCTGCGGCCGCTCACCTACGACCTCGACGGCGACGTCTATTTCAGCCGCGCGGACGCGCCCAAGTTCGGCGAGGTCTCCGGCTACTCCGAGGCCGAGATGCTCGCCCTGTCGGCCGAGCGCGGCGGCGACCCCGACCGGCCGGGCAAGCGTGACCCGCTCGACTGGCTGCTGTGGCGGGCCGAGCGCCCGGGCGAGCCGGCCTGGGACAGCAGCCTCGGCCGCGGCCGGCCCGGCTGGCACATCGAGTGCACCGCGATCGCCCTGGACCACCTCGGCGCGGGCTTCGACGTGGCCGGCGGCGGCTCCGACCTGATCTACCCGCACCACGAGTGCGGCGCCTCCGAGGGGCACGCCGCCACCGGCGAGTGGCCCTTCGCCCGCTTCTACACCCACGCCGGCATGGTCGCCCTCGACGGCGAGAAGATGTCGAAGTCCAAGGGCAACCTGGTCTTCGTCTCCCGGCTGCGCGCCGAGCACGACCCGATGGCCGTCCGCCTCGTGCTGCTGGCCCACCACTACCGCGCCGACTGGGAGTACACCCCCGACCAGCTCGCCGACGCCGAGGCCCGGCTCGACCTCTGGCGCCGCGCCGTCGCCTCCGGCTGCGGCCCGCACGCCGAGGAACTGCTGGCCACCGTACGGCAGCGCCTGGCCGACGACCTCGACGCGCCGGGCGCCGTGGCCGCCTTCGACGACTGGGCGCGGAAGGCCCTGGACGGCGAGGGCGAGCAGCCGACCGACCTCGCGGCCAAGGTCGCCGACACCCTTCTCGGAGTGAAGCTCTGATTCGTGGGCAGTCGGGTCATGAGTCGAAAGGAGAGACCATGCCGACTGCCCGTGACATCATGACCCCGGACTGCACCTGCGTCAGCGCCGACGAGACGGTTCTCGACGCGGCCGACAAGATGGCGAGGCTCGATGTCGGGTCACTGCCCATCTGCGGCCCGGACAACAAGCTCAAGGGCATGCTCACCGACCGCGACATCGTGGTGAAGGTCCTGGCCAAGGGCAAGGACCCGAAGTCGTGCCTGGCCGGCGAGCTGGCCCAGGGCGAGGCGGTCACGATCGGAGCCGACCACGACACGCGGGAGATCCTGCGGACGATGGCCCGGCACAAGGTCCGCCGCCTGCCCGTCATCGACGGCCACACCCTGGTGGGCATCGTCTCGCTGGCCGAGGTCACCCGCGCGGTGCCCGACGCCACCGTGGGCGACCTGCTGGACGTGCTGACGTCCGACTGAGTCCCTGAGACACCGCGCCCGCTGAGGGCGTCCGTGGCCGCCGGCCCCTTCCGGGCTCGGCGGCCACGCCCGTCTCAGCTGCCGGAGGCCAGCAGCTCGGTCGCCGAGCCGCGGGCCAGTTGCCGGTAGACCTGTTCCACCTGCTCGGCCACGCGCGGCCAGCCGTACCGTTCCTGGGCCCGGCGGGCGCCGGCGCGGCCGAGCCTGAAGCGCAGCTCCGGGGCCTCGAGCACCCGCCGCAGCGCGGTGGCCAGCGCCAGCGGCTCGCGCGGCGGGACCAGCAGGCCCGCTCCTGCGACGGTGTCCAGGTGCCCGCCGACCGCGGAGGCGATCACCGGAACGCCGCAGGCCATCGCCTCGACCGGCACGAGCCCGAACGGCTCGTACCACGGCACGCTGGCGACCACCTGCGCCGAGCGCATCAGCGCGGGCACCTGGTGGCGCGACACGCTGCCGAGCACCCGCACCCGCCCGGCCACGCCGAGGGTCAGCGCCAGCTCCGCCAGCCGCCGGGCCTCCTTGTCGTCGGCCGAGCCCCCCGCGACCACCAGGTGCGCCTCGGGCAGCTCGGCCAGGGCGCGCACGACGGTTTCCACGCCCTTGCGCGGCACGAGACGGCCGATGCTGAGGATGCGGCCGGGTACGGGCCGCCCGCCCGGCTCGGGGCAGAAGGTCTGGAGATCGACGCCGCACGGCACGATCGAGATCCGCTCGGCCGGCACGCCCATCGCCCGCAGCTCGGCGACCTCGTCGGTGCAGGTCGCCAGCACCGCGTCGGCCTGCCTGCCGAGCCGGGCCTCGGCGGCCAGCCGGACCCGCGGGCTGGTGTCGGCCGCGCCCTGCCAGCGGCGCTTGACCGTGCCGAGCGCGTGGTAGGTCTGGACGACCGGGATGCTGCCCCGGGCGGCCTCCAGCGCGGCCAGCCCGCTCATCCAGAAGTGCGCGTGCACCACGTCGGGCCGGCGCCGCCGCCAGCCGCGGGCCAGGTGCCCGGCGAACTGCGCCATGTAGGGCGGCAGGTCGTCCTTCGGGATGGGCAGCGGCGGCCCGGCGGGCACGTACTCCACCCGCACGCCGGTCGGCAGCGTGACGGCCCGCTGGCCCAGTGCGGTGCGCCGGGTGTGGACCACGACGTCGTGCCCGCGAGCGGCCAGCGCGGCGGCCAGGCAGGAGACGTAGACGTTCTGCCCGCCGGCGTCCACGCCGCCGAGGGCGGCCAGCGGGTCGGCGTGTTCCGAGATGAGATCTACCTTCATGGCGTCAGCTCCCTGTGGCCTGGACGGCCTGCTCGGCGCCCGCCGAGGTCAGGCATGGACGGGCCCGCCGCCGGGTGTTCGCGGCCGCCCGGCGGCGTGAGCCATCGCCCGGCCGCGGCCCCTCGCCGGGGGCGTGGCCGGGTGCGAGGTTCTGTCGTGCGGCTCCCGCGAGAGGACGGGGCCGGATGTGCCGTGCGCACCAGGTCGCGGGTCGGCCCGGCCTTCGGACCGGGGTCGGCGGTGGTCGGCTCGGGTGGCTTCAGGACCGCCTTTCGTACCCGCGCTGTCGCGGTAACGGCTACCTGTGGGAGCGACGGTCAAACCTCACCGGCCCTCCGCCAGGCACGGGCCGTTTGCCGGGCGTGCCGCCGGGTAGCTCCCGGACACTTCCAGGAGGTGCCGAGTGTCCAAGTCCCGCCGTCCCGCAGCCGTCCTTTTCGACCGTGACGGAACGTTGATCCACGACGTGCCCTACAACCGCGATCCTTCCCTGGTCCGGCCCATGCCGGGCGCCCAGGCCGCGTTGCGCAGGCTGCGTGACGCGGGCGTGCTGGTGGGCGTGGTGACCAACCAGTCGGGCGTGGCCCGCGGCCTGATCTCGCCCGACCAGTTGCACCAGGTGAACGAGCGGGTGGAGGAGTTGCTCGGCCCGTTCGACGCCTGGGCGATCTGCGTGCACGACGACATGGACGCCTGCTCGTGCCGCAAGCCGCGGCCGGGCCTGATCATCCGGGCGGCGGCGATCATGGACATCAGCCCGCTCGACTGCGTCATGGTGGGCGACATCGGCAGCGACATGAAGGCCGCGCGGGCGGCCGGCGCGCGGGCGATCATGGTGCCCACGCCGGCGACGCGGCCCTCGGAGTTCGCCGAGGCCGACGAGCTGGCCGCGAGCCTGCCGGAGGCGGTGCAGCGGATCATGGAGATGGAACCGGTGGACACGCTCAACCATCTGATCGCGGGCGGCGCGTTGCACCCGGCGCAGATCGCGAGCTGGAGCCGCTGGTGAGGTGTGAGGGCGGAACGCGGGGGTAGGCGCGGGTTTTTCCGATCTGTCCCTCCGGGGACGGAACTCCGACCTCGGAGGCATGGAGACCTCATGACCCACGCGTACGACTGGTCCCACCGGGCCGCCTGCCTGGACCAGGACCCGGACCTGTTCTTCCCCATCTCCCCGCTCGGGCCCAGCCGGTCCCAGATCGCGCACGCCAAGGCGGTCTGTGGCCGGTGCCCGGTGCGGCGCCCGTGCCTGGAGTACGCGGTGGAGACCCGCCAGCAGCACGGCGTCTGGGGCGGTCTGGAACCCGGCGAACGCCGCGCGGCGCGCTACGCCCCCCGGGCCGCCTGACCCGCTACAGCGGGATCAGCACCCCGTCGAGGTGGTCGACCTCGTGCTGGAGGATCCTGGCCAGCATGCCGATCGCCCGGACCGTCAGCGGCTTGCCGTACATGTCGCGGCCGCGGGCGGTCACCGCGAAGGAACGCTCCAGCGGCCGCCACCGCCCCGGCGCGGACAGGCACGCCTCGTCGGCGATCACCTTGCGGCCGGACAGCTCCAAACGCGGGTTGACCAGGTGCCCGGCCCGCCCGTCGTAGTCGAAGACCAGCACCCGCAGCGGGACGCCGATCTGCGGCGCGGCCAGCCCGGCGCCGCCGGCGGCCGAGCGCATGGTCAGGGTGAGGGACTTGACGAGTTGCCGCAGCTCCTTGTCGAAGGCGGTCACCGGTTCTGCTGCGACCCGGAGGGCCGGATCATCGTAGGCGCAGATAGGCACGCGGAACTCCCCGATGCGTCGCGACGTCAGAGCCAGGATTCCCCGCATGCCGCCGAGTCAACCGTGTCCGGGTGTTACCGGCATGTTGCCCGGGTGACCGGGAAGTAACCGCCGCACAGCCGCTCCGTGGCCAAGTGCGTAACCGCACTTTCCTAGCCTCCGGATCATGATCTCAGACTGGCGGCCGGACGACCCGGCCTTCTGGCGAGCCACGGGGCGGCGTGTCGCCCGGCGGAACCTGGTCTTCTCCATCCTGGCCGAACATCTGGGCTTCACCGTCTGGACGGTGTGGAGCGTGGTGGCGGCCCAGCTCGGCGCCTACGACTTCAGCACCGACCAGCTCTTCTGGCTGGTGGCGCTGCCGAACCTGGTGGGCTCGGCGCTGCGCCTGCCGTACACCTTCGGGCCGGCCCGCTTCGGCGGGCGCGACTTCACCGTGTTCAGCGCGCTGCTGCTGCTCATCCCGGCGCTGGCGCTGGGCTGGGCGGTGGGCTCGCCGGACACGCCGTACTGGGTCTTCCTGCTCATCGCGGCCACCGCCGGGTTCGGCGGCGGCAACTTCGCCTCCAGCATGGCCAACATCACGCACTTCTACCCGCAGTCGCGCCAGGGGGCCGCGCTCGGGCTGAACGCGGCCGGCGGCAACATCGGGGTCAGCTCGGTGCAGCTCGTGGTGCCGCTGGTCATCGGGGCCTTCGGCCTCGCGGCGGCGGGCTGGTTCTGGGTGCCGTTCATCGTGGTGGCCGCCGGCTGCGCCTGGCTGTTCATGGACAACCTGGCCACCGCCAAGGCCTCGCCGCGCGAGCAGCTCGCGGTGGCCGGCAACGGCCAGACGTGGCTCATGTCCTTCCTCTACATCGGCACCTTCGGCTCCTTCATCGGGTACTCCACCGCCTTCCCGCTGCTGGCCAAGAGCCTGTTCCCGGGCTCGGCCTGGCAGACGGTGGCCTTCCTCGGCCCGCTGCTCGGCTCGCTGGTGCGCCCGGCCGGGGGCTGGCTGGCCGACCGGCTCGGCGGAGCCCGGGTCACGTTGTGGAACTTCGCCGCCATGGCCGGGGGAGTGGCGCTGGTGTGGCTCGCCGTGGGCTCGGGCGACTTCTGGCTGTTCGCGCTGGCCTTCCAGGCGTTGTTCGTCACCGCGGGCCTGGGCAACGGCTCCACCTACCGGATGGTCCCGGCCATCTTCGGCGCGCTGGCCGCCGCCTCCGGCCACAGCCCCGAGTACGGCAGGCGCCAGGCCGCCGCCGCGGTCGGCATCATCTCCGCGGTCGGGGCGTTCGGCGGCTTCCTCATCAACCGCGCCTTCGGCATGTCCTTCGCCGCCGGCGGCAGCCCGGCCCCCGCCTTCCTGGCCTTCGGCCTGTTCTACGCCGCCTGTTTCGCCACCACGTGGTGGTGCTACGCCCGGCCGGTCGGCGCCGCGCGGCTCGCTCACGCCCGCGTGTGAACGACCGTTAGCACGTTGGTAACAGAAGGGACCTCGGTGTGAAATCACCGCTGAGCACCATCAAGCCCGTGAAGACGCACTGCCCTTACTGCGCACTCCAGTGCGGCATGACGGTGACGCCGGGCTCGCCCGCGACCGTCGCGCCGCGCCGGGACGTGCCCGCCAACGCGGGCGGCGCGCTGTGCCAGAAGGGCTGGACCGCGGCCGACCTGCTCGCCCATCCCGACCGGCTGACCGCCCCGCTGCTGCACGGCGAGCCGGCCTCCTGGACGGCGGCGCTCGACCACGTGGCCGGGCGGCTGCGCGCGCTGCGGGCCGAGCACGGACCCGACTCGGTGGCGGTCTTCGGCGGCGGCGGCCTCACCAACGAGAAGGCCTACACGCTGGGCAAGTTCGCCCGGGTCGCGCTGGGCACGAGCCAGATCGACTACAACGGCCGCTTCTGCATGTCCTCGGCGGCGGCCGCGGCCAACCGGGCCTTCGGGCTCGACCGCGGGCTGCCGTTCCCGGTGACCGACCTGGCCGAGGCCGACGTCGTGCTGCTGGCCGGCGCGAACGTGGCCGAGACGATGCCGCCGCTGGTGCGGCACCTGACCGGGCCGCGCCTGATCGTCATCGACCCGCGCCGCTCGGCCACCGCCAAGCTGGCCTGGCTGCACCTGCGCCCGCTGCCCGGCACCGATCTCGCCCTCGCGCTCGGGCTGCTCCACCTGGTGCTGGCCGAGGGGCTGGCCGACGAGGCCTACCTCGCCGCGCGCACCACCGGCTTCGAGGCCGTGCGCACCTCGCTGGCCGCCTGGTGGCCCGAGCGCGTCGAGCGCGTCACCGGGGTCCCGGTGGCCCGCATGCGCCAGGCCGCGCACGCGCTCGGCCGCGCCGACCGGGCCGTCGTGCTCACCGGGCGCGGCGCCGAGCAGCACGCCAAGGGCACCGACACGGTCACCGCCTTCATCAACCTCGCCCTCGCGCTCGGCCTGCCCGGCCGCCCCGGCTCCGGCTACGGCTGCCTCACCGGCCAGGGCAACGGCCAGGGCGGGCGCGAGCACGGGCAGAAGGCCGACCAGCTCCCCGGCTACCGCCGTATCGACGACCCGGCCGCCCGCGCGCACGTCGCCGGGGTCTGGGGCGTGGACCCCGCCAGCCTGCCCGGGCCCGGCCGCAGCGCCTACGAGCTGCTGGAGGCGCTCGGCACCCCGGACGGGCCGCGAGCGCTGCTGCTGTTCGGCTCCAACCCGGTCGTGTCCGCCCCCGCCTCGCTGCGGATCACCGAACGGCTCAAGGCGCTCGACCTGCTGGTCGTCGCCGACTTCGTGCCCTCGGAGACCGCCGCCCTGGCGCACGTGGTGCTGCCCACCACCCAGTGGGCCGAGGAGAGCGGCACCATGACCAATCTGGAAGGCCGCGTCCTGCTGCGCCGCCGGGCGGTCGACCCGCCCGCCGGGGTCCGCTCCGACCTGGAGGTCCTGCGGGAGCTGGCCGGACGGCTCGGCCACGACTTCGCCGCCGAGCCCGCCGAGGTCTTCGACGAGCTGCGCCGCGCCAGCGCGGGCGGCCCGGCCGACTACGCCGGGATCAGTCACGAGCGGCTGGCCGCCGGGACCGGCCTGTTCTGGCCGTGCCCCGCGCCGGAGCACCCCGGCACTCCGCGCGTCTTCCTCGACCGGTTCCCGACCCCCGACGGCCGTGCCCGCCTCGTCCCGGTCGAGCACCGGCCGCCCGCCGAGGAGACCTGCGCCGACTACCCCGTCTACCTGACCACCGGCCGGCTCCTGGCGCACTACCAGAGCGGCGCCCAGACCCGCCGGATCGCCGCCCTCATCGAGGCCGCCCCTGAACCCTTCGTCGAGATCCACCCCGACCTGGCCGCCCAGCTCGAGATCGGCGCGGGCGACCTGGTCGAGGTGACCAGCCGCCGGGGCACGGCGCGCGGCGTGGCCCGCGTCACCGACGCGGTGCGGCCCGACACCGTCTTCATGCCCTTCCACTGGGAGGGCGCCAACCGTCTCACCAACCCCGCGCTCGACCCGCTCTCGCGCATGCCGGAGTTCAAGGTCTGCGCCGTCCGACTGGAGCGTGTGGCATGAGACTCGTCGTCGTGGGCAACGGCATGGCCGGGGCCCGGCTGGTCAGCGAGGTGCGCGCCCGCTCGGCGGACCTGCGGGTGACCGTCTTCGGGGCCGAGGCCTGGCAGCCCTACAACCGCGTGCTGCTGTCGGAGGTGCTGGCCGGCAGCCACGGGCCCGAGCAGGTGCGCCTGCTCGACCCCTCCTGGTACGGCGAGCACGACGTGCGGGCCGTGCTCGGCACCCGCGTCACCGCCATCGACCGCGAGACCCGCGCCGTCGTCACCGAGGACGGGCGGCGCGAGCCGTACGACGTGCTGGTGCTGGCGACCGGCAGCGAGCCGCTGGTGCCGCCCATCCCCGGCGTCGAGCGGGCGATCGCCTTCCGCACCCTCGACGACTGCCGGCGCATCCTCGCCGAAGCCGGCTCGGCCGCCCGCGCGGTCGTGGTCGGCGGCGGGCTGCTGGGCATCGAGGCCGCCCGCGGGCTGGCCGGGCGCGGCCTGCCGGTGACCCTGCTGCACCTGGCCGGGCACCTGATGGAACGCCAGCTCGACGCCGAGGCCGGGCTGGTGCTCGGCGAGACCCTGGCCGGCCTCGGCGTGGAGATCCGCACCGGCGTGCACGTGGCAGAGGTCCTCGAAGACGGCGTACGGCTGGCCGGCGGCGAGCACGTGGCCGGCGAACTGGTCGTCCTGGCCTGCGGGGTGCGCCCGCTCACCGGCCTGGCCGAGGCCGCCGGGCTGGAGGTGCGGCGCGGCATCGTCGTCGACGACGAGCTGCGCACCGACGACCCGAGCGTCTTCGCCGTCGGCGAGTGCGCCGAGCACGACGGCCACGTCTACGGCCTGGTCGCGCCCGCCTGGGAGCAGGCCGCGGCCGCCGCCGAGGTGATCACCGGCGGCAAGGCGCTGTACCGCGGCTCGCGGCTGGTCACCCGGCTCAAGGCCCGCAGCGTGGAGCTGGCCGCGATGGGCGAGACGCAGCTCACCGAGGAGCACGCCGAGGTGGTGCGCTTCAGCCACCGCGCCCGCGGCACCTACCGCAAGCTCGTGATCAGGGAGGGCCGCCTGGTCGGCGCGATCGTGCTGGGCGAGAGCGACGCCGTGGGCACCCTCACCCACCTGTTCGACCGGGGCGGCCCGCTGCCCGGCGACCGCGCCGGGCTGCTGTTCCCCGGCCTGGCCGGGAGCGCTCCCAGCGCGCCGAGCCCGACGCGCATGCCGGACGCGGCCAAGGTGTGCCACTGCAACAACGTCACCAAGGGACAGATCCGCTCGTGCTGGGAGGCCGGGGCGCGCGACGTGGCCGCGGTGGCCGCCGCCACCCGTGCCACGACCGGCTGCGGCACCTGCCGCGAAGCGGTGGAGGGAATCGTCGGATGGCTGTGCGAGCAGGAAGGGGCGACCGCGTGACGCGCCTGGTGGTGGCCGGGTACGGCCCGGCCGCGCAGCGGCTGGTGGAGACGCTGCGCGAGCGCCGTTTCGGCGGCGAGATCGTGGTGCTGGGGGAGGAGTCCCGGCCCGCCTATGACCGGGTGGCCCTGACCACCCACCTCACCGAGGGGGCCGACCTGGCCTACCCGGTGCCCGAGGGCGTCACCACCCGGCTGGGGGCGCGCGTGGTCTCCGTCGACCGGGAGGCCAGGGCGGTGCTCGTCGAGGACGGGCGGCGGGAGCCGTACGACGTGCTGGTGCTGGCGACCGGGTCGGCGCCGTTCGTGCCGCCGGTGCCCGGCGCCGGGCTGGCCTTCGTCTACCGCACCATCGACGACCTGGAGGCCATCCGCGCCGCCGCGCGGGGGGCCAGGACCGGCGTGGTGGTCGGCGGCGGGCTGCTCGGCCTGGAGGCCGCCGACGCGCTGCGCGGCCTCGGGCTGGAGACCTCGATCGTCGAGGTCGCGCCCCGGCTGATGCCGCGCCAGGTGGACGAGGGCGGCGGCGCGGTGCTCAAGGCGCACATCGAGGCCCTGGGCCTGGCCGTGCACGCGGGCGAGATGCTGGAGCGCATCGAACCGGGCAGGGTCGTGCTGGCCGGGGGCCGCGAACTGGCCGCCGACGTGGTGGTCTTCTCCGCCGGGGTACGGCCGCGCGACGAGCTGGCACGCGGCTGCGGGCTGGAGGTCGGCGAGCGCGGCGGCATCGTGACCGACGCCGGGATGCGCACCAGCGACCCGGCGATCTACGCCATCGGCGAGTGCGCGCTGGTCGGCGGCACGGTCTACGGCCTGGTGGGGCCCTGCTTCACCATGGCCGAGGTGGCCGCCGACCGGATCATGGGCGGCGGCGCGGAGTTCGGCGGGGCGGAGACCTCGACCAAGCTCAAGCTGCTCGGCGTCGAGGTCGCCCAGTTCGGGGCGATGACCGGGGCCCTGGACGTGGTCTACATGGACCCGGTGGCCGGGGTCTACAAGCGGCTGTTCTTCAGCGACGACGCGGCCACGCTGCTCGGCGGCATCTGCGTGGGCGACGCCTCCCCGTACACCGCGCTGAAGGGCTTCGTCGGCAAGGCGCTGCCCGCCGCCCCCTCCGACCTGCTCTTCGCCGGTTCGGGGGTGGCGCTGGACCTGCCGGACGAGGCGTCGGTCTGCTCGTGCAACAACGTCAGCGCCGGGACGATCCGCTCGGCGATCGCCGAGCGCGGCCTGACCGAGGTGGCCGGGATCAAGGCCTGCACCCGGGCCGGGGCCACCTGCGGGTCGTGCGTGCCGATGCTCAGGCAGCTTCTGGAGCGCTCCGGCGTCGAGGTCGGCAAGGCGCTGTGCGAGCACTTCACGCACAGCCGGGCCGAGCTGTTCGACATCGTGCGGGTGCGGGGCATCGCCACCTTCTCCGAGCTGGTCTCGGCGCACGGGACCGGGCGCGGGTGCGACATCTGCAAGCCGGTGGTCGCCTCCATCCTGGCCTCGCTGCGCGGCGAGCACGTGCTGTCCGGCGAGCTCGCGGCACTGCAGGACACCAACGACCACTTCCTCGCCAACATCCAGAAGAACGGCACCTACTCCGTGGTGCCCCGCATCCCGGGCGGCGAGCTGACGCCCGAGCGGCTCATCGTCATCGGCGAGGTGGCCCGCGACTTCGGGCTCTACACGAAGATCACCGGCGGGCAGCGGATCGACCTGTTCGGGGCCCGGGTCGAGCAGTTGCCACTGATCTGGAAGCGCCTGGTCGAGGCCGGGTTCGAGTCCGGGCACGCGTACGGCAAGTCGCTGCGGACGGTCAAGTCGTGCG
The DNA here is from genome assembly GCF_044459405.1 of Nonomuraea sp. NPDC050328. Classification (NCBI taxonomy): domain Bacteria; kingdom Bacillati; phylum Actinomycetota; class Actinomycetes; order Streptosporangiales; family Streptosporangiaceae; genus Nonomuraea; species Nonomuraea sp. NPDC050328. The sequence continues at coordinate 95,677 of NZ_JBITIW010000013.1, read as the reverse complement.
TCGGCTCCACCTGGTGCCGGTACGGCGTGCAGGACTCCGTCGGGCTCGCCATCGCCCTCGAACTGCGCTACCGCGGGCTCCGCGCCCCGCACAAGCTCAAGTCGGCCGTCTCCGGGTGCGCCCGGGAGTGCGCCGAGGCGCGCGGCAAGGACTTCGGGATCATCGCCACCGAGCAGGGCTGGAACCTGTACGTCGGCGGCAACGGCGGCTTCCGGCCCCGGCACGCCGACCTGCTGGTGGCCGACGTGTCCACCGAGGAGCTGGTGCGGGTGATCGACCGGTTCCTGATGTTCTACATCGCCACCGCCGACCGGCTGCAGCGGACCTCGGCGTGGCTGGAGTCGCTGGAGGGCGGGCTGGAGTACCTGCGGCAGGTCGTGGTGGAGGACTCGCTGGGGATCTGTGCCGAGCTGGAGGCGCGGATGGAGCGCCACGTCGCCGGATATTTCGATGAATGGCGGGCGGTGCTCGACGATCCGGACAAGCTCCGGCGTTTCACCAGCTTCGTCAACGCGCCCGGCGTGCCCGACCCGTCGATCGCCTTCGAGACCGAACGCGAGCAGATCAAGCCGGTCCTGATTCCCCTGGAGGTGTCGTCCCGATGAACCCGAGCCCGTCCGCCACCCTGACCTGGACCCCGGTCTGCCGGGTGGCCGACCTGCTGCCGGAGCGAGGCGCCTGCGCGCTGGTCGGCGGGCGGCAGGTGGCCCTCTTCCGCGACCACACCGGGCACCTGCACGCCCTCGACAACCTCGACCCCTTCAGCGGCGCGCACGTGCTGTCGCGCGGCATCGTCGGCAGCCGCGGCGGCGAGCCGACCGTCGCCTCGCCCATGCACAAGCAGGTCTTCTCGCTGCGGACCGGCGCCTGCCTCGACGACCCGGCGGTCACGGTCGCCACCTACCGGGTCCGCGCCCGCCACGGCGTGGTGGAGGTCGCCGTGTAGCCCCCTCGCGCCGTTCACCCCGTCCCGCCCGCGAACCCCGTCCTGCGCACGACGCGGGCCTGCCGTACCACCCAGAACCGAAAGGAGACCTCCATGAGCGCCCTGCCCGCGGAGCTCCCGCCCACCCCGGAGACCGCGCCCGACGCGCTGGCCGGCTTCACCATCGGCGTCACGGCGACCAGGCGGCGCGAGGAGTTCGGCGCGCTGCTGGAACGGCGCGGCGCGCGCGTGGTGAGCGCCCCCGCCATCCGGCTGGTCCCGCTGCCCGAGGACGCCGAACTGCTCGCCGCCACCCGGGACGTGCTGGCCGGCCGGCTGGACGACGTCGTGATCACCACGGGCGTGGGCTTCCGCGGCTGGACGGCGGCGGCCGAGGGCTGGGGCCTGTCCGCCGAGCTGGCCGCCCAGCTCGGCGCCGCCCGGCTGCTCACCCGGGGCCCCAAGGCGCGGGGCGCGGTCCGGGCGGCCGGGCTCAGCGACCACTGGACCGCGGCCACCGAATCGTGCGAGGAGGTCAAGGCGCACCTGCTGGCCCAGGACCTCACCGGGCGCCGCATCGCCGTCCAGTTGCACGGCGAGCCGCTCACCGAGTTCGTGGCCGCGCTGCGGGGGGCGGGGGCCGAGGTGATCGAGGTGCCGGTCTACCGGTGGCTGCCCTACCGCGACCCCTCGCCGCTGCGGCGACTGATCACCCAGACCGTCGCGGGCACCGTGGACGCCGTCGCCTTCACCAGCGCGCCCGCCGTCCACGCCATGCTCGCCGCCGCCCGTGCCGCAGGCCAGGAGGAGCACCTGCTGGCCGCCTTCGCCGATGGCGTCGTGGCCGCGTGCGTCGGGCCGGTCACCGCCCAGCCCCTGCTCGCGCGGGGCGTCCCCGTCGTCCAGCCCGAGCGGGCCCGGCTCGGCGCGCTGGCCCGTACCCTCGCCCGGCACCTGCCCGAACACGGCGTCACCCGCCTGGTCGCCGGCGGACACGCACTGGAGATCCGTGGTCACGCGGTCGTCGTCGACGGCGACCTGCGTCCGCTGCCGCCCGCGCCCATGTCGGTCCTCAAACGCCTGGCCGACAAGCCCGGCCATGTCGTCCACCGTGGCGACCTGCGTGCCGTACTGCCCGGCAGCCAGAGCCGCGACTCGGCCGAACACGCCGTCGAGATGGCCGTCACGCGCCTGCGCCGCGCCCTGGGCGCCCGCGACGTCATCGAGACCGTCGTCAAGCGCGGCTACCGCCTCGCCTGCGACCGCCCCACCCCATGACCGCCCCCTCCCTCGCGGGTCCGCTGTCTTCCGCCGAGCCCGCGCTCGTCCTGGCCGCCCACGGGACGCGCAGCCGGGCCGGCGAGCGGACCCTGGAACACCTGGCCCACGTCATGCGCGCCCGCCGTCCGGGCCACCGGGTGACGCTCGCCTACCTGGAGATCAGCCGCCCGTCCCTCGGCTCCGTGCTCGCGACCCTCACCGGCCCGGCCGTCGTCGTGCCGCTCCTGCTGGCGGGGGGCTACCACGTCCACGTGGACCTCCCCGAAACCCTCACCCGCCGGCCCACCTCCGGCCACGTCCCGGACGTGCTGCCGGCCCGGCATCTCGGCCCGCACCCGCTCCTGGCCCACGCCCTGGCCCGCCGGCTGGACGAGGCCGGGCTCACGCCGCGGCACCGGGTGGTCCTGGGTGCGGCGGGTTCCAGCGATCCGGCCGCCCGCGCCGAGGTGCGGGCCGCCGCGCGGTTGCTCGCCGTACGGCTGGCGCGGCCGGTCACCGCGGCCTACGCCGGGGACGCCGACTTCACGGCGGAGGGCACCCCGCCCCTGGCCGCGGCCATCGGGCCGGACACCGCGATCGCCTCCTACCTGCTGGCCCCCGGCTTCTTCCACGACCGCCTCCGGGCCGCCGGCGCACCCCTGGTCAGCGCGCCGCTGGGCGAGGAGGTGGCCGAGCTCGGCTGGCTGCGCTACGACGAGGCGGTTCAGCGGGCCAGGAAGTGCCAGCCCATCCAGCACCACGCCAGGACCACCGCCACCCGCCCCGCCGGATGACGCAGCACCACCGCCAGGCACCGGCCCAGCGTCGGCAGCCTCGACTCCGGCCGCCGCCTGGCCGTCACGTCGAGGACGGCGGCGGCCACCAGGACGGCGGCGAAGGCCACGGCCATCATCATCGCCGTCGCACCAGCCACCACCCGGTCAGCAGCCACGCGAACCACCCCACCGCCCGGCCCACCGGGTCGGCCAGCAGCGGATCCAGCAGGTCACTGAACGTCGGCCGGTCCGGGGCCGGGAACAGCAGCGCCCAGAACTCCAGCACCCCGAACACGGCGGCCGGCCCCGCCCACGGCCACCACCTGCTGGGCGGGGTGGCGGGCGCCGGGGGAGCGGCGGGCCGGGGGCGCAAGGCCAGGACGGCCACCACCGTGCCGGCCGCGGCGACCGCCAGATAGGTGCGCGGCTCGAAGGACGGCAGCCCGCCACCAGCCACCGCGAGCACCCCCAACGGCAGCACCACCGGCACGAACCGGTGCACGGCCCTGGCCGCGGGGCCTTGCGCGGATGGGGTCACGAGTCAGCACCTTCCGACAGACGAGCCCGCAGGCCGGCGAGCCGCCAGCGAAGGCGGCCCGAGAATCCGGACGGGCGTGAACCGGGTGGCGTCCGGTCAGCCGGAGGCGGGTTCGAGGCGGAGCGCGCGGACGATCTCCGCGGCGGCCGCGTCCCGGGAGTGCCCGGCGTCCGCTCCCATGAACATCTCATAGTAGGCGTGCTGGAAGCACCCCGCCAGGAGCAGCCGGGCGCTGCCGGTGGGGTCGACGGAGGCGTCGACGCGGCCACGGCGCTGCTCGGCCTCCAAGTACACCGAGAGCGGCACGATCTCCGCCATCGGCCCGAGTTCGCTGTCGCGGACGGCCTCGCGGTAGCGGACGGTCACCGACGGCTCGATGAAGGCGGGCAACGCCGCCGACTGGACCTCGACGTAGTAGTCGATCCCGGCCCGGGCGGCGAAGCGGAGGTTGTCCTGGACCTCGCCCTGACCGGGCGTGAGGTTGTGCAGGATGCGGAGCCAGAGCGGGAGACGGTCCTGGAGCAGGGCGAGGAAGTGGTCCACGGGTCCGCCGGTGCGATTCTCGCGCAGCGAAAGAGCCATCTTCAGAACGCGCAGCCTGGTGTCCTGACTTCTTTGGTGCGGATCTACATGGGAAGTCGCCATGGTTGGCCTAACGTGCGCAGTCACATGGACAGGTTCGACGTGGCGCTGGCGGGATTCGGCGGTGTTTATCGACCGCGTTTCCCCTTGTCATCAAATTGTTGCCGGTTGGAGTGCCAGCCTGGTGCGATCCGCCGTAAAGAGCGCGGATAACGATTGTTGCGCGAAACCAGTGCGAAAAGGCTGAAAATTAGCTGTCAGTGTTGCCGTTGCGACGGCGGAGGTAACGCTCGAACTCGGCCGCGATCGCGTCGCCACTGGCCTCGGGCAGGTCGGCGGCGTCCTTGCGCTCCTCGAGCTCCTTGACGTACTCCGCCACCTCGGTGTCCTGCGAGGCGAGTTCGTCCACGCCGTGCTCCCAGGCGCGTGACTCCTCTTCGAGGTCGCCCACCGGCATCGGGATGTCGAGCAGGTCCTCCACCCGGCGCAGCAGGGCGAGGGTGGCCTTGGGGTTGGGCGGCTGGGCCACGTAGTGCGGCACGGAGGCCCACAGCGACACCGACTGCAGCCCGGCCGCGCCGAGCGCGTGCTGCAGGACGCCGACGATGCCGGTCGGGCCCTCGTAGCGGCTGAGCTCCAGGTTGAGCGAGCGCGCCAGGCCCTCGTCGGAGGCGGCGCCGATGATCGGCACGGGCCGGGTGTGCGGGGAGTCGTTGAGCAGCGCGCCCAGCATCACGGCCAGCTCGATGCCGAGCTCGCGGCAGACCTCGACGATCTCCTCGCAGAAGGAACGCCAGCGCATGTTCGGCTCGATGCCGCGCAGCAGGACGACGTCGCGCTCGGCGCCCGGCGGGCGGGCGTGCGACAGCCGCGTCGTCGGCCAGACGATCGAGCGCTGCAGGCCCTCGCTCAGCTCGACGATGGGCCGGGTGACCTGGAAGTCGTAGTAGTCCTCAGGGTCGAGGGCGGCCAGCGGCCGGGCCTGCCAGGTGTTCTCGAGGTGGGCGATGACGCCGCTCGACGCCTCGCCCGCGTCGTTCCACCCCTCGAACGCGGCGATCAGCACCGGGTCGACGAGCTCGGGGAGCCCTTCGAGCTCGATCACGCGCGCCCTCCTCTCGCTGGTGTGGCCTAAGCCTATGCCGTGAGGAGGGGGCCGCGTCACGACTCCGGGGGCCTTACGCTTCCAGCGCACCGCCGCCCACGGGGTTCCCGTGCGCACCGGGGTTCGCGTGGGTGTTTTCCTGGGGTTTCCCTCCTGTCTCCGCCGTCTCAGGGGCCCCGGGCGAAGGGGGCCGCCGGAGGGGCCGGGTGTCGGGGGCGCCCGGCGGGGGTAGTGACGTCGGCCTTGATCGGCCCGGTGGGCGCCCGTAGCGGGCTTCAGGGGCGGTAGCCGTACACAACGGGCGGTAGCCGTACACAAGACGGAAACCGGAGCCGTCGGCGAAGACGGAAACGCGTGTCTCACCCCGTGATCGCGCGCCAGGCGGGACGGCCGGGGTCGCTAAGCTTGGGGGCATGAACAGCTCCCCATCCTTCCGTGAAGTCCTGTCCCAGCGCGTGGTCGTCGCCGACGGGGCGATGGGGACGATGCTGCAGGCCCAGGACCCCACCCTCGACGACTTCGAGGGGCACGAGGGCTGCAACGAGGTGCTCAACGTCACCCGGCCGGACATCGTCGCCGGGGTGCACGAGGCGTACTTCGCGGTCGGGGTGGACTGCGTGGAGACCAACACCTTCGGCGCCAACCTGTCGGCGCTCGGCGAGTACGACATCTCCGAGCGCGTGTACGAGTACTCCGAGGCCGGCGCGCGCCTGGCCCGGCAGGCGGCCGACCGCTGGTCCACGCCGGAGCACCCGCGGTTCGTGCTGGGCTCGATGGGCCCGGGCACCAAGCTGCCCACGCTGGGGCACCTGCCGTACAAGACGCTGCGCGACGCCTACCGCGACAACGCGGCGGGCCTGATCGCCGGCGGCGCGGACGCGCTGATCATCGAGACCAGCCAGGACCTGCTGCAGGTGAAGGCGGCGGTCGTCGGCGCGAAGCGGGCGATCTCGGCCGCCGGGCGCGACGTGCCGATCATCGCGCAGGTGACGATCGAGACCAACGGCGCGATGCTGCTGGGCTCCGAGATCGGCGCGGCGCTGACCGCGATCGAGCCGCTGGGCGTCGACATCGTCGGCCTCAACTGCGCCACCGGCCCGGCCGAGATGAGCGAGCACCTGCGCCACCTGGCCCGCCACTCGCGCCTGAAGCTGTCGTGCATGCCGAACGCGGGCCTGCCGGTGCTGACCGCCGACGGGGCCTACTACCCGCTGAGCCCGGCCGAGCTGGCCGACGCGCACGAGGCCTTCACCCGCGACTACGGCCTGACGCTGGTGGGCGGCTGCTGCGGCACCACCCCCGAGCACCTGCGCCACGTGGTGGAGCGCGTCGGCGTCGGCGCCGCGGCCCCCGCGCCGGAGCAGGAGGAGGTCCGCCCGGGCAAGGCCCCGGCCGCGCGCAAGCCGCAGCCCGAGCCGGGCGTCTCCTCGCTCTACCAGTCGGTCCCCTTCCGGCAGGACACCTCCTACCTGGCCATCGGCGAGCGCTGCAACACCAACGGCTCCAAGGCCTTCCGCGAGGCGATGCTGGCCGGCCGCTGGGACGACTGCGTCGAGATGGCCCGCGACCAGGCCCGCGACGGCGCCCACCTGCTCGACCTGTGCGTCGACTACGTGGGCCGCGACGGCGTGGCCGACATGAAGAAGCTGGCCTTCCGCTTCGCCACCGCCTCCACGCTGCCGATCATGCTCGACTCGACCGAGCCGGCGGTGCTGCAGGCCGGTCTGGAGATGCTCGGCGGCCGGGCGGCGGTCAACTCGGTCAACTACGAGGACGGCGCCGGCCCCGACTCCCGCTTCCAGAAGATCATGCGGCTGGTGAGCGAGCACGGCGCGGCCGTGGTGGCGCTGACCATCGACGAGGAGGGCCAGGCCCGCACCGCCGAGTGGAAGGTGCGCGTGGCCTCCCGGCTGATCGACGACCTCACCGCCAACTGGGGGATGCGCGTCGAGGACATCATCGTCGACTGCCTGACCTTCCCGATCGCCACCGGCCAGGAGGAGACCAGGCGCGACGGCCTGGAGACCATCGAGGCCATCCGCGAGCTCAAGCGGCGCTACCCGACGGTGCAGACCACGCTGGGCCTGTCCAACATCTCCTTCGGCCTCAACCCGGCCGCGCGCATCGTGCTCAACTCGGTCTTCCTCAACGAGTGCGTCAACGCCGGGCTCGACTCGGCGATCGTGCACGCCTCCAAGATCCTGCCGATGGCGCGCATCCCCGACGAGCAGCGCCAGGTCGCGCTCGACATGGTCTACGACCGCCGCCGCGAGGGCTACGACCCGCTGCAGCGCTTCATGGACCTGTTCGAGGGCGTCGACGCGGCCGCGATGCGCCAGGGCAAGGCCGAGGAGCTGGCCGCGCTGCCGCTGTGGGAGCGGCTCAAGCGCCGCATCATCGACGGCGAGAAGAAGGGCCTGGAGGCCGACCTCGAGGACGCGCTGACCCAGCGGCCCGCCCTGGAGATCATCAACGACGTGCTGCTCGACGGCATGAAGACGGTCGGCGAGCTGTTCGGCTCCGGCCAGATGCAGCTTCCCTTCGTGCTGCAGTCGGCCGAGGTGATGAAGACCGCGGTGGCCCACCTGGAGCCGCACATGGAGCGGGTCGAGGGCGAGACCAAGGGCCGGATCGTGCTGGCCACGGTCAAGGGCGACGTGCACGACATCGGCAAGAACCTGGTCGACATCATCCTGTCCAACAACGGCTACGAGGTGGTCAACCTCGGCATCAAGCAGCCGGTGAGCGCCATCCTGGAGGCGGCCGAGGACAAGCGGGCCGACGTGATCGGCATGTCCGGCCTGCTGGTCAAGTCGACCGTGATCATGAAGGAGAACCTCGAGGAGATGAACTCCCGGGGCATCTCCACCCGCTTCCCGGTGCTGCTCGGCGGCGCGGCGCTGACCCGCGCCTACGTCGAGCAGGACCTGGCGGGCATGTTCGAGGGCCAGGTCCGCTACGCCCGCGACGCCTTCGAGGGCCTGCGCCTGATGGACGCCTTCATGGCGCACAAGCGCGAGGGCGCCCCGCTGCCCGCGCTGCGCGAGCGCCGCGTCAAGACCGGCGCGGTGCTCCAGCGCACCGCGGTCGAGGAGCTGCCCGCCCGCTCCGACGTGGCCGCCGACAACCCGCTGCCGGTCGCGCCGTTCCTCGGCGACCGCATCGTCAAGGGCATCTCGCTCAACGACTACGCCTCCTTCCTGGACGAGCGGGCGCTGTTCCTGGGCCAGTGGGGGCTCAAGCCGACCCGCGGCGGCGACGGGCCCGGCTACGACGAGCTCGTCGAGACAGAGGGCCGGCCGCGGCTGCGCATGTGGCTGGAGCGGATCCAGACCGAGGGCCTGCTGGAGGCGGCGGTCGTCTACGGCTACTTCCCGTGCGTCAGCGACGGCGACTCGCTGATCATCCTCGACGACGCCGGCGACGAGCGCACCCGCTTCACCTTCCCGCGCCAGCGGCGCGACCGGCACCTGTGCCTGTCGGACTTCTTCCGCTCGCGCGAGTCGGGCCAGACCGACGTCGTGGCCTTCCAGGTGGCGACCATGGGCGGGCGCATCTCCGAGGCGACGGCCGAGCTGTTCGCCAAGGACGCCTACCGCGACTACCTGGAGCTGCACGGCCTGTCGGTGCAGCTCACCGAGGCGCTGGCGGAGTACTGGCACGCCCGCGTCCGGGCCGAGCTCGGCATCGGCGGCGGTGAGTCGCTGGACGACATGCTCAAGGTCAACATCCAGGGCTGCCGCTACTCCTTCGGCTACCCGGCCTGCCCCAACCTGGAGGACCAGCAGCAGCTCTTCGAACTGCTGCGGCCCGAGCGCATCGGGGTGAGCCTGTCGGAGGAGTTCCAGCTCCACCCCGAGCAGGCCACCTCCGCCCTGGTCGCCCACCACCCGGAGGCGAAGTACTTCAACGTCTGAACCGACCTCCCCGATCGGTACGGCAGGCGGGCCGAGCCCCGCTCCTCCGGGATGCCCGGGGTCAGGAGCTGGGCAAAGGCCCGTCTACCCCGGCGCGCAGGAATGCGCGGCCCGCCTGGCATCGTTGACACTTGCCCGATCGAGAGCAGGGAGAATGCATGGAAGCGGTCTTCTTCGACATGGACGGCCTTCTGGTCGACACCGAGAAGCTGTGGCTGGAGGTGGAGACCAAGGTCATGGCCAAGCTCGGCGGCGAGTGGACGCCGGAGCACCAGACCCACCTGGTGGGCGGCTCGATGGAGCGCACGGTGGCCTACATGCTGGCCGTCTCCGGCTCCGACGTCGCCCCCGAGACGCTGCGTGAGTGGATGATCCAGGGCATGATCTCCCGGCTGCGCGAGGGCGTGACGATGATGCCCGGCGCGCTGGAGCTGCTCGACGCGCTGCGCGCCGAGGGGGTGCCCGTGGCGCTGGTGACCTCCTCGCTGAAGGAGATCGCCGACGCGGTGCTGACCTTCGTGGGCCGCGAGCGGTTCGACACCATCGTGACCGCCGACGACGTGACGCACACCAAGCCCGACCCCGAGCCCTACCTGACCGCGGCGCAGCGGCTGGGCGTGGAGCCGACCCGCTGCGTGGTCCTGGAGGACTCGCCGAACGGGGTGGCGGCCGGAACGGCGGCCGGGTGCGCCGTCGTGGCGGTGCCGAGCCTGCTGCCGATCGAGCCCGCGCCAGGACGTCTCGTTCTGGTCTCATTGACTGAGACCAACGTGTCTCAACTTCGTGACCTTGTGTCCACCGGGTCATGACCCAATCACGATTGCGACACAGGTCGTGACTAGGGCTTTTCCTGACACAACCCCGCCAGAGACCATACTCCGAAGACCTATGACCGGGTCCGTCCTTGGCAGGACGGAACTTACTGAGGTGGAATATGGAAGCACGAAAGCGACTGTCCGCGGTCGTGGCCGGCGGCGCTCTGCTGCTGGCGGCGGCCGCCTGTGGCGGTGGCGGGGGGACGGGCAACCAGCCGGGCGAGAGCACGCAGCCCTCCGCAGGGGGCGGCGGGGACAAGGCCTTCGTCTGGGCACTGTCGGCTGAGCCCAAGGCCCTGGACGGCGCGTACGTCAGCGACGGCGAGTCGCTCCGGGTCGTCCGCCAGATCTTCGAGGGTCTGGTCGGCACCAAGCCCGGCGCCACCGACGTGGTCCCGGCGCTGGCCACAAAGTGGGAGTCCACCGACGCCACCAACTGGACCTTCACCCTCAAGCAGGGCGTGAAGTTCCACGACGGCACCGACTTCGACGCCGAGGCCGCCTGCTGGAACTTCGAGCGCTGGTTCAACTTCAAGGGCGCCCAGCAGAACCCCGCGGTCAGCTACTACTGGCAGACCGTCTTCGGCGGCTTCGCGAAGAACGAAGACCCGGAGATGACGCCCAGCTCCTACAAGGGCTGCAAGACCGAGGGCGCCGACAAGATCGTCATCAGCCTCGCCTCGCCGTCGGCCAGCTTCATCTCCGCGCTGAGCCTGCCGTCGTTCTCGATGGTCAGCCCCGCCGCGATCCAGAAGAGCGGCGACGCGGTCGAGATGAAGGGCGACGCGCCGGAGTTCACCGGCAAGTTCGCCACCGAGGCCCCGGTCGGCACCGGCCCCTACAAGTTCGTCTCCTGGGCCCGCGGTGACAAGCTCACCCTGGAGGCCTTCGACGGCTACCACGGCGAGAAGGCCAAGATCAAGTCGCTGATCTTCCGCGCCATCTCCGACGCCCCCGCCCGCCGCCAGGCTCTGGAGAGCGGCGAGATCGACGGCTTCGACCAGGTCGAGCCCGCCGACGTCGAGACGCTGAAGGGCGCCGGCTACACCATCCAGGAGCGCCCGGCGCTCAACGTGGGCTACATCGGCTTCAACCAGAAGCTCGCGCCGATGGACAACCCCAAGATCCGCCAGGCCATCGCCCACGCGATCAACCGTGAGGCCCTGGTCAAGGCGAAGTACCCGCCCGGCTCCACCGTGGCGACCCAGTTCATGCCGCCGGAGCTGGCCGGCTACAACGAGCAGGTCACGACCTACCCGTACGACGTGAACAAGGCCAAGCAGCTCATCGCCGAGTCCGGCGTGGCCAACCCGACGGTCGAGCTCTGGTACCCGACCGGCGTCACCCGCCCGTACATGCCCGACCCCAAGGCCAACTTCGAGGCCTTCAAGGCCGACCTCGAGGCCGCCGGCTTCAAGGTCGTCGTCAAGTCGGCGCGGTGGACCCCCGAGTACATCGACGCCGTCGACAACGGCAAGGCCATGATCTTCATGATCGGCTGGAACGCCGACTTCGCCGACGCCGACAACTTCGTCGGGACCTTCTTCCAGGCCCCGCAGAAGCGCTGGAGCTTCGACAACAAGGAGATCTTCGGCAAGCTCGACGAGGCCGAGCGCGAGACGGACCCCGCCAAGCGGACCGCCCTGTACCAGGAAGCCAACAAGCTCATCATGGACTTCCTGCCCGGCCTGCCGTACGTGCACAACAAGTCGTTCGTCGGCCTCGGCAAGGACATCAAGGGCTTCCTCACCGACCCGCTGAGCAACGAGAACTTCTCCCTGGTGTCCCGAGGCTGATGCTCCGGTTCATCGTCCGGCGGCTCCTGGTGCTCGTTCCCGTGCTCCTGGGGCTGTCGATAGCACTCTTCGCATGGGTGCGCGCGCTGCCCGGATCGCCTGCACAGGCGCTTCTGGGCGAGCGCGCCACCCAGGCGCAGATCGATCTCATCAACCGGCAGATGGGCCTGGATGAGCCGATCTACGTCCAGTACTTCAGGTTCCTGGGCAAGATCGTGCAGTTCGACTTCGGCACTTCTGTCCAGACCAATCAGCCGGTCCTCGACGAGATGATCCGGCGCTTCCCCGCCACCTTCGAGCTCGGCGTCACGGCGCTGCTGCTGGCCGTGGTCGTCGGCGTCCCCCTGGGCTACTTCGCGGCCCGGCGCGGCGGGACGTGGCTCGACTCGGCCACCATCACCGGCTCGCTGGTCGGCATCACCATTCCGGTGTTCTTCCTCGCGTACATGCTGAAGTACGTCTTCGCCGTCAAGCTGGGCTGGTTCCCCAACACCGGCCGGCAAGAGGCGCGGATGCTGAACGTCGAGCACCCCACCGGTTTCTACGTCCTGGACGGCCTGGTCACCGGGAACATGGCCGCCTTCTGGGACGCGATCCTGCACCTGGTCCTGCCGGCCGTCGCGCTGGCCACGATCCCGCTGGCGATCATCGCGCGCATCACGCGCGCCGCCGTGCTGGACGTGCTCAACGAGGACTACGTGCGCACGGCCGAGTCCAAGGGCCTCACCGCCGGGGTGGTGACCCGCCGGCACGTGCTGCGCAACGCGCTGCTGCCGGTGACCACCGTGGTCGGCCTGCAGTTCGGCCTGCTCATGTCGGGAGCGATCCTGACCGAGACCGTCTTCGCCTTCCCCGGCGTGGGCAAGTTCGTCGCCGACGCCATTCCCACCCGCGACTATCCCAGCATCCAGGGGTTCATCCTGGTGATCGCCACCCTCTTCGTGCTGATCAACCTGGTGGTGGACGTGGCCTACGGCCTGATTGATCCGAGGGTGAGGGTCAAATGAGCCTTGGAGCCGCAGAGGCCGCCATCACGGTGGCCGAGGAGCAGGGCGGCGGCCTGTGGCGCGAGGCCGTCAAGCGGCTGTCGCGCAACCCCGCCGCGATCATCGGGGCCGTCCTCATCGCGTTGTTCGTCTTCGTGGCGATCTTCGCCGACTGGCTGGCCCCGTACACCGCCATGGCCCCCGACCTGTCCCAGATCGAGGGCCCCGGCCACGTGCCGGGCCCGAGCGCGGAGCACTGGCTGGGCCTGGACGACAACGGCCGCGACCTGCTGTCCAGGATCATCCTGGGGGCCCGGCAGTCGCTGCTGGTCGGCGTGGTCTCGCTGCTGTTCGGCATGGCCGGCGGCATCATCCTGGGCCTGCTGGCCGGCGGGCTGGGCGGCTGGGTGGACTCCACCGTGATGCGCCTGGTTGACATGATGCTCGCCATCCCCGGCCTGCTGTTCGCCATCGGCATCGCCGCCATGCTGGGGCAGGGCATGACCGCCGTGATGATCGCCATCGGCGTCGTCAACATCCCGGTCTTCGCCCGGCTGCTGCGTGGCCAGATGCTGGCCCAGCGCGAGGCCGACTACGCGCTGGCCGCCAAGTCCCTGGGCGTCAAGCGCAGCCGGATCATCCTCGGGCACGTCTTCCCCAACTCGCTCACCCCGGTGATCGTGCAGGGGACCCTGACGCTGGCCACGGCCATCATCGAGGCGGCCGGCCTGGCCTTCCTCGGGCTGTCCGGCGAGGACCCCTCCATCCCGGAGTGGGGCCGCATGCTCGCCGAGTCGCAGCGCCACCTGGCCAACGCCCCGCAACTGGTCATCGCGCCCGGCGTGGCGATCGTCCTGGCCGCGCTCGGCTTCACGCTGCTCGGCGAAGCGCTGCGCGAGGCCCTCGACCCGAAGTACCGGCGGTGAACGTGAACAACCTGCTCGACGTCAACGATCTGGAGATCGTCTTCAGTCGTCGGGGCCGCCGGGACGTGCGCGCGGTCGACAAGGTCAGCTTCTCCGTCGCGCCCGGCGAGACCGTCGGCCTGGTCGGCGAGTCCGGCTGCGGCAAGTCGGTGACCTCGCTGGCCATCATGGGCCTGCTCCCCAAGCGGGGCGTACGGCTCGGCGGCAGCATCTCCTTCGACGGCACCGAACTGATCGGCCTGCCCCAGGACAAGCTGCGCCGCATGCGCGGCCGCGACCTGGCCATGGTCTTCCAGGACCCGATGACCTCGCTCAACCCGGTGATCCCCATCGGCACGCAGGTCACCGAGGTGCTGGTGCGCCATCGCGGGCTCAGCGGCGACGTCGCCCGCAAGGAGGCGGCCGACCTGCTGGCCAGGGTCGGCATCCCCGACCCGGCGCGGCGGCTGAAGGAGTACCCGCACCAGTTGTCCGGCGGCATGCGCCAGCGCGCCCTCATCGCGATGGCGCTGGCGGCCAAGCCCCGGCTGCTGATCGCCGACGAGCCCACCACGGCGCTCGACGTGACCATCCAGGCGCAGATCCTGGAGCTGCTCAAGGAGCTCGTGCGCGAGTCCGGCACCGCGCTCATCATGATCACGCACGACCTGGGCGTGGTCGCGGGCATGTGCGACAGCGTTCACGTCATGTACTCCGGGCGGATCGTGGAGCGGGCCGGGCGGCGCGAGCTGTTCGGCCACCCGCGTCACCCGTACACCGGCGGCCTGCTCGCCTCCATCCCGCGCCTCGACCAGCCCCGGGGGGAGCGCCTGGAGCCCATCCAGGGCTCGCCGCGCGACATGCTGGCCTGGGCCGAGGGCTGCGCCTTCGCACCGCGCTGCCGCAACCGGGTGGAGGAGTGCGTCGGCACGCCGCCCGCGCTCGGGCCCGACCGCCTGCGGCCGGAGCACGAGCTGCGCTGCTACAACCCGCTCGGGGGATCGAATGACTGAGCAGACCAACGACGACGTGCTGATGTCCGTGCGCGGGCTCAAGGTGCACTTCCCGATCAAGAAGGGGGTGTTCGTCGACAAGGTCGTCGGGCACGTCCGGGCGGTCGACGGGGTGGACCTCGACATCCGCAGGGGCAAGACCTACGGCCTGGTCGGCGAGTCCGGCTGCGGCAAGTCGACGCTCGGCCGGGCGATGCTCCGGCTGGTCGAGCCCACCGACGGCACGGTCACCTTCGACGGCGTCGAGATGCGCTCGCTGCGGCCCGAGCCGCTGCGGCTGCTGCGGCGCCGGCTCCAGATGGTCTTCCAGGACCCCCTGGCGTCCCTGGACCCGCGCCAGAGCGTGGAGTCGATCCTGACCGAGCCGCTGCGCACGCACGCCTTCAAGGGCGATCACGGCGCGCGCGTGCGGGAACTGCTCGACGTGGTCGGCCTGCCGGCCAACGCCGCCGGGCGCTACCCGCACGAGTTCTCCGGCGGCCAGCGCCAGCGGGTGGGTATCGCCCGCGCGATCGCGCTCAACCCGGAGATGATCATCGCGGACGAGCCGGTCTCCGCGCTGGACGTGTCGATCCAGGCGCAGATCGTCAACCTGCTGGAGGACCTGCAGGAGCAGCTCGGCCTCACCTACGTGGTCGTCGCGCACGACCTGGCGGTGGTGCGGCACGTCAGCGACACGATCGGGGTCATGTACCTCGGCGCGATCGTCGAGGAGTCCTCCTCCGACGAGCTGTACGCCGAGCCGCTGCACCCGTACACGATCGCGCTGATGTCGGCGATCCCGATCCCCGACCCCGAGGTCGAGGAGCGGCGTGAGCGCATCCTGCTCACCGGGGACCTGCCCTCGCCGGCCAACATCCCGCCCGGCTGCCGCTTCCACACCCGCTGCCCCTTCCGGCAGACCACCCGCTGCGCCGACGAGGTGCCGGCGCTGCGGGAGATCCGGCCGGGGCGCAAGGTGGCCTGCCACTGGTCGGAGGAGATCGTCTCCGGCCGCATCCAGGCCGCGGCCAGCTCGCACGACCCGACCGCGACCGAGGTCGGCCTGCCCGTCTGACCGGCCGGCCGCCGCCCGCTCACTCCCCGGCGCTCCGCCGTACTGTGGAAGAAGCCCTTCCCGTACGGCGGGGCGCTTCGCCGTATCGGGGGCGGCGCATCCGGTATGCCCCCGAGGGCGCCTCAGGGCAGGACCCTCCTTGCGGAGGACCGCCGGCCCGGCGCGGGCGTG
The DNA here is from genome assembly GCF_044459405.1 of Nonomuraea sp. NPDC050328. Lineage (NCBI taxonomy): Bacteria > Bacillati > Actinomycetota > Actinomycetes > Streptosporangiales > Streptosporangiaceae > Nonomuraea > Nonomuraea sp. NPDC050328. Next base: position 79,831 of record NZ_JBITIW010000013.1, on the reverse strand, counting down.
CCAGGATGGGGACAAAGCCACAGACGAAGGGGCGGGGCGAGATGCCGATCGATTCCAGTTTCTGGCCGGCGCTGTGCATCGGCCTGACGGCGGCCGGGGGAGTGTTCACCTACCTCGCCTGGCGGCGCCGGGGCCTGCTGCCGGCGCTCCGGCTGGCGGCCTGGTCGCTGCTGCCGATCGCGGCCCTGCTGACCGGGGCGCTCGGCGTGCTGTGGAACATCGGCTCGTCGATCGTGGGGTTCGTGACGGGCCTGGTGCTCAACCCGATGGTGTGGGCGGGCGTGATCCTGGCCGCGGTCTCGGCGGTGCTGTTCGTGGTCACCGGCGTGCTGCGGGGCCGCAAGCTCGCCAAGACGGAGGGCAGGCCGAAGAAGGCCGACAAATCGGTCAAAGCCGAGCAGAAGGGTACGGCTGTCGCTGCCGCCCCGACCGCCCCGCAGGCCGTTCCGGCCGCACCGAAAGCCGCCGCTCCGGCCCGCCGCAAGCCGGCCGGCGACGAGGATTTCTCCGACATCGAGGACATCCTCAAAAAGCACGGCATCAATTAATGTCACGGTTCCGGGACCTAACCGGAACCCCTCACGGACAAACTCGTCAAGATCAACACGAACCCGTTTCGCACCGATCACAGTTGAGCCACAGACCCCCTCAAGGGACTAGCCAGCACAATTGCCCGCAATACATCCTCCGTCGTGGGACCTAGCCACCGCGGTCCCCGCGCGAACGGGCGCCCCTGACCCGGAGGCGCTCGGACGGGCTCAAGCCGTCTGAGATCCAGGGGCTGCGACACGCTTTTGGCAGTGAAGGCTGCGCAGCGCCTTGGTCATGCGAAGGAGGAAGCATGACCGAACGCAGTGAGCCGGTCTTCATCGGAACGGCCGCGGTATCCGCCCCCCTGGTGGGGGTCTGATGTCCGCGCCGCTCGACGTCCCCGGCTCGGCGACGGAGGCCACGCCGGAGGCGGTGGCCCAGTTATCCAGCGCCAAAGCCATCCAGGGCCGCTCGCTCGGTCAGATCGCCTGGATGCGCCTCAAGCGCGACAAGGTCGCCATCGCCGGCGGCATCGTGATCGTCCTGCTCATCCTCATCGCGCTGTTCGCGCCGCTGATCGTGAGCTGGTTCGGCCACCCGCCCAACGAGTTCCACAAGGACCAGCTCGACCCGTTCACCCTCCCCATAGGCGGGACCGGGATCAGCTCGGAGTTCCTGTTCGGCGTGGAGCCCGGCAACGGGCGCGACATCTTCAGCCGGGTCCTGTACGGCTCGCGCATCTCGCTCCTCATCGCCTTCTTCGCCACCGTGCTCTCGGTGATCATCGGCACCGTGATGGGCGTCATCGCCGGCTACTTCGGCGGCTGGGTCGACACCGTCATCAGCCGCATCATGGACGTCTTCCTCGCCTTCCCCCTCCTGGTCTTCGCCATCGCCCTGGTCGGCGTGCTGGGCCAGTTCGAGCAGGAGCTGAAGATCCAGGGCGACACGCTGCGCATCGGGCTGCTGATCTTCGTGATCGGCTTCTTCAGCTGGCCGTACATCGCCCGGATCATCCGAGGGCAGACCCTGTCGCTGCGTGAGCGGGAGTTCGTGGACGCCGCGCGCAGCCTGGGGGCACGCGGGCCGTACATCCTGTTCCGCGAGATCCTGCCCAACCTGATCGCGCCGATCCTGATCTACGCCACGCTGCTCATCCCCACCAACGTGCTGTTCGAGGCGGCGCTGTCGTTCCTGGGCGTGGGCGTCCAGGCGCCGACCGCCACCTGGGGCGGCATGCTCGCCGACGCGGTGCGCCGGTACAACATGTGGCACTTCATGTTCTTCCCCGGCATGGCGATCTTCATCACCGTGCTGGCGTTCAACCTCTTCGGCGACGGGCTGCGCGACGCCTTGGACCCGAAGTCCTCACGCTGACCGACAACTTTCGTTGTCCACCACCACCAAGGGGTGCAAGTAGGAATGATGAGAAGATCACAAGTGGCACTGGCGGCCGCGGGCACCACGCTCGCGCTCGCCCTGGCCGCCTGCGGCGGCGGCTCGACCGGCACGGAGAGCTCGCCCGGCGCCACCGGCAGCCCCGGCGGGGCCTCGCAGCCCGCGGCGGCGGCGGAGGACAAGTTCAACGCCGGCATCGACAACGTCTTCAACCCGTCCGACGCCAAGGGCGGGACGCTGAAGATGGCCGTCTCCGAGGACTGGGACTCCATCGACCCCGGAGACACCTACTACGGCATGTCCTGGAACCTCAGCCGCATCTACGCGCGGCCGCTGGTCACCTACAAGCCGGCCCCCGGCAAGCAGGGCCAGGAGCTCGTGCCCGACCTCGCCGAGGCATTAGGCGTCCCGTCGGACGACGCCAAGACCTGGACCTACAAGCTGCGCGCCGGCCTGAAGTTCGAGGACGGCACGCCGATCACGTCGAAGGACGTCAAGTACGCGGTGCTCCGCTCCCTGGACAAGACCGTCCTGGTGAACGGCCCGACCTACTTCAACGACTTCCTCGACCTGCCGAAGGACTTCAAGAGCGTCTACAAGACGCCGGACGTGAAGACCGACCAGGCGATCGAGACCCCCGACGACCAGACGATCATCTTCCACCTGAAGAAGGCGTTCGGCGGCTTCGACTACTTCGCGGCCCTGCCCGCGACCGCCCCGGTCCCGCAGGCCAAGGACACCGGCGCCAAGTACCGCGAGCACCCGATCGCGTCCGGCCCCTACATGTTCGAGACCGTCGAGGCCGGCAAGCAGTACGTGCTGGTCCGCAACCCGAACTGGGACCAGGCCACCGACCCGATCCGCAAGGCCCTCCCGGACCGGTACGAGATCTCGCTCGGCGTCAACGCCGACGACCTCGACAACCGCCTGATCTCGGGCGACCTGCACGTGGACGTGGCCGGCACCGGCCTGCAGCCCGCCGCGCTCGGCCGCGTGGCCGGCGACGAGGCGCTCAAGGCCCGGACCGACAACCCGACGGCCACCCGGACCTGGTACACCTCGATCATCCCCGACGTCCCGCCGTTCGACAACGTCGAGTGCCGCAAGGCCGTGCTCTTCGCGGCCGACCGCGACGCCCTGCAGAACGCCTACGGCGGCGCCATCGGCGGCGAGATCGCGACCAGCCTCATGCCTCCGGGCCTGGCCGGCTGGAAGAAGATCGAGCTCTACCCGACCAGCGGCAGCGGCGACGTCGAGAAGGCCAAGGCCGCCCTGGCCGCCTGCGGCAAGCCCGAGGGCTTCGAGACCAACATCTCCTACCGCGCCGACCGGCCGAAGGAGAAGGCCACCGCCGAGGCCATCCAGCAGGCGCTGGCCAAGGTCGGCATCAAGGTCAACCCGAAGGGTTACCCGACCGGCGACTACTTCCGCCTCTACGCCGGCAAGCCCGACTTCGTGAAGAAGAACGGCATCGGCCTGGCCGTCAACGGCTGGGGCGCCGACTGGAACACCGGCTTCGGCTTCATGTCGCAGATCGTGGACAGCCGCACCATCCGCGAGTCGGGCGGCAACTACAACCTGTCCATCAAGGACAAGGAGATCGACGGCCTCATCGACCAGTCGCTCGGTGAGACCGACGCCAACAAGGTCGCCGAGTACTGGGCGAAGATCGACCAGATCGTCATGGAGCGGGCCTACGTCCTTCCGGGCGTCTACTCCAAGGGCCTGCCGATGCGCGGCAAGGGCGTCACGAACGTCTTCGTGAGCGGCGCCTGGGACATGTACGACTACCTGAACATGGGTGTGCAGCAGTAACCGTCCATCCGGCACGACCGAGGTGATGGTGGCCGGGCCCCGCGGGGCCCGGCCACCGGAACCGGGGGAGCAGTGGTCACCTACCTCATCCGGCGCCTGTTCGGCGCCCTGCTCATGCTCATCGTGGTGAGCATGGTCACCTTCTCGATCTTCTTCCTGGTGCCGCGCGCCGCAGGCGCGACGCCCACGGACTTCGCCAGCCGCTATCTCGGCAAGTCCGCCAATCAGGAGATGATGGTGGCACTGGCCCAGAAGCTCGGCTTCTACGACCCGATCCCGCTGCAGTACTGGCGCTGGATCAAGGCCGTCTTCGTCGGGGACACCTTCGACACCGGCACCTCGATCGAAACCTGCCCGGCGCCGTGTTTCGGCTACTCCTTCCTGAAGAACTCGCCCGTCTGGGACGACATCCTCAGCCGGTTGCCGGTCACCCTGTCGCTGGCCATCGGCGCCGGCATCATCTGGCTGGTCGTCGGCGTGGCCATCGGCGTGCTGTCGGCCCTGAAGAAGGGCACCATCTTCGACCGCGCGGCGATGACCGTCGCGCTGGCCGGCGTCTCGCTGCCGGTCTTCTTCACCGGCATGATGTCGCTGGTCGTCTTCAGCTACGCCTGGAAGCTCACCGCCCCGGGCGGCAGTTACACCCCGATCACCCAAGATCCGCTGATGTGGGCCTACAACCTGATCCTGCCCTGGATCACGCTGGCCTTCCTCACCGCGGCCGCCTACGCCCGGCTCACCCGGGCCGGCATGCTCGAGACGATGAGCGAGGACTACATCCGCACCGCCCGCGCCAAGGGCCTGCGCGAGTCGAAGGTCATCGCCAAGCACGGCCTGCGCGCCGCGCTGACCCCGATCGTCACGATCTTCGGTCTCGACCTCGGCCTGCTGCTCGGCGGCGCCGTGCTCACCGAGTCGACCTTCTCGCTCAAGGGCATCGGCCAGTTCGCCATCGAATCCATCCAGACCAACGACCTGCCGCGGATCATGGGCGTGACGATGGTCGCCGCCTCCTTCATCGTCTTCGCCAACCTGGTCGTGGACCTGATCTACGGACTCGTCGACCCGAGGGTGAGGCTGGGATGACCGCCCCTGAGCAGGTCCTGGTGGACCTCGCGGAAGGCCCGCGCGCCTTCCTGGAACTGCGCGACCTGAAGATCCACTTCCCGACCGACGACGGCCTGGTCAAGTCGGTCGACGGCCTGTCCTTCCGGCTGGAGCGCGGCCGGACCCTCGGCATCGTCGGCGAGTCCGGCTCCGGCAAGAGCGTGACCAGCCTGGGCATCCTCGGCCTGCACAAGGGCGGCCGGGCCAAGATCTCCGGCGAGATCTGGCTCGACGGCGAGGAACTCGTCTCGGCCACCCCCGAGCACGTGCGGCGGCTGCGCGGCAAGAAGATGGCGATGATCTTCCAGGATCCGCTGTCGTCGATGCACCCGTACTACACCGTCGGCAACCAGATCATCGAGGCGTACCGGATCCACAACCCGGTCAGCAAGAAGGTGGCCCGCAAGCACGCCATCGACCTGCTCGGCCGGGTCGGCATCCCCGAACCCGCCAGCCGCGTCGACAGCTACCCGCACGAGTTCTCCGGCGGCATGCGCCAGCGCGCCATGATCGCCATGGCGCTGTCGTGCGACCCCGAGCTGCTCATCGCCGACGAGCCCACCACGGCGCTCGACGTCACCGTCCAGGCCCAGATCCTCGACCTGATGCGCGACCTGCAGCGCGAGTTCAACTCCGCGCTCATCGTCATCACCCACGACCTGGGCGTGGTCGCCGAGCTCTCCGACGACATCCTGGTGATGTACGGCGGCAAGTGCATCGAGTACGGCTCCGCCGAAGACGTCTTCTACCGCCCCGAGCACCCCTACACCTGGGGCCTGCTCGGCTCCATGCCCCGCCTGGACCGGGAGCCCACCGAACGGCTCCTGCCGATCAAGGGCTCCCCGCCCTCGCTGATCAACGTGCCGAGCGGCTGCTCCTTCCACCCGCGCTGCCCCTACGCCGACCGCACCGACGGCCGGGCCGCCGCCGAGGTGCCCGAGCTGAACCAGGCCGAGCCCGGCCACCTCGTCCGGTGCCACCTGCCCCGGGACGAGCGGCGCGCCCTGTGGGAGACCGAGATCAAGCCCTTCCTGGAGACACAGTGACCGCACGTGAACCGCTGCTGGCGGCACGCGACCTGCAAAAGCACTTCCCGGTGACCAAGGGCCTGTTCCAGCGGCAGGTCGGCGCCGTGAAGGCGGTCGACGGGGTCAGCTTCGAGGTCTTCAAGGGCGAGACGCTCGGCCTGGTGGGCGAGTCCGGCTGCGGCAAGTCCACCACCGGGCGGCTGCTCACCCGGCTGCTCGAACCCACCGGCGGCACGATCACCTTCGAGGGCGTCGACATCACGCACCTGTCGCAGGGCCGCATGCGGCCGCTCCGCCGCGACATGCAGATGATCTTCCAGGACCCGTACTCCTCGCTCAACCCCCGGCACACGGTCGGCACCATCGTCGGCGCCCCCTACCGCATCCAGGGCGTCAAGACCGAGAACGGCGTCAAGAAGGCCGTCCAGGACCTGCTCGAACTGGTCGGGCTCAACCCCGAGCACTACAACCGCTACCCGCACGAGTTCTCCGGCGGCCAGCGCCAGCGCATCGGCATCGCCCGCACGCTGGCCCTGCGGCCCAAGCTGATCATCGCCGACGAACCGGTCTCCGCCCTCGACGTCTCCATCCAGGCCCAGGTCGTCAACCTGCTGGAGGACCTGCAGGGCGAGCTCGACCTGACCTACGTCGTCATCGCGCACGACCTGTCGGTCGTGCGGCACATCAGCGACCGGGTCGCGGTCATGTACCTCGGGAAGATCGTCGAGCTGGCCGACCGCAAGACGCTCTACAGCACCCCGATGCACCCCTACACCAACGCCCTGTTGTCGGCGGTGCCCATCCCCGACCCCAAGGCCCGCACCGAGCGCGAGCGCATCCGCCTCACCGGCGACGTGCCCTCCCCGCTCAACCCGCCGCCCGCCTGCCGCTTCCACACCCGCTGCTGGAAGGCCCAGGAGATCTGCAAGACCGAGGAGCCCGCCCTGGTCACGCACGCGGGGGGCCAGCAGGTCGCCTGCCACTTCCCGGAGAACGCGCCCACGGGCGGCTGACGGCTCAGGGCCCGAAGCGGATCACCAGCCAGGCCCGGTAGGCCGAGCCCGGCGTGATGCCGCTGGCGGAGCTCCACACCAGCGACAGCACCGGGGGCGACTTGGTGAGGTCGAGCGCGCCGAGCAGGCCGGCCGACGCCTTCGTGGCGTCCTGGCCGGTCTCGGCGCTCGCCGACAACTGGACCAGGTCGCCCCGGCGCGTCCAGGTGCCGCGCAGCGGATAGAGGTCGGTCCTGGTCAGCGCGGGGGCGAAGGTGAAGCCGCCGTCGCGCTCGAACCGCCAGCGGGCCGTGCCGAGCCGCTGCCTCGCCGCGGCGGCCCACTCGGGCCTGCCCTCCATGACCTGGACCGAGCTCACCTCGACGGTCCGGGCGCTCACCGGCAGGCTCCGGCCGTGCCAGCGCACGTCGGAACCGAGCGCCATGCCGTACAGCAGCGCCGGCAGCAGGGCGGCGGCGAAGTAGGCGGTCAGCGGCGCCCGGCGCCCGCGCAGCCCGGTCACGAACGGCCAGGCCAGCAGCAGCACGATCATGGCGGCGAGCTGCACCCGGCCGTCCACCAGCGCCTCGCGCACCCGCGCCGCGACGCTGCCCCACGGCTCCTCGCCGATCAGCAGGTAGGCGGGCAGCGCGACCAGCGCCGCCAGCGCCAGCCGCAGCGCCCACGCCAGCGGGAAGGCGAGCAACACCAGCACGTTTCCGGTACGGCGGCGCCGCACGACCGCGCGCCTGAGCGACGCGGGCGGATGGGTCAGCCAGGACCTGCGCTGCGGCGAGGCCAGCGCGCGCAGCAGCGGTTCCGGCCCGAGCTCGCGCACCGCCAGCCGGTCGGCCGACAGCTCCGCCAGCCACAACGCCGCCACCGGCAGCACCAGCACCCGCACCACGTTCGACACCTGCAGCAGCACTTCGGCGCCCAGCTCGGCGCCGAAGACGGCGCTCCCGGTGGCCACGTAGACCGCCAGCGGCAACAGCACCGCCACCGCCAGCACCGGCCCGGCCACCCCGACCATCCGGGTGAACGGGCTGGCCAGCCCGACGATCAGGTGGTCGCGCTGGCGGACGTGCGCGACCTCGTGCAGCAGCACCGCGCAGGCCGCCTCGCGATCCTCCTGCCACATCCGCAGCAGCGGCGGGAAGACCGCCACGCGTGCCGAGCGCCAGCCGGTCGGGTAGATCCGCGCGAGCCGGTCGTTGCGGATTCCCACCCGCACGCCCACCCCCGGCGCCAGCTCGGCCACGTACGCCTCGACCTCGCGCACCACCGGGTCGTCGGAGACGACGAGCCCGCCCCGGCCACGCCGGCCGCGCTCGGCGTAGCGTCCGCGAGCCGCCGGAAACAGCAGGCTCACCACCCCCGCCAGCAGGAACAGCGCCGGCAGCAGCGCGCTGACGCTGCCCAGCAGCAGCAACGCCGACGCCGGCTGGGCCAGCGCGGCGTACTCGCCGAAGCGCCGCACCCACTCGGCCACCATCTCCGGCAGCCCGACCACCAGATAGCCCGCCAGGTACAGCCACAACCACGGAGGCGACATCCAGCCCGGCCGGCGGCGGGCCGGGGAGGAGCCGGCCGGTTCGCTGGCGGCCAGGTCCGCCACCAGCCGGCGAGCCTCCGCCAGCTCGGCGTCCAGCAGCAGGCCGACCTGGGCGTACGCCTTCTCGCTCGCCTGCTCGGGCGACCAGCCGTGGACGCGGAAGCGGGCGGTCATCACGTCGATCGCGTCCTGCAGCAGCTCGCCCTCGCCGCCGCCCGGCGCCACGAAGTCCGGCCGGCCGCTCTGGCCGGCGGCCGCCGCCCGGCGATCCCGGCGGCGCGAGTCGATCAGCGAGTACACGGCCAGGGTGTTGCCGATCAGCCCGTCCGACAGCAGGTCGTGCAGGAGCTCCGCCGCGGCGCGCAGGCCGTCCAGCAGCACCGGCAGCTCCGCGGGCGACAGGCCCTGGCCGAACCCGCCCGGCTCGCCGCCCTCCGCGCTGAACAGCGCCTCACGTTCCGGACCGCCCCGCACGTAGGCCAGGCCGACCTGGGCGGCCAGCGCCACCTCGCCGGGAGCCAGGCGCTCGGCCAGGCGGGGCGCCCACACGGCTACAGAGTTCACAGGGGCACTCCCAGGACGGCGGCGCCGGGACACTCACCTCTCCGCGCGCGCCCCCGCGCCCGTTACGCCCCCTGACGGGCTAGGAGAGCGCCCCGGGAGTGATCAGCCCGGTCTCGTAGGCCAGCACCACGGCCTGCACCCGGTCACGCAGCCCCAGCTTGGTCAGCACGTTGCCCACGTGCGTCTTGACCGTCGTCTCGCTGACCACCAGCTTGGCCGCGATCTCCGCGTTGGACATGCCCCGCGCGATCAGCCGCAGCACCTCCAGCTCCCGCTCGGTCAGCCGGTCGAGCCGGGCCGGGGTCGACTGCTCGGACGCCGGCGGCAGCTTGGCCGCGAACCGGTCGAGCAGCCGCCGCGTCACGCTCGGCGCCACGATCGCGTCCCCGTCGGCCACCACCCGGATCGCCTGCACCAGCTCGTCCGGCGGGACGTCCTTCAGCAGGAAGCCCGAGGCGCCCGCGCGGAGCGCCTCCACGATGTACTCGTCGAGGTCGAAGGTGGTCAGCACGAGCACCTTGGGCACGTGCGCCCCGGCCGCGCCGTCGCGCACGATCCGCCGGGTGGCCTCGATGCCGTCGATGCCGGGCATCCGGATGTCCATCAGCACCACGTCCGGCAGCAGGGCCCGCGTCTGCTCCATGGCCGACTTGCCGTCGCCCGCCTGACCGACCACGGTGATGTCCGTCTCGGCCTCCAGGATCAGCCGGAACCCGGTGCGCAGCAGCGGCTGGTCGTCCACCAGCAGCACTCTGATCGTCATGACAGCGGGAACCTCGCCTGGATCTCGAAACCACCGCCCGGTCGCGGCCCGACCTTCAGGATTCCACCATAGATGGCCACCCGCTCGCGAATGCCGACCAAGCCGTGGCCCCGCCCGCGCTCGCCCCTGCCCGCCTCACCGGGGCCCCGTTCACCGGTGCTCCGGTCGCCCGGGCCGCCGCGCTCCGGCGATCCCGCCGTCGCCGCGCCCTGGCCGTCGTCCAGGACCTCGACGTCCAGCTCACCCGGCCGGTGCCGTACGGTCACCACCGCCCTGGCCGCCGTCCCCGCGTGCCGCAGGCTGTTGGTCAGCCCCTCCTGGATCAGCCGGTAGGCGGCCAGATCCACCCCCGCGGGCAACGGGGCGGCCTCGCCCTCGACCACCAGATCGGTGGCCAGCCCCGCCTCCCGCATCTGCTCGACCAGCATCGGCAGCGACTCCATCCCCGGCTGCGGCCCCCGCTCGGCCGGGCTGCGCAGCACCCCGACCAGGTCCCGCATCTCGCGCATCGCCACCCGGCCCGTGCTCTCGATCGCCGACAGCGCCTCGCGGGCCTGCTCCGGATCCTCCGTCAGCACCCGCCGGGCCGCCGCCGCCTGGACCGTCATCACGCTCACGTGATGGGCCACCACGTCGTGCAGCTCCCGGGCGATCCGCGAACGCTCCTCGGCCTTGGCCGCCCGGGCGTCGGCCTCCCTGGCGCGCTCCAGACGGCTTGCGCGGTCCTTCAGCTCCTCCAGGTAGGCCCGGCGCAGCCGCAATCCGCGGCCCATGCCCCACACCCCGGCCAGGATCGCCACCTGCAGCACGTGCACCGCCACCGTCACGGGCAGCTCCTCGGCCGACACCACCGCCAGCGCGTACGCCAGCAGCGACACCAGCAACCCGCCCAGTGCCACCGCCAGCCCCCGGTAGGCGGCCACCGAGTACAGCAGGACCAGGTGGGCGACGCTGGAGAACCCGTAACCGGTGATCACCAGCACCACGTCGGGGAGCAGGCTCGCGCACAACGCCGCCAGCGGCCAGCGCCGCCGTACCGCCACCGGCAGGCACGCCAGCCCCACCAGCACCGCCGCCCCGCCGTCCGGCTCCCGCACCGGCCGTAGCAGGTCACCGGCGGCCGAGCCCGCCAGCTCGCCCGAGTCCACGAGGACGAACAGCGAGACGGAAACCACGGCCAGGCCGATCGCCAGGGCCGAGTCGATGAGCAGGGCTCGGCGGTTGTGCACGGGCTTACTGTAACCGCAGGTGAACGACCCCTTCCTCCTCCCAAGGGAGGAACCCCCCATCCCCCTCCAGACCACCCCATCTCCCCACATGTACGGGGGAGGGCGACCCAAAGAGGGGGCGGCGGGGGCCTTCGGGAAGGTGACCCAGGAAGACGGGGGCCCGGAGACAGGGGACGGAGCCCGGGGGAGCGGGGTTTTGGGGACCAGCGACCGGGAGGAGCGGGGACCGGGAGCGGGACCGAGGGCCGGGAGGAGCGGGGAGCGGGGACCAGGGGAACGGGTCCGGGGAGCGGCCGGATCCGGGGAGGGGGACCGGGGGAAGGGGGCCGGGGGAAGGGGGGCCGGGGGAAAAGGACCGGGACAGGCGGCCCCACCCCCGCAGCCCACCCAACCAATGCGGTCTGTAGCCCGACGGCGGGTGATGCTCCTGTGCGGCGGCCAGGTGTCCCCGCCCGGGATGGCCGGGGGCGAGCTAGGCGGCCGGGACGGGGCGGGGCCACGAGGGGCCAGCGCAGAGACGGAGGACGGCGCACAGACAGGGGGACAGAGCCGGGCGGAACAAGGGGGCAAGGCAGGGGACAGCAACAGATGGAGCGGGAGCCCTTCGGGCAGCTCAGGCGGGGAGCCGCACGCGGGCGGCCCCACCTCCGCAGCCCACCCAACCAATGCGGTCTGTAGCCCGGCGGCGGGTGATGCTCCTGTGCGGTGGCCAAGAACGGGTTGGCCGGGTGGCTGGGTAGGTCAGAGTTCGTCGGTGGCGGAGCGGCGGTGGCTGCGGATGCGGTCGCCAGGCTGGCGGTCCGGGACGGGCGGCGGCGTCCCCCCGAACTCCGGGCAAAGCGCCTGATGGTCACACCAGTCGCACAACCGGGACGGCCGCGCCCGCCACTCGCCCGACTCCAGCGCCCGCTCGATGGCGGTCCACAACGCCTGGACCTTGCGCTCGGTGGCGCGCAGGTCGGCCTCGTCCGGGGCGTACCGCAACACCTCGCCCCGTCCGCCGAGGTAGACGAGCTGGAGCAGCCGGGGCACCGTCCCGTGCAGTCGCCACAGCACCAGGGCGTAGAACTTCATCTGGAACAGCGCCTTGGCCTCGAAGTCGGGCCCCGGTGCGCTGCCGGTCTTGTAGTCGACCACCCGCACCTCGCCGGTGGGCGCGACGTCGAGCCGGTCGACGTACCCGCGCAACATGAGGCCGCTGTCGAGCACGGCCTCCACGTAGAGCTCGCGTTCGGCGGGCTCCAGGCGGGTGGGGTCCTCCAGGGTGAAGTACCGCTGCAGCATCTCGCGCGCCTGGGCCAGCCAGGCCGCCTCCTCCTCGGGGCCGGCGAACATCGCGGCGAAGGCCGGGTCCTCGCCGAGCAGGCGGGCCCATTGGGGCTCCAGCAGCTCCAGAGCTGCGGTGACCGAGCGGGAGGGGGCCGGGAGGTCGTACAGGCGCTCCAGGACCGCGTGGACCAGGGTGCCTCGGACCGCTGCCTGGGAGGGTTTCTCGGGGAGCTGGTCGATGACGCGGAAGCGGTACAGCAGGGGGCAGGTCATGAAGTCGCCCGCTCGCGACGGGGAGAGGGCTCCGGTGATCACGGGCCCTGGCTCGGCGGGCGATGTCAACGTCATGCACCGCACTGTAGGTGATGGGGGTGACAACCTGGCTCGGGTGCTTGGGTTTGGTCGCCGTACCGGGGTGGGGGTCGGACAGGATCATCACCCGGCGTACGGGTTCTCGCCGCATTGGTGGAAGGGGGTGGGTGATGGACCGGCCCCGTCCTCGTCTCCGACCTCCGAGCATCCGCTCCCTGAGCCCCGCCGTCCGAGCCCCGCCGTCCGAGCCCCGCCGTCCGAGCCCCGCCGTCCGAGCCCCGCCGTCCGAACCCCGCCGTCCGAACCCCCGCTCCCCGAGGCCCCCGCTCCCCGAGGCCCCCGCCCCCCGAGCCTCCGCCTCCTGAGCCCGCGAGTCCCGCTCCACGAGTCTCCAGCCTCCAGTCCCGGGGCCTCAGTTCCCCCCGGCCCCCAGCCCCAAGTCTCCGTCCCCAGCCCCGGTTCGCGGTTTCCGTCCTCAGCCCGGGTCTCCCGGCCCCGGTCCCCGGATCCCCGGCCCCAGTCCCCGGGGCGCCGGGGCACCGGACCGGTGTTCTTCCCCGTCCCCGCTGCCGGGATTGCCGTCTCCTGGCTGGGTGGGGGGCTGGGGGAGGGTTGGGGCGCGTAGCATCGGGGCAGCGGGACACGAGATGCGTCGAGGAGTTGGTGACAACCGGTGAGCGAGCAGGAGCCACGCCAGGAGAACTCCGGCATCCCCATGGGCAGGCCGTTCGGCATCCCCGTGTACGTCTCCTGGACCTGGTTCATCGTCGCGGCGGTGATCACGTGGATGTTCGCCCCGGTGTTCCGCGAGCACCTGCCCGGGTTCGCCCCGGCGGCCTCCTACGCGGTGGCGTTCGCGTTCGCCGTGCTGCTGTACCTGTCGGTGCTGCTGCACGAGCTGGCGCACAGCGTGGTGGCCAAGATGTACGGGCTGCGGGTGCGGCGGATCGTGCTGTACCTGCTCGGCGGCGTGTCCGAGATCGAGACGGAGCCGAAGCGGCCCGGCAGGGAGTTCCTGATCGCCGCCGCGGGCCCGGTGCTGTCGCTGGGCCTGGCCGGGCTGGGGCTGGCGGCGGACCTGCTGCTGATCGAGGGGCCGGGCGTCGCGCAGGTGCTGGTCCTGCAACTGTGGTTCGCCAACCTCATCGTCGGCGTGTTCAACCTGCTGCCCGGCCTGCCGCTGGACGGCGGCCGGATGCTGAGGGCGGGCGTCTGGAAGCTGAGCGGCGACATGGGCACCGGCACCATCGTCGCCGCGTGGGTGGGGCGCGTCCTGGCGGTCCTGCTGATCCTGTCGCCGTTCCTGCTGTCGATGATGAGCGGCCAGCCGCTCGACCAGTGGCAGGTGGTGTGGTCCCTGCTGCTCGGCTCGTTCATCTGGATGGGCGCCGGCCAGTCGCTGCGCTTCGCCAAGGTGCGGGCGCGCATCCCGCGGATCAACGCCCGCGAGCTGGCCCGCCGTGCCGTACCGGTCACCCCGGACGTGCCGCTGTCGGAGGCGCTGCGCAAGGCGGCGGAGAGCCAGGCCGGCGCGGTCGTGGTCACCGACTACGACGGCCGGCCCACCGCGATCCTCAACGAGGCCGCCGTCCAGGCCACTCCCGAGCAGCGCCGGCCCTGGCTGACCGCCGCGTCGCTGTCGCGCACGCTGGAGCCGGCCATGGTGCTGGCCGCGGACCTGACCGGCGAGGAGCTGATCGAGGCGATGCGTCAGGCGCCCTCGGCCGAGTACCTCCTCGTCGAGCGCGGCGGGGAGATCTTCGGCGTGCTGGCCACGGCCGACGTGAACCGGGTGTTCAGCGGGGTCTGAAGTGATCAGCCCACTTCCGGGTCGTTGACCCTTGCGGATAGGGTTGTCGCGGTCCAGCGGATTCACCGAATCGAGACCGCGATCGCGCGAGCGCCAGGCATGGGCTGGGTATGCGTAAGGCTATGAGTTCGCGGGCGGCAGTTGCTGTTCCGGGGAGGAGAGTTCAGTGACCGACCAGGGCTTCGGGATGGTGGTGCGACCGCTTCCCGGCAACGGGCTGGTCGCCCACCTGGGTGGGCTTCTGCTGGTGTGCGACTCCGGCGACGCCGCCGCGGCCGAGCTGGTCCAGGCGCTGCGCGAGACGGCCGCCACCGGTGGCGACGGGCGCGCCCTGGCCCGACGCGCGGCGCAGATCCTGGCCCGGTCGATGACCGGCGACCCCGCCACCTGTGCCGTGGCCGGTCCGTCCGGCAACGGGGGAGTGGCGCTCCTGGTCAGCGGCCAGGCCACCGCCGCGGTCCGTTCCGGCGACGGCGAGCAGCGCCTGACCGGCAGCGACGCGCTGACGTGGACCGACCGCCTGGTGAAGGGCCCGGTCCAGCACGTCGAGCTGTCCCTGCCCGACGCCGGCCAGGCCGACCCGCTGCTCCAGCTCGACGGCGGCGTGGTGCGCGCCGGCGGCGTGGTCCTGGAGCTGAGCGAGCACGCTGACCAGCGGCCCGGCACGCCGGCGCCGTCCCGGCCCGAGGTGCGTCCGCTCACCACCGAGATGCCCGCGACCGGTTACCACAACGTCGAGGAAGAGCTGCGCAAGCCCCGCCAGGAGCCGCCGGCGCCCGAGCGTCCCTCGGTGCCGCTGGCGCCCTACCCCATGCAGTCGGGGCCGCAGCCGCGCCACGAGATGCCCGCGCCGCCGGACCCGGGCCAGCACCGGCCGCAGCCGCCGTCGGGCCCGGTCCCGCCGCCACAGGGGCCGCCGTCCGGGCCGATCCCGCCGCAGGCGCCGCCGCCCGGTCCGCCCTCGGGGCCGCTGCGTGCCGTACCTCCGTTCGCGGAGCAGCAGCCGTTCGAGCAGCCCGGACCGCCGCCGTTCGAGCAGCAGGGTCCCCCGCCGTTCGAGCACCAAGGGCCCCCGCCGTTCGAGCAGCAGGGTCCGCCGCAGCCGCACTTCGAGCACGGGCCGCCGCCGTTCGAGCCGGGTGCGCCCTTCGACCACCACCCGCCCGGCAACGGCGCCGGCCCGGAGGGCGAGCAGCACCACGGCGCCCACTCGGGCCCGCAGGAGCAGCACGCCGACGGCCAGAACCTGGTCTACGGGGTGGACTGCAAGAACGACCACTTCAACGACCCCCGCCTGCCGTACTGCGCCTCCTGCGGGGTGGCGCTGGTGCAGCGGACGCTGGTGCCGTACAAGGGGCCGCGCCCGCCGCTGGGCATGCTGATCCTCGACGACGGCACCGCGCTGCCGCTGGAGAGCGACTACCTGCTCGGCCGCGATCCCGACCGCGCGCCCGAGGTGACCGGCGGCACCGCCCGCCCGGCCAAGGTGACCAGCCCCGACGGCTCGGTCTCGCGCAGGCACCTGCGGGTGGCGCTCGACGGCTGGGACGTCAACCTGGTCGACCTCGGCTCGGTGAACGGCACGCAGATCCAGCCGCCCGGCGACCCCAACTTCTACGACATCCCGCCGAACGAGCCGGTCACCATCACGCCGGGCACCACCGTGCGCATCGGCGTCTCGCGCACGATGCGCTTCGAGGCCCGCCGCTCCTGACCGCCTCCGCCGAGGCGGGGGTTCAGCGGAACGCCTGGACGCCGCGGAGCATCCGCACCGCGGCCTCCAGGCCACGCGCCGCCTCCAGCGCGCGCCCGCCTGCCGTGGCCAGCCGGCCCAGCAGGTGCTCGTCGCCGTCGTCGAAGGCCCGCCCGGCGGCCCACAGGTAGGCCTGCCCGCGCGTGGCCATCGGCACCGGCACCGCCAGGAAGCCCGGCTCCCCGAACTCCGGCTCGTACGGCAGGCGGACCCCGCCCTCGGCGCCGGCCAGCACCTTGAGCGTCACCGACTCGGCCAGCCAGGCCCGCACCCGCAGCGGATCGCCCGGCGGCGCCTGCACCCGCACCGGCCAGGCGCACTCGCGCAGGGCGTCCACCTCGACCAGCCCCGCGCACCCCGTGCCGGCCAGCGCGGCGGCCGAGCGGACGAGGCGGTCCAGCACCTCGTCCGCGTCGAGCCGGCGCAGGGCCGCGACCAGGTCGTGGACAGGCGAGCAGGCGGGCATGGCCATAGGGGAACCCCCGAGGTGATCACGGGACACTCATGGGCGGTGACCCAGAGTCTTACCCGCCGCGCCCGCTTTGGCCAGACCTGATCCGGAAATCCGGATTTCTCGGGCGGTCAGGAGCGCAGCCGCAACCAGAGCACGTCGTCGGTCCGCGTCCCGTCCGGCCGCGGGAACAGCTCGCGCTCCACGCCCACCCGCTCGAACCCGGCCCGTTCCAGCACCCGCTGCGACGCCTCGTTGGCCACGTCGGTGCCCGCGACGATGCGGTGCAGCGCGGTCTCGCGGAAGGCCCAGTCCACCAGCAGCCCGAGCGCCCGGCCCATGTACCCGCGCCCGCGGAAGGCCGGGACGAGGGAGTAGCCCACCATGGCCTGGTCGAGCGGCTGCACGACCTGCGCGAGCTGGATCTGCCCGGCGAACTCCCCGGTGGCCGCGTCCCGGACGGCCAGCTCGACCCGCTGGCCGGTGGCCCACCAGAACTCGGTGGTACGGCAGCGCCGCAGGAGCTGGTCCATCGGCGGGACCGGGTTGACCGAGTACCGGACCGTGAGCGGGTCGCTGAGCAGGGCGTGGAAGTCCGCCGCGTCGCCGGCGTCGATCGGCGTCAGCCGTACCACCCCGTCGGTCAGCTCGTCGAAGCGCGGCAGGTAGCGCGAGGCGGGCTCGCCGGGGTCGCCCGGCAGCCGGGAGAAGAGCGCGTGGTCGGCGCGGCGCCCGTCGCGCAGCACCCGCAGGTCGCGCAGGACGCCCTCCAGGGAGAAGCCGGCCGACAGGGCGGCCCGCACGCTGGCGAGGTTCTCCACGTTGACCGACAGCTCCATCCGGGCGACGCCGCGGTCGAAGGCCCAGTCCGTGACCGCACGGGCCGCCCGCGCCGCGATGCCCTGCCCGCGGGCCCAGGGGGCCACCAGGTAGCCGATCTGGCACGTCCCCCACCTGTCGGGCCCGGTGACCCCGACGGCGCCCTGGTAGCCGCCCTCAGGCCCGGAGATCGCGAACTGGGTGCCCTCCCCGGCCTTCTTGATCCAGGCGTGGGCGTCCTCCAGCGTGTACGGCGAAGGCAGCAGGGGGAGGAAGTGGGCGGTCACCGGATCGTTGGCCGCACGCATGATCGCCTCGGCGTCGTGCTCGGTCGGGGGCCGCAACACCAGGGGGCCGGTGGAGATCGTTTCACGGGGAAGCATGGGTCCATTGCTATCAAACCGCACCCGGACTGAGCCCCCCGATTTGGCCCTAGCCTTGTCCGCATGGGTTTTCGCAGGCACGGGCCGTTCCAGCCCGGGGATCAGGTGCAGCTCACCGATCCCAAGAACAAGCGCCACACGATCACGTTGAAGGAAGAGGGGATCTTCCACACCCACAAGGGCGCGATCCCGCACTCCGACCTGATCGGGCAGCCTGAGGGCTCCGTGGTGCGCTCGTCGGGCGGCACGCAGTACCTGGCCTTCCGCCACCTGCTCCAGGACTACACCCTGGCGATGCCGCGCGGCGCGGCGGTGATCTACCCCAAGGACGCGGCGCAGATCGTCGGCATGGCCGACATCTTCCCCGGCGCCCGCGTGATCGAGGCCGGCGTCGGCTCGGGCGCGCTGACCTGCTCGCTGCTGCGCGCGGTCGGGCCCGAGGGGCACGTCACCTCCTACGAGCGCCGCCAGGACTTCGCCGACATCGCGCGCTCCAACGTGGAGAAGTTCTTCGGCGGGCCGCTGGAGTCGTGGCGCCTGGTCGTCGGCGATCTGGTCGAGTCGATCGACGAGGGTGACGTCGACCGGGTCATCCTCGACATGCTCGCGCCGTGGGAGTGCGTGGACGCGGTCGCGAAGGCGCTCACGCCCGGCGGCGTGATCTGCGTATACGTGGCCACAACCACCCAGATGTCGAAGACCGTCGAGACGATTCGGGATCATGGGAGTTTCACCGAGCCCCACGCGTGGGAGACCCTGAGTCGCGACTGGCATGTCGAGGGACTCGCGGTCCGGCCCGATCACCGGATGATCGGCCACACCGGTTTCCTGGTCATGGCCCGCCGCATGGCCGACGGGGTCACCCCGCCGCCACGCCGACGCCGTCCGAAGGGGACCACCGAGGAACTATGACAATTCGGCCACGAGAGCGTGCGGGCGCGGCAAGAGGGAACAGATCATCACACCTCTACGCTGCAAGGACTAAACGCTCTTATGGGGATTAATTACCGAATACTTAGTGTCATTGGACGAATACTGCCCGGCCAGGTTACGGAGGGGCCCGAGATAGGTAAGGTCCTTAGTAGTCGCCCTCGACTGGGAAGGAGGTGACGGGGCGTGGCAGCTCGCGATGATGAGGCTAGGCACGCGCAGCGCGATCGGGAGGTCGCTGACCTCAACACACAGGTCTCCTTCCTCCAAGAGGAGATCACCGCGCTGAGGCGGAAGCTCGCGGAATCACCCCGTCAGGCCAGGATTCTCGAAGAGCGTCTTCACGAGGCACAGGCGAACCTCGCTGCGGTCACATCGCAGAACGAGCGCCTGGTGTCGACGCTCAAGGAAGCCAGAGACCAGATCGTCGCCCTCAAGGAGGAAGTCGACCGGCTGGCGCAGCCGCCGTCCGGCTTCGGCGTCTTCCTCGAGGCCCGGGAAGACGGCACCGTGGAGGTGTTCACCGGCGGCCGCAAGCTCCGCGTGAACGTCAGCCCCGCCGTCGACGTCGACACCCTCAGGCGTGGCCAGGAGGTCATGCTCAACGAGGCGCTCAACGTGGTCGAGGCCCTCGGCTACGAGGAGCTCGGCGAGATCGTGATGCTCAAGGAACTCCTGGAGGACGGCCAGCGCGCCCTGGTCATCTCCCACGCCGACGAAGAGCGGGTCGTCCGCCTGGCCGAGTCCCTGCTCGACCAGCCGATCCGCGCCGGCGACTCGTTGCTGCTGGAGCCCCGCTCCGGCTACGTCTACGAGCGCATCCCCAAGTCCGAGGTCGAGGAGCTGGTGCTGGAGGAGGTCCCCGACATCTCCTACGAGGAGATCGGCGGCCTCATGCGGCAGATCGAGCAGATCAGGGACGCCATCGAGCTGCCCTACCTGCACGCCGACCTGTTCCGCGAGCACAAGCTCCGTCCCCCGAAGGGCGTGCTGCTGTACGGCCCGCCCGGCTGCGGCAAGACGCTCATCGCCAAGGCCGTGGCCAACTCCCTGGCCAAGCAGGTCGCGGAGAAGACCGGCCAGTCCGGCAAGAGCTTCTTCCTCAACATCAAGGGCCCCGAGCTGCTCAACAAGTACGTCGGCGAGACCGAGCGGCACATCCGCCTGGTCTTCCAGCGTGCTCGGGAGAAGGCCTCCGAGGGCACCCCGGTGATCGTGTTCTTCGACGAGATGGACTCGATCTTCCGTACCCGTGGCTCGGGCGTCTCCTCCGACGTCGAGAACACCATCGTCCCGCAGCTCCTCAGCGAGATCGACGGTGTCGAGGGCCTGGAGAACGTCATCGTCATCGGCGCCTCCAACCGCGAGGACATGATCGACCCGGCGATCCTGCGGCCCGGCCGCCTGGACGTCAAGATCAAGATCGAGCGGCCGGACGCCGAGGCGGCCAAGGACATCTTCTCCAAGTACCTCATCTCCGACCTGCCCCTGCACCCCGACGACCTCGCCGAGCACGCCGGCTCCCGCGAATCCACCATTCACGGGATGATCCAGAGCGTCGTCGAGCGCATGTACACCGAGAGCGAGGAGAACCGCTTCCTGGAGGTCACCTACGCCAACGGTGACAAGGAGGTCCTGTACTTCAAGGACTTCAACTCCGGCGCGATGATCCAGAACATCGTCGACCGGGCCAAGAAGATGGCGATCAAGCAGTTCCTCGACAGCGGCACGAAGGGCCTGCGGGTGCAGCACCTGCTGGCGGCCTGCGTGGACGAGTTCTCCGAGAACGAGGACCTGCCCAACACCACCAACCCCGACGACTGGGCCCGCATCTCCGGCAAGAAGGGCGAGCGGATCGTCTACATCCGCACCCTCGTGTCGGGCAAGCAGGGCACCGAGGCCGGCCGCTCCATCGACACGGTGGCCAACACCGGCCAGTACCTCTAAGCACCACCCGCGAAAGGCCCGCACCGCCCGGTGCGGGCCTTTCCGCTGTCTACGGGGTACGGCAGGCGTCCTGCCACCGAGCGCACGCGTCACTGTCGCCAAAGCTGTCACATGCGTCTCAAAGTGGAAATAAGGTGTCACACGGGACTTCCCCCACGCCAGCCACACGCTTCCCAGGGATGGACACCGGTGACACCCCCTCCCCGCCTGCGCGAACTCGACGCGTTGCGCTTCCTGGCCGCGTTCGCGGTGATGGCCTTCCACTACCTGGCCGCGTTCAAGTCGATCTGGGTGACCGAGCCGAACCACATCTTCGCCCCGGTCGCGCCGGTGGCCACCCTGGGCATCCTCGGCGTCGAGCTCTTCTTCCTCATCAGCGGCTTCGTCATCCTGATGAGCGCCTGGGGCCGCGGCGTGGGCGCCTTCGCCGTCTCCCGCTTCGCCCGGCTCTACCCGGCCTACTGGTTCACCGTGCTGGGCATCTGGGCGCTCTACACCTTCACCAGCGTCCAGGGCTTCCGCCCCAAGTTCGACGTGGGCGACTACCTCTGGAACCTCACGATGGTCCAGGCGCTGGCCAAGGTCGGGCACGCCTCCGGCGTGTTCTGGTCGCTCTGGGCCGAGCTGCGGTTCTACGTGCTGATGGCGATCTTCGTGGTGGTCGGCATCACCCTCAAGCGGTGCTACGCCTTCATGGGCCTGTGGACCCTCGGCGCGCTGGCCGCGGAGTTCACCGCCAAGCAGTGGCTGCACCTGCCCGAGCTGAACGAGTGGCTCACCCTGTTCTTCATGCCGCGCCAGGCGCCCTACTTCATCGCCGGCATGGCCTTCTTCCTGCTGTGGCGCTTCGGGCACTCGTTCCTGTCGTGGTTCTTCGTCGCGCTCAGCTTCGGGCCGTCGGTCTACGCCGCACTGGAGCGGGTCGGCAGCCGGGTGAAGTCGAAGGGCTTCGAGAACTTCCCGGCCTCCGAGATCGGCGTCTGGATCGCGATCATCCTCATCTACGTGCTCGTCGCCGCGGTCGCCCTGGGCTGGCTGCGCTGGATGACGTGGAAGGGCCTGACGATCCTGGGCGCGCTCACCTATCCGATCTACCTGGTCCACCAGACGCTCGCCGCGGTCGTCATCCCGCCGCTCAAGGACGGCATGAACCCCTGGCTCCTGGCCGGGCTCACGATGCTGATCTCGATCGCCGTGTCCTACCTGGTGTACATCCTGGTGGACAAGCCCGGCCAGGCGCTCCTGCGCCGCCTGATGCCCCGTGACAAGGGCAAAGGCCGGCGCCGCCGTACCCCGTCGGAGCCCATCCAGGAACTGGCCCCGCGAACGCATCAGGCATCTGTGCCATAACGGAGTGCTGGCCGGGCATCAAGAAAGGGCTAGGCTCGGGAGAGCAGGCAGACCGCTAGACATGGGGTGCGCATGACGGTGCGTCGAGTGATGGGCATCGAGACCGAGTACGGGATCTCCGTACCGGGCCAGCCGGGCGCCAACCAGATGGTGACCTCCTCACAGGTCGTCAACGCCTACCTGGCCGCCTCGGCGGCCCGGGCGCGCCGGGCTCGCTGGGACTTCGAGGAGGAGAACCCGCTGCGCGACGCGCGCGGCTTCGACCTGGCCCGGGAGGTGGCCGACCAGAGCCAGCTCACCGACGAGGACCTCGGCCTGGCCAATGTCATCCTGACCAACGGCGCGCGGCTCTACGTCGACCACGCCCACCCGGAGTACTCCACGCCGGAGTGCACCAACCCGCGGGCGGCGGTCATCTGGGACAAGGCCGGCGAGCGCGTCATGTACGACGCGGCGGTGCGCGCCTCGGCGGTGCCGACCAACGCGCCGATCCAGCTCTACAAGAACAACACCGACGCCAAGGGCGCCTCCTACGGCTGCCACGAGAACTACCTCATGCGCCGGGCCACCCCCTTCGCCGACATCGTCCGGCACCTGACGCCCTTCTTCGTCTCGCGCCAGGTCGTCGTCGGCGCCGGCAAGGTCGGCATCGGCCAGGACTCGCGCAGTGAGGGCTTCCAGATCAGCCAGCGCGCCGACTTCTTCGAGGTCGAGGTGGGCCTGGAGACCACCCTCAAGCGGCCGATCATCAACACCCGCGACGAGCCGCACGCCGACCCGGAGAAGTACCGGCGGCTGCACGTCATCATCGGCGACGCCAACATGTCGGAGATCTCCACCTACCTGAAGCTCGGCACCACCGCGCTGGTCCTGGCGATGATCGAGGACAACTTCCTCACCCGCGACCTGACCGTGGACAACCCCGTCCAGGCGCTGCGGGCCGTCTCGCACGACCCGACCTGCCGCTACGAGATCTCCATGCGCGACGGGCGCAAGCTCACCGCGATCCAGCTCCAGATGGAGTACCTGGAGCAGGCCCGCAAGTACGTCGAGGAGCGCGGCGCGGCCCAGGAGGAGATGACCAAGGACGTCCTCGACCGCTGGGAGTCGGTGCTCACCCGGCTGGCCGACGACCCGATGCAGCTCTCCCGCGAGCTCGACTGGGTCGCCAAGCTGGAGCTCCTGGAGGGCTACCGCAGCCGCGACGGCCTCGCCTGGTCGCACCCGCGCCTGCAGCTCGTCGATCTTCAATACTCCGACATCCGCCCCGACCGGGGCCTGTACAACCGCCTGGTGGCCCGCGGGCGCATGCAGCGCCTGGTGACCGAGGAGGCCGTGCAGCGGGCCGTGGAGAACCCGCCCACCGACACCCGGGCCTACTTCCGCGGCCGGTGCCTGGCCCAGTACAGCGAGTCCGTCGCGGCGGCCTCCTGGGACTCGGTCATCTTCGACATCCCGGGCCGGGAGTCGCTGCAGCGGGTGCCCACGCTGGAGCCGCTGCGGGGCACCAAGGCCCACGTGGGCGAGCTTTTCGACCGCTGCCGCACCGCGGCCGACCTCGTGGCCGCGCTGACCGGCGGCGAATGACTCCTTCTCCTGCCCGGACACGCTCCGAAGATCGCGGCGCCATCCGCGCGCAAGGTCGGCCGGTTCGGGGAAAGATAAGGACAGACGAGTCCCCCATGCGGAGGTAGACATGGCAGCGAAGGATACCGGCGGCCAGAAGCAGGCCGGCAAGCGCGAGGGTGAGGTCGAGGAGACCGAGGCCAGCGCAGGCTCCGACGTCCAGGAGCGGCACGAGAAGCTCACCGACGACGTCGACGCGATCCTGGACGAGATCGACGAGGTGCTGGAAGAGAACGCGGAAGAGTTCATCAGGGGATATGTGCAAAAGGGCGGCGAGTAGGGCGTAACCGTCCGGCGTCGCCCGCCGGGGACCCGACGACACGCGACACGACGACGACACGACACCACACGACGACATGACGACGACATGACGACGACATGACGACTGGGTGCGCGCGCCCGCCCGTCCAGGGCGGGCCCCGCGCCCCCCTTAGCGCCGGCCGTACGGGCTGCTAGCCGGGCAGGTCGGCGAACTCGACGCCGACGCCGAGCAGGCGGACCGGCCGGCTGAGGTCGAAGCGGTCCAGGAGCGCCAGGGCCGTGGCCTCGACGAGGCCGGGGTCGGTGGTGGCGGCAGCCAGCTTCGACTGCCGCGTCAGGGTGAGGAAGGGGCGCAGCCGTACCTTCACCGTCACCCGGACGATCTCCCGGCCGGCGGCCCGCGCCTCATCGGCCAGGCGGACGGCGAAGGCGGAGACGTGCCCGGCGATCTCGCCGGGATCGGTCAGGTCACGGGGAAAGGTCGTCTCGTGGCTGTGGCCGCGAGGGACCCACGGAGTGTCGGTGACGGTGGTCTCGCCCTTGCCCAGGGCCAGATAACGCAGCCAGGGGCCGTTGGTGGGCCCGAAACGGGCGGCCAGCTCGGCCGGATCGGCCGCGGCGAGCTCGGCGACGGTCCGCAGGCCGAGGGCGTCGAGCTTGGCGGCGGTGCGGGCGCCGATGCCCCACAGCGCGGTCACCGGCCGCTCGCCCATGACCTCCGCCCAGTCCTCGCCGGTGAGGCGCGAGATCCCGGCGGGTTTGCGGAACTGCGCGGCGAGTTTCGCCTGGTGCTTGTTGTCGCCGATGCCGATCGAGCAGCTCAGGCCGGTGCGGTCGAGGACCGCCCGCTGGATCGAGCGGGCCAGCGCCTCGGGGTCGTCGCCGCGGTAACTCAGGAAGGCCTCGTCCAGCCCCCACACCTCGACCGTCACCGCGAACTCCCGCAGCACGGCCATGACCTGCGCGGAGGCGCGCTCGTAGGCGGGCAGGTCCACGGGCAGGAAGACCGCCTCGGGGCTCTTGCGGTGCGCGGTGCGCAGGGGCATGCCGGAGTGCACGCCGTGCTCGCGGGCCTCGTAGGAGGCGGTGGCCACGACCGTGCGGGGGCGGGCGGGGTCGCCGTCGCCGCCGACCACGACCGGCCGGCCACGCAGGCCCGGGTCGCGCAGGATCTCGACGGCGGCCATGAAGGCGTCGAGGTCGAGGTGGAGGATCCAGTCCCGCATCCCTCCAGTGTCCAGGACGCCGCTCAGCCGGCGACGTTGGCGGGGCCGCCGACCAGCGTTTCGAGGGTGCGCTGGTAGGACTCGGCGGCGTGGCCGGGGGAGCGGCCGGCCACGACGGCGGCCACGGCCTCCCGCAGGGCGTCGGCGACCCTCGGGTACAGGCTCACCGGCGGCGGGAAGGCGGTGAGCGGCAGCGCCTGCTCGGCGGCGAAGCGCAGCATCGGATCGGCGGCCAGGACGCGGGCGTTGACGTCGCGGCGCGGGGTCGGGCGGGGCCGGCCGGCGAGTTCGGCCTCGACGGCCGGGGCCGAGTGCAGGAAGGTCAGCAGCTTCCAGGCGGCGGCGCGGTCGCGGGTGGCCGGGTTGAGGACGCGGAGGGTGCCGGTGGAGAGGCTGACGTGGTCCTGGCCGCGCAGCCCGCCGCCGGGGCGCTGGGCGGGCAGCAGGGCGTACCCGACGGCGGCCTCACGGCCGGGCAGGGGCCGGGTGCCGCGGGCCGGGTCGAGGACGGTGTGCCAGAGGGCGTCGGTGTCCAGATGGATGGCGCTCTTGCCGGCGGCGAACCGCGACCGGGCGAGGTCCGGGGCGTCCAGGCGCTCGGCGAGGCGCTCGCCGTACACCTGGTCGTAGAGGCCGAGGACGTCCTTCACCGCCCGGGAGGCGCCCGCCCACCTGCGGTCGGCCAGGAGTTCGGTGCCGGTGCCGGCCAGCAGGGGCAGCAGGCCGTCCAGCGCGGCCGTCTCGCCGGTGGGCAGGTGCAGGGGGTACGGCACGCCGGCCGCCTTGAGCTTGCGCGCGGCCTCCAGCAACTCGGCCCAGGAGGCGGGCCGCCAGGGGTCCGGCAGCCCGGCGCGGCGCAGCAGGGCGCGGTTGTAGAACAGCAGCCGCGCGTCGACCGTGCGCGGGATGCCGTAGCGGCGGCCCTCGAAGACGGCCAGGCCCTGGACGGCCTGCGGGATCTGCGCCCACCCGGTCCAGCCGTCGGCGCCCGGTCCCGCGGTCTCGGCCAGGGGCTTGAGCCGCCCGGCACGGGCCAGGTCGCCGAGCCAGCGGCCGTCGAGTTCGATGATGTCCGCGCCGCGCCCGGCCTGGAGCTCGGCGCCGAGCGCGGCCTGATCGGCCGGGGCGGGACGGACGCCGACCTTGATCCCGGGGTTGGCGCGCTCGAACTCCGGCACCGCCCAGCGGGTCAGCCACTCCCCGGAGCCGGCGACCGTCAGGGTCAGCGGGCCGGTGGCCTCCGGGCCCGCCCCGCACCCGCCCGCGAGCGTGAGCAGCGGAGAGAGCAGCGCTGTGAACAGGGCCGCGGCCAGGGTCGGACGTCGCACATCGGCCTCCCGGGCGGACGGACGTGCGGGGCACCCCGACCATCGCACGCGCCCGGCGGGCCGTAAAGGACACCCGGCGTCACCGGATGTGACGGAGGTGACACGAATGAACGATCAACGCCTCCCGGCCGGTTCGCCGCGAGCTGATCGGGGGAAGTGCATGCTGCGACGGAAGATGAGTAGGGTCAAGCCTGTCGGATCTATTGTTTGGAGGGAGCCGGAGTGGCATCGCACAAGGATCTGCCCGCCGGATTGACGAACCACCTTTTCAGCAACACCGGCAGCTCCTCGTTCACCGAGTTCCTCGGCGGCTACGCCCCACAGCTGCTGCCCGTGCGCGAGCCGCTGGCCGTGCCGATCGGTGATCAGGTCCCGCACGCGACCACGATCGTGGCCGCCACCTTCGCCGGGGGCGTGGTGATGGCCGGCGACCGGCGCTCGACCTCGGGCAACATCATCGCCCAGCGCGACATCGAGAAGGTCTTCCGCACCGACGACTACTCCTGCATGGGCATCGCCGGCACCGCCTCGACCGGCATCGAGATGGCGCGGCTCTACCGGGTGGAGCTTGAGCACTACGAGAAGATGGAGGGCCGCACGCTGTCGGTGGCCGGCAAGGCCAACCGGCTGGCGACGATGATCCGCGGCAACCTCGGCATGGCGATGCAGGGCCTGGTCGTGGTCCCGCTGTTCGCCGCCTACGACCCCGAGCGTGACGGCGGCCGGATCTTCGGCTACGACGTGGCCGGCGGGCCGTACGAGAAGGAGCGTTACGACGCGATCGGCTCGGGCTCGCTGTTCGCCAAGGGCTCGCTGAAGAAGCTCTACCGCGAGGGCGCGTCCAAGCAGGACGTCGTCACGATGCTCATCCAGGCCCTCTACGACGCCGCCGACGACGACTCGGCGACCGGCGGGCCGGACGTGACGCGCAAGATCTGGCCGGTGGTCGCGGTGATCGACGCCGACGGTTTCCGCCGCCTGTCCGAGGAGGAGGTGTCCGAGGTCGTGCAGGGCATGCTCGACGAACGGATGATCTCCCCCGACGGTCCCATCGCCCCGCTGCGCTAGAAAGGATCACCGAAGGTGACCATGCCTTTTGGATACGCCTCTCCCGAGCAGATCATGCGGGACAAGGCGGACTACGCGCGCAAGGGCATCGCGCGCGGCCGTTCGGTCGTGGTGCTGCAGTACCAGGACGGCATCCTGTTCGTCGCGCCCAACCCGTCGCGGGCGCTGCACAAGATCAGCGAGATCTACGACAAGATCGGCTTCGCCGCGGTCGGGCGGTACAACGAGTTCGAGGAGTTGCGGCTCGGCGGCATCCGCTACGCCGACATCAACGGCTACACCTACGACCGTTCCGACGTGACCGGCCGGGGCCTGGCCAACCTGTACGCCTCCAACCTCGGGCGCATCTTCACCGAGTCGATCAAGTCGCTGGAGGTCGAGGTGGTCGTCGCCGAGGTGGGCGACACGCCCGACGGTGACGCGATCTACCGGCTGACCTTCGACGGCTCGGTCTTCGACGAGCACGGCTTCACCGTCATGGGCGGGCAGGCCGAGGCGGTCTCCGGGCGGCTCAAGGAGCACTACCGCGAGGGCATGCCGCTGGCCGGCGCGCTGGGCGCGGCGCTGAGCGCGCTGACCGAGCCGGGCGGGGAGCGGCCGGCGGTGGGGCAGCTCGAGGTGGCCGTGCTCGACCGCAACCGGGAGCACCGCAAGTTCCAGCGGCTGACCGGGCCGCGGCTGGAGCGCCTGGTGAGCGCCGAGTCCGGGGCCGCGACCCCTGCCGCCCCGGCGGCCGGGACCGGCGAGGAGGAGCCGCCCACGGCTCCCGAGGGCGCCATGGACGACGGGTCCTGACCCGCCGTCCGCCGATCGCCGTCGCAAGCCCCCGGGAGTGGTCTCCCGGGGGTTGCGTTTTGCCCGGGATGCCGGCCGTACCCCGATATTCGCCGGAGCGGAACCCCCGCTCAGCGCACGGGTGGCGCCGCCGGAAGGAAATCGCTCTTCAAGATCTCTCCCTTTGCCCCCGGTAGGGAACTAGTGTGAGGTGATGGATCGTCGCATCTTCGGGCTGGAGAACGAGTACGGCGTGACGTGCACGTTCCGGGGGCAGCGCAGGCTGTCGCCGGACGAGGTCGCGCGTTACTTGTTCCGGCGAGTGGTGTCCTGGGGCCGATCGAGCAACGTCTTCCTCCGCAACGGCGCACGTCTGTACCTCGACGTGGGCAGCCATCCCGAGTACGCAACCCCCGAGTGTGACAACGTCATCGAGCTGGTGACCCACGACAAGGCGGGTGAGCGGATCCTCGAAGGCCTCCTGGTCGACGCGGAGAAGCGGCTGCGCGAAGAGGGCATCGCGGGAGACATCTACCTGTTCAAGAACAACACCGACTCGGCCGGCAACTCCTACGGCTGTCACGAGAACTACCTGGTCGGGCGGCACGGCGAGTTCGGCCGCCTGGCCGACGTGCTGATCCCGTTCCTGGTCACCCGGCAGATCATCTGCGGCGCGGGCAAGGTGCTGCAGACGCCGAGGGGCGCGGTCTACTGCGTCTCGCAGCGCGCCGAGCACATCTGGGAGGGCGTGTCGAGCGCGACCACCCGGTCCAGGCCGATCATCAACACCCGCGACGAGCCGCACGCCGACGCCGAGCGCTTCCGCCGCCTGCACGTCATCGTGGGCGACTCCAACATGAGCGAGACCACGATGCTGCTCAAGGTCGGCGCCACCGACCTGGTGCTGCGCATGATCGAGGCGGGCACGGTCCTGCGCGACCTGAGCCTGGAGAACCCGATCCGGGCCATCCGCGAGGTCTCGCACGACATGACCGGCCGGCGGCGGGTCCGGCTGGCCAACGGCCGGGAGGCCTCCAGCCTGGAGATCCAGCAGGAGTACCTGTCGAAGGCCAAGGACTTCGTCGACCGCCGCGGCGGCGACGCGGTGGCCCGGCGGGTGCTGGAGCTGTGGGAGCGCACGCTGCGCGCGGTCGAGACGGGCAACCTCGACCTGGTCAGCCGCGAGATCGACTGGGTGACGAAATACCAGCTCATCGAGCGCTACCGCAAGAAGTACGACCTGCCGCTGTCCTCGCCGCGGGTGGCGCAGCTCGACCTCGCCTACCACGACGTGCACCGCCGGCGCGGCCTGTTCTACCTGCTGCAGAAGCGCGGCGCGGTCGAGCGGGTGGCCTCCGACCTCAAGATCTTCGAGGCCAAGTCGGTGCCGCCGCAGACCACGCGGGCGCGGCTGCGCGGCGAGTTCATCCGCAAGGCGCAGGAGAAGCGCCGCGACTTCACCGTCGACTGGGTGCATCTCAAGCTCAACGACCAGGCGCAGCGCACCGTGCTCTGCAAGGACCCGTTCCGGAGCGTCGACGAGAGGGTGGACAAACTCATAGCGGGGATGTAGCGGCGTTTATCCGGGGCTGACACGGGTGTCCGGTAGGGTACGCGGGACTGACGCCGACCCTTTCCGAGGATGACACCCATGCGCCGCCGCCTGGCCGTACTGGCCGCTCTGCCGTTGCTTTTCGCCGCCGCCTGCGGCGGCTCAGGATCGTCTGACTCGCTGCAGGTGAGCGGTGCGCTGGGCGCCAAGCCCGCGGCCACGTTCCCGGCGGGCGACCCGGCGAAGGCCTCGTCCTACCAGATCCTCAACCCGGGCAACGGCGCGGCGCTGCAAAAGGGCGACACCGTGATGACCCACTACACGATCTGGAACTGGGACGGCAAGGAGAACAAGGAGGAGGTCTCCTCCTACACCTCCAAGTCGCCGGCGCCGATCAAGATCGACGACAACCTGCCCAAGGTGCTGGTCGAGGGGTTCACCAAGAGCAAGCCGGGTGGCCGTTTCCTCGCCGTGGTCGCGCCGGACGCGCTGACCAAGGAGGAGGCCGAGGAGGCCAAGAAGCAGGGCAAGGACCCGTCGCTGACGCAGGTGTTCGTCTTCGACCCGATCGGCCTCATGCCCAAGGCGGCCTCCGGCACCGAGACCAAGGAGACGGCCGACGGCGTGACCGTGGTCAACCCCGGCGGTGACCAGGCGCCGAAGCTGACCACCAAGACCGACCTGCCCGCGCCGAAGGAACTGCTCGTCCGGACGATCATCAAGGGCAACGGCGCCAAGGTCACCGAGACCGACCAGATCATCGCGCACTACATCGGCAAGCTCTGGGGCTCCGACAAGCAGTTCGACTCGAGCTGGGACCGCGGCCAGCCGCTGGAGATGGGCCTCGACCAGCTCGTGCCCGGCTGGAAGGCCGGTCTGAAGGACGTGCCGATCGGCAGCCGCGTGCTGCTCGTGCTGCCGCCGGACCTCGGCTACGGCGCGCAGGCGCGGGAGGGCATCCCGGCCAACAGCACCCTCGTCTTCCTGATCGACGTGCTCTACGCGGGCTGAGCCTGGGGCGTGCTCTACGCGGGCTGGGCCTGCTCTACGCGGGCTGAGCTCGGTCTTCGCGGGCTGAGCCGCGGGCGGATATGATCACGGGCCATGCGTCGCCGCGGGCCCGTGATCGTCGTTCTCCTGCTGGTGCTCGCGGCTTGTGCCGCGAGCCCGCCGGCCGGGGAGTTACGGGTGAGCGGCGCGTTCGGCGCCGTCCCGACGGTCGTCTTCCCCTCCGGCGGCCCCGCCGGGCAGGCCCGCTCCGGTCTCGTCTCCGAGGGGTACGGCAGGCCGGTCGCCGCCGGTGAGACGGCGATCGTGCACTTCACCGCGCATACCTGGGACGAGCTGGGCGCCCGCGTGGCCGACTCCAGCTTCCGCCGGGGCGTCCCGGCCGTCTTCCCGCTCGGCGAGCTGCTGCCCGGCCTGGAGGCCGCGCTGCTGGGCCGGCGGGTGGGCAGCCGCGTCACCGCCCTGATCCCGGCCGCCGAGGCCGCCGCCGTCACCTCCGCCGGCGCGACGCCGACCGCCGGGAGCACCGGGAGCACCGAGGGGGCCGAGGACGACGACGCCACGCTCCGGCCCGGCCCGGAGCTCTTCTACGTGATCGACATTCTCGGAGTGCACGGCCCGGGCGAGACGGTGATCGGGGCGCCGGGCGGCCGGCTGGGCGGGGTCACCGTCGCGCCCGGGACGCCGCCCGAGCTGAGCATCCCGGCCGCTCCCGCCCCCGGGTTCGCCACCGCGGTGCTCGGCCGGGGCAGCGGGCCCAGGGTCGAGGCCGGGCAGCTCGTCGTCACCCACTACAGCGGAGCCGTCTGGCGCGACGGGCGCCCCTTCGAGTCCACCTGGACGCGCAGCCGCCCCAAGGCGGTCACCATCGGGGTCGGCAACGTGATCGCCGGCTGGGACCGCGCCCTGCTGGGAGTCCCGGTCGGCAGCCGGGTGCTGGTGATCGTGCCGCCCGCCCTCGGGTACGGCGCCGCCGGCCTGCCCGCGCAGGGCGTGCGAGGCGACGACACGCTGGTCTTCGTCATGGACGTGCTGGCCGCCTATTGACCGTTCGCGGGCCGAACCTTGGTCCGCGCTGCCGCCTGACCGCCTCCAGGTGGGCAGGGATAGGGCAATGACCGCCAATCCGCGCGAGACCCCGGCCGAGAGCCGGGCGACCGCCGCGTTCATCCGCAGGCGCCTGGCCGAACTGCGCACCCGCATGCGCGGCGAGGCGGCCACCGCCGGGGCCATCGCGCACCTGGCGGCCAGGACCGACGTGCTGCCCGCCGAGGCCGAGGCGCAACTCGTCCGGCTGTCGCTGGAGAGCGGCATGGACGTGGTCGACGTGGCGAAAACCCTGGAGGGCGAGATGGGCCCGCCGCCGCACGCTCCGCAGCAGGACGTGCCGCGCTGGCTGCTGGCCGCCCTGCAGGCCGTGCACGTGTCGGCCGCCTACCTGACCCCGGTGCGCGACCCGGCCGAGCGGGTGGTGGACTTCGTGGTCGCCGGGACCAACGACGTGGCCACCGACGTCACCGGCCGGGGGCGCGACTACCTGATCGGCGGGCGCGTCCTGGACCTCAACCCCGGGCTGGCCCGCTCCGGGCTGTTCGACGAGTACCTGCGGGTCTACGCCACCGGTGAGCGGCTGCGCCGGGGACCGTTCGAGTACGTGGAGGTGCGCGACGGGCTGCTGTGGCCCGCCTCGATCACCGTGCGGGCGGTCCGCGTCGAGGACGGCCTGCTGGTCGCCTGGGACACCCACGACGACGAGGAGCGCCTGGTGGCCGGCTGGGAGCGCGCCCAGCGCATCGCCGAGCTCGGCTGGGCCGAGTGGAACCTGGCCACCGGCCGGGCGCTGTGGACGCCGCAGATCTACGAGATGTTCGGCCGCGAGCCGGAGGAGGGCCCGCTGTCGCTGGACGAGCTGCCCGCCCGGGTGGTCGCCGAGGACCAGCCGCTGGTGGAGGAGCAGATGCGCACCCTGCTGGAGGACCGCGAGGCGATCGAGACCGAGTACCGCCTGCAGCAGCGGCACGGGGTGCGGCACCTGCGCCTGGTCAGCGAGCCGGTGCTCGACGGGCACGGGCTGCCGGTCGCCATCCGGATCATGGCCCAGGACGTCACCGGCCTCCGCCGCCGCGAGCGCGCCCTGGCCGTCGCGCACGAGCGGGCCGACCTGGCCAAGCGCCGGGCCGAGGAGGAGCACCGGGTGGCCGCGCGGCTCCAGGACGTGCTGCTGCCGGTGCGCCGCGGCGTCATCGACCTGCCGGGGTTGCGGATCGCGTTGCGCTACCACCCGGGCGAGGAGGCCGACCGGCTCGGCGGCGACTGGTTCAAGGCCCGGCCGCTGCCCGACGGGCGGGTGCTGGTGGCCGTGGGCGACGCGATGGGGCACGGGCTGGCCGCCGCCGGGCTGATGGCGACCATGCGCAGCGGCCTGGCGGGGCTGGCCTACACCGGCGCGCCCGCCGACCAACTCGCCACCTGGCTCAACGAGCTGATGTACCACGCCAACCCGGGGGTCACCGCGACCGGCACCGCGATCATCGGGCATTTCGACCCGGCCTGCCGTACGCTCGCGTGGGCCGACGCCGGCCATCCCAACCCGGTGCTGGTACGGCGGGGCCGCGCGGGCCTGCTGGAGGCCGAGCGCGGCACCATGCTCGGCGCCTTCGAGAGCACCGAGTACAGCCTGCGCTGCACCCAGCTCGAAGCGGGCGACCTGCTGCTGCTCTACACCGACGGCATCGTCGAGCGCCGCGGGCGCGACGTGGAGGAGGGCATGCGGGCGCTGGTCAAGGCCGCCGCCGCGGCCGAGGGCCTGGTGGGCGCCGACCCCGAGCACGGCATCGACTACGTGCTGCGCGAGCTGGACGCCGCCAGCGCCGAGGACGACGTCTGCCTGCTGGCCCTGATGGTGCTCTAGCCTCGTAGACTCCCGCTGTGAGCGGCGACGACGACCTGCGGAGCCTGGCCTCCCTGCACGACGAGGTACGGCGGAGCCTGTACGAGCTGGTGGCGGCCAGCGGCGGCGAGGTGGGCCGCGCCGAGGCGGCCGAGGCGGTGGGCGTCTCCCGCACCCTGGCCGCCTTCCACCTGGACAAGCTGGTCGAGGCCGGCCTGCTGGAGAGCGGTTTCCGCGCCCCCGAGCGCAAGGGGCCGGGCAGCGGGCGCCCGGCCAAGGTCTACCGCCGCGCCCGCGCCGAGCGGGTGGTCAGCCTGCCGCCGCGCGACTACGGCATCCTCGCCGACCTGCTGGCCGAGACGCTGATGGAGCTGGACGGCGAGGAGCGCGCCGAGCGGGTGGCCGGACGCTTCGGCGAGCGGCTCGGCCGGGCCGCGGCGGGCCGGCCGGTGGAGGAGGTGCTGCGCGAGCGCGGCTACGAGCCCTACGCCGACGGCGAACGGGTACGGCTGCGCAACTGCCCCTTCCACGTGGCCGCCGAGGCCCATCCGCTGCTGGTCTGCTCGGTGAATCTGGCGCTCTGCCGCGGCCTGCTGACCGGCCTGGGCGAGGACCCGGAGCGCGCGGTGCTGGATCCGAGACCGGGGGAGTGCTGCGTGGGACTTTCTAAAACAAACGAAAATTGACATAGTAGGCGGCATGCATCTCGCCCAGCTCAACGTCGCGCGCCTGCGCTACCCCATCGACCGGCCCGAGATGGCCGACTTCGTCAACAACCTGGAGACCATCAACGGCCTGGCCGAGCGCGACCCCGGCTTCGTCTGGCGGCTGAAGGGCAGCGAGGAGGACCCCACCGCCCTGGTCGAGCACGACCTCGGCGACTTCGCGGTCACCTACTCCATCTGGACCTCGCGCGAGGCGCTCTGGAACTACATCTACAAGAGCGCCCACCTCGCCTTCCTGCGCCGCCGCCGCGAGTGGTTCGAGCACGCCGGCGGCGGGGCCAACGCGGTGCTCTGGTGGGTGCCCGAAGGCGTGATCCCCTCCCTGGCGGAGGGGATCGCCCGGCTGGAGCACCTGCGCGCCCGCGGCCCCGGGCCGCTCGCCTTCACCTACAAGGACTTCCACGACGCCGCCGACCTCGGCGACTCCTGGGAACTGCCGGCCGCCGCCCCGGCCTAGCGGCTCAGGCGGCCGGCTTGCCCGCGGAGGTCACCAGGATGCCCAGGCACATCTCGTCCTGTGTGCCCTCGCCCCAGACCACGTAGCGCGGCGGCAGCTTGCTGAGCAGGGGGAGCTGGGCGCGCAGGCCGGCGTCGTGGGTGCAGGTGACCCGGATGGTGTCGCCCTTGCCGACGGCCACCGGCTCGGGCAGGGGCTGGATGGCCTGGTTGTCGAAGTTGTACTCCGGCACGTTGAGCAGGGTGCGGCCGTCGGGCTTGCCGGGGTTGAGCTCCACCTTGATCGAACGCCCGAGCAGGTGCATGTGCCCGGCCAGCGCGTGGATCCTCATCGGCCGCTCGAACGGCAGGTCGCAGGCCTGGACGGGGCCGGACTTGGGCTTGCCGCCGTCGCAGATGTGGCTGAGGAAGCCGACCCGGTCGGCGGCGTCGGCGCCGAACCGCTTGCCCACGTCGGCGACGGCCGCCTCGCGCTCGCACAGCGGGCCCTTCTCCTGCGCGGTGCACGGCAGCTCGATCGGGGCCGGGTAGGTCTCGGTGCGCAGCGCGGTGCGGGCGCCGGTGGCCAGGCGCATCCGCACGCTGGAGCGGTCGGGGCCGGGCTCGGCGCCGGCCATGGCCAGGGTGCTGTAGTGGATCTGCATCACCAGGGCGCTGCCCGGCTTGAGCGGGTAGCCGAGGCTGGGGTCGAGGAGCACCTCGTTCGTGCCGGGCGCCCAGTGGCCGATCCAGTCGCTCTCGTTCAGCCCGGCGTCGCCGAAGCAGGTCCAGCCCTCGCCGGGGCTCTTGGCGTCCAGGGCGCGAGCGGGGCCGGTCTTGGCGGGGTCGAGGCTGAAGAAGATCGCGTGATGCACGATCGCGGTGTTGCCGGGCACGAACTGGGTGCCGGTCAGGTAGGTGTCCGGCGCGGTCACGCCGGGGTCCACCAGGAAGCAGCGGTACTCGTCGGTGCCGCCGCCGGGCGGCTTGGGGGTGTGGGCGGCGGGCATGCTGAGCGTCTGGAACCGCTCGCCCGCGCGCAGGGGCTCGGCGGCCGGGGTGGCCGCCGGCGTCGTCCCGTGCAGTCCGCCGTGCTCGGCCTGGCCGCTCTGCGCGGGCTGCCCGGCGGGCCGGCTCGCCTGGCCGGCCTTCTGGCCGGGGGCGGTCGTACCGCAGGCGGCCGCGAGCGTCAGAACCAGCCCGGTGGCGGTCGCGAGGATGATCCGTCTCATGGACCCACGATCTCCCGGCGGGGTGGGGGATGTCGTCGGGCGAAGGGATGGACCGTCTCAGACCTGAGGAGGACCCGTCCCCTCACCCCAAGGTGCCGCCCGCCTCAGCCTGCCCGCCTGCCTGCCCGCCTGCCTGCCCGCCCGGCTGCCTCAGCCTGCCTGCCTCAGCCTGCCTGCCTCAGCCTGTCCGCCTCAGCCTGCTGCCGGCCTCAGGCTTTCGGTCGGGGGAGGAGGCCGGCGGCGAGGCGGCCGGCGGCGGCGGAGGCCAGGAAGTAGGCCTCGTCCCCGTCCAGCCCCCGCCCCATGGTCGACAGCCGCACCGGGGCCGCCTCCAGCGCCTCGCGCAGCCCGTCCACCGGCACCGGGACCAGGTCGTGCCGCTCGCCCAGCGCAGCCGCCTGGGCCGCCACCCGCGCCCCGAACTCCCCGCCCAGCTCCGGCACCGCCACCCGCGCCCGGGCCAGCGCCACCCGCCCGTAGGAGGTCAGCGAGTGGTGCGAAACCCCCTGATGCCGCTCCCGCGCGTCACCCTCGCTGACCCGCAGCGCCGCCACCGGCCGCCCGCCGAGCACCGCCGCCGCGTTGACCGCCTCGCCCGCCGAGACTCCCGAGAACCCCCACCGGGTGCCGGAGCCGAGGTTGCCCGGCCCCTGCGTGACGATGGCCACGTCCGCGTCCAGCACGTGCCGGGCGGCCAGCAGGCCGGTGTGCGTGGTGACCGTCTCCAGGTCGCCGCCGAACGACTGCCCCACGGTGACCGTGGCCGCCAGCCAGCCCGCCTCCTTGAGCTGCGCGCACGACATCGAGAACCACGCCGGCAGCGCGCCGCCGTCCAGCATCACGTACACGGCGCGAGCCGTACGCGGCAGTCCGGCCAGGATCGCCGGCAGCGCCGAGTGCAGGTCGGCGACCACTACGGGCATCCCGTCGAGCGAATCGGCCTCGCGCAGGACCTCGTGGTGGGGCGAGTCCTGCTCGTCCGCGCCGAGCACCGTGGCCTGCAACGGGGTGTACCGGGCCTTCACCAGGTGGCCCGGACCGGATGGATCTTCCGGCAAACGGTTCGGCAGGGCCACCACCATGGCGTAACCTCCCGTACCGAGACCCATCGCGAGCGCGGTCGTGTTGAGCAGCACTTCGTCACCGGGTTCGGGGCGGCCCACCAGAGCCGGATAGGCGAGGGCCCGCACCGGCCCGTCCGCCGTGCCGGCCACGAGCTCCACCGCTCCCGGCCACTCGCGCCGGATCTCCACGACCTCGCCTCTGCGCCATCTGATCACGCAGGGCAGGGTAGCGTCACTGGCGAAGGAGGGGGCGGATGTCGCGGCGGAAGACCGAGAGGTTGCTGAACCTGGTGATCTGCCTGCTGGCCACCAGGCGTCCCCTGTCGGCCGAGCAGATCCGCCAGGCCGTGCCGGGCTACGACCGCGAGAGCGACGAGGCCTTCCAGCGGATGTTCGAGCGCGACAAGAACGAGCTGCGCGAGATCGGCATCCCGATCGACGTGCTGCGCGATCCGTGGGAGGACGAGCCCGGCTACCGGATCGAACGGCAGGCCTACGAGCTGCCCGAGATCACCCTGGAGCCCGACGAGGCGGCGGTGCTGGGCCTGGCGGCGCAGGTGTGGCAGCGGGCGAGCCTGGCCGAGGCGGCCTCCGGCGCCCTGCTGAAGCTGCGGGCCGGCGGCGTCCAGACCGAGCAGGCCCTCGGCGGCGCGCTGGAGTTGCGCGTCGACACCAAGGACCCGGCCTTCCCGGCGCTGTGGGAGGCGGTGCGCGACCGCAAGGTGGTGCGCTTCGACTACCGCGGCTCCGGCAGCGAGAACGTCCGCACGCGCACGGTCGAGCCGTGGGGCGTGGTCTCCCGGCGCGGCCGCTGGTACCTCGCCGGCTTCGACCGCGACCGGCAGGCGCCGCGCGCCTTCCGGCTCTCGCGCATCCTGGGCGAGGTCGCCACGCTGCGCGGGCCGAGCGTGAGCGTGCCCGAGGGGGTGGACCTGCGCGAGCTGGTCGGCTTCCCCGACGAGCCGATGGAGGAGCGCACCGCCGTCCTGCTGGTACGGCGGGGCACCTGCGAGGGCCTGCGCCAGGTGGCGCGAGCCGTACACGAGAACGCCGACGGATGGGATCGCGTGGAGCTGCGTTTCGGTGACCCCGAGCGGCTGGCCGGCTGGCTGGCCAGCCTGGGCGCGGACGTGCGGGTGGCCGAGCCGCCCGACGCGCGCGACGCGGTGATCCGCCGGTTGAAGGGA
The DNA here is from genome assembly GCF_044459405.1 of Nonomuraea sp. NPDC050328. Lineage (NCBI taxonomy): Bacteria > Bacillati > Actinomycetota > Actinomycetes > Streptosporangiales > Streptosporangiaceae > Nonomuraea > Nonomuraea sp. NPDC050328. The sequence continues at coordinate 41,449 of NZ_JBITIW010000013.1, read as the reverse complement.
GCCCTGGCATGAGCGGCGCGGCCGACCGGCTGCCCAGGCTGCTGGCGCTGGTGCCGTACCTGATGTCCCACCCCGGGGCGCAGGTCGGCGAGGTGGCGGAGGTCTTCGGGCTCAGCGAGAAGCAGCTCATCGACGACCTGCAACTGGTGTGGATGTGCGGGCTGCCCGGGCACACGCCCGGCGACCTGATCGACGTGTCGTGGGACGGCGGCGAGATCGTCATCGACAACGCCGACACCATCGCCCGGCCGCTGCGGCTGGGCATCGACGAGGCCAGCGCGCTGCTGGTGGCGTTGCGCATGCTCGCGGCCACCCCGGTGATCGGGCCCGGTCTCGAAGGCGACGCGCTGCCGCGCGTGGTGGCCAAGCTGGAGCAGGCGGCCGGCGCGGGCGCGGCGGCGGTCAGCAGCCAGGTCGCCGTCGACGTGGAGGCGGCGCCCGACGCGCTGCCCAGGGTGCGCGAGGCGCTGGTGCGCGGGCGGCGGCTGTCGCTGCGCTACTACGTGCCCGGCCGCGACGAGGTGACGCCGCGCGAGGTGGACCCGACCCGGCTGGTCATGGCCGACGGCCGCAGCTACCTGGAGGGCTGGTGCTACCGCGCCGAGGGCATGCGGCTGTTCCGGCTCGACCGCATGCTGGGCGTGGAGGTGCTCGACACCCCCGCCGACCCGCCCGCCGAGGCCGAGCCGATCGACGTCACCCAGGGCGTCTTCCGTCCCTCGCCCACCGACGAACTGGTCGAGCTGGAGGTCACCGCCGCCGGACGCTGGGTCGCGGAGTACTACCCCTACGAAGAGGTCGCCGAGCTGGGGGAGGGGCGGCTGCGGATCACGCTGCGCGCCCGCGACGAGGAGTGGGTGCTGCGCCTGGCCCTGCGCCTGGGCGACACCGGCCGGGTGGTCTCGCCGGAGAGCCTGGCCGCCAAGGTGCGCGGCGAGGCCGAGCGGGCGCTGGCCCTGTACTCTTCTGCCCCATGATCTGGATCCTCGCCGGCTGCGCCCTGGCCGGGATGGCGGTGCTGGGCGTGCTCGGAGCCCGCGTGCTGGTTGCGGCACGGGGCCTGAACAGGGAAATCGCCGCGGCTGGTGAGAGAATTAGGACAAACAGGCCAGCAGAGGGATGAGAGCACGGCCCGGGCAGCGTACGATCGGGGCTGAGAAAGCACCTCGCGCTCATTCGTAAGGAAGTATGCCGATGTCCTTCGGACCAGAGTGGATCGTCATCCTGGTTGTCCTGCTGCTGCTGTTCGGCGGCAAGAAGCTGCCGGACCTGGCGCGTGGCGTGGGTCGTTCGCTGCGCATCTTCAAGTCCGAGACCAGCGGCATGATGACGTCGGACGAAGACAAGACCACCGTGGTGCAGGCCCAGACCGTGCAGCCGCAGCCGGCCCCGCACCAGCCCGCCGCGCAGCCGCAGATCCCGCCGGCCGCTCCCGTGCTCACGCCGGAGGAGCAGGCTCGCCGGCTGGAGGAGGAGGCGGCCCGCTTGCGCGCCGCCGCGCAGAGCGACAAGCACGCGTAGGATCGGGTCGTGGCGCTGCTCAAGAGATCGAGTTCCGGCTCACGGCCCGATGAAGAGGGGCGCATGCCGCTCATGGACCACCTGCGCGAACTGCGCAACCGGGTGGTCGTCTCGGTGCTGGCCCTTGCGCTCGCCACCGTCGTCGGGCTGATCTTCTTCGACCCGATCTGGGCTTTCATGAGCGAGCCCTACTGCAGCCTCGACATTTCCAAGAAGGTCCGGCCCGAGTGCACCTTCGCGGTGCGTGGGGTCTTCGAGTCGTTCTTCGTCAACCTGAAGGTCGCGGCCCTGGCGGGCGTCGTGGCGTCCTCGCCGGTCTGGCTCTACCAGGTCTGGAAGTTCGTCACCCCGGCGCTCTACCGCAACGAGAAGCGGCACACGATCGTCTTCCTGTCGATCGCCGTGCCGCTGTTCCTGGTCGGCGCGGTCTTCGCCTACCTGGTGATGGACACCGGCCTCGGCTTCCTGCTCGGCTTCATGCCCGACAGCGCCCTGCCGTTCATCGAGATGGACGAGTACCTCAGCTACTGGGTCATCATGCTGCTGGTGTTCGGCGTCTCCTTCGAGCTGCCGCTGCTGCTGGTCTTCCTCAACGTCATCGGGGTGCTGCCGCGGGCGACGCTGGCCAAGCACCGGCGCACGACGGTCTTCCTGCTGTTCGTCTTCAGCGCGGTGATCACGCCGGGCGGCGACATCTTCACGATGCTCGCCCTGACGGTGCCGATGCTGGTGCTGTACTCGGTGGCCGAGCTGTTCATGTTCATCCGCGAGCGGCGGCTGCCGGCCGACCCGGACGACTACTCGGCGCTGGACGACGACGAGATCTCGCCTCTGGATCTGTCCGACGACAACCGGTAGGTTTCGGGCGTGTCTCCCCAGATCGCCCTGCTTGCCAACCCGACCGCCCGCAACGGAGCGGCGGTGCGCCTGCTGGAGCCGGTGGTGCGTCATCTGCGCTCGCGGGGCGCCGAGGTGAGCGTCATCGTGGGTGAGAGCGCCGCCGACGCGCTCGACCGGGCCTGTACGGCGGTCGCCGAGCGGCCCGACGCGCTGGTCGCCTTCGGCGGTGACGGGCTGGTGCATCTGGCGGTCCAGGCGGTGGCCGGGAGCGAGGTGCCGCTGGGCATCATCCCGGCGGGCACCGGCAACGACATCGCCACGGCCTTCGGCCTGCCGTACCGTGACCCGATCGCGGCGGCCGAGGTGGTGCTGGGCGGGCGGGCGCGCACGGTGGACGCGGCCCGCGTCGAGGCGGGCGGCGAGAGCGAGTGGTTCGCCGGCGTGGTGTGCTGCGGCTTCGACTCGCGGGTCAACGAGCGGGCCAACCGGCTCACCTGGCCGCGCGGCATGGCCAAGTACCTGCTGGCACTGGCCCAGGAGCTGCGCGAGTTCCAGCCGATCCCGTTCCGGGTCGAACTGGACGACGGGGCCGAGGTGCTGGAGCTGGAGGCCATGCTGGTCGCGGTGGGTAACACCAGCTCCTACGGCGCGGGGATGAAGGTCTGCCCGGACGCGCGGTTCGACGACGGGCTGCTGGACGTGACGATCCTCGGGGCGGTGCCGAAGGGCGCGTTCGTGCGGGCCTTCCCGCGCGTCTACCGGGGTACGCACACCACCCATCCGGCGGTGACCACGCGGCGGGCCAAGCGGGTGCTGCTGGAGGCGCCGGACGTGGTGGCCTACGCCGACGGCGAGCGCGTGGGGCCGGGGCCGATCTTGTGCGAGGCCGTTCCGGCAGCTCTCAGCGTACTTACTTTGTAAAGGCGCCCGCGTCGGTCAGGCCGTGATCCCGATATCGGTAGGCTGGAACGCATGAGCACACCAGCGGAACGGTACGCGGCCTTCCGTGAGAAGTTCGGGGACGACGGAGCCGCACTGAGTTCGTTCCGGAGGCTCTACGACTTCGAGCTGGACGAGTTCCAGCTCGACGCCTGCCGCGCGGTCGAGGCCGGCGACGGCGTCCTGGTGGCCGCCCCCACCGGCTCGGGCAAGACGGTCGTCGGCGAGTTCGCCGTCCACCTGGCCCTGGAGCAGGGCAAGAAGTGCTTCTACACCACGCCGATCAAGGCGCTGTCCAACCAGAAGTACAACGACCTGGTGAAGCGGTACGGCACGGCCAAGGTGGGCCTGCTGACCGGCGACAACAGCGTCAACGGCGAGGCGCCGATCGTGGTCATGACCACCGAGGTGCTGCGCAACATGCTCTACGCCGGCTCGGCGACGCTGAGCAACCTGGCCTTCGTGGTCATGGACGAGGTCCACTACCTCGCCGACCGCTTCCGCGGCGCGGTGTGGGAAGAGGTCATCATCCACCTGCCCGACTCGGTGCGCATCGTGGCGCTGTCGGCCACGGTCAGCAACGCCGAGGAGTTCGGCGAGTGGCTCGGCACCGTGCGCGGCGACACCACCGTCATCGTCGACGAGCACCGGCCGGTGCCGCTGTGGCAGCACATGATGGTCGGCAACCGCATCTACGACCTGTTCACCGCCGACAGCGCCGACGGGCTCAAGCACATCAACCCCACGCTGATGCGCATCGCCCGCGACGAGGAGCGGCTGGCGGGCAAGGGCAGGCGCGGGTACGGCAGGCCGCAGCGCAACCGCCCGCCCGACCGGGCCGCGATCATCGAGAAGCTCGACTCCGAGGGCCTCCTGCCCGCGATCACCTTCATCTTCTCCCGCGCCGGCTGCGACGCCGCCGTCATGCAGTGCCTGTACGCGGGCATCCGGCTGACCACCGAGCGCGAGAAGCACGAGATCCGGCAGATCGTCGACGAGCGCACCGCCCACCTGCCGGACGAGGACCTGGCGATCCTGGGCTACCTGGAGTGGCGCGACTGCCTGGAGCGCGGCCTGGCCGCCCACCACGCCGGCATGCTCCCGGCCTTCAAGGAGGTCGTCGAGGAGCTGTTCGTGCGCGGCCTGGTCAAGGCGGTCTTCGCCACCGAGACGCTGGCGCTGGGCATCAACATGCCCGCCCGCACGGTGGTGATCGAGAAGCTCGACAAGTGGAACGGCGAGATGCACGCCGACCTCACCCCGGGCGAGTACACCCAGCTCACCGGCCGGGCCGGGCGGCGCGGCATCGACGTCGAGGGCCACGCGGTGGTGCTGTGGCAGCCGGGCATGGACCCGCTGTCGGTCGCCGGGCTGGCCGGCACCCGCACCTACCCGCTGCGCTCGTCCTTCCAGCCGTCCTACAACATGGCGGTCAACCTCGTCGGCCAGTTCGGCCGTGAGCGGGCCCGCACGCTGCTGGAGGCGTCCTTCGCCCAGTTCCAGGCCGACCGGGCCGTGGTGGGGCTGGCGCGGCAGCTCCGCAAGCACGAGGAGGCGCTGGCCGGCTACCAGGACGCGATGACCTGCCACCTGGGCGACTTCCCGGAGTACGCCGCGCTGCGCCGCAAGCTGTCCGACCGGGAGGCCGAGCTGTCCAAGCAGCGCGGCCACGCCCGCCGGGCCGCCGCGTTGCGCTCGCTGGAGGCGCTCAAGCCCGGCGACGTCATCCGGGTGCCGGGCGGCCGTCGCGCCGGGCTGGCCATCGTGCTCGACCCCGGACTCACCCCGCGTGGCGACGGCCCGCGCCCGCTGGTGCTGACCATCGGCAAGCAGGTCAAGAAGCTCGACTCCGCCGACTTCCCGGTGCCGGTCGAGCCGATCGAGACGTTGCGCATCCCGAAGAACTTCAACGCCCGCGCGCCCAAGGAACGGGCCAACCTGGTCTCCACCCTGCTGGCCAAGATCGGCGACCGCGACCTCGGCAAGCCCGACCGGGCCCGTGACCACGCGGTGGAGGACGACGAGATCCTCGAGTTGCGCCGGCAGATCCGCCAGCACCCCTGCCACGGCTGCGACGAGCGCGAGGACCACGCCCGCTGGGCCGAGCGCTACTACAAGCTGCAGCGCGAGACCGAGGGGCTGCGCCGCCGGGTCGAGGGCCGCTCGCACGTCATCGCGCGCACCTTCGACCGGGTCTGCGGGGTGCTCGACCAGCTCGGCTACCTCGACGACGAGACCGTCACCGACGAGGGCCGCCGCCTGGGCCGGCTGTACACCGAGCTCGACCTGCTGACCGCCGAGTGCCTGCGCTCGGGCCTGTGGGAGAAGCTCGACGCCCCCGAGCTGGCCGCGTGCGTGTCGGCGCTGGTCTTCGAGTCCCGCCAGTCCGACGACGCCCGCCGGCCCAAGATCCCGGCCGGGCGGGCGCAGGACGCGCTCACCGCGATGGTCCGGCTGTGGGGCGAACTGGAGGGCATCGAGCGCGACAACGGCGTGTCCATCATCCGCGAACCCGACCTGGGCTTCGCCTGGGCGGCCTTCCGCTGGACGAAGGGCCACTCGCTGGACGCGGTGCTCATGGACGGCATCAACGGCAACGAGCTGGCCGCGGGCGACTTCGTGCGCTGGGTCAAGCAGCTCATGGACCTGCTGTCGCAGCTCGGCTCCGCCGCCCCGCCCGGAAGCAGCGTCAAGCAGACCGCCTCGAAGGCGATCGACGCGATGCGCCGCGGCGTGGTGGCCTACTCCTCGATGGTGTAGCGCGGGTGGCTGACCGCCCGGTCAAGGTGGTGTGATCGTGAGTTCACTCAACGTCACCTGGCGGTCAGTTTCCCTGGTGATCGCAGCGGAAATCCCCCTGTCGAAGCACCAGCCGCCGGACGTTTCCGCCTGAGGCCGCCGCGTCCGCCACCCCTCGGAGGTTGCCGATGTTCGCTCTCCTCGCCGCCCTGCTCTTCGTTCTCGCCCTCGTCTTCGAGATCGCCGGCGTCGCCGTCGGCAGCGTGGTCACCGTCGCCACCCTCGGCACGGCCGGCCTGCTCTGCGTCGCCCTGCACCTCATGGGGGTGGGCGCGGGGTGGAGCCTGCTGAAGAAGTAGCCGTCGTCCCCAAGGCCGCGTCCCGCCCGGACGCGGCCTTGGCCCATGTCCGGGCCGGGGCGAAGCGGGCCCTCAGGCCAGGGTGAAGCGGACCTCGCGGGTGGCAGGGTCGGCCTGGGCCAGCCGTACGGTGACCGGTTCGCCCAGGGGGAGGGCGCCGGTGCAGCGGGCGATGACGGCGGGGTCGAGGAGCTGCACCAGGCCGCCGGAGCGGCGCTCGTCCACGTCGATGACGAAGGCGTCGAAGCTCTGGCCGACCCGCTCGCGCAGCAGGAAGGCCTCGACCAGGTCGACGCAGGCGCGCTCGACGGCGCCGGCGCGGCGGCCGGTGGTGGACATGATCTCCGGGATGTCCGGCAGCGCCTCCTGGATGTCGTCGGGGACGGGCTCGCCGGCGGCGATGGCCAGGCAGATCTCGGTGGCGTACCGGTCGGCCAGCCGGCGCAGCGGCGCGGTGACGTGCGCGTACGGCGCGGCCACGGCGGAGTGCTCGGCCAGCGACGGGGGAGCGCCGTTGAAGGCGACGTAGCCGGAGCCGCGCAGCAGCACCTTCGACTCCTGCAGGAAGGCGGCCTGCTGGGGCTTGCTGGGGTCGAGGCCGTGCACGACGTCGCCGTAGCCGGCGCCCTCGGGCCAGGGCACGTCGAGGGCGGCGGCGACGCGGCGGACCTTGGCCAGGTCGTCGGGGTGCGGCGGCGGGAGCACGCGCAGCAGGCCGAGTTCGGCGTCGAGCATCATCGCGGCGGCGGCCATGCCGGTGAGCAGGGAGATCTGGGCGTTCCACGCCTCGGCCGGCAGCGGGATGCGGTACTCCAGCCGGTAGTCGTCCGAGCCCAGGGCGACGATCTCCTGCTCGGGTGTGGGCAGGGTGACGCCGCCGCGCTCGCGCTCCAGCCGCAGCCGTAGCTCGCCCACCTCGGCCAGCAGGCTCAGCACGCCGTCGGCGGTGCCGGTGTCGACGGCGGCCTGCACGTAGTCGTAGTCGAGCCGCTCGCGGCTGCGCACCAGCGCGCGTTGCACGTCGGCGCCGACCGTTTTGCCCTCGGCGTCCAGGTCGATCTGCCAGACGGCGGCCGGGCGGTCGGCGCCGGGCAGCAGGCTGGCCGCGCCCTCCGACAGCACCGGCGGATGCAGCGGGACGCGCCCGTCCGGCATGTAGATCGTCTCGCCGCGCAGCCGCGCCTCGGCGTCGATCGCGCCGCCCGGCCGGACGAACGCGCCGACGTCGGCGATGGCGTACCAGACGCGGTAGCCCTCGCCCAGGCGCTCGATGTACATCGCCTGGTCCAGGTCCATCGAGCCGGGCGGGTCGATGGTGATGAAGGGCAGTTCGGTCAGGTCGCGGCGGGTGTGCTCGGGGGAGGTGGCCATCCACTCGGCCTCGTCGAGCACCGCGCGCGGGAAGGCGTCGGGCAGTTTCTGCTCACGTCTGATGCGCTCCAGGCCGTCGCTCAGCTTGGGGTGGGGCTCGCCGGGCACGCGGATGCTCGTCATGTGATCAACCTATCGGGAAAGAAGTCGGGTGATGTCGTGACTACCCCGGTCAGCGCCGGGGTGGCGGGACAAGTCAAGATCTTTCGCTTCCGGGGCCGTCTTGATAGACCACGATATGACTGGCTATCTGACTGGAAGGTGGGACAGTGCTTGACATAGGGCCTTTAGCGAGGCGGGTGGCGATGGTGGCCGCCGCGCTGGCGCTGGTGGCGGGTGGGGCGACGCCCGCGCACGCCAGCGACGGCAGCGTCTTCACCGGCAACCGCGGCGGCGGCGCCTGGTTCGACGACGGTCTCGCCACCGAGACGATCTACATCCACGACTACGAGCCCGACGGGTACGGCGTCCGGGTCAAGGTGTGGCAGTACGGCAGCTACTACGGCACCTACGACTACACCGGCGGCGCCGGCACCGGCGACGACTACTACGCCTCCTTCTACGAGGGCGAGCAGGTCGAGCTCCAGGCGTGCAGCAGGGATTCGGTCTCGGGCGGCGTCCGGGTCTTCAACTGCGGCTCGAAGGGGGTCTTCTATGCCTGACCCCGAGCAGCTCTCCGCCCCGGCCCGACGCGGCCGGCCGTGGCGCACGGCTCTGGCGGGAGCCGCGGCGGTCTGCGTCGTGGTGGCGGGACCCACCTGGCTGGCACGCCCCGGCGCGCCCGCCGCCCCGGTCCCGGCCCAGCCGGTACGGCAGGCAGAGGACCCTCTCCAGGAGGCGGCCGCGGTCTGGCCGCAGGCGGTCAGGCGGATCCCCGCGACCCTCCCCGACGGCCGCCGCTTCCACCCCCAAGCCCTGCTGGACGACGGGACCCTGCTGGTCACCACCGAGTCGAGCTTCGAGAAGTCCGACTCCCTGTGGCGCTACGACCTGGCCGGCGGCCCGCCCACCAAGGTGGCCGACGTCGTCACCCCCCGCCGGGCGGTCCTGTTCGCCGGGGACTTCACCGTCGGCGACGGCAAGGTCGCCTGGTGGACCGCACGCAAGGCGGCCGGCGGCGAGCTCGTCGAGATCTGGACGGTTCCCGTCACCGGCGGCACCCCGGCGGTGGCGGTCGCCTTCCCGGCGCGGGACCGGACGCAGCGTCCCTCCGAACTGGCCCTGGCCGACGGCGGGTTCGTCTACTCCGCCGGAGCGGGCGGCCTGTACCGGGCCGAGCCGGGCGCAGGCCCCCAGCTCGTCGCGGGCACCGAGGGGCAGCACCTGCTGGCCTGGCCGTGGATCGGCAGCCCCGGTCGCCGTCCCTTCGGCGACGGGACCTTCGCCTCGGTCCGCAACCTCAAGACCGGCCAGGCCCGGCAGGCCGCGAGCGGATCGGGCCGGTTGCTCGGCTGCGGCGCCACACGCTGCCTGCACGCGGACGCGGGCGGTCAGTCCGCCGCCCTGGTCGCCGCCGACGGCACCAGCCGCCCGGTGCCGTACGCGGTCGCCGGGCCGCCGGAGCCGCTGGTGCGTGACCGCTTCCGGGCCGGTGTCGTGTCCGAGGCCACCGGCCGGCACCGGCCCGTGCTGCAGGACGCCGAACGCGGCCTGATCGCGGCGCTCGGTCCGGCGGCCCCGCCGGGCCAGGGACTGCGCCTGCCGCGCGCGCTGTCCGACGGCCGCACCCTGGTGCAGTGGCTCGGCCAGGAGTGGCTCGTCGTGGACCTGGCCGCCATCCCCTGAGCCGCCATCCCCTGAGCCGCCAACCCTGAGCCGCCATCCCCTGAGCCGTCATCGTCTGACCCCCCATCGCCTGACCCGCCACGGTTCTCACCGGGCCGCGGGCGCCGGCTCGTCCCAGTCGAGGTGGTGGTCGTAGATCCAGCGGCTGGGGTCGTGGCCGGTGCGGGCCAGGTGCTTCAGTGCCAGGCGCATGACCAGGTCGCGGGTCAGCCGGGCGACCGGGCCGAGGGTCTTCCAGGTGTCGGTGCGCCGGCCGTGCGCGACGACGCGCTCCACCCGGTCGCGGCGCTGCCGTTCGTAGGCCGCGAAGGCAGGGCCGATGCCGGGCGTGTCGCGCAGGCACTTGGCCAGCACGACGGCGTCCTCCAGGGCGAGGGCGGCGCCCTGGCCGGCGGAGGGGACGGTCGCGTGGGCGGCGTCGCCGACGATGACCAGGTGGTCGCGGTGCCACCTCGGCACGGAGGGGACGTCGTAGGTGGTCCAGCCGGTGACCAGGGTCTCGGTCGCCTCGATGAGGGCCAGAGCCGGGCTGTGGTCGCGACGGAAGGCGTCGGTGAGGTCGGCCCGCCACCGCGGCCCGGAGATCGCGGCCAGGGCCGCGGGGGTGGGCTCGACGGGCCGCATCAGGTTCGCCGCCCACAGGACCTGGCCGTCGGGCTGCGCGGCGTAGGCGAAGAAGGCGCGGCGGCCGAAGACGGCGTGCATCGTGCCCGGCTCGCCGGCCCGGACGCCCCGCGCGCAGCCGCCCACGTTCACCATCCCGCCGTAGCGGGCGCCGGGGGCGTCGGGGTCGATGATCCGGCGGGTGCGGGAGCGCACGCCGTCGGCGCCGATCAGCAGGCCGGCCTCGGCGGTGCTGCCGTCGGCGAACCGGGCACGGACGCCGCCGCCGGTGCTCACCGCGTCGGTGAGCCGCTTGCCGTACTCGATGCGGATGCCTCTGGCGAGGGCCTGCTCCCGCAGGGCCCGGTAGAGCTCGGCCCGCTTGACGGTACGGCTGACCGTCCCGTCCGGGAGCCGGGGGCCGTGCGGCAGGTCCCCGATCCGCCGGCCGGAGCCGCTGGTGAGGGTGATGCGCGGGGTCTCGAAGCCGAGGCGGGTGACGTCGAAGCCGAGGGCGCGTAAGGCGTCGAGGGCGTTGACCGCGAGGGTGAGGAAAGCCCCGACGTCGTCGGCCGGCCGGTCGTACGCCTCGTGGACGACCGCCTCGATCCCGGCCTTGTGCAGCGCGATCGCGCTCGCCGTGCCCGCGATGCCGCCACCGATGACCAGTGCTGTATATGCCATATACCTAATCTATGCCATATACTCGACGGGACGGCAAGCCTCGTTGCTACGTGGGGACATCAGATGAACGGCGACCTTCCGCCCGGGCTGCGCAGCCTCTGGGAGCGGCTCGACCGGCCGGAGCCGGAACCCAGGCCCGGCCTGAGCCAGGCCCGCATCGTGGCGGCGGCGGTCGAGGCGGCCGACGCCGAAGGGCTCGAGGCCGTGTCCATGGCCAAGCTCGCCGACCGGCTCGGCTACACGCCGATGTCGCTCTACCGCTACGTCAAGAGCAAGAACGAGCTGCTGCTGATGATGCTCGACGCGGTCGCGGCGGTGCCCGCCGAACTCGGCGAACCCGCCGGGGACTGGCGGGCCGGGCTGGAGCGCTGGAGCGCGGCCCAGTGGCGAATGTTGCGCGCGCACGCCTGGATCGTGCACCTGCCCATCACCGGGCCGCCCGTCACGCCCAACCAGCTCGCCTGGACCGAGCACGCCCTGGCCGCCCTGCGCGGCACCGGACTCGCCGAGGCCGACAAGGTCGAGGTCGTGCTGCTGGTCGCCAACTACCTGCACGCCACCGCCCGGCTGGCGGCCGAGGTGGGGCAGGCCGCCAGGGACGAGTCGGTGGCCGCCTACAGCACGCTGCTCGCGCGCCTGGTCGACGCGCGGCGCTTCCCGGCCCTGCGTGCCGCGATCGACGCCGGGGCGTACGCCTATCCGGCCGAGCTGCCGCCGGAGGAGCGGCGGCTGGACTACGGCTTCGGGCTGGCCCGCATCCTGGACGGCGTCGAGGCCCTGATCCAGGAACGCGGGGCCGCCACCTGAAGCCGTCCGCCAAAAGCCTAGAGCTGGAGGGCGTTGAGGAGGCGGTTGAGCGGGCTGGTCAGGTCGTAGCGGTCGGCGAGCCGTACCAGCTCGTCGGGGTGGGCCGGCGCGGCCGGGAGGGTGAGGTCGGCGGCCGGGAGCGGCGCGTCGGCGGCGACCTCGACGACGGCGGGCGCGACGCGCAGATAGTCGCGCGCGGCGGCGAGCTTGATGCGGGCCCCGGCCGGGAAGCCGGCGCTCTCACCCGCGTCGAGGGCCTCCAGCAGCGCGGTCAGCGAGCCGAAGCGGGTGATGAGCGCGGCGGCGGTCTTCTCGCCGACGCCGGGCACGCCGGGCAGGCCGTCGCTGGGGTCGCCGCGCAGGGTGGCGAAGTCGGCGTAGGAGCGGCCGGGAATGCCGTACTTGGCGGTGACGAAGGCCTCGTCGACGAGCTGGAGGTTGCGGATGCCGCGCGCGGTGTACAGGACGCGCACGGGCCGGCTGTCGTCGACGAGCTGGAACAGGTCGCGGTCACCGGTGACGATGTCGACCGCGCCCTTGGCACGGTGGGTGAGGGTGCCGATGACGTCGTCGGCCTCGTAGCCGGCGCACTCCAGGCGCGCGATGCCGAGCGCGTCGAGCACCTGCTCGATGACCGGGATCTGCGGCACCAGCGTGTCGGGCACCTCCTCGACCTCGCCGTGGGCCACGCGGTGCGCCTTGTAGGTGGGGATGGCCTCCACCCGGAAGGCGGGCCGCCAGTCGGCGTCCATGGTCGCGGCCAGCTCGCTCGGGCGGTGGGTGCGCACCAGGGTGGCGATCATGTCGATCAGCCCGCGCACGGCGTTGACCGGCATGCCGTCGGGCGCGGTCATCGACTCGGGGATCCCGTAGAAGGCGCGGAAGTACAGCGACGGGGTGTCCAGCAGCATCAGCACGGACTCAACCTAGCCGAGGATACCGACAGCCAGCAGGCAGGCGTCGTCCTCGGGGTTGGGGCCGCCGATGCGCTCCAGCAGCCGGTCGAGCCCGGCCTCCAGGTCGAGCGGCGGCAGTTCGCTCGCCGCGGCCAGGGCCAGGGCCAGGCCCGCGTCGAGGTCGCGGGTGCGCCGCTCGACGAGGCCGTCGGTGAACAGCAGCAGCACGTCACCGGCCTCCAGCCGGGTGCTGGCCAGCCGGTACGGCTGATCGCAGGTCGCACCGAGCAGCACGCCCTTCGGCGCGATGAGCTGCTGGGCCCGCCCCCCGCGCACCAGGATGGGCGCCAGGTGCCCGGCCTGCCCCCAGGTGAAGACGCGGCTGACCGGGTCGAGGTGGCCGAGCACCGTGGTGGCGGTGGTGCCGTCGAGCCGGTGCATGACCAGCTCGTTGAGCCAGCCGAGCAGCCGGTCGGCCGGTTCGCCGGTCATGGTCAGGCCGACCAGCGCGTGCCGGAGCTGGGCCATGTGCGCGATGGCGGGCAGGCCGTGCCCGGAGACGTCGCCGATGGCCAGCAGGACGCGCCCGTCGGGCAGCCCGGCGGCCTCGAACCAGTCGCCGCCCAGCGAGGCGGTCTTCTCCGCCGGGACGTAGCGCACGGCCACGTTGGTGCGGGGGAGGGCCAGGCAGGGCGTCTCGGCGGGCAGGATGGCCTCGCGCATGGCCAGCATGATCGTCCGGTCGACGGCGGCCTTCTCCCGCTCCTCCAGGAGCTGGCGGCGCGACTCGGACATGAGGCGTTCGGCGCGGCGGCGGCCGGTGATGTCCTGGATGACCCCGTGCACGCCGGGCACCCCGGAGCCGCCCGGCCCGCCGGACACGCCGGACACGCCGTCGGCGGCGGGCAGCGGTTCGAGGACCATGCGGACGTTGCGCACCTCGCCGGCCCGGCGGATGCGGAACTCGGCCTGGATCGGGCTCACGCCCGCCTCCACCGCGTCGAGCAGCCGGTCGAGCGCGGCGGCGTCGGCCGGGTCGATGTAGGCCGCCAGGTCCGCCAGCGCGGCGGGACCGCGCTCGCGGTCGCGCCCGAAGATCACGTAGACGTGCTCCGACCAGGTGATCTCGCCGCTGCGCAGGTCCCAGCGCGCCCAGCCCATGTTCCCCAGTCGCTGGGCGTGCGCGAGCTGGATGGAGAGCATGGCGGCCTCACGCTCGGCGGCCTGCTGGTCGGTGAGCTGGCGTACGAGCTCCTCCGCGGTCAGCGGGCGGCGGTCTTGCGACGAGGAGGGAACGACGCCGACCATATGTCTCACTCTCAGACCTCAACGGAACAGGACAATTACCCCCACAGTATGTGATCGTCCTTGAACGGAGTGTAGCGATAGCTTGCCGTGTTGTGAGAGCTTTTCGTGGATTTTGCCGGGCTGCGCCGGAGTAGATTAGCGAGCGTGACCTCAACCGACCTTTATCCGGTGTCCCGGCTTTCCGCAGTTCAGCAGGCCACCGCCCGGGCGGGCCTGGACGCCCTCCTGCTCACCCCCGGCCCGGACCTGCGCTACGTCAGCGGCTATGAGGCCCTGCCGCTGGAGCGGCTGACCTGCCTGGTCGTGCCGGCTTCCGGAGAGTCTTTCATGATGGTGCCACGCCTGGAGCTGCCCGCGGCGCAGGCCTCGCCCGCCGCGCGCCTCGGCCTGGACTTCGTGGCGTGGGACGAGACCGACGACCCCTACGCGGTGGTCGCCGCCCGCCTGGGTCAGGTGCGCAAGGTCGGCCTGGCCGACCGGATGTGGGCGATGGCCTCGTTGCGCTTCAGGGCGGCGATGCCGCAGGCCGAGCAGGTGCTGGCCGGGAGCGTGCTGCGCGAGCTGCGGATGCGCAAGTCGGCCGTCGAGGTGGCGGCGCTGCGCGAGGCGGGGGCGGCCATCGACGCCGTGCACCGGCAGGTGCCGCAGTTCCTCAAGGCCGGGCGGACCGAGCGCGAGGTCGGCCGCGACATCCACGACGCCATCCTGGCCGCCGGGCACGCCGTCGTGGACTTCGTCATCGTCGCCTCAGGGCCGAACGGCGCCAGCCCGCACCACGAGCTGTCCGACCGGGTGATCCAGCCCGGCGAGCCGGTCGTCGTCGACATCGGCGGCCAGTTCCACAGCGGCTACTGCTCCGACTCCACCCGGATGTACTGCGTGGGCGAGCCGCCCGCCGAGTTCGCCGAGTACTACGCGGTGCTGCAGCGCGCCCAGGAAGCCGCCTGCCAGGCGGTACGGCCGGGCGTGTCGTGCGAGTCGATCGACGCCGCGGCCCGCGAGGTGATCGCCGAGGCCGGGTACGGGGAGTACTTCATCCACCGCACCGGGCACGGCATCGGCATCGAGACGCACGAGGAGCCCTACATCGTGGCGGGCAACGGCGAGCTGCTGGAGCCGGGCTTCGCCTTCTCCGTCGAGCCGGGCATCTACCTGCCCGGCCGGCACGGCGCCCGGATCGAGGACATCGTGGTCTGCACCGCCGACGGCGGCGAGCGGCTCAACCGCACCACCCGCGACCTGGTGATCGTCTGATCGGCTCATCGCGCTGACGACGGCCCCCGCGACGGCTCGACCGCGCGGGGGCCGTCGCGCGTCCGGCGCCCCTGCTCAGCGGAGGTGGCCGGGCGTGAGGATGTCGGCCACGAGCCGCGCGTTGCCCGCGGTGAGGCCGCCGTCGACCCGCAACGTGGTCCCGGTGATCCAGGCGGCCTCCGGCGAGGCGAGGAAGAGCACGGCGGCGGCGACGTCCGCGGGTGAGCCGATGCGGCCGAGCGGGTACCAGCCGGCCAGGCGCGCCATGAGCTCCGGGTCGCGGCTCAGCCGGGCGTCCCAGATGGGGGTGCGGATGGTGGCCGGGGCCACCAGGTTCACCCGGATGCCGCGCGGGCCGTACCGCACGGCCAGGCCCCGGGTGAGGCTCTCGAGACCGGCCTTGGCGGCGCTGTAGGCGTCGTTGCCGAAGAAGGCGGCGGCGTTGACGGAGCCGATGTTGACCACGCTGCCGCCGGCCGGCATGCGCGGCAGCAGGGTCCGGCACATCAGGAACGGGCCCTTGAGCACCGAGGCGAGGTCGGCGTCCCACTCCTCGCCGCTGAGCTCGGGGAACGGCGTGTCGGTGCAGGTGGCGGCGTTGTTGACCAGGACGTCCGGCGCCAGGTCGAGGGCGGAGACGGCGCGCTCGTCGGTGACGTCCAGCTCCAGCGGGGTCGCGCCCAGCTCCCGCGCGGCGGCCGAGGGGTCGAGGTCGGCCACGGTGACCGCGGCGCCCTCGGCGCTCAGGCGGCGGGCGATCTCGAGGCCGATGCCCGAGCCGCCGCCGGTGACGAGGGCCGTGCGGCCCTGGAATCGGGACATGACCGCTCCTTTCGACGGGGATGGCTTGATCCTAGGAGGCGGTGGCATCGGTTGCGCAAGCGATTGCCGCAATTTCCATCGCGGTCTTGTAGAGGGCTGTATCGATGGGATAGAAAGTGTGCGCAACCGCTTGCATACCGGAGGGACGGCATGACGCGATACGCACTCGTCGGCGCCCGGCTGCCCGCCGGGGGGACGCGGGCCGTCCTGGTGCGGGACGGCGTGATCGAGGCGATGCCGCCCGCCGCCGAGGTGCCGGGCGGGGTGCCGCGGGTGGACGTCTCCGGGCTGCTGCTGACGCCCGGGCTGATCGACCTGCACGCGCACGGGGCCGCCGGGCACGGGTTCGACGAGCCGTCCGCCGCCGGGTACGAGGCCGTGCTGGCCGCGCACGCCCGGTTCGGGGTGACGACGCTCCAGGCTTCGCTGGCCACCGCCGAGCTCGACCGGATGGCCGAGACCCTGGCCTTCGCCACCCGCCGGCCGGGCACGGCACCCGAGCGAGGGGCGCGGCTGGCCGGGGTGCATCTGGAAGGGCCCTTCCTGGCTCCCGAGCAGGCCGGGGCGCACGATCCGGGGCTGCTGCGGCACCCGTCGGCCGCGCTCGTCGAGCGGTTGCTGGCGGCGGGCCCGCCCACGATGGTCACCCTCGCCCCCGAACTGCCCGGCGGCCTGGAGGCGGTGCGGCGGTTCGCGGCGGCGGGCACGGTGGTCGCCATCGGCCACAGCCAGGCGCACGGCCCCCTCTTCGCCGCCGCGGTCGAGGCCGGGGTGCGGCATCTGACCCATCTGTGGAGCGGCCAGTCGGGCCTGCGCCGCGAAGGGCCCTGGCGGGTGCCGGGGCTGCTGGAGGAGTCGCTGGCCTCGACCGGGCTGACCGCCGAGGTGATCGCCGACGGCCGCCACCTGCCTCCGGCGTTGCTGCGCATCGCCTTCCGGTGCCTGGGCGGGGACCTGGCCGTGGTCTCCGACGCCACCCCCGGTGCGGGGCTGCCGGACGGCTCGCCGTACCGGCTGGGGGCCCTGGACTGCGTGGTGGCCGGCGGGGTCGGCGTGCTGCCCGGGACGGGGAGCTTCGCCGGTGGGGTCACCGGGCTGGACGGCATGCTGCGGCACCTGCACCGCGACCTCGGGCTGCCGCTCGGCGAGGCGGTGGCCGCGGCGACCGAGGTGCCCGCGCGGGTGCTCGGGCTGCGCGACCGGGGCGCGCTGCGGCCCGGCCTGGCGGCCGACCTGGCGTTGTTCGACGAGGAGTTCACCGCGGTCGCCACCATCGTGGCCGGCCGCTGGGCGGTCGACCTGACCGGGATCGGGGAGCCGGTCCATGGCTGAGCACGAGCGGGATCGGGGCGGGGCGATGACCAAGCACGTGCTGGTGTTGAGGCCGGAGGACGACGTGGCCGTGGCGCTGCGCGATCTGGTGGCGGGGGAGCGGATCGGTTCCCTCACCGTCGCCGGGCCGGTGCCGCGCGGGCACAAGCTCGCCCTGCGCCCGGTGCCCGCCGGGACCTGGCTGCGCAAGTACGGCCAGCCCATCGGCACCGCGAGCCGCCCGATCGTCCCCGGCGAGCACGTGCACACCCACAACCTGGAGTTCGCCGAGCACGGCGGCACGGCCGCCGCCCCGGCCCCCGCGACACCCGCCGAGCCCACGCTCTCGGGCACCTTCGACGGCTACCGCCGCCCGGGCGGCCGGGCCGGAACCCGGAACTACCTGGGCATCCTGACCTCGGTCAACTGCTCGGCCACCGTCGCCAAGCTGGTCGCCCAGCGCTTCGACCAGGAGGCCCGCGAGGCCGGCACCGACGGCGTGCTCGCGCTCACCCACGGCACCGGCTGCGGCCTGGCCGACGACGGCGAGGGCCTGGCCATCCTGCGCCGCACCCTGGAGGGCTACGCGCGCCACCCCAACTTCGCCGGCCTGGTCATGATCGGGCTCGGCTGCGAGGTCAACCAGATCTCCGCCCTCGATTTGCCCATCCCCACGCTCACCATCCAGGAGTCCGGCGGCACCGCCGCCACCGTCGCGGCCGCCACCGCCGCCCTGCGCGAACTGCTGCCCGAGGCCGCGCGCTCCCGGCGCACGCCGGTGCCGCTGGCCGAGCTCGTCCTGGGCCTGCAGTGCGGCGGCTCGGACGGCTACTCGGGGCTCAGCGCCAACCCGGCGCTCGGCGTGGCCGCCGACCTGCTCGTCGCGCACGGCGGCACCGCGGTGCTGGGCGAGACGCCGGAGATCTACGGCGCCGAGCACCTGCTGGCCGCGCGGGCCGCGTCACCCGAGGTGGCCGCCCGGCTGCTGGCCCGGATCGACTGGTGGCGCGGCTACGTCGCCCGGCACGGCGGCAGCCTCGACCACAACCCCTCCCCGGGCAACCGCGCGGGCGGCATCACCACGATCCTGGAGAAATCCCTCGGCGCGGTCACCAAGGGCGGCTCCAGCCCGCTGACCGCCGTCTACGAGTACGGCGAGGCCGTCACCGAGCGCGGCCTGGTCTTCATGGACACCCCCGGCTACGACCCGGTCTCCGCCACCGGCATGGTCGCCGGCGGCGCGCAGCTCATCTGCTTCACCACCGGCCGAGGCTCGGTGTACGGCTGCCGCCCCGTCCCCAGCGTGAAGGTCGCCACCAACACCGAGCTGTTCCGCCGGCTCGGCGACGACATGGACCTCGACTGCGGCACCGTCGCCGACGGCCTGGAGGACGTCGAGCGGGCCGGGCGGCGGCTGTTCGGCCTGCTGGTCGAGACCGCCTCCGGCCGCCGCACCCGCAGTGAGGAGCTCGGCTTCGGCGCCGAGGAGTTCGTGCCGTGGCAGCTCGGGGCGGTGATGTGATGCCCTCCGTGGTCCATGTCGGCCTCGGCGCCTTCCACCGCGCGCACCAGGCCGTCTACACCCAGGACTCGCCCGGCTGGCGGATCCGGGCGATCGCCCCGAGGTCGGGCACGGTGGCCGGGGCGTTACGAGCCCAGGGGCACCGCTACCACGTGCTGGTGCGTGAGCACGGCCGGGCCGAGGCGGTGCCGGTGAGCGCGATCACCGAGACGCTGCACGCGCCCACGCAGCGGGCCGAGGCGGTCGCGGCCCTCGCCGATCCCGACACCCGGGTGGTGACCCTGACCGTCACCGAGAAGGCCTACACCCCGGCGGGTGACGTGCTCGGGCTGCTGGTGGACGGGCTCGCCGCCCGGCGGGCCGCCGAGGCCGGGCCGCTGGCCGTGGTGTGCTGCGACAACCTGCCGGGCAACGGCCCCACGCTCGCCCGGCTCGTGCTCGCCGCCTGCGCCGCTCGGGACGGGGGCCTGGCCGGGTGGGTGGAGTCCGGGGTCGCCTTCCCCGCCACCGTCGTGGACCGGATCGTGCCCGCGGCCACCGAGGCCGACCACACGCTGGTCGAGGCGCTGACCGGCGAGCGCGACCGGGCGGCGGTGGTGGCGGAGCCGTACCGGCAGTGGGTGCTGCAGGACCGCTTCCCCGGCGGCCGGCCGGCCTGGCCCGGCGCGGTGTTCACCGCCGACGTCACCCCGTACGAGCGCGCCAAGATCCGCGTGCTGAACGGCGTGCACAGCGCCCTGGCCTACACCGGCGCCCTGACCGGCCACGAACGCATCGACCAGGCCCTGGCCGACCCGGCGCTGGGCCGGCTGGCCGAGCGGCTGGCACTTGAGGACGTGCTGCCCACGCTCACCCCGCCGGACGGCGTGGACCTGCGGGAGTACACCGCGACCGTGCTGGGCCGCATGCGCAACCCCGCGCTGCGGCACCGCTGCGCCCAGGTGGCCGCCGACGGCTCGCTCAAGGTGCCGATCCGGCTGCTCGGCACCGTCCGCGACCGGCTGGCCGCCGGGGCGGTGCCGCGCTGGGCGGTCCTGGCCGTCGCCGCCTGGCTGCGGCACGTCACCGTCGGGCTCGACGACGCCGGCCGGCCGGTCGAGGCCGCCGACCCCGGAGCCGCCCGGCTGGCCCGGCGCGCCGCGGGCAACCCGGCCGCCAACCTGGGCCGGCTGCTCGGCGAGCGCGCCGTCTTCGGCGACGACCTGCCCGGCCACCGCGGCTTCACCGACCTGCTCCACGCCGACCTGCGCGACCTGGCCCGGCACGGCGCCGGAACCGTCATCAGAAGGGAAACCACACCGTGAACCACCGCTTCGAGGCGGGGCTGCTGGCCGTCCACGTCCACCGGGACCAGGCCGAGCTCGCCGAGGCCGCCGCCCGGCACACCGCCGAGGTGCTGCGCGAGCGCGTCGCCGCGAGCGGCTCGGCCCGCGTGGTGATCGCCACCGGCAACTCCCAGCTCGGCTTCGTCCGCGCCCTGCGCGAGGAGCGGGTGCCGTGGGAGGCGGTGACCGTCTTCCACATGGACGAGTACGCGGGCCTGCCCGCCGGGCACCCGGCCGGGTTCCGGCGCTGGATCAGGGAGAACGTCGAGGAGCCGCTGCGCCCGGCGGCGGTGCGCTACCTGGCGGGCGACGCGGCCGACCCCGAGGCCGAGTGCCGCCGCTACGAGGACCTGCTGCGCGCCGCGCCGCTCGACCTGGTCTGCCTGGGCATCGGGGAGAACGGTCACCTGGCCTTCAACGAGCCCCACCAGGCCGACCGGCACGACCCGCGCTGGGTGAAGACGATCACGCTCACCCCGGAGTCGCGCCGCCAGCAGGTGGGCGAGGGGCACTTCCCCGACCTGGCCTCGGTCCCGGCGACCGCGCTCACGCTGACCGTGCCCGCGCTGCTCAGCGCCGCCGTCGTGCAGGCCGTCGTGCCCGAGGGGCGCAAGGCGGCAGCCGTACAGGAGAGCCTGTGCGGCCCGGTCGGCGCGCACTGCCCGGCCACGTGGCTGCGCGAGCAGGCCGGGGCGCGGCTCTTCCTCGACCGTGACTCCGCGGCGCTGGTGCCGGCCGATGCGTCCTGAACGCACCCGCTACGCGCTGTCGGGGCTGAGCGCGCGCGGGATGTCGGTCTTCGCCCGGCCGCTGCTGGGCGAGTACGCCGGGCGCGGCGAGCTGGTCGCCGTGCTCGACCCCGACCGCGAGCGGGTGCGGGCCTTCGACGAGCGCCTGGCGTGGTACGCGCCGGACGACTTCGAGCGCATGGTCCTGGAGACCGCCCCCGACGTGCTGCTGGTGGCCGGGCCCGACCACACCCACGCCGGCGCGATCCTGACCGGGCTGCGGAACGGGCTCCGGGTCGTCTCCGAGAAGCCCATGGTCACCACCGCCGCCGACGCCGGCCGCGTCCTGGCCGCCTCGGCGCCCGGGCAGGTCAGGGTGACGCACAACCTGCGTTACGCGCCCCGCCACCGGCTGATCCGGCGGCTGCTCGACGAGGGCGCGATCGGCCGGGTGCTCGGCGTCGAGCTGGTCTGGAACGTGGAGTCGCTGCACGGCGCGAGCTACTTCCAGCGCTGGAACCGGCGGGCGGCGCTGTCGGGCGGGCTGGCGGTGCACAAGAGCTGCCACCACTTCGACCTGGTCGGCTGGTGGCTGCGCGACACGCCGCAGCAGGTCTACGCGGCCGGCTCGCTGGCCTACTTCGGCGCCGCCAGCCCGCACAACCCGGGCGCGGCGCTGCCGGTGGCCGAGCAGCGCCGCCGCTGCCCGTTCAACGCGCGCTGGCGCGAGGAGGGCGTGGAACTGCCCGCCCTGCGCGGCCGGCAGTACGGCGGGCAGGAGCGCTACCTCTACGACGCCGAGATCGACATCGAGGACAACTACGCCGCCCTGGTCCGTTACCGTGGCGGCGCGCACCTGTCGTACTCCATCCAGTTCGCCGCCCCCTGGGAGGGCTACCGCCTGGGCGTCAACGGCACGCACGGCCGCCTCGAGACCAGCCTGGAGTACGGCAGGCAGGCCGCCGGCCCGCAGCCGCCCGTGGTGGTCCACCCGATGTTCGGCGAGCGCCGCGCGTACGAGGTGCCGGGCGAGCACGGCGGCCATCTGGGCGCCGACGGGCCGATGGTGGCCGACCTGTTCGGCGACGGTCCGGGCGACCTGGCTCCCGCCGCCGACGCCGCTCGCGCGGTGGTGCTGGGCGAGGCGGTGCGGCGCTCCATCCGCACCGGCCAGGCGGTCGACGTGGACGCGCTGCTCGCCGTCGCGGGCGGCGCCGATCCGGCGGGACCGCTCGGGTGAGTGTGGGAAGCTTCCGGCAAGCGGTTGCGAACTCGAAGGGGAGGTGGCCATGACCGTCACGCTGGCCGAGGTGGCCGAGGCGTGCGGCCTGTCGCCGTCCACGGTCTCCAGGGCGCTGTCGGACCCGGGCCGGGTCAGCGCGCAGACCCGCGACAAGGTGCAGCGGGTCGCCCGCGAGCTGGGCTACACGCCGAACCGGGTGGCGCGCTCGCTGTCGATGGGCCGCACCGGCACCATCGGGCTGATCGTGCCGGACGTCGCCAACCCGTTCTTCCCGCCGATCATCAAGGCCGTGCAGGCGCGGGCGGCGCGCAAGGACCTGGCGGTCGTGCTGGCCGACACCGACGAGCGGGCCGCAGACGAGCTCGACCGGGCCCGCGTGCTGGCCAAGCAGGTCGACGGGCTGATCATGGTCTCGCCGCGGTCCAGCGAGGCGCGGATCGCCGAGATCGTCCGGCTCGGACCGGTCGTGTTCGTCAACCGGCAGGTGCCCGGGGCGCCGACGGTGATCATCGACAACGCGGACGGCATCCGGCAGGCGGTCGAGCACCTCGTGGCCCTCGGCCACCGGCACATCGGCTACCTGGCCGGGCCGCGGCGCTCGTGGTCCAACCAGCAGCGCACCGCGGCCATCGAGGAGGCGTGCGCGCAGCTCGGGACCGAGCTGACCGTCTTCGGGCCGTTCGAGCCGCAGGTGCAGGCCGGGGTGCAGGCGGCCGACCTGCTGCACGGCAGCCCGGTCACCGCGGTCATCGCCTACGACGACCTGATCGCGCTCGGGGTGATGGCGCGGCTGGCCGAGCGCGGGCAGAGCGTCGGGCGCGACCTCAGCGTGATCGGCATCGACGACAGCCCGCTGTCGGGGGTGGCCTATCCGACGCTCACCTCCATCCACGTGCCCGGCGCCGAGGCGGGGGCGACCGCGGTGGACCTGCTGCTGGACGTCATCGACGGCACCCACGAGGGGGGCGGCACGCCGCTGGCCGAGCTGGAGACCTACCTCGTGGTGCGCAGCTCCACCGGGCCGGCGCCGGAGCGGCGGTGAGCTTCGGGCCGCACCTGGGCGGGCGCTTCGACGTCTCGCACGACCTGCAGGCGCACGTCTACCGGCGGACCCTGGCCGAGCTGCGCCGCTGGCACGCCGTCAACGACGCCCTCGCCACGCCGGAGGACGTGCGGGCCCGCCAGGCGGCCATCCGCGCCCAGGTCCTCGCCTCTTTAGGCGGCCTCCCCGACGTCACCGGCGCCCCGCCATCCGTCGACCTGCCTGATGAGCGCGGGGTGGCGGTCGAGGCCGAGGAGTGCGGGGTGATCGACCTCGGCGACATCGTCGTCGAGAAACTCCTCCTGACCACCGCCCCCGGAGTGGTGGTGCCGGCCAACCTGTGGCGCCCCGCCGAGGTGCGCGAGCCGGCGGGCGCGGTGCTGTTCGCCTGCGGGCACGGTCCCGAGGCCAAGGCCCACCCCACCTACCAGGCCGTCTGCGCCCGCCTGGCCAGAGCCGGCCTGATCGCGCTGGCGACGGACCCGTTCGGCCAGGGCGAACGCGCCGCGACCGCCCGCACCGACGGGGGCGTCTCCGAGCACACCGACGCGGGCGTGCAGTGCTGGTGGCTGGGCCACTCGGTGGCCCGCTACTTCGTGCACGACGCCCGCCGAGCCATCGACTACCTCTCGGCCCGCCCCGACGTCGACCCGGCCCGCATCGGCATGACCGGCAACAGCGGCGGCGGCACGATCACCACCCTGCTGATGGCGCTGGAGCCGCGCCTGGCCGCCGCCGCGCCCGGCACGTTCGTCACCGGCCGCGAGGCCTACCTGTGGTCGGGCCAGGCCCAGGACGCCGAACAGGTGCTGCCCGGCGCGACCCTGGGCGGCGTCGACCACGAGGACTTCCTCCTGGCCATGGCGCCCAGGCCCACGCTCGTGCTCGCCGCCGACTACGACTTCTTCCCGATCGAGGGCACCGTCCGCAGCGTCCGCCGCGCGCGCCGCGCCTTCGGCCTGCTCGGCGCGGCCGACCGGCTGCGGCTCGTGCGCTCCGAGGTCGGGCACGGCTTCTTCCCCGAGCTGGCGCGCGCCGCGACCGCCTTCCTCGCCGAGCACCTCGGCGGCCGGGTCACCGACGAGCGCGAGCCGGAACCGCTGCCCGAGCACCTCCTGCGCTGCACCGCCAAGGGGATCTTCGCCGACCGCCCGGACACCCGCCACCCCCGCGACCTGAACCTCGCCCACCTGCCCGACGCGGGCCGGGACTGGACCGGGTGGCTGGCCGAGCGGGTGCACGCGCACCGCACGCCGCCGGAGGAGTTCTTCCCCCGCTGGTTCGACCGGCACGTCTTCTGGCGCTCCGAGGCCGACCTGTGGAACTGCGGCGTGCTGCACGGCGACCCGGAGGGCGCCCGCGAGCTGGTCATCGCGCTCGGCGAGCCGCCCGAGCCCGGCCCCGGCCGGCTGGTGCTCGCCATCGACGTGCGCGGCACCGGGGCGCTGGCTCCCGCGCCGGTCAACGCGCGAGCGCCGGGGTACTTCGACACCACCTTCAAGCTGGCCACCGACCTGCTGTGGCTGGGCGACAGCCTGGCCGCCGGGCGGGTGTTCGACGTCCTGCGGGCGGTCGGGTTCGCCTGGCGGGACGAGCGGCTGGCCGCCTGCCGTACCGGCCTGGTGCTGTACGGCGCGGGGCCGGAGGAGGCGCTGCTGGTCACGCTGGCCGCCCGCCTGGAGCCGCGGGTGCGCGCGGTGGAGGGCGCCGCGCCGCTCGACCCGCGCGCCGCCGTCGCGGCCGGAGTCGGCGAGCCCGCGTACGGCTGGCAGGCGGTGATCCCGGGCCTGGCCGCGCGCCTGGCGCCCGGCGAGCTCAGGGGATGAACAACCGCCCGGTCCCGCTGGCGGGGTCCCACAGGTCGAGGGCCCGAAGGAGGCTGCGGGCCAGGGCCCGGTGACCGTACTCGTTGGGGTGGCAGTCGTCGGCCATCCAGTGCGCGATCGGCCGGCCGCCCCACTCGGCGTGGTGGTCGACCAGCAGTGCGCCGGTGTCGGCGGCGACCTTGCGCGCCACCTCCGCGTAGGCCCCGAGGTGCTCGATCCGCTCCGGCAGCGCGCCGGGCAGGACCCGGTTGGGCGTGTGCACCACCGCCCGCGCCCCGGCGCGCTGGATGCGCGTCACGGCCTCGGCGTAGGCGGCGTGGAAGCCGTCGAGCCCGCGCGTCCCGTCCAGGCAGTCGTTCATGCCGAACATCAGCGAGACCACGTCCGGCTCGAACCGCGCGAGGTCCGGCTGGGTGAACCGCGCGCCGCTCACCGCGGTGTTCACCACCACGTCGCCGGGCCGCTCCAGCTCGAAGCGGACGCGCTCGGCGAAGAGCTGGGTGTAGTCGCGGAAGCCGAAGGTGTGGAGCGCCCCCTGGGTCACGCTGTCGCCGCAGAACAACCAGAGCACGTTCATCCCTTCACCGCACCGACCAGGACGCCCTTCGCGAAGTGCCGCTGCAGGAAAGGATAGACGAGCAAGATCGGCACCAGTGAGACGACCAGGACGGCCATCTGCATGGCCTGCTGCGGCGGCGGCAGCTCGCCGGTCAGCGCCGCGTTGTCCACGCCCATGGTCGAGCCGTCCACCACGTAGGTGCGCAGCACGAGCTGGAGCGGCCAGTCGGCCGAGTCGTTGAGGTAGAGCTGCGCGGCGAAGAAGCTGTTCCAGTAGGAGACCGCGTAGAACAGCCCGACCACGGCCAGCACCGCCTTCGACAGCGGCAGCACGATCTGCCACAACACCCGCAGCTCGCCTGCGCCGTCCATGCGCGCCGAGTCGAGCAGGTCACGCGGCAGGTCCAGGAAGAACGACCGGATGACGATCACGTTGAACCCGTTGATCAGCACCGGCAGGATCAGCGACCAGTGCGACTCCAGCAGCCCGAGCTGCCGGACCACCAGGTAGAGCGGGATGATGCCGGGCGAGAACAGCAGCGTGAACAGCACGAGCATCAGCAGCGGCCGCGAGCCGAGGCTGCCCGGCCGCGACAGCGCGTAGGCCAGCAGCGTGCTGCAGCCCAGGCTGAGCACGGTGCCGACGACGGTGACGAGGAGCGAGATCACCAGCGCCCGCGAGACCACCCCGCCGGCGAAGATCGCCCGGTAGGCGTCGAAGGTGACCGGCGAGGGCCACAGCACGTAGCCGCCCGCGGCGTTGATCTGCGCCTGCCCGGCCAGGCTGGTGGCGACCACCGCGGCGAACGGCAGTACCACCACCGCGCAGCACAGCAGCAGGAGCACGCCCTTGGCGGCCCGCACGGGCGGGGAAGGGGTGAAGGTGTTCATCGGGAGTAGACGCCCCTTTCGCCGAACAGGTGGGCCAGCTTGTTGGCGCCGAGCACCAGCGCGACCCCGATCACGCCCTTGACCAGGCCGACCGCGGCCGACGTCCCCCAGCCCCCGTTGATCACGCCGTTGTTGTAGACGTAGGTGTCCAGCACCTCCGAGGCGTCCACGCCGACCGCGCGCTGCTGGAGCAGGATCTGCTCGAAGCCGACGGTGAGCGCGTCGCCGAGCTTGAGGATGAGCAGCAGCACGATCACGCCGCGGATGGAGGGCAGCGTGATGTGCCAGAGCTGGCGCAGCCGCGAGGCCCCGTCCACCGCCGCCGCCTCGTAGAGCTCGACGTCCACCCGGGAGAGCGCGGCCAGGAACAGGATGGTGCCCCAGCCGGTGTCCTTCCAGACGACCTGGCTGGTGATCAGCACCTTGAACAGCTCGGGGTCGCCGATGATCGAGAAGCCTTCCATGCCCTTGCTGCGCAGCCACGCGTTGAGCAGGCCGCCGTTGCCCAGCATGTGCTGGAACAGCGCGACGACGATCACCCAGGACATGAAGTGCGGCAGGTAGAGCACCGACTGCACGAGGCGCTTGAGCCGTTCCGACAGCAGCGAGTTGAGCAGCAGCGCCAGCGCGATCGGCACCGGGAAGACGAAGACCACCTGCAGGAAGGCGATGATCAGCGTGTTGCTCAGCGCGGTCAGGAACAGCGGGTCGAGGGTGAGGATGACCCCGAAGTTGTCCCAGCCGACCCAGGGGGAGCCGGCGATGCCGAGGTAGGGCTGGTAGTCCTTGAAGGCGATCACGTTGCCCAGCAGCGGCAGGTACTGGAAGACGACGATCACCGCCATGCCGGGGACGGCCAGCAGGAGCAGGAAGCCGTCCCGCCGCAGCCGCTCACGCATGGAAGCTCGCCGAGGCGGTGCGCGCGTACGGCAGGCACTGGGCCAGCGCCCCGTCCGGGTACGGGTCGAGTGCCTCGAACTCCACCGCCCCGAACCGCTCCAGGTGTTCCAGCCGCGCCAGCAGCCCGCCGTAGCGCCGGTCGATGACGTCCCAGCCGAACGGCTTGTTGTCGCCGCACCACACCTCGCGGTGCCGCTCGCGGAGCTCCCGCACCTGCTCCGCCAGGCCCGGTACGGCCCGGCGCTCCCGGTGCAGCACGACCTTGGCGGCCAAGGTCTCGGCCAGCGCCCGCGGGAAGGCCAGCCGTACGTCGCCGGGCAGCGGCCCCTCCAGCCGGGCGGCCAGTTCCGCGTAGTGCCCGGCCAGCCAGCCGGGCAGGCCGGCGGTGAGGAAGCTGAGCACCGGGTCGTGCCAGAGCAGCCACTTGGCCGGGTTGCCCCGCCAGCGCGCCGGATCGCCCGCCCCCGGCAGGTAGTCGAGCTCGGCGGCGGCCAGCCACGCCTCCAAGGTGGCGTCGCAGGAGCCGCGGAAGTCGGCGGCCAGCCGCGCGGAGGGCCGCAGCGGGTCGCGTTCCGGCTCGGCGCCGTAGGCGAGCGCGGCGAAGGCCTGGACGGCCGGGAGCGCGGAGAACAGGTCGCACTCGGTCCCGTCGTTGCCCCACATGGTGATCGCCGCCTCGGTGAGCCCCTCGGCGCGTGCGGCGGTCATCCCGGCGGTCAGCGTCGCCAGGGCGCGGGGCAGGGCGGCCCACAGCCGGTGGTGGGTCCAGCCGCTCGCCGTGAAGACGGGCGTCTTGCCCAGGTCGCGGCGGTGGCGGCCGATCCAGCCGGCGTAGAAGGCGGCGTCGCCGTGCTCGTAGTCCCAGTAGACCAGCTCGGCCTCGGCCGGGATCTGCCCGGCCACCCAGGAGGGGATCTCGGTGGCCGGGTCGTAGTAGTCGCCGGTGGCCGAGCCGAGCCGGAAGTACATGTCGCTCCAGATCATCGGCGCCAGGCCGTGCTCGCGGCACAGGCCGAGCACGTTCTTCAGGTGCGCCGAGAGGATTTCGAAGGGCGGCCGGTCGCCGAAGCGCCTGCGGTAGCCGCCGGTGCCGACGCCGTGCGCCTCGTCGAGGCCGACGTGCACCCGCCGGCTGCGGAAGCAGGAGGCGACCGTGGCCAGCATGCGGCCGATCAGCGCGTAGCCCTCGGCCGCCTCGGCCATGAGCACCCGTTCGGTGTCGCGCAGCGGCCAGTAGGCCGGCCACTGCAGGATCTGCTCGAAGTGGCCGAGCGTCTGCACGCACGGGATCACCTCGATGCCGAGCCGGTGCGCGGTGTCGTCGATGGCCCGCAGTTCCTCGGGGGTGTAGGGGCCGCGGGCGTAGCCGAGCACGGGCTCCCCGGCCACCTGGTAGGTGTCCTCCATGTAGAGCCAGAGCGTGTCGATGCCCATGAGCGCGCACTTGCGCAGGTAGGAGGCCACGGCCTCGGGGCGCATGACGGCGTTGCGCGAGGTGTCGAGCATCACCGCCAGGCTGGTGAACGGGCTGGACTCGGCGCGCTCGGCGGCCTCGCCGAGGAGCGCGCCGAGCGCCCGGTAGGCGTCGCGCGGGCGGGCGTAGCCGATGCGCCAGCCGTACTCCTCGGCGGTGGTCGAGAAGCCCGCGACGGCGGGGTCGGGTTCGAGGCGGACCTCGGGGCCGTGGCCGAACCGCCGGGGGTACTCGGCGGCGAGCTCGGCCAGGCCGCCGCTCAGCTCGCCGGGTGCGGACAGGCGCATCGGGGCGACCTCCTAGGAACGGGTGAGGATCAGGCCGGAGTTGGGCGCCAGGGTGACCTGGCCGGTGTGCGCGGCGCCGTGGCTGTCGGTCCAGGTGCCGGCGGGCAGCGGCAGTGTCGAGGTGGCGGTGGAGGAGGGGTTCACCACGGTGCGCCCGCGCTGGTAGTCGCGGTACCACAGGCCGCCGGCGTGCTGCGCCGGGGCGGCCGTGGGGGCGCCGAGGTCGAGGTCCAGCTCGGGCCGGTCGACGAAGTAGCCGTAGTCGAACCGGCCGACCAGCGCGAGCATCGTGGCCGGCTCGCGGACCAGCAGGTAGTTGGCGATGATCCAGTCGATCTGGCTCTGGCTCGCGGTGGCCAGCGCCCCGGTGGTCATGCCGACGCTGACGACCGGCTTGGCGGGCACGACCGAGCGGTAGAGGGCGAAGGTCTGCGCCCACTCGCCGTCGAGGATGTTGCTGTCGCGGGCCCGGGTGAAGCCGCCCTCGTGCAGCCACAGGTCGACGATGCGCACGGCCTTGGCGGACTTGTCGCGCTGGAAGGCGTTGGCGCCGAGCGGGCTGATGTTGCCGGCCAGGCCCACGTCGTACTTGTGCAGCTTGTTGCGCAGCCAGCACAGCCAGTCGAGGAAGACCTGGGCGTAGGCGGGGTCGTCCAGGCCGCTGTACTGCTGCACCCAGGCGCCGGAGGCGTCGTAGTGGCCGGCCGCGGCGGTCCAGTTCCACGGCACGACGTTGTCGAGGGCGATCCAGCGGTAGCCGGCCTGGATGTTCGGCAGCACCAGGGTGGTGAAGTAGAACTCGCGCACCGCGGGGTTGGCCACGTCGAGGGTGACGATGGGCGAGCTGCCGCCCTGGATCACCGGGCTGGTCCGGTCGGCCTGGTACATGATCCAGTCCGGGTGGTTGGCCTGGTACCACGACAGCGTCCGGGCCGGGCCGTTGTCGCGGATGGCCGGCAGGTAGCGGCTGGGCACCACGTCCGGCGGCTGCGCGTCCAGCGGGTAGGCGCCCCACACGAACGGCACGCGGCCCTGGTAGACCGAGCGGTCGGGCATGCGGTTGTCGAAGACCTGGCCGCGGGAGATGCCGTGGGCCTGGGTGCGCGGCTGGAGCAGGTCGGCCCGGCGCCCGGCGCCCGCGCTGGTGGCGGTGCCGGCGACGAGAACGGCCGCTAAGGCGGTGAGGGTGAGCAGGCGGCGCATCATGGGTCAGTTCCTCCCGGTCTTCTGCAACGAGTCGGCGTACTCGGCGCGGATCCTGTCCCCGCCGCCGGACCTCCACGCGGCCACGCCCTCGGCCCAGGCGGAGACGGGCTTGCGGCCCTGGATGATGTCGGCCTGCAGGTCCTTCATGCGCTTGTCGAGCGCGGCGCCCTGGGCCTGGTCGGTGGGGGAGTACAGGCCGCCGGTCGGCCAGGCCTCCCGGGTGGCGAGAGCGGTCTTCTCGGCCTCGTACTCGTTCCTGGTGATGTCGGGGAAGCCCGGCGTGTAGTGCACCACCGGCGAGGCGGCGATGTAGAGCGTCGGCACGGTGGTCTCGGACTTGCCGACGTCGGTGTGGAGGGGGTCGCTGCCCTTGAGGGTGAAGTCCCAGTCCTTGACGCCGTAGACGCGCTGGCGGTGCTCGGCGGTGCCGAAGGGGGAGACCAGCCAGTCGAGCACCCGCAGCACCTCCTGGACGCGTTCCTTGGGAGCCTTCTTCAGTCCGGTGATGGAGAAGACGGCGGGACCGAGGTAGGTGGCCGCCTGGCCGCCGCCGTCGAACTTCGGCGCGGCGATGGCCTTGATCTCGGCCTTCGGATCGGCCGCGCGGGCCGCGACGGCGATGTTCGACCAGGTCGAGGCGCCGACGTGGATCTTGGTGGCGCCCGAGGACATCCAGGCGACCTTCTGCGCGCCGGTGGCGGTGAAGGCGTCGGGGTGGAAGGCCTGCTCGGCCCACATCCTGGCGACGAGTTCGAGGGCCTTCGCGAACCGCGGGTCCTCGTAGTTCTTGGTGAAGCGGCCGCCCTCGACCCGCCAGTTGTTGGCGATCCCGAGCATCGAGCCGACGTACTCCAGGGTGGACAGCGGCTCGTCGATGGCCCACTTGTTGGCGGCCGGCTCGCTCAGCGCGCGGCACAGCTCCAGGAACTCCGCGCCGGTCTTGACGTCGAGGTCGAGCCCCTTGGCGGCGATCAGGTCGGCGCGGGCCGAGGCGGCCAGCCGTACCGCGGGCAGGTGGATGGGGATGCCGTAGATGCCGCCGTTGTAGACGGTGGACTGCCAGCTCACCGTGGGGATGTTGGCCAGGCCCGGATAGTCCTTGATCCGGTCGCCGGACACGAACTCCGACAGCTCCTGGAACCTGGCCTCCAGCAGGCCGGGCAGTTGCGGGGTGTTGGCCCGGACCTCCATGGTGTCGGGCAGGTCGCCGCCGGCCATCAGCGTCTGGAACTTGTTGACGTAGTCGGCCGTCGGCGCGCCGGTGACCTTGAGCTCGGCGCCGAGCGCGGTGTTGAGCGCCTGCCAGTAGCGGTTGCCGGGCAGCGGGGTGGGCGGGGTGTTCATGGTGCACAGCGCGTGGATGGTGCCGCCGCGGGCCGGCGTGCCGGTGGTGAAGCGGACCGGGTCGGCCGGGTAGGCGAAGAAGGCCGGGAGCGCCCCTTCCGGCGTGCCGGGCAGGTCGGGCTCGAGCCCGGTGTAGGGCAGGTGGTCGGGCAACCGTACGGCGGCGCGGGAGGTCTGGGCCCCTGGTCCGGAGCCTGGTCCGCCGCCTGATCCGGAGCCGCAGGCGGCCAGCGCGCCCAGCGCGGCGAACCCGAGCGCACCCTTGATCACCTGCCGTCGAGGCACGGGGGAGTGGTCCATCGCGGGACACGTCCTTTCATGACCGGGGGTGGGCACAAGAGTGCAAGCGCTTGCGTTTCTTGTCAATACATGGCCACAATGCTCACGAAAACCGCACATTCAATCGTGGCAAGCGGTTGTCGCAACGAATGGAAACCGGGCCATGCCATGGGTGAGCCGCACAACCGCCTGACCAGGTTTCCTGACCATGCGAGTCAAGTGAAGAAAGTTCAAATTGCGGCGAATGGGTCTTGAGGGGCGTCAGGAGCGTTGCTACATTCTTGACACTCTCCTGACACGGGGTGGTGAGCGATGGACCGCTTGCGGCCGCCAGTCGCGATCAAGATCTTGATCGCGGGCGGATTCGGCGCGGGCAAGACCACGATGGTCGGGGCGGTCTCGGAAACCCGCCCGGTACGCACGGAGGAACGCATCAGCGGCTTCTCCGGCGTGGAAGGCAAGTCCACGACCACGGTGGCCATGGACTACGGCCGCATCACCATCCGCGACCAGTACCTTCTGTACCTGTTCGGCACCCCCGGCCAGGCCCGCTTCTGGTTCGTCTGGGACGAGCTGGCCTCCGGCGCGGTCGGCGCGGTGGTGCTGGCCGACGTCCGCCGCCTGGCCGACAGCTTCCCGGCCATCGACTACTTCGAGCAGCACCGCACGCCCTTCGTGGTCGCGCTCAACCGCTTCGAGGGCGCCGGCGAGCTGCCTCTGCACGCGGTACGGCAGGCGCTCGACCTGGACATCGACGTCCCCATGGTGACCTGCGACGCCCGGCGCCGGGAATCGGGCAAGGAGGTGCTCATCGCCCTGCTCCAGCACGCGGCCGGGCGGGCGGGCATCCACGCATGATGAGGCGGTCGGCCGGAACCGCTACCTTTGTCCGATGGAGGAGATCGACCGCCGCATCGTCACGCTCCTGGCCGCCGACGGCCGGATGAGCTTCACCGACCTGGCCAAGGAGACCGGCCTGTCGGTCTCGGCGGTGCACCAGCGGGTGCGCCGGCTGGAGAAGCGCGGCGTTCTGCGCGGCTACACCGCGCTGGTCGACCACGAGGCGATCGGGTTGCCGCTGACCGCGTTCGTGTCCATCAAGCCGATCGACCCCGCCGCTCCCGACGACGCCCCCGACCGGCTGGCCCACCTCGTCGAGATCGAGGCGTGCCACAGCGTGGCCGGGGACGAGAGCTACATCCTGAAGGTGCGGGTGGGCTCGCCGCACGCGCTGGAGGACCTGCTCCAGCGCATCCGCGCGGCGGCCAACGTCTCCACCCGCACCACCGTGGTGCTGAGCACCCCGTTCGAGCACCGCCCGCCGACCATCGGCGAGGCGCCCGCGGCCGAGTAGGGCCTAACGGCTCGCCTGGAAGTGGGCGCGCAGCCGGGCCTTCGCGGTCTCGCCCGCACCCAGGTGCTCCAGGCCCAGCAGCGCCGCCCCCGCCAGCGGCGGCAGGTCGGCCACCACCGGCTTGGCCTGCGGCGCGCGCCGGGCGAACTCCTCCTCCAGCCGCGCCTCCAGCAACGGGTGCCGCGCGGCCAGCACGCCGCCGCCCAGCACCACCTCGGCCGGCGTGTCGAGCAGGTCGAGCCGGCGCAGGCAGACCTCCGCCATCGCCACCACCTCGGCCGCCTGCCGGCCCACGATGGAGCGTGCCACCGCGTCCCCGGCCTGGGCCACCTCGAACAACCCCGGCGCGAGCACCTGCAGTCCCGCGCACTCGATCCGCCCGGCGTGCAGCTCCAGCACCACCTCCAGGACGGTGGCCACGCCGAACCGCTCCTTGACCAGCTCGGTCAGCACCGTGTCCGGGCCGCGCCCGTCCTCGGCCCTGACCGCGTGCCACAGCACGTCCGTGCCCAGGTCCAGGCCGCCGCCCCAGTCGCCGCTCAGCGCGCCCAGGGCCGGGAAGCGCGCCACCTGGCCGGTGGGGGAGACCCCCACCGCGTTCATGCCCGCCCCGCACACCACGGCCACCCCCCACGGGTTGGCCGCACCCGCGCGCAGCAGGGCGAAGGTGTCGTTGCCGACCGTCACGGAACCGGCCAGGCCGCGCCCGGCCAGCTCCGCGGCGATCGCCGCCTCCTCCTCGGGGAAGTCGGCGTTGGCCAGGTAGGCGGCCACATGCCCGGCGTACGGCGGCGCCGCACCGGGACCGGCCGCCCGCCGTACCGCCTCCTCCAGCCGGTCCACGGCCGGCGCCAAGCCGGTCTGGCCCGGATCGAACCCGCCGCCCCGCACGGTGGCCAGGACACTGCCGTCCATCGCCACCAGCGCCACGTCGGTCTTGCTGTTGCCCCCGTCGACGGCCAGCAGCCGCCCTGCGGTGTTCACCCCTTGACTCCCGTCAGCGTGACTCCCTCGATGAAGACCCGCTGGGCCAGGAAGAAGACGATGATCACCGGTGCGGTGACCAGGAGGGTGGCGGCCATGGTGAGGTTCCACTGCACGCTGTGGAAGGCCTTGAAGGTCGCCAGCCCCAGGGAGAGCGTCCAGCCGCTCTGGTCACCGGGGTCGGTGTAGAGCAACGGGCCGTAGTAGTCGTTCCAGCAGTAGAAGAAGGAGAACATCGCCACCGCGGCGATCGCCGGACGGGCCATCGGCAGCACGACCTTGACCAGGGTGCGGAAGTCGGAGCAGCCGTCCACCTGCGCGGCGTCGAAGTAGTCGCGCGGGATGCTGACCAGGAACTGGCGCAGCAGGAAGATGGAGAAGCAGTCGCCGAGCAGCATGGGCAGGATCAGCGGCCACAGCGAGCCGGTGAGGCCGAGGTTGACCCAGATGGTGAAGACCGGGATCGCGACCACCTGCGGCGGCAGCATCATCCAGGCGATGACCAGCAGCAGCATGAACCGCCGGCCGCGGAAGCGGAAGCGGGCCAGGGCGTAGGCGGCCGGGATGGACGACAGCAGCATGAAGACGGTCGCCAGACCGGCGTACAGGAAGCTGTTGACCATCCAGGTCATGAGCTGGGAGTCGGCGAAGACGGTGACGAAGTTGCCCCAGTGCCAGTCCTGGGGCCACAACTGGCTGGTCAGCGCCTGCTCGTCGGTCATCAGGGCGGTCAGCCCGACGAAGACGACGGGCGCGAGGAACATGATCGCCAGGGCCACGGCTATGGCGTGGACGGCGATCCAGTGCAGGGCACGGCGCCGGCGGGCCGTACCGCGGGCGGCCCGGGCGGCCGCGCGCGGTGCGACGGGGCGGGGCGGAGCGGCGACGCTCATGAGGCCTCCTCGGCGAAGCGGAAGCGGCGCAGCAGGAACAGGGTGAAGACCATCGCGGTCAGGAAGAGCGCCAGCGCCAGCACGCAGGCGTAACCGAGCTCGTAGTCGCGAAAGCCGGAGTGGAACAGATGCTGCGGCAGGGTGAGCAGGGAGCCCTCGGGGTAGCCGGGGGTGAAGGTGGACCCGGCCGAGTCGGTCGCGCCGGAGGCCACCCGGGAGGCGATCATCGCCTGGGTGAAGTACTGGAGCGCGTAGATGACCCCGGTGATGGCCGTGAACATCAGCACCGGCGAGATGGTCGGCAGCGTGATGCTCCTGAACTGCCGCCAGGCCCCGGCGCCGTCGATGGAGGCCGCCTCGTACAGGTGCTTGGGCACGTCGAGCAGGGCGGCCAGGAAGATCACCATCGTGTTGCCCGCGCCCCACATGCCGAGCAGCGTGAGGCTCGGCTTGGACCAGGCCGGGTCGCCGAACCAGTCGGGACCGGCGACGCCGAGCAGCGACAGCAGGTTGTTGACCGGACCGGTGGCCGGGTTGAGCAGGAAGACGAAGGCGACCGTGCCGGCCACCATGGGCACCAGCGAGGGCAGGTAGAAGATGGTGCGGAAGACGCCCGCCCCGGCCTTGATCCGGGTGACGAGCTGCGCCAGCGCCAGGGCGAAGGCGAGCTGGGCGGGCACCATGAAGACGACCAGCCAGAGCGTGTTGCGGGCCGACTGCCAGACCCGCTCGTCGGAGAGCAGGTACTCGTAGTTGGCGAGCCCGACGAACTCCAGGGTGTAGAGGTCGTAGCGGTGGAAGGAGTAGAAGACCGTCGCGAGCAGCGGGTAGACGAGGAAGATCGCCAGACCGGCCAGCAGGGGCGAGAGCCAGACCAGGGCACGCAGGCCCTGGCCGCGCCGCCGGACGGGCGGCGCGGCGAGGGAGGAAGCCACGATCAGCCTCCGGACAGCTTCAGCTTGTCGTTGATCCGCTTGTCGACGTCCTTGAGCCCGGCGTCCAGGTCCTTGACGGAGCCCTTCTCCCACGAGGTGAGGAAGGTGCTGAAGGCGTCCTGGTTGAAGACGCTGTTGACGTTGGCGGGCAGCGTCGAGGTCTTCGGGTGGGCGAAGATGTCGAGGAAGGTCTTGAAGTTGGCGTCGTTGGCCAGCTTCGGCGACTCGGCCGCGGCCTTCGTGGTGGGCACGTTGCGCAGCGCGTTGGACAGGGTCACCAGCGAGTCGGTGTCGGTGGTGAGGTACTTGACCAGTTCCCAGGCGTGCTGCGGGTTCTTGGCGCCCTTCGGCACGCCGATGACGGTGCCGGCGGTGAAGCCGCTGCCGTACAGGTCGGGCTTGTCGTCGGCGACCGGCAGCGGGGCGGTGCCGTAGTCGAGGGTCTTGGCCTTGGGGTCGTTGGCGATCATGGCGTTGCGCCACTCACCGTCGACGATCATGGCGACCTTGCCCTTGAAGAAGGGGTGCTCGGCGCCCCACTCGTCGCCCAGGCTCTTACGGAACTTCTCCAGGTTGGCGTAGCCGTACCAGTCGACCAGTTCCTTCTGCCAGGTGAGGAGCTGCTTCCAGGCGGGGTCGGAGCCGATGGCCGAGGTGCCGTCCTCGTTGTACCACTTCGCGCCGGTCATCGGGCCGAGGTGGGAGGGGGAGTTCTCGTAGTACTGGAAGCTCGGGATGAAGCCGGCGACCTTGATGGTGCCGTCGGCGTCGCGCACGGTGAGCTTCTTGGTCAGCTCGGTCAGCTCGCTCAGCGTCTTGGGCGGCTCGCTGCCCTTCATCAGGGCCTTGTTGTAGTACAGGCCGTAGGCGTCGGCCAGCAGCGGCATGGTGCAGCGCTTGCCCTCGAACTCGGTGTAGGAGCGCGAGGCGGCCGGCAGCACCGACAGGTCGATGCCGTCCTGCTGGATGACCGGGGTGAGGTCCTGGAACGCTCCGCTCTTGCACCACTGGGCGACGTTGTCGGTGGTGAAGGAGGCGGCCACGTCGGGCGCCTTGCCGCTGCGGATGGCCGAGGTGATCTGGTCGTCCTGGATGCCCTTCTTGGCGACGACCTTGATCTGCGGGAACTTCTTGTTGAAGCCGGCGATCGCGTCCTCGAAGGCCTTGACCTCGGCGTCGGTGGAGAAGCCGTGCCACAGTTCCAGCGAGGCCGGAGGCAGGGCGGCGGCGGCCGGCTCGGTGCCGGCCGCGCTGGGCTTGGGCTGGGCGCCGAGGGTGGGCGGCGCCTCCCGGGTGGCGGTGCAGGCGGTCAGGGCCAGAAGCCCGGCGACCGCGAGGGGGATCAAACGCACGGGGGGTGCCTCCTGATCGTTTTAGGGAAAGACCTCTTCACGGGTGGCGTCCAGGGCGAGGCCGAGGGCTCCGGCCAGGACGGGGTTGCCTTCGACGCTCGACAGCCGCACCTGCGGCCGCGGGATGGTCTGGGCGTGCAGTTCGTGTTCGATGAGCTCGCGCAGCGTCTCGCCGCCCGCGCTCAGCACTCCGCCGGTCAGCACGATCAGCGCCGGGTCCAGGACGGATGTGATGGCGGCCAGGCCGACCGCCAGCCGAGCGGCCACGTCGCGCAGTCCCGCCCTGGCGTCGTCCGAGCGGGGGCTGAGCCGGACCGCGTTGGTGATCGCCTGGCGGAAGTCGGCGCCGCGCACGCCGTACGACCTGAGCAGTTTGTGGATCGCCCGGCCACCGGTGAGCGCCTGGTAGCCGTGGTCGCCGGTGCGCCCGGTCTCCCGGGCGGTGGGCGCGCCCGGAGTGGGCATGTAGCCGACCTCGCCCGCGCCGCCGGTCGCGCCGCGGTGCAGCCGGCCGCCGAGCACGACCGCAGAGCCAAGGCCCTCGTCGGCCCAGAGCAGCACGAAGTCGCCGTGGCCGCGGGCCGCGCCGTGCGCCTGTTCGGCGAGCGCGACCAGGTTGACGTTGTTCTCCACGTCGACCGGGACGCCCAGGCCCTTGCTGAGGGTGGGCACCAGGTCGGGGATCTGCCAGCCGGGCATGTCCTTGGCGGTGGCGTAGCCCAGCTTGCCGGTGCTGGGATCGACCGCCGCCTGCACGCCGATGACGACGTGGCGCAGCCCCGGGGGCGGGTTGGCCCCGGCCAGCGCGCTCTTGAGCCGCTCGACCAGGCCCCCGGTGGGCCGGCGCGGCGTCTCCAGCGTGTGCTCGCCGACGACCGTGCCGGTCAGGTCGGCCACGCGCACCTCGATCCGGTCGGGGGTGACGTCGAGCGCGGCGGCGTAGGCGGCCTCCGGGTTGATGCGGTAGACCTCGGCGGTCCGGCCCGGCAGGCCTTCCCGGATGCCGTCGAGCACCACCAGCCCCGCCTCCTGGAGGCGGGAGAGCAGCTGGGAGGCTGTGGGCTTCGACAAACCGGTCAAAGTACCGATTTCCGGGCGTGTCAGGGGACCGCGCTCCAAGAGCGCCTCCAAGGCTGCGCGGTCGTTGATCGCGCGCAGCAGGCTCGGGGTCCCAGGCTTCACATCGGCTCCTCGTTGTGGGTTAGGAAACTTTCCTAACTAGCTCTGACCATAGGGAACTCGGACCGTCCGGGTCAAGCGGCGCAACCAAGCCGTGACCCTCGCTGCGGCATACTTGATAGTCGTCTTCACAGCGGGAGTGCCCTATTTCGACTCATTCCGAGCTCGCCAGGGAGCAAAACTACGTCACGCGCCTGTATGAGCGCCTCGACGTACTGCGCGAGCGAACCCAGCGGCAACTCAAGGACGTCCTGGCCACGGGCGCGGTCGGCACGCAACAGAACCGCTCCGAGCGTGACAGCTTCGCCGGCATGTACGCCGCCCGGCTGGCCCGCCTGTGGGCGGTCGAGCGCGGCCTGGCCTTCGGCCGGCTCGACCAGGCCGACGGCGACCGCTTCTACATCGGCAAGATCGGCCTGACCGACGACGAGCAGGAACGGCTGCTCATCGACTGGCGGGCCCCCGTGGCGCAGCCGTTCTACCGCGCCACGCCCGCCGCGCCGATGGGCGTCACCGTACGGCGGCACATCCAGACCCGCGGCCGTACCGTCACCGGCGTCGACGACGACCTGCTCGACCTCGACAACCTGGCCGACGCCGACCGCGCCACGCTGAACGGCGAGGCCGCGCTGCTGGCCGCGCTCGGCGAGCAGCGCACCGGCCGCATGCGCGACATCGTCGCGACCATCCAGGGCGAGCAGGACCGCGTCATCCGCTCCGACCTCAACGGCGTCCTGGTGGTCCAGGGCGGCCCCGGCACCGGCAAGACCGTCGTCGCGCTGCACCGCGCCGCCTACCTGCTGTACTCGCACCGCGAGCGGCTGGAGCGGCGCGGCGTGCTCATCCTCGGGCCCAACCCGACCTTCCTGCGCTACATCGAGCAGGTGCTGCCCTCGCTGGGCGAGACCGACGTGCTGCTGTCCACCGTCGGCGAGCTCTACCCGGGCGTCACCGGCCTGGCCCGCGAGCGGCCTGAGACCGCCGCGCTCAAGGGCAGCCTGCGGATGACCGAGGTGCTCACGCGGGCCGTACGCGAGCGGCAGCGGGTGCCGCGCAGCACGGTCGAGCTGCCGCTGGGCCGCTACACGCTGACCATCGACGGCCGCATGCTCGACGCCGCCCGCAGCAAGGCGATCAAGTCGCGCCGCCCGCACAACGCCGCCCGCGCGGTCTTCGTCCGCTCCCTGCTCAACGCGCTGGCCCGCCAGGCGGGCAAGAAGCTCGGCAAGGGGCTGCTCGACGACGACGAGCTCGCCGACCTGCGCGAGGACCTGCGCACAGAACCGGTCGTCCGCAGCGCGCTCAACCGCTGGTGGCCCTACCTCACGCCGCAGCGGCTGCTCATCTCCCTGTACGGCTCGCCCGACCGCCTGGCCGCGGCCGGGCTGACCCCGCAGGAGGCCGAGCTGCTGGCCCGCACCGGCGGCGACTGGACCGAGGCCGACGTCCCCCTGCTCGACGAGGCGGCCGAGCTGCTCGGCGAGATCGACGAGCAGGTCCTGCGCGCCTCGGCCGCGCACGCCGAGGAGGAACTGCTGGCCGCCCGGCTGGCCGAGGAGCGCGAGCGCGAGTCCGAACTCGCCTACGCGCGCGAGGTGCTGGAGCTGACCGGCCTGTCGGACGTCATGGAGGCCGAGCGCCTGGCCGAGCGCCAGCGCGGCGAGGGCCCTTACCTCACCACCGCCGAGCGGGCCGCCGCCGACCGCACCTGGGCCTTCGGCCACGTCA
This sequence comes from Nonomuraea sp. NPDC050328, assembly GCF_044459405.1. Classification (NCBI taxonomy): domain Bacteria; kingdom Bacillati; phylum Actinomycetota; class Actinomycetes; order Streptosporangiales; family Streptosporangiaceae; genus Nonomuraea; species Nonomuraea sp. NPDC050328. Next base: position 1,160 of record NZ_JBITIW010000013.1, on the reverse strand, counting down.
TCGTGGACGAGGCGCAGGAGCTGTCGCCGATGGCCTGGCGCGCGGTGATGCGGCGGGTGCCGACCCGGTCGATGACCATCGTCGGCGACATCGCCCAGACCGGCTCGGCGGCCGGCGCCCGCTCCTGGGGCGAGGTGCTCGACCCCTACGTCGCCGGTCGCTGGCGGCAGGAGGAGCTGACGGTCAACTACCGCACGCCCGTCGAGCTCATGGCGGTCGCCGCCGACGTGCTGGCCGCCATCGGGCCGGAGCTGCGCCCGCCGCTGTCGGTGCGCGAGAGCGGCTTCCAGCCGTGGTCCGCGCCGCTGGCCGAACTGCCCGCCCTGGTCAAGGCCTCGGCCGAGGCCGGGGGCAAGACGGTGGTGATCGCCCCGGAGTCGATGCTGGCGACGCTCAGCCTCGGCGACGCGGTCGTGGTACGGCCCGGCGAGCGGGCCGGCGCGGAGGCGCTTGACGCCCCGGTGGCGGTCATGGGCGTCGGCGACACCAAGGGACTGGAGTTCGACTCGGTGATCGTCGTGGAGCCGGCGGGCATCGTGGCGGAGTCACCGCGCGGCTTGAGCGATCTTTACGTAGCTTTGACCCGGGCCACGCAACGGCTCGGCGTCGTGCACGACTTGCCCCTTCCGTCCAGCCTGTCCCGCCTGGGAAATGTCCCGACAACGGGTCATTGAGCAGTGCGCCAAGCATGTCCTAGCTGCGAAAACTTGATGTTGCCGCTGATCGGGACACGGTTGACATCATCGCCAGAGTCGGTAGTTTGCTGCCCAGTCCAGCACGGGACTTGGCCGGTTGGCCGTCTCTGACATCGACAGATCCTGCGTCCGTGACGAAGCCGATGGTTTCGTCCACACAGCCAGGTGCAGGGCCGTCGGTCCGTCGAGTCGGGGCACCCCAACCGGACGGGGGGTTGGACCCGGGACGGGCCCGGCAGCCCAGTAGACAACGGAACTCCGCGCTCGCCGCCGACGGGACGGATCCGGTCCGAAGGGTTGCCGGGCCCTCTTCCCGTTCCCGTGCTCCCGGACTCACCGCGAGAGCGCCGGGCGGTCCCACGACGGTGGGTCCGCCCCGCCCGGTCCGGCCGGCCGCGCGAGGGCGGGTGCGGTTGTGCCAGCACGTCCGGTCGGGAGGAGAAGCACCGGCGTGGGGCAGGACCT
>NZ_JBITIW010000012.1:136617-263667 GCF_044459405.1 Nonomuraea sp. NPDC050328 | reverse complement strand
CCGCCCCCCCCCGCCCGCGCCCCGGGGCCCCCCGGGGGCCGGGGGGGGGGGGGCCCCCCCGCCCCCCCCCGCGCCCCCCCCCCCCCCCCCCCCCGGGGGGGGCCCCCCCCCCCCGCCCCCCCCCCCCGGCCCTGTCCGGCCTGCCTCGCGAGGGCGGTAGCGTTTGTCCCAGCACGTCCTATCGCGAGGAGAAGCACGGCCGTGGCGCAGGACCTTTCCGAGACCGCCGGCGCGGCACGCACCGACACCCCGCGCGCCGGGGCGCCCCTCCTCGCCAGAGTGGCCGCCGCCGCCCTGGGCGGCCTCGCGCTCTTCCTCGCCTTCCCGCCGCTCGACTGGTGGTGGGCCGCCCCGCTCGGCCTCGCGCTGATCGCCGGCAGCCTGTACGGCACGCGGCCCCGCCGGGCGGCCTGGCTGGGCTACCTCGCGGCCCTGGTCTTTTTGCTCCCCGCACTCGCCTGGGTCCGGCCCATCGGCTATGACGCCTGGCTGGCCCTGGTTGCCCTGGAGAGCGCCTTCTACGCCGCCCTGGCTGCCGGGGCCGCCCTGCTCTTCCGCTTGCGTCTGTGGCCGTTGTGGTTCGCGGCACTGTGGGTGGGGATGGAGTGGGCCAGGGGACTCTTCCCGATCGGCGGCTTCCCGTGGGCTCGGGTGGCTTTCAGCCAGGGCGAGTCGCTGTTCACCCGGTATGCCGCGCTCGGCGGGGTGCCCTTCGTCTCCTTCGTCGTCGCCCTGTGCGGCGCGCTCCTGGCCGCGGCGGTCCTGCGGCTGGCGGCCCCCCGGACGGCACCGGGGCTTCCGGGACGGCGGCCGGTCGCGCTCCTGGCCGGCGGCGCGCTGCTCCTCCCGTTGCTCGGCCTCGCCGTACCGCGCTTCGGCGACGAGGGACGCACCGTCAACATCGGCCTCGTCCAGGGCAACGTGCCCGGCGAGGGCATGGCGATCTTCGGCGACGAGCCCGCCGTCGTGCTGCGCAACCACGCCGACACCACCCACGCCCTGGCCGCCGCCGTGCGCGCGGGGAAGCTGCCCAAGCCGGACCTGGTCGTGCTGCCGGAGAACTCCACCGACATCGACCCGTACGCCGACCCCACCGCCAGGAAGATCATCGATGACTCGGTCAAGGACGTCGGCGTCCCCACCCTGGTCGGCGCGGTGGTCGGCCTCGGCACCGACGAGCGCGCCACCCGCAGCCTGGTCTGGGACCCGGTCACCGGCCCCGGCGCCTACTACGACAAGCAGCAGCTCGTGCCCTTCGGCGAGTACACGCCGATGAAGGAGATCTTCCTGGCCCTGTTCGAGCGGGCCGCCCTGGTCGGCCGCCAGTCGGTCGCGGGGGACCGGCCCGGCGACCTGAAGATGGGGCCGGTCACCGTCGGCGCGGTCAACTGCTACGAGGTGGCCTTCGACGGCATCGTCCGCGAGACCGTCCGCACCGGCGCGACGCCCCTGGTCGTGCAGACCAACAACGCCAGCTACGCGCTGTCCAACCTGCCGCCGCAGCAGCTCGCCATGTCGAAGCTGCGCGCCGTCGAGCACAACCGGGCCGTCGTCACCGCCGCCACCACCGGCATCTCCGCCTACGTCACCCCCGACGGGAAGGTCGCCTGGAGCACCGCCGAGCGGGTGCGGGACATGACCGTGGTCACCGTCCCGGTCCGCACCGCCGGCACCCTGGCCACCCGGCTCGGCCCGGCGCCCGAGTGGGCGCTCGTGCTGGCCGGAGCCGCCGCCGTCGCCTTGGGCTGGCGCCGCCGCCGCGAACCGGTGGCCTAGCCGCGCCCCGGACGGGCAGGCGACACGGGGTGACACGGGCCGGCCGGTCAAGAGCATGCCTATGGCCCGAACTGGTCTACCCTTGCCACAAACGGCAGAGTCGGAAGGGCACTGGATGAACTCGGTTGACGACCCGGACGTCACGGGCGGAGCCCCGGCCGACGGCTCGATCGGGAAGGTCCTCGTGGTCGTCCCGACCTACAACGAGCGTGACAACCTGCCCCGCATCGTCGCCCGGCTGCGCGCCGCCCTTCCCGAGGCGCACGTCCTGATCGCCGACGACAACAGCCCCGACGGCACCGGCCGCATCGCCGACGAGCTCGCCGCCGAGGACGAGCAGCTCCACGTCCTGCACCGCACCGCCAAGGAAGGACTGGGCGCCGCCTACATCGCCGGCTTCCGCTGGGGCCTGGCCGAAGGCTTCGACGTGCTCGTCGAGATCGACGCCGACGGCTCCCACCAGCCCGAGGAGCTGCCCAAGCTGCTGCGCGCGCTCAGCGAGGGCGCCGACCTGGCCATCGGCTCGCGCTGGGTGCCCGGCGGCAAGGTGGTCAACTGGCCCGCCCGCCGCGAGTTCCTCTCCCGCGGCGCCAACGTCTACACCCGGCTCATGCTCGGCCTGCCGGTCCGCGACGCCACCGCCGGATTCCGCGCCTACCGCGCCTCCACCCTGGAGAAGATCGGCCTGTCCGACGTCGACTCCCAGGGCTACTGCTTCCAGGTCGACCTCACCCTCCGCACCGACCGCAACGGCCTGCGCATCGTCGAGGTGCCCATCACCTTCGTCGAACGCACCGTCGGCACCAGCAAGATGAGCGGCAAGGTCATCAACGAGGCGCTGTGGCGGGTCACCGTCTGGGGGCTCACCGGCCTGCCGCGCCGCTTCCGCCGCCACCGCCACTGACCTCCGCGGTTCGCTCACGGTGGAGGCCGGAACGTGACCGCCTCCCCGGACGTTGACCCTTCTGTACGGCTGACGCGCGAATGAGGACGACGATGAGGCTTCTGCTCTTCCTGGCCTTCCTGGTGGTCCCGGTCCTGGAGATCTGGCTGCTCATCCAGGTCGGCTCGGTGATCGGCGGCTGGCCCACGGTGGCCCTGCTGATCGCCGACAGCCTGCTGGGCGCCTGGCTGGTCCGGCGCGAGGGCCGCAAGGCCTGGCGCAACCTCCAGGGCGCGCTGGGCTCCGGCCGCATGCCCGACCGCGAACTGGCCGACGGCGGGCTCATCCTGGTGGGCGGCGCGCTGCTGCTCACGCCCGGGTTCCTGACGGACGTGCTCGGGTTCCTGTGCATCCTGCCGTTCACCCGGCCGATGATGCGGCGGGTGGCGGGGTGGTTCTTCGCGCGGCGGGTCAAGGCCATGACGGCGGCCTCGCCGTACGCCAACCTCGGCTTCCGCCTCGACCCCGACGCCCGCCCCCAGCCCCAGCCGGGCTCCAAGGTCGTCCACGGCGAGGTCGTCGACGAGGACGACCGCTAGCCGATCCTCCGGCACCCTCGGACGCCCGGGATGCCCGGCCCTCTCTCCGGGAGACGAGCACCCCGTACGGCCCGGCTCTCTCCGGGAGACGAGCACCCCGTGCGGCCGGCCCACCCCCGAAAGACGAGCACCCCGTACGGCCCGGCCGCCCCCCTTTTCCCCAAGAGACGAGCACCCCCTCCGGACGCCCGCTCGCCACTACGGTGGCCAGGCATGCAAAACCCCCGGTCACCCATAAGGGGCCGGGGGCTCCACGTCACACCGTGAGGTCGTCAGGCGCTCTTCCGCCGCTGGGCCCGAAGGACGGCCAGCCGCTCGTTGAGCACCTCTTCCAGGTCTTCGATCGAACGCCGCTCCAGGAGCATGTCCCAGTGCGTCCTCGGGGGCTTGGACTTCTTGGCCTCCGGCAACTCGCCGTCCACTCGCCAGGCGGTGGCGCCGCACATGCGGCACTCCCAGGTCGCGGGGACCTCGGCCTCAGCGGCAAGCGGGACCTCGAAAGTATGGCCCTTGGAGCAGGTGTAGGACACGTCCTGGCGCGGTGCCAGATCCGTGTTACGGTCGTTCTCGTAGCTGGTTGCCCCGAGCCGGGTGCCACGAAGCGCGCGCTCGCCCATGTCTTAATGCCTCCTACAGGGCCCCCATCGTGGGGGTCTGTCTCCCACGGTGTCTAACGCTTGATACCGTGAAGGGATTCCCACCCTGCGGGTGATCCAATCGCGCATTTTCCGGCTTTCGGATCTGGGTTGTCACAAACCCCTGTGACCAGGGAGACCACGCGACGCCCAGCACCCCCTCCCGATCCGGTCCTGTCGGGCGAGATCCGGCTGGGCTCTGGGCCGGTCAGCCGTCGGCTGCCCACCCGTGCGAGCTCCGCAGCCGCGCGGCGACGCGCTGGAAACGTTCGCGGTGCAACACCGCGCCCTCCCGCCGGATGTCGTCCTCGTCCAGCACGAAGACCCGGTCCAGCCGCAGGTAGGACACACGCCCGTCGCCGTCCCACGAGCCGAGCTCCAGCCACTCCGGCCCGTCGTCGCCCCGGCTGGACAGCATCATCGCCAGCAACCGCCGCCCGGTCCGGCCCACCACCAGGAGCGGCCGGTCCTTGCCGCGGGCGGGGTTCTCTTCGTACGGCACCCACGCCCAGACGATCTCCCCCGGATCGGCCAGGCCGTCCAGGTCGGGGGAGTACGCCAGCGTGGCGGCCCGGTCGATGCTGTAGATCTCGCGCACCGCACCGCGCGCCGGACGAGGGTCATCTCCGAACAAATCCACGAAGCAGAGCGTACGGGTGATCACCACCCCAAATCCACCACCCCTCCCGCGAACGACCGGAGCACTGCCGGGCCACCAGCTCCTGCCGGACGACCTGCCGAAGCGTGCCCAGCCGAGCCCGCCACTGCTGCTCGCCCGCCACGAAACCGGACGTCATGGAACCTCGCTCCGTCATCGCTCAGCCCCCAGTAGGCGGCGCAGGGCGGCAGGGGTGTGGCCGACGTGCTGCCTGGTCGTGCGCGTCAGGTGGGCCTGGTCGGCGAACCCCAGCTCCACCGCCAGCCCGGCCAGGTCGCTCTCGCCCTGCTCGAGGCGGTCGAGGGCATCGGCCACCCGCACCCGGTTGCGGTAGTGGGTGAGGGAGACGCCCATCTCGCGGGTGAAGGCCCGGCTGAGCTGGAACGGCGAGACCTCCAGGAGAGCGGCCAGGGTGAGCAGGCCCCCGGCGGCGGGGTGCCCGGCGGCGATGGCCTCCCGTGCCGACGAGACCAGGCCAGGGCCGCTGTCGCCCTTCACCTTGCGCCGCGCGCCGCCCGGGCCGGTCCGCGCCGGTCCGCTCGCCTTCCCGCCGGCCGCCCCAGGGTGCCGGTGGTGCCCAGGAGGGCGGCCGGACGCGGGGCACGGGGCGAGGGGAGCGGTCGAGGCCGCCGGCGGCGGCGACTGGGCGAGGGCGGCACGCAGGAGATCCAGGAGGGACTCGGCCACCGCGAATCCGGCATCACCCGAGCGAGTGGCCCGCAGGAGCCGGCGATGGGCCAGGTCGAGACGGCCGTCGACGTAGAGCGTCGGGCGGAGCGGACGGCCGCCGGTGAGGCGGTGCCAGAGGGGGCCGGTGAGGGCGAGGGAGGTGCAGAGATCACCGCCGGAGGGGTGCGCGAAGTGCTCCTCCTCGCCGGGCAGCCCGAGATAGGCCAGCGTGGGGTCGAGGTCGGCGGTATGGCCTCGCGACCTGCGGCGGAAGCGGCCCCGGCGGACCAGGACGATCAGGTGATGGTCACCGGCCTGCTGCGCCGACCAGCCGCGGTGGTCGTCGAGGCAGGTCACCGCGTCGGCGGTGAACCCGTCGCCGGTGGCGAGGCGGACAGAGGTGCGCACGCTGGAGAAGGTACGCCCCGCCTCCGACAGTTTCGGCGGGCGCAAGGATGTTCAAGACCGGGGCCCGGCGGCCGGGCGAGGCTTGGCCCCATGAACAAGATTTCCGCGATCGTCATCGACTGCGCCAGCCCCACGGAGCTGGCCGGTTTCTACCAGAAGGTGCTCGGGGGCGAGATCGGCTACAGCGACGCCGACTTCGCGAGCCTGCAGGGCGGGCCGGTCACCCTCAGCTTCCAGCGGGTCCCCGGCTACAGCCCGCCCGCCTGGCCGGGGGAGGCGGGCAAGCACGCGCACCTCGACCTGGCCGTGGAGGACGTGGAGCGGACGGTGAAGGAGCTGCAGGAGCTCGGCGCGACCCTGCCGGAACACCAGCCGGGCGACGGGAACTGGACGGTGGTCCGGGACCCGGAGGGCCACCTGTTCTGCCTGTCCGCCGCCTGACCCAAGCGCCAGGTCCGCCGCCTGACCCAAGCGCCAGGTCCGCCGCCTGACCCAAGCGCCGGGTCCGCTGCTTGACCAAGAGGCCAGGCCCGCCGCCTGACCCGTGCGCCAGGGGAGTCCCGCAGGAGAGCCGGAGTCACTAGAATATCGTTCTGTGACTGCCTTCTTCACCCTCAAGGCGGGCGAGTTCGTCCCCGCCCCCCACGCACGCGGCCCCTGGTCGCCGGAGATGCTGCACGGACGGCTGCTCGGCGGGCTGGCGGCGCGGGCGGCCGAACTGGAGCACGCCGAGCCGGGGCTGCGGGCCGCGCGGCTGACGGTCGACCTGTTCCGGAACGCGGCCCTGCTGCCGCTGGCCGTGGAGACGGTCCGGGTGCGTGACGGGCGCCGCATCCGGGTCGCCGACGTGACCATCAGCTCGGCGCAGGGGGCGCTCGGGCGGGCGAGCGTGGTGTTCCTGCGGGAGGGCGAGCAGCCGCCCGGGCATGTCGCGCCGACGCCCGCCTGGGCGGAGCCGCCGCCGGAGGGGCCCGCGCCGCGGATGGGGGAGTTCCCGCCGTTCGAGATGTGGCCGCTCACCGAGTGGACCGGCACCGGTCCCAAGCGGGCCTGGATGCGCGAGCTGTACCCGCTGGTGGCGGAGGAGCCGCTGTCGCCGCTGGTGCGGGCCGCGCTGGCCGCCGACTTCGCCAGCCCGCTGGCCAACAGCGGCAGCGCCGGGCTGCACTTCATCAACGCCGACTACACCCTGACGCTCAGCCGGACGCCGAGCACGCCCGAGCTGGGGCTGGAGTCCAGCGGGCACCTCAGCGCCGACGGCATCGCCACGGGCCACTGCACGCTGCACGATCTGCACGGGCCGGTCGGCTACTGCCTGGTCACCGCGGTCGCCAATCCCGGCGGCGGGCTGATGACCCGGCCGCCGAGCTGACACCCGGGGCAGGGCTCAGGGCTGAGGGGAGCAGGGGGCCGTGGTGACGATGCTCCAGGTGATCCGGCAGGCGGCGGAGGCGCTGGTCCAGTGGGCGGCGTGGGGGCGCTCGCCGCTGTCGCCGACCACCCAGGCGGCGCCGGTGGGCCGGCCGTCGCGGAGCAGGACGGCCGCACCGGCACTGTCCATGGCCACCCGCCAGACGGCCGGGCCGGCGATCGGCCCGGCGAGCACGCGGGTCCAGCCGGAGGAGCCTTTCACGATCGCCCAGACGCCGTCCGGCTGTACGGCGAGCATGAGGCGTTTCGCGCCGTTGGCCACCTTCACGCCCAGGCACACCCCGCGGCCGGTCGCCGGGTCGAGCCGGGCGCCGCGCGTCACCTCGCCCCGGAACTCGACGCCGAAGTCGCAGCGCGCGATCGGCTGCGACACCGAGGCCGGGCCGCTGAGCCGTACCTCCTCGGTCCAGGCCGCGAGGACCTCCGCGGCCTCGGCGGGGCCGGTGCACCGCGGCGGCCCGGGGTCGGCCGGCAGGCGCAGCCGCGCCCCGGTTTCCGGCTGTACGGCGACGCCGTCCCGCACCACGAACCGCGCCGGGCCCTCGGCGGCGAGCAGGTGCCGGCCGGTGGACAGCTCGACGGGGCCGGCGCCCGCGGTGAGCAGGAAGTGCCGGGGGAGCAGCTCCGGCCGGTGCAGGCCGGTGAAGACCCGGGTGACGTCGAGGCGGGCCAGCTTGATCGCGGTCTGGTTGTGCTCCCAGACCACCACGAACCGGCCGGGCGCCTCCTCGTCGGCGCTGGCGTAGACGTCCCAGCCGCGCGCCGCCCCGGTGGTCAGCCGGGGGCCGTCGGCGAACAGCCGCCCCGGGCTCCACGGCCCGCCGGGCTCCTTGACCTTGACGTGCAGCACCTCGCGGTGCCGGTCGGGCCGCTCGCCCTGGAACGGGCCGCCGAGGGTGTTGTAGACGGCGACGTAGCGACCGTCGGCGTCGCGGGTGAAGAAGCCCTTCACGTAGAAGTTCGGCAGGTTGCGGTCGAGCGTCATCGGTGACCAGGTGGCTCCGCCGTCCGTGCTGGTCGCGGTGAGGGAGTAACAGGCGTGCCGGCGGTAGTGCGCGTCCTTCTCCGCCGGCGTGCTGCCGCCGGACAGGTCGAGGGTCCGGGCGACCATGAGCAGGGTGCCGGGATCGTCCTGGGAGACGACGACCTGTGGCTCTTCGACCCCCATGCCGCGCGGGGCGCGGGCCAGGCCGCCGCGCCGCCAGGTGCGCAGGTCCGCCGAGCGCAGCACGCCCGCGCCGCCCTGCTGCCAGTACGGCAGGAGCCAGTCCCCCCGGTGGCGCAGGGGGCGGGCCGCCAGGACGACGCCACGGCCGTTAGGCGGCACGTCGGTCTCGACGGGGAAGTCCGTCCAGGTGGCCCCCGCGTCAGTGCTGCGCTTGGCCACCAGCTCGACCGGGAACCCGTCGACGTTCCCGGCGGGGTCGCGGTCCCGGGCCACGGTGATGCGGCCCAGGAAGGCGTGCACGACGCCGGCGTCGTGCAGGAGGATCACGTAGTGGTAGCGGTGCTGGGCGCTCGCCTTCGCCAGGACGCCGACGGTCCAGGTGCGGCCGTCGTCGGACGAGCGGCCGACCAGGATCGAGCCCTGGTCGGCCGGGGCCGGGTCCACGGGGTCGGGGACGCCGGCCCGCCAGGCGACCACCAGCCTGCCGCCGCCCAGCACGGCCACGTCCGGGACCCGGTTGCCCTCGTGCGACAGCTCGCCGGTGGGGCGTTTCGCCACTTGCTCGTACACGGTGACCGCGTTGTCCACGGGGCCAGCGAAGGGCAGGCGGGCTCCGTGGGCAACCGGTTTCACCCGATGTTCACCGGGCTGACCTGAGCCGGGGCTCAGGCGGGGTACTCCCGGTGGTCGCCGGACCAGTCGGTGTGGAAGGCGCCCTCGCGGTCGACCCGCTGGTAGGTGTGCGCGCCGAAGTAGTCGCGCAGGCCCTGCACCAGCGCGGCCGGGAGGCGCTCGCGCCGGAGCGCGTCGTAGTAGGCCAGCGCGGAGGAGAAGCCGGGCACCGGCACGCCGATGGACACCGCGGTGGTGACCACCCGCCGCCACGCGTCCTGCGCGAGTGCCAGGGCGTCGGCGAAGTACGGCGCGGCCAGCAGGGTCGGCAGGTCGGGCTGGGCGTCGTAGGCCTCGCGGATCCGGTCGAGGAAGCGGGCCCGGATGATGCAGCCGCCTCGCCAGATCGTGGCCATGGCGCCCAGGTCGACGTCCCAGCCGTACTCCTTCGACGCCGCGGCCATCTGGTCGAAGCCCTGGGCGTAGGCGACGATCTTCGAGGCGTACAGCGCCTGCCGTACGTCCTCGATCAGCTCGCGCCCGGCCACGCCGGTCAGCTCCGGCCCCTCCAGCGGCCGGGCGGCGGCGCGCTGCTCGGGGTGGCCGGACAGCGCGCGGGCGAAGACCGCCTCGGCGATGCCGGTGACCGGGATGCCCAGGTCGAGGGCGCTCTGCACGGTCCAGCGGCCGGTGCCCTTCTGCTCGGCGCGGTCGAGCACGACGTCCACGAAGGGCTTGCCGGTCTCGGCGTCCACCTGGGCGAGGACCTCGCCGGTGATCTCGATCAGGTAGGACCCCAGGTCGCCCTGGTTCCACTCGCGGAAGACGCCGGACAGCTCCTCGGGCGAGGCGCCCAGGGCCTGGCGCAGCAGGTCGTACGCCTCGGCGATGAGCTGCATGTCGGCATATTCGATGCCGTTGTGCACCATCTTCACGAAATGTCCGGCACCGTCCGGGCCGACGTACGTCGCACACGGCACGCCGTCCACCTTGGCCGAGATGTCCTCCAGGATCGGCCCCAGCGCCTTGTACGACTCGGGCGAGCCGCCCGGCATGATGCTCGGCCCGTTGAGCGCGCCCTCCTCGCCGCCCGAGATGCCCGCGCCGACGAAGTGGATGCCGCGCTCGCGCAACGCCGCCTCGCGTCGCCGGGTGTCGGAGTACAGCGCGTTGCCGCCGTCGACGATCATGTCGCCGGGCTCCATCACCGCGGCGAGCTCCTCGATCACCGCGTCGGTGGGCGCGCCCGCCTTCACCATGATGATCGCCCGGCGGGGGCGGCTCAGCGACTCCACAAAGCTCCGCACATCCCGCGACGGCAGGAACGTGCCCTCAGACCCGTACTGCTCCACAAGGTGGTCGGTCCGGCTGTTGCTCCGGTTGTGCACCGCCACGGCGTACCCGTGCCGGGCCAGGTTGCGCGCCAGATTGCGCCCCATGGTCGCCAAACCCGTCACACCGATGTCCGCAAGGTCCATATCTGCTCCTACGCAAAGGACCGGGCCGCGGTTCGGCCCGGCGTCGGGGGCCCTTGGCATCCTGTCACGCGGTGTGCCGCTTCGGTGGCTCGCCGTGCCAGGGTGCCTGGATCGTCCCCTTCGGGAGCAACCGCGCGAGCCCCGCCGTACTTCCCGACCGGGAGCAACCATGCGCGTCCCGCCGTGTCTCTGGCCGAGAGCGACCCTGCGGCCCCTCGTGCTTCCGGGCTCATCGGGCTTCCCGGCCCATCGTGCTTCCCGACCCCTCGTGCTTCCCCGCCCTCGTGCTTCCCGTCCGATCGTGCTTCCGGCCCTCCGGGCGGGGTTTTACCGCGGCCGGGGCTTGTGGCGGGCCGGGGCCGGAAATCTCGCCCCCTGTGACCCAGCAGCCAGACGACCAGCCGCCGCCGGGCGTCCCGATCGGCGACCTCGCCCGCCGCGCCGACCAGGTGCAGCAGGGCGGGGCACGGGCGGCGGTGCTGGGCGTCAACGACGGCCTGGTCAGCGTGCTGTGCCTGATCCTCGGCGTGGCCGGCGCCGGCTCCTCTCCCACGGCGGTACGGCTGGCCGGCCTGGCCGGGCTCCTGGCCGGGGCGGTGTCCATGGCCGCGGGGGAGTGGATCTCCGTCACCGCCCAGGTCGAGCTGTTCAAGGGGGTGCTGAAGGAACTGCGGGGCTTCGTCCGCTCGGCCCCGGACGCGCTCGCCTCGATGCTCGCCGCCTCGCTCCGCAAGGCCGGTTTCTCCGGCGAGACCGCCCACGCCGCCGCCCGGGAGGCCGCCGCGACCGAGGAGAGCCTGTTCGCCGTCTCCGCGCGGCGGATCGTCGGCATCGACCCCGGCGAACTCGGCTCGCCCTGGACGGCGGCGATCTCGTCGTTCGCGCTGTTCACGGTCGGTGGTCTGGTGCCGGTGCTGCCCTGGTTCTTCGCCGGCGGCACCGGGGCGGTGATCGCCTCCATCGCCGGGACCGGGCTGGCCGGGCTGGGCGTGGGCGCCGTCGTGGCGCGGTCGAGCGGGCGGAACATCGTCTTCGGGGCGTTGCGGCAACTCCTCATCGTCCTGCTCGCCGCCGTCGTCACCTACTACGCCGGGACCCTGGTCGGCTGATCGCTCCGGGTGCCGATAATTCACGACTCCGCGCCGACCCGTCCCGGGGTGCCGATATTCCACAGCTCTGCGCTGACCCGTCCCCGGGTGCCGATATTCCACACCTGTGAGCCGATCCGTCCCGAGTGCTGATATTTCACAACTCTGATAGGAATGGCCGACATGCGCCGCTCGTCAGCCCTCCTCGGCCTTCCGCTGCTCGCCGCCGCCGTCCTCGCCAGTGGCAGCCCCGCTCACGCCGTGTCCGTGGCGCCGCCCCGGGTGCCGCCGGGGACGACCGCGGGCTACGTGGTCTTCGACCGGCAGAGCGGGAAGATCGTGGCCCACCGCAACGCCCGCCGCCAGTTCCGCGCCGCCTCGGTGATCAAGATCCTGCTTGCGGTCGACTTTCTGGAGCGGACGAAGAAGGTGAGCGCTGGTGACCTCGAACTCCTCAAGGTCATGCTCCGCTCCAGCGACGACGACGCCGCCTCGGCCTTCTGGAACCGCGGAGGCAAGGGGCAGATCGTGGTGCGGATGGCGCGCAAGCTCGGCCTGACCGAGACCACCCCGCCGCCCGCGGCCAAGCCCGGCTTCTGGGGGTACGTCTCCTTCAGTGCCCGGGATGTGGTGACCACCTACCGCTACCTCCTCGACACCGCGCGCCCCGACATCCGGCAGCTCGTGCTTGGCCACCTTCGTGCCGCCACCCCGTGCGGGACCGACGGCTTCGACCAGACCTTCGGCATCCCCTCCGCCGTCCCGCGGCCTTGGGCGGTCAAGCAGGGGTGGTCGGGCTTCGGCACGGTGCCCCCGGTCAAGTGCAAGGCCACCCGAAGCACCACCCACTCCCTCACCCCCGCCACCCAACGCACCACCCCGCAGCCCCCTTCCACCAAGACCCAGCGCACCTCCCCGCAGCCCCGGCCCACCACCGGCCAGCCCGCCACCACCCAGTCCCAGCCGCTGACCGCCGCTCAGCCGGTGGCACCCGCCGTAGCGGCGGCCCACATCGTCGCCCCTCGGAAGGGCGGTGCCGGCCAGCTGACGCAGTGGACGGCCAGTGTCGGCGAGCTGACGGGGCGGACGGCCAGCGGCGGGGAGCTGGCGGGGCGGACGGCTAGCGGTGGCGAGCTGGCGGGGCGGACGGTCAGCAGTGGCGAGTTGGCAGGGAGGACGGCCAGCGTGCCGGATCTCGGGCGGCCGGTGCTGCACACCACCGGCCTGGTGGGGCCGGGGGAGCGCTACATCATGGTCCTGCTCACCGCCCACCCGGCGGGCGGCACCTGGACCGACTCGGTGAAGAGGATCAACCGCCTCACCGCCGCCCTCTACCGATCCCTCCTCTGACCCCGGCCTCCGCCCAACACCCAGGTACGGGCCTTTACCGGGTCGCCTAGACCCACCCTCGGCAGAAGCGCCGGCCGCCTGCGCCCAGCGCCGCCCGCAGATCCCCGGCGGGGCCAGGATGGGGCTCTAACCGCGGCTCCAACCGACCGTCCCGGTGGAGAAGGCTGCCTCCAACTGGGGCGCGGGCGCGGGGTCGGATGGCCGCGCTGGGGGCTGTCGCAGTGCGCGGTCACACGGGAGCCCTCTAGCGGGAGCGCTCTAGAGGCAGCGCTCCAGAGGGAGCCTCTAGTGGGAGTCCTCGGTGGCTTCCGACCAGACGCCCAATTCGTTGCCGCTGGGGTCGGTGAAGTGGAAGCGGCGGCCGCCCGGGAACGGGTAGGGGCCGTTGACCACGGTGCCGCCAGCCTTGGTGACGGCCTCGACCGACCGGTCGAGGTCGGTGGAGAACAAGAGGACCAGCGGGCCGCCCTGCTTGACCGTCTCGTCGGCGCGCAGGCCGCCGACCTCGCCGGTCCCGTCGGCGGAACGGATGCCGGCATAGCCCGGGCCGTAGTCGTTGAACTCCCAGCCGAAGGCCTCGCCGTAGAAGCGCTTGTCGCGCTCCAGGTCGAGGCTGCCGAGTTCGATGTAGTCGATGGTGTGGTGCCGATGGCTCATATCGATGCAATCCTTCCCTCAGCGGACGCAGGCCCGCGGTCAACGGTCATGTCTGCGGCACCGGACGACCCTGGTCGTCGATCAGTACCCGGATCTTCTTGGGCACGCACATCCGCCACGCCTCGACGACCAGTTCGCGCATCTCCTGCTCGTCGAGGGCGCTCATCCGGGCGTGGACCCAGTGGAAGCGCATGTCGGACTCGCCGGGCAGCATGAACTTGTCCGGTTCGGCCGCCACCAGAGCCTCGCGCTCCTCCTTGGGGAAGCCGAAGCCCATGATGGTCTCGTCGCGGGAGAAGGCGACGTAGACGATGCTGCCCACGCGGAACTTGACCCGGTCGCGGATCAGGTGCTCGGAGGAGCGGGGCAGGGTGACGGCGAGACGCCGGACATCCTCGACGGTGACCATGGCGCGACTCTAGCGACGGCCACCGACAGTCCCGCACTCCACGAAAAACCGGTCCCGACGGCAGCCACGGACCCCCGGAAAGCGGCTCCCAGCGCGGGTCGCGAGCTCCCCGAAGGCGGCTCCCAGCGCGGGTCGCGAGCTCCCCGAAGGCGGCTCCCAGCGCGGGTCGCGAGCTCCCCGAAGGCGGCTCCCACCGCGGGCCCCGAACTGCCCGACGGCGGCTCTCACCGTCGGCCGCGGACGCCCTGGAAGGCCGCCGCCGCCGGGGGTCCCCCACTCCCCAAAAGGGCGCTTCCACAGCAGGCCCGTACTCCGCCAAAAGACCGGTCACGCCGCAGCCGGTGGGAGTAGCGCGGGCCGGTGTGGGCAGGCGACAGGCATGAGAGTGGTGGTGGTCGGAGCGACCGGAAACGTCGGAACGAGCCTGGTCAGGGCCCTGGAGCGCGACCCGTCGGTGATGGAGGTGCTGGGCCTGGCCCGGCGGCTGCCGTCCTGGAACCCGGGCGGCAAGACCAAGTGGCGCCAGGCCGAGGTGGCCAGCTCGGACCTGGCCGAGATCTTCCAGGGCGCGGACGCGGTGGTCCACCTGGCGTGGCTGCTGCAGCCCACCCGCGACGCGGTGGTGACCTGGCGGGCGAACGCGCTGGGCAGCGCGCGCGTGATCGACGCCGTGGCCAAGGCGGGCGTGCCCACCCTGGTCGTCGCCTCCTCGGTGGGCGCGTACTCGCCGGGCCCGGAGGGCCGCGAGGTGGACGAGTCGTGGCCCACCCACGGCTGGCCCAACTCGGCCTACTCCCGCGAGAAGGCCTACGTCGAGCGGCTGCTGGACATCTTCGAGCGCGACCACCCGCAGGCCAGGGTGGTGCGGATGCGGCCGGGGTTCATCTTCAAGCGGGAGGCCGCCAGCCACCAGCGGCGGCTGTTCGCCGGGCCGTTCCTGCCGGGCGGGCTGGTGAAGGCGGTGCCGGTGCTGCCGGACATCCCGGGCCTGCGGGTCCAGGCCGTGCACGCCGACGACGTCGCCGAGGCCTATCGGCTGGCGCTCGGGAGTGACGTGCGCGGGGCGTTCAACCTGGCCGCCGACCCGGTGCTGACGCCGGCGGACCTGGCCGAGATCCTCGGGGCCAAGCTGGTGCCGCTCCCGGCGTGGGCGGCTCGGCAGGGTGTCGCGGCGGCTTGGCGGGCGCGGCTGGTGCCGGCGTCGCCGGGGATGTTCGAGATGTTGATGAACATCCCGGTCATGTCGATCACGCGGGCGCATGACGAGCTGGGGTGGCGGGCTCGCCGTAGCTCGATGGAGACGGTGGGCGAGCTGGTGGACGGGCTGGCGGGCGGCGCGGGCATGAACACCCCGCCGTTGGAGGCCCACCCGAGCCGCCTGAGCGAGCTCAGCACCGGCGTCGGCGCCCGCCCGTAGACCGGCACGACAAAACGGCCCCAAACGCACGGCCCCAAACGCACGGCCCCAAACGCACGGCGGATGAAAGTAGGCGCACGAAAGAGGGCGGGCCCGGAAGCCCGCCCTCTTGTCAATGTCCGTCATGGTGTCAAGAGCACCTTGATGGCCCCGTCCTGCTTGCGCTGGAACATCGAGTACGCCTCAGGAGCCCGTGACAGCGGCAGCCGGTGCGTGGCCAGGTCCATGACGCCGAGCGGGTCCGACTCCTCCAGCACGAGCGGCATGAGCGCCGGGATCCACCGCCTGACCTGGGCCTGACCCATCCGCAGCGTGATCCCCTTGTCGAACAGCCGCAACATCGGCATCGGGTCGGCCATCCCGGCGTAGACGCCGACGATCGAGATCGTCCCGCCCCGCCGTACCGCCTCGATGGCCTCCATCAGCGCGGCCAGCCGGTCGACGCCGGCGTTGCGCATGAGCGGGGCGGCCAGGGCGTCGGGCAGCAGGCCGGTGACGGCCTGCCCGAGCTTGGCGACGGGCGAGCCGTGCGCCTCCATGCCGACCGCGTCGATCACGGAGTCGGTGCCGCGCCCGCCGGTGAGGTCGCGCACCCGGTCGGCGACCGAGCCCTCGCGGGCGTCGATGACCTCGGCGCCGTAGCGGCGGGCCAGTGCGAGCCGCTCGGGCACCCCGTCGGTGGCGATGACGCGGTGGCCGAGGTGGCGGGCGATGCGCACGCTCATCTGTCCGATCGGGCCGAGCCCGAAGACGGTGACGCTGCCGCCCTCGGCGGGCAGGTCGGCGTACTGCACGGCCTGCCAGGCGGTGGGCAGCACGTCGGACAGGTACACGAAGCGCTCGTCCGGCCCTTCGGCGGGCAGCGGGACCGGCCCGAACTGGGCCTGCGGGACGCGCACGTATTCGGCCTGGCCGCCGGGCACCTGCCCGTACAGCCGGGTGTAGCCGAACAGCGCGGCGCCCGAGCCGTGCTCCTTGACCTGCGTGGTCTCGCACTGGGTGTAGAGCTCGCGCTGGCACATGAAGCAGTGCCCGCAGGAGATGACGAACGGCACGACCACGCGGTCACCGGGCTTGATGTGGCCGACGTCGGAGCCGACCTCCTCGACGATGCCCATCGCCTCGTGCCCGAGGATGTCGCCCTCGCCCAGGAACGGGCCGAGCAGCTCGTACAGGTGCAGGTCGGAGCCGCAGATCGCGGTCGTCGTGACCTTGACGATGGCGTCGGTGGGCTCCTTGATCTGCGGGTCGGGGACCTCCTCGACCCGCACGTCGCGCTTGCCGTGCCAGGTGAGCGCCTTCATCATGTCGCCTTTCGCAGGGACCGGGCCAGCGTCACCCCGTAGACGAGGTGGCCGGCGATCATGACCGCCTGGCGGCCGGGCCGGTCGCGGTGGGCCGGTGGCATCGCGCCGATGGCGGGCAGCCAGCCCTGGTAGGAGGCGGCCCAGATGCCCAGGCCGTAGGCGGCGCCGAGCCAGCCGGGCACGCTGCGGCCGCGGCTGAGCAGGCTCAGGAGCGCCCCGGCGCCCGCGCCGAAGCCGAAGTGGCCCGCGATCGCGGCGGCGTCGCTGTCCTTGCCGCCCCGGACGCGGCGGACGATCCGTTTCGGCGGCTGTTCTCCCATCAGGCCCAGCCGGTCTCCGGCGAGCATGACCGTGCTCATCGCGGTGGTGGCCATGCTGCCGGCGGCGGCGCCTCGGAGCAGGTTCCTCATCATCTGCTCGCCCCTTCCCGCCACCTACGAGCCGAAACGGGTCTGACCGCTCGTCGCGCCAGGACCGCCGTACGGCAGCACGGAGGGGTGGTTGAAGGCGCGCCGGGAGCCGGGGCGGTGGGATTCTGGCGCGCGTGAGCTTCACCGCCGCCCTGCTCGTGGTCGTGACGCTGGCCTTTCCCTCCGCGCCGGCGGGTCCCCGCACCACGGTCGTGTCGTACGGCACGCAGTCCATGGACGTGCTCGCCGGCGCGAGTGGCCGCCGCCCCGGGATCTTCCTGGTGCACGGCGGCTGGTGGTCCGAGGGCGACAAGAGCGCCCTGTCCGCGGTGGCCGCCCGCTTCGCCGACCTCGGCTACGCCGTGTTCAACCTGAACTACCGCCTGTCCGGCGCCGCCCGCTGGCCCGCGCAGCGAGACGACACGCTGCGGGCCGTCGCCTACGCCCGCCGGCACGCGGCCCGCTTCCGCTTCGACCCCGGCCGCTACGCGCTGGTGGGCTTCTCGGCCGGCGGCCACATCGCCGCCTCGGCCGCGGTGCACCGCTCGGGGCCGCGGGGCCTGCGCGGCGTGCTCGCCTTCTCGCCGGTCACCTCGCCGCACCTCGCCTTCGACGCCGGCGGCCGGCTGGGCCGCTCGGCGGTGGCGCTGGCCGGCTGCCGCCCGCGCCGCTGCCCGTGGGTCTGGCGGAGCATGGAGGTCGCCGCGCACGCCGGCCCCGGCAGCCCGCCGATGGTCTTCTACCACTCCGCCCGCGAGTTCGTGCCGCCCGAGCACAGCCTGCCGCTGCAGCCGTTCGCCGAGGTGCGGGTGGTGCCCGGCACCGCGCACAGCACCCGCCTGTACGGCAGGCCGAGCGTGGCCCGATCAGCGGAGGAATGGCTGGCGTCCATCATGTAAGACGATATCTCCCGGAATATGGGACATGCACTAGCGTGATCGTCATGAGCTACACCCACGGCCACCACGAATCTGTCCTGCGCTCCCACCGCTGGCGCACCGCCGCGAACTCCGCCGCCTACCTGCTGCCGCACCTGTCCCCGGAGCACACCCTGCTCGACATCGGCAGCGGCCCCGGCACCATCACCGCCGACCTGGCCGGCCACGTCGCCCGGGTGACCGCCTCCGAGGTCAAGCCCGAAGCGCTCGACCTGGCCCGAGCCGAGGTGGAGCGGCGCGGCCTGAGCAACGTGGACTTCGCCGTGGCCGACGTGCACGCCCTCGACTTCGCCGACGACAGTTTCGACGTGGTCCACGCCCACCAGGTGCTGCAGCACGTCGCCGACCCGGTGGGCGCGCTGCGCGAGATGCGCCGCGTCTCGCGCGGCGTGGTGGCCGCCCGCGACAGCGACTACGCGGCCTTCGCGTGGTACCCGCTGCTGCCCGAGCTGGACGAGTGGCTGGCGCTCTACCAGAAGGTCGCCCGCGGCAACGGCGGCGAGCCGGACGCGGGGCGCCGCCTGCTCTCCTGGGCGCGCGAGGCCGGCTTCGGCAGCGTCGAGCCGAGCGCCTCGGTGTGGTGTTACGCCGACGAGGGCGATCGTGCTTGGTGGGGCGGGATGTGGGCCGAGCGTGTCCTCAGCTCGGACATGGCCGCCCAGGCCCTGGCCACCGGCGCCGCCACCGAGGCCGACCTGCGGCGCATCTCCGCCGGCTGGGCGGCCTGGGCGCAGGAGCCGGACGGCTGGCTGGCCATCCTGCACGGCGAGGTCATCTGCCGCGACTGACGCCGGGCAGGCCGCCTCAGGCTCCGGGCAGGCCGCCTCAGGCTCCGGGCAGGCCGCCTCAGGCTCTGGGCAGGCCGGCTCAGGCTCTGGGCAGGCCGCGTCAGCCGCTGAGCGTGCGCGCCCGCTGCCAGCTCGGGTCGCGGTAGAGGAAGGTCGGCACGTCGTCGACCAGCTCGTCGGGCGCCGAGACCATCACGATCTCGCCCCAGAACTGGAGCTGCAGCAGGATGTCGCGGACCCGGGGCCCGACCGGAAGCCGCCCGGCCGGCAGCCCGAGCCCGGACCGGACCGCGTCGGCGATCTCGGACAGCCGGAAGCTGCCCTCGTACCCGGAGATCACCGACCGCACCAGCGGCACGGTGATGAGCTGCTCGGCCTCGGTGTGCGCGAGCTGCCAGGTGATCTGCTCGCGGCGCCGCCCGGTGCCGGCGCACGCCGAGCAGCCGCGCACCAGCCCGGGGGCCAGCTCCTCGCGGGCGCTGCCCAGGCAGACGGTGCACAGCTGGTTCTCGGCGGCGTGGAGCTCGGCGGGCATCCGGCCGGACAGCGTGGCACCGCACTCGCAGCCGAAGACCTCGCCCAGGACGGCGTCAGCGCGCGGGAAGATGAGGTGCATGGGGCCTCACCCTACCCCTCGGCCAGACCGCGGGCGCGGCGCAGGGCCTTGCGGGCGGCGGCCACCACGGCCGGGTCGGGGTGGCCCTCCACGAGGGTGAGCAGCACGCGCTCGGTCTCGGCGTGGCCGCCGAAGGGCAGGATCGCGATGGTCTCGACCTGCTCGCCGGGGTTCATGCCCATGGCCATCGCGGCGACCACCTGCTCGCTGTCGCCGCCGTACTCCAGCAGCGAGGCGGCCATGTCGACCAGCACCCAGGCGATCTCCTCGGCGGCGGAGTCGCGCTCCACGCCCAGCCGGGCGGCGGCCAGCGCGCCGACCTTGGACGAGGGCAGCAGGCTCCGCAGCGCCTCGACGCCCTCCTCGCCGAGCTCGGCGTGCAGGAGTTGCAGCCCGACCGTGCGGGCCAGCGGGCTGACGTCGGCCAGGACGGTGGCGATGGCCTGGGCGGCCTTGGCCGGGTCGCGGCCCTCCAGCCAGCCGCGGACCTCCTCGCGCCGCTCGTCCTCGGAGTAGGACCGCAGGCCGTACAGCAGGGTGGGTGCGTCGCGGTCGGCGAGCGAGCCGAAGACCGGCACGGTCTGGCCGGTGAGGCTGGCGAAGACGCGGCGGCCGGCCCACTGCCCGAGCGGGGTGAGCCCGCCGCCGGGCGCGACCAGGCCGAGCCCGGCCAGCACCTCGCCCGGCGGCTCGGTCGAGCTGCCGAGCAGGAACAGCTCGGCCAGGGTGACCGCGTCCTGCTCGGTGCCGAGCTCGGCCGGGTGCACGGCGACGAAGCTCACCTCCGACCAGAGCCGCAGGACCTCCTCCGGCGCCCCGTCGCGCAGCACCTCCAGCTCGCCGCCGGGCCCGCCTTCCGCCTCCAGCAGGCCGGTGCGCAGGGCCAGCTCGCGCGGGCCCTCCAGCTCCAGCAGGGCGCGGGCCAGCGGTGTCCGGCGTACGGCATCGGCCAGCTCGGCGGCCGGCGGCAGGTGCAGGGGCGCGAGCAGTCGGAAAGTGTCCACGGCTCCATCTTGGCGGATGCCGGCGGCTCAGGCGTCCTGTCGCCGGTCGTTGCGGAGCGAGAGGAAGATCAGCACGCCGCCGATGTAGGTGCACAGCCGCACCGCGTCGGGGATGCCGTTCCAGGTGCCGTTCATCCACATGCCGAACCACTCGCCGCCGATGGCCTGGAAGCCGAAGAACCACAGCAGCAGGCCGAGGGTGCAGCCGGCCACGCCCCAACGCTTGGCGGCGTGGAAGGCGGCGTCGTCCTTGCCGATGGCCCTGGCCTGCTGCCAGGCCGAGACCAGGCAGGTGACCATGATGAGCGCCTCGGTGACGATGACGCCGATGTAGGCGGCGTGGTGCGCCCACGTCCACGGGATGGAGCGGTAGTTGATCTGGCTGACCGCGGCCAGCTCCGGCTTCTGCGCGTCCATGGCCAGCACGTGCCGGACGAACTCGAAGTTGGTGCCGTAGTCGGTCAGGTTGCCGAAGACCACCAGGAGGGCGAAACCGCCCACGGTGAAGGTCAGCAGAGCCTTGGCGGTGCGGAGCACGGCGATCGTGTCGAATCGCGGGACCATCGTCATTCCTTTGAACCTTGGTGCGAACAGGCACGGGCCGCCAAGGAACGAGAAATGGTCGAAGGGGGCCCGCGAGAGCCCGGCGCTAAGGACGCGCCGAGCTGTCCCACTGGCTCCGTCACTGGAGGTGACGTCGCGGGCCCCTTAAGCCTGAGGTGGAACGGCTGTATGGTACCCGCCGCACGCCTTGTGGCGAAAACCGGACGTCGTGCACCCTTCGTCACCGATCGAAACATCGGCCCGCTAGCGTGCCCCTATGAATCAGGTTGCCGAAAGGACGGACCGGCGCGCGCTGCTCGCGGCCGGGGTCACCGTGGTGTTGTGGGCCTCGGCCTTCGTGAGCATCCGCGTCGCGGTCGAGTCCTACTCGCCCGGCGCGCTGGCGCTCGGGCGGCTGCTGGCGGGCACGGTGACGCTCGTGGTCATCCTCCTGCTGCGCCGCGAGGGCTGGCCCCCGCGCGCGGCGTGGCCGGGCATCCTGGTCTCGGGCGTGCTCTGGTTCGGCGTCTACATGGTCGCGCTCAACTGGGGCGAGGAACTGGTGGACGCGGGCACCGCCGCGATGGTGGTGAACATCGGCCCGCTGCTGATCGCGTTGCTGGCCGGGTGGTTCCTCAAGGAGGGCTTCCCCGGCAAGCTCCTGGCCGGCATGGCCGTCTCCTTCGCCGGCGCGGTCGTGGTCGGCGTCTCCAAGTCGGGCGGCGCGGACTCCTCGGTGCTCGGTGTGGTGCTGTGCCTGGTCGCCGCGGCGTCCTGGGCGGTGGCGGTGCTGGCGCAGAAGCCCGCGCTGCGGGTCGCCTCGGCGCTGCAGGTGACCACCTTCGGCTGCCTCGTCGGCACCGTCGCCTGCCTGCCGTTCACCGGGCAGCTCGTCGAGGAGGCGGCCAAGGCGCCGCTGTCGGCGACGCTCAACCTGGTCTACCTCGGCGTGTTCCCGACCGCCGTGGCCTTCACCACCTGGGCCTACGCGCTGGCCCGCACCACCGCCGGGAAGATGGGCGCGACCACCTACGTGGTGCCCGCCCTGGTGGTGGCGATGTCGTGGGTGGTGTTGGCCGAGGTGCCGGGCTGGCTCACCTTCGCCGGCGGCGCACTGTGCCTGGCGGGCGTGGCCATCTCCCGCCGCAAATAGGCGCGGTCCCGTACGGCGGGCGGCCGACGGGGGCGAGCCTCAGCGGCGGGCGCCGGTCATGCCGGCGATCCAGTCGGTCAGCCGGGGCGCGGCCCAGCTCTGCCCGAGGAAGAGCCGGAGCATGAACGGCAACTGCGTGCGCGAGCGCCCCCGCCGGGTGGCGTTCACCAGCGCCCGGGCCACCTGCTCTGGCGTCACCTCGGGGATGAGCGCGGCGATGCGCGGGATGCGCTCCTCCGAGCCGGGGTTGGCCAGGAAGTAGTCGCTCGACACCTTGCCCGGGATCACCTCGGTCACCCCGACGCCGGTGCCGCGCAGGTCCGCCTCCAGGGCGCGGACCAGGCCGCGCAGCGCCCAGCGGGCCCCGGCGTAGCCGAACGCGCCGGGCCAGGCGATGCGCGAGACGGGGGAGTTCACCACCACGATCCGGCCGCTGCCCCGCCGTACCATGTCGCCGGCGAAGGCGGTGGTCACGTAGCCCGCGGCGAGGTACGGCACGGCGGCCAGCTCGCGGAACTGGTGCGGCGTGGTCTCGTCCACGAACAGCCACGCCCCCGCCCCGGCGTTGTTGACGATCACGTCAGGCACGCCGAGCTCGGCCCGCACCCGCTTGGCCAGCTCGACGACCGAGTCGGGGTCGGACAGGTCGGCGGGGTAGACGTAGGCCGGCTCGCCGATCTCCATGGCCAGGGACTTGAGCCGGTCCTCGCGCCGGGCGACGAGGGCGACCTTGGCCCCGGCGCGGGCGAACTCGCGCGCCGTGGCCTCGCCGATGCCCGAGGAGGCGCCGGTCACGAGCACCACTTTGTTCCACAGCTCCATGGCCACCCCCGCAAGACATGATATTTCCGTCATGTTATCGGGGGCGTGGCCCTCCCGCCGCCCGCCGCGCCCGCATCGGGGCTGGTTGCCGCGCCGCGCGGCGAATCCGGTGTTTCACGGTCAACGTTCGGGCATATAAAGGGCTGACATTCGCCCAGATCGATCCGTAGTATCCGAAATACCCGGAACGTTGGGGGCTGCACGTGGCGGGACGTGGCTCGAGCGTGGTAGTGAACCCGGAGGTGCCTCCGGAAGTAGCGGCAGTGCTGCGTGCGAACGCGCCCCTGTTAGCCAGGATGCGCAACGGCTGGGAGCCGGTGCGCGACCGGAGACGGGCCGTGGCCCGCACGGGATGGAAGGTGGCGCGGGTCATCGCCGCGCTGGGCGCGCTGTTCATGGCGCTGGTGCTGTTCGACGCGACGATCCTGGCGCCCTTCGCGCTGGTGATGCTCGGCCTGTCGTTGCTGTTCTTCGGCTCGCTGGTCAAGGGCGACCCGGTGAGCGAGGCCGACAGACGCGCCGAGGCCGAGTGGAAGGTCTACGAGCAGGCCCGCGAGCACCGCGGCGGCTACGTCCTGCTGGACCGTTTCGACGAACCCTCGATCCGGCTGATGCGCCGCGCGCAGGTGGCCGTCGACTCCGTCATGAACTCCCAGGTCAACGAGGAAGGCCTGCTCGACGACGCGCGCAACGCGGTGATGCTCCCGGCGCAGGAGTGGGAGATCGCCCGGCTGCTTGGCAAGCTGTCGGGGCTGCGCACCGAGCACCGCGAGCTGGTGTCGGGGGAGGTGACCGCCGAGGTGGCCGCGGTCGCCGAGCCCCTGTCGCGAGCCCTGGACAGCAGCGAGGCCGCCGTCGTGGCCCGGGTGGAGGCGTTGGAACGCTACGCCCGGCACGTCGCCGAGGCCGAACGGGCCTACCGGGCCCAGCACCAGATCGAGGCGCTGCGCGCCAAGCTGCCCCGCTACGAGGAACTGCTGGCCGAGACCGGCGCCCAGGACTACATCGAGCCGGAGATCGCCCGGCTGTCGGAGGACGCCGACCGGCTGGAGCAGGCGCTCCGCCGCAGCGTCCGGTCGGCCAGGGACGCCTTCCGCTACCTGGAGAGGTGACCTCCATGGACGTCGTCATCGACCCGCTCGTCCCCGCCGAGGACGCCCGGCTCCTGCGGGAGCACACCGAGCTGCTGGCTCGCATGCGGGCCGGCTGGCGGCCCCGGCCGCGCTCGCGCCGGGTGGGCCTGGCCGGCGCGCTGATCATGGGGTTACTGGGCTTCCTCGCGGTCAGCACGCTGATGATCTTCATCGGGCTGGCCAGAACCGGCCCGGGCCTGACCATCCTCGGCTTCATCGGCTTCATCATCTTCACCGCCGCCTTCATCAACCAGCCCATCGACGACGAGGACGTCGAGGCGTGCGCCGACCGCGCGGTCTACGAGCGGGCCCGGGTGCACGAGGGCCGCTACGTGCTGGCCACCGACCTCGACGAGCCCGCGCTGCGCGTTCTGCACCGGGCCAGGGTGGCCGTACGCTCGGTCACCTTCTCGCAGGTCAACGCCGAAGGGCTGCTGGACGGCCCGCGCAACGCGGTCACCCTGCCCGCCCAGGAGTGGGAGATCGCCCGGCTGCTGGCCAAGCTCTCCGCGCTGCGGGTCAAGCACGAACGCACCCTGGCCGCGGGCACCGTCCCCGAGGTGGCCGCCGTCGCCGAGCCGCTCGGCCGGGTGCTGGAGAGCAGCGACGCCGCCGTGGTGGCCCGCGTGGAGGCCCTGGAACGGTACGCCGAGCGGGTCGCCGAGGCCGAGCGCGCCTTCCACGCCCACCGGCAGGTCGAGGAACTGCGCAGCCGGCTGCCGCAGTACGAGGAGCTGGTCGCCGAGGTCGGGGCCGGGAACGTCCCCGAACTGGAGCGCCTGGCCGACGACGCCGGACAGCTCGATCGGGTGCTCCGGCGCACCCTGGACTCCGCGAAGGACGCCTTTCGCTACCTGGACGGCTGACATCGCGCTCGATACCGCCATAGGATCGCTCGGTAATGGATGTCGTGATTGATCCAGGAGTGCCAGAGGACGACGCGCGGCTGCTCCGGGAGAACGGGGAGCTGTTAGCGAGGTTCCGCACGGGCTGGGTGCCGGAGGGGCGGCGCAAACGGCTGGTCGGCAGGGTGCCCGACCTGGCCGTCGTCGCGCTCGTCTGCGGGCTGCTGGTCCTGGCCGGGATGGCGATCAACGGCTCCATGATCGTGGTGATCATCGCGCTCGCCGTCTTCCTCGGCTACTTCGCCCGCCAGTCGGTGCAGGAGGAGGCCGAGCAGCACCGGCACGTCTACGACCAGGCGCGCTGGTACGAAGGCCGCTACGTACTCGGCTCCGACCTCGACGAATCGGCCCGGCGGCTGCTGCAGCGGGCCCGCTGGGCGGTGGTGTCCATCACCGACTCCGAGGTCAACCGGGAGGGCCTGCTCGACTCGGTGCGCAACTCGGTGATGCTGCCCGCCCAGGAGTGGGAGATCGCGCGGCTGCTGGCCAAGCTGTCGGACCTGCGCGGCAAGCATCGCGACACCGTCTCCCAGGGCATGACCGCCGAGCTCGCCGCGGTCGCCGAACCGCTGGCCCGCGCGCTGGACAGCAGCGAGGAGGCGGTGGTGGCCCGGGTGGAGGCGCTGGAACGCTACGCCGAGCACGTCGCCGAGGCCGAGGCCGCCTTCCACGCCCATCGGCAGGTCGAGGAACTGCGCAGCCGGCTGCCGGAGTACGAGGAGCTGGTCGCCGAGGCCGGGGCGGGAGCCGTACCGGAACTGGACCGGCTCGCCGACGACGCCGGCGACCTGGAGCAGGCCCTGAGGCGGAGCGTGAGCTCCGCCCGCGAGGCCTTCGGCTACCTCGAGCCCGGCGCCTGAGGCCCGCCCGCCGCGTGCGCGGCGGGTGCCGGCGGAAGCTGCGCGGCGTCGAGCAGGAGCTGGGCCAGGGCGTCGGCCGCGTCCACCCGGCCGAGCGCCCGCGCGGCGTTGCCCATCGAGGCGCGCAGCTCCGGGTCGGCCAGCAGCGGCATGAGCTCGGCCAGCAGCAGGTCGGCGCTCGGCTTCGGCTCCAGCAGCGCCCGGGCCGCGCCCGCCTCGGCCAGGTAGGCGGCGTTCTTGCGCTGCTCGTCGCCGCCGGTCGGGATCAGCGGGATCAGCACGGAGGGCTTGCCGATCGCGGTCAGCTCCGACACCGTGCCGGCCCCGCTGCGCGAGATCACCACGTCGGCCGCCGCGAACAGGTCGGGCAGCTCGGAGCCCACGTACGGCAGCGGGTGGTAGCGCTCGGCCAGCTCCGGCGGCAGCTCGACCGCGCGCATGCGGTCGATCCAGGCAGGACCGCACTGGTGCACGACCTGCGCGTGCGGCAGCAGCCGGGGCAGCAGCTCGGCGATGAGCGTGTTGATCTGCAGGCTTCCGGTCGCGCCGCCGGTCACGTAGATGACCGGCACCTCGAAGGTCAGCCCGAAGTGGTCGTAGGCCGCCGCCCGGTCGCCGCGCAGCAGCTCGGGACGGACCGGGTTGCCGGTGACCACCACCCGGTCGCGCACCGAGGCCGGCAGGTGCTCGACCGACGACTGGTGGCTCAGCGCGATGCGGGTGGCGAAGCGGGCCAGGATGCGGTTGGCCAGCCCGACCACGGTGGTCTGCTCGTGCATGACCAGCGGCCGCCGGATGATCTTCGCGGCGAGGCCGATCGGCACCGCCACGTACCCGCCGGTGGACAGCACCACGTCCGGCAGGTAGCGGGCGCAGTGGCCGATGGCCTGGCTGACGCCGAGCGGGATGCGGAACAGGTCGGCCAGGTTGGTGCCCAGCTCGCGCAGGTTGGGCCGGCGGCGCAGCTTCCCGGTGGTGATCGCCTTGAACGGGATGCCGTGCTCGGCGGTGATCCTGGCCTCCAGGCCGTTGGCCGTGCCCACCCAGAGCACGTCGTGCGGGACGCCTCGCTTCTGGAGAGCGGACAGGGTGGTCAGCGCCGGATAGGTGTGTCCTCCGGTGCCCCCGCCGGTGATGAGCAATCGCATGCGATCAGACTATGGCCGCGCGCCGGGGTGTCGGGACTGCCGGTGGGGGTAGTCGTGCCCTATGTCTGCCAAGTCCTTGCCGCGGGCCTCCCTTCCGGCGTCGGTACGGCTCGCCGCCCAGGTCATGGCACCCCCACTGCTGCAGGGAGTGATCCTGCGACGCCGGAGCGGAGTGTGGCTGGCGGCCCTCGCCGACGCCGACGGGCGCGCGACCAGGCTGCTGCGGCGGATGCGCGCGCGGTACGGTGACGGCCCCCTCGTGGTGCCCCTCCCGGGGCGCGGTCCGCTGATCCTGCCGCTGGCCGCCGCCGACGTCGAGCGCGTGCTGGCCGACCCGGCCCACCACCCGGCGACCAGGGAGAAGACCGGCGCGCTCGCGCACTTCCAGCCCGACGGGGTGCTGGCCACCCGCGATCCCGGGCTTCGCGCCCGCCGCCGGGCCTTCAACGAGCGGGTCCTGGCCGCGTCCGATCCGGGCGTGCTGGGCGAGATCGCCCGCCAGGAGCTGCGTACGCTGCCCCGGTACGGGCGGCTGACCTGGGACGCCTTCTCCGCGGTGCACTGGCGCATCGCGCGCCGGGTCGTGCTCGGCGACGGCGCCCGCGACGACGAGGCGCTGACCTGGATGCTGAACCGGCTGCGCGGCGACGCCAACTGGTCCTACCTGCGCGGCCACCGCACCGACGTGCGGTCCCGCTTCGAGCGCCGGCTGCGCACGCACCTGGAGCGCGCCGAGCCCGGCAGCCTCGCCGCCCGCGCCGCAGCCACCCCGGCCGACCCCGAACTGCACGCCGAGGGCCAGGTGCCGCACTGGCTGTTCGCCATGGACGCGGTCGGCATCGCCGCCTACCGCGCCCTGGCCCTGCTAGCCGCCCACCCCGCCGCCCCGATCCGGGAGAGCGTGCTGGAGTCCGTGCGGCTGTGGCCGACCACGCCGATCATCCTGCGCACGGCGCCCGACGGCGCGACGGTCGCCGTGCACGTCCCCTACGTCAACCGGGAGGCCGGCGGCGACCGCTTCGCCCCCGGCGCCCCGACCGGCGTGCCCTTCAGCGCCGGGCACGCCGCCTGCCCCGGCCGCGACCTCGCGACCGAGCTGGCCACCGCCGAACTGACCGAGCTGCTGCGCGAGCGCCAGTTCGCCGGCCCCCGCCTGCCTGCCGTCCTGCCTGGGAGTTTGGACCACTTCGCCCTCACTTTCGCAGTACGGCAGGCGGGGCGATAGCGTGCCGCCATGCGACTAGGGGTCCTGGACATCGGCTCGAACACGGTTCACCTGCTCGTGGTGGACGCCCACCGCGGGGCCAGGCCCCTGCCCGCCTACTCGCACAAGGCCGAGCTGCGCCTGTCGGAGCTGCTGGAGGACGGCAACCGGCTGGCCGCGGCCGCCGTGCAGCGGCTGGGGGAGTTCGTGGCCGAGGCCCAGCAGATCGCCGAGGACAAGGGCGTGGAGGACTTCATGGCCTTCGCCACCTCCGCGGTGCGCGAGGCGGCCAACGGAGAGGAGGCGCTCGCCGAGATCAACGAGCGCTGCGACCTGGACATCCAGGTGCTGTCCGGGCAGGACGAGGCGCGGCTGACCTTCCTGGCGGTGCGGCGCTGGTTCGGCTGGTCGTCGGGGCGGCTGCTGGCCTTCGACATCGGCGGCGGCTCCCTGGAGATCGCCGCGGGCGTCGACGAGCAGCCGGACGTGGCGGTGTCGTTGCCGCTGGGCGCGGGGCGGCTGACCCGTGACTGGTTCACCGCGGACCCGCCGCCGGCCGAGGAGGTGCGCAAGCTGCGCAAGCACGTGCGGGCCGAGATCGCCCGCACGGTCGGCGGGGTGGCGCGCTACGGGCAGCCGGACCGGGTGGTGGCGACGTCCAAGACCTTCAAGCAGCTCGCCAGGATCGCCGGGGCGGCCCCCTCGCACGAGGGGCAGTACGTGCCGCGCTCGCTGACGCGCGAGAGCGTCGCCGAGTGGGCGGTCAAGCTGGCCGGGCTGGGGTCGCGGGAGCGGGCGGAGCTGTCGGGCGTGTCGGCGGGCCGGGCCGCGCAGCTCGCGGCGGGGGCGATCGTGGCCGACGCGGCGATGGACCTGTTCGAGGTGGACCGGCTGGACCTGTGCCCGTGGGCGCTGCGCGAGGGCGTGATCCTGCGCCGCCTGGACGGCCTGCCCGACTGACCGGGCGGCCGCGAGGGGGTCGGGCCGCGAGGGGGTCGGGCCGCGAGGGATTCGGGCTCAGCCGGCCTTGAGCGGGGCGTCGGGCAGGAAGCTCAGCCGTTTCTCCAGGCAGACGATGGCGCCGTGCTCGCGCCGGTTGTCGAAGCGCACGTCGTCGGCGAGGGCACGCATGATCTGCACCCCGCGCCCGCCCTCGGCCCCGGGAGCGGCCTCACGCAGCCGGTGCGGGTCGAAGCCGTCGCCGGTGTCGATCACCCGGATCACGCACAGCGCGTTGTGCACGGTCGCGCTCACCGTGTACTCGTCGCTCGGGTCGGCGTGTTTGATCACGTTCGAGCACGCCTCGGTCAACATCAGCTCGATGTCGTCTCGGATATCGGGAACGACGCCGAGCGAGCGAAGCGCGGCGTCGAGCATCTGTCGGATCAGGGGAACGCTGGCCGCGTCTCTCGGCAGCCTCAGCGCGATTGTCGCCTCCACGGGCCTCCCCTGCCCGCTGGAGGGGGGTCCCAACCACCTCCAGCCCCACTCGTGTCAGGCGGGCGGCAGCCGGAAGAGCCGGTCGAGCGCGGTCGTGTGCAGCAGATGCCGCAGGTAGGGGGTGAGCGCGGTCACCTGGAAGACGGCGTGCGCCTCCTCGGCCTGGTGGTAGAGCCGGATCAGGGCGGCCAGCCCGGAGGAGTCGATGAAGTCGAGGCCCGACAGGTCCACGTCGAGCCGGTGAAGACCGTCGGCCAGCGTGAGATCGGAGAGCTCGCTCACGGAGGTGAAGTCGAGGTCGCCGCTCAACGCCAGCCGTACGGTCGTGGTGTCCGGATTGCCGACTTCGATGCGCAGCACGCCACCGATGCTACCGGGCGTGACGGCGGGACAGGATAGCACCCCCGAAAACCAGAGGCGGATCAACCAGGACGATGGGCACAATCACCGGCATGGATACCTATCAGTTCCGCAGGCCGCGGCCCGAGGACGCCGAAGCCGTCTTCGACCTCATCCGCGACTGCGACGTCCGCGTCATCGGCTTCGTGGACGCCACCGTCGAGGACGTCGCCGACGAACTCGACGAGCCGGGCTTCGACCGCGAGCGCGACGGCTGGCTCGTGCACGACGCGGCCGGCACGCTCGTCGGCTGGGCCTGGGCCCGCCGCAAGGGCGCCAGCGACCAGATCGACCTGGACGTGGTCGTGCGGCCGGGCTCCGAGGAGCTCACCGACCGGCTCTGGGCCATGGTCCTGGACCGTGCCAAGGAGATCACCACCGAACTCGGCCATGAGGGCGCCACGCTCGACATCGGCGTCTATCGCGCCGACGAGGCCAAGCGGGAGGTGGTCCGCCGGCACGGGTTCGAGTCCGGGACCAGCTTCCACCGCATGCGCATCGACTTCGCCGACGCCGCCCCCGGCGGGCGGGTCGCCGCGCCCGAGGCCCCGGCCGGCGTCACGCTGCACCGGGGCACCACCGACGAGGTGCGCCGGCGGATCCACCAGGTGCACCAGGACTCCTTCGCCGACCACTTCGGCTTCGCCAAGGTGGACTTCGACGACTGGTTCGCCCGGCGCGACGGCTCCAGCGCCAACGACTGGGAGCAGGCCGTGCTGGCCGAGGTCGACGGGCAGCTGGCGGCGGTGTTGCTGTCCAACAACCAGTTCGCCCCCGACGAGCAGTGCGGCTACGTCGCCACGCTCGGCGTGCTCCCGGCCTTCCGCGGCCTGGGCCTGGGCCGCTACCTGCTCCGCACGGCCTTCGCCGAGGACGCCGCGCGTGGCAGGAAGGGCACGATCCTGCACGTCGACTCCAACAACACCACCCCGGCGCTCGGCCTGTACACCTCGGCCGGCATGCGGCCCATCCTGGTGATCGACGTCTGGCGCCGCCGGATCTGATCCGCGCCACCCCAGGAGCCGGGCGCACCGGCCCGGCCCGCGAGGTGGTGGATCTGTGTCCCGGCCCGGGTCAGCTCGGCCGGGTCGCCCTGTTCGGGGTGAGGCTGGAGGTGGCCTGCGCGCACAGCCGCCCCTCGCCGTCGGTCACGGTGGCGCGGGTCAGCAGCCGGGTGCGGCCCCGATGCTCCACCCAGCCGGTCACCGTGTGCGGCTCACCTGCCTGCACCGGGCGCAGGTAGTCGACGTTGAGGTTCATGGTCAGGTGCAGCGTGGGCCGGTCGGCCGCGCTCCCGCAGGCCATGCCGCAGGCGTCGTCCAGGGCGGTGGCGATGTACCCGCCGTGCACGACCCCCGAGCGGTTGGTCAGCTCCGCGCCGGGCAGCCAGCCGAGCACCACGCGCCCCGGTTCGACCGAGGTCAGGCGCAGTCCGAGGTGGCGCAGGTGGGGGGAGGACTCGACGGTCCCCTCGGCGATGGCCCGCAGGAAGTCGGCTCCGGTCGTCGTCATCCGGCACAGCGTAATAGAACCTTGTTCGGCAAGCACTTGCCGGGGTCGCCGCTCACCGTTTATACGTATAAGCATGAATCCGTACCAGGATCCCGGCCGCCCCGTGGCGGCCAGGGTCGACGACCTGATCAGCCGGATGACGCCGCAGGAGAAGGCGGGCCAGCTCTTCCACACCATCGCCCTGTGCGGCCGGCCGGTGGAGCTGATCGGCGACCAGCTCATGAGCCACTTCAACGTGCTCGGCGGCGCCGCGCCCCGTGAGATGGCCGAGTGGCACAACGCCGCCCAGGAGCAGGCTCTGGCCACCCGGCTCGGCATCCCGGTGACCTTCTCCACCGACCCGCGCCACTCCTTCTCCCACAACCCGGGCGCCGCCATCCTCGCCGGGCCCTTCTCGCAGTGGCCCGAGTCCACCGGCCTGGCCGCCATCGGCGAGGAGGACCTGGTCGAGACCTTCGCCGGCATCGCCCGCCGGGAGTACCTCGCGGTCGGCATCCGGGTGGCGCTGCACCCGCAGATCGACCTGGCCACCGAGCCCCGCTGGGCGCGCGTCAACGCCACCTTCGGCCAGGACGCCGAGCTCACCTCGCGCCTGGTGCGCGCCTACATCCGCGGCTTCCAGGGCGAACGGCTCGGCCCGGACAGCGTCGCCTGCATGACCAAGCACTTCCCCGGCGGCGGCCCGCAGAAGGACGGCGAGGACCCGCACTTCCCCTACGGCCGCGAGCAGGTCTACCCCGGCGGCCGCTTCGACTACCACCTCAAGCCCTTCGAAGCCGCCTTCGAGGCCGGCACCAGCCAGATCATGCCCTACTACGGCATGCCGGTCGGCACCGGGCACGAGGAGGTCGGCTTCGGCTTCAACCACGGCGTCATCACCGGCCTGCTGCGCGAGCGCTACGGCTTCGACGGCATCGTCTGCACCGACTGGGGACTGCTGACCGACGCCGAGATCATGGGACAGGCCATGCCCGCCCGCGCCTGGGGCGTGGAGCACCTGACGCCCCCGGAGCGCGCGCTCAAGGCCCTGGACGCCGGGGTCGACCAGTTCGGCGGTGAGGCCTGCCCCGAGCTGATCGTGGAGCTCCTGGAGTCGGGCCGGATATCTGAGGCGCGGATCGACGTCTCGCTGCGGCGGATCCTGCGCGAGAAGTTCGTGCTCGGCCTGTTCGACCACCGGTTCGTCGACCCGGACCGGGCCGAGGAGATCGTCGGCCGGCCCGACTTCGCCGCCGCCGGGCTGGACGCGCAGCGGGCCTCGCTGACGCTGCTCAAGAACGGGCCGCTGCCGCTGGCCGAGGGGGTGCGGCTCTACGTCGAGGGCGTGGACGCGCAGGCCGCCTCGGCCTACGGCAAGGTCGTGGAACGGCCGGGCGAGGCCGACGTCGCCCTCGTCCGGCTGGCCGCGCCGTACGAGCCCCGCGAGGGCGGGTTCGAGGCGTTCTTCCACGCCGGCAGCCTCGCCTTCCCCGAGGCCGAGATCGCCCGGCTGCGGGCCGTCCAGGACGCCGTGCCGACCGTGGTCGGGATCTACCTGGAACGGCCCGCGGTCTTCCCGGAGATCGACGCCGCGAGCGCCGCGGTGCTGGGCGACTACGGGGCGAGCGACGAGGCCTTCCTCGACGTGGTGTTCGGGCGGGCCGCGCCACGGGGACGCCTGCCGTACGAGCTGCCGCGCTCGATGGCCGCGGTCGAGGCGAGCCGGTCGGACGTGCCGGGCGACACCGAGGACCCGCTCTACCCCTTCGGTCACGGCCTCGGCTACTAGGCGGCCACCGCCCGCAGCCAGGTGCGGTCCTCGGTCAGGAACCGGTCGAGGACCAGGCCGGCCCGCGCCAGCTCGGCGGCGAGCTCCTCGTCGGTGAACTGCCGCGACTCGAACGACTGCGTCCACGCCCGATCGCGGTGCGTGTAGCGCATGGTCACCGCGAGCCGGTCGGGCCGGACCCGCTCCACCCGGGCCATGCTCACGGTGATCTCGCCGTCGGTGCGCGAGTGGCCGTGGGCCTCCCACCGCTCGTGCGCCTCGTAGGGCTGCCACTCGGCCAGCAGCGAGCCGCCCGGCGCCAGGTGCCGGGCGCAGGCGCCCAGGAAGTCCTGCCGCAACGCGTCGTCCGGGGTGTTGAGCAGGAACGAGGCCAGGACCACGCCGTCGAACCGCTCGCCGAGGTCGAGCTCCTGCACGCGCGCCTCGACCGTGCGCGCCCCGCGCACGTGCGCGAGCATCTCGGGGGACTCGTCCACCGCCACCACGTCGAAACCGCGCTCGACCAGGGAGTGGGTGACGCGCCCGACGCCGCAGCCGAGCTCCAGCAGGCGGCCGCCGGGCGGGACCACCCCGGCGATCACCTCCGCCTCGTGCCTGGCGTCCAGCAACAGGTAGAACTCCACGGGGGAACCGTCGGGGGTGATCGCTCCAGGGCCGGTGCCGTTGCTCATGATTCGAATCTACGTCCGCCTCGTTATCCTGACCAGATGATCAGCGGACGCAGCCCCGACCGGCGCAGATCCTTGCTGGACGCGGCCGACCGGGTCATCCTGCGCGACGGGCACGAGGTCTCCATGGCGGCCATCGCCGCCGAGGCGGGGATCACCAAGCCGATCCTCTACCGGCACTTCGGCGACAAGAGCGGCCTGTACGAGGCGCTCGCCGACCGGCACGTCCGGACCGTCCTGGGGCTGCTGCGGCCCGAGCTCGCCCGGCCCGGTTCGTCGTTGCGCGAGCGGACCCGCGAGGCGATCGGCGTCTACCTCGGGCTGATCTCGGCCAACCACACGCTCTACCGCTTCCTGTTCCACCGGGCCGGCGCGGAGGACCCGCGGACCCGCTCGCACATGAGCGCCCTGGTCCGCGGGCTCGGCGAGGAGCTGGCCGCGTTGCTGGCCGCCGAGGGGGTGGTGGCCGATCCGGTGCGGGCGCAGGTGCTCGGGCACGCCTTCGTCGGCATGGTGCAGACGACCGGCGACTGGTGGCTCGACCACCAGGAGGTCGAGCGGACCGCGGTCGCCGAGGCCCTGTCCGCCGCGATCGCCGCCGCCCTGCCCGCCTGATCCCGGCCCGCTTGACCCCTGCCCGCCTGATCCTGGCCCGCCTGATCCCGGCCCGCACGAGCTCAGGACAGCAGGTCCCACTCCGTCTCGCAGACCCGGCGGCCGATCGCGGCCAGCTCCACCGAGGGGCTCGCGCCGCTCAGGTGCCGCATCGCCTGCATGACGCAGATGATCCCCCACTTCAGCGTGCCGAAGCGCTCCCACCAGGCCAGCGCCGCGCGGTCCACCGGGCCGCCTCCGGCCCGCTCGTAGGCGGCGACCAGCTCGTCGTAGCCGCCGAACCCGCCCACCGGCGGGCCGGCCCCGAACCGCCACGCCTTCACGCACAACCAGCCCAGGTCCTCCAGCGGGTCGCCGGGGTGGGCCAGCTCCCAGTCCAGGACCGCGCGCAGGCCCTCCGGGCCGACGATCAGGTTGCCGTTGCGGAAGTCGCCGTGCACCAGCGTCGTGCGGCCCCGCGGCGGCCGGGTCTCGGCCAGGCGGCGGAAGGCCAGCTCGAAGGCGGGATGCGGCTGGCCGGTCAGGTCGAGCACGTCGCGCCACTGCCGCAGCGGGTCGTCCTGCTCCATCGCGGGCGCGCTCTCCGGCGGCATGCGGTGGATCGCGGCCAGCACCTGGCCGCACTGGGCGGCCAGCACCTTCCGTGCGGGGGCGTAGGCCTCCTCGCGCAGGATCCTCCGGGGGATGGTCTCGCCCTCCACCCGCTCCATCAGGATGTACGGCCGGCCGCCCTGCGGGGTGGCGCCGGTGGCGTGCACGCGGGGCACGGGGACTCCGGTGGCGGCGGCGGTGCGCAGGAGGGTCGCCTCGGCGAACAGGTCGGCGCCCGGCCCGAGGGTGAGCGCGGGGGTGTCCAGCCGCAGGACGAGCTCGTGGCGGGTCCCGGACGGCTCGGCGACGTCCAGCGCCCAGGTCTCCCGGGAGGCGCCGCCGGACAGCTGGACGGCCCGCTCGACGGTGGCCGAGCCGCCGAAGACCTCGCCGGCCACCGCCTCGACGACTGACTCCGCGACCGCGCTCACCCGGCGAACTCCCAGCTCCCGCCCGCCGCGTAGGCGCCCAGCAGGCGCCGCCCGACCGAGTCCACGTGCACCTCGTCCGGCCCGTCGTAGATGCGGCCGGCCCGGGCGTGCCGGTACATCCGGTCCAGGGGCGTGTCGGGCGTCAGGCCCGCCGCGCCGTACACCTGGATGGCCCGGTCGATGACGTTGTGCAGCATCCGCGCCCCGACGACCTTGATCGCGCCGATCTCGACCCGCGCGTCGGAGCCGGCGTCGATGGCGTGCGCGGCCTGCAGCGTGAGCAGCCGCGCGGCCTGGATCTCGGTGTAGGAGTCGAAGACGTGCTGGCGCATGAGCTGCTTGGCGCCGAGCGGCTGGCCGAAGGCGGTGCGGTCGTGCAGCCGGCGGCACATCAGGTCGAAGGCCCGCTGGGCCTGCCCGAGCCAGCGCATGCAGTGGAAGATGCGCCCGGGCCCGAGCCGCCGCTGGGCGATGACGAAGCCCTCCCCGCGCGGGCCGAGCAGGTTGCCGACCGGCACCCGCACGTCCTCGTAACGCACCTCGCAGTGCCCGCCGGACAGCCCGAGCACCGGCGTCTCGCGCACGATGCGGTAGCCGGGGGTGTCGGTCGGCACGAGGATCATCGAGAAGGAGCGGTGGGGCGGCGCGTCCTGCTCGGTACGGCACATGACCGTCGTGTACGCGGCCCGCGAGGCGCCGGTGGTGAACCACTTGTGCCCGTTGATCACCCATTCGTCCCCGTCGAGGACGGCCTCGGTGCGGAGCTGGGTGGGGTCGCTGCTGGAGACGGCCGGTTCGGTCATCGCGAAGCTGGGCCAGATGTCGCCGCGCACCAGCGGCCCCAGGTAGCGCTCGCGCTGCTCGGCCGAGGCGTGCTCGTGCAGCATCAGCGAGTCCTGGAGGGTGAAGGTGCCCAGGGCGAGCTGGCCGTACTCGCTGCGGCCCTGCACCTCGTTGACGTAGACGTAGTCGAGGAAGCCCAGCCCGCCGCCGCCCAGCTCGCGCGGGTGGCCGAGGGCCCACAGGCCCTCCTTCTTGGCCGCCTCCTGCAGCTCGCGCAGCGTGTCGGCGTCGCCGGCGTGCAGGGCGGGTTCGGCGGGTTCGACGCGTTCGGTCACGAAGCCCAGCACCGCCTCGCGGACGGGCCGGACACGGTCGGGGACGGAGAAGCTCATGTGCGGATCTCACGCCAGATCCGTTGCGAGGTCAACGGGAATTGGAACAATCTTCGGTATGACGCCTCACGACGCCCCCACCGCCGCCGAGCTCGTGGCCGCGGTGCGCGACTTCCTCGGCAGCGACGTCCTGCCCGCCGTCGAGGGCCGGGTGCGCTTCCACACCCGGGTCGCGATCAACGTGCTCGCCATGGTCGAGCGCGAGCTGCTGCTGGGCCCGGAACAGGCGGCCGAGCACGCCGTCCGGCTGGCCGCGCTGGGCGTGGCCGACGACGCCGGGCTGGCCGCCGCGATCCGCTCCGGCGAGATCGACGGTCCCGAGGTCACCGAGCTGGTACGGCGGGCGGTCCGGGCCAAGCTGGAGGTCGCCAACCCCGGCTACCTGGCCTGACCGCCTGCCGTACCGGCTGAGGACCAGGGGTCAGTCAGCTCGTCGCCTTCGGGTGCGGCCGGCCCTCGGAGCTCGGAGCCGACAGGTCGAGGTCCTTGACCCGCGGGTCGCCCTCGTCGGCGAAGTACTCGTCGCGCTTGGTGGCGTCGACGCCGTCGGCCACGTTGAGCGCGCGCAGCACCACGGTGACCAGCGCGGCCACGATCAGGTTGACGGCGAGCGCCAGGATGCCGGCGTAGACCGTCGTCTTGGTGTCGAAGCCGAGGGTGCCCAGCGAGAAGGCCGAGCCGCCGAAGTGCTGCTTGCCGCTGGCCGGGTTCGGGATCGTGTAGAGCATCCACAGGCCGGAGCCGAGCCCGAGCGCCCAGCCGGCCAGCAGGCCGCCCTTGTGGAACCAGCGGGTGTAGAGCCCGAGCGCCACGGCCGGGAGCGTCTGGAGCATGATGACGCCGCCGATGAGCTGCAGGTCGATGGAGAACTGCGGGTCGAGCAGGAGGATGCAGAGCACCGCGCCGACCTTGACCACCAGCGACACCAGCTTGGAGACCTTGGCCTCCTGGGCGTCGGTGGCGTCCTTGTTGAGGTACTCGCGGTAGATGTTGCGGGTGAACAGGTTGGCCGCCGCGATCGACATGATCGCCGCGGGCACGAGCGCGCCGATGCCGATGGCGGCGAAGGCCACGCCGGCGAACCAGTCGGGGAACATCTGGTCGAACAGGTTCGGGACGATGGTGTTGCCGACCGGCTTGCCGTCCACGACCGTCGGCTTGACCCCGGCCGCGATGGCCATGTAGCCGAGCAGCGCGATCAGGCCGAGCAGCAGGCTGTAGGCGGGCAGCGCGGACATGTTCCGCTTGATCACGTTGCGGTTCTTGGCCGCCAGCACACCGGTGAGGCTGTGCGGGTAGAGGAAGAGCGCCAGTGCCGAGCCGAAGGCCAGGGTGATGTACTGGAGCTGGTTGCCGGCGTTGAGCAGGATGCCGTCACCGGGCGCGGGGGAGGCCTCGAACTTCTTGGCCGCGGCGCCGAAGATCTCGCCCCAGCCGCCCAGCTTGATCGGGATGTAGATCACCGCGACCAGGATCACGATGTAGATCAGGCTGTCCTTGACGAAGGCGATGAGCGCCGGGGCGCGCAGGCCCGACTGGTAGGTGTAGGCGGCCAGGATGGCGAAGGCGATGATGATCGGCAGGTGGCTCCAGAAGCCGGTGCCGGTCAGCCCCATCGACTGCAGCACGGCCTCGATGCCGACGAGCTGCAGCGCGATGTAGGGCATCGTCGCGATCAGGCCGGTGATCGCGATCACCAGGGCCAGCAGCGGCGAGCCGAAGCGGGCGCGCACGAAGTCGGCCGGGGTCACGAAGCCGTGCACGTGCGAGACCGACCACAGGCGGGTCAGCACCACGAACACCATCGGGTAGATCACGACCGTGTACGGCACGGCGTAGAAGCCGAGCGCGCCCGCGCCGAAGACCAGGGCCGGGACGGCGACGAAGGTGTAGGCGGTGTAGAGGTCGCCGCCCACCAGGAACCAGGTGATCCACGAGCCGAAGTTGCGCCCGCCCAGGCCCCACTCGTTGAGGCTCTCGATGTTCTCGGGCTTGCGCCAGCGCGCCGCCACGAAGCCCATGCCGCTCACCACCGCGAACAGCAGCACGAAGATGACGAGCTCGGTGCTGATCATTTGGTCTTCCTGTAGACGATCGTGGTGACGGTCACGCCGAGGGCGATGAAGGCGAGCTGCAGCCAGTAGAAGAGCGGGAAGCCGAACAGGCGGGGCTCGTCGGCGTTGAACAGGAACGTCAGCAGCGGGACCACGATCGGCAGGAACAACAGCCAGTTCCATGGACTGCGATCGGTCCGGGTTTCCCGGGGGGTCATCGAGTCTCCGAAAGACGGGGGCAGGGGCCCGGTGCAGGGCCCCTGCCAGGGGGGATCGTTCGGAGCAGAGTAACGTTCGGGAGATTTAATCCCTAGTGTCGGGAATATTACGGTTTGGACTAATTTGTCCCATCAGGTGGAACCGGACAGGTCGAGATCCTTGATCCGCGGGTCGCCCTCGTCGGCGGTGTAGTGGTCGGGCCGCGTGCCGTCCGGCCCGTCCGGGACCTTCAACGCGCGCGCCAGCCAGGTGCCCAGCACGGCCACGACCAGGTTGACGATGATCGCCAGGAAGCCGGCGTAGATCGTCATCTTGGTGTCGAGGCCCAGCTTCTCCAGCGGGAAGGCCGAGCCGCCGAAGTGCGCGTGGTCGATGGCCGGGTTGGAGATGTTGTAGAGCAGCACCATGCCCGTGCCCATGCCGGCCACCCACCCGGCGATCAGCCCGGCCTTGTGGAACCAGCGGGTGAACAGGCCGATCGCCACGCTCGGCAGCGTCTGCAGAATGATCACGCCGCCGATGAGCTGCAGGTCGATGGAGAACTGCGGGTCGATCAGCAGGATGAACAGGACCGCGCCCACCTTGACCACCAGCGAGGTGATCTTGCTGACGTTCGCCTCCTGGGCGTCGGTGGCGTCCTTGTTCAGGTACTCCCGGTAGATGTTGCGGGTGAACAGGTTGGCCGCCGCGATCGACATGATCGCCGCGGGCACCAGCGCGCCGATGCCGACCGCGGCGAAGGCCACGCCGGCGAACCAGTCGGGGAAGACCGCGTCGAACAGGTTCGGCACCACCGTGTTGGTCAGCGGCTTGCCGTTCTCGCCCACACTCGGCTTGACCCCGGCCGCGATGGCCATGTAGCCGAGCAGCGCGATCAGGCCCAGCAGCAGGCTGTAGGCGGGCAGCGCCGACATGTTCCGCTTGATCACGTTGCGGTTCTTGGCCGCGAGCACGCCGGTGATGCTGTGCGGGTACAGGAACAGCGCCAGGGCCGAGCCCAGCGCGAGGGTGATGTAGTTGAGCTGGTTGCCGGCGTTGAGCAGGATGCCGTCGCCGGGCGCGGGCGAGGCGGCGAACTTCTCCTGCGCCCGGCCGAAGATGACGTCCCAGCCGCCGAGCCGCGCCGGGATGTAGATCACCGCGACCAGGATCACGATGTAGATCAGCACGTCCTTGACGAAGGCGATCAGCGCCGGGGCGCGCAGGCCCGACTGGTAGGTGTAGGCGGCCAGGATCACGAAGGCGATGATCAGCGGCAGGTCGCTGAGGAAGCCCGCGCCCTGCACGCCCATCGTGGTCAGCACCGCCTCGATGCCGACGAGCTGGAGCGCGATGTAGGGCATCGTCGCCACGATCCCGGTGATCGCCACCAGCAGCGCCAGCGTCGGCGAGCCGAAGCGCACCCGCACGAAGTCGGCCGGCGTGACCAGGCTGTGCACGTGCGAGACCGACCAGAGCCGGATCAGCACCAGGAACACCAGCGGGTAGACGATCACCGTGTACGGCACGGCGAAGAACCCGGTGGCGCCCGCCCCGAACAGCAGCGCCGGCACGGCGACGAAGGTGTAGGCGGTGTAGAGGTCGCCGCCGACCAGGAACCAGGTGATCCACGAGCCGAAGTTGCGCCCGCCCAGGCCCCACTCGTTGAGGCTGGCCAGGTCGGCGGGCCTGCGCCAGCGCGCGGCCACGAAGCCCATGGCGCTGACCAGCACGAACAGCGCGGTGAAGATGACGATCTCGACGATGTGCTCGCTCATCGCGTCATCCGGTAGACGAGGGTGGTCGAGACCACGCCCAGCAGGATGAAGGCGAGCTGGAGCCAGTAGAACAGCGGGAAGCCCAGGAGGCGGGGCTCGTCCGCGTTGTACAGGAACGGCAGCAGGGGGACGGCGATCGGCAGGAGAAGCAGCCAGTTCCACGGGCTGCGGTCGCTCCTGACCGGTGGTTTCTCACTGGTCATGCGCACTCCTCACGGCGGGCCGGACCTGGCCACTGTAGGGACGCGCACGTTTCGGACGGGTCACCGATCGCCGAACGGTCTACTCTCCGCGGCGAACGGCGTCAGGGTCTGCGGTCAACGGTCGCGGCTCACCCCACGACCGGCAGCAGGAGCGCCGACGGGTGCTCCGGCGAGCGCGAGATCTCCACGTCGGCCGGGACCATCCCCTCCGACGACCATCCGCCGGTGCCGAAGTTGCGGGCGATGGTGGGATAGGCCCCGCCGGCCACGTGCACCCGCAGCCGGTGGCCGCGCCGGAACCGGTGCCCGATCGGCCACAGCTCCACCTCGACCCGCCGCCAGCCGTCGGCGTCGGCCGGTTCGGCCGGGGTCAGCCGGCGCACGCCCTCGCACACGTTCAGCGAGACGCCGTCCGGCTGCACGTCGCACAGCCGCACCACCAGGTCCACGTACGGCGTGCTCGACCGCACCCACACCTGCGCGCTCACCGGCCCGATCGCCTCCAGGTCGGCGCGCAGCGCCCGGCTGCTGTAGACCAGCACGTCCCGCCGCGCCTCCAGCCGCCGCTGGTCGCGCGGGAGCGAGGCGACCAGCAGCACCGGCCCGCCGATCACCGGCGTCGGGTGCGCCGGATGGTAGCGGTAGCGGTCGGTCCCGTCCTGCTGCGGCGCCTCAGGGCCCAGCCCGAACCCCTCCCGCAGGTGCCAGCGCTCGGCCCGCATGCCCGGCACCGGCCAGTCGGGGTAGTCGCGCCACTCGCCCGCGCCGGTGATGTGCAGCCGCACCGGCTGCTCCCGCAGCCCGGACGGGTCGCCCAGCAGATGGGCGCGGAACCAGGCCAGCGCGTCGAGCATCGACACCCGGCCGTGCCGCATGTCCACGT
Source organism: Nonomuraea sp. NPDC050328 (assembly GCF_044459405.1). Classification (NCBI taxonomy): domain Bacteria; kingdom Bacillati; phylum Actinomycetota; class Actinomycetes; order Streptosporangiales; family Streptosporangiaceae; genus Nonomuraea; species Nonomuraea sp. NPDC050328. Next base: position 221,883 of record NZ_JBITIW010000012.1, on the reverse strand, counting down.
GGTACCACGGGCCGATGGTGAGCTGCGGCCGGTGCCCGGCCGCCCGCAGCGCCAGGTAGTCGCGCAACTGCCAGGGGATGAACACGTCGTACCACCCGCCGACCAGGGTGACCGGCGCGCTCACCTCGCCCACCCGCGCGGAGAAGTCCCGCTTGTCCCAGTACGGCACGGCCGGGTCGGCGTGATGGCCGAGCAGGTCACGGTAGAACGCCAGTGGCTGCCCCGCCGAGACCAGGTCGAGCTCCTCCACCGGCCGGCCCGACAGCACCGCGCGCCGGGCCAGCCGCGGCGCGGTGAAGATCGCCGTCGCGCCGAACCGGCGGGCCATCGCGTTGGTCAGCGTGGTCCAGCTCAGCGTCGACTCCAGCGCGAAGGCCCCGCCCAGGTAGGCGGCGTCGCGGAACTGCGAGGCGCTGATCTGCACCGCCATCGCCTTCAGCTCCGGGCCGGCGTAGGGCGCGATGGCCCACTGGGTGTAGCCGAGGTAGGAGGGGCCGAAGGTGGCGAAGGCTCCGCCGTACCAGCTCTGCCGGCGCAGCCACTCGACGGTGGCCAGCCCGTCGTCGTGCTCGTCGCCCAGCGGGTCGAGCCGGCCGCCTGAGCCGAAGCTGCCCCGGCAGCTCTGCATCACGACCTGGAAGCCGTTGCGGGCGAAGCCGCGGCCGAAGGCCCAGCCGAACGCGCCTCGCCTGCCGTACGGGGAGCGGATGAGGATCACCGGCGCGCGCTCGGCGCCGACCGGCACGTAGCGGTCGGCCAGCAGGGTGACGCCGTCGGGCATCGGCACCGGCAGGTCTCGATGGACTCGCACACGGTAACGCATTCCCTACAGGTAACAGATCGCGCCGAAGGCCCGATAGGCCGGGGTCCCCGGACGTCTGGGCGTTTTATTACGGTCGCGTAGGGTGTGGCCTCCTTGGCAAACTATCCGGTCATGGGACGAATCACCTCTTACATCGCCCTAGGGGACAGCTTCACCGAAGGGCTCGACGACGGCGGGCCCGACCGCTTCCGCGGCTGGGCCGACCGGCTCGCCGAGCACATCGAGGCGGCGCAACCGGGCCTGCGCTACGCCAACCTCGCCGTCCGCGGCAAGCTCATCGAGGAGATCGTGCGCGAGCAGGTGCCGCCCGCAGTCACCGCCGGCGCCGACCTGGTCTCGCTCTGCGCGGGCGGCAACGACATCATCCGGCCGGGCGTCCGGGTGGAACAGGTCGCCCGATGGCTGGAGCAGGGCGTCGCCGCCCTGCGCGAGGCCGGCTCGCAGGTGCTGCTGTTCACCGGCTTCGACCTGCGGCACGTGCCGGTCATGCGGCTCGCGCACAGCAAGATCGAGCTGTACAACCTGCACATCCACGACATCGCCCGGCGCTACGACACCCTGCTGGTCGACCTGTGGCCGATGACCGTCTTCCGCGACCAGCGCGCCTGGAGCGAGGACCGGCTGCACCTCAGCCCCGACGGCCACCGCCGCGTCGCCCTGCGCGCCGCCGAGGTCGTGGGCCTGGAGGTGGCGGAGGACTGGCGGCTGCCCTACCCCTACCTGCCGCCCCGCCAGTGGACGCACGCCCGCCGCGCCGACCTGGAGTGGGCCCGCATGCACCTGACCCCGTGGATCACCCGCCGGCTCAACGGCCGCTCCTCGGGCGACGGCGTCGACCCCAAACGTCCCGAGCTGTCGCCGATCTCCGGCGGATGACGCCCCGGCCCCGGCGTAGCCTCGTTGCGGGCGGGGCGCCGCCGGGGCTAGTCTTGGCGCATGCGAATCCGACCGCAGAGTCAGTGGTGGCGCCGCTCCTAGGCGGCGCGAGACATTCGCATTCACGACGGACGGCCGCCCCGGATGGCGGCCTTTCCTGTGCCTGCCCCCGGGGCTTTATCGGTGAATAGGGGCAGATGGTGGAGACGAGCGGATATACCACCGCCGGGGGCGTGCGGGTCGAACGCCAGGCGCGTGAGGTCCCGGAGGCGGCGCTCGAGGAGATCGTGACCGCGCTGGGGACGCGGCGCGGCGGGGCGTTCTCCTCGGGCATGGACTACCCGGGCCGCTACAGCCGCTGGGCCTTCGGCTACGTCGACCCCTGCCTGGAGCTGGTGGCCAAGGGCCGGCGCATCCACGCCAGGGCGCTCAACGAGCGCGGCAAGGTGGTGCTCCCGGTGGTGGCCTCCTGCCTGCTGGCCGCCGGCAAGCCGGTCTCGGAGCCCACCGACACCTTCGTCGAGGTGCACGTGCCGGAGTCGGAGGAGCTGCTGCCCGAGGAGATGCGCAGCCGCCGCCCGACCGTCTTCAGCGCGTTGCGCGAGGTGCTGGCCGCCTTCAAGGGCGACGACCCGCACCTCGGGCTCTACGGCGCCTTCGGCTACGACCTGGCCTTCCAGTTCGAGCCGATCCGGCACGAGCTGGAGCGCCCCGCCGACCAGCGCGACCTGGTGCTCCACCTGCCCGACCGGCTGGTCGTCATCGACCGCCAGCGCGAGACCAGCGTCGAGTACCGCTACGAGTTCACCGTCGACGGCCGCGCCACCAGCGGCCTGCCCCGCGACGGCGACAGCGCCGAGCCCGTCGTGCCCGCCGAGGTCCCGCCGAACCCGGTGCGCGGCACCTACGCCACCGTCGTGGCCGCGGCCAAGGAGAAGTTCAAGCGCGGCGACCTGTTCGAGGTCGTCCCCGGCCAGGTCTTCCACGGCCTCTGCGCCGACCCGTCGGCCTTCTACCGCTCGCTGCGCGTCTCCAACCCGGCGCCCTACGAGTTCATCATCTCGCTGGGCGAGGGCGAGCACCTCGTCGGCGCCTCGCCCGAGATGTACGTCCGCGTCAGCGGCGACCGCGTCGAGACCTGCCCCATCTCCGGCACCATCGCCCGCGGCAGCAACCCGGTCGAGGACGCCGAGGCCATCCGCACCCTCCTGTCCAGCGTGAAGGAGGAGTCGGAGCTGACCATGTGCACCGACGTGGACCGCAACGACAAGTCGCGCATCTGCGTCCCCGGCAGCGTCCAGGTCATCGGCCGCCGCCAGATCGAGCTCTACTCCCGGCTGATCCACACCGTCGACCACATCGAGGGCCGGCTGCGCCCCGAGTTCGACGCCCTCGACGCCTTCCTCACCCACATGTGGGCGGTCACCGTCACCGGCGCGCCCAAGACCTGGGCCATGCAGTTCATCGAGGACCACGAGGAGACCACCCGCCGCTGGTACGGCGGAGCCATCGGCTTCATCGGCTTCGACGGCTCCATGAACACCGGCCTGACCCTGCGCACCGCCCAGATCAAGGACGGCGTGGCCACCGTACGCGCCGGGGCGACGCTGCTGTTCGACTCCGACCCCGAGGCCGAGGAGCGCGAGACCGAGCTCAAGGCCAGCGCCCTGCTGGCCGCGCTCGAAGCGGTCAACCACCCGGCCGCCGTCGCCGAGCCGGTCGTCGCCGAGCGGCCGGGGCTCGGCATGAAGGTGCTGCTCGTCGACCACGAGGACTCCTTCGTCAACACGCTGGCCGACTACTTCCGCCAGCAGGGCGCCGAGGTCACCACGCTGCGGCACGGCTTCCCGCCCGACCTGCTCGACTCCCTCGCGCCCGACCTGGTGGTCCTGTCGCCCGGCCCCGGCTGGCCGACCGACTTCGGCATGGCCGCGCTGATCGACGAGGTCTACCGGCGCGAGCTGCCCGTCTTCGGCGTCTGCCTCGGCCTGCAGGCCATGGTCGAGCACGCCGGCGGCACGCTCGACCTGCTCGACTACCCCGAGCACGGCAAGCGCGGCCAGGTCTCCCGGCTGGGCGACTCGGCGCTGCTCGACGGCCTGCCCGCCGAGTTCGTCGCCGCCCGCTACCACTCCGTGCACGCCAAGGAGCACGGCGTGCGGGGCTTCACCCCCACCGCCTTCACCCCGGACGGGAACGTCATGGCCATCGAGGACACCGCCAACCGGCGCTTCGGCGTGCAGTTCCACCCCGAGTCCATCCTCACCGCCGAGGGCGGCGCGGGCGCCAAGATCATCGCCAACGTGCTGCGGCTGACCCGCCGCTGAACGCGGACCGGCCCGGTCCCGCCTGAGCGGTGACCGGGCCGGCCCGAGCTGCGGCGCGGCTCAGCCGAGCAGCACCGCGGCCCGCTCCTCGACCATGTCGAGGATCAGCTCGCACACCGGCACCCCGGTCGCCTGCTCGGTGGCCACCAGGCCGGGCGAGCAGTTGACCTCCAGCACCAGTGGCCCCTCGGCGGCGCGGATGACGTCCACGCCGGCCACGTCCAGCCCGAGGGTGGCCGCGGCCAGCACGGCCAGGTCCACCTCGGCGTCGGTGGGCTCGACCGGGACCGCGGTCGCGCCCTGGGCCACGTTGCTGCGCCACTCACCGGCCGCGGCGCGGCGCTGCATGCACGCCACCACCCGGCCGCCGACGACGACCAGCCGCAGGCTGGCCCACGCTTCCGGCACCATGCGCTGGGCCACGCCCAGCCACTGGCCGGCCAGGGCCTTCTCGACCAGCAGCGCGCCCAGCGCCGCGGCCTCGTCGGCCTTGACCACCCCGCCGCCGCCCAGCCCGGCGTCGGGTTTGAGGACGAGCGGGAAGCCGAGCAGCGCACCCAGCTCGGCGGGATCGGCGAAAGGCGTGATCACACAGGTCTGCGGGTGAGGCAGGCCGTGCTCGGTGAAGATCGCCGCCTGGCGCGCCTTGCTGACGGCGCTCTCCACGGCGGCGGCGGGGTTGACCACCGGGATGCCCCGGCGTTCGAGCTGGCGTTGCAGGTAGAGCAGGTGGACCAGGTCGCCTTCGGTGCCCAGGATCCTGCTGTAGACGACGTCGGGGGTGGTGGCGGGGGTGGCGCCGACCTGGGTGATCGTGGCGGGGTCGCCGACGATCTGCACGTCCCAGCCGCGGGTGCGGGCGGTCTGGGCGATCCGGCTGGCGGTGGCGCTGAGCCGGGTTCTGCTGACAAGTGCGAGACGCATCACGTGCTTTCGCGACAAAGGGGTGTGGAGGGAAACATCCCAGCCCAGCGGGCATTTTCGCGGGTGGGAGCGCTCACTGTATCGGAGATCACCGCAAAGCGCGCGACCCTCGTGGCGAGGCCCGGAGGGTGGGCAAGCGGTGGCATATTACTTCTCCATGAGAACGCTCTACCCACCGATCGAACCCCATGACGCCGGCCTGCTCCAGACCGGCGACGGCAACGAGATCTACTGGGAGGTGTGCGGCAATCCCGAGGGCAAGCCGGTCGTGATGGTGCACGGCGGGCCGGGCGGCGGCTGCGGCCCCGGCCACCGCCGGCAGTTCGACCCGGAGCGCTACCGGATCATCCTGTTCGACCAGCGCAACTGCGGCCGCAGCCGGCCGCACGCCAGCGACCCGGCGGTCTCGCTGGAGCACAACACCACCTGGAACCTGGTCGCCGACATGGAGTTGCTCCGCGAGGAGCTCGAGGTCGAGCGCTGGCAGGTCTTCGGCGGCTCCTGGGGCAGCGCGCTCTCCCTCGCCTACGCCCAGACCCACCCGGACCGCGTCACCGAGCTGGTGCTGCGCGGCATCTTCATGCTGCGCCCGTTCGAGCTGCACTGGTTCTACGAGGAGGGCGCCTCGCTGGTCTACCCGGACCTGTGGGAGCGCTACCTGGAGCCGATCCCGGAGGAGGAGCGGCACGACCTGCTGTCGGCCTTCCACCGCCGGCTCAACGACCCCGACCCCGGGGTACGGCTGCCCGCCGCCCGGGCGTGGAGCGTGTGGGAGGGCTCGACGATCACCCTGGTGCCCGACCCCGACCTCATCGCCACCTACCAGGACGACGACTACGCCGTCTCCTTCGCGCGCATCGAGAACCACTACTTCGTCAACGGCGGCTTCTTCGAGGACGAGCAGCTCCTGCGCGACATCGACAAGATCCGGCACATCCCCGCCGTGATCGTCCAGGGCCGCTACGACATGTGCACCCCGGTGGCCACCGCCTGGGACCTGCACCGGGCCTGGCCGGAGGCGGAGTTCCACCTCATCGCCGACGCCGGGCACGCCTACGTCGAGCCGGGGATCACCGATGCCCTGGTCACCGCGACCGACCGGTTCGCCGGCAAGGAGTGACTCGCAAGTCGTTTCCAAGCCGAACGTCCCACTATTAGCCGTTATGACGGAGATTGTGGACGCGTTCCAGCCCGCTCCCCGGCCGGGACACGACCCCGGCCGGGCCGGCAAGGTCATCCTCGTGCTGCTCTGGGTGGTGCTCGTCGTCGCGCCGCTCGTGCTCGGCTGGAGCGAACTGCAGCTCGCCCGCGGGCTCACCGGCACGCCCGGCACCCTCACCGTGCTGTCCTGCCAGGCCCTGGGGCAGGGACGCTACGACTGCAAGGGCTCCTTCCAGCCTGCCGGGGGCGGTCCCGCCGTGGCGGTGGACGCCTCCCCGGACAGCGAGGCGGGCGAGAGCTTCCCCGCCCAACTCGCGCCCGAGGGCGACCGGGCCGTCAAGACTGGGACCGCCGGGGTGCTCGGCGCGCTCACCGTGCCGGCCACCGGGGTGCTGTGCGGGGGCTTCCTGCCGTACGTGCTGGCTTACTGGCTCGGCTCGCGGCGGCGGCGCGCGTGGGCGGCCTTCGGCTGGGTGGTGACCGTGGCGGGCGGGCTCCTCGTCATCGCCGGGCTGGCCTCGGTCTGACCGGCCCCGCACCCGCCGCGTGACCGAAAGGTACGGCATGCTCCGCCGTACCCCAAGATCGGCCCGAACGCAGATCGGGACAGTCCGGGAAGGCGGCGGCGCCCGGCGGGGACAGCCCCTAGAGTCGGGCGCATGCTCCCCGTAGACCTGCCCGACGCGGTGCGTGACGCCCTCCTGGCACCACTGGTCGATCACCACTGCCACGGGGTGCGCCGGGACGACCTGACCCGCGCCCAGTTCGAGCTGCAGATCACCGAGGCCGCCAGCCCCGCGCCGCCCGGCACCACCCACTTCGACACCCCGATCGGCGTGGCGATCCGCCGCTGGTGCGCCCCGGTCCTGGGCCTGGAGCCGCACGCCTCGCCCGCGGTCTACCTGGCCCGCCGCGCCGAGCTCGGCGCGAGCGAGGTCAACCGGCGGCTGCTGGAGGCGGCCGGGGTGGTGGCCTTCCTGGTCGACACCGGTGTGGAGGAGCCCGACCTGCTGACCGCCGCCGAGATGGGCCGGCACGGCGGCGCCGCGGCCGACGAGATCGTGCGCGTCGAGCAGATCGAGCAGGACGTCGCCGAGGCGGCGGCGCTCGCGGTCGACTACATGGACGGCCTGGCCGAGGAGCTGTCGGCCCGCGCCGCCCGCGCGGTGGCGCTCAAGACGGTCATCGCCTACCGCCACGGCCTCGACTTCGACCCCGCCCGGCCCAGCCGTGGCGCGGTGATCGCCGCCGCCAACCGCCGCCTGGCCGACCCGGCGGCCCGGCTGACCGACCCGGTGCTGCTGCGCCACCTGCTCTGGGCCGCGGTCGACGTGGCCCGCGAGCGAGGGCTGCCGCTGCAGTTCCACACCGGCTTCGGCGACCCCGACGTGGAGCTGCACCGCGCCGACCCGGCCAGGATGACCGTCTTCGTCCGCGCGCTGCAGCCGCTCAACGTGCCGATCGTGCTGCTGCACTGCTACCCCTTCCACCGCCAGGCCGCCTACCTGGCCGCCGTCTACCCGCACGTCTACGTCGACCTCGGGCTCGCGCTCACCTACACCGCCGGCGGCAGCGCCCGGGTGATCGAGGAGATGCTGGAGCTGGTGCCCTTCCACAAGCAGATGTTCAGCTCCGACTGCTACGGCGTCGCCGAGAACTGCCACCTGGGCGCGCTCTACTTCCGCCGGGGACTGGCCAGGGCGGTGCACCGGCGGCTGGCCGAGGGGGAGTGGGCCGTCGCCGACGCCGCCCGGGTGGCGCACATGATCGGCTCGGGCAACGCCCGCCGCGTCTACCGGTTGTGATCTCCTCCGTCTGGAGGAGGCGCCCGCCCGACCTTTCGCGAATAATCGGGCGCACCATGAGCGCGATCGAGATCACGAACCTGGCCAAGACCTTCGGGGCGGTCAAGGCGGTCGACGATGTGAGCTTCACCGTGCAGCCGGGCACGATCACCGGCTACCTCGGCCCCAACGGCGCCGGCAAGACCACCACCCTGCGCTGCCTGCTCGGCCTGGTCCGGGCCGACTCCGGCGCCGCCCTGGTCGGCGGCCGCCGCTACGCCGACCTCAAGGACCCGCTCACCGAGGTGGGCGCGGTGCTGGAGGCGACCAACTTCCACCCCGGCCGCTCGGCGGCCAACCACCTCAAGGTCATCTGCACCGCCGCCGGCCTGCCCCTCGCCCGCGCGCAGGAGGCCCTGGAACAGGTCGGCCTCGCCGACGTGGCGGGCAAGCGCGTCGGCGGCTTCTCCATGGGCATGCGCCAGCGCCTCGGCCTGGCCACCGCGCTGCTCGGCCGGCCCAAGGTCTACATCCTCGACGAGCCCGCCAACGGCCTCGACCCCTCCGGCATCCAGTGGCTGCGCGGCTTCCTGCGATTCCTCGCGCACGAGCAGGGCGCCGCCGTGCTGGTCTCCAGCCACGTGCTGGCCGAGGTGGAGCAGACCGTCGACAACGTGGTCATCATCGCCCGCGGCCGGCTGGTCCGCCAGGGCAGCCTCGCCGAGCTCACCGCCGAGGGCGACGAAGCGCCGCTCCGCGTGCGCGCGCTCGACCCCGGCCCCTTCGCCGCCGCGCTCGAAGCGGCCGGCGGGCGCGTCGAGCCCGACGGCGACGGCCTGCTGCGGGTGCGCGGGCTGGACGCCGAGACGGTCGGCCGCACCGCCCTGGAAGCGCGCGCCGTCGTCACCGAGTTGCTCCGCGAGCGGAGCGACCTGCAGAAGGTCTTCCTGGAACTGACCGAGGAGCGGCCGTGAAGCTCGTCCGGGCCGAATTGCTCAAGCTCTTCACCACCCGGCTGTGGTGGATCATGCTCCTGGTGGTGCTGCTCTACCTGAGCATCTCGCTCGGCGCGGTGATCGGCTTCGCCGGGGTCTCGCCCGAGGAGGGCGCCCCGCCGGTCTTCCCCGCCCGCGACACCCCCGCCTTCCAGCGCCTCGCCTGGGGGCAGGCGGTCACCGGCTCGATCATCGTCGCCATCCTGGGCGCGACCATGGTCACCACCGAGTACCGCTACCAGACGATCACCACCACGCTGCTCACCACGCCGAGACGCGAACGGGTCGTGGCCGCCAAGCTCGGCGCGGGCGTGCTGGTCGGCCTGCTGTTCGGGGTGGCGATCCTGCTGCTGTTCGCGCTCGGGATCATCCCGGCGGTGCTGCTGTCCGGCGGCGAACTCCACCTGCTCGACGAGGGCGTGCCCCGGGTGATCGGCGGCGGCCTGGCCGCACTGGCGCTCTACACCCTGCTCGGCATCGGCGTCGGCTCGCTCATGCGCAACCAGATCGCCGCCATCGTCTCCCTCGCCGTCTGGATCTACGTCATCGAGCAGCTCGTCAACGCCATCCCGCTGCTGCAGCCGATCGGCCGCTGGACCCCGCAGGGCGCCGCCTCCGCCCTCACCAACCCCGGTATCGACCCCGGCTCCATGATCGACCTCGGCTACCTGCTGCCCGCCTGGGCCGGAGCCCTGCTGCTGCTCGGCTACGCGCTGCTGTTCGGCCTGCTCGCCTCGCTCACCACCCTGCGCCGCGACATCACCTGAACCCGGTGCCGGCACGGATTCCCGGCCGGCCCGCACGCTGCCATCATCGGGGCATGAAGCTCGCGCGGCCGGCCGCCGCCGTCCTGCTTCCCCTGCTCGTGGCCCTCGCCGCGGGCCTGGCGCTGCGCGCCTGGGCCCAGGGGTTCCGGTACGGCGGGGACAACCCGTTCTTCGTCGGCTCGCTGGCCGTCGCCACCCTGCTCGCCGCCCGGTCCGGCACCCGGCTGGTACGGCGGGGCGAGCGCCGGGTCGGCCGGTGGCTGCTGGCGACCGCCGGCTCGCTGCTGGCCTACCTGGTCTCGACCGCCCTGGCGGTGGAGTTCGGCGGCCTGCGCGGCCTGCGCGACCCGCTCACCCAACTCGTGGTGATCGCGCACACCGCCGGGTACATCCTGCCGGTCGCGCTGCTCCAGGTCTGCCTCATCGCCGCCGGGGCACGCCTCGGGGTGGTCGGGCGGCGCGGCGTGCTGGCCGGGCGGGTGCTGCTCGGCTACTCGGCGGCCTTCACCGTGCTGGCCGGGCTCCTGCTGCCGGTCGGCGAGCCGTACCAGGACCTGCGGCCGGTGTGGCCGGCCGGCGAGGACTGGGGCTGGATGTTGCCGGTGCCGTGGATGGCCGGGGCGGTGGCCGGACCGGTGATCATGTGGCGGGCGGTGCGGCGGGCCCGCGGCGAGGCGCGCTCGAGGGCGCTCATGGTGGCGGTGGTCGCGCTCGCGCCGATCGGCACGATCCTGTTCTGCGTGCTGTCCGGGCTCATGGCCTACTGGTCGGGCGTGCTCGGCGCCGAGGTGGCCGAGGCGGGGCTGGCGGTGCTGTTCAGCCTGCCGTTCGCGCTGGCCGCGCTGGGCCTGGCCGAGGCCTTCGGCGGCCCGGCCCGGCGGCCGGTCGCCGAACGCTGGACCCGGCTGCTGACCGTGCTGGTCGGCCTGCCGTTCGCGGTGGTGGTGGTCGCGGCCAGCGCCATCGTCGGCGGCGAACTGGACGCGGTGCTGCCCGTGGTGCTGGCCACCCTGCTGATCGCCGCCGCGCTGACCCCGCTGCGCCGCCGGCTCCTGCGCGAGCTGCTGTTACGCGCCGACCCGGTCCGGGCGCGGACCGCCCGGCTGGTTCGGGAGCGTGGCGACGGGCTGAGCCCGGCCCGCAGCGCCCAGGAGATCCTGCGCGAGGCCCTCGTCGAGCCGGACCTGCGGCTGCTGCTCCGCCTCCCGGAGCAACGCGGCTGGGCCGACGTCGACGGCGCCCCACAGCCGGAGGCGGGCGTGCCCTTGGGGGAGTCGGCCCGAGTGGTCGGTGAGTCGGTCGGCGGGTCGGCCCGGGTGCTGGGCGGGTCGGCTGGGGTGGTTGGCGCGCCGGCTCAGGTGCTGGGCGGGCCGGCCCCGGTCCTCGGGGATTCGGCCCTGGTCATCGGTGCTGGGGCCGGCGACCTGGACGGTTGCCTGGCCGAGCTCGGGCCGCTGATCGACCGGGCGGTGCTGGAGGTGGCGGTGCGCGACCAGGCCGCCCGCGTCGAGGCGGCGGTCACCGAGGAGCGCACTCGCCTCGAACGCGACCTGCACGACGGCGTGCAGGGCCGGCTGCTGGCGTTGGCGCTCGACCTGAAGATGGCCGAGCAGACCGTCGGCGGCGAGGCCAGGCTGCTGCTCACCGACGCCGCCGAGAGCCTGACCGCGGCCATCGGCGAACTGCGCGCCCTGGCCGGAGGCTCGGCGCCCGATTTGCTCAGCCGCCGCGGCCTGCGGGCGGCACTCACCGACCTGACCGGCCGCATCCCCCTGCCGATCCGGCTCGACGTCCCCGAGGCGCGGCTGCCTGCCGCGGTGGAGACCGTCGCCTACCTGGTCATCTGCGAGGCGGTCACCAACGCCCTCAAGCACGCGGCGGCCGGCAACGTCAGCGTCGAGGTGAGCGTCGAGGCCGGACGCGCGACGGTGACCGTCCAGGACGACGGGCGTGGCGGCGCGGACCTGCGAGCCGGGACCGGGCTGCGCGGACTGGCCGAACGAGTCCGGAGCGCGGGCGGCCGCCTGGTCGTCAGCGACCGCGACCCGCACGGCACCCTCCTGGAGGTGACGCTCCCATGCCCGCCGTAACCCTCTCAACCCCGCCCGCGACCGTGGAGGAGCTGGTGCCGTCGTGCGGGTCGTGATCGCCGAGGATCTGGTGCTGCTCCGGCAGTCCATCGCCCGCCTGCTGGCCCAGCACGGCATGGAGGTGGTGGCCGAGGCGGGTGACGCGGGCGGGCTCATCGACGCGGTCGTCGCCCACCGGCCCGACCTGGTGATCGCCGACGTGCGGATGCCGCCGACCTTCACCGACGAGGGCGCCGCCGCGGTGCTGGTGCTGCGTCGCCGCTTCCCCGGCCTGGCCGTCGTCGTGCTCTCGCACATCGTCGAACCGGTGCTGGCCCTCAAGCTCGCCGCCGACCGACCGGCCCGCTTCGGGTACCTGCTCAAGGACCGGGTGCTGGAACTGGCCGAGTTCGTGGCCGTGGTGGAGCGGGTGGCCGGCGGCGGCACCGCGATCGACCCGCAGGTCATCGACCACTACCTGATCGGCGCCACGCTCAGCGCCCGCGAGCGCGAGGTGCTCGGGCTGCTCGCGCAGGGGCTGACCAACCAGGCCATCGCGCGACGGCTGGTGCTGTCGGAACGGACGGTCGACACCCACATCAACTCGATCTTCGGCAAGCTCGGGCTGCTCCCGGACGCCGAACACAACCGCCGCGTCCGCGCCGCCCTGCTGTGGCTGGCACAGCGCGGCTAACCGGAAGGACGCGGGGCCCGTCTCGGACAGCCCAGCGTGGCGAGAGGGGAGAACCCGGGCCGCCCCGTCCCGGACGGCCCGGCGCGGTGAAAAGGGGGTTTGGGCCGCCCTTCTTCAGCTGGCCCGGCGTGGTCGGTAGCGGCGAAATCGGGGTCAGCACCGATGTGGCCGCCCCTCCCGTTTTCCTAGCGTTTCGGGCATGACCACCACCCCCGCGGCCGTCGCCGCACCTCCGCGCCTGACGGCGCTCCTGCCCCCGCTCGGCCCCCTGGCCCTGGCCGGCTGGGCCTTCGCCGTGCCGTACCAGCTCTCGGCACCGGCACCCGTCTGGATCCCCCGGGCGGCGGCCGAGACCGGCCGCCTGCAGGTGGCGTTCGTCATGCTGCTGCTGTTCGCCGTCGTCGCCGTCCCGGGCGCGATCGTGCTGGGCCTGCGGGCCAGGCGCGCCTCCCGCCGGACCGGTACGGCCGGCCTCGTCCTCACCGTCCTGGGCTTCGGCGCGGCCGCCTTCGGCGGCGCAGGCTACGACGCCACGGCGGTGGCCGCCCACCGGGTGCTGGGCGGCCAGGTGCCGCAGGTCGAGCGCATCCTCGGCGAGCTGGACGGCTTCGCCGCCCCCCTGCTGGCCGGAGCGCTGTTCGTGCCGTGCATGGCGGCGGGGGCCATCCTGATGGGTATCGCCTTCTGGCGAGGCGGAGGCACACCCCGCTGGGCGGCGATCGCCATGGTCGCGGCCTTTCCGGTGATCCTGGCCGGGGGAGCGGTCTCGACCCTGGCCAACGGCTGCGGCTGGCTCCTGCTAGCCACCGCCTTCTGGCGCGCGAGCCGTACCTGAGCCCGGTGTCAAGGCTGGAGGCCACGGCCCATGCAGGCGCCCAGTCTGGCGCCGACGTGCTGCATCGTCTCGGCCAGGGCCGCCACCTGTTCCTTCGACAGATGATCGAAGATCACTTCCCGCAGGGCCCGGGTGTGCGCGGGCGCGATCTCGGCGAGCAGTTCGCGCCCGCGGTCGGTGATCTCGGCGACGCTGACCCGGCCGTCGGCCTCGGACGGCCGGACCAGCACGTAGCCCCGGTCGACCAGCTTGCTCATCCGGTGGCTCAACCGGCTGATCGACACGTTCGACAGGTTGGCCAGCTCGCTGAGCGTCATCGACTGCACGTTGAGGCCGTTGAGCAGGGCGTACTCGATGTGCACCAGCCCGCGCTCGCGGAAGGTCCGCTCGACCTGGGGGATGCCGACCAGCATCACCGCGAGCAGGCCCTGCCACGCGAGCTGCTCGACCTCGTCAAGATCCTCGGAGGCCCGTGCATCTTCTGCCAACGCGCCCCCTCAGATCCGTCAGAACCGTCCGATCGCGATGACGATCGCCACCGCCGCGATGACCAGATTAACCGTGAAGGGCTCCTTCCTGCGCACGTGCACCCGGGCCGCGACGGCCATCGTGACGGCCAGGCCGAGCGCCGCGATCGGCGTGAGCACCGGCGCGATCCCGGTCGCCCAGGGCAGGATCACGCCGAGCCCGCCCAGCGCCTCGACCGCGCCGATCATCCGCACCTGGCTCTGCGTGAAGTCCTCGACGTACGGCGTGCGGGGCTGGAGCCTCTCCTTCGGGGCGAAGGCCTTGACCAGCCCGCCGACCAGGAACATCAGGCCGAGCAGGATTTGCAGGACCCAGAGGAACACATCCATTGGTTGACCCTTCAAGTGTTAGGTGGACGCAGGCTACCGCCAGAAACTTGAAGCATCAAGTTCCGGCCGCGGGACTAGGATGGCCGCGGTCCGACGGCGAGCGAAGGGGGATCTCGGTGGAGCCGCGTTTCTTGAGCGATGTGACGGTTGAGCTGGTCAAACACAGCGCCTCCGACAGCGACGTGCTGTGGGCGGCCCGGGTGTCGACGGCCGGCGAGCAGTCGCTGGAGGAGGTGCACAAGGACCCCGAAAGGTCCAAGGGCCTCATCAACTACCTCATGCGCGACCGCCACGGCAGCCCGTTCGAGCACAACTCGATGACCTTCTTCGTCAGCGCCCCGATCTTCGTCTTCCGCGAGTTCCATCGGCACCGCGTGTGGTCCTACAACGAGGAGAGCGGGCGTTACCGGGAGCTGCAGCCGGTGTTCTACATCCCGGGCGAGGAGCGCAAGCTCGTCCAGGAGGGCAAGCCGGGCCGCTACGAGTTCGTCGACGGCACGCCGGAGCAGCACAAGCTGGTCAGCGAGAGCATGGAGCAGGCCTACCGGCAGGCGTACGCGGCCTACCAGGAGATGCTGGAGGCCGGGATCGCCCGCGAGGTGGCCCGGGCGGTGCTGCCGGTGGGGCTGTACTCGTCGATGTACGCCACCTGCAATGCCCGGGCGCTCATGCACTTCCTGTCGTTGCGGACGAAGAACGAGCTGGCCAAGGTGCCGTCCTTCCCGCAGCGGGAGATCGAGATGGTGGCGGAGAAGATGGAGGCGGCCTGGGCGGAGCTCATGCCGCTGACCCACGCCGCCTTCGTGGCCAACGGGCGCATCGCGCCCTGACGTTCACGGGGTGTCCCCCGCCCCGGGTCAGGCCAGGGCGGGGAGGACGAAGACCTCGGCGCCCGGCGGGAGGGCGCAGTCGAGGTCGCCGATGCCGCGGGCGTACTCCCCGCAGACCACCATGCTGATGTGCCGGCGGATGCGTCCGTCGTCGTCGCGGAGCCGGCCCTCCAGGTCGGGGTGGGTGCGCCGCAGGGTGTCGAGCGCCGAGCCCAGGGTGGGCGGGGCGCCGACGGCGAAGACCTTGACCTCGGTGTCGCCGCCCACCCAGTGCCGGAAAGTCGCGGGCAGCACGAACACGACCATCGTCGCGACCTTGCTCATCGGCTAGAGCACCGCCGCGCGGACGGTGAGCACGTCGGGCAGGTGGCGGGTGACCTCGAACCAGCTCTCGCCGTCGTCGCGCGAGCCGTACACGAAGCCGTCGCGGGTGCCGAAGAAGAGCCCGGCGGGTGAGGCGGTGAGGGCGTCGCGCAGGACGGTGCCGTAGACCGGCCCCTCGGGCAGGCCGGAGGCCATCGGCTCCCAGGTGTCTCCGGCGTCGTCGCTGCGGAAGACGCGGTAGCGGTGGCCGACGGGCGTGCGGTCCATGTCGGCGTGGAGCGGCAGCACGTAGACGGTGTCGGGCCGCTCGGGGTGGACCACGACCGGGAAGCCGAAGTCGGAGGGCAGCGGGGAGCCGATGTCGGTCCAGGTGCCGCCGAAGTCGTCGCTGCGGTAGACGCCGAAGTGGTGCTGCAGGAAGAGTCGTTCGGGACGAGCCGGGTGCATGCCGACCTTGTGCACGCACTGCCCGAACTCGGGATACTGCTGCCCTTCGGGCAGGAACGGGGCGCGGATGCCGCGGTTGGCCGCCTCCCAGGTGCGGCCGCCGTCGGTGCTGCGGTAGAAGCCGCCGGTGGAGATGGCGACGCCCAGGATCTGCGGGTCGGTCGGGTGGTTGATGATGGTGTGCAGGCACAGCCCGCCGCCGCCGGGATGCCACTGCGGCCGGTGCGGGTGCTCCCACAGCCCCTCGACGAGCTGGTAGGTGATGCCGCCGTCCTCGGAGCGGAACAGCGCGCCCGGCTCGGCCCCGGCCCAGACGACGCCGGGCTCGCTGGGGGAGGGCAGCAGCTGCCAGACCTTCTCCAGGGTGGCGCCGGTGCTCTCGGGGAAGGCCACGGGCGGTTTGTCGGCCTCCTGCCAGGAGGCGCCGAGGTCGTCGGAGTACATCACCGACGGGCCGAAGTGGCCGTATTCGATGCCGGCCAGCAGCCGGGGCCGCTCGCCGCGGGTGTCGATCGCCACGCTGTGCACGCCGACGGTGGAGAACTGGATGGGCTGGACCTCGAACGGACCGCCGTCGCGGGCGGTGGCCAGGATCAGACCCTTTCGGGTGCCGATGGCGAGTAGCGCGTCACTCATCTCATGCTCCCTTCGATTGGGCCATGGTGTCACGGGCTACCGACAATCGCCGGGGTCTACGGGATTTGCCCGCCGGTTACCTCCCAGGTAATCGCTGCCCTTCCCATAAGTCGGTAACGTGCCGGGCATGGGAGCGCCAGCAGTACACGAGGAATCGTTCGGGGAGCTGTTGCGGTCGTGGCGGCAGCGGCGGCGGGTGAGCCAGCTCGATCTGGCCATCGAGGCCGAGGTGTCGGCCCGGCACGTGAGCTTCTTGGAGACCGGCCGTGCCCGGCCGAGCCGCGAGATGGTGATGAAGCTGGCCGAGGAGCTCGACGTGCCCCTGCGTCACCGCAACCGGCTGCTGGTGGCCGCCGGGTTCGCCCCCGCCTTCCGCGAGCGCGAGGTGCTGGCGCCGGAGATGGGCGTGGTACGGCAGGCGATCGAGAAGATCCTGCACGCGCACAACCCGTTCCCGGCGGTCGTGGTGGACGCCGCCTGGAACCTGGTCTCGGCCAACGACTCTGCGAGCGCCTTCTTCGCCGGCGTGGTCAAGCCCGAGCTGCTGGAGGGCGACCCGGTCAACGTGCTGCGGCTGACCCTGCACCCGGACGGCATGGCGCGCAGCCTGGCCAACCTGGCCGAGGTGCGCGCCCACCTGCTGCACCGGGTGCGCCGCCAGGCGGAGGCGTCCGGGGACGGCCGGCTGACCGAGCTGCACGACGAGCTGGCCGGCTACCGCTACCCGGGCGTGCAGCTCAACGTCGCGCACGTGCCCGGGCCCGGCGACATCCTGCTGCCCATCCGGGTGCGGGACGGGGAGCGGGTGCTGTCGATGTTCACCACGATCGCCACCTTCGGCTCCCCGCTCGACGTGACCGTCTCCGAGCTGGCCATCGAGACGTTGTGGCCGGCCGACGAGGAGACGGCGCGGGCCTTCACCGCCGCCGGCTAGCTCTCGCCGTGCACCACGTCGCGGTGGATGCGGGTCAGCGGCAGGCCGCCGACCTGCAGCCGCCGTACCGTGTCGTTGACCATCTCGCTCGGCCCGCAGACGTAGGCCTGGTGCTCCGACCAGGAGTGGAACCGTTCCACCACGTCCGGCAGGTAGCCGCGCACGCCCTCGTAGCCGGGCTGGTCGGAGACCACGGGGACGACGCGTAACCAGGGGAAGGCCGACTCCATCCGGATCAGGTCCGGCAGGTCGTAGAGCTCCTCCGCGGTCCGCGCGCCGTACAGCAGGTGGATGTTGGGCCGGCGGCCGGAGCCGATGATGTGCTCGATGATCGCCTTGATCGGCGCGAGCCCGGTGCCGCCGGCCACGCAGAGCACGTCGCGGTTGCCGCGCTCGGGCGGTCCCATGGTGCCGACCGGCGGGCCGAGCATGATCGTGTCGCCGATGCGAGTGTGCCGGACCAGGGAGGTGGAGACCCAGCCGCCGCCGATCGCGCGCACGTGCAGCCGGACGGTGTTGTCCGGGCGTGGCGCGTTGGCGATGGAGAAGGTGCGCCACACGCGGGGCCAGCGGGCGGTCTGCACGGTCACGTACTGTCCCGGCGTGTACGGCAGGCGTTGCGTGGGCCGCAGCGTGACGACCGCGATGTCCGGCCTGCGCAGTTCGTGGTCGACCACCTCCGCCAGCCACCAGGCCGGCGAGACCCCGGAGTCGGCGTCCGCGGAGTCGATCATCAAGTTCGCCGCCGCGGTGTAGGCCGCCACCCACGCGGCCTCGATCTCGCTGGTCCAGATGTCGCGGGCGAAGCGCCGGATGGTGGCCAGCAGCGCGTTGCCCACCGCGGTGTAGTGCTCGGCGACCACCCCGTACTTGCGGTGGTCGCGGCCGAGCTGCCCGAGGTAGGACGCCATGCCGTCCGGGCTGTCCAGGCTCCAGACGATGCGGGTCAGCGCGCTGAAAAGCCGGTCGCGCTGCAGGTCCATGGCCGGCGGGAACATTCCCCGCAGGTGTGGATTCTCGGCGAAGAGACGGCCGTAGAAGTAGGCGGTGGCCTTGTCGGCGACGGGTTCGACGACGGAGAAACTCTCTTTGACGAGACGCGGATTCAACGACATATCAATTTTTCCCCACCCTGGATCAGGTATTTCTCCCGATCGTGTCCACCTCCTGGTAGTCCGGGTCGTGAACGCTGGTCGGCCCCGGCCCATCCTGCGCTCGATTTTGAGTGTTACACCCACTCTCGGGTGTCACAACCGTTTCATCCAATAAGGTGCGAACTAGAACTATCCGTGACGGTAATGTGATTTTCCCCACCTAGCGTCACCACATAAAAGCGAAAAATCATCACATTCGCATTTTGTGTATTACGTCGGGAAACGCGAACGGCCCGCGACCCCGCAGGGGAGTCACGGGCCGTCCGGCGCCGGAGGTCAGCGCAGTGCGGCGGCCTCGGCGGCCAGCTTCTCGATCCGGCCCCAGTCGCCCGCGGCCAGCGCGTCGGCCGGGGTGAGCCAGGTGCCGCCCACGCAGCCGACGTTCGGCAGCGCGAGGTAGGCCGGCGCGGTCTCCGGCCGGATCCCGCCGGTCGGGCAGAAACGCACGTCCGGCAGCGGGCC
The DNA here is from genome assembly GCF_044459405.1 of Nonomuraea sp. NPDC050328. NCBI lineage: Bacteria > Bacillati > Actinomycetota > Actinomycetes > Streptosporangiales > Streptosporangiaceae > Nonomuraea > Nonomuraea sp. NPDC050328. The sequence continues at coordinate 202,984 of NZ_JBITIW010000012.1, read as the reverse complement.
GGCCAGCGACTTCAGGTACGGCAGGCCGCCCGCGGCCTCGGCGGGGAAGAACTTCAGCTCCTTGAGCCCGCGCTCGGCCAGCGCCATGACCTCGGAGGCGGTCGCGGCGCCGGGCAGGAACGGCACGCCGCTGCCCAGCAACGCGTCGGCCAGCGCCGGGGTGGTACCCGGGGAGACCAGGAACTTCGCCCCGGCGGCCACCGAGGCGGCCACGTCGGCGGCGCTGCGGACGGTCCCCGCGCCGATCACCGCGTCCGGCACCTCGGCGGCGATGCGCGCGACGGCCTCCAGGGCGCTCGCCGTACGCAGGGTCACCTCGATCACCGGCAACCCTCCGGCCACCAGCGCCCGCGCCAGCGGGACGGCGGTCTCGGCGTCGTCGATCACCACGACCGGGATCACCGGGGCGAGGTCGAGCAGGCTCATGAGGACATCTCCTGGTTCAGCCAGGCCGCCGCGCCGGTCAGGGCGGGCTGCGAGGCGACGATCAAGGTGGTGGCGATGGCCGACAGGTACTCCGCCGGCCCGGTCTCGAAACGTTCGCGGAACCGGCTGGCCCGCACCCGCTCGACGATACGGGGCAGCACGCCGCCGCCGACATAGACCCCGCCCCTGGCGCCCAGGGTCAGCGCCACGTTCCCGGCGAAGCTGCCGAGCATCGCGCAGAAGACCTCCACGGTCTCCTCGCACAACGCGTCGCCGCACTCGGCGATGGCGGCCGAGCTCAGCTCGGCGGCCTCGACCCCGTTCACCTCGGCCAGCGCCTGGTGCAGCCGCACCAGGCCCGGCCCGGACAGCAGGTCCTCGGCCTCGACCCGGCCGCGGCCGCGCGCCTGCAGGACCCGGACGATCTCCAGCTCCCGCGCGTCGGCCACCGGCACGGTCACGTGCCCGCCCTCGCACGGCACGCCGACCCAGCCGCCGGCCACCGGCACCAGCCCGCCGACGCCGAGCCCGGTCCCCGGCCCCAGCACGGCCTTGACGCCGTGCCCCGGCGCCGGGCCGCCGAGCGGGACCAGGTCCTCCTCCTCCAGGTACGGCAGGGCCGCGGCGAGCGCCGCGAAGTCGTTCAGCAGGTAGGCCCGGGCGATGCCCAGGTCGCGGGTCGAGCCCGCCCAGTGCGCGTTGGTCAGGTGGTAGCGCTCGCCCTCGACCGGCGCGGCCATCGCCAGGCAGGCCGCCTCGGGACGGACGCCCGCCGCGTTGCGCTCCAGGTAGGCGGCCACGGCGTCCGGCAGGGTCGGGTAGCCGGCGACCGGCAGGACGGCGACCTTCTCAGGACGCCCGCCGGGCTCGGTGACCAGGCCGAAGCGCGCGTTCGTGCCGCCGATGTCGGCGACCAGCCACGGAGCCGTCATCGAGCTCATCGGGTGGTTTCCGCGTGGGAGGCGCCGGCGGGGGCGGCGAAGCCGCGGCCCGGACCGTGGTCGGGGTGCTCGGCCCCGCTCACGGTGAACACCGAGCCGCCGCGCTCGGCCGGACCGGCCATCCGGCGGAAGGCGGCGAACAGCTCCCGGCCGGTCCCGACCCACTCGGCGTCGCTCAGCGCGCGTCCCTCGGGCTCGCGGCCGGACAGGTCCGCCAGCACCTCCAGCGTGCCGGCCGCCGAGTCGAGCCGGATGACGTCACCGTCGCGCACCAGCGCGATCGGCCCGCCGTCGGCCGCCTCGGGCGACAGGTGGATCGCCGCGGGCACCTTGCCCGACGCGCCCGACATGCGGCCGTCGGTCACGATCGCCACCCGCTGGCCGCGATCCAGCAGCACCGCCATGGGCGGGGTGAGCTTGTGCAGCTCGGGCATGCCGTTGGCCGAGGGACCCTGGTAGCGGATGACCGCCACGAAGTCCTGGCCGTCCAGCTCGCCGCGCTCGAAGGCGGCCAGCAGGTCGAGCTGGTCGTCGAAGACCTTGGCCGGCGCCTCGATCACCAGGTGCTCGGGCTTGACCGCCGAGACCTTGCTGACCGCGCAGCCGAGGTTGCCGTCGACCATGTGGATGCCGCCGTCGGCGGCGAACGGCTCGGCGACCGGGCGCAGCACCTCGGTGTCGGCGCTGCCTGCCGTACGCTCGGTCCAGACCAGCGCGCCCTCCTTCAGCGCCGGCTCGGAGCGGTAGTGGTCGAGACCCTGGCCCGCGACGGTGAGCACGTCACCGTGGAGCAGGCCGTGGTCGAGCAGGTCGCCGATGAGCGCCTGCATGCCGCCGGCGTCGCGGAAGTGGTTCACGTCCGCCTGGCCGTTGGGGTAGATCTTGGTCAGCGACGGCACGGCCTTCGAGAGCTGCGCCAGGTCGTCCCAGGTCAGCGCGATGCCCGCGGCGGCGGCGATGGCGACCAGGTGCAGGGTGTGGTTGGTCGAGCCACCGGTGGCCAGCAGCGCGACGCAGGCGTTGACGATCGCCTTCTCGTCCACGACCCGGCCGACGGGCGCGTACTCCGCGCCGTGCGCGGTGATCTCCACCGCCCGCGCGCCCGCCGCCTCGGTCAGCGCGTGGCGCAGCTCGGTGTGCGGGTTGACGAAGGTCGCGCCCGGCAGGTGCAGGCCCATGACCTCGACCATCACCTGGTTGGAGTTGGCGGTGCCGTAGAAGGTGCAGGTGCCGGGGGAGTGGTAGGACTTCGACTCGGCGTCCAGCAGCTCCTCGCGGCCGACCTTGCCCTCGGCGAAGAGCTGCCGGGTGCGGGTCTTGACCTTGTTCGGCAGGCCGGAGGTCATCGGACCGGCCGGGACGAAGATCGCCGGCAGGTGGCCGAAGTGCAGCGCGCCGATGAGCAGGCCCGGCACGATCTTGTCGCAGACGCCGAGCAGCAGCGCGGAGTCGAACATGTCGTGCGAGAGCGCGATGGCCGTCGCCATCGCGATCACGTCCCGGCTGTAGAGCGACAGCTCCATGCCGGCGCGGCCCTGGGTGATGCCGTCGCACATCGCCGGCACGCCGCCCGCGACCTGCGCCACGCCGCCGGCCCGCCGTACCGCCTGCTTGAGCTCGGCGGGGTAGGTCTCGTACGGCTGGTGCGCGCTGAGCATGTCGTTGTAGCTGGTCACGATGGCCACGCCGGGCTTGGCGGAGGACTTGAGCAGCAACTTGTCGCCTTCGGGCGCGGCGGCGAAGCCGTGCGCGAGGTTGGCGCAGCCCAGGTGCGCGCGGGCCGGGCCCTTGGCCCGCGCCTGCTCGCCGTCGTGCTCGATCCGCCGCAGGTAGGCGGTACGGCTGGCGCGGCTGCGCTCGGCGATGCGGTCGGTGACCTGCTGGATGATCTCGTGCACGTTCACTCCTCGTGCCAGGCGCGACCGCTGCGGCCGAGCAGTTCGTGGGCTCCGGCGGGGCCGGTGGAACCGGCGGGATAGGGCTCGGGCAGCTCGGGCGTGGACTCCCACGCGGCGAGGATCGGGTCGATCCACCGCCAGGCGGCCTCGACCTCGTCCCGGCGCATGAACAACGTCGGGTTCCCGGCCAGCACGTCCGACAGCAGCCGCTCGTAGGCCTCGGGGACGCGGGTGGTGAAGGTCTGGCCGAAGCTCAGCTTGAGCGGCACCGGCTTGAGGCTCACCTCGCCCGCGCCCGGCTCCTTGGCCATGATGTGCAGCTCGATGCCCTCCTCCGGCTGCAGGCGCAGCACGAGGCGGTTGGGGGAGCCGCCGGGGAAGATGGAGTGCGGCACGTCCTTGAACTGCACCACGATCTCGCTGCGCCGGTACGGCATGCGCTTGCCGGTGCGCAGGTAGAACGGCACGCCCGCCCAGCGCCAGTTCTTGATCTCGGCGCGGATGGCGGTGAAGGTCTCCACCCGCTTCGACGCCTCGGTCGTCGGCGTCGAGGCCGGCTCGTCCAGGTAGGACGGCATGCCCGCCGCCTCGGCGTACTGCCCGCGGACGGTGAAGCGGGCGACCTCGCTGGCCTCCTGGATCGGGCGCAGCGCCTGCAGCACCTTGACCTTCTCGTCGCGGATCGCCTCGCGGTCGTTGCGCGCCGGCGGCTCCATCGCGACCAGGGTCAGGAGCTGCAGCAGGTGGTTCTGGACCATGTCGCGCAGCGCGCCGGCGTGGTCGTAGTAGCCGCGCCGGCCCGGCGTGCCGACCGTCTCGGCGGCGGTGATCTGCACGTGGTCGATCCAGAGAGAGTTCCAGATCGGCTCCAGGAAGGCGTTGGCGAAGCGCAGCACCAGCAGGTTCTGGACCGTCTCCTTGCCCAGGTAGTGGTCGATGCGGAAGATCTGGTTCTCGCCGAAGTACTGGCCGACCTCGTCGTTGATCCGCTGCGAGCTGGCCAGGTCGCGGCCCAGCGGCTTCTCCAGCACGACGCGGGAGGCGGCGGTGATCAGGCCCTGCTCGTGCAGTTCCCGGCAGAACGGGCCGAAGGTCATCGGCGGGCTGGCCAGGTAGAAGATCCGGTCGCGGCCCTCGTGCGCGGCCACCATGTCCTTCACCCGGTCCCAGCCGCTCTGGTCGTCGCTGCCCACGTCCACCGAGACGTGGTGCAGGCGGCCCAGGAAGCGCTGCCACGCGCTCGCGTCGTCCGGTACCTGCCCGGCGACGTCGGCGTCCACCTTGCCGCGGAAGTCGGAGTCGTCCAGTCCGCCGCGCGACATCGCGATGATCCGCGTCTCGGGCGCCAGGCGGCCCTCGAGGTCGGAGTGGAAGAGCGCGGGGATGAGCTTGCGCATGGACAGGTCGCCGGTGCCGCCGAAGACGATCAGATCGGCGGGGGTCGGCGCGGGCGCCTCAGTGGCAAGGGGGGACAACGGGAGCCTCCTGATGAACGGACAACCCGGACACTAACCAGACTTGGGTGAGACTTCAACCCGAGTTTTGCATTTTGAGATACATAAGCTTGGACTTTTCATGACTTAGGTATCTGTGGTTCACTAAGTCGATGTCCAGACGTACGGCTGCGCTCGCCACCAGCGGAGAGGTCCTGACCCTCATCCGCACCGGTGAAGCCGTCACGCGGGCGGACATCGGCCGCGTCACCGGCCTGTCCCGCCCCGCCGTCGCCCTCCGCGTCGGCGAACTGCTGGAACGCGGACTCGTCGTCGAGCGCACCGACGCCCCCTCCACCGGCGGGCGGCCACCGGTCCGTCTGGAGTTCAACGCCTCCGGCGGCGTCGTGCTGGTCGCCGCCCTCGGCGCCAGCCGTACCCGCGTGGCCGTCTGCGACCTGGCCGGCCGCGAGCTGGCCGGGCGGCGCTTCCACATCGACGTCGAGGAAGGCCCCGACGTCGTCCTCCCGCTGCTCATGGACACCTGGGAAGAACTCCTCGGCGACCGGCCCCGCTCGATGATCCGCGGCGTCGGCATGGGCGTGCCCGCCACCGTCGAGTTCGCCGAAGGCCGCACCGAGAGCGCCCGTGTCATGGCCTCCTGGACCGGCGTGGTCATCCCGCCGATCATCCGCCGCCGCTTCGACGTGCCCGTCCTGGTGGACAACGACGTGAACGTCCTGGCCGTCGGCGAGCACCGCGGCCTGTACGCCGACGACACCGGCGACCTGCTCTTCGTCAAGATCTCCACCCGGATCGGCTCCGGCATCGTGGCCGGCGGCCACATCCTGCGCGGCGCCCTGGGCGCGGCCGGCGAGATCGGCCACATCCCCGTACGCGACGGCGGGGGCGTGCTGTGCCGCTGCGGGAACATCGACTGCGTCGACTCCGTCGCCTCCGGCACCGCCCTGCTGCGCGACCTGCGGGCGGCCGGCAAGGACGTCAAGGACATCGACGACATCACCGCCCTGGTGCGAGCCGGGGACGCCGAGACCATGGCCATCGTGCGCGAGGCCGGCCGGCGGATCGGCGAGGTGCTGGCGGGGGCGGTCAACATCCTCAACCCCGCGGTGGTCGTGCTGGGCGGGGACGTGGCCGAGGCCTTCGCGCCCCTGGTCTCCAGCATTCGTGAGGTCGTCTACCGGCGGTCCACCGCGCTGGCCACTCGTCGTCTTCGCATCGAGCCCAGCCGGCTGGGGGCGGCTGCGGGGATCAGCGGGTGTGCGGTCATGGTGTTGGACCATGTGCTGTCGCCTGAGGCTGTTGACGCTTCCCTTTAACTGCGTCGGCCTTCGCCCTTCGGGCTCCGGGCTGTGTTTGTGGGGGAGCCCAGCTCCCCCACACCCCCTTGCCGGGGGCCTCCCGGCCCCCCCGGGGGGTGGAGCTCTTCCATCGATGGTGGGTTGGTGCGCCGTAGACATCGGCGCTCCTCATGCTCGGAGGCCAATTCATTCGCAGAGCGGTCAGCCTCCAAGGACCGGAAGCAGAAGCAGCAGCTTGAGCATTCCCTGCGCACGTACTCCGACGGCAAGCCGCTCTGGAGCGCAGGGCCGCCGGGCCCGAGACATTCGATCGGTGGGTACGGCGTTGCTGGTCAGTTGAGTGCACTCGGAACGATCTCGATGACCCGCACCGAACGAACCTTTGGGTTCTTTGCCATGCGCGCGATTGCCTCGGGAGTATTGATGATGGTGAAGCCATGGATCAGCCCGTCATTGGCCGACCTGCGCAACTCCGTCAGGTCAAGCCCGATCGCCTGGAGCGCGAATTCGTCCTCCGGCTGGAGCAGGGACACCCATTGTCGGAACTCTTCCAATCGCGATGTACTGGGCCGGCCTCCGGAAACGTGGAAATCTCCGATCGTTCCAGGGAAGGCGAAAGGCCATCCGATGGGTTTATTTCCACGACCGGGCGAGAGTAAGGCGACCTCGCCAAGACTGATGTCATGTATTTTACCGGCTTCCTCTTCGTTCAACGGCTTCTTCAGTTCGACGGCGGCATGGACACTGTGGTGGCGCCAACTTGCATCCTTCAGGAGGCTGAGAGTCTGGCGGTTGCCCGACTCGGCACTCTCGTCGCCGAATGAGGCGAGGACGTCTGTCAGATGCCATGGCTCGGTTCGCGGCACCTGTATTTCCCCTGATGTGTCCTGCCGAAATTCCGTCCGCAGGGCAGGCGCTTCATGGGGCCAATTCCCAGCCATTCGTGGACCGATGCCAACCTTCAAGGAGCCATCGAATGGCGGGATCTTGTTGTCCGAGAATGCCGCTGGCCTACATTCCTCGTCAGGTAGCGAGCTGAACTTCATGCTGTAATCGGGATTCGCGACAGCAAACCCCATGAGGACAACGCGACTGAAGCGAGAGCAGTCCATGGCGTTCTCGCCGGACTTGGAACTACCCCACGTCAGTGCCAGAGCACCTAGCAAAATTACTGCAGTAAGAGCCGCTATTGACGAGCGTACAATGCCCCATTTGTGAACGAGCCCCTTCACCCGTATAACCCCCTTGTTTTCTCCATGAACGCAGACTGAACATGCTGATGGATGGGTCGAGTCTGGTCCATATCAAGTGGGCTGTTGTGCGCGACTGTCACAAATCCGTGATCTTCCAAGGCGGGCACCGGAGTGACCGCCCTTCCAGCTCCGCCAGTCCGCTCGTCGTCTTTGACGGCACTCGCGTTGTTCTCCGTCGATTCCTCGTTAATCCGGTTGTCCGGCGGACCCGCGGTTGGCCATGCTCGGGGAGATGGATATCCCGCACCGGCAGATCCGTGCTGCCTTCACCGACGAAGCGATCACCGTTTACCAGGCCTACGAGCCGGCCATCGCGGCCCCCGCCGTCGCCTCGCAGAGCTTCGTGCCGCCCTTCAAACGGGAACGGATGACCTGGATCAAACCGTCCTTTCTGTGGATGATGTACCGCTGCGGTTGGGCCACGAAGCCCGGCCAGACCAGGGTCTTGGCCATCACCATCACGCGAGAAGGTTTCGAATGGGCGCTGGGGCACTCCTGCCTCAGCCATCCTGACTCCGGTACAGGCCAGGCGGAATGGAAAGAGCGCTTGCGCGACAGTCCAGTCCGGATCCAGTGGGATCCTGAACGGGACCCGCACCACAATGTCCTGCCCTACCGTTCCATCCAGGTGGGGCTGTCTGGCGACGCCGTCGCTCGTTACGTCGATCAATGGGTCCTGGGAATCACTGACCTGACCGATCGGGTCCATGACATCCGACAGGCGCTTCGCGATGGGAAGGACGTCGCCGACCTGCTTCCAGCAGAGCGCCCGTATCCCCTGCCCAGGGAGCTCGCCCAGGCCATCGGGGCGAACATCACGCCTGATCTTGGCTGAGCGACGCACGGCGGCACGTGGGCACCACGACGACAACCGGCTGGAGGGCGACTGGTCAGCGAGACTGCCGTTTCTGCGCCGCAGCGACGGCCGCGCGAACCTCCTCAGGCAGATCGACGACCTCCACCGCCACGCCGAAACCCCGCAAAGCCATCGCCGCCCACGACTGTGCGGTCGTGAAGTGGTGAGCGGCGAGAGGGTCGGACAAGCACAGCACCAACCGCGGCGAAACATTCAGGGTGGAGGCTACGTAGAGGAGCTTCAACGTGTCGGCCAGCACCTTGTGTTTCTGCGCGGGCTTAGGCCGGCCTTGGTGCGCCCAGACTTCCACCAGAACAGACAAGTCCTCGCTCGCGCCGTCGACCTCGATGCGAATGGTGTCACTCAACCAGATGACTCTGGGGGCGAGAGCTACACCCAGGCGCTCGCTCAAGTTCCTGAGCATGACGCCTTCAGCCAGGCGCTGCTCCTGGCTGTTCCCTTCAGGGAGAATCGGCTGATGCGCTCCTGGCTGCGGGTGTGTCTCACCAGCATGCGGGAGGTCGATCACCGGCGCCCCCACCTGCCCCACCACGGACGCCACCCCCGCGATCTCCCGCAGGGCCCGCCGGAAGGCGCCCTCGCCGGGCTCGGCGCTGGTGACGGTGGCGACGGCGGCGTCGATGGCTTCACGGTCGGCCGGGGAGACCTGGGTGCGCAGCACCCGGACCGCCTGGATCATCTCCCGGAAAGCCGCCTGCGGGTCGACAGGCGCGTTGTTCTGGATCTTGCCGATGTTGTACGAGCCGTGCTGCGTGATGTTGTCGCCATAGTGGTAGTTCGTCATCTCGCCACCTTGCCGATGTTCTGGGACCCAAGCTGAGTGATCTTGTCGCCGTAGTGGTTGTTCGTGGTGATCGTCTGGCTGAAGGAGGCGTTGGGGTCGCCGATGGCCTTCATGACCTCGTGCACGATGCGCGCGACCTCCCCGTGGTCGGAGCTGACCAAGGCGGTGCGGGGCGTGCCGGCGGTCTCGATGACCAGCGCGTAGTAGGTGCGCTGCAGGACCCGCACGAGGTACTGGACGGCGCTGATCAGCACGACGACGCACAGGGCGGCGACGATGAGCCGGCGGTCCACGTCGAGGTCCACGTAGTCGGACCCGACCATCGCGGCGGCGGCGAGCAGGGTCCACAGCACGACGGCGCGCAGGAACTGCGCCAGCGCCAGGCCGCGCCTGGGGCGCAGGGCCATCGTGTAGGCACGGGCGATGTTCTGCACGGGGTAAGCCTCGCCGCCGACCCACAGCACGCGCCGGTGGACCTTCACCTCGATCGTGGAGTTTCTGGGCATGTTCCGTCCCTCCCATGGCTACAGGCCGATGCTCCTCGACCGGCGCGGGAAGCACATGGGTACCCCCTACTCAAATGCGCGGCGGATCGGCCATCGCGGTTGCGTCCGGTCGCCGGGAATCGTCGGAGGCACCGGTTACGCTGCCTGCTGTGACAGCAGTGGCGACAGGTGTGACGACAGGCGTGGCGGTCGGCCGGGTGCTCGGCACCCAGGCGGCCTCGCCCCTGTCCTTCTGGATCGGGCTGGAGCCGGGCAAGGTCGTGCAGCTCGACGACGTGGTCGTGACCAGGCGCGACGTGCCCGGGCACGGGCCGGTCCTGGTGGCCGGCGTGGTGACCGTGGTCGAGGCCAGGCACGAGGGCGCGGCGTTCGACAGCGACGTGTTCCTGATCGCCGACGGGTCGCTCCCGGCGGCGGTGGTCGAGGTCGCGGAGGTCCGGGTGACGCGCGTCGAGCCGGAGGTCTTCGTGCCGCCGCTGCCGGGGGAGAAGGTTTATCTGGCCGAGGCGCTCGACCGTGACCAGGCGCTCTATTTCGACGTGATGGACCGGCGCATCCCGATCGGCACCGGCCGCGACGGCGGCCCGCTCTACCTCAACTTCGACTTCATGGACGGCACCCGCGGCGCGCACGTGTCGATCTCGGGCGTGTCGGGCGTGGCGACGAAGACCTCGTTCGCCACCTTCCTGCTGTACTCGATCTTCAACTCGGGCGTGCTGGGCGGCGAGGCGGCCAACACCAAGGCGCTGATCTTCTCGGTCAAGGGCGAGGACCTGCTCTTCCTCGACCACCCCAACATCAAGCTGACCGACACCGCCGCCTACGCCCGGCTCGGGCTGCCCGCCCAGCCGTTCGGCAGCGTGCACGTCTTCGCCCCGCCCCGGCCCAACGATCCCAACGGCGTGCCGCACGTGTCGGCGCGCACGCACGGGGTCAGCGCGTTCTACTGGACGCTGGTCGAGTTCTGCCAGGAGGAGCTGCTCCGCTTCGTCTTCGCCGACGCCGACGACGAGCGGGCGGGGTACTCGTTGCTGGTCGGGCAGGTGGCCGCCCGGCTGCAGAGCTGGGCGGAACCGGTGGGCGACGGGGGAGCGGTCCGCATCAGGGGTACGGCCTGCCGTACCTTCTCCGACCTGGTCGAGCTGCTGTCCGACCAGTTGCAGGACGAGGAGGAACGGCGCGAGTGGACGGGCTCGACCACGCCGCTGGGCACGGTCAACGCGTTCCTGCGGCGGTTGCGCAGCGCGGTGCGGGCGCTGACCCCGATCGTCCGGGGCGACCTGCCGTTCTACCGCGGCCACTCGATCCGCACCTCCGACGCCCAGGTCTCCATCGTCGACCTGCACAACCTGCCCGAGCGGGCGCAGCGGTTCGTCGTCGGCGTGGTGCTGCGCGGCGAGTTCCACCGCAAGGAGTCGGCGGGTACGGCGAAGCCGCTGCTGTTCGTGGTGCTCGACGAGCTCAACAAGTACGCCCCGCGCGAGGGCGACTCGCCGATCAAGGAGATCCTGCTGGACGTGGCCGAGCGTGGGCGGTCGCTGGGGGTGATCCTCATCGGCGCCCAGCAGACCGCCTCCGAGGTGGAGCGGCGCATCGTGGCCAACAGCGCCGTGCGGGTGGCGGGGCGGCTCGACCCGGCCGAGGCCGCCCGGTCGGAGTACGGCTGGCTGCCGCCTACAGTCAGAGACCGGGCCACCATCGCGAAACCGGGCACCATGTTCGTCGCCCAGCCGGAGATCCCGGTGCCGCTGTCGGTGGCCTTCCCCTTCCCGGCCTGGGCCACCCGGCCCTCGGAAGCGGCGGCCCCGGCCAAGATCACCGGAAATCCCTTCCAGGGCCTCCCCGAGGAAGAGGACATCCCACCGTTCTGAGATCCCGCCGCCCCAGGATCCCGCCGTTCTGGGAACCCTGCCTTTAGGGAGCTCGGAAGGAATCCGGAGGAAGAGGACATCCCGCCCGTTCTGAGAGGTCTGTCGTGAAGATCCTGCACACCGCCGACTGGCACGTGGGCAAGGTGCTCAAGGGGCACTCCCGCGCCGACGAGCACCGCGCCGTGCTGCGCGAGCTGGTCGGCGCCGCCCGCGAGCACGACGTGGACGCCGTGATCGTGGCCGGCGACCTGTTCGACACCTCCGCGCCCACCCCCGAGGCGCAGTCGCTGGTGCTGCCCGCCCTGCTGGCGCTGCACGAGGACGGGCGCGACGTCGTGGTGCTGGCCGGCAACCACGACAACCCGCAGCTGTTCGAGGTCTACCGCCCGCTGCTCGGCAAGCTCGGCGTGCACGTCGTCGGCACCTTCCGGCGGACCGCGGTGGAGTTCACCGCCCGTTCCGGCGAGCCGGTACGGCTGGCCGCCCTGCCCTTCCTCTCGCACCGCTACGTCGTCCGGGCGGCCGAGGTGCTGGCCGGCACCGCCATCGAGCACAACCGCGACTACGCCGCCCGCATGGGCGAGCTGATCGCCGCCCTGACCTCGGGGTTCTCCGGCGAAACGGTCAACCTCGTCACCACCCACGGCACGCTGCCCGGCGGCCGGTTCGGCGGCGGCGAGCGGGAGGCGCAGTCGGTCTTCTCCTACTACTTCGAGCCCACCGCCTTCCCGGCCTCGACCCAGTACGCCGCCCTCGGCCACCTGCACCGCCGCCAGCAGATCCCCGGCCCCTGCCCGATCTGGTACCCCGGCTCGCCGCTGGCCGTCGACTTCGGCGAGGAGGCCAACCTGCCCGGCGCGCTCCTGGTCGACGTCGAACCGGGCCGGCCGGCCGTCGTCACCGAGCTCCTCGTCAGCCAGGCACGGCGGCTGCGCACCGTCAGCGGCAGCCTCGCCGAGCTGGAAGCGCTGGAGACGGGCGACGACTGGCTGCGGGTCGTGGTGGCCGAGCAGCCCCGGGTCGGCCTGGCCGACCAGGTGCGGGCGCTGCTGCCGTACGCGATCGACGTGAGCATCGACGAGCGCTTCCGGCCGGTGCGTGCCGTACGGCAGGCGGGTGCGGGCACGCGCGCGCCCGGCGAGCTGTTCCGCGACTACCTGACGGCCAGCAAACGCTACGACGAGCAGGTCGCCACCCTGTTCGACCGCCTGCACGACGAGGTGACGAGCGCATGAGGCCGCTGCAACTGACGCTGGAGAACTTCGGCAGCTTCCGCGAGCCGCTGACCGTCGACTTCACCGACGTCGAGTACTTCGCCCTGGTCGGGCCCACCGGCGCGGGCAAGAGCACGGTGATCGACGCCATCTGTTTCGCGCTCTACGGCACCGTGCCGCGCTGGGGCCGGGAGAACTCGGTCGCCTACGCGCTGGCGCCCTCGGCGGCGGCCGGCAAGGTGGGGCTGCTCTTCGAGAGCGGCGGCAAGCGGTACGGCGTGGTCCGCGCGATGGCGCGCGACGCCAAGGGCATCGTGCGCACCCGCGAGGCGCGGCTGGAGGAGCTGTCCGGCGGGTGGGAGGAGGTCACCCGCTCGCTGGCGGAGGGGGAGAACGTCACCGCCGAGGTGCAGCGGCTGACCGGGCTGGAGTACAAGTTCTTCACCCAGTGCGTGGTGCTGCCGCAGGGCCGTTTCGCCGAGTTCCTGCACGCCAAGCCGAACGAGCGGCAGGACCTGCTGGTCCAGCTGCTCGACGCCGAGGTCTACAACGAGATCCGGCTGAAGGCCACCCGCGAGGAGGAGGTCGCCAAGCAGGCCGCCCTGCACGCGCGCGAGCAGCGGGCCGAGTTCACCGCCACCCCGCAGGCCGAGGCGGAGGCCGAGGCCGGGGTGCTCGCGTTGCGGACGGCGCAACGTGAGCTCGGGACCGAGCTCGACCTGTTGCGGGCGCGGGACGCCGAGCTGGAGCGGATCCGGCGGGAGTCGGCCGAGCTCGCCGGGCGGCTGGCCGGGCTGCGGGCGCTGACCATGCCGCCGGAGGTGCCGACGCTGGCCGCCTCGGCCAAGCAGGCCGCCGTCCAGGTGGCCGAGCTGGAGGAACGGGCCGCTGTGCTGGCCGTCGCCGAGCAGGAGGCGGAGGCGGCGCTGGCGGGGCTGGGGGAGGTGGCGGGGCTGCGCGCGGCGCTGGCGGCCTTCGACACGGTCGAACGGCTGGCGGCGGCCGCAGCTTCGGCGCGGGCCGACTCCGAGCGGTCGCTGGCCTCGGCTCGGGCCGCTGCGGCGCAGGCGGTCGAGGAGGCCCGGCGTTCCGTCGCGCAGGCCCGGACCGAGGCCGTCGAGCAGGCCCGGGCGGCGCTGGCCGCCGAGCGGGAGCAGGCGCGGCGGGTGGTGGCGGAGGCGCTGGAGGCTGGGCGGCGGTCGCTGGCCGAGGCGCGGGCCAGTGGGGAACGGTCGCTCGACCAGGCGCGGGCGGACGGGGAGAAGGCCCTGGTCGCGGCCCGCGAGGAGGGCGCGCGCTCGCTGGCCGAGGCTCGGCGGCGGGCCGCCGCGGCCTCCGTGGAGCTGGAGTCCCTGACCGCTGCCGCCGCCCGAGCGGAAGCCGCGCTGGCCGCCGCCGTGGCGGACCATGACCGGCTCCGTGACGCCCACGCCGCCGCCGGCCTGGCCGCCCGGCTGACCCTCGGCGCCCCCTGCCCGGTCTGCCTCCGCGAAGTCACCCACCTCCCTCCCACCCACCAGGCACCCCCGACCTCAGCCCCTCACCGCCACCCGGACGGCCCCGCCAACCTCCGCGACCGCCCCGGCCCGAACGAGCCCACCGACCACCTTGGCCAGGCATCCCCGGGCGGGCCCGTTGACCAGGCCGCCGTCGAGGAGGACACCGACCTCCCAGGGCTGGCCGACACGAGCGGGTCCCCTGATCTAGCGGGTCACCGTGCGGCGGGTGGGCCTGACGAGGTGTTGCGGCGGGCCGAGCGAAGGGCCGACGCGGCCAAGGCGGAGCACGAGCGGGCCAGGAAGGTGCTGGGCAAGGCCGAGACGACCGCCGCCATGCTCGCCGACCGGGCCACCCGGCTGGCGGACGAGCTGGCCGAGCAGGCGGCCCGGGCCGAGCGCGAGCTGACCGCCCTGCTCGACCGCCAGCGCACCGACCTGGCCGACCGCCTCGCCGCCCTGGAGGACGAGACCACCGCCCGCCGAACCGCCCTGGAACGCGACACCACAGCCCGCCTGACCCGCCGCGAACAGGAGATCACCCACCAACGAGCCCGCCGCGAACAGGAGCTCACCGACCAGCTCACCCGCAGGGAGCACGACCTGGCCGCCCAGACCGCCCGCCTGGAGGCCGAGCTGACCGCCCAGGTCGCCCGGCTCGACGCGGAGCTGGCCCAGCACCGCGCCACCCTCCCGGAAGGCGCCGACCGCGCCGAGCTGAGCGCCAGGCTGGCCGCCGCGACCGAGGCGGACCGGCGCGCGGTGGAGGCGAGGAAGGCCGCCCGCGCCTGCCGTACCGCCCTGGACGAAGCCCGGCGGACGGCCGCCGAGGTGTCCCAGCGGGCCGAGCAGGCCTGGGTGGCGCTCGGCGAGGCGCGCGACCGGCTGATGGTGCTGGGCCTGGACGAGGAGGCCGCGCCCCCGGTCGACCGCACCGACCTGCACGCGGCCTGGGGCGAACTGATCGCCTGGCGCAACCGGATCGGCACCGCCGCCCGGGCCAGGGCCGACGAGACCGAGCAGCGGCTGGCCGAACTGGCCGCTCAGCGGGCCGAACAGGCCGGGCGGATCAGTGCGCGGCTGGCCGAGCACGGGGTCGCCGCGGGTGACCGTCCGGACGAGTTCGCCGCCGCCGTGGCCACCGCGCTGGCCAGGGCGGAGAGCACGCTGGAGCGGGTCAGGGAGGACCTCGCCAGGATCGCCGAGCTCGAACGGGTGATCGCCGAGAAGGACCGCGAGGCCGAGGTGGCGCACGAGCTGGCGCTGCGGCTGCGGGCCAACGCCTTCGAGCGCTGGCTGTGCGCCGAGGCGCTGGCCGTGCTGGTGGCCACCGCCTCCGAGACGCTGCGCGAGCTGTCGGACGGGCAGTACGAGCTGGAGCTGGGCGACCGCAGCGAGATCGAGGTGATCGACCACGCCGAGGCGGGGTTGCGGCGCAGCGCCCGCACCCTCAGCGGCGGGGAGACCTTCCAGGCGGCGCTCGCGCTCGCCCTGGCGCTGTCCGGTACGGTCGCCCGCGGGCTCGACTCGATCTTCCTGGACGAGGGGTTCGGCACGCTCGACCCGGCCACCCTCGACACCGTCGCGGCCACCCTCGAACGGCTGGCCGCCGGGCAGGAACGGATGGTCGGCGTGGTGACCCACGTCCAGGCCCTGGCCGACCGCGTGCCGGTGCGCTTCGCCGTCAGCCGCGACGCCACCGGCTCGCACCTGCGGAGAGTGGACGCGTGACCGAGTTCTCCATCGACCCGTGGGACCCCGGCTATGCCGCCGCGCTCACCTCCGAGGCGCTGGCCGAGCGCGGGTCCACCAGCGCGGAGCTGGAGCTGGGCGTCGAGGCGGAGGCCGGCGACTGGGCCCCGGTCACGCCGAGCGGCAGCGCCCCCGCCGCCCTGCTGGTCGCCGACGGGGTGCGCCGGATCGACGCCCGGGTCTGGGTGCACGACACCCCGGTGCCGGTGCCGGGCATCGCCGCCTCGTTCGCCGCGGGCATCGTCCGCTGCGGCTCCGGCGGGGCCGAGCTGGCCGAGATCGAGGTACGGCGAGCGCTGATCAGCGCCTCACCCGGCACGCCCGAGGTCAAGACCCGCTACGCCACCTTCCACCCGGCCCAGGCCACCGACTCCAGCCTGGAGGCGCTCACCCTGGCCCTGCAACGCCAGGTCACCCAGCTGGAGCTCGAACTCTCCGTACGGCACCGCCGCCAGAGCACCGACCTGCTGCTCGTCGACGGCCCGTTGCGGGGACGCGGCCACCTGGCCGGGACGGTGGGCTACATCAAGACCCACCACATCTCCTACCTGCCCGCACCCCAGTCCGCCGTCGTCGGCGCGCTCGCCCCCGGGCAGCGCACGCCGGTGTTCCTCATGGGCACCACCTGGCGCCGGCACGCCTGGTACGTCCGCCTGCCGACCACCTCGTCCGCGCCGTGGTCGGGGATCGCGCGCTGCGAGGCGGGGGCCGACATGAGCTCGGAGGAGGTCGTACGGCTGGCCGACGCCATCACTCTGGCGCTGCCGCCGCTGGCCGGCGTGCCGTACAAGGACCCGCGCGCCCCCCAGAACCTGGTGCCGATCGGCGGCCTGGAGAAGCTGCTGCGTCACCACCTGGGGGACCCGCAGCTCATGTACCGCGCACTGCGCTCGGCCGAGTCGGTTCAGGGATCAAGGTGAGGACGATCTGACCGAGCGGCGTGCGCCGGGTGGTGGCGAGCTCCAGGCCCGCTGAGGCGGCCAGGGTGGCGAACTCCTCGATGGTCCGCTCCCGGCCGCCGCCGATGACGAGCATGCGCAGGCACATCTCGGCGAAGGCGGCCGGGTCGCCGTCGGAGGTGCTCGGCGACTCGATCAACAGCACCCGCCCCGCCGCATCCGCCGCGCTTGCCGTACCCGCTGCCTCGGCGCAGCGGCGCAGGATGCGGGCGGCGTCGGCGTCCGGCCAGTCGTGGATCACCCGCCGCAGGACGTAGACGTCGGCTCCGGCCGGGAGCGGGTCGAAGAAGCTCTGGCCGGAGACCGTACAGCGGTCGCCGAGGCCGGCCAGGTGTTCACGTCCGCGGGCGGCTGTCTCGGGCAGGTCGACGAGGGTGCCCCGCAGGTGCGGGTGCGTCCGCAGGAGATGAGCCAGGAAGCCGCCGGTCCCGCCGCCCACGTCCACCACGTGCCGGACCGCCGTCCAGTCGAACGCGTCGGCCGCGTCGGCGACGTACTCGGCGCCGGTGGCCATCGCCGCGTCGAACGACGCGCCCATGCCGGGGTTCTGCGCCAGGTAGGTCCAGATCGGTGCGCCGAACACCGTCTCCCAGGCCGGTTCACCGGTGCGGGTGGTGTGCAGCAGGCCGGTGAAGGCCAGGTCCATCCGGCCGCCGAACCCCTCCAGATCGAGCCAGGCCCGCATGGCGGCGGGATGGTCGCTGACCAGCAGCTCGGCCGGCTCGTTCAGGGCGAACACCCCCGGCTCGGGCTCGGCGAACACGCCTCGGCCGGTCAGGTGGCGCAGCAGCCAGGTCAGCACCTCTGGGTCCGCGCCGGACTGGCGGGCCAGTTCGGCGGCGGGTAGTGGGCCGGCGCTCAGCAGGTCGGCGATCCCCAGCGTGGCCGCCACCCGCACGGCCATCGGGGTGACCAGGTCGGTCACCGGGGCCAGGACCCGCCAGGCCGCCTCCCATGCCGACGGGCGTCCTTGCTCGTCCTCCGCGCCGGTCACCGCAGGGCCCCTTCCGTCGCGGATGTCTCACCTCATCTTCGACATCCCCTGGGCGAGGGGCAAGGGACGCCGCCCGGTCAGCGGTGGAACTCGACGGTCAGCCAGGGCCAGGCGGCGAATGCCGATTCGGGATCGGCGGGGACGACCAGCGGCATCCCGGGCAGGAAGCGCACGGTGGTGCCGGTGCCGCGGGGGCGGGGGAGCGGGGTGAGGCCGGTGACCGGCACACCGTGCTCGTAGCGCTGTTCCCAGGCGCTGTCCTCGCGCCGGTTGGTGTGCACGAGCCATGGGCTGAACGCCGCGACCACCGACATGCCACGGCGGGGATGCCCGTCGGGCAGGAGCTGCGCGCCGGGGTGGTCGAAGAAGCGCAGGTCCTTGGTGGCCATGACCGGCTTGCGCACCGGACGGCCGGCGTCGAACCGGGTGTCGGTGCCCCGCCCGTCGTCGGCCACCGAGACCGACCCGTCGGCGTGGAAGGCGACCGTGCACCGGCCGCCGCCGCGGCACTCGGCCTCGTCGGCCGCGTAGGCCACCACCTCCAGGACCAGGTGCCAGGCCCCGCCCGGGCAGGGGCCGGAGCGGATGAGGGCGAGGTGGTCGCGGTCGACCTCGGCGGCCCAGTCGTGCGTGGTGTTCCGCCACGAACCACGGGGACCCCCGCCCGGGCCGGTCATACGAGTTGCACGCCGATGAGGCAGGTGTCGTCGTCGGTGTCGGAGATGCAGTGCGTGAGCAGGTAGTCCAGCCGCTGGTCCAGCCCGCCGGTCGCCCGCCGCGCCATCTCCAGCAACTGCCGCTGCGAATGCTGCAGGGTCCGGTCGCGCCGCTCGATGAGCCCGTCGGTGTAGATGAGCAGCGTGTCCCCCTCCTCGAGCTGGACCTGCCCCTCGGCGTACTCCGCGTCCCCGATGGCGCCCAGCAGCAGCCCGTCGATCGCCGGCAGCTCCAGCGACTGCGCCTCGCGGACGAGGACCGGCGGGAGGTGCCCGGCGCGGGCCCAGCGCAGGATCCGGCTCTCGGGGTCGAACAGCGCGCAGACGGCGGTGGCGGTGACGCTCTCGGTCAGGTGGTGCGTGACCATGTTGAGCCACCCGAGCAACTGCCCGGGCCCGGCCCCGGTGGCCGCCAGGCCGCGCAGGGCGTTGCGCAGGGTCACCATCCCGGTGGCCGCCTCGATGCCGTGCCCGGCCACGTCGCCGACCGACAGGAGCACCTGCTTGGACGGCAGCACGACGGTGTCGTACCAGTCGCCGCCGACCAGGTGCTCGGCCTCGGCCGGCCGGTAGCGCACGGCGATGTTGAGCCCGAAGGCCTCCACCGGCCCGCGCGCCGGCGGCATGATCGCGTGCTGGAGCTGCAGGGCCAGCCGGTTGCGCTCCTGCGACTCCTCCTCGGTGACCGCGAGCTGGTCGCGGGTGGCGGCCAGGGCTACCTCGGTCCAGTGCTGGCTGGAGATGTCCTGGTAGGCGCCGCGGATGGCGATCATCCGGCCCTCGGCGTCGAAGGCCGGCTCGGCCACCACGCGGATGTGCCGGACGATGCCGTCCTCGCGCTCCAGGCGGAACGCGGTCGCGGCGGGCATCCGCCGGTGCAGGATCGTGCGCAGGAACCGGTCGATGGCCTCGCCGTCGTCGGGGTGGGCGTGCTCGCGCAGCCGCTCCAGCGGGACCGGCTGCTCGGAGGGAGACAGTCCGTACAGGGCGTAGACCGGCTCGCTCCAGGTGATCCGGCCGATGGCCGGGATCTCCTCGAAGCCGCCGAGCCGGCCCAGCCGCTGGGCGTGCTGGAGCAGGCTGGCCAGCCGTACCGCCTCGTCCTGGACCCGCCAGATGAGCAGCACGCACTCGCCGTGCCGGGTGAGGCTGATGTCGGCGACGGTGGTCAGCGGCACCTGGTCGACCAGCTCGGTCAGGGGCATCGCGTCCGCGCTGAACGGCTCGCCGGTGGCGTGCACGTGGTCGATCTTCTCGAACAATCCGCTGTCGCCGGACGCCAGCGGGTAGGCCTCCAGCAGCAGCGAGCCGGTGACGCTGCCGCGCGGGCGGCCGGCCGGGTCGATGAAGCGCCGGTTGACGTGGTGGATGCGGAAGTCGGCCAGCGTGCCGTCCTCGGCCAGCTCAGGGCGCAGGACCAGCGCCGGATCCGGCAGCGCGTCGGCCAGGTCCACCAGCTCGGTCATGCCGGGCGCCGGGGGGCCGGGCGGGTCGGGGTCCTCCAGGGTGCGGGCGCAGAGCTCGGCCAGCGCCTCGACCTGCTTGCGTACGGCAGGCGGCTGCGGCTCCAGCGGGCCGGTCCAGCCGATCTCCAGGACGCCGAAGATGCGCCCGCCGGTGCCGGCGGGGACGACCACCCGGCCGCCGGAGCAGTCGCGGTAGCCGATCGAGGGCAGGCTCAGCTCGTTCAGCGACCGGAACCAGACCGACTGCCGCTCCACCAGCGCGCGGCGGGCGGGCGTGGAGACGCCGGGCGGCACGTACCGCCAGCGGCGGGCCTCCTCGGTGCTGATCCCGGCGACGCCGGCCAGGGTGAGCGAGGCGTCGGGCCCGGCCACCCACAACGCCACCAGCGAGGCGCCGAGCGGCGTGAGCGCGTGCTCCAGCAGTGACTCGGCGACCATCTGGCTGTCGCCGGCGTGCAGCATGCCGCTCTCGGCGGCGCGCAGCCGTACCCCCACCGAGGGATCGCTCGTGTCCCGGACGCCCGCCTGGGTCAGGAACTCGTGGATGGTGTCGCTCAGCCGGTCCTGGGAGGTCTGGTTGATGATCTCCGCGGCCAGTTCGAGCTGGCTCGTGCCGGCCTGCGCGGCCAGCGAGGCGAGCTGCTGCGCGGCCTGGGTGGGGCCGCAGCGCAGCCGTTCCACCAGGATGCCGCGCGCCAGCTCGATCAGCGCCCGGCCCTCGGCGGCGAGCTGGGCCTCCTGGATCTCCCGGCGCAGCCGTTCGATGGTCGCGGCGAGCCGGCCCACCGTTCCCGCTCTGGGGTCGGTGGAGCCGGCTTCGCGCGGGGTCGGGGCGACGGGCACTACTGCTCCTTGCGGTCGATCGCGGGCTGGCGGGGGAGGGGTCGGATCACCCCGCCATGTACCGCTCGATGAGGCCGAGCAGGTGGTCGGAGTCGACGGGCTTGGTGACGTACGCGCTCGCTCCGGAGGCCAGGCTCTTCTCCTGGTCGCCCGGCATCGCCTTGGCGGTGACCGCGATGATCGGCAGCTCGGCGTACTGCGGCATCGCGCGGATGGCCGAGGTGGCGGCGTAGCCGTCCATCTCCGGCATCATCACGTCCATCAGCACCAGGTCGATCTCCGGGTGCGCGACCAGCGTGTCGATGCCCTTGCGGCCGTTCTCCGCGTGCAGCACCTGCATGCCGTGGATCTCCAGGATGCTGGTCAGCGCGAACAGGTTGCGGGTGTCGTCGTCGACGACCAGCACCGTGCGCCCGGCCAGCGTGCCGTCCACCTTGCGCGCGGTGGGCTCGGCGACCCGCTGGTTGCGCACCAGCGGCACCACGTCGCCCGGCTGCTCGGCGGTCAGGTGCAGGGCGATGCGCTCGCGCAGCTCGTCGAGGCTGGCCAGCAGCTCCAGCGGCCGGGCGTCCTCGCCCCGGCCCTGCAGCTCGTGCTCCTCCTGCGGCGCCATCCGCCAGTTGCTGTAGGCCAGCACCGGCACCCGGTGCAGGGCCGCGTCGCCGTCCATGGCGTCCAGCAGGTCGAACCCGGCCCGCTCGGACATCGCCAGGTCGAGCACGATGCAGTGGCACGGCTGCGCGGCCAGGATCGCCGCCGCCTCCTGCGGCCCGGCCGCGGTGACCAGCTCCACGCCCGGCGCCAGATCGGCCAGCGCGCTCTCGGCGACCAGGGACAGCAGCCCGTGGGCGCGCTCCTCGATCACCAGCAGCCGCCGCTGCGTCACCTGCGGGTCGCCCGCCGACGCCGTCGCCGGCGCCGGCGTCTCGGTCTCCTCCTCGGCCGGTACGGCGGAGCCGCCCGCCGAGTCGATGGCCTGCTCGGCGAAGTCGGGCCGCGCGATCGGCAGGAACAACGTGAACGTGCTGCCCTGCCCGAACACGCTCTCGGCCGCGATCGCCCCGCCCAGCAGGTAGGCGATCTCCCGGCTGATCGACAACCCCAGCCCGGTCCCGCCGTACTTGCGGTTGGTGGTGCCGTCGGCCTGCTGGAAGGCCTCGAAGATGGCCTCCAGGTGCTGTTCGGCGATGCCGATCCCGGAGTCGATCACGCGCAGTGCGATGGCCGGCCCGTGCTGGCGCACCGACGGCGGCACCTCCGCCCCGGCGACCGGCTCGATGCGCAGTTCGACGCTGCCGGCCTCGGTGAACTTGACCGCGTTGGACAGCAGGTTGCGCAGCACCTGCCGCAGCCGCGAGTCGTCGGTGAGCAGCTCGGCGGGCACGCCCGGCGCGGTGGTGATGCGGAAGTCGAGGCTCTTCTGGGTGGTCATCGGGCGGAAGGTGGCCTCGACGTAGTCGAGCAGGCGGCGCAGCGGCACCCGCTCCGGCGCGAGGTTCATCTTGCCCGCCTCGACCTTGGACAGGTCGAGGATGTCGTTGATGAGCTGGAGCAGGTCGGAGCCGGCCGAGTGGATGATGCTGGCGTACTCGACCTGCTTGGGCGTCAGGTTGCGGGTGTGGTTCTGGGCCAGGAGCTGCGCCAGGATGAGCAGCGAGTTGAGCGGCGTGCGCAGCTCGTGGCTCATGTTGGCGAGGAACTCGCTCTTGTAGCGGGAGGCCAGCGCGAGCTGCTGGGCGCGGTCCTCCAGTTCCTGGCGGGCCTGCTCGATCTCGAGGTTCTTGGCCTCGATGTCGCGGTTCTGGGAGGCCAGCAGCGCCGCCTTCTCCTCCAGCTCGGCGTTGGAGCGCTGGAGCTCCTCCTGCTGGTTCTGGAGTTCCTCCGAGCGGGCCTGGAGCTCGGCGGCCAGGCGCTGGGACTCCTGCAGCAGCTCGTCGGTGCGGGCGTTGGCGACGATGGTGTTGAGGTTGACCCCGATGGTCTCCATGACCTGGTCGAGGAAGGCGCGGTGGACCGGCGTGAACGGGGTCACCGAGGCCAGCTCGATCACGCCGAGCACCTGCTCCTCCACGCCGATCGGCAACACGATCAGAGAGGACGGCTCGGTCTTGCCGAGCCCGGAGGAGACGGTGACGTAGCCCGGCGGCACCTGCTCCATGGCGATGGTGCGGCGGGCGTGCGCGGCCTGGCCGACCAGCGACTCGCCCATCTGGAAGCGGGTGCGCTGGGTGTCTGCGGGGTAGCCGTAGGCGCCGATCAGCTTGAGCTGGTTCTCCTCGGCGAGGAAGAAGGCGCCGAACTGCGCCGAGACCAGCGGGGCCAGCTCGTTGACGACGAGCTCGGCGACCACGTCGAGGTCGCGGTGACCCTGCATGAGGCCGGAGATGCGGGCCAGGTTGGACTTGAGCCAGTCCTGTTCCTGGTTGGCGCGGGTGGTCTCGCGCAGGGACTCCACCATCGAGTTGATGTTGTCCTTGAGCTCGGCGACCTCGCCGGAGGCGTCCACCGTGATGGAACGCGTCAGGTCGCCCGAGGTCACCGCGCTGGTCACCTCGGCGATGGCCCGCACCTGGCGGGTCAGGTTGCCGGCCAGCTCGTTGACGTTCTCGGTCAGCCGCTTCCAGGTGCCGGAGACGCCCTCGACCTCGGCCTGGCCGCCCAGCCTGCCCTCCGAGCCGACCTCGCGGGCCACTCGGGTGACCTCAGCGGCGAAGCTGGAGAGCTGGTCGACCATGGTGTTGATGGTGGTCTTGAGCTCCAGGATCTCGCCCCGGGCGTCGACGTCGATCTTGCGGGTCAGGTCGCCCTTGGCGACCGCGGTGGTGACCTGGGCGATGGAGCGCACCTGGTTGGTCAGGTTGTCGGCCATCGAGTTGACGTTATCGGTGAGGTCCTTCCAGGTGCCGGCCACGTTGGGCACGCGCGCCTGGCCGCCGAGCTGGCCTTCGGTGCCGACCTCGCGGGCGACCCGGGTGACCTCGGAGGCGAAGCTGGAGAGCTGGTCGACCATGGTGTTCATGGTCTGGGCGAGCGCGGCGACCTCGCCCTTGGCCTCGACGTTGATCTTCTGCGACAGGTCGCCCTTGGCGACCGCGGTGGCCACCTGGGCGATGGAACGCACCTGGCCGGTCAGGTTGGACGCCATGACGTTGACGTTGTCGGTCAGGTCCTTCCAGGTGCCCGAGACGCCGCGCACGGTGGCCTGGCCGCCGAGGTTGCCCTCGGTGCCGACCTCGCGGGCCACCCGGGTGACCTCGTCGGCGAAGGCGGAGAGCTGGTCGACCATCGTGTTGATGGTCTCCTTCAGCTCCAGGATCTCGCCGCGCGCGTCGACCCGGATCTTCTGCGTCAGGTCGCCCTTGGCGACCGCGGTGGTGACCTGGGCGATGGAGCGCACCTGGGCGGTGAGGTTGTCGGCCATGACGTTGACCGACTCGGTGAGCGCCTTCCACGTGCCGGACACGCCCTTGACGTCGGCCTGGCCGCCGAGCCGGCCGTCGGTGCCGACCTCGCGGGCGACCCGGGTGACCTCGTCGGCGAAGGCGGAGAGCTGGTCGACCATCGTGTTGATGGTCTCCTTCAGCTCCAGGATCTCGCCGCGCGCCGAGACGGTGATCTTCTGCGACAGGTCGCCCCGGGCCACCGCGGTGGCCACCTGGGAGATGTTGCGGACCTGGTCGGTCAGGTTGCCGGCCATGTAGTTGACCGAGTCGGTGAGGTCGCGCCAGGTGCCGGCCACGCCCTTCACGTCGGCCTGGCCGCCGAGCTGTCCCTCGGTGCCCACCTCGCGGGCCACCCGGGTGACCTCGTCGGCGAAGCTGGAGAGCTGGTCGACCATGGTGTTGACGGTGTTCTTGAGCTCCAGGATCTCGCCGCGCGCGTCCACGGTGATCTTCTGCGACAGGTCGCCCTTGGCGACCGCGGTGGTGACCTCGGCGATGGAGCGCACCTGGTCGGTCAGGTTGCCGGCCATCGCGTTGACCGATTCGGTGAGGTCCTTCCAGGTGCCGGAGACGCCGGGCACCTCCGCCTGGCCGCCCAGCCGGCCCTCGGTGCCGACCTCCCGGGCCACGCGGGTCACCTCGGAGGTGAACAGCGAGAGCTGGTCCACCATGCCGTTGAAGACCGTCGCGATCTCGCCCATCAGGCCGTCGGCGTCACCGGGCAGGCGGGTGCCGAAGTCGCCGTCGCGCACCGCCGTCAGGCCGGCCAGGAGCCGCCTCAGCTCCTGCTCGCCCATCTCACCGTTATCGCGGACCGCTCCAGCGGAGCGCGATCCGGAAGCCGTGTCGCTCATGCCACCGTTTGTTCCGTTCGGGGGACACGGCACGAGGCTTTGTCCCTGATTGGTTGACTCATGACAACGCCGTGAGGTTATCCGTGAGAGGTTATCTCACGATCTCGTCCGGCGCGGCGCTGCCCGGGGCTAGATCTGCCTGATCTCGGCCTTCTCGCCCACGTCCACGGCCATCCGGCGGCCGCCGACCGGCAGGCCGGAGATGCGCAGCGGACGGTACGGCTCGGGCAGCACGGGATCGAGCTCGGGCCCGTCCGCGCCGTCCGGTTCGAGGCGCAGCAGCGCGCGCAGGAGCTGGATCGGCGCCGCCGCCGCCCACGCCTGCGGCGAGCAGGACGTGGGGTAGGGCACGGGCACCGCGAACTCGGTCCGGTCGAAGCCGCAGAACAGCTCCGGCAGCCGGCCGTCGAAGAACTCGGCCGCCTCCAGCAGACCCCTGGCGAGCCGTACCGCCTCGTCGGCGAAGCCGTACCGCATGAGCCCGGCGACGATCAGCGCGTTGTCGTGCGGCCAGATCGAGCCGTTGTGGTAGCTCATCGGGTTGTAGGCGCCCATCGAGGAGGCCAGGGTCCGCACGCCGAAGCCGGTGAACATCTCCGGACCCAGCAGGTGGGCGGCGACCTGGGGCGCGTAGCGCGGGTCGGCGATGCCGGTCCACAGGCAGTGGCCCATGTTGGAGCCGAGCCCGTCGACCGGGCGGCCCGAGCCGTCGAGCGCCATGGCGTAGTACCCGCGGTCGGGCAGCCAGAAGTGCTCGTTGAACGCCTCGCGCAGCTCCTCGGCGCGGCGCTCCCACACCTCGGCCTCGCCGAAGGCGGCGCGGGCGCGGTAGGCGGCGTAGACGTAGCCCTGCACCTCGGCCAGCGCGATCGGGGGCCGGGCCAGGGTGCCGTCGGCGTGGTTCACCCCGTCGAAGGAGTCCTTCCAGCCCTGGTTGGCCAGTCCCTGGTCGGTGCGGCGGCGGTAGGACAGGAACGGGCGCGCGTGCGTGGTGATCCACTCCAGCGCCCGGTCGGCCGCCGGCAGCAGCTCGCGCACGGCCTCCTCCGGCGCTCCCCAGCGCCGCAGCTCGCCCAGGAGCATCACGAACAGCGGTGTGGCGTCCACCGAGCCGTAGTAGGCCCCGGCGTTGCCGCCCAGCGACAACACGCCGTGCCGCAGCTCGTGCAGGATCTTGCCCGGCTCCTCCTCGGTCAGCGGGTCGTCGCGCACGCCCTGCAGCTCGGCCAGCCGGCGCAGCGTGCCCAGGGCCAGGCTCTGGTCGAAGGGCAGCGCCATCCACGAGGCCAGCAGCGAGTCGCGCCCGAACAACGTCATGAACCACGGCGCGCCGGCGGCGATCGCGCCGTCGCGCAGCAGCAGCGCCCCCAGGTCGTCGCGGGAGCGGCCCAGCGTGCGGGCCAGCGCGCGGCTGGGCGTGCTGATCACCGGGCTGTCGCGCTGCCAGTCGGCCCGGCGGCGGTACGGCTCGGCCTCCTCGACCGGCTGGTGCGCGGCGAACCACGCGCCACGCTCCTCGCCCTCGATGATCGGGTTGACCTGCAGCACCACCGACCACTGGCCGCGCGGCGGCACGACCACCCGGAAGGTGATCAGCCCCGGCGCGGCCAGCGCGGGCCCGCCGGCGACCACCCGGCTGCCGCGGCCCCGGCTGGCCGCCGAGATCATCAGCCCGTCCGGCGTGATCGCCGACTCCACGTCGGCCACGTGGGTGACCGGGCCCGATCCCTTGACCTCGAACAGGTCGGCCATGTCCGAGCCGACGTGCAGGCCGACGACGCAGCCGGCCGGCTCCTCCGACAGGTTGCGCAACGTCAGGTCCTCGCGCAGCCCGCCGCCCACGTACCGGTCGCGCACGACCAGCAGCGTGCTCTCCGCCGCCCCCGGTCTGGGCCGGGCGCGGCCGACGAAGGTCGCGTGGTACGGCGCGGCGGCCACCACCTCCAGCGCCTCGACCGGCGCCTCGTCGACCCGCAGCTCCCAGTGTGAGATCAGCCGGGTGTCGGCGTGGTAGACGCCCTGGGCGTCTCCCGGCACGATGTCGCCGTTCCTGGTCGAGACCGCGAAGGAGTCGCCTTCCACCAATGTCACGAGTGTGGACACTTTCCAGGCTCCTTGGGGTAGTGGGCGGAAATGCAGTCACTACCCCCACTCCGTGTGGCGATACTCGCCCCGCCCTGGTTCGAACTTCCGCCCGACGGTTACGGCGGCATCGAGTCGATGGTCGCCGACCTGGCCGGAGCCCTGGTCGAGCGGGGCCACGAGGTCACTTTGATCGGCGCAGGCGCGTCCGAGACGACGGCCCGGTTCTTCCCCACCTACGCCGAGGCGCCCTCCGAGCGCATCGGCGAGCCGATGCCCGAGGTCCTGCACGCCGCGCAGGCCGCCCAGGAGCTGGCCAGGATCGACCCGGACATCGTGCACGACCACACGCTGGCGGGGCCGCTGACCGCCGACGGGCGCGGCTCGCCCACCCTGCTCACCGCGCACGGGCCCACCGAGGGCGAGCTGGGCGAGTACTACCGGCAGATGGGCGCCTCGGTGCACCTCGCGGCCATCTCCGATGCGCAGCGGGCCAAGATGCCCGACCTGAACTGGGCGGGGGTGATCTACAACGGCATCGACGTGCCGTCCTTCCCGCTGCGCGAGGACAAGGAGGACTGGGTGCTCTGGCTGGGCCGCTTCAGCCCCGAGAAGGGCGCCCGGCAGGCGGTCGAGGCGGCCCGCGCCTCCGGCCGGCGCATCGTGCTGGCCGGCAAGCTGTCGGAGGAGTTCGAGCGCGAGTACTTCGACTCCCAGGTCAAGCCGCTGCTCGGCCCGGACGCGGAGTACATCGGCGAGGCCGACGCCGAGGCCAAGCGGGATCTGCTGTCACGGGCGCGCTGCCTGGTCTTCCCGATCCAGTGGGACGAGCCCTTCGGCCTGGTCATGGTCGAGGCGATGGCCTGCGGCACGCCCGTGGTGACGCTGCGCCGGGGCGCGGCCCCCGAGGTCGTGCAGGACGGCGTCACCGGGTTCGTGCTCGACTCGGTGGCCGGCTTCCCCGAGGCGGTCGAGGCCGCCGGCCGGCTGGATCCGGCCGGCTGCCGCGCGCACGTGGAGCGCAAGTTCTCGGTGCCGGTCATGGCCGAGGGCTACGAACGCCTCTACCGCAAGCTGGTGGCTCCCCGCGAAGGGGAGCCACCGGGCTTCTAGAGGAGCGGTTTGCCACCGGGCTGGACCACGCCGTTCACGGTCAGCGTGTACGGCTGGTAGTCACGCACCAGCTCGGTGGCGTCGTCGTAGCTGACGATCGCGATCACCTTGGGGAACACCAGGGCGGGCAGCAGTTCGACCGCGCCCAGGCGCAGCGGGTTGCGGTTGCGGAACTCGTGCACGGCGGCGATGTGGTTGCGCTCGTCGAGGCCGACCAGGCGCAGGTTCCACTTGATGTCGACCGGCTTGATCTCCGTCTTCGACTTGAACGGCGCGAGCGAGGAGCCGTCGCTGATCACGGTGCCGTTGACGGTCAGGTCGTCGACCTTCAGGCCGCCCTCGTTGACCCCGCCGTCGCTGACGTACTGCACGCCGAGCAGGACGCTCTTGCCCGCGTAGGCGCTCAGGTCGAAGGTGTGCGGCTCGAAGCCGTTCGTGGCGCCGTTGAGCGAGGGCCCGAGCGGTCCGGCGACGGTCTTGTCCCCGGCCACGGCGGTGTAGGTCGCGCCGCCGTCGGTCGAGACGATCACGTAACCGTAGTCGTAGCCCGCCTCGGCCCCGTACTTGGCCAGCAGGCTGAGCGTCACGGTGCCCGGGGGGAGCGTCACCTGGGTGATCGCCGCCTCGTTGATGTCGTTGCCGTCGCCCGACCACAGCACGGGGTTGCCCGCGCGGTCGGGGTCGTCGGAGACGACGGTCCAGGCCAGCGGGCTGACCGGCACCGTCTTGGCGCCCTCGAAGCGCAGCGAGCGCAGGTCACGGCCGCGTAGCAGCGTGCCGTCGGCCTTCTGCAGCGGCACGAAGTCGGCCCCGTTCGGCGCCGCGCCGGGGGTGCGGTTGACGAAGGGGTTGGCCAGGTTGAGCGACATGCGCAGGCTCGGCGAGGCGATCCGGCTCTTGGGCAGGCCCACCAGCACCGAACGGCGTGACTCCAGCAGCTTGTCCAGCAGAGCCGAGGTCTGGAAGTCGTGGATCACCTTGTACGGGTCGCCGCCGATCAGCTCGCCCAGGCCGGCGATGCCGGTGACGCGGCTGGTGTGCAGCGTCTTCATGAACGGCTTGCCGTACCGGTCCTCCAGGAAGTGCATGAAGGCGTAGGCGATGCCGTAGTCGGCGAAGACCGCCGCCGGATGGGTGGTCTCGTCCCACAGGTTCAGCGAGTTCTCCGGCCCGCCGCACTCGAAGGGCCGTTCGGCCGCGGTCGTCCAGCCCAGGAAGCACTGGATGTGGCCGTCCCAGCCGCGCTCGGTGATCTCCTTGCGCGGGTCGACGTACCCGGTCAGCGTCATCGCCCAGTCCGACAGGCCCTCGTTGATCCAGCCGGCCTCACCGGGGTCGGCGTAGTTCAGCAGCAGGTGCTGCCACTCGTGGGCGAAGGTGCTCTCGTACTGGTACGGCTCGGCGGTCCGGCTGGTGCACGGGTCGGCGGTCGGCTCGTCGGGCGGGTTGGGCCCGGTCCGGTGCTTCCAGTCCCACGCGTCGATGGTCATGACGTTGCGGTCGGTGTAGTCGTTGAAGACGCCGTAGTGGAAGCCGGCGATGTAGCCGGGCGCGTCGATGTCGTAGAAGTCGTCGTCGCGCACGTTGTCGACCAGCGTGACGGTCTTGTCGCCCGCGCCGGAGTAGTCGAGCGGGATCAGCGAGCCGCTGCCGTCACGGTCGGGCGGCGTGCTGAACTGCGCGACCTCCTTGGGGTAGATGTTGCCGTCGAACTCCTGGACCAGGCTGGCCACCTGGGCGTCGGTGACGGTCGTGTCGCCGGCCACCGCACGGCGGCAGTCGCCCTCGGGGTAGGCGGTGTCGTTGGCGACCCAGACCTCGATCTTCGCCCCGACCGCGCGCAGGGTGAACGGCTTGAGGTACTCGCCGTTGATGGTGTCGAGGGCGGGCCACTGGCGGACCGTTCCCACCGGCGGCGTCTGGCCGGGGGCCGCGGCGCGCTTCTGCGGGGGCGTGTCGGGGAGGCCCTTGAGCTTGGGCAGCTTCATCTCGTCCGGGTGGATCCGGATCACGGACTTGCCGGAGCCGTGGTCCTGGGGGTCTGCGCTCGCCGCGGTGGCGGGTGGCGCCGCCGCGACGGAGGTGAGCAGCAGGGCCAGCGCGAAAAGGGGTGCTAATCGGGCACGTGACATGCTTTGGGAATATCCCAGTGCGAACCGCTAGTCAATCTTGGCCGCTACCAGGACGTTCCCGCGACTCCCGCGGTCAAGCACAGGCGGGCTGGTGGATGATGGCGGTGTGGAAATCTGGATCAACCCCGAGTGCTCCAAGTGCCGTTCCGCGCTCGACCTGCTGGAGGAGGCCGGGGCCGGTTACACCGTCCGGCACTACCTCCAGGACCCGCCCACGGCCGAGGAGGTGCGGGAGGTGCTGAAGCGGCTGGGGCTGGAGCCGTGGGACATCACGCGGCTCGGTGAGCCCGTCGCCGGCGAGCTCGGGCTGGCGGGCTGGGCGCGGGGGCCGGAGGAGCGGGAGCGGTGGGTGGCGGCGCTGGCCGCGCACCCGGTGCTGATCCAGCGGCCGATCATCACGCTGGACGAGGACACCGCGGTGGTCGCCCGGACGCCGGAGGCGGTCGAGGCCGCGGTGCGGGCGACGGCGTCCTGACCGCTCAGCCCTTGGTGGCGCCGAGGGTGAGGCCGGCCACGAACTGCTTGTGCAGGAGCTGGAAGACGATCAGCGTCGGCAGCGCGACCAGGATCGACCCGGCGGCGAGCAGGTTGTGGTCGGTGAAGAACTGGCCGCGCAGGTTGTTCAGGGCGCTGGTCACCGGGAGCTTGTCGCCCGAGGACATCAGCACCAGCGCCCACAGGAAGTCGTTGTACATCCAGGTGAACTGCAACGTCGACAGCGCCGCCAGCACCGGCCGGCACAGCGGCAGGGTGAGCTGCCAGTAGCGCCGCCAGACCGAGGCCCCGTCCACCAGCGCCGCCTCGTTGATCTCCTCGGGGATGGTGGCCATGTAGTTGGCCATGACGAAGACGCAGAAGCCGAACTGGAAGCCGACGTGGATCAGGATGAGCCCGAGGTAGGAGTCGTAGAGCGAGTGCGAGTCCGACAGCCAGCCGGGCAGCTCGATCCAGGTGTACATGGTGTAGAGCGGCGTGATGAGCACCTGCGGCGGCAGCAGGTTCCCGGCGGTGAAGACGATCAGCAGCGTCCTGCGCCCGGGGATGCGCAGCCGGGCGATGACGAAGGCGGCGAAGGAGGCCAGCAGCAGGGTCAGCACCACGCCGGGGACGACCACGATGAGCGTGTTGAGGTAGTACTTGGGCAGCTCGGCCTGGGTCCAGGCCGCGGTGTAGTAGCCGAGGGTGAGGTTTTCCGGCAGCGAGAAGTAGCCCAGCCGCGCGGTCTCGTCGTAGGGCCGCAGCGAGGCGTAGACCGCCAGCGCCAGCGGCGCCAGCCAGCCCAGCGCGACCAGCACCAGGAACAGGTGCAGCAGCCCGCGCAGCGGGCGGCGCCGCCTGGTCACGGGCCGGGGCGCGGGCCGGGTCACGGGCCGGGTCGCGGTCATCGGGGATCCCGGAAGAGCTGGGCCAGGTAGGTCACGATGAAGCCGAGCGAGATGACCAGCAGCACGGTGGCGATCGCCGAGCCGAAGCCGATCCGGCTGGCCTCGCCCACGATGTTCTCCGTCACCAGCACCGACAGCAGCTCCAGCCCGTTGCGGCCCTTGTTGACGGCGTAGACGATGTCGAAGGCCCGCAGCGCCTCGATCACGGTGATCACCAGGACGATCACGTTGACCGGCCGCAGCGTCGGGAAGACGACGCGGAAGAAGGCCTGCGCCTCGTTCGCGCCGTCGATCGCGGCCGCCTCCTTGAGCGCCGGCTCGACCGCCTTGAGCCCGGCCAGGTAGATGATCATCACGTAGCCGACGTGCCGCCAGGCGGCGGCGACCATCACCACCCAGATGTTGAGCGACGGGTCGCCCAGCCAGTCGGTCGTCAGCCCGGTCACCGCGTTGAGCACGCCGTAGTCGGCGGAGTAGACGAGCTGGGCGATGAAGCCCACCACCGCCAGCGACAGCACGACCGGGGTGTAGAGCGCGCTCTGGTACAGGCGCGACAATCGCATCCGGCGGTCCAGCAGCACCGCGAACAGCAGACCCAGCGGGGTGGCGACCAGGCCGAGGAAGCCCAGCCAGAGCAGGTTGTTGGTGACCGCCGACCAGAACGGCGGGTACTCGGCGGCCAGGTCGTGGTAGTTCTCGCCGCCGACCAGGCCGATCGCCGAGATGCCGTCCCAGTCGGTCGCCGACAGGCCCACCGAGGCCAGCGTGGGGATCCAGATGAGCAGCAGGTTGACCATGATCGCCAGCCCGAGCCCGCCGACGACCAGGGCCCGGTCGCGGCCGGTCACGAGCCGCCCCGCGGGCCGAGGGGGGCGCTCATCGGAAGATGTTCGCCTTCTGCTGCTCGATCGACTTCAGCAGGCCGTCGATCTCGCCCGGCCTGCCGACGAAGCGTTGCAGCGAGGGGATCATCACGGTCGAGGCGAAGTCGGGGCGGGTGTCGCGGTCGAGGAACTGCGCGATGTGCTTGGCTTGGGAGACCAGCTCCGCGCCGCGCTTCTGCAGGGCGCTGTAGCCGCTGGTGTCGGCCTTGGAGCTGGCCGCCAGCGTGCCGGGGTCGAGCGCGGTGGCGATGTTCTGCGCCGAGGCCTGGGCGAAGTGCTTGAGCAGCGCCTTGGCGCCCTCGACGTTCCGGGCCTTGGCGGAGATCATGTAGCCGTCGATCGGCGCGTCGAGGGAGTCGGTGCCGAACTCGGGGTTGATCTCCGGGAAGGTGAAGAAGTCGAGGTCGTCGCGGTCGGCCTCGGGGAACTGCTGGGCGACGAACATCCCGAGCAGGTACATCCCGGTCTTCTTCTGCGCCAGCGACTGCCCGGCCTCCTGCCAGGTACGGCCCAGCGCCGCCGGCTGGTGGAACTCCATGAGCCCGCGCCAGGTGTCGAAGACCTGCCTGACCTTCGGGTCGGTCCACGACTCCTTGCCCGCCATGAGTGAGATGTGGAAGTCGTAGCCGTTGATCCGCATGTTGAGGATGTCGAAGGTGCCCATCGCCGGCCAGCCGTCCTTGTCGGCGAAGGCGATCGGGATCAGCCCGTCGGCCTTCATCCTCCTGGCCAGCGCGGTGAGCTCGTCCAGCGTGCCCGGCGGGGTGTAGCCCCTCTCCTGCCACAGCGACCTGCGGTAGAAGACGGCCCACGGGTAGTAGGTGAACGGCACGAAGTACTGCCTGCCGTCCGCGCCGGTCGAGGCGGCCTTGAAGGCGTCGGTGTAGTCGCCGCCGATCTCCGCCCAGACATCGGATATGTCGGTGGCCAGGCCCTGCGCGGCGAAGAACTGCATCCGGTACCCGGCGAACCAGGTGAAGACGTCGTCCGGGGTGCCGCGCAGGTAGCGGTTGATGTTCTCCTGGAAGGTGTTGTGGTCGACCGTGTTGATCCTCAGGTCGTGCGCGGTGAACGCCTTGGTGACCTCGGTCAGCGACTTCTTGGGGATCTCGTCGGAGGCGTTGGAGCCGATCGTGACCACGCCTCGGGCGGCCGGGCCGCTGCCGGTGGCGGCGGGGGAGCCGGTCGTGCGGGTGGCCGGGTTCGAGCAGCCGGCCAGCAGGGCTGGGACGCCGAAGGCGGCTGCGCTGCCGAGGAGCACGGAACGGCGGGACAGGGGACGGGTCATCGGATCCTCCACCCGGAAGGCTCATCTTTCCCCGAATACGCCCAGGTTTCCTCACATAGAAGCCCCGCAATGGTCCGATGTCAACGCCCGGCTGCGCTGCGGTTGCCGGTCGCGAAGCCGGGGGTACGGCACGCCTGCCGTACCCCCGGCGACGGCTCGCTCAGCCGAGCAGCGACTCCCCGATCCAGCCGCCTTCCGCGCACCCCGGCGGGATGGCGAAGAGCGCCGAGCCGATCGGCGTGGTCCACTCGTTGAGCAGGTCCACCTCGGCCAGCCGCCGCTGCACCGCGGTGAACTGCCGCTCGACGTCGGCCTGGTAGGCGGCGAACAGCAGCCCCGACTCGCCGCCCTCGTCGTAGTTGTAGGCCCGCCGCCACATCCGCAGCCCCGGATCGGCCACCCGCGCCCGGCGGACGTGCGCCTCCGGGGCGATCACCGGGAAGCCGAGCGCGTTGACCGCCCCGAAGTCGGGCTCGTCGTGCTCGCGGGCCCCGGTGAGCGGGGCGCCGGTGTCGAGCCGCCGCCCGACCGCGAACTCCTTCGCGGCCGAGTCGGCGGCGTCCCACTTGTCGAGCTCCATCCGGATCCGCCGCAGCACCAGCATGGTGCCGCCGCGCAGCGGGCCCTCCTGGATCCAGACCGCCCGGTCGAACTCCGGCGTCCCGGCGACCGGGTTGACCGTGCCGTCGAGCTGGCCCATCAGGTTGCGCTGGGTGACCCCGGCCGGGCGGGTGGCCTGGCGGAAGCCGCGCTGGATCCACTTGACCGTGGTGAAGGAGCGGCTGTCCTTCACCACCATGCGCAGCGCGTGCGCCAGGGTGACCGGGTCGTCGCAGCAGAGCTGGACCAGCAGGTCGCCGCCGCTCCAGCGCTCCTGCAGCCGGTCGATGCCGAAGGACGGCAGGGGGGACGGGCCGGTGCTCAGCCCGGCGGCACGGAACAGGCCGGGGCCGAAGCCGAAGGTGACCGTCAGCCGGGCGGGCAGCTCGGCCAGGCCGGGTTCGGTGTCGGCCAGTGCCGGGCGGCCCGCGGTCAGCCGGCGGGCGTCGTCGGTCAGCACCCGCAGCAGCCGGCCGAGTCCGTCCCGGTCGGTGCCCTCGCGCAGGGTCAGGCCGACGAAGGCGGCGTGGGCCTGGGGGAGGGTGGCCACCCCGGCCTGGTGCTCGCCGTGGAAGGGCACCACCTCGGTCCCCGCCGCCGGGGTTACCGGGGACGAGGGGGTGGAGGAGGTGGCCGCCTGGGCGGTGCGGGCGCCGGGGGTGGGGGAGGAGGCCGCCAGGGCGCTGGGGTCGGCGGAGGTGGCCGCCGGGGAGCAGGCGGTCAGCGCCCCGGCCGCCGCGGCGCCGCCGGCGAGGGTGAGCCCCCCGAGCAGCCGCCTCCGGCTGACCGGCGGGGTGGTCCGGTCAGCCGCCATGGCCGGGGGCGTAGCTCTCGTTGGCGCCGGCGAAGTCCTTGGCCACCGCGGTGAAGGTGACGGTGGTGCCGTCGCCGAGGGTCAGGGTGAACGGCACCTCGGCACCCGCCTCGATCGGCGCCTTGACCCCCATCAGCATGATGTGGTTCCCACCCGGCTTGAGCTCCACCGAGCCCCCGGCCGGGATGACGAAGCCGCCCTTCTTGGGCCGCATCTGCATCTTCCCGCCGTCCTCCACGGTCTCGTGCAGCTCGACCATGGGCGAGACGGGCGTGGCCGCCGAGGCGACGGTCAGGTCGGAGGCGCTGTGGTTGACCAGGGTGCCGAAGGCGGCGCTCATCCCCTTGGCGGCGGTCTTCACCCACGGGTCGGTGACGGTGAGCCAGGTGGCCGGCGCGGTCGGGTCGGCCGCGACGCCCTTGGCGACACCGGCGGACGGGGCGGCGGCGGTCGTGGTGGGCTCGGTGGAGCCGCAGGCGGTCAGCAGGGCGGCCGCGGCGAACGCGAGCAGGGCAGGGCGAAGCTTCATGAAAGGTCTCTCCTGAGAAAGGCATGGCTGAGGAACGCCCCGGATCAGGGGCGCGGCAGACGTGGATCCAGTCGCGGACGTGGACTCAGCCGCGGGCATGGACTCAGTCGCGGGCGTGGATCCGGTCGCGGGCGTGGACTCAGGAGAAGACGGGCGGCGCGCGGCCGCTGATGGCGTGCCGCAGCACCGCCGAGCGCAACACCCGCGGCGCGGGATGCGGCGCCCGGGCCCAGGAGGGAACGGCGAGGGCGACCGGCAGGGTCAGGCGCAGCCGTACGGCCAGCCGCCGCAGCAACGCCCACAACAGGGCCTCGCCCCGGGCCAGCCAGAGCGCGGTCAGCGCGACGGCCCAGCCGTGCATCACCAGCATGCCCAGCCCCGGCACCAGCCCGGCGTGCGGATGCCCGCCGGCGGCTAGGACCGCACCCTCGTGCGAGAGCGAGAGCAACAGGTGCAGCAGCACCTGCGACCCGGCCATCAGCGCGAGCGTCGCGCCCAGCCCGCGCTCGCGGCCGGCCGTACAGAACGCGGCGGCCAGGCAGCCCGCGGCCCCCGCCAGGACGGCGGGCGGCGCGATCGGGGAGCCGCCCGGCGCGGCGAACAGATGGGCGAGCAGCCCCAGACCCGTGCTCACCGCGGCGAAGGCCGTGGCGCGCACCAGTCGGAAGGGCAGCGAGGTCACGCCCGGAATCCTCCCATGGGGCACCGCGGGTGGCGAATGCGCCCCGGGGCGCGGCGGGAGGGGTCAGAGTACCGATACGACATCGTGATTGACTGCCGTTGCCGCTGGGCTGACAAATGACCTTATGAGGCGCTTACCCGTCCTAGCATCCTTATCCCTCTTATGCGCGCTCCTCGTCGCCGCCCCCGCCGGCGCCGACCCCGGGAAGGTCGAGGCGACCGGCCCGAAGGTGTACACCGCCGAAGTCACCCTGGAGCAGCTCGACCTGCTCCGGCAGGAGGCCCTCGACCGCGAGGACTTCCGCGCCGAGCCCGGCGCCGGCGGCAAGATCAAGCTCTCGGCCGTGCTGAACGAGCCGGAGGCCGCCAAGTTCCGCGCCCAGGGCATCGCCCTCACCGAGCAGGCGCTCCCGCAGGCCCGCGCGGCCAAGGCCGCCGCCGCGGGCGTGTTCCGCCCCTACAGCGGCGCCGGCAACCTGCGTGAGGAGCTGCTGAAGGCCGCCAAGGACCACCCCCTGATCGCCAAGGCCGTGGACATCGGCACGACGGTCCAGGGCAAGCCGATCACCGCGCTGCGCGTCACGCTCGGCGCCCGCGTGCTGCCCGACCGCGTCAAGCCCGCGGTGGTCTACCAGGCCGCGCAGCACGCCCGCGAGTGGATCACCCCCGAGATGGTCCGCCGCCTCATGCACCACTACCTCGACGGCTACGGCAAGGACCGCGAGATCACCAAGCTGGTCAACACCGTCGACCTGTGGTTCCTGCCGGTGATCAACGTCGACGGTTACGACCACACCTTCACCGAGGGCAACCGCCTGTGGCGCAAGAACCTGCGCGACAACGACGGCGACGGCGTGATCGAGACCAACGAGGGCGTCGACCTCAACCGCAACTTCCCGCACAGGTGGGGCTACGACAACGAGGGCTCCTCGCCGGTGCCGTCCTCGGGCACCTACCGCGGCCCCTCGCCCGGCTCGGAGCCGGAGACCAAGGCGCAGCTCGCCTTCATGCAGAAGGTCAAGCCCAAGTTCGTGATCAACTGGCACTCGGCCGCCGAGCTGCTCCTGCACGGCACCGGCTGGCAGTTCTTCACCCCGACCCCCGACGACCTGGTCCACGAGGCGATCCTCGGCGACACCGCCAAGCCGGCGGTCGAGAACTACGTGCCGGAGATCGGCGCCCAGCTCTACACCACCAACGGCGAGACCGACGGCCACTTCGAGAACGCCTTCGGCGCGCTGACGCACACGCCGGAGATGTCCACCTGCCAGCGGGCCGCCGATCACGACCCGGCCGACGAGTGGACCCGCGACGACTGCGACGCGACCGGCTTCGTCTTCCCCGACGACGAGCGGCTGATCGCCTGGGAGGTCGCCAAGAACGTCCCGTATGCGCTGAGCGTCGCCAAGTCCGCCTACACCCCCGACCGCCCGGTCTCGGTCGTCGGCCGGACCGTGCCGGACATCGACCCCGACGAGTTCTCCGTCGCCTACTCCGGCGACCAGCAGGTGGCCGCGCTGATGCGCCGCTCGCTGCCGGTCAAGCTGCTGCACTACCGGATCAACGGCGGCCGGACCCGGTCGGTGCCGGTGAGCGAGTGGAAGGGCGGCGAGCGGTACGGCGACGAGAACGACCACTACTTCGCCGAGTACCGCGGCACCGTCAAGGGCCAGAAGGCCGGCGACAAGGTGGAGGTCTGGTTCACCGCCGCCACCTCCAAGAGCTCCCGCTTCACCTACACCGTGCGCGACAAGGCCGGGGCCGAGGTCCTGGTCGTCGCCGACGAGGACTACAAGGGCGTCAACCCCGTCTACCCGGCGGGCACCAACGCGCCCAAGTACGCCCAGCAGTACGTCCAGGCGCTCCAGAACGCCGGCCGCAAGGCCCTGGTCTGGGACATCGACGCCGACGGCGTGCCGCACCACCTGGGCGCGCTGGGCCACTTCAAGGGCGTGGTCTGGTACCTCGGCGACAACCGCCTCACCCAGGACGCGGCCGACGAGACGATCACCGTCTTCGGCGCGCCCCGGCAGAACGCCCAGGTCGCCGACCGGGCCTTCCATCTGACCCTGGCCGTGCGCGACTACCTCAACGAGGGCGGCAAGGTCCTGCACGCCGGCGAGACCGCGGCCTACTTCGGCTCGGTCATGACCACCGGCATCTTCTACGGCCTCAAGGGCTACCCCGACCGGCCGTGCGTGGTCACCGTGAGCACCCGCGACGACTGCGAGACCCTGTCCAACGACTTCATGCAGTACTGGCTGGGCGCCTCGGGCCGCGGCACGGTCGCCTCGCCGACCGGCGTCGAGGGCACCGGCGAGCCGTTCACCGGCGTCAGCGCGGGCTTCGCCGCGGGCGACAACCCGCTGAACGAGGCGGGCAACTTCGTGGTGACCAGCACGCTGCTGAACGAGCGGGACTTCCCGCTGTTCAAGAGCGCGCCTGCGGCCATCTACCAGGGCAGGACCGGGCCGTTCGAGCCGGTCGAGGGCAAGTGGTACATGGCGGCCAGGCACGTCAACGACACCTACAGCCGGATGACCCGGACGATCGACCTGACCGGGGTCGTGGCGGCGCAGGCGCCGAAGTTCGAGGCGCAGTTCTCCTACAACGTCGAGGAGGGCTACGACCACGTCATCGTCGAGGCGCGCACGGCCGGCGGCGACGACTGGGTCACCCTGCCCGACCTGAACGGCAGGACCACCACCGCGATCCCGCAGGAGTGCGAGGTCGGCTACTACCTGGCCAGCCATCCGCACCTGCTCAACTACCTGACCGCGGGCACGCCGTGCACGGCCAAGAGCTGGAACGCCTTCACCGGCAACTCCGGCGGCTGGCAGCCGGTCGCCTTCGACCTGGCCGCCTACGCCGGCAAGAAGGTGGAGCTGTCGATCAGCTACGTGGCCGACCCCGGCACCGGTTTCCAGGGCGCGTTCGTGGACGACACCAAGGTGACGACCTCGGGCGGCGTGCTGGACGCCGAGGGCTTCGAGACGGGCCTCGGCCCGTGGACGCTGCCCGGGCCCCCGGCCGGGAGCGTCAACGTCGGCTCGGACTTCACCCGGGCCAACTCGCTCGGCGCGCCCGCCGTGGTCACCGCCGACTCCGTGCTCCTCGGCTTCGGCCTGGAGCAACTGTCCACCCCGGCCGAGCGTGACCTCGTCATGAAGCGCGCGGCCGACTACCTGCTGAGCGACCCCGCTCGCTAGCAGACGCAGAGCAGCCCGCGCAGGGCGGTCTCCAGGCACCGGCCGCTGCGCGCGGGCTGCTCCCAGCCCACCCGGACCAGCGTGCCGTCCGCCCGGACGGTCGCGCCGTACCGGTCGAGCTCCCACAACCACACCTCGCCGGCGGGGCGGCCGAGCAGGCGGGCCACCCCGCCGCTCAGCTGTTCCCGGTGCGTGCCGTTGACGTGGGCGAGCACTCGCTCGGCGGTCTCCAGCAGCGGGTCGGGCTCGGCGTCGAGGTAGTCGTCGGCGTCCAGGACACCCGACTCCTCGCCGGTCAGGTAGACGACCTGGCCCACGTCCAGCCGCAGCAGGAGCGGCGCCGACGGGTCGCCGTGCCGCTCCAGCGCCTCGAACAAGCCTTCGTCGGGGCAGCGCTCGGCCACCGCCACCGCCGTCGGCCGCAGGTCACGTTCAGGTACGGCCTGCGTCCAGCCCTGCACCTCGACCAGGCCGCGCGGGTGCTCGACGCCGCCCAGCAGGCGGGTGGCGGTCAGGTTGACCGCGACCACGGCGTCCTCCGGCAACCGGTGCAACGGCTCGCCCCGCCGTACCAGCACGACCGGGCGGCCGCGGTGGTCCACGCCGCCTCGGGCGGGGTACGGCACGCCGTCGACGGTCACCTTGGTGACGCTGGCGGCCGAGGCCAGGGTGCGGACGCGCTCGGCGAGTGGCGGCATGACATCCTCTTCAAAGTAGGTTAGGCTTGCCTTAGTAAGGTCTACCTAACCATATTGAGGTGAAGATGCGCTACACCGGCCCCAAGGTGCGGCTGTCCCGGCGAGCGGGCGTCCCGCTGACGCGCAAGGCGGTCCGCTACTTCGAGCAGCGTCCCTACCCGCCGGGCGAGCACGGGCGCAAGACCAACCGCCGCTCCACCGGCGACTACGGCCTGCGCCTGATGGAGAAGCAGAAGCTGCGCTGGTACTACGACGTCTCCGAGCGCCAGCTCCGTCGCTACTGGGACCTGGCCGTGCGCCGCCAGGGTTCCTCCGGCGCCGAGCTGGTGAGCATCCTGGAGAGCCGCCTGGCCTCGCTCGTGCTGCGCGCCGGCCTGGCCCCGTCGATCTACGCCGCCCGGCAGTACGTCACGCACGGGCACATCACCGTGGACGGCCGCAAGGTGGACATCCCCAGCTACCTGGTCAAGCCCGGCCAGGTCGTCGCGGTGCGCGAGAAGTCGCGGCGCATGCAGCCCTTCGTGGCCGCCGCCGAAGGCCTCTACGCCGACGAGCGCATCGCCGCCTACCTGGGCGCCGACCTGCCGAACCTGACCTTCACCCTGCACGCCACCCCGTTGCGCGAGCAGATCGTGGTCCCCGTCGACGAGCAGCTCGTGGTGGAGTTCTACTCCCGCTGACCGGACGTGGCGCGGGAGCCGGCGCTACCGGCTCGGCTCCCTGACCTCCCTCAGCTCCCTGACCTCCCGGCGCAGCTCGGCCAGCTCCGCCAGGATCTGGTCGGTCGCCGCCTCGGTGCTCTCCTCCAGTTCGGCCAGCTCGCGCTTGGACTCCTCGTCCATGGCGCTGACCACGACCGCCATGAACAGGTTGAGCACCACGAACGAGCAGACCAGGATGAACAGCACGAAGAAGATCCAGGCGCTCGGGTGCTCGGCCATGACCTCGCGGGCGATGTCCGGCCACGCCTCGCCGGTCATGGTCTGGAACAGGGTGAACAGCGAGGTCTGCAGCGAGCCGAAGGAGTCGGGCGCGGTCTGGCCGTACAGCTTGGTGGCCATGACGGCGGCCACGTAGAGCACCAGCGACAGCAGCACGACGATCGAGCTCATCCCCGGCATCGCGCGCAGCAGCGCGGCCACCACGCGGCGCAGGCTCGGCACCACCGACAGCAGCCGCAGCGCGCGCAGGATGCGCAGCGAGCGCAGCACCGACAACTGCCCGGCGGTCGGGGCCAGGGCGATGGCCACGATCGTGGCGTCGAACAGGTTCCAGGGGTCGCGGAAGAACTGCCGCCGGTAGACCCAGATCTTGGCCGCCAGCTCGGCGACGAAGACGTAGAGCGCCACGTGGTCGATGACGTGCAGCGCGGTGCCGTATCCCGCCATCACCTCGGGGAAGGTCTCCAGTCCGAGGGTGGCCGCGTTGACCAGGATGACGGTGATGAGGAAACGCTGGAAACCGGCGCTTTCCAAGGTCGCGCGCAGGCGGTCACGCATGGCAGGGGGTCACTCCAAGGCAGACGGCGGTCAGCCCTCCATCGAGCCGCCTCGACGTCCGATGAAGGCCGTCAAATGATCTTAGGGGTGAGCCGGAAGACGCGGAGCTCTCGTCCTGATTTATCGGTGTAATGGGCGAACACCGACCACAGCTCCAGCAGCCGCTTCCAGGCCTCCTCCCGCGCCTCGCCGGTGAGCAGGGTCGCGGTGACCTCGAACTCCCGGCCGCGGAAGCGCACCCTCGCCTCGGGCGCGGCCAGCAGGTTCCCGCTCCACGCGGGATGCTCGGGCCGGCCGAAGTTGCTCCCCACGACCAGGAAGCCGCCGTCCGGCTCCGGCAGGCAGGCCAGCGGCGTCTGCCGGGGCAGCCCGCTCTTCGCGCCGGTGGTGGTGAGCATGAGCGTGGGGATCAGCAGGTCGCCGGTCAGGCCTTTGCCCCTGGTCAGGCGGTGGACGGCACGGTCGAGCGGCGGGATGATCCTCGGGCCCACCCGGCTGAACCAGTCGCGGGTGGTCAGCCACTGCAGGAGGCGCTTGAGCACGCGCGCAGTGTAGCAAGCGCTAGGTCAAGATGTCATGCAAGTGAAATGCAAGGTCATCCTGCCGGGCCCATGGTATAAACCATCGAACTTAAACAAGGAAGGCAAATCTCCATGTCATACCCTCCCTACGGCAGCGGCCCGCAGTACGGCGCCCCGCTGACCCACCCGCAGGGCACCACCATTCTCGTGCTCGGCATCCTGAGCCTGGTCGTCTGTGGCCTCATCGGCCCGTTCGCCTGGTCGATGGGCAACAAGACGCTGAAGGAGATCGACGCCAGCGGCCAGGTGTACGAGAACCGCGGCATGGTCCAGGCGGGCAAGATCTGCGGCATGATCGGCACCATCCTCTGGGCGATCGTGATCGTGCTCTATGTCATCTTCGGTGTCTTCCTGGTGGCCGTCAGCACCAGCGTGAACTACTGATCCGCCGCAGCAGGGCCGGGGTGTCGTGCCGCCCCGGCCTCATCTGTTCCCGGGCCCTTCCTCAGCCGGCCCCGTAGGCGCCCAGCCCGTCCTCCAGCAGCCCGAAGGCGCTCTCGGCCTCGGCCCGCAGCCAGGGGGCGATCCGCTCCCAGCTCTCACCGGCCTCGCCGAGCCGTACCACCTGCTGGGACAGCACGCCCAGCGTCGTCATCAGCAGCCCGGCCACCAGGCGTGGCCGTAGGTCGTCGGGCGGCGCGCCCGACTCCTCCGCCAGTGTGCGGGCCAGGCGCTCGACCTGCTCGGTCTCCAGTTCGCGCAGCCGCGCGGTCAGTGCGGGACTGTCCCTGATCACCTGGCCGAACACCTCCGCGCCCGCGTTGAGCCCGAAGCGCCAGTCGCGCGCCTCGATCGCCGCGAGGAACTCCCGGCGGAAGGCCGCCACCACGCCCTCGCCCGCGCGGCGCTCGCGCACCAGCCTGCTGGGCAGGTCCTCGGCCTCGCCGCGGCGGTCCATGAAGAGGTCTTCCTTGGTGCCGAAGTAGTTGAAGACCGTGTTCACCGACACGTCCGCCGCGCGGGCGACGTCGGCGACGGTCACCTTGTCGAAGCCGTGGGCCAGGAAGAGCCCGGTGGCCACGTCCGAGATCCGCGTCCGGGTCTCCCGCTTCTTGCGCTCGCGCAGGCTCTCCTCCATGTGGGCATGCTACAACTTTGCAGTGACTCCAAATTTGTGGTTACTCTAAAAATATGATCCGAACGCAGGCTCTGAGCATGACCTTCCGTTCCGGCCTCCGCGCCGTGGACGGCCTCGACCTCACCGTCGAGGCGGGCGAGACGGTCGCCTTCCTCGGCCCCAACGGCGCGGGCAAGACCACCACCATGCGCATGCTGGCCACCCTCCTGCGCCCCACCGGCGGCCGCGCCACCGTCGCCGGCCGCGACCTGCTGGCCGAGCCCCGCGAGGTACGGCGGCGCATCGGCTACGTCTCCCAGGCCGGGGGAGCGGGCCTGTTCGCCCCGCTCGGCGAGGAACTCCTCCTGCAGGCCATGCTGTACGGCATGCGCCGCGCCGAAGCCCGCCGGGCGGTGGGGCACACCCTGGACAGGCTGGGCGTGACCCACCTGGCCGGCCGCCTCGGCGCCTCCCTGTCCGGCGGCGAGAAACGCCGCTTCGACCTCGCCTTCGGCCTGCTGCACCGGCCGGACGTGCTCTTCCTCGACGAGCCCTCCACCGGCCTCGACCCCGGCAGCCGGGCGGCGCTGTGGGAGCACGTGCGCGAACTCGGCGTGACCACGCTGCTGACGACGCACTACCTGGAGGAGGCCGAGGCGCTGGCCGACCGCGTGGTGATCATCAGCCGCGGCCGGATCGTCGCCGACGCCGCCCCCGACGAGCTGCGCCGGGGCCGCACCCTGGCCGAGGCGTTCGCGGAGGCCGTCGATGCGTGAGACCTGGCTCCTGCTGCGCCACTACCGCCGGCTGGCCGGCCGCAACTGGTTCGGGCTGCTGATCGGGGCGATCCAGCCGCTGCTGTTCCTCGCGCTGTTCGGGCCGCTGTTCGTCACCGTCGGCAC
This sequence comes from Nonomuraea sp. NPDC050328, assembly GCF_044459405.1. Taxonomy (NCBI): domain Bacteria; kingdom Bacillati; phylum Actinomycetota; class Actinomycetes; order Streptosporangiales; family Streptosporangiaceae; genus Nonomuraea; species Nonomuraea sp. NPDC050328. The sequence goes on along the minus strand of NZ_JBITIW010000012.1, from coordinate 158,482 downwards.
CTGGGAGACGCTGGTGCCGGGGCTGATGCTCCAGCTCGGGCTGCTGAGCGCCGGCCTGTGCGGTTTCGGGGTGCTCTTCGACCGGCAGTCCGGAGTGCTCGAACGGCTGCGGGTGACGCCGGCCGGCCGGTTGCCGCTGCTGCTGGGCCGGGTGCTCAGCGACGTGACGACCCTGCTGGTGCAGACGGTCGTCCTGGTCGGCGCGGGCTACGCCTTCGGGCTGCGCGCGCCGCTGGCCGGGGTGCTGCTGTCGCTGCTGGTCATCGCGGTCCTGGGCACCGCGCTGGCCGCGTTGTCCTACGCGGCGGCGCTGGCCCTGCCCGAGGAGCTCTTCGCGCCGGTGGCGACGACCGCGGTGGTGCCGCTCATGCTGCTGTCGGGCACCTTCCTGCCGATGTCGATGGCGCCCGGCTGGCTCGACGTCCTGTCACGCGTCACCCCCTTCCGGCACGTGCTCGACGCGGTGCGGGACCTGTTCGCCGGGCACTACCTGACCGGCGCGGTGGCCACCGGGGCGGCGGTGCTCGCGGCGCTGACCGCGCTCTGCCTGGCCGTCGGGGTGCGGACCTTCAACCGGGCCAACGCCTGAGCGGCTACTGCGGCGGGCCGTAGGGCTCGATGCGGGGATCGGAGAAGGCCCCCTCGCGCCAGGCCTTCTCCGTCACGCGCAGGCCGTACAGACCCTGGTCGGGGTCGATGAGCACCAGCCCGTAAGCGGAGTCGACCTCCTCGGGCGCCAGGTCCAGCCGCTCGATCGCGTCCTCCAGCGTGGCGCCGGGCGGGAGCCGTACCGTGACCAGGATCATGACGTCTACGCTACGCGCTTGGCCCGCCGCCGCAACGCGGCCACGACGCCCGCCGTGTCCACGATCCCGTATCCGTAGTCGAAGTCGAACCCGATCTCGCTGCGGTCGTCCGCGGTACGGCGCAGCAGCGAGCGCAACTGCGCCGGCGACAGCCGCGAGGCCGGCCACTGCGTGCGGATCGCCGCCACCAGCCCGGCGGCCACCGGGCAGGCCGCGGAGGTGCCCGAGTCCGGCTCCGCCTCGCCGAAGGCCCTGGAGCCGAGGAAGTGCGTGTAGGCGCAGAGGTCCGGCTTGCGGGCGGTGAGCCGGCCGGGGCCCTGCGAGGAGTAGCCCACGCGCTCGCCGTTGACGTCCACCCCGCCCACCGACAGCGCCCTGGCGTGCGAGTTGGCGCCGACGATCGGCCGGTCGGGGAAGGCGCAGCGGCCGTCCTTGCACTCGCGCCCGCAGTTGCCCGCGGCGAACAGCACGTCCGCCCCGGCCCGGTCGAGGCTGGCGACGATCAGGTTGAACGGGTGGGCGGCGTTGTCGGAGTAGTTGCCGGGATGCCCGACCGGGAAGTCCCAGCGCGGCGAGAACGACCCCCACGAGTTGTTGATCACCAGGGCCCTGCTCTCCGCCGGCTGGGCCTCCAGCACGGTGCGCAGGTGCGCGAAGGCGGCCACCGCGTCCGACAGCAGGCCGTCCAGCGCCGAGCCGCCGGGCCGCCTCGACATCAGCAGCGGGACGTCGATCAGCGACGCCTGCGGGGCGGCGATCAGCGTGTCGAAGGCGCACATCGTGCCGTGGTCGACGTCGAACTCGCCCGGCCGGCCCGGCACGCCGGACGGGTTCCAGCTCCGCTCGGCGTCCAGGGTGACGCTCCGGCCGAGCTGGCGGGCCACGTGGGCGGCGTTGATGCCCGTGTCCAGCACGGCCAGCGCCACGCCCGAGCCGTCGAGGCCCTCGGCGCTCAGCGCGGCCACGTTGAGCAGCCGCTCGACGTCGCGCCAGTCGCCCACCGGGGCGTCACCGCCGCAGGTCAGGCTGGTCTCGATCACCGGGTCGGCGTGGACGCCCACCACGTCGGGGCGGAGCGAGGACAGCAGGGCCACCCGGGCGGCCAGGTCGTCGTCGGAGATCGTGCCGCGCACCAGGACCGTGGCGTCCTCGGCGGCGAGGGAGAAGTCGAGCGGCTGCTCGAGGCTGAGCGGGTCACCGCCGGACCGGGGGAGCGGGCGGGGGATGGCGACGGGGACGAAGGCCGGATCGAGCTCGACGCCCGGCAGGCCTCCGGCCACGTCGGCCGTGCTGGGGCTGGGGCCGGGTTCCGTGACCGCGGCGACGAGATCTGGCGTCGGGCGTAGCTGGATCATGATCCGCATGGGCACCACCGAATGCTTGGAGGGATCGAACTTTCCAACACTGCTTCATCGGCGGGGACGCGTCCAGCAGAACGGAGGGTTCTGAGCTGCACAAATACCCGGCATACCGGGCGAATCGGGTTTCGGTCAGCCGTGATCCCCACCGCTGACCGAACCCATCCGCCGGGCCTGCCCCATCACTTCGGCGCGGCCGCTCCTCAGCTCAGGCCGCAGAGCTCGTCGAGGGACTTGGCGGCCTTGTTGTCGTTGCGCGTCGGCGTCTGGCTGGGGGAGGCCTGCCCCGGCCGGGTGCCGGTGGCGGACGCGCTGGCCGATGCGGAGGCGGGCGGGGTGGCGCCGGTGGGATTGGGAGTGGTGGACGGCGCGCCGGCGGCGAGCTGCTGGCGGGCGGGCTTGGCGGAGTCGCGGACCGCCCGGGCGGCGGCCAGCCGGATCTTGGCCCAGTCCGCCGACCCCGGCCAGAACTCCGGCGGCACGAACTGCAGGCTGGTGATCTTGGCGCCCTTGACCTTCAGGGCGAGCTGGGTGATGGCCGGCAGGAGCTCCTGGGGCATGTTCGTCTCGGCCATCCGCTTGGCCGCGGCGGCGATCCGGTTGAACTTGGTGAGGATCACGTCCGGCGTCGCCTGCTTGGCGAAGGCGCCGATGACGCACCGCTGCCGGCTCATCCGGGAGAAGTCGTCGGACCCGACCCGGGAGCGCCCGTACCAGAGCGCCTCCTCGCCGGTCAGCCGCCGGGTGCCCGCCTTGATGGTGCCGGCCGTGCCGTACAGGCCGCCGAACTTGATGTCCTTGTCCACCCGGATCTGGAGCCCGCCGATCGCGTCCACCAGCGCGGCGAAGCCGTACATGTTGATCAGGGCGTAGTAGTCGATCTTGAGCCCGAGGGTGTGGCTGATGGCGTCCATGAGCGCGCGCGGGCCGCGGTGCGGGCCGCCCATGATCTCGGGGTGGTCGTTGCCGTACTGCCAGACCTCGTTGAGCAGGCCGCCGTTGGGCAGGTCGGCCATGAAGCCGTTGGGGAAGTGCTTGGCCAGCGGCGAGGTGGGCGGGAAGTGCACGTGCTGCAGGTTGCGCGGCAGGCTGAACATGACCGTGTTGCCGGTCTTCACCGAGATGCTGGCCACCGTCATGCTGTCGGTCCGCACGCCCTCGCGGTTGCCCGCGGCGTCGCCGCCGATGAGCAGGAAGTTCACCCGCTCCTTGCCGTTCCACGGGTCGGTCTCGGGGTTCTTGACCGCGGGGACGAGGTCGGGGTCGCCGCTCCCGCCGGGCTTGAAGATCGCCTCGACCGTCGACTTGAACGTCACCGCGGTGTTGGCGACCATCGCGAACGGCGCCATCACCGCCACGCACAGCAGGCCGATGAGGACCCCGGAGACGATCTGGCCCCGGCCGTCGAGCCGGTTGGGCCCCAGGCTGATGTAGGACGACAGCACCAGGGCGAACCACGCCAGCGCGAGCACGGCGGCGCCGATGGTGAGCGCGAGCAGGTTGCCGGTGGTGGCGAGCGCGCCGAGATTCTGCTTCGTGCGCGTCAGGCCGAAGATCAGGCCGGTCACCAGCAGGACGCCGAAGACGCCCAGCAGGGCGAATCCGGTGCGCCGGTGCCCGGCCCGCAGGTGGGCCAGGCCGGGGACGAGCGCCGACAGCGCCGTCCAGCCGAGGATGGACCCGAGCGTGATCGGCTGGGCGAAGCGTGGCGTGCCACCACGCCGCGGTTTCCCGGCGCGTCCCCCGTTGCGCATGCGCACACCCAGCTCCTTCTCTACCAGGTCAAAGGCTGGAGAGGATTTTAGCCCCTATATACGGACAACCGAGACAACACACAAATCTCAGATGAACGTTTCAGGAGGTGGCGGAAGCCGAAGCCATCCAGGTATTGCACTGCTGCGGCTTGCTGCGCTCCCACCCCTGGCGGAACCAGCGCTGGCTGTTGGTGAGCGAGCCGTGGTCACGCGGGTAACCGGGATGGTCGCCCACCCGGCCGTAGAAGGCGAACAACTCGGCCCGCCGCCCGGTCGGCACCGGATAACTGCCCGCCACCGAGCGCATCCACATGCCGCCGAAACAGTTGGCCTGCAGCTCCAGCCGGCGGCTCAGCGCCAGCCGGGCGCTCTCGCTGCCGGTCGCCTGGTGGCGCTGCCAGTAGGAGTCGAGGATGCCGGTGAGGTTCTGCACGTGGTGACCGTACTCGTGGGCCATCATGCTGATGATGCCGCCGTGCCAGCTGATGATCTGCCCGTAGCCGATCGAGTTGCCGTTGCCGCGCGCCATCGCGCTCGTCGAGGCGTAGATGGTGTTGTTGCGCGGGCAGTAGTACGGCACCATGCTCCCCGCCGACGGGTAGTCGCCGCACGCGCCCCGGCCGCGGCCCGAGGCGATGGCGTAGCCGGGCGGGCTCCACTCGATCCCCACCCGGTCCAGCACCGGCGCCCACGCCTTGTCCATGCACCGGCCGGTCTTCAGGATCAGCGCCTTGAGCTGGCTGTGGTTGAAGATGCTCGGATTGCCCGCCGGGCAGTTCAGCCGGGGGAGGGCGACGCTCCGGTACAGGCTGTTGGTCCTGACGCTCGTGTCCACCGGACGCGGGCGCGGGACCTCCTCGCGCTGCTCGCCCTGCTCCTCTTCCGGTGTCTGCTGTGTCGGCTGGCTGGTCGGCCGGCTGGTGGGGCGGTTGGTCGGGCGCTGGACCGGCGGCAGCGTCGGCCGCCTGGTGGGCCGGATCGCGGGCCGGGTCTCGTCGGGGTCGGGCAGGGCGATCGGCGTGGTCGTCGAGGTCTTCGACGGGCTCTTCAGCACGTTCGTGGCGACCACCAGCAGGATGAACACCGCCGCCAGCGAGCCGAGCACCACGCCCAGCACCGTCATCGCGCCGCCGCCCCGCTTGCGCTGCGGCTGCGGCGGCGGCCACTGCCCGCCGTGCGGGCGCGGCGGCACCGGCGGTGGCGGCGGCGCCCACCCGGGGCCGCCCTGCGGGCCGGGATGCTGCCCGCCGTACGGCTGGCCGGCGTACGGCTGGCCGGCGTACGGCTGGCCCTGCTGGTACGGCTGGCCCTGCGGGTGGGGAGCGCCCTGCGGGTACGGCTGGCCCTGGGGTCCGGCCGGCGGGTAGGGCCGGCCCTGCGGGTACTGCGGCCGGGCCGGGCCGGGGTGCGGGGCGCCCTGGGGCGGCATGACCGGCGCCGGCGGCTGCTGAGGGGCCGGCGGGTGGGGTGCGGGCTGTGCCTGGCGGTTCGGGTAGTTCGGCGGCGGCCAGGGGAGCGAGTGCGGCCGCTGGGGCCCCGGCTGCCCCTGATCCGGCGGGGGATAGTGCCCGTTTCCCGACATCGTGCCACCCCCGCTAATGGATCTTTGCCAAATATGGGGCAGAAGCATACTGATTTATCACCCGTCACGGATGTAGCACCACTCGGTTACCCTCCGAAATCAAACGAGGTGATCTCCGCTATGTCCCGGACCACGCGCCGGGCGTTGCCCTAGCTTCAAAGGCATGAACCTGCAGCAGCTCCGCTACGTGGTCGCGACTGCGGAGCACCGCACCATGACCGACGCGGCCAGGTCGCTCTACATCGCGCAGCCCGCACTGTCGCGTGCGATCCGGGATCTGGAGCGGGAGCTCGGCATGACGCTCTTCGCCCGCTCCGGCCGGGGTGTCGTCGTCACCGCCCAGGGTCGCCGGGTGGTCAAGCTGGCGAGGGAGGCTCTCGACGCGGTCCGCGAGATCGAGGGCCTGGCCGGCCACAGTGGCACATCGGAGGCCGAACTGCGCATCGCCTCCACCCCCAACCTCGAGCCCGGGCTGGCCGGGCGGCTGCTGCCCGCCTACGCCGCCGAGCATCCGGGGGTCCGGGTGCACATCGTCCGCTGCGACGGCCGGGACGCCGTCGTCAACGCGGTACGGGACTCGCGGGCCGACCTCGGCCTGACCGACCTGCCCGTCCCGCCGGACCTGGTCACCCATCCGGTGGAACGGCAGGAGATCGTGCTCATCTCCCCGCCGGGGCTCGACCTGCCCAACCCCGTTCCGATGAACCTCCTCGACGGCCTGCGCCTGGCCCTGCCCGCCCGGGGCAGCGTGCGCCGCCGGGAGCTGGACGCGATGTTCGGCAAGTACGCCGTCAATCCGATCGTCGTGCTGGAGACCGACGAGCGCAACGGCTGGCTCAAGGCGGTCCGCTCCGGCCAGGCGTCCCTGCTCTGGTACCGCGGCATGGCCGAGCAGGCCAGCCGGGCGGGGCTCGTCGTGCGCTCCCTGGATCCGGCCGTGCGTCGCGTGATCGCCGTCGTGCACGCCCGCCGCCGGTTGCCGCTCATCGCCCAGGACTTCCTCGTCACCGCCGAGAAGGGCTCAGGGTCCGCCGCCTAGCCGATATCCGTACGGAACGGTCCAATTCGCCCCTCGTCCGCCCGGCGAGGGGCGAACAATGCTCCGGAAATCGCTTTCTGCTTGATATTTCACCTAATTGCCCTGTGAAATACCCCACACCCAATAAGCCGATAAATCGGACAAAGGGGTTGATCGGGAGCGGCCGGGAAAGCGATGAAACGCTTAATCTCCGCCGGTTTCCTGAATGTTCACCCAGCCCGACGATCACCAACGGGAAAGTTTCTTTACAGTAGACCCCGTGACCGCAACACTGGCCGAGCCGACGATTCGTGCAGATCACAGCTACCTACCCCAACCCCCGACCGACTCCGAAATATCCCTCTATTTCGGACCGCAGCGCCGCTGGGTGCTCCTGGCCATCCCGCTTTCCCTCACCTTGACCGCCGGAACATTGTTCCTCTTCTCCCTCCGCCACGCCATTCTGACGCCATTCTTGCTCGCCCTCCTGCTCAACCTGGCCGGCTGGATCCTGTCCTACGTGGACGGTCAGCGCCAGCGCTCGACCACCTGGGAGTCCCACCTGCTGCTGGTGCGCTCCTGGCGACCGCCTGCCGTACCGTCCGTGGACGTCTTCGTGCCCACCTACGGCGAGCCCCTGGAGGTGCTGGACAACACCTTCCGCCACGTCGCACGGATGCGCTGGAACGGTCCATTGACCTTGTGGGCGCTCGACGACGGCGCCCGGCCCGAGGTCGAGGAACTGGCCGCCCGGCACGGCTTCCGCTACAGCAGCCGCCCCGACCGCGGCCACCTGAAGAAGGCCGGCAACCTCAACCACGGCCTGAGCCTGAGCGACGGCGACCTGGTGGCGGTCTTCGACGCCGACTTCGCCCCGCGCCCCGACTTCCTCGACCACCTGGCCCCCTACCTGGAGGACCCGAAGATCGCCATCGCGCAGTCGCCGCAGTTCTTCGACACCGGCGCGGACCTGCCCTGGGTGCAGCGCACGGCCGGCGCCGCGCAGGAGCTGTTCTACCGCTGGCTGCAGCCGAGCCGCGACGCCGACGGCGGGGCGATCTGCGTGGGCAGCAACGTGCTCTACCGGCGCAGCGCCCTGGAGACCATCGGCGGCTTCCCGAAGATCGACCACAGCGAGGACATCTACACCAGCGTCGCGCTGATGCGGCACGGCCTGCGCACCAAGTACGTGCCGGTGCTGCTGGCCAAGGGCCTGTCGCCGGACAACGCCGGCTCCTACATCGCCCAGCAGTACCGCTGGGCGATGGGCTGCCTGAGCCTGCTGTTCAGCCGCGACTTCCACCGCACGCCGATGCCGTGGCGGGTGCGCGTGTCGTACTGGTCGGGCTTCCTGTCCTACTTCGTCTCCGCGCTCAACATCGCCGCGATCCCGCTGCCCGGGCTGATCATGCTCTACGCCTACCCGCAGGACGTGCGGGCCTGGCACATGATCCCGTTCGTCGGGCCGCTGTGGGTGGCGCTGGTGCTGCTGCCGGCGGTCTCGGTGGGCCGCTACCGGTTCGAGGTGATCCGCGCGCAGACGCTGTACGCCTACTGCCACCTGTTCGCCATCTGGCACGCCGTCCGCAACCGGGTGGCGGCGTGGGTGCCCAGCGGCGGCGCGGGGGCGCGCCGCTCCCGCATGGTCAGGACGATCGCCCGGCTCGCGCTGGGCTGGCTGGCCCTGGTCACCGCGGCGGCCTGGGCGGGGATCGCCTGGCGCGCCCCTGAGTACGGCTGGCACCACTACTGGGCGCTGATCGCCTTCACCGCGGCCAGCACCTACATCGCCCTCCCGCTCCTGCGCGACCTGTGGCGGCTGCGATGAACCACCGCCTGCGCTGGCCGGAGGCCCTGGCCATCACCGCCCTGCTCCTGCTCGCCGTGCTCGTCGCCGCCGGCGGCGCCCTGCCCCCGCTGCTGCCGTGAGCGAGACCCCGATGAAGCACCGCACCGACATCGAGGGACTGCGCGGCGTCGCCGTGCTGTTCGTGCTCGCCTTCCACGCCACCGTCCCCGGCCTGAGCGGCGGGTTCGCCGGGGTGGACGTCTTCTTCGTCATCTCCGGCTTCCTGATCACCACGCTGACCACCCGGCCCTTCTCCCTGGCCGACTTCTACGCCCGCCGGGCCCGGCGCATCCTGCCCGCGGCCGGAACCGTGCTGGTGGCGACCGCGCTGGCCGCCTGGGCGGTGCTGCCCGCGCTGCGGCTGCGCGAGCTGGGCGCCGACCTGTTCGCCGCCGCGCTGTCGCTGGCCAACTGGCGTTTCATCGCGCTGGAGACCGACTACCTGGCCGCCGACCGCGAGCCGAGCCCGCTGCTGCACTTCTGGTCCCTGGCCGTGGAGGAGCAGTACTACCTGCTCTGGGCGCCCCTGGCCTGGCTCGCCTTCCGGCTGGCCGGGCGCAGGGCGGTGGCCGCGCTCGCGCTGGTGATCACCGCAGGCTCGCTCTGGCCGGCGCTCACCTGGGACGGACCGGCCGCCTACCTGGCGACGCCGGCGCGCGCCTGGCAGTTCGGGGTGGGCGCGCTGGCCTCGCTCGCCGTGCCGTACCTGACCCGCCTGCCCCGGCTCTGGGCCGCGGCCCTCGGTACGGCAGGCGCCGCGGCCGTGGCCTGGTCGCTCACCATCGTGGAGAGCGGCTACCCCGGCCCCGAGGCGCTGGCCCCGACGCTGGGCACGGCCGCGCTCCTGCTGTTCCGCTCGCCGGTCTCGGCCCTGCTCGGCACCGCGCCCCTGCGGGCGATGGGCCGGCTGTCGTTCGCCTGGTACCTGTGGCACTGGCCGGTCCTGGTGCTGGCCGAGGCGGCGCTCGGCGAGCAGCCCTGGGCGGTGCGCCTGGCCCTGGTGCTGGCCTCGGCGGCGCCCGCCTGGCTGACCATGCGCCTGGTGGAGAACCCGGTGCGCTTCTCCCCGGTGGTCACCGAACGCCCCCGGCGCGGCCTGGCCGTCGGCGTCGCCGCGATCACCGTCCCGGTGATGGCCACGCTGCTGCTCGGCTGGGCGACCGCGCCCCGCGTGAGCACCGCGACGGCCGCCGTGGCCGAGCCCGCCCCGGCGCTCGACCCGCTGCAGGCGCGCGACGACTACCCGAGGTCGCAGGGCTGCGAGGTCGGCCCGACGGACGTGGTCAGCCCGCCCTGCCGGTTCGGCACCGGCCGCGACCGGATCGTGCTGATCGGCGACTCGCACGCCGGGCAGTGGTTCGCCATGGCCCAGCGGATCGCGCAGCGCCGCGGCTGGGCGCTGGAGGTGCTGGTCAAGCCGGGCTGCCCGCTGCCCAGGCTCACCGTCACCGACCCGCGGCTGGGCCGTACCTACCACGAGTGCGACACCTGGCGCGAGAACGCGCTGCGCCGCCTGGAGTCCGAGGCGCCGCCCCGGCTCGTCCTGCTCGGCTCGCTCAACGCCTACGCCACGCCCGAGGCCACCGCCCGCGGCTGGCGGGCCACGCTGGCCAGGCTCGAACGGCTCGGCGCGCCGCTGGTCTACCTGCGCGACACCCCGCTGCCCGGCCTGGACGTGCCCGCCTGCCTGGCGGCCGGGCCCGCGGCAGCCTGCGGCTTCCCCCGCGAGCGCGCGCTGCCGCCCGACCGGCTGGCCGAGCGCCCGCGCCCGGGCCTGTGGACCCTCGACGTCACCCCGCTGCTCTGCCCGGGCACGACCTGCCCGGCGGTGCTCGACGGCGTCATCCTCTACCGCGACGACTCCCACCTGACCGACACCGCCGTCGTCCGGCTCGCGCCCCGCCTGGAGCGCGACCTGGAGGACCTCGACCTGATCCCCACCGTGCTATGAAAACGATCAGGACGATCCTGCTGGCCCTCCTGCTGCTCCTGCCGCTCGCCGGGTGCTCGCCCGGCGACGGCTGGCGGGAGGTCTTCCGCGACGACTTCGACACCCTGGAGGCGTGGGTGGCCGAGGAGGGCGAGGGCCGCTGGGGCACCGGCGAGATCGAGCGGATGAGCCGGGACAACCTCTCGCTCTCCGGCGGCCTGCTGGCCATCACCCCGCGACGGGAGGGCGGCGGGTGGACCTCCGGGCGGATCCGCAGCCGCCGCGAGGACTTCGGCGTCCCCGAGGGCGGCGGCACGCTGCGGGTCGAGGCGCGGATCGCGCTGCCCGCGGTGGGCCCGGCCGACGGCAAGGGGTACTGGCCGGCGTTCTGGATGCTCGGCGGGCACACCGGCTGGCCGGCCGTGGGCGAGATCGACATCCTGGAGGCCACCGGCGGCCGGCCGGAGATCATGGGGGCGATGCACTGCGGGGTGATGCCCGGCGGCCCCTGCCAGGAGCCGAAGGGACTGACCACCGGGCCGCAGCCCTGCGCGACCTGCTTCGGGGCCTTCCACACCTACGCGGTGGAGCTGACCGGCGAGCGCACCACGTGGTTCCTGGACGGCCGGCCGTACCACTCGATGGACCGGAGCCTGCCGCGGCGCTTCTTCCTCATCCTCAACGTGGCCATCGGCGGCGGGCTGCCCGGCCCGCCGGACGCCTCGACCGCCTCCGGGCGGCCGATGCTCGTCGACCACGTGAGCGTTAAGCTCAGGTCTCGATGAGCACACTGCGCCTGGGCGGGCGGGAGTTCGCCCCCGGGGAACACGCGATCATGGCCGTGGTCAACCGGACCCCCGACTCCTTCTTCGACCGGGGCAAGACCTTCGGCTTCGAGGCGGCCCTGGCGGCCGTCGACCGGGCGGTGGCCGGGGGCGCCGACCTCGTCGACATCGGCGGGGTCAAGGCCGGGCCGGGCGACGACGTGGACACCCGCGAGGAGATCCGCCGCGTCGCCGGGCTGGTCGAGGCGGTGCGCGAGCGCCACCCCGAGCTGCTGATCAGCGTCGACACCTGGCGCGCCGAGGTCGGCGAGGTGGTCGCCAAGGCCGGGGCCGACCTGCTCAACGACACCTGGGGCGGCGTCGACCCCGAGCTCGCGCACGTGGCCGCGGCGCACGGCGTGGGCCTGGTGTGCGCGCACGCGGGGCGGGTGACGCCCCGCACCCGGCCGCACCGGATCGCCTACGCGGACGTGGTGGCCGACGTCGTGGCCTACACCGTCGAGCTGGCCGAGCGGGCGGTGGCCGCCGGGGTGGCGCGCGAGTCGATCCTCATCGACCCGGCGCACGACTTCGGCAAGAACACCTTCCACTCGCTGGAGGTCAGCCGCCGGCTCGGCGAGCTGGCGGAGACCGGCTGGCCGGTGCTGGTGGCGGTCTCGAACAAGGACTTCGTCGGCGAGACGCTCGGCGGGCTGCCGGTCGAGGAACGGCACGCCGGCACGATCGCCACCCTCGCGGTCTCGGCGCTGCTCGGCGCGCGCATGTTCCGCGTGCACGACGCCGCCTCGGCCCGCACCGCGCTGGCGGAGGTCGCGCGCCTTCAGCCGCCGTCGGCGTAGAGCACCGACAGGAACCTGATCAGGATCTGCTCCCGCTTGGCCGGCGGCAGCGCGTCCAGGATCGCGTTGACCGCGGCCATCTCGGGCTGCCCGCCCGAGGGCGTCAGGTCCACGCCGACCGCCGCGGCCAGTTCGGCGAAGGAGGCGTCGTCCAGCGAGTCCAGGTCGAGCCCCGCCACCAGCTCGACCAGGCCCTCGGGCAGGACCACCGGGCCGCGCTCGCGGGCCGCGCGGGCGCACTCGGCGACCACTTCCAGCAGGGCCTCGACCCCGGCCAGGGTGACGCCGGTGACGGTGATGTGCAGGTTCTTGGGGATCCCGGCGTAGGAGAGCTGCGGCTGCAGGAACCAGCCCCGCCGGCGCGCCTCGTCGGCCAGCACGAAGACGTCGAGCTCGGCGGAGGAGAAGGCGATGAGCGAGCCCTGCGGGTCGCCCATGACGGTGAGCCCCGGGATCTTGGCCAGGCCCTCGCGCAGCCGCAGCGCGGCTTCGAGGGTCGCCCGGCCGAGCGCCAGGTAGCCGTCCTCGCCCACCGCGCGCAGCGTGGCCCACGCCCCGGCCAGCGGCCCGGCGGTGCGGGCGCTCTGCACGGTGGAGTTGATGATCGTGTACCCCGGCCAGGCGGCCGAGGCGAAGTAGGCCTTGCGCCGCCGCGCCGGATCGCGGAAGAGCACCACGGAGGCGCCCTTGGGGGCGTAACCGAACTTGTGCAGGTCGCAGGAGAGCGAGGTGACGCCCGGCACCGACAGGTCGAAGGGCGGCACGTCGGCCCCGGCCAGCCGCAGCCACGGCAGCAGCCAGCCGCCCACGCAGGCGTCCACGTGGCACGGCGGCCCGAGCGCGGCGATCTCCGCGACCGGGTCGACCACGCCGTGCGGGTAGGCGGGCGCCGAGGCGACGGTCAGGCAGGTGCGCTCGTCGATCGCCTCGGCCATCCGCGCCGGTACGGCCCGCAGGCTGATCGGGTCCACCGGGATCGCGCGCACCTCCAGCCCGAGATAGTGCGCCGCCTTGTGGAAGGCGGGATGCGCGGTCACCGGCAGCACGAGGTTGAGCTTCCCGCCGCGCAGCGGGAAGGCGTCGCGCGCCGACTTCACCGCCAGCATGATCGACTCGGTGCCGCCGCTGGTGAAGATGCCCGAGCCGCCGCCCAGCAGCCGGGAGACCGCCCCGACCACCTCGCGCTCCATCGCCACCACGCTCGGGAAGGCGGTGGGGTCGAGCATGTTGACCTCGAGCATCTCGAGATAGGCGCGGGCCGCGGCCTCGTGCACCTCGGGCCGGCCGGTGTCGTAGACGTAGGCGGTCACCTTGCCGCCGCGCACCGGCAAGTCGTGCGCCCGTAGCCGGGCCAGCTCTGCGAGTAGCTCGTCGATCACGACACGACCGTACGGCGCATGGCATAGTCCGGTCAACGAAGCATTCCGGCGAACGGGGTCGGCACCCTGCAAGCGGGGTGCAAGATCTGCTGAGACGATCCAGGGCCGGAGAGGAGACAGATGCGTTTCAAGGTTCTCGGACCGCTCGTCGTCGAAAGGGACGGCGAGGAGTTGCGCACGGGGGGCAGCCTGCAACGGGTGGTGCTCGCCCTGCTGTTGCTGGACGCGGGCCGGATCGTTCCGCTCGACCGGCTGATCGAGGCCACCTGGGGCGAGGAGCCGCCCAGCACCGCACGGAACCAGATCCAGATCCGGATCTCGCAGTTACGCCGCATGCTCGGCGACGCGGCCCAGCCGTACCGGCTGCTGCTCACCCGCCCGCCCGGCTACCAGTTGCGGCTGGAGCCCGGCGCGCTCGACCTGGCCGAGTTCGACGCCCTGGTGGCCAGGGCGCAGGGCGAGGAGCCGGTGCGCGCGGTGGCCTGCCTGCGCGAGGCGCTGGCGCTGTGGCGCGGCCCGGCGCTGGCCGACGTGGAGAGCGAGCTGATCCGGCGCATCGGCCAGGACCTGGAGGAACGCCGCATCCTGGCGCACGAGCGCTGCGTCGACCTCGAACTCGGCCTCGGCCGCCACCAGCAGCTCGTCGCCGAGCTGCGCACCGCGGTGCAGGAGCACCCGCTGCGCGAGCGGCCGCACGGCCAGCTCATGCTCGCCTTGTACCGTTCCGGGCGGCACGCCGAGGCGCTGGAGGTCTACCGGGCCATCCGCGACACGCTGCGCGAGAACCTCGGCCTGGAGCCCAGCGACGAGCTGCGCCGCATGGAGCTGGCCATCCTCAACCAGGAGCCGCGCCTGGAGGGCCCCGCGCCCCGGCCGTCGGTGCCGCGCCAGCTCCCCCCGCTGCTCAGCGCCCTGGCCGGCCGCCAGGCCGAGCTCGACCGGGTCGAGCTGCTGCTGCGGCCCGACGAGGCCGGCGGCGGCCTGCCGGTCGCCGCGCTCACCGGCCGGGCCGGCGTCGGCAAGACCGAGCTCGCGCTGCACGCCGCGCACCGGCTCGCCCCGGCCTACCCCGACGGCCAGCTCTACGTGGACCTGCGCGGCGGCCAGCTCCAGCCGGCCGACGTGCTCAGCCGCTTCCTGCGCGCCCTGGGCGTCGGCGCCGCGCCCACCACGCTGGACGAGCGCAGTGCGTTGTTCCGCTCCACCGTCGCCGAGCGGCAGCTCCTCATCGTGCTGGACAACGCCGCCGGCTTCGACCAGGTCTGGCCGCTGCTGCCCGGCGGCCCGCCCAGCGGGGTGCTGATCACCAGCCGCGAGCGCCTGGTCGGCCTGGCCGAGGGCCAGGTCGTCCGGGTCGGCCTGCTCGACCACGACAGCGCCGTCGAGGTGCTCGCCCAGGAGATCGGGCTGGAGCGCGCCGCCGGGGAGCCGGAGGAGGTCGCGGTGCTGGCCGAGCAGTGCGGCGGCCTGCCGCTGGCGTTGCGGATCGCCGGCGGGCGGCTGGCCGTCCGGCCGCGCTGGCGCGTGCGCACCCTGGTGGAGCTGCTCGGCGACTCGCGCACCATGCTCGACGTGCTGCGCCAGGGCGACCGGGCGGTGCGCGCCAGCCTCGACGTCAGCTACCGCGGCCTGTCGGCGCCCGCCCAGGCGCTGTTTCGCGCGATCGGCCTGCTCGACTTCCCGCAGGTGCCCGGCTGGCTGGCCGAGGCGCTGCTCGGCGCCGAACCCGGCGCCGCCCTCGGCGAGCTCGTCGAGGCGGCGCTGCTGCGCCACTCGGCCGGCCGGTACGGCATGCACGACCTCGTGCGCGCCTTCGCCGGCGAGCGCGCCCGCGCCGAGGAGGACGAACCGGCTCGCGCCGCCACCGTGCACCGGGCCGGGCTGATCCTGCTCGCCCTCGCCGAACGGGCCCACGAGGAGCGCTACGGCGACTCCCACCGGCTGCCCCGCGGCTCGGCCCCGCGCGTCGAACTCCCCGCCGACCTGGCCCGGCACGCCCTGGCCGGCCTCGACGACGAACGCGTCACCCTGCTCGCGGCCGTCCGCCAGGCCGCCGCGCACGGGCTGGCCGAACTGTGCTGGAGCATCACCATGGCGGCCGTCGCGCTCTACGAGAACTACGGCTACTTCGAGGACTGGCGCACCGCGGCGCGCACCGCGCTGGAGGCGTGCGTCAGCGCGGGCGACGTGCGCGGCGAGGCCGCCATGCGCTACGCCCTGAGCACCGTCCAGGTCTTCGCCCAGCGCTACGGCGAGGCCGGCGAGCTGCTGGAGAGCGCCATCGTCTTGTTCTCGCACGCCGGCGAGCGGCACGGCCTCGGCCTGGCGCTGCGCAACCTGGCCCAGGTCGAGTCCTTCCGCGGCGACGACCGCCGGGCGCTGGAACGCTACCGCCAGGCCCTGCCGCTGCTGCACGAGGCCGGCGACCGGCCCGCCGAGGCACACGCCATGGTCAACATGGCCGGCCTCCAGGACGCCGGCGGCGACCCCGGCGGCGCCGAGGCCCTGCTCGGCAAGGCCCTGGAGATCTTCCGCACCGAGGGCGTACGGCGCGGCGAGGCCCAGGCGCTCGACAGCCTCGCCCGCCTCCTGCTGCGGCAGGGCCGGGCCGAGGAGTCGCAGCGGGCCTTCGAGTCGGCCGCCGCCATCGTGCGCGACATCGGCGACCGGATCGGCGAGGTCTACGTCATGCAGGGCCTGGCCGAGGCCTGGCGGGCCCTCGACCGGCCCGAGGAGGCCGAACGCACCCTGGTCGAGGTGCTCGCGGTCGCCGA
Source organism: Nonomuraea sp. NPDC050328 (assembly GCF_044459405.1). Classification (NCBI taxonomy): domain Bacteria; kingdom Bacillati; phylum Actinomycetota; class Actinomycetes; order Streptosporangiales; family Streptosporangiaceae; genus Nonomuraea; species Nonomuraea sp. NPDC050328. Next base: position 142,408 of record NZ_JBITIW010000012.1, on the reverse strand, counting down.
ACCCCTGGGCGACCGCCTCATCACCGGCCGTATCCACCTCAGCCTCGGCTCCCTGCTGGGCAGCGCCGAGCACCTGGAGCACGCGCGCGGCATGTTCGCCGAGATCGGCGCGGAGAGCCTGCGGGCGAGAGCCGAGGAGGCGCTCGCCCGCCTGCCCTGAGCCCCGGACCCCGGCTGCGGTCAGCCGGGCTCGGTCCTGAGGGCGACCAGTCCGGTGGCGACCAGTCCGGGGGCGACCAGTCCGGGGGCGGCTAGTCCGGTGGCGGCGGCATGTCCGGCCGCGGCCACGGGTTGTGGGTGCCGCCCTCGTCGGCCGCCAGAGCCGCCCCCGCGGTGGCCCAGGAGGCGCCGAGCAGCCCCAGAGTGATGGCTATAGCGGCTAGAAATTTCCGCATATGTTCCCTCCTTTACGGACGAATCCGTGCGGGGGAGCGTAGGCGGGACCGCTATCGATTCGCTTTACGCCGGTCCCGGGCCGGAGGGCAGGGCGACCACCACCCGCAGCCCGGGGGCCGCGTCCTCCAGGTGGACCCGGCCGCCGTGGGCCAGGACCGTCTCGCGGACGATCGCCAGCCCGAGTCCCGCGCCGCCCTCGTCGCGGCCGCGGCCCTCGTCCAGGCGGGTGAAGCGGTGGAAGACCCGCTCCATGTCCTCGGCCGGCACGCCGGGGCCGTCGTCGGTCACGGTGAGCCTGCCGGAGGCGTCGAGGGTGACCTCGACGCCGGTGGCGGCGTGCCGTACGGCGTTGTCGAGCAGGTTGGTGAGCACCCGGCTGAGGTCGAGCTCGTCGCCCTCGACGATCACCGGGTCGCAGCGGCCGACCCGCACCAGGGGATAGCGCTCGGCGACCCGCTTGACCACCTCGTGCAGCTCGACCGGGTCGTGCCGGGCCGGGCTGCCCCCGCGCTCGTCCAGGCGGGCCAGCGCGAGCAGGTCCTCGGCCAGCCGCGACAGGCGCAGGGTGTCCTCCAGCACGCCTTCGGCGGTCTCGCGCCAGTCCTGGCCCTCGGGGTGGCCGAGCGCGACCTCCAGCTGCAGCCGGATGCTGGCCAGCGGGCTGCGCAGCTCGTGCGCGGCGTCGGAGACCAGGGCCCGCTGGCGCTGCTCGGCCTCCTCCAGCCGGGCGAGCATCTCGTTGAGCGTGGTGGCCAGCGAGTGCACCTCGTCGCGAGAGGTGGGGACCGGCAGCCGGCGGGCGCGGGCGGTGTGCGTGATCTCGGTCGCGCTCTGGCGCAGCGAGGTGATCGGCCGCAGCCAGCGGCCGATGATGAGCCAGCTCGCCCCGGCCAGCACGACGGTCAGCAGCGGGGTGCCGGCCAGCAGCACCTTGCCCGCCACCGCCATGCTCTGGTCCAGCTCGCGCGCCGAGCGGGCGGCCAGCACGATCCGGCCCTGGTCGGCGCGGATCGCGATGACCCGCAGCGGCCCGGAGGCGCCGTGCGCGAAGTCGGGCTCGCCGGTGGCCAATGCCCGGGCCAGCCGGCGCTCGTTGAGCAGCGGCACCAGCCGGTCGGTGCCGGGGGTGGCGTGCGTGATCCGCCCGCCGCTCTCCACGACCTGCAGGGCGGTGCCGTCGGTCGAGGTCAGCACGCGCGGGATGGTCCCGGCGTCGGCCATCACCCGCAGCGCCTGCGCCCGCTGCCGCATCGCCTCGTCGCTGGTGTCGGTGAGGGCGCGCGCGAGCACGCTGAGCAGGACCGAGGCGGAGGCGGCCAGCGCGAAGGCCAGCACCGCCGAGGCCACCGCGGTCAGCCGGAAGCGCAGGCTGCGCTGCCGCCACCAGGTCAGCGGCGACTCAGCCACCGTCGCCGGCCAGGCGGTACCCGGCGCCGCGCACGGTCTGGAGCGCGCTGCGGCCGAACGGCGTGTCGATCTTGCGGCGCAGGTAGCCGACGTAGACCTCGACCACGTTCGGGTCGGTGTCGAAGGTGTCCCAGACGTGCTCCAGGATCTCCGCCTTCGACACCACCTCGTCGTGCCGGCGCAGCAGGTACTCCAGCAGCGCGAACTCGCGCGGCGTCAGCTCGACCGGCTCCTCGCCGCGCTGCACCCGCCGCCGCGCCGGGTCGAGCGACAGGTCGCCCGCCGCCAGCACCGCCGGCCGCCGCCCGGCGTCGCGGCGCAGCAGGGCACGCAGCCGCGCCACCAGCACCACGTAGGAGAACGGCTTGGTCAGGTAGTCGTCGGCGCCCAGATCGAGCCCGTCGGCCATGTCGTACTCGCCGTCCTTGGCCGACAACATCAGGATCGGGACCCAGTTCTCCTCGGCCCTGAGCTGCTTGCACACGTTGTAGCCCGACAGCCGCGGCAACATGATGTCCAGCACGACCACGTCGTACTCGCCGACCCGGGCCAGGTGCAGCCCCTCCTCGCCGTCGTGCGCCAGGTCGACGGCGAAGCCCTCCGCCTGCAACCCGCGCTGCAGCGCCGCGGCCATCCGGCGCTCGTCCTCGACGACCAAGACCCTCATGGCGTGGAGTGTAGGCGCTCCCGCCTGAGAGCCCTCTCAGCCGGTCTCAGCCTCCGCACAGGACGCATGCCGCAGGCTCCACCACAGAACGGATCAGCGAATACCGTGAAGGAGTGACATGCGAACAGGCAAGCTCGTGAGGTGGGGTGTCCCGGTGGCCGCGGTCGCGGTGATCGGCGCGGCGGTCGCCGCGGGCCCGGTGGTCGCCGCGGTCGGCGCCGACCCGGTGCTGCCCGGCAAGACCGCGAGCCAGTTGCTGGCCGACGCCGCGGCCGCCAGCCGCGACGGCAAGGGATTGCCCCCGATGTCCGGAACCGTGACCAAGACCGCCTCCCTGGGGCTGCCCGCGCTGCCCGGCGGCCCCGAATCGCCCGCCGCGCTGCTGACCGGCGCGCACGAGCTGAAGGTCTGGTACGGCTCGCGCGACCGGGTACGGCTCGCGGTGCCCGAGGAGATGAGTGAGAAGAACTTCATCTACGACGGCACCCAGGCCTGGTTGTGGGACAGCTCCACCAACACCGCGACCAAGTTCAAGCTCCCGGCCGGCACCGCCGAGCAGCCGCCGGCGCCCAAGCCCTCCGACCTGACCCCGCAGCAGGTCGCCGAGAAGGTGCTGAACCAGGCCGAGCAGCACAGCACCGTCTCGGTGAGCGGCAACGACAAGGTCGCCGGGCGGGCGGTCTACCAGCTCTCCCTGGTTCCGAAGGACGCGGGGACGCTGGTGCAGGAGGTGCGGGTCGCGCTCGACGGCGAGACCTACCTGCCGATGCGGGTGCAGCTCTACGCCAAGGGCTCGGCCGAGCCGGCCTTCGAGGTCGGCTTCACCGAGGTGAACTTCACCGCCCCGGCGGAGGAGAACTTCACCTTCACCCCGCCGGCCGGGGTCAAGGTCGAGGAACGCCCCCTCGACCTCGGCGCGCTCGCCGAGCACCAGGCCGACCAGGCCACCCCGGCGATCAAGACGCTCGGCTCGGGGTGGAGCACGGTCGCGGCTCTGCCGTACCAGCGGAGCGAGTCCTTCGACGAGCTGCTGAGCGCCGCCAAGCCGGTCAGCGGCACGTGGGGCAGCGGCAAGCTGATCACCAGCAAGCTGCTCACCGTGCTGGTCACCGACGACGGCCGCATCCTGGCCGGCGCGGTCACCCCCGACAAGCTGGTCGAGACGGCCGGTCAGCGGTGACCTCCATGACGCAGGCAGTGGCACGTCCCGTCCCGGTCTCCGGGGCGGGCGTGCCCGCCGCCATCGCCACCAGCGGCCTGACCAAGCGCTTCAAAAGCGGGCAGGTCGCCGTCGACTCGCTCGACCTGACCGTGCCGCGCGGCTCGGTCTTCGGCTTCCTCGGGCCCAACGGCTCGGGCAAGACGACGACCATCCGCATGCTGCTCGGGCTGGTCTCGCCCACCTCCGGCTCGCACGAGCTGCTCGGCCGGCCGCTGGACCGGGCGCTGCCCTCGGTCGGCGCGGTCGTGGAGGGCCCGGCCTTCTACCCGTACCTGTCGGGCACGGCCAACCTGCTGCGGTTCGACGCGGCCAACCCGCACGCCTCGGCGCACGACGCGCCCTGGCGGGTGGCCGAGGCGCTCGACCGGGTCGGGCTGACCGCCGCCGCGGGCAAGCGCTACCGCGCCTACTCCCTCGGCATGCGCCAGCGCCTGGCCCTGGCCGCCGCGCTGCTGATGCCGCGCGAGCTGCTCGTGCTCGACGAGCCCACCAACGGGCTCGACCCGCAGGGCACCCGGGAGGTCCGCGCGCTGGTCAAGGAGATCGCCGCCGAGGGCACCACCGTCTTCGTCTCCTCGCACCTGCTGGCCGAGGTCGAGCAGATGTGCACGCACGCCGGGATCATGAGCAACGGCCGGCTGGTCGCCCAGGGCGACCTGGCCTCGCTGCACGCCGGCCGCGCGGCCCGCGTGCGCGTGCAGACCCCCGACCTGACCAGCGCCGCCGGCGTGCTGGCCGCGCTCGGGCTGGCCGACGTCCGCGCCACCGGCGAGGAGGTCACCGCCGAGCTGGGCGCCGTCGCGCCCGAGGAGGTCACCGCCGAGCTGGTACGGCAGGGCGTGGCCGTACGCGGGCTGGCGGTCGCGCGGCCCAGCCTGGAAGAGGTCTTCGTCGGACTGACCGGAGAGGGATTCGATGTCGGCGCTTGACACGGCACGTCCAAGGCCCGCCCGCCCGATGCCCGCCGACGGGGCCGTCCGGCCGGCCCGTCCGGCCCGGCAGTTCGGCCGGCTGCTGCGCTCCGAACTCGGCCTGACCTTCCGCCGGCCGCGCAACCTGGTGATGCTCGCGCTGCTCGGCGTGGTCCCGGTGCTGCTCGGCGTGGTCATCCGCATCGTGGGAGCCGAGGGCGGCGAGGGCGGCGCGGGCGGGCTGCTCGCGGCCACCGCCGGCAACAGCCTGATGCTCACCTTCGCCTCGCTCTTCGTGCTGGTGCCGCTGCTCATGCCGGTCGCGGTCGCCGTCGTCGCGGGCGACGCGGTGGCCGGCGAGGCCGGCGCCGGGACCTTGCGCTACCTGCTGGCCGCTCCGGCCGGGCGGACCCGGCTGCTGGCCGTCAAGTACCTCAACGCGGTGATCTTCGCGCTGGTCCTGACGCTCGTCGTCGCGGCGACCGCGCTGCTCACCGGGCTGCTGCTGTTCCCCACCGGAGAGCTCACGCTGCTGTCGGGCACGACGATCTCCTTCGGCGAGGGGCTGCTGCGCACCCTGCTCATCGTCGGCTACGTAACCGCGGGCATGGCGGCGCTGGCCGCCGTCGGGCTGGCCCTGTCGGTCTTCACCGAGGTGGCCATCGGGGCGGTCGCCGGGACCGTGGTGCTGGTTGTCGTCACCCAGGTGCTCCGGGCCATCCCGCAGCTCGACTGGCTGGCCCCCTACCTGCTGCCCACCCGCTGGACCGGCTTCGACGGCGTGCTGCGCGACCCGGTCGCCACCGGGGACCTGGTCTCCGGGCTGCTGACCTTCGGCGCGTACGTCGTGGTGGCGGGGTCGATCGCCTGGGCCCGCTTCACCGGCAAGGACATCAGCTCTTAGACCGGCCGCGCTCCGGACCCGTCCTGTGCGCCCGCCTTCCGTTCGGCGGCCCGCCTCTCCTTGGGCGGCCCCGCCTTTCTCTCGGCGGGCCGCCTCTCTTTCGGTGGCCCGCCTCTCTTTCGGTGGCCCGCCGCTCTTCTGGCGGGCCACCGCGCCCCTCTTTCGGCGGGCCGCGGGGGGGGGGGGGGGGGGGGGGGGGGGGGGGGGGGGGGGGGGGCGGGGGCGGCGGGGGCGGGGGGGGGGGGGGGGCGGGGCGGGGGCTACCGGGCGGAGGCGCCGACCGA
>NZ_JBITIW010000012.1:0-136607 GCF_044459405.1 Nonomuraea sp. NPDC050328 | reverse complement strand
GGGCCCCGCGGCGTGGGGGGGGCCCGCGGCGTGGGGGGGCCGCCCCCCGCCCCCAGCTGGCGGGGGCCCCCGCCCCGCGGCCCGGGGGGGGGGGGGGCGGGCCCCGCCCCGCGACGCGGGATCAGTCCTGGGGGCGGGTGCCGCGGCGGCGCAGGCCCATGACGCCGATGCCGACGCCGATCACGCCCACGGCCAGCCCGGCGCCGCCCAGGACCCGGGCGGTGGTGTCGGCGGTGGAACCGGGGGACCCGGCCGCCACCGGCACGACACTCGGCGACGCAGCCTCCGGCTTACCGGCCGCGACAGCAGGGGAGGGCGAGGCGGACACCGCCCCATGACCCTCGCCCGAGGCAGGCGTCAGCTTCAGCACCGGCGCCGGCCGCTCCGCCTCCGACCCGTCCGCCTTGGGCGGCTCGTCCCACTTGACCACCTCCTTGCTGGAGTAGGTCTGCGTAGCCGGGAACACGATCTGCGCCGCGTCCTTCGGCAGCGGCCCCATCGAGACCTCGAACTCCTGGAACTCGCCCGGATTGATCTTCCCGCCGGTCCAGACGATCTTGGTCACCGCCTCGGTGACCGTCTCGCCGTAGGCGGTCTTGACCGGCTTGGGCAGCTTGCCCTCGACGATCTCGGCCTTCCAGCCGGGCAGCGGCTTGACCGACACGAACACCAGCGGGTGCTCGACCGGGAAGCTCACCTCCAGCTTGACCGTCGAGGCGTCGTCCCGCTCGTTGGGGACACGGAAGGCGACCTTGGTCCAGCCGCCCTGCTCGGCGCTGCCGGGATTGACCGTGACGTGGGCCAGGGCGGGGGCCGCCAGGCCGAAGGTGAGTGCGGTGGCGGCGGCGAGCACGCTCGCGCCGCGTCGAATGACGGACATGGTGAACTCCACTGGGGAAGATACGCGGTCGGGGTGTCAGAGGATCAGGCGGGCAGTGGAGGACCACGCCTGGTGACGGTATGCCGCAACTCGTAGGGGGCCGGGACCCAGCCCGGCCGGGGGCGGTGCGCCTGCCGTACCTGCGGGGGGACGGACAGCGCGGGCACCCGGATCAGCCGCGCGCCCAGCCTGCGGATCAGCGACCACAGCGCCGACTCGCCCCGCGCCAGCCACCACCCGGTCACCGCCGTCGCCGCGGCGTGCGCGAGCAGCATGCCGAGGCTCATGCCGAGGGTGGAGCCGTGGTGGACCGGCAGGTAGTCGGTGGCGGTGCCGAACAGCTCGTGCAGCCCGAACTGGGCCGCGCCCAGGGTCACGCCGATCGTCGTGGGGGAGCGCTCGCGCCCGGCCATCCCCAGTGCGGTGAGCAGCACCGCCGTCCCGCCGCCCGCCACCGCGCCGACACCGGGCGCCGGCCCTCCGGCCAGCACGTGCGCCAGGGCGGCCAGAGCCACGCACACGGCGGCGAAACCTGCCGCGCGCGCCAGGCGCAGGGGGAGCTGGGCGGTCATGGGCCCGCTCATCCTCTCACCGATCCCCACCCCTGACACCCCCCACCCACCCTTCAACCTGGTCCTCCAACCCGCCCACCTGATCCCCCGCGACCGACCCTCGCCCACCGACCGACCCGATCCACGGGTCCACCTCCTGACCCCTTCACCCATCCATAGAGACGGTCCACCTCGTCCACGTCCGCCCTGGAGGGGGAGCGGGGCTGGTCGGGGCAAGGGGTTGACCGAGCGTGGAGCGGGCGGGTGAGCGCTGGGGCTGAGGGAGACGTGGGGGTGAGGGGTGGGGGATGCCGAGGTGGTCAATGCCTGGCCGTTATGTGCGCTTTGTCGCTAGGGTCGTGGCGAGGTGATGGAACGTGCGGCATTTCGTCGGTTTGCTGCTCGGGTTAGTGGTCACGGCCGCGTTGCTCGGGGGCGCCGGGTGGGCGGCCTGGCAGGCGCAGGCGAGCGCCGGTGGCACCCCGCCCGGGGGCCAGGCGATGTGGACGGCGCTGGGCGCCATGGCCGCCGTGGGCCTGGTGGCCGGGCTGGTGGTCGCCGGCCGGGTCTCCCCGCTGGCCACGTTCGTGCCGTCGATGGTCCTGCTGGCCTGGACGGTCGTCTACGCGCTCGACATGAACCGGGCGCTCTCCTACATCCCGAAGGACCCCACCTACCACGAGCTGGTGCGCAACGCCGGGGCGGGCAACCAGTGGCTGCTCACCTCCGGCGTCTACGCGCTGCTGGGCGTGATGCTCTTCCTGCCGGTGCTCATGCCCTCCCGCTGGTCCCGCCGCGAGGACGAGCTGGAGGACGACGAGTACGAGACCCGCGAGGGCTCCTACTACTGAGCCGTCGCCCCGGCGGTGTACAGGCGGGTGACCACCTCCTCCAGGGAGCCGCCCGCCCGCAGTTCCTCCAGCGTGCCGTCGAAGGCCAGCCGGCCGTGGTCGATCAGCATCACCCGCCGGCACAGCCGCTCGATGTCGCCCAGGTCGTGCGTGGTGAGCAGCACGGTGGTGCCGCGCTCGGCGTTCACCCGGGCCAGGAACTCGCGGATGCCCGCCTTGCTGACCACGTCGAGCCCGATCGTCGGCTCGTCGAGCACGAGCATGTCCGGGCCGTGCAGCAGCGCCGCGGCCAGGTCGCCGCGCATGCGCTGGCCGAGGCTGAGCTGGCGCACCGGCCGCTTCAGGAACTCGGCCAGGTCGAGTGTCTCGACCATCTCCTCCAGCCGCGCGGCGAAGAGCTTGCGATCTACTTTGTAAAGGAGCCGGATCAGTTCGAAGCTGTCCCGGAGCGGCAGGTCCCACCAGAGCGTCGTCCGCTGCCCGAACACCACGCCGATGCGTCGCGCCAGCGCGGTCCTCTTGCGCGACGGGTCGAGCCCGGCCACCCGGACCGTGCCCGACGTGGGCGTCAGGATGCCGCAGAGCATCTTGATCGTGGTCGACTTGCCCGCCCCGTTGGGCCCGAGGTAGCCGACGAACTCGCCCGGCGCGACGGTGAAACTCAGATCCTGTACGGCATGCACCACCGCCCGCCGCACCTTGAACGAGCGCCCGGCCCTGTCGAGTGTGATCATGTCAGCTCCCCGTCGATCGGTAGTGTCGGATGCCCTGCCGCCAGGCCAGCCCGGCGACCAGGCAGAGCGCGGCGGCCACCACCGGGCTCAGGAACGCCGTCCACGACGGCAGCCCGGCGGGATCGGCCCGGCCCAGCACGTACAGGCCGGGCAGCCAGTTGACGAAGGCGAGCGGCAGCACGTAGGTCACCGCCCGCACCAGGTCGCGCCCGTAGACGGTCAGCGGGTACTGCACCAGCGTCCCGCTGCCGTAGGTGAAGGCGTTGACCACCTCGGGCGCGTCGGTCAGCACGAACTGCACCGACCCGGCGAGCGTCCACAACGCGCCGAAGATGGCGATCCCGCCCACGACCATGACCGGGACGAGCCAGCTCCGCTCCGGCACGATCCCGGCGTGGGCCACGGCGTAGCCGAGCACGCCGCCGGCCTGGAGGATGCGCCCGATCCGCGCCGGGAAGAACCGGTCGGTGCACGCCTGCACCCACGCGCTGACCGGGCGGAGCAGGATGACGTCGAACGAGCCGTCCTTGATCTTCTGGCTGATCCGGTCGACGTTGCTGAACAGGGTGTCGGCGACGGAGAAGGCCAGGGACGCCGTGCCGTACAGGAAGAGCACCTCCTCGCGGGAGAAGCCGGCCAGCGAGGTGGTGTTGGCGAAGATGATCAGGATCGCGACCAGGTCGAGCCCGGCGACCAGGAAGCCGAAGACCGTCATGAGCGCGAAGGAGGCCGGGTAGGCGACGGCCGCGCGGGTCCAGACCCACGCCAGCAGGACGTAGCTCCTAACCACCCTGGATCGCCACCTTGTGCCGGATCAGCCGGGTGCCGAGCGCGCCGAGGCCGAGCAGCGCCACCGCCCACAGCGCCTGGAAGCCCAGGTCGCCGCCCTTGCCGAGGAAGACGTCGGCGGGCACCTGAACCATGGCCGCCCACGGCAGGGCGCGGGCGAGCTCGCCGAGCCAGCCGGGGAAGATGGTCAGCGGCAGGGTCATGCCGCTGAAGAAGAGGGTCAGCACGAGCGAGACGGTCTGCACGCCGCGCTCGTCGACGAGCCAGCAGACCGACAGCGCCACCAGGTAGCGCCAGGCGAAGCTGACCACGACGCCGAGCAGCATGCTGAGCCCGAACAGCGCCCAGCGGCCGGGGCCGTCGGGCGTGACGATGCCGAACAGCAGGGCGCCGAGCAGGGTGGGCGGGATGCTGCGCACGAGCAGGAGGTAGCCGGCGCGGCCCAGGTCCTCGGCGAGCGTCCAGGCCTGCAGGGGAGCGGGCCGGACCAGGTCGAGGGCGATGTCGCCGGAGCGGATGCGTTCGGGCAGGCCGAGGCCGCCGCCGAACAGCTGCATCGGGCCGATCATGGCCTGGGTGAGGAAGCAGAAGGTGACGGCGTCGGCGACGTCGTAGCCGCCGAGGCCGGGGCGGGCCTGCCAGAGCGCGATGAGCACGTAGGCACGCAGGACGCCGAACACGCTGTTGGTGAAGGCGCCGGCGAGGCCGGCCCAGACGTAGGTCGCGTGTTTGCGGAAGCCGTACAGCAGGAGAGTCGGATACAGGGTAATGGTCACCTCCGGGGTGTGACGGCATGGCGACAGCCCGTGGCCGAGTGCGGGCACGGGTGGACCCGGAGGATTATGGGCGCCGGCCGGCGGCGCGGCAAGGCAATATTCGGCTCACCGCGGCGTGGCCGGCGTTGTTAAACGTCGAGTGTGCCGGGAAAACTCCGTGAAGGAGGCCTGCATGCTCGACCAGGACGTCTTCCCTTCCTATCCCCTCAGCTGGCAGGCGCGTGCCCTCAACGGGGTCCTCATGGGGGCGGTCAAGCCGGCCGGCTCCCTGCTGCTGCGCCATCCCCTGGCGCTGAGCGCCTGCTCCCTGCTCAAAGCCGTGCCCTTTCGTGCCCCCGACCAGGTCGGCATCGTGCCGCACGCCTTCAGCCAGTGCGGCGGCGAGTGGGTGCGGGGCGGGCTGGGCCTGGACGAGCGCAAGGTGCTGCTGTACTTCCACGGCGGCGGCTACTTCGCCGGTTCCCCGGCCACGCACCGGCCGCTGACCTGGCGGTTGTCGGTCGCCGCCCGCCGGCCGGTGCTGGCGCTGGACTACCGGCAGGGTCCGGTGCACCCGTTGCGCGCCTCGCTGGAGGACGCGCTGGACGCCTACGACTGCCTGCTGGCGCGCGGGCACGAGCCGGCCGACGTCCTGCTGGGCGGTGACTCGGCGGGCGGGCACCTGACGCTGGCGACGCTGCTGGCCCTGCGCGACCGGGGCGGGCCGATGCCCGGCGGCGCGATCTGCCTGTCGCCGTGGGCGGACCTGACCGACGCGCCGCGCCGCGCCAACCGCTGGCAGGACCCGCTGCTGTCGGCCTCACGGGTGCGCTGGCTGGCCCGGCGCTGGACGGCGGGGCTCGACCCGCGCGACCCGCTGGTCTCGCCGGTGCTGGGCGACTACACCGGGCTGCCGCCACTCATGATCGTCACGGGGTCCACGGAGGTGCTGCGGGAGGAGGACCTGCGGGTGGCCAGGCAGGCGCGGGCGGCGGGGGTGCCGGTGCGGTACGAGGAGTGGGACCGGATGCCGCACGTCTTCCCGATCCTGGCCGACTTCCTGCCCGAGGCGCGGCTGGCCTTCCGGCACATCGCCGCGTTCGTCGCCGATCTGTCGGCCGCCTCGGGCCCGGCCGCGGCCGCCGCCTGATAAGTTAGGCTTACCTAACTAGTTACTTGGGGGTTCAGGATGGCGCACCTCGGAGTCGTGTCGCGCAGCGAGCGCATCACCCCGCACATGATCCGCGTGGTGGTAGGGGGCGAAGGGCTGGCCGGGTTCGCCACCACGGGGCTGACCGACCACTACGTCAAGCTCGTCTTCCTGGAGGAGGGCGTGGACTACCCGGTCCCGTTCGACATCCAGGCCTGCCGGGAGAGCCTGCCGCGCACCCAGTGGCCCAAGCTGCGCACCTACACCGTGCGCGCCTGGGACCCCGACGCGCTGGAGCTCACCCTCGACTTCGTCCACCACGGCGACGAGGGCCTGGCCGGCCCCTGGGCGGCGAACGCGCGGCCGGGCGACGAGATCTACCTGCTCGGCCCCGGCGGCGGGTACGCGCCCGACCCGGAGGCGGACTGGCACCTGCTCGTCGGCGACGAGAGCGCCCTGCCGGCCATCGCGGTCGCGCTGGAGGCCCTGCCCGACGACGCCGTGGTGAACGCCTTCATCGAGGTCGAGGGGCCGCAGGAGGAGCAGAAGCTCGACCACCGGGTCACCTGGATCCACCGCGGGCCCGCGCCCGTCGGCGAGCGGCTGGTCGCCGCGATCGAGGGCCTCGACTTCCCGGCCGGGCGGCCGCACGCCTTCGTCCACGGCGAGGCCGGGTTCGTCAAGCGGCTGCGCCGGCACCTGCGGGTGGAGCGCGAGCTGCCGCTGGAGGCGCTGTCGATCTCCGGGTACTGGCGGCTCGGGGTGGACGACGAGGGCTGGCGCGAGGTCAAGCGCGACTGGAACCGCGCGATCGAGGTCGAGGAGCAGGCCGCCCTGGGCTGACCCATCTCTTGCCGGCGTCCCCTGCACACGATGATCGGTGTACGGCCTGCCTTCGCCTCGGTCTCAGCGGCGCAGCCCCGACGGCAGGTCACCGGGCGATGGTGATCTCCACGCGGCGGTTGCGCGCCCGCCCCTTGGGGCTGTCCACCACCTTCCCCTCCCGGGTCACCGTGTTCGGCGCGACCGGCTTGCTGGCGCCGTGTCCCGCCACCACGAACGTGATCCCGCTGCCGGCCAGCAACGGCTCCAGCGCGGCCCGTACGGCCTCGGCCCGGCGCCGCGACAGTGCGGCGTTGTAGGCGTCACCGCCCTTGGCGTCGGTGTGACCGTCGATCGCGACCTGCTTGCCCGCGGCCCTGGCCTTCAGCAGTTCGGCGGCCTGCTCGATGCGGGTGCGCGCCTTGTTCGACAGGTCCGCCTTGTCGAAGGCGAACAGCACGTCGGCGGCCAGCGTGATGCGCCGGTCGGCGTCGATCAGCGACAGGTCCAGCGCCGCGACCGGCAGTTCGAGATCGACGATCGGCGCCACGAGGTCCACGATCGCCCCGCCGGCCACGGCCGCCGGGCCGGGCGACGCCGGCGTCGGCGCAGGCGTCGGCTCGAGCAGCCCTGCGGTCAGGACCGCCGCCAGGCTAAGTGAGCGGAACATCGGCGAACGTCCCGGCCAGGGGGATGTACACGTCGACCTTCGTGACGTCTTCCGGCGGCGCGGCGAACGACGCGGTGAACACCACCTTCTGGCCGGTGTTGATCGCGACGCTCTCGGTGTTGGCCGTGCACGCGCAGGCGCCCTGGACGTCCTTGGCGACCAGGTGCTTCTTGGCGTTCTTCTTGTCGACCAGGTAGAGGCCGTCGGCGTCCGGGGTGTCGCTGGGGACGGCCGAGAAGGCATCGCCGACGGTCCAGCCGAAGGCGCGGTCGTGCTCGGTGACGGTGACCGCGTAGTTGACCGTCACCAGCCGGCCCTCGCGGTCGGCGGCGAGCAGGTCGATCTTGAGCTTGTAGTGCTGGTCGGCCGCTGCCGTACGGCTGGCCAGGACCTGGTCCGAGGGCAGTGGTGTGGGGGTGGGCGCGGAGGCCGGTTGGGTGGCCGAGGGCTCCGCGGAGGAGGCGGATCGGGGAACTGGGGCTGGGCCGAGCTGGCATCCGGTGGCCAGAAGGAGAGCCGCCCCCGCGACGACGATCTTCATCGGACTCATGGGTCAGGGAGTATAGCCAGACGTAGATGCCTAAAATCACCATTTCCAGAGGGCTGTCCTTTTGGAGCGCCTCGCTCACCCTGCGGGAGGATTTGACACTGAGAGGATCGTGACCCCATGGCGGCAGAAGTGCCCGGCGGTGACTGTGGTCCGTAACGGCCTCGCTATTCCGCCTGCGAGCCTGTTCAAGGATTATCGCTGGAGCGAGACACCTGACCCCTGGCGAGCGGGATCAGTGGCGAGCCCGCCGGTGGAAGCACTCTCCGCCGATTCACGAGCAGGCCGAATGTACGGCCAGCCCGCGCCTGGTTGATATCACGTGGTGGGATAGCGGTCTGGTTGGGCACAATGTGCGGGTGATAGTGCTGGTACCGGTCGATGTGTTGAATCCCCGCCGTGTGGATGAGCATTTCGCGGCCGAGGCGAACGCGGCCCGCGATGCCGGGTTGGATGTCGCGTTGATCGACCATGACCTGCTGGTCCAGAATGGTGATGCCAGTCGGGCGGTGGCCCGGGTCCGGTCCGGCGGCGTCGCGCTTTACCGGGGCTGGATGATGCAGTCGCACCAGTACGCGGCGTTCGGTGCGGCATTGGCCGAACGTGGGGTGATCCTGCGTACGGATGCGGCGCAGTTTCGGCGGGCGCACGAGTTGCCTGGCTGGTACGACGCGTTGTCGGATGTGACGCCATTCTCGGTGTGGACCGCCGGTGATGAGCGGACCGCTTTCCAGGCTGCCTGCGCCCAGCTTGGTGCGGGCCCTGCCGTACTGCGCGACTACGTCAAATCGATGAAGCACTACTGGAACGAAGCGGCTTTCATTCCGGATGTCGGGGACGTGGACGCCGCCTGGGCGACAGCGTGCCGGTTGCGGCAGTTACGCGAGGACGACTTCGTCGGCGGATTCGTGCTGCGCCGTTTCGAACAGTTCGTCTCCGCCGAAGCGCGCACCTGGTGGGTCGACGGCGAGTGCCGATTGATCGGCCCGCATCCCGACACCCCCGACGACTTCCCGCCCGGCGACCTGGACGTGACACGGTTCGCGCCGCTGATCGCAGGGTTGGGCCTGCCTTTCGTGACCGTGGATCTGGCTCTGCGGGCTGACGGCGTGTGGCGCGTCATTGAGATCGGCGACGGGCAGGTCAGCGATCGGCCCTCGACCAGCGAACCCGGCACGTTCATCGAGATGTTGAGCTCTTCCGGACGGCCCGGATCCGCCGACGGGTAGCAGGCAGCAGGTTGGCTCCCGTCGATCCTGGGGGAGTCGCAGGCCTATCAGGGCGTTGGGCCAGGGCTGCGGGTGTCGGCCTTGGGCTGGGCTGTATGGGCATGTCGGAGAGCTCCGGCCCCGACCCGGGCGCGCCGGTCAGGTCGCGGGTGCGCTCGCTCGGAGGCTGAGACACCCATCGCCAACACGCCCAGGGTCGCGAGCATTCACTCCACCGCCCATCCCGCCCCTCGGTCGCGCGGGCGGAGCTGGGCTTTCATGCCTTGTCCAGGCCCAAGCATGGGGCTCCGGATTCGGATGCTCGGCCAGCTCTCAGCAGCTGACCGCGCCAGCCAGGCCGACCATGCTGGCCGGGACTCGGAAGGTGTTGAGCGGATGCTTGTGCTTGAGGTAGTGGCCTGGCGGTGGGTCAGGCGTTCGTCCGGCGTCGGCGGTAGGCGCGCTGCTGGCACGCTCGCGAGCAGTACGCGCGCGGCCGTCCTGACGCTGGTTGCTCCACCGGCTCACCGCACACCTGACACCGGCTTTCATCACGCGTTTCGTAACGCTCTTGGGTGATGAGCAGCTCGACGCCGTCGAGCAGGCGGGCCAAGCCGAACTCGAACGGGTCCTCCGGCTCGTCGTAGCCGCCCGACTCCCACACCCAGGTGAGCGTCGGATAGCGGTCGAGGCGGGCGTAGAGCGAGTCGCGCGCCCCCCACCACTCCTCGTGACTGACGCCGCTGCTCTCCTCTGCCCGCCTGCTCTCCAGCAGTCGCAGCGATTCGGCGTCGACGAACCTGCCGACCAGGTCGACCACGGCGATGATCCGGGCCGGCGTCAGGCCGGTGTCGCGCACGGCGGCGAGCATCGAGTCGTAGTACGCCACCGCGTTGGGTCCGGGAGTGTGCCGGCCGCCCCGGATCTCCGCCAGCCACGGGTGCCGCTTGCGCAGCTCGTACCCCTGCCGCGCGCACGCCTCCAGTCGTGCCCGCCAGGTCGGTCCGCCGGGCGCCGTGACGCCGGCCAGCACCGTGTCCTGCATCAGGTCGACCAGGTGGTCACGCCCCGGCACGTGCCGGTACAGCGACATCGTGGTGAAGCCCAGGCGCTCGGCGACCTTGCGCATCGACAGGCCGGCCAGGCCCTCGGCGTCCGCCACCTCGACGGCCGCGCGCACGATCCGGTCCGTGCTCAGCCCGGCACGCCGGCCCTGGTCCCACAGCAGTTCCGCCCCGAGATCGGGGTCGTGCGCCTTGCTCATTCCGTCCTCCTTGTTTACGGTATACACCCATGTACGCCATAAACAAGGAAGAACTATACGTCTCCCCGAACGGCGACGATGCCGGACCCGGCACTCTGGAAAGCCCCTTCGCGACCCTCGACCGGGCCAGGCTCGCCGCCCGGGAGCTGTCCGGCGACGTGGTCGTGCACCTGCGCGCCGGCACCCACACGCTGACCGCGCCCCTCGTGCTCGCCGGCGAGGACGGCGGCCGCGACGGGCATCGGATCACCTACCAGGCCTTCGGGTACGGCACCGCCGCCCAGGAGACGGCCGTCGTCAGCGGTGGCCGGGAGATCACCGGCTGGCGGGAGGAGGACGGACATCTGGTGGCCGACGTCGGCGACCTGGACACCCGCCAGCTCTACGTCGGCGATCCGCTCCGCCGTACCGAGCGCGCCGGCATCGACGCCCTCCCCGGCCACGCCACCCGGACCGTCACGGGTTACGTCACGGACAGCGCCGCCCCGCTCGCCTGGCGCAGCCCGTCCGACGTCGAGGTCGTCCATCGGGGCATCTACCCGTGGACCGAGGCCCGCATGGGCGTTGCCGCCGTCAGCGCCGACGGCGACGGCGCGGCGATCACGATGGCGCAGCCCGCCTTCGCCCGCGCGATCGAGCTCTACAACTTCACGTGGGAGGAGCATGTCCAGGCCGGCCCGCCGCTGCCCACCAGGATCGAGAACGACGCCGCCTTCCTCACCGAACCCGGCACCTTCGTCCTCGACCGCTCCCGCCCCGGCCACCACAGGCTGCGCTACCTTCCCCGCCCCGGCGACGGGCCCCGCGTCGTGGCGCCCGCCCTGGAGACCCTGGTGCGCGTCACCGGCGCGCACGGCGTCTCCTTCCGCGGTCTGGTCTTCGCCGACGCCACCTGGCTGCGTCCCAGCAGCCCGGAAGGCTTCCTGCACTACCACGGCAGCGGCCACTACGACGGCGGCCCCATCGAGAAGGTCGTCATCGTCGAAGGCCAGGCGTGGGTCACGGTGCCGGGCCGCTCCGAGACGATCCCCGCCTGCGTCGTCGTCGAGGACGCCGCCGACGTCGTCTTCGAGGGCTGCCGGTTCACCCGGCTCGGGGCCGCCGGGCTCGGCCTGACCGGCGGCTCGGGCCTGGTCGTGCGCGGCTGTGACTTCGACACCCTGTCCGCCTCGGCGATCACGATCACCGGCAGCAGCGACGTCCTCGTCGAGGACAACCTGGTCGAGCGCGTCGGCCTGGACTACTCGGGCTCCCCTGGCATCGCCCTTTCCGGCACCGACGGCTGTACCGTCGCCGGCAACCACGTCCGCGAGGTCCCGCACTGCGGCATCGTGGCGGGACCCGGCCGGCGCACCCGCATCCTGCGCAACCTCACGACCGGCACGATGAGCGTGCTCGCCGACGGCGGCGGCATCTACCTGTCCGGCCCTCAGGGCAGCTCGCACGCCGACGGCGCCGAGATCAGCGGCAACGTCATCAGGGACACGCGCACGCCGTACAACTTCGGGCTCTACACCGACTACGGCGCCGCCTGGGTCACCGTCGAGGGCAACGTGGTCACGGGCGCCGACAACACCGCGGTGCTGCAGGTGTCGCCCCCGCTGAGCAACGTCGTCTACCGGGGCAACTTCTGGGACGCCGACCCCTCCGGCGCCAACGCGGTCCCGGACGGGGTCACCTACGAGGACAACACCACGCTGGCCGAGGGACTGGAAGAGGCCACCGCGCACATCCAGGCCCGCGCGGGACTGCGGACGGCGCGGCCGGTCGCATGACCTGATACGCCTCGGCGTGAACGTCCCTGGCTCAGATCAAGGTGTACGCCCAGAACCGCGTCGTGATCAAGGTGACGATGCCGAGAAACCACAGGGTCAGAGCCACGATGTGATAGGCGGCCGCCGCCTGGGCCACCTGCCGCGCAGCCACTGAGGGGAGCGGGCCTCCAGTGGTTGCGTGATGTCCCAGAAGATCGCAATCCTGGCCACCCAGGCAATAGGGGCACGCCCATGACGTAGAAGCTATGAAAGATCAGCCAATGCACGAAGACGACCCCTGCCGTGGCGCCCGCCTGCAACCGCCTGTCGCGGCTGCGGGAGAACATCGGCGCGATCAACGGGGGCTGTCGGCCGATGGGCGGGCCGACCGGGAGGCTTTGGCCGCCAGCGCAGGGGTGGCCGGGCTCGCGATGGCCAGCGCACAGGAGCGTCGTCGGCCGCCGGCCCCGCCACACACCAACGGCCAGTCACTCTCCATCACGGAGGGCCCTTCCAGCGGCCCGCATGCCCGGCACAGTCTCGGCGGGTTGCTAGGCGGCTCAGCAGCCTGCGGCGGTCCTGGTGCCGCCGAGCCGCTCACGCACAGGGTCGGCGTCAGCGGCTTACCAGTGAGATCCCAGTGGGCGCTGGTTGGCTCAAGACGTCAGCACGCGCGATACAAGGAACCCGATGAACCCTCTGACCCAGCAGCTCTCCCGTTCGGTCGCCACGTCGTTGGCCCGCCAGTTCGCGTTGATGGATCTGCTCGGCAACCGCCCTTGGTCCGTAGACACCCGCGCAGGACTCATCTTCTTCGGCGACGACCTCCGCTTTCCCCTACAGCTGCTGGGGACGGAGAGTCACGGTGACCAGAGCTGGCTTTGGGCGTGGGCGAACACGCAGAGCAACCTCCCGCCGGACCTGCTGCGCGCCGCGGAATGGCTGCGTGACCACGGACGGCAGCACGGCATTCCGGAGCTGACCGAGCCGTCGCTGCCGCTCGACCGCGCCGACGGGCATCTGCTCGCCCTGCTGTCGGCGGGCGTGACCGGCCGCTGCTACTACCGCGGCCCCTACCAGGGCGGCGCCCTCTTCGTCCTGTTGGAGAACGTGCCGGACGTGGTGTTCGCGCCCGCTCATCCCGAGCGTGTGCTGTCCGTTCTGGGGCAGGCGCTGTCCACCTACGAGCTCGATCACCGGACGCTGGTCGAAAGCTTCCTGGTCCAGCAGGGCTGGCAGGTGGAGAGCGGACCGGGCTTCGTCGGCGGCCGTCATCCGGGCGGATCCAGTCTCCGCGCCGAGCTCGACTCCTACGGCCGGATCAAGGATCTGGAGAGCACGCTCCTTCCCCGTTGAGATCAGCGGCTGTCCACCGCCGACTTGCCCGAAGGGGTGGCCGAGATCAGAACATCCGACAGGCCGTCGCAGACGAAATGAAGCGAACCGATCCTCGGAGAACGCCACAAGTGGAGGAGTGACATGCAGGCCCTGACGCTGGGTCCCGCGAAGCATGAGCGTGTCGTGCTCTTCGCTGCAGGAGCAGGTGGCGATCCGGAGCGCTACCTGCCCCTCTTGGAGCACCTCGCCGCTCACGACAGCCAGGTCATCGCGCCGTACTTCGAGCGCTTCGCCGCGCGGGAGGCGACCACCGCCGAGCTGCTTGCACGCCCGGCGGGGCTGGTCGAGGCGCTTCACCGGTGGGCCTCTCCGGACGCGGCTGTCGTCGTGGTCGGCCACTCGATCGGTGGCTGGGCTGGCCTGTGCCTGGCCGGGGCGACGCCCTGGGGACGGGACGGCAGGCCGTTGGATGTTCCCCGAGAGCCACGCGTTGGCCGTCTCGTCCTGTATGCGCCCGCCGCCGGCTGGTTCGCCGCTCCGGGCGCGTTGGACGCGGTGACAGCACCGATTCTCCTCTACGCAGGGGAGAAGGACACCGTCACCCCTGTCGAGCTGGCCATCCGGTTGAAGAGTGCCCCAGCACCGGTCGATCTTCGCGTCGTGCCCGGCGCCGGACACTTCAGCTTCATGCACACGCCTCCACCGGGCACGGTCGAAGACGAGAGCTTCGACCGTGCCCAGTTCCTCACCGACCTCGCGCAAGCGACCACGGAGTTCGTCACCGCTTTCGAGGTGACGTGACCGGTGAGGCCGAGATCCGTAGAGCCAGGTGCCGGTCATCAACATGAACCTGGGTGCGGGTTGACCTGGCGACGACACCCGAGACCGGCCCACCTCGGAAGTACGGCTGACGCGAGCCCACGGCATCCACACGCCCCTTGATGGGTGATTCGCCACCGACCTCCACAGCGAATGCTCCAGCCCCCGTGTACGACTTTGTGCTCCCGGAGCTACTTCTTGCTGGACGCCTGTCGGCAGGTCGCCATGAACATCAACCCATAACAGCCGGCTCAAGGGCCCCGCCGTACCGGTGGTGGAAGACGTTGCGCCCGATGGGCCGGCGGCCGGGGTGGCGGCGCTCCTCGGCCGGGTACCCGATCGAGACCAGCAAGGCGATGGCGAGGTCGTCACGGTCGTCGATGCCGATGACCTTCTTCACCTTGGCCTCGTCCCAGCCGTTCATCGGCGAGGTGGCCAGGCCCATCTCGGTGGCGGCGAGCATGACGTAGGTGGCGGCGATCATCGCGTCCTTCACCGCGTACTCGCGCAGCAGGCCACGCCCCTGCAGGCCCTCCTGGAAGGACTGCGAGGCGGCCGAGAACATGGTGATGAACTCCTCGTTCCACGCCTGATTGCGCCGCGCCTGTTCGTAGACGTCGTCATGGTCGGCGCGCCAAGCTTCGGGCTCAGCGACGAAGACCAGGACGAGCGGCGCCTCCTGCGGCTGCGGCTGCCCCCCGGTGGCCCACGTCAGCCCGTCGCGCCCCTCGGGGGTGTCGACCACGACGATCGAGCGATCTTGCAGATTCCAACTGGTGGGCGCCTCCACGGCCAGGGCAAGCAACTCGGAGAGCACTGCGGGCGGGACGGGGTCGGGCAGGTAGTGGCGGACGGTACGGCGGCTGCGGATCGCCTCGGCGACCGAAAGCGTGCTGGTCATGTCTCAACTATCGGAGAGTCGCTCTCTATTAGGAAGAAGGCACTAATTAGTGCGCTACTCTCCATCCTGTGAACATCGTCGAGTCATCCGGCCTGCCGGCGGACGTCTACTCCGCCAAGTGCCCCACCCGTCAGGTCCTCGACCACATCGCCGGCAAGTGGACGATCCTGGTCGTGGACGCGCTCCTCGGCGGAACCATGCGCTACACCGACCTGAGCCGCCGCCTCGAAGGCATCTCGCAGAAGATGCTCACGCAGACCCTGCGAGCGCTCCAAGCCGACGGCTTCATCACCCGGACCCAGCACCCCACCATCCCGCCCCGCGTCGACTACGACCTCACCGAACTCGGCCGCAGCCTCGCCGAGCCCATCAGAGCCTTGCGCCAATGGACCGAAACGCACATCAACGACATCGAACGCGCCAGGCAGGCAGCCCACAACTGAGCGAAGCCTGGTCCGTGCCGTCAGGCCCCATAGGAGCCGACCCGGACAATCACGAAAGATCGAAGGGGGCGGGGGAGTGGCCTGCCCAGATCTGGCGGGACACCTGTTCCGGGTAGGGCACAGTCTTCGACTCGGTGTCCAGCACGCGGGTGAGGTACTCGCCGGGCCGGTGGGCGGCCCAGCCCGCGTCGCCGGTGGTGATGAAGCGGACCCAAGCCTCCCGAAGTTCACCGGAGAGCGCGACGGCCTCGGGAGGCGGCGCCTCGCCGATGAGCTGGGTGGCGACGGGGCTGTCCAGCGTGCCGAACGCCAGGGGCATGTCGAGGCTGTGGCAGGCGCCCAGGATGCCGCCGCGGGCCGGAGCGACCCAGCACAGTTCGAACAGGTACGAGGTGCCGCCGGCCGCGGTGTTCGCCTCGGCCAGTTGCTGGGACGGCATGCGGAACAGGGCGTCCGAGTACACGGTCTCCACCAGCTCCTCCGGGGTTGCGTGCGGGAACGCGGCACGGTAGGCCTGCGCGCCGTCCGGCCGCGGCGCCTGCAGTACCAAAGCAGCGTCGGCGTCCTCCTCGGTGAAGGTGCCGTACCGTCCGCTCACGACGCTGAAGTACCGGAACTCGTCCCGGGTGTGGCCGACGAGCAGGTCGATCCCGCTCGCGGGGGCGCCGGTCAGCGCGGACCAGGGCGTTTCGGGGAGGACCTCGCCGTCGACGACCGGGCATAGCGCGGTGCCGGTCTCGGTGAGACGTCCCCAGCGCTCCCGGTGCGCGTGGAGGCCGGCGTTGAAGGAGGTGAGCTCGGCGGCCAGGCGCCAGGGGTCGATGTCGCGCAGGGCCTCGGCGGTGGCAGCCGCCGCGCCGACCCGGTCCGCGAACGCGGCGGTGACCTGCCGGGCCAGCACGGGGGTGCTGTACAGCCCCGGCACCGAATGGGCGATGGCCCGCCGGAACAGGCCGCGCGCGGACTTCATCGTCAGCAGGGCGGCGACCGAGCCCGCCCCGGCGGACACCCCGCCCACGGTGACCCGGCCGGGGTCGCCTCCGAAGGCGGCGATGTTGCGCTGCACCCACTCCAGCGCCGCGATCTGGTCGAGGAATCCCCGGTTGGGCGGCACGTCGTCGAGGAACGCGAAGCCCTCCGCGCCCACGCGGCAGTTGACGGTCACCACGACGACGCCCGCCTCGGCCAGCGCCGTCGGGTCGAACATCGGGTCGCTCGACGCCGCCGAGAGGTACCCGCCCACGGGGATCCACACCAGCACCGGCAGGCCCGCCGCGCCGGGATCCGGAGTGCCGACGTTGAGCGTCAGCCAGTCGGCCCCCTGGGGGGGCACGTCGATCGGCAGCGACAGCGGCACCACGGGGCCGAACTCGACCGCCTGTCTGGTCCCCTCCCAGCGGTACGGCGGGGCGGGCGCGGCGAAGCGGAGCGCTCCGACCGGCGGCTGGGCGTAGGGGATGCCGCGGAACACCACGTGCCCCTGCCGCCGGAGCCCCTGCACCACGCCTTCGGTGGTCCGTACCTTCGGCTGTTCGGACATGCCGATTCCTTCCCTCGACTGCACCGCAGGGTTGTCGGTCAAGTGTATTATGTCAACCGTATTGCAAACGGAGGCAAGGACGGGCGATGCCGAAACAGGTGGATCACCGCGGACGCCGCGAAGCGATCGCCCGCGCACTGTGGCGCGTGGTGGAGCAGCGAGGCGTCACCCAGCTGACGATGCGCGTGGTGGCGCAGGAGGCGGGCATGTCGCTCGGGCAGCTCCAGCACTACTTCGCCACCCGGACCGCCATGCTCTCCTTCGCCATGGACTTCGCCTCCGAGCAGACCTCGGTGCGCGTCCAGCAGGGGCTCGAAAAGCTCGGCGACCGTCCGCACCCCCGTGACGTGCTGCGCCTGACGCTCGCGGAGATGCTCCCCCTGCATGCCGACGCCCGCGCGACCAGCCGGATGAGCGCCGCCTACGTGCTGGAGGCGCTGCACGACGAGACCGTGCATGAGCAAGCGCGCCGCGGCCTCGTCCAAGGGCGGGCCCTCGTCGAGCGGCTGGTCCGCCAGGCGATCGCCGACGGGCACATCGACCCCGACCGCGACCCGGCGACCGAGACCAACCTGCTCCTCGCCCTCACCGGCTTCACCCCTCTGATCGAACTCCACGTCATCGAGCCCCAGGACGCGCTCACCGCGATCGACGTGCACCTGGACCGGCTGTTCAGAAGTACATGACCTGCCCCCGGACGCCGGGGCGGGTCGGGACAAGAGCAACTCTGGTACGGGCGTGCCGTGGCCTGACTTGTGACGCGAGTGAAGATCGACCAGCGCCCCTTGGGGCCGGTCCTGGGAGAACGCCTCGATCGCGGCAGTCTCGTGGGTGCAAGCGTAGAAAATCTTGAGTTCGGCACCGCGTTTGAAGGGGTCGTCGGCCGCGACGACCCTGCGGATGCCGGCGGTTCCGCGCCACAAGTCGATGCCTTCACCGTCGCCCCCCACGAGTTCGTCGAGGACTTCCCAGAACCTCAGGGGCGGATTGTTCACCGACGCTCCTCGACGGGGTTGGCCTGCGGCCTGAACTGCATGGATGAATTTCCTTTCAGCGACATTAAACTTATCCATTTCCCGATTATTGAGAATTTGGCCCGCATTGTCGGGAATTGCTAGGGTGGGCGCTTTGATCACCCCCTTGAGAGATGTGACCCATGCGTCGCTACCGTTTCGGCTGGATCGCCGCCCTGCTCTCCCTCGGTTGCGTCGCCTTCCTCGCGGTGCTGGCCGCGACCGACCCGAAGCTGCTCTGGGCGGTCGTCAGCCGTTCCCCCTTCACCCGTGGCGAGGCCGGAGACCCGCCCCTATGGGTGATCGCCGGTGCGATGCTGGCCGGGGTGCTCCAGGCCTGGATGTTGTGGCAGGTGCTGCGGGGCCGGGAGCGCGGCGAGCTCACCCCGCGCGGGTGGCGGGTCGGCCTGCTCCGGCTTGGCCTCTACCTTGGTGTCGGCATCTCCCTGGCCATCATGGTCCTGATCCCCTTCTCCGCCTCGCGCAACTCCTGGGACCTCCGCTGGCTCTGGATCGGCCTGGACGCCGCGGACGAGGTCGCCTTCCTGACCACCGTGGCGATGTTCTTCCTGGTGCTGCGGGGCGTCGCCCCCCGATGGCTGCGGCTGTTCGCTCTGGTCGTGGGCGGCCTGGCCGGCCTGGCCGGGTTCGGCTGGACACTCACGAGCCACCTCGACCTGAACGCCGTCGCCTGGGTCTTCACGGTCGCCAGCGGCTACGAGTACGGCTGGGCGGTCTGGACGGTGTGCATCCTGATCGCCCAGACCAGAGACCCACGGTTCAGCGCCGCGACCATCCGGATCGGCGTCGTCGCCCCGCTGATGTCGCTGACGAACGGCAGTTACGGCTACCTCTCCTACGCCGGCGGCGACGGATACCCTCCGGAACTGATCATCCCGGAGCTCCTCGGCGCCGTCAGTGTCTTCGGCCTGGTGTGGCAGGCCAGAACCGCCCACGAGCTGGCCGGGCCGCTGCCGGAGCCGGCCACGATCAGGCGGCCGGTTCGCCGGCCCGCCAGATGGTGGCCGCTGGCCGCGACGGCGGTCGTGCTCCCGCTGCTTCCCGCCGTCGTCAACCTCGCCCACGGCGCCTACCGCTGGGTCGGCGACACCGGCGTGATCGAGCCCTTCCTTCAGGACGGCGTCGTCGACGGGCTCGCCCAGACCTGGCGGAACCTGGACATCATGATCGGCGTCGGCGCGCCGGCCCTGCTGGTCCTGGCGACCGTCCTGCTTCGGACCAGGCCCCTGGTGCGCTTCACGCCTCCGGCGCTGGCCCTCGCCGCCCTGGTGGGACTGGCCGGACTGGTGAGCACCCCGGCCTCCCAGGAGAGCTGGCACGAGATGCGCCTGGACTGGGAGGCGGTAGGCAGGGACGCGGCCTCGCCGGCCTCCGGGATCTCCCCGGCTTGGTACAGCCTGGCGCTGCTCGGCTCCGCCGTACTCCTGCGGGTGCTCTACCCGCTCGCCCCGGCCCGGCCGCTGCTGGTGGTACGGCTTGCCGTACTGGCTGGGCTGGTCCTGTTGCCCGGCGCGGCGCTGGCGCGCGGCACGATCACGGCCGACGCGGCGTGCGGGCCGGGGGAGTCGTGGTCGAGCGAGGGGCCGACGGAGCTCACCGCTGATCAGAAGCTCGTCTGCGCGCTGCGCCAGGCGAATCTGATCAAGTTCCCCGCCACCACCCCCGACGCCGAGGCGGTCGCTCACGCCCGCTGGTTGTGCGGACTCTACACGCGCAACGATGCCCGGGAGCTGGCCGAACACGGGCTCGCCCGCGACTCGCTGACCCACCCGATCGCGCCGGTCTGCCCGCCCGCCGCCGCCACAGCGAAGGCCGCTGCGGACGAATCGGCCCGCGAGATGCAGGAGTGGGAGGCGGACGCGCAACGCATGTGCGACTCCCGGCCCGACCACCGCCCGCTGATCCGGCCCGCCACGGCGACCAGGATCCGGGAGCCGCAGTGGACCGACTACGGGATCATCGAGGCTTACGAGGAGACCGAGACGGGCCCGGACCCGTTCGAGGACGGCCTGCTGGAGAAGACCCAGGAGGAGGGCCTGGTAGCCGCGCTGCCCGGCCACCTGATGATCAGCGTGCACTCCGACTTCGAGCTGTGTGTCACGGTCGAGACCTACCCGCGCCGCCCGCCGGTCGAGGTCAAGGGCTGGGACCACGTCACCGAGATCGGCTACGAGAGCCCCGGCGGCCAGATCCTCCTGGCCGACGCGATGGGCGGCGAGCCGTACCCCGACCTCGCCCTCGACGGCCGCGCGGGCCATTATCGGATCCGCGTGCACTACGACATGTTCGACTGGCCGGGAGAGGAGGAGGGCGGGCAACGCCTGCTGATCATGGCCTGGCCGGCGAAGGGCGACAAGGTGATCACCTATCGCAAGAGCTGAGCGTGCGCCTGCCGGGGCGCCCGATTTCGCACGCGGCCACGATGCCGACCACGGGCGCGTCCTCCTGCAAGGCGCTGCCTACAAGGCTCTGGCCGGAGCGCTCCATCCCCGCCGACGGAGGCCGTGTCGCACGCGGTCTTTTCATGTTCCGACCTAGCCGCGTCACCATCGTCGTCGACTGGCGATTGCCAACGATCAGCCAGCATTGAGCATGGGATCTCCAGGCGGAGCATCGAAGATCATTCGACGGGAAGTGATCATGCAGTCGACCAGGTAGAACCAGAAAACAAGGTGATCGAAAGTGTCACGCTCGAGCCTCCTCACCGGAGCCGTCGCGGCGGGCTTCGCCCTCTCTCTCCTCGGGGCTGGTACAGCCCTCGCCAACGTCTCCAGCTCCGACCTGGAGGTGGTCAGGATCGATCCGGACGCCATCACGCCGGGCGGCGTCACGACCGTGCGCGGATTCGTCGCCAACAAGGGCCCCGACCGTACGGCCTCGCCGTTCTCGGTCGTGGTCACCCTGCCCGACGGGGTCGTCCCGGAGGGGCCGATCTTCCCGGCGAACTGCCAGACCTTTCCCCAGCACAACCAGGTGCGCTGCAGCTTCCCGCCCGGACTGGGTACGTTCCAGACCGCTACGGCGCTGATCCCGGTCCGGGTCGACCCCGGCATCGAGGGCCCGGCGACGCTGAGGGGATGCGTTCAGGTGTACAGCCGCGACGACCGCAACACGGCCAACAACAGGCAGCCCTTCGACATCCAGGTCAACCCTGCCGGCTGATCTCTGGAAGCGGCGGGCTAGTTTGCGGCGGGGCGAATCCTTCCCGGGCATCGTGGCATGCGGGCGGCCAGCCTGGCGCGTGTCTCCTGTCGTCCGGCGAGGGTTGGGAAGAGCGGGAGGCCGGTCGGTCGAGCGATTGACCGGCCTCCTAAGCCTTCCTCCGGATCGGCTGACTGGGCGTGCCGTTCGATCTGACATGGATGCAGTTGTCGCCTGGCGAGGCCGGGTGAACGGCGTGGTGCCGTCATGGCCCGCCACAGCGAGGAATCGAACAGGCCGGCAGGCCGATCACGGCCGGATCGGGAAGCGGCGGTCCAGCCCGGTGAGGCGCAGCAGCAGGGAAACGCGCGGCGGAACGCCGGTCAGAGCGAGCGTGATGCCCCGCGCCCGAGCACGGCCTTGCAGGCCGATCAGCACGCCCAGGCCGCCGGCCCCGAAGAAGGTGACCCGCGACAGGTCCAGAACGAGCAGGCCGGTGCTGGAGTCGAGGGCGTTGAACAGCCGCTGACGCAGCTGCGCCGTGGCGAAGATGTCGATGTCCCCGGACAGCTGCACCAGAGTCGGGGCAGAGGCGCTTGCTCCGCTGAGCGGGGCGGTGGCGATGACGGTCATGAGCGGACTCCTGTTCGGAGAAGTCGACGACGGATTGGCTGCCTGCCGGCCGGAGAGCGGTCCGCCGCCAAAACGGGCGGTACCTGAACCGCTCGATCCAGCCGGCAGGCGGTACATGGGTGACCTCACGCCGGTGCTGTCTGCTGCGCGAGCACGGAGCCGCCCTCGTTCTCCCAGCGGGCCGGTCCGGTGATGGTCGCCGCGCGGAACCCGGGGTCAGGGGACAGGCCGGCCAGGGTGAGGATCTCGTCGAGTGACATGCCGGCGGTGTCCTGGAGGGTCGGCTTGAATGTCGCCAGCGCCACTCCGGCGGCGGCGTCCGGCGGGATGATCAGCAGGACGACCGGCTCGCCGACGGCGAAGACGAGGGTGATCACACGCGGGTCGGCATGGCGGAACCAGCCGATGCGGACCTGCCGGCCGCGCGCGGGGAGCCGGTGCGGGAGGTGCTGCCACGTGTCCCGATGCACGCCGATCCGCAGCGTGGTCCGGCCCAGTCGCTGGTCGACGGCGGCAATGAGGGTGGGAAGCTCGGCTGTCGCGTCGCAGGAGTAAGGCCACCAGGCGCCATCCACGACGGCTCGGCGATCCAGCACCGGGCCGAGGCTGAGCCGTAGCGTGGAATCCACCCGAGGAACCGCGGATGAGACGGAGCGTTGAGGAAGAAGCGTCGGCGACATGGTCTGCCTGACCGTCCCGGGCCCTGTGCAGAGGGCCGGTGGTGGTTCGCCGGGGGCGACGCAGACTCGGGTGCCAACGCTCGAAGAGTCCTCGGTACCTACTACCGTACCTCATTGATTTCGGAATTACGCGATTTCTGAAATTCGGCTGAACAGACGAATTTCAGAGATGCCATATCGGAGCCAGCCTCCGGAAAATGCGCACAAGAGTCGTGGGGCGCTGCTGGACCGCTCGTCCGTACGTAGCGCAGCGGCGGCGGTCGAGAACTGCGCCCACCCCTCTTAGGTCAGGTCGGTCCCTCGATCACTCCGCGGTGTCCAGGAGGTGCGCCCCGGCGTCATGCAGCGTGATGCCGGCGCCATCCGGCTCGTCGGCCTGCGGCTTGGAGATCGCGATCGCCCGGAAGCGGGTGTCGCGGGTCGGGCCGTCGCCGACGAGGTGGCCGCGCAGTTGGCCGGCACGGTCGTAGACGGCCCAGCGGCCGGCGCTCACCTGGGGCAAGGCGGCCGGGTTGTCCTTGAGCCATTGGGCGTTGGCCCGGTGGTCGGGGGGTGTGTCGGCTGCGTCCGGCCCGGTGGGCTTGACGGCGGAGTTCAGAGTTCCATGAGCGCTGCTCATGTTGCGCCTCGCGTTCGGGTTGCCGTTGAGCTTTCGAAGCTCCGAAAAGAGGTGCTTTGCCGGGGGTGCGCCCCTGACCTGGTAGGTCTATGCGCGAAATGCCATCGGCATCCCCACTGTACCTCACTATTCAATCAGGGGATTTTCTCATCCCCACCGATGGCAGGCTTCCGCAAATAACGGAAAAGGGGCTTCATTTCGCCAGACCGTCTCGCGCGGAAGCAGGCGCACGACGCCTTCGTTCGAGGCAACTGCTCAACCGCGGCCGCCTCTTCGAGCTGCCCGGTCGGCATCTTCTCCAGGCAGGCGGCGAGTCGCTCATCACCAGTGATCTCCCAGAACAAGCATCGACACCACAGAAGCGGGCGGTCCTCTGCTCGTCCCCGGTGCCGCCGTCATCCGTGGGCGCCTGCGCCTCACAAGCGGGGAATATTTTCCAACAAATGTTCGCTTTCCTGAATCGAGTGTCCCCCATTCTCTCCGGCCAGAACTGGCCTAGACAGGCGGCCGTCCATGACGCCGAGCCAAACCGCGTCCCATCCGATCGCGCCGCTCCCGGCACAGTCACCGGCCACCGCCCCGGCGGTACGGCTGAGCCTCGGATCCCCGTTCGACTCCCGCCGCCCCGTGGACGGCGCGTGGTGGCCCCGCTCGACCGCCGCGGCCACCGAACTGGTCGCCCTCATCCGGGCCATCGAAAGCGTGCCCGCCCGTGACAAGCCCCGCAGTGGGTAGCACCCTGGCATGACGATCGGCTCGTTAGGCCAGCGCCTCGCCCTCGCGTGGGCGGGCGCCCGCCGCCGGCACGGACGGCTGGACCACCTCGTGCGCGCGGTGATCCGGTACGACGAGGCCGACGGTGGCCGGCTGTCGGCCGCGCTCACCTACCACGCCTTCTTCGCCACCTTCTCCCTGGGCCTGCTCGGGTTCGCCATCCTGGGGCACAGCCTGGACGATCCGGTGGTCCTGGCCACGGTGCAGGACTATCTCACCGGCAACTTCCCCCGCCTCGACGTGCAAGCCCTGCGCGACGCGCGGGGAACGGCCGGACTGGTGGCCACCGTCGGCCTGATCCTGACCGGCCTGTTCTGGATGGACACGCTGCGCTCGGCCAGCCGGGCGATCTGGCGGCTGCCGGAGTACCCCGGCGGCTTCTGGCTGCGGCAGGTCATCGACCTGGGCGTGCTGGCCGGCCTGGGCCTGCTGCTGGCCGTCTCGCTGGCGCTCGCCTTCGGCGCCCAGGCGCTGCTGACCTGGCTGGCCGGTCACACGGTCGGAACCGACGCGCTCCCGGCCCGCTGGCTGCTGGACGGCACCGCGTTCGTGCTCGGCCTCGGCGTGAACACCCTGCTCGCCGTCGCGTTGCTCAGCGCCCCGCCCCGCCTGCGTGTACGGCTGCGCCGTCTGCTGGGACCGGCGCTGCTCATCACCGTCGGCATCGAGATCCTCAAGACGCTCGGCCAGTTCTTCCTCAACCTCACCGCGGCCAACCCCGCTTACCAGGTGGTCGCCGGCGCCGTCGGCATGCTGTTGTTCCTCAAGGTCGCCAACCAGCTCGTCCTGTTCGCCGCCGCCGTGGCCGCCACCAGCAGGCGTGGCCGCGTCGTCGACCTGGCCATCCGCTCGTCGCGGCTGTGAAACCGAAACGCCGGCACCGTGACGCGAGCCTGAGAGCGCACCCGTCATCGTCTCCGGTGATGAGGCTTGCTGCGATCGGCCGTTTCCGATAGCTCCCGTCCAGCCTTCACTGGGAAGTGACCAGTCGGCGCACACGGCGTCGACGTCACCGTGAGGGGGTCGTCATGACCCTGAACACAGGAGACCTGACCACGGCCGCCACCGGCGTCCGTTCCAACGGGCAGGCCCCACGCTGCACCCACGCCGACGAACTCCCGCTCGTGGACCGGGGAGCGCCCGAATGCGCGGCGTGCCTCAGTCTCGGCTGGACCTGGCGGCGGCTGGTGGCCTGCCTGATCTGCGGATGGGTCGCGTGCTCCGATGACTCACCCGGCGCCCACGCCCGGGCGCACTACCGCGAAACCGACCACGCCGTGGTCGGCTCGCTGGAGCCATGGTCGACATGGCGCTGGTGTTACGAGCACGACCGAGTCGTCTAGGAAGGCGAAAGAGACCGATGACTGTTTCCGAACCACCGGTGAAGAGCCGGTCCACCTACGACGGCGAATCCCCGTTCCCCGGGGCCCAGGAGCGCGACCCGGTCGGCAGGACCCAGGCGGGACTGACCGCCTCGATCGTGGTGGTCCCGTTCCTCGCGCTCGGCGTCGCGATCTTCCTGGCGTGGGGGAGGGGGATCACCCTCCTCGACCTGATCCTGGCCGCGGTCTTCTACATCGTGACCGGGCTGGGGACCACCGTCGGATTCCACCGGCTGCTGACCCACGGCTCCTTCGTCGCCCGGCCGTGGTTGCGAGTGGTCCTCGGCGTGGCGGGCTCGATGAGCTTCCAGGGCAACCTGACCGACTGGGTGGCCATCCATCGCCGCCACCACGCCTTCACCGACCGTCCGGGCGACCCTCACTCGCCCTACCGGTACGGCACCAGCCTGCGCGGGCAGTTGCGGGGACTGGCCCACGCCCACCTCGGCTGGCTGTTCATCGACGATCGGACCTCGGCCGAGCGCTACGCCCCCGACCTGCTCGCCGACCCGGCCCTCGTGCGGGTGACGCGCGCCTTCCCCCTGCTCTGCGCCCTCTCCCTGGGCTTGCCGTTCGTGGCCGGCTGGGCGATCAGCGGCACCCTGTACGGCGGGCTGACCGCCTTCCTGTGGGCCGGTCTGATCCGGGTGGCGCTGCTGCAGCACGTCACCTGGAGCGTCAACTCCCTGTGCCACCTGATCGGCCGCCGGCCGTACAAGACCAGACAGCACGACCGGTCCACCAACCTGTGGCCGCTGGCCCTGCTGTCGTTCGGTGAGAGCTGGCACAACGGCCACCACAGCGAACCTGGGTGCGCGCGGCACGGCGTCGCCCGTGGCCAGCTCGACCCCTCCGCCGGGCTGATCCGGCTCTTCGAACGGCTCGGCCTGGCGACCGATGTGCGCTGGCCCGACCCCGCCCGCCTCCAGCGACGCAGCACCTCCGGCGGCCCCGGGACGTACGGCGGGGCGAGGACCTAGGCTGGGTGAGGACCAGCCGGCAAGGTGGGCCGCCCGGCGGGGAAGGGGTGGCGTCCATGGAGATCCGCCAGCTCCGCTACTTCGTCGTCCTGGCCGAGGAGTTGCACTTCGGCCGGGCGGCGGCGCGCGAACACATCGTGCAGTCCGCGATGAGCCAGCAGATCCAGCGGCTCGAACGCGAACTCGGCGTGCGGTTACTGAACCGCACCACCCACCACGTCGAACTCACCCCCGCCGGCGCGGCCTTCCTCGTGGAGGCCCGCCAGATCCTCGACCATCTCGGCCGGGCGGCCCACGCGGCACGAAACGCCGCCGCTGCCCCGCCCACCCTGCGGGTCGGCATCATCGACGCCGGCTACGACTCCATGCCGCAGATCCTGCGTGAGGTCCAGCGACGACACCCCGAGCTGACCATCCACCAGGTGGAGGCCGGTACCCCGGAGCAGTACCGGCAACTGGCGGACGGCCGCCTCGACGTCGGGATCGGCCGGGCTTCGCAGGTGCCGGCCGGCGTGGTCTCGGAGTTGATCAGGCTCGATCCCCTGGGCGTGCTCATCCCGGACGAGCACCGGTTTGCAGGCCTCGCCGCCGTCCCCGTCAGGGACCTCGCGGGCGAGTCGCTCCTGATGGGCGAGGACACCGAGACGCCGGAGTTCAACCAGTTCGTCGTCGAGCTGTGCCGTGAGGCCGGGTTCAGGCCGACCATCTACGAGGGGACCGTCGAGAGCACCCGGGCGGCAGCCGATCTCGTGCTCCAGCACCGATGCGTGCTCTGCGTCCCCTCCTCGTTCCGCACCTCCACCCGCCCCGGCACCACCTGGCGACCCCTGACCGAACCCGCCGCCACCTACCCCTGGTCCCTGCTGTGGCGCTCCGGAGAACCCACGGCGCACGTGGCTGCTGTGCTCGACGCCGCGAGACGGCTGGCCGACCACCTCGGCTGGCTGACCGTCGGCGGCTCGCACCCTGACCCTCCCTCCAGGCAGGAGACTGCCGAGGATCAGGCTCGTTGACCGCGTTCCATGAGTGCGTGATCGGCGTCGCTGCAGACCAACAACGCCGTGGTGGTGGACCAGCCGGGTTTCCGGTGAGTGAGCGTGTTTGAGCTCGCGCTAAATCATTGGACGCGTCCGGTGTGGCCGTGTTTGATCGCGGGATGACGGTCTTGTTGAGCACGCCGGGTGTCGGTGACCTGGACGAAGTGGTGCGCGCGCTGGCGGAGTGGCGGCGCGAGGGGACCTCGATGCAGTTGCATCCGGGGGATGTCGGGTTCTACTGGCAGTTCGGCCCGGAGAGGACCGCCGCGGCATTGCGAACATGGAGTCGTGAGGGCAGGATCCTCGGGGTCGGCCTGCTCGACGGGTCAGACCTGGTACGGCTGGCGGTCGACCCGGAAGCGCGCATGGACGAAGACCTCGCGCGGCAGATGGTCGACGACGTGTCGCGAGGCGAACGCGGCGTCCTGGCGGCGGGCAAGGCCCACGTCGAAGCGCTGTGGGGCGGCCGGTTCCGGGAGTTGCTGCTGGAGGGCGGCTGGGAACTGGATGAGCCGTGGATCCCCATGGCGCGTGGGCTGAGCGAATCCGTGGAGGACTGCGGCCTGCGCATCGAGGTGGTCGGCCCCGAACTGGTCGACGAGCGGGTCGCGGTGCACCGCGCGGCGTTCCAAGGGTCGAAGTTCAGCGCGGAGCGATGGCATGCCATGGCGGCCGGCACGCCGTACACCAGTGCCCGATGCCTTGTGGGGTACAACGACCAGGGCGTCGCCGTCGCGGCCACGACCGTCTGGTCCGCGGGTCCGGGCAGGCCCGGCCTGCTTGAACCCCTTGGCGTGCACGGCGATCACCAAGGGCACGGGTACGGCAAGGCGATGGCCGTCGGTGCCGCGGCGGCTCTGCGGGAGATGGGTGCGTCCAGCGCGACCGTGTGCGCCGAAGGCTCCAACGCCGCGGCCGTGGCCGCCTACCGCTCCGCCGGTTACCAGCCGCAGGCCGAGGTGCGGGACCTGCGCCGGGTGGAGTAGGGCGTGGCGGTGAGGGCGCCGTGGTGCGGCTTTGGAACGACTTCAAGGGATGGACTCGCTTTCCGTCGATGAGCTTCCCCCCGGAGCCTTCTTCGCCAAGTAGGTCCGATATGCGCTGGAGCACCCACCTTGATCAGACGGGATCCCGTCCATTCAGGCCCAGCCGTTCCAAGTGCAGCTCTGCGTGAAGGTGTTGGCCGATCTCCGGGAGCCCGCGCCCGTGCAGGTGCGTGAGTTCCGGAAGGCTTCCGCTGATCCCTCCGGACTGGCCGGCTTCACAGCGACCGCCCCGCCCCCTGCGATTGCGTGGTTCGCGCTACGAGCTCGTCAAGCATGAGGGCGACATTCTCGGCCGGATCGGCGCCCGGACATGGTCCTGGAAGTCGTCGACGAGGGTCAAGGCGACCGTCGCCGGTATGGCGACGACTTCCAGGTCGCCGAGGACCTGCCGCAGGTGCTGGTCGGCGCGGATGCCGCCCTGGATGCCCCTCGGCCAGGTCGCCGCGACCCTCGCCACCACCGCCGAGCGAAGCCTGTGCCGAAAACAGCTCAGCCCGCCGCCCCGACTCCGAGCTGCCCCGGCCGCCCAGGCGGCGGGGGGCCTGGGCGCGGTGATCGCGTTACGCCGTACTCCATCCCTGCCGCCACCTCGCTCCCGGTGACCGGACAGTCACGCCGACCAGCGGGTCCCACGTCGGACCGCCCGTGGACGGACGCGCGCACCGCTCCTGCTTCGACGGAGGTGAAACGGCAGGTTTCGGGATCTGGCCGAGGGGGAATCGTTGTCCGAGAAGTCCAGCAGAGGGCTTCGTCTCCGTTGAAAAACGGGAGGCGGGCCGCTGCGTGGGCGTGGTCGGCTGCGCCTCCTTCCCCCATAGAAGGAGCAGTCGATGGCTGCACACGACACGATCACTCCGGGCCTCACCGCTGAAGAGCTGCTCGCCGAGCTGGCGCAGCCGGATCTCGCCGATGCCCGCCGCGAGCAACTGCTCGAGCAGCTGACGCGGATGCACCGGGGCCTGATCATGGAGGCCGCCCGCCGCTACCGCTACCGCGGCGAGCCGTTCGACGACATCCTGCAGGCGGCCTACCTCGGGCTGATGAAGGCCATCCGCGGCTACGATCCGTCCCTCGGTCACGCCTTCAGCGGGTACGCGATGGTGACGATCAACGGCGAGGTCAAGCGGCACTTCCGCGACCGCACCTGGGCCATCCGCGTACCGCGCGTCTACCAGGACCGGCGCGCCGAGCTGAACGCGGTGACCGGCGAGCTCACCCAGGACCTGGGCCGATCGCCGACGGTGGCCGAACTGGCGCGGCGCATGAACATCTCCGAAGAGGACGTGCTGCTGACCATGGACGCCTCGGCGGCCTACCGGACCCTGTCCCTGGACGTTCCCACGGGCATGGACGACGACAGCACTGTGCTGGCCGATCTGATCGCCGCCGACGACAACTCCGTCGACCTGGTCATCGACAAGCACGCCCTGCGCCCCCTGGTGCGCGCCCTCCCCGAGCGGGAGCGGACCATCCTGAAGCTGCGCTTCTTCGACGACCGCACGCAGAAGGAGATCGCCGACGAGCTGGGGATCTCGCAGATGCACGTCTCGCGCATCCTCAGCAAAACCTTCGCGCACCTGCGGACCGAACTCCTGGCTCCGTGCTGACGAAGGACGCCCTACCTGTTCGGAAGTGCCGGTAACCGATGATCTACTCCGGCTGGGTCCCAACAGCGTCAAGGGTCTGGCCACGCTCGCGGGGCAGCAACCGTAAAGCAGCCCCCGGACGAAGAAGGCCCTGCGGCTAGTCCGCCCCAGCCAGTGCCGCCTCAGCATCGGTCACCTTTGCATAGTGGGTGAGAGCACGGTCCACTCCGGTGCGGTGCAGGAGCTGCCGGCAGATGCCCCGCGCGCCGCTGAGCACCAACCGCCCGCCCGCTTCATGGGCCTGCTTCCACACCCACACCAACCCGCCCAACCCGGACGATCGCAAAAGTCCACAGCGGACAGATCCATCACCACCCTTGGCGGCCGAAGACACCGCGCCAGGATGCGACTCACCTCCCGAACCATGCGCGCCGTGGTATGCGAACTCAGCTCGCCCGCCAACCCCACCACCACGCCACCCTGTAAGTCGCGCACCGTGACCAGCAAAGGCGGCGGCGGAGAGCTCTCCATAGGCTCCATCAAGCATTCCTCCCCTGCTGCCCCCTGCCCGCCACCGCCGCCATGATGCGAGCTAGCTGCAGTAATCGGGACGATCACGGCTTTTCGTGCCACCGCCGGTGGCTCGATGATCACCGAGGAGTTCGAGCCTTCGGTTCTCAACGCCCGCGCATCGAGGGCCGAAACCGCAGTTCAAGCCCGATCACCCAGTCCCGCTCAGGGGAGTCCGGCGCCGGCGGAGGCCGTCGGCGCCGGAGGCGGTCCTTAGTAGACGTCCGCCGTGAGGAACTTCCACGGGTCAGGGGTGCGGCTCTGGCCAGGGGTCCAGGTGCCCGCGCGCTGCAGGGTGACCGGCGTGCCGTCGGCGGTGCCGGTGGCGGCGATCAGCCACGTGGGGTCCTTCCGCGAGGCGTACCCGCCGCCGGTCGCGTTCCAGCGCATCGAGTTCGAGTACTGCCCGATGGCCGCCGAGCAGTTGGCCACCTGGATCGGCCGGCCCTGGGCCATCGTGCCGCCCTCGACGTCGGCGCACAGGCCGGGATCGGCCAGGTTGTGCACCTGACCGGAGACCGCGTTGAACGCCCAGAACTGGTCGGCGTTGCCGTCGCAGGTGTACAGGACCAGGTTCGCGCCGCCGGACGGCTTGGTGCCGGGCACGTCCAGGCACTTGCCGCCCAGCTTCAGCTGCGTGTAGGTCAGCGCCTGCTTGGTCTCCCAGGTGAACACCTGCCGCTGGTCCGCGCCGTCGCACGCGGCCAGGACCAGACCGTCGCCGAGGGCGCGGGCCGTACCCGGAAGGGTGGCGCACAGGGACGGCGCGTTCGCGGCGTGCAGTCGCGCGCCGTCATAGGTCCAGCGCTGGGCGGCGCCGGCGTTGCAGTCCCACACCTGTACGGCGGTGCCGGCGGTCAGGGCGCCGCCGTTGATGTCGGCGCAGCGGTCCTGCGACAGCTCGGTGTGCACGGCCTGGGTGGCCGGGTCGTACCAGAACGCCTGGTTGCGGGTGCCCTCGCACGGCCAGGAGACCAGCTTGCGGCCGTTGCGGGAGGAGTTGCCGTCGACGTCGAGGCAGTTGCCGGTGGCGGCGTGCCTGAGCTGCTTGAACTCCGGCAGTCCCGCGTACAGCTTCGGCGTGCGCGTGCCCGCCGGGTTCATGCAGGTCGCCTGGGCGGTGTCGGCGTGGAAGAACTGGGTCAGGCAGGCGCCGAACGCGGCGTGCCCGCTGCTGTTGGGGTGGAACGACTGGCGCACCGCGTTCGGCTCGAAGAAGTTGCCGTCGACGGCGTGCAGGCCCGTCACCCAGGTGGTGTCCTGGCAGACCTCGGTGCCGTGGTAGAGCCGGCTGGCGTCGAGGTAGCGGGCCCCGGCCTGGAGCGCGGCCCGGCGGATGCCCTGCTCGAACAGCGGGACGGCCTTGTTGCGCGCGAAGGCGAGGTCGGCCAGGTATCCCAGGCAACCGCCGTTGTACCAGCCGGGGAAGCTGGGGTTGTCCTCGACGTCGGGGCTGGCCGGGCCGGGGTAGGACATGGCGACGAGCTGGTAGTCGCCGGGCGCGTAGCCGGCCTCCGCCATGATCTGCTTGATGTCGGTCAGCGCCTTGGCCACCCGCGGCACGATGAAGTCGACGCGCTGCGCCCAGGTGGGGCTCTGGGCGGGCCAGCAGGCGCCCTGGAACAGCACCCGCCGCTGCACGCAGCTCGTCATGGTCGGCGCGAACTCCGGGCCGCCGGTGTCGTTGGCGCCGACCACCACGGTGATGAGCTTGATCCGGGTGTTGCGGGCCTTGACGGCCAGGTTCTCGCCCTGGTTGAGCTCCTGGTACTGGTGGGTGCCGCCGATGGTGATGTCGTTGGTCTGGGCGCCGGAGCAGGACAGGTTGTAGGTGAGGTCGGCGGGGATCGTGGTGACGTGGACCGCGGCCTTCGTCGAGCGGTGGCACCAGTTGTCGGGGCCGTCGGTGCCGGGCTCGTACAGCGAGCGGTCGACGGCGCCCTCGCCGGAGATCTCGCTGTCGCCGAGGGAGGTCAGGGCGGTCTTGCGCTGGTTCAGGGGGCGGATGGCGGCGTCGCCGTACAGGGTGACGGCTTCGGCTTGGCGGATGGTCTCGAGGTGCGGGGGGAGGGGGGTCGGGTCGCTGGTCCGGGCGGGGGTCGTGAGGAGGGTGAGCGCTGTCAGGAGAGCCAGGGGTAAGTGCACGGGGGGTGCCTCTCTCGCGTTTTCTGAGCAGTACTCATAAGTAACCCAGTTTTCGCGAGATGTGAATAGGGCTCATGTTGGGAGCTTGTGGCCGCGCAAGGTCCGGAGCGTAGGTCGGGGGTGCCGGCGGTGTCAACGGGTTGACATCGTCCGATCTATGGGACTACTAAATGCATTGAGTAACTCGGCAGAGAGGCGGAGAACCATGGACGGTCCAGGAGGTCCCGCTTCGGACACGCCGGGGAATCCTCCGACTATTGG
Organism: Nonomuraea sp. NPDC050328; assembly: GCF_044459405.1. Taxonomy (NCBI): domain Bacteria; kingdom Bacillati; phylum Actinomycetota; class Actinomycetes; order Streptosporangiales; family Streptosporangiaceae; genus Nonomuraea; species Nonomuraea sp. NPDC050328. Next base: position 103,703 of record NZ_JBITIW010000012.1, on the reverse strand, counting down.
CGACGTCGCCCGCCGAGCCGGGGTGTCCAAGGGAGCCGTTTCGCTGGCGCTCAACGGCAAGCCGGGCGTCAGCGAGGAGACCCGGCGACGCATCACGGAGGTCGCCGAGCAGCTCAACTGGCGGCCCAGCATCCACGCCCGGGCCATGCTCCGCTCCCGGGCGTTCGCGGTCGGGCTGGTGCTCGCCAGGGACACCCAGCACCTGGCCGTGGACCCGTTCTTCGCCGGGTTCCTCGGCGGGGTGGAGAGCGTGCTGGCCGGCAGCGGATCGGTGCTGGTCCTGCAGGTCGTGGGCGAGGATGCGGAGACCGAGGCCGAGAGCTATCGGCGGCTGGTCCGCGAACGCCGTATCGACGGAGCCTTCCTGCTGGACATCCGGGAGGGCGACCAGCGGCTCGACCTGCTGCCCCGCCTTCGGCTGCCCGCGGTCGCCGTCGGCCCGGCGGGCATGGACTGCGGGCGGATCCCCGTAGTCGGCATCCGCGACGGCGACGGCATCGGCGCGGCGGTCGAGCATCTCGCCGGGCTCGGTCATCGCCGGATCGGCTTCGTCGAGGGGGCGCCCGCCTACCGGCACTCCACGTCCCGCCTCGACGCCTGGCGGCAGGCGATGCTCTCCCGCGGCCTGCCGGCCGACCTGCACGACGCCGGGCACTTCACCGGCCAGGGCGGCGCGGCCGCGACCCGGCGGCTGCTGGACGGGCGGCCCACCGCGATCATCTACGCCAGCGACCTGATGGCCATCGCCGGCATGTCCGTCGCCCGCGAGGCGGGCCTGGAGCTGCCCGGCGACCTGTCGGTCACCGGTTTCGACGACAACCCCGAGGCGGCGCACCTGCACCCGCCGCTGACCACCGTCAAGCAGGACCCCGTCGCCGTCGGCGCGCTCGCCGCCGAGGTGCTCCTGGCCCAGATCGACGGCCGGCACATCACCCCGGAGCCTCCGGCACCCCAGCTGATCGTGCGCGCCTCCACCGCGCCCCCATCACCACGGCGCTGACCCCGCCGGGGCGCCGACCCCCATCCCCCCACCAACGGTAAGGAACGACACATGTCCAACAACCGTGACTTCGCCATGTCCCGGCGCAGCCTGCTGGCCGGTCTCGCCGGCGTCGGAGGACTGGCCGCGCTGACCGCCTGCGGCAGCCCGGGCAGCGGCCCCGCCTCCCCGGCCCGCAGCCCTCGCTGCGCAACCCGGCCACCATCCACGTCGTGCCCAAGCCCGTCACCCCCAGCTTCGAGGACATCTGCACCGGCCTGTACACCGGCCAGATCAAGGACATGCGCGCGGCGCTCACCAAGCTGAACGAGGACCTGGAGAAGGAGTTCGTCAAGGCGCTGGACAAGGCCGTCCAGGAAGGCCACAAGGTCAGCCGGGACGACTACGTCTTCGCCGACTGGGATCTCGGCAAGCCGTACAAGTGGGACATCCCCGAGTACCTCGGGGCCTGAGCCGCGATGCCGACCACGCAACTCGACCGGGCCCGTCCGGCGGGCCCGGCCGCCGAACCACCGCGCCGCCCTTCCGTGTGGCGCCGCGTCCGCGCCAACGGCTGGTCGTATGCGTACCTGCTGCCCTTCGCCGTGCTCACCGGCGCCTTCACCGTCTACCCGATCCTCGCCTCGCTCGGCTACACCCTCTACGACTGGGACGGGATCGGGGAACCGACCGACTTCGTCGGCCTCGCCAACTTCCAGGAGGTCGTCGCAGACTGCTACTTCTGGAACTCGCTGGCCAACGCCGCCCTCTACACGGTCGTCCTGGTCCCGGTCCAGCTCGTCCTCGCGCTCGCCCTGGCGCTGGTGCTGAACAACCCGAAGCTGCGCGGCTCCACGTTCTACCGGGCGATCTACTTCCTGCCGGCGGTCACCTCGATCGCGATCGTCGGCATCGTCCTCAAGCTGATGCTGGCCAACTTCGGCGACGCGCTCAGCGCGCCGCTGGCCGGGCTCGGCCTCATCGACCAGCCGCTGCAGTTCCTCGGCGACCCCGACACGGTGTTGTGGACGGTCATCGCCATCGGCATCTGGAACACCCTCGGCTACAACCTGATCTACTTCCTGGCCGGGCTGCAGACCATCCCGAAGGACCTGTACGAAGCCGCCCAGCTCGACGGCGCCGGCCGGTTCGCCCGGTTCGCGCACGTCACCGTGCCGGGGCTGCGCAACGTCGGCGTGGTGATCGTCTTCCTCGCGATCATCGGCAGCCTGCAGGTCTTCGACCTGGTCATGGTGCTGACCGGGGGCGGCCCCTTCTTCGCCTCCGACGTGGTCAACACCTACGTCTACCGCCAGGCGTTCGGCCAGGTCGGGACCGGCGTGGTCACCGAGCCGGACATCGGGCTGGCCTCGGCCGCGTCCTTCTTCTTCGGGCTGCTCCTGCTGGTCCTGACGGCCGGACAGATGCTGGCGATCAAGAAGCTGCGGGCCCGCAAGGAGCGCACATGACCACCTTCCGTACGGCTTCCGCACGCCGCGCGCTGACCCACATCCTGCTGCTCGGCTTCGGCTTCGCCTACCTCTACCCGTTCCTGTGGGCCGTGGGCAGCTCGCTGAAGTCGAAGCTCGACTTCCTCGACGGCGGGCTGAGCCTGATCCCGCCTGCTCCACGCTGGGAGAACTACACCCAGGCCTGGCAGGAGGCCAGCTTCGGCACCTACTTCATGAACACCCTGATCATCTCGGTGGTCAGCGTGTTCTTCACGCTGCTGTTCACCGCGATGGCCGGGTTCGCCCTGGCCAGGACCACCTTCCCGGGCAGGAAGATCGTGATCGGCGTCATCATGGTCACCTTCCTGCTGCCGCACGGATACACGATCATCCCGGTGTTCGACCTGGTGAACGCGCTCGGGCTGCTCAACACGCTGTGGTCGGTGATCATCGTGCAGGTGGGCGGCGGGCTGGTGTTCGGCACGTTCATGTTCATGGCCTACTTCTCCACCATGCCGCGCGAGCTGGAGGAGGCCGCGCGGGTGGACGGCGCCGGCTTCAACACGTTGTTCTTCCGCGTGATGCTGCCGCTGGCCAAACCGATGGCGGCGACGCTCGGGCTGTTCACCTTCATCAGCTCGTGGAACAACTTCTTCCTGCCGCTGGTGTTCACGCTGGGCAAGCCCGAGCTGCGCACCGTCGGCGTGGGCCTGTACGCCTTCACCAACCAGACCACCACCAACTGGACGCTGCTGTGCGCCGGGGCGATCATCTCGCTCGCCCCGATCGTGATCGTGTTCGTGGTCGCCCAGCGCTACATCGTCGAGGCCATCGCCGGGGCGGTGAAGGCGTGAGGCGGAAGGAGGTGGGCGAGCGAGGTGACGCCCACCGGCGACTCCACGGTGACGCACACCTGATCCGCGACCTCTACCTGCACGCCGACCGGCTGTCCGCCTGATCTGGAGGCACTGTGCACCTCATTCCCCGTCCCGCCCGCCTCACCACGACACCGGGCGTCTGGCGGCTCACGCAGGCCACCGGCCTCGTCGCGGACGCCGGCGCCGGCGAGGCCGCTGAACTCCTGCGCGAACTGATCGGCGGACCCGCGGGAAGCAAGCTCCTTCCGGCCACCGAGCCGGGCCCGGACACCATCCGGCTACGGGTCGGCCCGCAGCTCGCCGACGAGGCGTACCGCCTCTCGGTCTCCGCCGCGGGGGTCGTGCTCACCGGAGGCCGGCGCGGGCTTCCGCTTGCCGTACAGACCCTGAGACAACTGCTGCCGCCCGACATCTTCGCCGGTGGCCGGCCGGCCCGGGCCGAGTGGCCGGTGCCGCATGTGGAGATCGAGGACGCTCCCCGCTTCGGCTGGCGCGGCGTGCTGCTGGACGTGGCCCGCCACTGGTACCCGGTGGAGTTCCTGCATCGCCTGGTGGACCTGGCGGCGCTGCACAAGCTCAACCGCCTGCACCTCCACCTGACCGACGACCAGGGCTGGCGGATGGAGATCGAGCGCTACCCGCGGCTGACCGAGGTGGGCGCCTGGCGCGCGGAGACGATGCTCGGCCACTACACCGAGGGCCGCTACGACGGCGTCCCGCACGGCGGCCACTACACCAAGCGCGAGCTGCGCGACCTGGTGGCGCACGCGCGGGCCCGAGGCGTCACGATCGTCCCCGAGATCGACATGCCCGGGCACATGCGCGCGGCCATCGCCGCCTACCCCGAACTCGGCGACGACCCCGATCGCGCGCTGCCGGTGGCCACCGCCTGGGGCGTGCACGAGCAGGTCCTGAGGCTGTCGGAGGAGACACTCGAGTTCTGCCGGAACGTCCTGGAGGAGGTGCTGGAGGTCTTCCCGGGCGAGTGGATCCACCTGGGCGGCGACGAGTGCCCGACGAAGGAGTGGGAGCAGTCCCCCTGGACCCGGGCGCGCGTGCGGGAGCTGGGCCTGCCCGGCGTCGACGCCCTGCAGGGCTGGTTCACCGCTCGCATGGCCGCCTTCCTGGCCGGGCACGGGCGGCGGCTGATCGGCTGGGACGAGATCATCCAGGGCGGACTGCCGCCCGGCGCGATCGTGATGTCCTGGCAGAGCGAGCAGGGCGGCGTCGACGCCGCGCGCGCGGGACACGAGGCGGTGATGTGCCCGCACACGCCCACCTACTTCGACCACTACCAGGCCGATCCGGCCCGGGAGCCGCTGGCCATCGGTGGGCTGACCACCCTGGAGGACGTCTACGCCTACCGGCCGGTCCCCGCCGGGCTCGACGACGACGACGCCGAGCGGATCCTCGGCACGCAGGCCCAGTTGTGGAGCGAGTACCTGCCCACCGCGGCGCACGTCGAGTACATGGCCTTCCCCCGGCTGTGCGCCCTGGCCGAAGTGGCCTGGGGCACCGCGGGGGAGTACCCCGAGTTCGCCGCACGCCTGCTCGGCCACCGGGAACGACTGGATCACCTCGGCGTGGCCTACCGCCGCCCGGTGGAAGCGGAGGCAGGACGATGACGACGGTGCTGGTCGACGTGCGCTTCGCCGGCACGTTCACCGCCGAGGAGCGCTACACCCCCGCCACCGGCGAGGTGGGCGCCCTGCGCAGGCTCACCGGGCGGGAGGTGATCCGGCCCGGGCGCGGACTGCTGCTCGGCGGGGGCGACGAGGGCGTCGCCGCGGCGATCGAGCCCGATGGCCGCGCGCTGGCCGTGGAGGCGCGGTTCATCCCGCACGGCCGGACGGCCGAGCGGGTGCTGCTGCTGACACCGGAACAGGACCCCCCGGATGGGGTGAGGGTGAGCGGGGGAGAGGTGGTGGTGTCCGGACTAGCGGGCCTTCTCCTGCGGCTGCGTGTGGTCGCGTTCACCGGCGCGTTCGATCCCTCCCTGCTGGAGGAGTCGTCACCCGGCTGGCGGGTGCCGATCGGCCCGGGCGACGACGTGGTGGCACGGGCGGCGCTGGTACGGCCGGCCGAGCGGCAACTGGCCTGGCAAGCGCTGGAACGCACCGCGTTCCTGCACTTCGGCGTCAACACCTTCACCGGCCTGGAATGGGGCTACGGGGACGAAAACCCCGACCTCTTCCAGCCCGAGGATCTCGACACCGACCAGTGGGCACGCGCACTCAAGGCCGCGGGCTTCACCTTGGCCATCCTGACCGTCAAGCACCACGACGGGTTCGTCCTCTACCCCTCGGCCCTGACCCGGCACAGCGTGGCCTCCTCCTCGTGGCGCGGCGGCGAGGGCGACGTGCTGCGGGAGTTCGCCGACTCCATGCGGGCACACGGCCTGAAGGTCGGCGTCTACATCTCACCGGCCGACGAGCACGAGCCGTCCTACGCCAACGGCAGCGCCCGCACGCCCAGGCGGATCGGCGCACTGACCTTGCCGGCCACCGACTACGGCGCCTACATGCTGGGCCAGCTCCACGAGGTGCTGACCGGGTACGGCCCGATCGACGAGGTGTGGTTCGACGGCTCGCAGGGCCGTATCCCCGCAGGCCAGGTGGAGGACTACGACCTCGACAGCTGGTACGCGCTGATCCGGCACCTCGCGCCCGACGCGGTGATCGCCAACTGCGGGCCCGACGTGCGCTGGGTCGGCAACGAGAACGGCCTGGCCCGGCCGGACGAGTGGAACGTGGTCCCCGTCACCGTCGAGCGCGGTCGCGTCGACGTGGCCCAGTACGATGCCCCCGACCTCGGCGGGCGCGACTTCCTCGCCCGTACGGCAGGCGAGGTCCTGCAATGGTGGCCGGCCGAGGTGGACGTGAGCATCCGCCCCGGCTGGTTCTTCCACGCCGAGCAGGAGCCCAAGTCCGTCGACGAACTGATGACGATCTACTACGAGTCGGTCGGCCGCGGCGCGGTGCTGCTGCTGAACGTGCCACCGGACCGGCGCGGCCGGCTCGCCGAGGCCGACGTGGCGGTGTTGCGCGAGTGGTCGGCGCGGATCGATCGCGAGGTCGGCCACGACCTGGCCGCCACGGCCGTCCGGACGGTCCACGGCGATGGCCTGACGCTGGACCTGGGCAGCGCGGTCCGGGTCGAGCGGGTGATGCTGGCCGAGGACCTGCGCCACGGTCAGCTCATCGAGTCGCTGGTGATCGAGGCGGAGGAGGCCGGCGGCTGGCGGCGGGTCGCCGCCTGCGGGACCGTCGGCGCCAAGCGCATCCTCGCCCTCCCCGCCCCGGCCGAGGCGCGCCGCTTCCGGGCACGGGTGCTGCGCTCCCGCGCGCCGTTCCGGCTGCGGGAGTTCCGCTTGTTCGCCTCGCCGCCCCCCGGTCAGTCCTGAGACGGGAGGGGGCCGAGGTCGGTGCTGTTGCGTTCGAAGAGCTGGCGCCGATCTGCCGTTCCTGCTTCTGGATCGCCTGGGTGACGCGCGCGGTCGAGACGTGCAGCCGGGCGGCGGTGCGGCCGAAGTGCAGCTCCTCGGCCAGGGTCAGGAAGATCTCGATGTCGCGCAGTTCCAACACGGGAAGAGCCTTCGCGTGGGTCAGCTTCGCCGGTACGTCAGCCGGCGCAGGGCGGCCTCGGCCGGTTCCCGTAGCCAGCCCGGGTCCGCGCGCTGCCCCAGGCCGACGAGGAGTCCGATGATCGCCGCGTACGCGAGCCCGCCGGCAAGGCCGGTGGCGCGACGGACATGGCTGACCTCTCCCATTGAAGGGTGCTTCCGCGGATTTAAGATGACACCGGGGTCGAACAAGGGGCGACGAGTGGGAGAGCACAGCGGCCGGACGCGGCGGAGCGCCGAAGAAGTGGCCAGCGCCATCCACGCCGCGGTGCTGGAGGAGGTCTGGGAGGTCGGCGTCGGCCGGCTGACCATGGAAGGCATCGGCAGGCGGGCGGCAACCGCCCGCACCACGCTGTACCGTCGCTGGTCGGACCCGATCGAAGTGCTTCTCGACGCGCTCTACCACGCGCATCCGGTCGAGGAGCCCACCCCGGGAGCCGACGATCTGCGCGGCGACCTGATCCGGTCGCTCCAACTGATGCGGGCCTGGATGCTCAGCCCGGCCGGGCGGGCGGTCGCCGCCATCCTCACCGATCCCCTGGGCGCCGCGCAGGTCTCCGAGGCGCTCTTCGAGAAGGTCTTCGCCCGGCGGGGAGGCACGTTCACCAGCACGGTGCTGCGGCACTACGCCGACCGCGGCCACTTCCCCGCCGCACTGGTCACCCCCGTGGTCGCCGATATCGGCGAGGCACTGGTCACCAAGCGCCTGCTGGACGGCCGGCCTCCCAGCGACGCGGACCTGGCCGACATCGTCGACCAGGCCATCCTCCCGGCCATCGGGCTCGCCGCTGACAGCGGTTGACCCGCTGCTCGCTCCATCCGCGCACAAGTGGTCTCCAAGCGTGACCGATCACCATGCAGTCATGCACGCTCGCAAGATCCTTCAGTCGGCGGCGGTCCTCGCCCTCAGCGCCGCCCTCACCCTCCCCGCCGGTCCCGCTCAGGCGGCCGCCGGTCCGAACACCGACTTCAACGGCGACGGTTACAACGACCTGGCCGTCGGCAGCCCGAGCTATCCCGGCTATCCGGGCACCAAGAACTCGGGTCTGGTGGCCGTCCTGTTCGGCGGGCCGGACGGGCTGACCTACAACCGGCACATCATCCGCCCCGCGCCCGGCTGTACGGCAGGCGGGCTGCCCTGCGAGGCGTGGGGCGTGAACCTCAGCGCAGCCGACGTGGACGCCGACGGCAGGACCGACCTCATCTCCCGGGGACACTACGACCTGCAGGTCGACTCCTGGACCTCCCAGGGGACCGCCACGCTCGAGCGCCGCGTCTACGGTCACCGTACGGCTCCCTGGAGACTGATGAGCGGCCAGTTCGACGACCAGCCGGGAACCGACATCGTCGGACCGACGAGAGGCGGCTACTGGTTCAGCGTCGGCGGCTGGTACAACAGGTCCGCGAATCTTCTCTTCACCGACTTCGCGGATGACAGCTACCTCACCAAGGAGACGAGCGCCGCCTCCGGTGACCTCGACGGCGACGGCAAGCTGGAGATCGCGGTCGTCGCCGGCCGACACTCCGGCGCAGGGGAGCTGGGGCCCCACCTGTGGCTCATCGACGATCCGCACCGGCCCCAGGTGCAGCTCACCACGCTGGGCTCGCCGTCCACCTGCACCTCGCCTCCCTCCTACGGCCAGGGCTGCCCCAAGGCCGACTCCGAAGTGGCGATGGGCAACGTGAACGGCGACGGGCACGACGACCTGGTCATGCTCACCCCGAGCACGGCCTCGCTGCAGGTCTGGTACGGCAGAGCCACCGGCCCGTCCTCCGCCCCCGGCTACACCGTCGACCTGTCCTCGCTCGCCACCAGCGCCGAGCTCGGCCCAGGCCTGGCCGTGGGCGACGTCAACGGCGACGGCTGGGCCGAGATCGTCATCGGCGCCTCCAAGGCCACCGTCTCCGGCCACAGCGAAGCCGGCGCCGTCATGGTGATCCCCGGCTCCGCCACCGGCCCCGTGATCAAACGAGCTCAGCTCGTCACGCAGGACGGCATCGGGCCCGTCGGCGGAACCGCCCTGGCCGACCCGATCGCGGAGCAGTCCAAGCCCGGCGACCGCTTCGGGCAGGCCATCACGATCACCGACCTCACCGGCGACGGCAAGGGCGAGGTCATCGTCGGCGCACCCGCCAAGAACGGCGGCAGCGGCATGCTGGCCGTCCTGTTCGGCTCGGCCACCGGCGTCTTGACCAGTACGGCCCAGGCCGTCCACCCCAGCCGGTACGGCCTCAACTCGACTCAGGCCTACTTCGGCGGGGTTTTGCTGAAATAGGCGGCAGCCCAAGGGCCTGTTCAGCCCCCTCTCGCCCCTGAAGGACGACGCCTTCCCTGCCGTCATCGCCGAAGGGGAGGGGCAGACCTCGCCCGGATCGAGCAAGCTTCCATGACCGCAGCTTCAGACGCCCGCTCTGCTCGTGATCCCACAGGAGTCGGCGCGGCGGGGTGGTCGCCCTCGTCCCGTGAGGCGGTCCGGTGCTAGGGCACATTACTCCGGACGGCCGGGGGCCGCAGGGGTCACAGGTAACTGACGCCGGTAAGTTCCTCGGCCGCCGCCCAGAGCCGCTTGCCGACGGCCGGATCGGCCGCCTCCCGGCTGAGCCGGGCCTCGGCGACCGGCCCCCACGTCTCCCAGAGCCTGGACGGCCCGAAGAACTGGCCACCCCGCACGTCGGGATCGGTCGCGGCGCGCAACTGCGGCAGCGCGCCCTGCTCCACCGACTGGGTGGCCAGCAGGCCCAGTCGCGCGATCAGCTGCCCGAACCGGCCACGATGCTCCCAGGCACGTGGCGTCAGGTTGGTGCGGGTGACACCGGGGTGGGCCAGCGTGCTGGCGATCGGCGATCCGGCGGCGCGCAGGCGGCGGTCCAGCTCGACGCCGAAGATCGTGGTGGCGAGCTTGGACCGGCCGTAGGCGGCAGTGGCCCGGTAGTCGCGTTCGGACATCAGGTCGTCGAAGTCGAGGTGCGCGTTCTTGTGGGTGATCGAGCTGAGACTGACCACCCGGCTTCGCCTCGCCGCGGCGAGCGTGTCGAGCAGCAGGCCGGTCAGCGCGAAGTGGCCCAGCATGTTGGTGGCGAGCTGCAGCTCGAAGCCGTCGGCGGAGGTACGGCGCGGCCCGAGGAGCACCACGCCGGCGTTGTTGACCAGCAGGTCGATCGCCGGGTGGTCGGCGGCCAGCTTCGCGGCGAACGTGCGTACCGAGTCGAGGGAGGCCAGGTCCAGCTCGCGCACCTCGACATCGCCGCCGATCCGGCGCGCGGCCTCCTCCCCGGCGGCGGTGTTGCGTACGGCGAGCACGACCTGGGCGCCGCGGCGCGCCAGCTCGCTCGCGGTGATCAGGCCGAGGCCCGAGTTCGCGCCGGTCACGACGGCGATCCGGCCGTGCTGGTCGGGGATGCGGTCGGCGGTCCATCCGGTCATCTGCGGCTCCTGCGGTATCGGTGCGGTAGACCGGCGACGCTAGGCGCAGTGCGGGCCGCTTCGATCGTTCTCGGCCGCCTAGGTCTGCGGGACCTACCTTGGGCGCCCAGCGAGGCGGCACACTTACGGCATGAGCAATCCGTACGCCCGTGAGCTCGGAGATTTCCTGCGAGCCCGGCGCGGCAGGCTGCGTCCGCACGACGTCGGACTGGAACCGGGCGGCCGGCGCAAGGTCACCGGGCTGCGGCGCGAGGAACTGGCCTTGCTGGCCGGACTGAGCACCGACTACTACCAGCGGATGGAGCAGGGCCGGGAGGTGCGCCCGTCCGACGACGTCCTGGACGCGCTCGCCGGCGCGCTCGGCCTCGACCCCGATGAACGCCGCCACCTGTTCGCCCTGGCCCGCGCCGCCCGGCGCCCGCTACCCACCCGGGTGGACCGTGGACCGGAAAGCGTGCCGGACAGCACCCGGCGGCTGCTGCGGGTGATGCACACCCCGGCGGTCGTGCTCGGCCGGCACCTCGACCTGCTCGACTGGAACCCGATGGCGGAGGCGTTGCTCGGCTCCCCGGACGCTTACCCGCGCCACCGGCTCAACATGCTCCTGCTGATGTTCGACGACACGATGACCGGCGAGCGGAGCTGCCCGGACTGGGAGCGGCAGGCCCTGGACTACATCGGCATGATGCGTGCCGCCGTCGCCGCCGACCCCACTCACCCACGCGCCACCGCGATCGTCGGCGAGCTGAGCATCCGCAGCGCCGAGTTCCGGCGATTGTGGGCCCGGCACGACGTCCGCGCGTCGGTCAGCGGCACCAAGACCTTCCGGGTCCCCGCGGTCGGCGACATCGTCCTGGACTGGGACACCTACCCGCTGCTCGGCAACCCCGGCCCGGTCATGCTGGTCTTCACCGCCGAGCCGGGCACCGCCGACGCGGACCGGCTGCAGCTCCTGGGCTCATTGCACGCGACCCGCTCGTCGCTCCCCAACTAGTTCCACATCAGGCGGCGTAGGCATGGCGGTTGCGCTGGATGACGTGCGTCTCGGCCGGTCAGCGTGAGGCGGAGCAGCCCTCCGGTCAGGCGTACTGGAAGTGCTCGGCCAGCACGGACCCGAGCTTCTCCTTGATCGCGGCACCGTGTGGGAGCGCGACCGGTGTCGCATCTCGTCGTGTCCGCACCCCCTCTCCGGCCAGAATGTAGAGAACTCGCAGCGTGCGAATGGTGTTGGCAGCGTGGGCGGGGATCGGCCCTCGTGGCAGCGCGGCCAGGTCCGCCGCCACCGTCTCCAGCCAGCCGAGCGCCTCCACAACCGTCAGCTCCGGCCGGGTCAGGCATCGCGCGATGGCCTGCGCCAGGCGCTCGTCCTCCTGCTGCGCGAACACGTATGCGGTCGGAGCCAGGAGCCTCGCCGCCGCCAGTTCCAGCATCGCCGCCGGCCGCACCGCGGGATGCTGCCCGAAGGTGCCGAGCAGGTCGGCGCCGTGCGCCACGGCGTGCAGCCAGCCCAGCCGCTCGTCATACCCGCGCACGTCGGCTTCCGCGGGGAACCAGCGGGTGAAGGCCGCTTCCCAGCCGGAGGCGTAGTCGCCCTTGGAAACGATCATGTCGAGGATCAGCGGGGCGAAGGTTCGAGCCTGGATCTCGTGGTCGTCGAACCGGGCCGCCATCACCGACCCGATCTTGGCCCGCCGCTCGGCGTCGATCACATCCCGCTCGATCCACGTGGACAGCACCGCATACGCGTGCCCGTCGCGGATGATGGGATCGGGGTCTCGTACGGCCTGCACCAGTTCTTCCACGAGCTCGTCGAACGGCCGGTCAGCGGGGACGACACAGTCATTCGCGCGAACGGCTTCCCAATCGGTCATACGAGCATTGTCCCTGATCAGCGGTATGTCATCGCTGCCCGCGCGCGAACTGCCCCGGGTCGCGGCTGCCGTACAGGAAGACTCACCTCGGCGAGGATCGGATCGGCTTTTGGCGCTTGGCCTGACAGGGAGGTCCTTGTCCGCCAGTCGCCGGCGTGGCTGGTCGAGGGGCATGATGGTGGCGTGCTGATCCGCATCGAGGCGTCCGATCTGCCGGGCCGCGTCTGTGGGCGGGAACCCGGATTTCCCGGCTACGCCAACATCCACGTCGGTGTGCAACGGCGCCAGCGGCGCGAGGAATTGCTCGGGCTGACGCCCGGCGACGCCTCCTCGGCGGTCTGGGAGCTGGAGGTGACGCCGACCCGGACGGAGCCGGGTTGGGATCTGCGTGGCCCGTTCGTGCAGGGCGGACCCGGCGGCCGGTTCGTCTACCTGTCGTGGGGGACGGTCGATGATGCCGGGGCGATCGCGATGTTCCGGCGGGCCAAGCTGCACCTGGACGCGGTTCCCGCCCCGGTGCTGGAGGACGCCGTGGCCGGCGGTGTCCTGGTGGCGCGGCTGGGGTTGACCGACGCCAAGGGGCAGCCGTTGTGCGCGGCGGTCCGCCCGCCGCTGGTGGAGTGGTCGGCCCGCTCTGGTTGACGGCCGCCGTTCGCGGTGCGGGGTGGACGGGCCGGTCGGGATGTTGCACACGCAGCCCACGTTTGACCTTCCAGCGCACTCCGTCCCACCGTGAACGGAACCATCCAGGACCCGATCCCCGCCGCCCTCCGACAAGGGCAAGCGGTGCGGCCCTTCGGTGGCCGGCGCCTCCTGGGTCCTCGCCGAGGGCCGCGCGGGGTGTCGTCAGGCTCCGCCCGGGCTTGCACCGGTTCCTTGGCCCGGCTGGTTCAGGTCGAGGTCAGCGAGGAAGGCCAGGATCGCCTTGGTGGTCTCGCCGGGGTGGGTGAGCAGGCCGCCGTGTGCGGCGCCGGGGATCTGCGTGAACTGCCCTCTGGGGAGCGCGTCGGCGGCGATCTGCCCGCAGGAGGGCGGGAAGTACAGGTCGTGTTCGTAGGCGAGCACCAGCACCGGCGCGGTGATCTGGCCGAGGGCGGCCATGCGGTGCTCGTCGCGAAGCCATCGGTCCGAGGCCGCCGACTGGCCGTTCTCGCCCTCGGTGGAGGTCCACACCGCTTCCTGGGCGCCGAGGAGCGTCTGCAGCCGCATGAAGGCGGGCGAGAGCCGGCCGGTGGTGGCGATGAGCTCGGTCTCGGCCTCCAGCACGGCGTCCAGCACGCCGGTCAACGGCCCGGCCCCGGCCAGCAAGACGGCCGCACGTACCAGGTCGGGGCGGGTACGGGCGAGGAGCTCGGCGGTGAAGCTGCCCAGGGAGTAGCCGACCACGACGCTCGGGCCCAGTTCGAGTGCCTCGATCAGGCCCGCGACATCGGCGGCCAGGTCGTCGACGGTGTAGGGGGCGGCCGACCAGCACCACCGCGGGCCCCGAACCGGCCCGCTCGTAGCCGAGCCGGACGCCGTTCACCACTACCGAGTCCATACCGTCTCCCTGCGCGCCGCCCGCCGCGCGGAAGTTCCACGCCCGGGTCTGCTGGATCAACGCACCATGTGGGGCGATAGATCCCCGACGGCTCCTCGTCGACGCTAGGAGATCCGGGCGAGCGCGATGGCCGCCACAGCGGGGATGCACTCAGGGCCGCCGCCTTCGGAGCCCTCATGGTGGTCCGAGAAGCCGGCGCTCCCCGGCAGTGCCACAGGGCTCACAAAAGCGCAGATGTCACACCCCTTACTCACCAAACGGCAAGACTCGCCTTACCTCCGATACCCCTTATGAAAGACATGCGGAAACCCTCCAGCCATGGGGCCAGAGTGTGCCTTGTCATGACCTCAAGGCGAGCTGAGAGGCGATATCCGGATGGCGCGAGCTGAGGGCATGCCCCTGGGCGTGCGGCCGCTCACGGTGGGAGATCCGGTCATCATCGGCCGGTACCTGCTGCTCGGACGGCTCGGTTCGGGCGGCATGGGTGTGGTGTACCTCGCCGAGCATCCGCGCGGCGGGCTCGTGGCGCTGAAGACGCCGCACGCGGTCCACTTGAACGACGCGACGCTGCGGGCGCGGTTCGCCGAGGAGGTGACGCTCTCGCGGCGCGTGGTGCCCTTCTGCACGGCCGCGGTGATCGAGGACGGGGTGGACAACAACCGCCCCTACCTGGTGAGCGAGTACATCCGCGGGCCGGCGCTGTCGTCGGTGGTGGCCGCGCGCGGGCCGCTCACGCCGGATCTCGCCTACGGGGTGGCGCTGGGCGCGGCTGCCGCGCTGGTGGCGGCGCATGACGCGGGGCTGGTGCATCGCGATCTCAAGCCGGGCAACGTGCTGTTGTCGCCGCAGGGGCCGTGTGTCATCGACTTCGGCATCGCCCGTGACGTGGACACGGCGACGGCGCATACCCAGGCTGGGCAGGTCATGGGCAGTCCGGGGTGGGTCGCGCCCGAGCGGTTGACCGGGGGGCCTGCCGTACCGGCGTCGGACATCTTCGCGTGGGGCTGCCTGGTGGCCTATTCGGCGACCGGCCATCACCCGTTCGGGTCGGGCGAGGCCGATGTGGTGACGCGGCGGATCCTGCTGGAGCAGCCGCGGCTGGAGGGGGTGCCGGCGCTGCTGCGGCCCGCGGTGGCCGCCGCGCTGGTCAAGGAGCCGGCCGAGCGGCCCAAGGCGGCCGACCTGCTGCGGGCGCTGCTGGCGGCCGGTGGCGTCGGGGACCCGTGGGACCTGCGCGAAGCCGTACGGCGGGTGCTCGACGAGATCTGGACCGCCGTGCCGTACCCGCCGGCGGGGGAGCGGCGGCCCGAACGCCGGCCGCCGCCCGAGACCTCGCCCCGGCGGCGCCGCGCCCGCCAGGGCGCGCACCTGTCGCACGCCAGCTTCGCGGCGCTGGCGACGGTGTCCATCGCCGCGCTCACCGTGGCCGCCGCAGGAGGGGGCGGCACGGCCTTCGGCGGCGCTCAGGCGCCGGAGACCGTGCCGATCATCCGCAACCACGGGAGCGCGGCCTCGACCATCCGGCCCACGGTGGCCGGGACCTCCGGGGTGGCCACGCCGCCGGCGGTCGAGCCGACGCGGCCGACCGTGATCGTCACCCGGACGCGGGAGGCCAAGCCGCCGAACGTCGCCGCAGTGCGGACCACTCCGCCGCAGGTCACCGAGGAGATCCGGCCCGACCCGCCCGGGTCGAGGCCCGGCGACTGCGTCAACCCGGCCGGGCGCAAGCGCGGCAAGTCGAAGCACTGCCCGGAGCCGTCGTCGGGGATCTCCACGATCCCGCAGGAGGGTCCGGGGGAGACCGAGACGCCGACGCCCACGCCGAGCCAGACGCCGACCCAGATCCCGCAGGAGGGGCCGGGCGAGGAGCAGCCCAGCGCGTCACCGTCGACAAGCGGCGCTTAGGGCCCCAGGAACAGGCTGAGAGGCCGGACCCGGGAGAGGTCCGGCCTCGATCAACAGGGTTCGCCTGTTGCCTTCCCGCCGGCCCGTTCCCTGGAAGAGCCCGCGGAAAGCGTCCTAGTGGGCCGTGGCGAACTGCTCCTCCTCCGTCGAGCCGCGCAGCGCGGTGGTCGAGGAGTCGGGCGAGATGGCCGTGCTGACCAGGTCGAAGTAGCCGGTGCCGACCTCGCGCTGGTGCCGGGTGGCGGTGTAGCCGCGCGACTCGGCGGCGAACTCGGCCTCCTGCAGCTCGACGTAGGCGGTCATGCCCTCGCCGGCGTAGCCCTGGGCCAGGTCGAACATCGAGTAGTTGAGCGAGTGGAAGCCCGCCAGCGTGATGAACTGGAACTTGTACCCCATGTGCCCGAGTTCCTTCTGGAACTTGGCGATCGTGGAGTCGTCGAGGTGCTTCTTCCAGTTGAACGACGGCGAGCAGTTGTAGGCCAGCATCTGGTCGGGGTACTCGGCCTTGATCGCCTCGGCGAACTCGCGGGCGACGTCGAGGTCGGGCGTGGAGGTCTCCATCCAGAGCAGGTCGGAGTGCGGCGAGTAGGCCAGGCCGCGGGCGATGCAGGCGTCGACGCCGTTGCGCACCCGGTAGAAGCCCTCGGCGGTGCGCTCGCCGTTGGTGAAACGCTGGTCGCGGGGGTCCACGTCGCTGGTCAGGAGCGTCGCGGCCTGGGCGTCGGTCCGCGCGATGATCAGGGTCGGGACGCCGGAGACGTCGGCGGCCAGGCGGGCGGCGTTGAGCGTCTTGATGTGCTGCCCGGTCGGGATGAGGACCTTCCCGCCGAGGTGGCCGCACTTCTTCTCGGAGGCGAGCTGGTCCTCCCAGTGCACGCCCGCCGCGCCCGCGGCGATCATGCCCTTCATCAGCTCGAAAGCGTTGAGCACGCCGCCGAAGCCGGCTTCGGCGTCGGCCACGATCGGGGCGAGCCACTCCCGCTCCTCGCCCTCCGACCAGGTGATCTGGTCGGCGCGCAGCAGCGCGTTGTTGATGCGGCGCACGACGGCCGGCACCGAGTTGGCCGGGTACAGCGACTGGTCGGGGTAGGTCTGCGCGCCGAGGTTGGCGTCCGCGGCCACCTGCCAGCCGGAGAGGTAGATCGCCTTCAGCCCGGCCCTGACCTGCTGCACCGCCTGGTTGCCGGTGAGCGCGCCGAGGGCGTGGACGTAGTCTTCGGTGTGCAGGAGGTCCCAGAGCCGCTCGGCGCCTCGGCGGGCGAGCGTGTGCTCCTCCTGGACGCTGCCGCGCAGCTTCACCACGTCTTCGGCGGTGTAGGTGCGCTCCACGCCCTTCCATCGGGGATTGGTGTCCCACTCCTGCTGCAGCTGCTCGGCAGCTCCCTTGAGGCGATCGCTCATCGTTCACTCCTTTTGTCGTCCCCTGGGTGCTTGTGCCGAGTGTGTGCCCGGAATCAACCCATGGGCAGCCCCTCTGCGGCAGCGAAGAACGAAGAAAATTCGCTATGGGAAAATACTGACAGGTATTCCAAAGAGAAAATTTCGCAAGTTTTCCAGTTGGCCTAGACCAATCCGGTACGGCAGGCGCAGCCGGGCACCCCGGCCGACACGGGCTGCCGCAGGGAGTAGAAGAAGTACAGAATTTCTGTCTAAGATGCCGACATGGCCTCCTTGCTGAGCGAAGAACCGCTGTCTTTGACGCAGGAGCTGGATCTGATCGCCTTCGGGCAGCGCCTGCGCCACCTGCGCAAACAGCGCGGGCTGACACTCTCCGACCTCGGCGAGCGGGTGGGCCGCGCCCCCTCGCAGCTCTCGCTCCTGGAGAACGGCAAGCGCGAACCGAAGCTCACCCTGCTCAAGGGCCTGGCCTCGGCCCTCGGCGTACCGGTGGAGGAGCTCCTGCGCCGCCAGGCGCCCAACCGCCGCGCCCAGCTCGAGATCGAACTGGAGGAGGCCCAGCGCGATCCCATCTACGCCGCGCTCGGCCTGCCCAAGCTCAAGGTCTCCGCCCGCGTCCCCAACGACGTCCTCGAACACATCCTCGGCCTCTACGGCGAACTGCGCTCCCGGCAGGCCAGAGGCACCGCCACCCCCGAGGAGGCCAGGGCGGCCAACGCCGAGCTGCGCCGCCGCCAGCGCGAGCTGGGCAACTACTTCCCCGACATCGAGCAGGCCGCCGCCGAGGCCCTGGCCGCCGTCGGCTACCGCACCGGCGCCCTGTCGCAGTCGACCGTCCAGGCGCTGGTCACGCACTTCGGCTACACCGTGCACACCGCCCAGGACCTGCCGCGCTCGGTGCGCTCCATCGCCGACACCCGCAACCGGCGCATCTACGTGAAGAACGAGCAGCTCGGCATGCACACCCCGCGCACCATCCTGCTCCAGACCATCGGCCACCTGGCCCTCGGCCACGGCAAGCCGCGCGACTTCGCCGACTTCCTGCGCCAGCGCACCGAGGCCAACTACTTCGCCGCCGCCGTCCTGGTGCCGGAGAAGACCGCCGCGACCTTCCTCCAGGAGGCCAAGCAGGCCCGCGCGCTGTCGGTCGAGGACCTGCGCGACGTCTTCGCCGTCTCCTACGAGATGGCCGCCCACCGCTTCACCAACCTGGCCACCACCCATCTCGGGCTGGTCTGCCACTTCGTGCGCAACGACGCCGGCGGGATCATCTACAAGGCCTACGAGAACGACGGCATCGTCTTCCCCGCCGACGAGCAGGGCGCGATCGAGGGCCAGCGGATGTGCCAGCAGTGGTCGGGCCGGCAGGTCTTCCTCTCGCCCGACCGGTTCTCGGTGTTCTACCAGTACTCCGACTCGCCGACCGGCACGTACTTCTGCGTCGCGCACGTGGACCCCTCGCGCGAGCGCGACTTCGCCATCACGCTCGGCGTGCCGTACCGGGAGTCGCGCTGGTTCCGCGGGCGCGAGACGACCAACCGCACCAAGTCGGGCTGCCCGACGGGGGACTGCTGCCGCCGCCCGCCGACCGAGCTGGCCCAGCGCTGGGACGGCTTCGCCTGGCCCTCCGCCCGGGCCAACTCCCACGTGCTCGCCGCGCTGCCGCCCGGTTCCTTCCCCGGCGTGGACGAGGCCGACGTCTACACCTTCCTCGAACGGCATGCCGTACGGGGCTGAACTAGGCTTTCGGGGGAACGATCGTGACGGGGGAGACGAATGGGTGAAGCCATGCTGCCCGCGGTGGAGGCCTGGCTGACCAGCCGTACCTCGTCGGCGGGGGACTGGCCGCCGGCGCGGCTGCTGGAGTTGAAGCAGGACACCACGGTCAGCGTCGTGCTGCCCGCGCGCGACGAGCGGGAGACCGTGGGGGAGATCGTCCGGGTGGTGCTGGACGAGCTGGCCGGGCTGGTGGACGAGGTGGTCGTCATCGACTCGCGCTCGGCCGACGACACCGCGGTGGTCGCCGCCGAGGCGGGGGCCGCGGTGTTCGCGCAGGACGAGATCCTGCCCGGCCTCAAGCCGCTCGACGGCAAGGGCGAGGCGTTGTGGAAGTCGCTGGCCGTGACGTCCGGGGATCTCGTGGTGTTCGTAGACGCCGATATCCGGAAATTTCGGGCGGAGTTTGTCAGTGGCCTGCTCGGGCCGCTCCTCGACGACCCTTCGGTGGTCTACGTGAAGGGCTGCTACGACCGCCCCCTCGACGGCGCCCCCACCGGCGGCGGCCGCGTCACCGAACTCGTCGCCCGCCCGCTCATCAACCTGCACTGGCCGCTGCTGTCCGGCTTCATCCAGCCCCTGTCCGGCGAGTACGCCGGCCGCCGCAGCGCCCTGGAGCGGGTGCCGTTCATCTCCGGCTACGGCGTCGAGCTCGGCCTGCTCGTCGACCTGCTCGACCTCGCCGGCCTCGATGCCCTCGCCCAGGTCGACCTCGGCTCGCGCGCCCACTCCCACCAGTCCACCGAGGCCCTCGGCGGCATGGCCGCCCAGATCATGCTCGCCGCCTGGTCCCGTCTGGAACGCCAGGGCAAGATGGTCGCCGTCGAGGAGCCCGCCACCCGCCTCACTCAGTTCCGCCGCGCCGGCTCCGGCCACGAACTGCGCATCCGCGACATCTCCATCGCCGAACGCCCCCCGATGCTCAGTCTCTAGGGACTCGGGGGACCAGCCCGCCCAGGGTCTCGTCCAGCAGGGGTTCGCAGCGTTCCGGTGGCACGCCCATCGAGTGGGTGAGCGAGCACAGCCACAACCCCAGGTCGTCGGTCTGCCCGTTCAGGTCGAGGCGGGCCCGGAACGTCCCGGACTGGGCGTCGTAGGCGTTCGCGGCGTTGTTGAGCGCGGCGGGGGCGGTGTCGAGGAAGGTGGCGAGCGCCGCGCGATGCTCGTCGAGCAGCTTGCTGAGCCGCGCCAGGTCGCGCGTGCCGGCGGCGACCTCGTCGCGGTTGTCCTCCACGAAATGCGCCACCTGCGTCAGGGTGCCCGACAGGGTCCTGAGCACGGCGCGGAGCTGTTCGCGGTCGTCGTGGAGGTGGCCGGTCACCTCGGCGACGCCGTCCAGGAAGCGACGGACCGCCGCGTCGTCCTCGGCCAGGCCGCTGGTGACCGTGGCCAGGTCGCGGACGGTGCCGGCGACCTCGTCCCGATTGCCGGCGAGCACCTCGGCCGCCGCGCCCAGCCCCTCGACCGTGTCGGCGATCTTGCCGCCCTGGCCGTCGAAGGTGCGCGCCGAGATCCGCAGCAGCTCGGCCAGCGCGCCCTCGCGGTTGGCCCCCCGCGGACCGAGCGCCACCGCCAGCTCGTCGAAGCTCGCCATCGCCTCGTCGATCTCCACCGGCACCCGGGTATCGGTGATCGTCGCGCCGTCGGCCAGCGAAGGCCCCGTCGTGTACGGCGGAGCAAGCTGGACGAACCGGTCGGCCACCACCGACCTGGACACCAGCACCGCCTGGACCCGGGCCGGCACCTTCGCCTGGACCGCCATCCGCACCCGCACCCGGGACCCCTCCGGCACGACCGCCTCGACCTCGCCGACCTTCACGCCGAGCACCCGCACGTCCGACCCCGGATACAGCCCGACCGTCCGGTCGAACAGCGCGGTGACGCGCGTGGCGGGCGCGGGCCGCAGCAGCAGGTACCCGGCCAGGGCGGCGAGCGTGGCGAGCACGGCGAGCGTCCAGCGGTTCATGGGTGACGGCCACGCTACCGAACGTGAGGCCGCCGGGCGGGCTTCACCCGAAAGCTACCGACCGGTAAGGTGTTACCGGAGGTAACACATGGACGGCAGCTTCTCCCTGGACCTGAGTCCGGACGTGATCGAGGTCCGCGACTGGGTCCGCAGCTTCTCCCGCGACGTCATCCGCCCGGCCGGCGCCGAATGGGACGAGCGTGAGGAAACCCCCTGGCCCGTCCTCCAGGAAGCCGCCAAGATCGGGCTCTACTCGCTCGACTTCTTCGCCACCCAGTGGTTCGAGCCCTCCGGCCTGGCGCTGCCGGTCGCGTTTGAGGAGATCTTCTGGGGCGACGCCGGCATCGGCCTGTCCCTCGTCGGCACCGGCCTGGCCGCTGCCGCCCTGTCGGCCAACGGCACGCCGGAGCAGATGGGCGAGTGGCTGCCCCAGATGTTCGGCACCGAGAACGACGTTAAGCTCGGCGCGTTCTGCGCCTCCGAGCCCGACGCCGGCTCCGACGTCGGGGCCATCCGGACGCGTGCCGTACGCGACGGATCCGACTGGATCATCGACGGCGTCAAGACCTGGGCCACCAACGGCGGCATCGCCGAGGTGCACGTCGTCGTCGCCTCCGTCGACCCCGCCCTCGGCACCCGCGGCCAGGCCACCTTCGTCATCCCGCCCGGCACCCCGGGCCTGTCCATGGGGCAGAAGTTCCGCAAGCACGGCATCCGCGCCTCGCACACCGCCGAGGTCGTCCTCGACCGGGTCCGCGTGCCCGCCTCCTGCCTGCTCGGCGGCCAGGACAAGCTCGACGCCCGCCTCGCCCGGGCCCGTGCCGGCGAGCGCACCGGCCAGCAGGGCGCGATGCGCACCTTCGAGACCACCCGGCCCACCGTCGCCGCCATGGCCGTCGGCATCGCCCGCGCCGCCTTCGAGTACGCCCGCGACTACGCCCGCGAACGCGAGCAGTTCGGCCGCAAGATCGGCGAGAACCAGGCGATCGCCTTCCTGCTGGCCGACATGGCCACCCGGGTGGACATCGCTCGGCTGATGACCTGGCGCGCCGCCTGGATGGCCCGCAACGGCCGCACCTTCGACCAGGCCGAGGGCTCGATGTCCAAGCTCGTCGCGGGGGAGACGGCGGTGTGGGTCACCGAGCAGGCGATCCAGGTCCTCGGCGGGGCGGGGTACACGCGGGAGCATCCGGTGGAGCGGTTCCACCGGGACGCGAAGATCTACACCATCTTCGAGGGGACCAGCGAGATCCAGCGGTTGATCATCGGGCGGGCGGTCACCGGGCTGCCGGTGCGCTGACCTCCTCACCCTGCAGTCGTAGCGTGCCGAGTTCCGTCATGCGCTCGGCCGCGTAGGACGGGTCGATCAGGGCTTCGGGGGTGTACAGGCCCGGTGGCACTGGGTCGCCGCGCAGGCCGAGCAGGCGTTCCAAGCCCAGGGCGATGCCGAGGGCGGTCAGCGGGCGCTGGCCTGCGGGGTGGACGAGCCATTGGCTGGTGCTGAGCGGGGTGCCTGCCGGCCCGCTGCCTTGCAGGTCGAGGTGGAGCTCGAGGGAAGGGGCGTCGCCGCGGCGGCGGCCGGTGGACTCGCCGACGGCGAAGTCGAAGCGGACGTTGGGGGCGCCGGTCGCGAGGGCGAGGCTCGGGACGTCGAGGGTGGCGATGGTCTGGCCGGGCAGGACGGACCCGTCCATGCTGGGCACGTCCACCTGGGCGGCGGTGCCGGTGGCCCAGGTGAAGACGCCGTCGCGGCGGATCAGGCCGGCGGAGGTGACCTCCATCAGGCGCTCCAGGTCCTCCAGAGCCGCGGGGCCGCCGGCGTCGTGCTCGTCCAGCACCGCGGCCACCCGGATCGTGTCGAGGCGATCGAAGTCGCGGGCGGCGTCCATCGCGGCCAGCACGACGAGTCCGGCCAGGAAGTGGCTGGCCAGGAGGATCGGGGCGGCCGTCGTGCGCTGGGCGCCGGCGATGACCTCCGGGGTGATGTCCACCAGGCCGTTGGAGATGCTCAAGTACGGCACGCCGCGATCCTGCGCGAAGCGCAGCCCGTTCAGGTGGGAGTCCCGCACCGCTGCCACCACCGCCGTGAAGCCTGGTTCGGGCGGCAGGCCGAGGTCGGCGCGCCGCAGGTCGAGGGTGGCGGGGGTGGCGTTGCCGAGGTCGGCGGCGACCCGCCCGGCGCGTTCGAGGTCGCGGCCCGCGACGGTCAGCGGCAGGGCCGGGTACCACCGCCGCAGGAGCGCGGCCGTGCCCGCCCCTGCCTGGCCCGATCCGCCCATGATCAGTACTGACTGGTCCATGGCTGAGCTCCTTTCAGCTAAGCTACATTTTGTAGCCTACATTTTGTAGCTTAAGCTGGAGTCCTCACGCAAGGGAGGAAAAGTGGGCACTCCGCCGACCCGGCTGTCCAAGGAGGCCAGGCGCGAGCAACTGCTCGACGCGGCTCTGACGATCGTGCGTACTCGGGGGGCCGACGAGCTGACCTTGCCCACGCTCGCCGAGGTCGCCCGGGTGAGCCGGCCGATCGTGTACGACCACTTCGCCACCCGTGCCGGGCTGTTGCTGGCGCTCTATCTACGGCTGGATGAGCAATACCGGGACCGGCTGGCTCAGGCGTTGCGGGACGCCGAGCCGGCCGCCTCGCGGGTGGCTCGCGTCATGAGCGAGGCGTACTTCACCTGCGCCACCGACCTGCCGGAGTTCACCGCCGTGTCCGCCGCGCTGAAGGGCAGTCCGGCGCTGGAGGCCACGCAGCGCGACATGGTCGAGCACTACGCCACGCTGATGGCTACGGCTCTACGGCCGCACTCGGGCCTCGACGGCGAGGCGCTGCGGCTGCGCTGCGTGGGGGTGCTCGGGGCGGCGGAGGCCGTGGCCGCCGAGCTCAATCGCGGGCGAGCTACTGCCGAGGACGCTGTCGCCGCGTTGACCGATCTCATTCTGGGCACGCTGCGTCACTGACGGCAGGCCGCCGAGCGGAGGGTGCGATGGAGGTGCTGGGGCAGGGGGCCGCCCTGGTCGAGCCAGTCCTCGACGGAGAGCCGCACGGCCGCCATGACCAGGGCCGCGATCAACCGGGGGCCGGCGTCGGTTTCGGTGAGGCGCGGGGTGATCAGGTCGGCGATGGTCTGCTCGTAGCGCTGGTGGTGGCTCAAGGTCCAGGCGGACAGGGTGGCCGAGGCGCGGGTGAGTTCGGCGGCCTCGCGCGTCTGGGTGCACGCGGCCTCGTCGAAGGCGGCGAGGATCGCTTCGATCGCGGGCAGGTGGGACGGCTGGCGGGCCAGGGCGTCGATGACGGGGTCGAGGAAGGGACGGGTGAGGCCGTCGGCGACGGCGCACTCCTTGCTCGGGAAGTAGCGGAAGAACGTCGCGCGCGAGACCCGGGCGTCCTCGGCGATCCGGTCGACAGTCGTCGCCACGAGCCCCTGCTCGACCGCCAGTTTTGCGGCGGATAAGGCGATACGCGCCATGGTGTCGCGTCTCTTGCGGTCTCTCCAGCCATCGGCTTCACTACGAGACATAGTCTCATTTTAGGCCTCGTCTCATGTCGAGCCCAGAGTGTCTGGAGGCGCGATGCCGCTGACCGGCGAATACGAACCGAGCCCTGCCGACTTCGTCGCCAAGCAGGTCGAGCTCTACGAACGCACCGGGGGCGCGGAGGGCAACACCCTGCGCGACCGGCCGGTCATCATCCTCACCACCAAGGGCGCGAAGTCGGGGAAGATCCGCAAGACGCCGCTGATGCGGGTGACCGACGGCACGGCCTACGCGGTCGTGGCCTCCCAGGGCGGGGCGCCGACGAACCCGCTGTGGTACCACAACATCGTGGCCGACCCGCACGTGACCTTGCAGGACGGCCCGGAGCCGCGCGACTACACCGCCCGCCAGGTCGAGGGCGAGGAGCGGGCGCGGTGGTGGGACCGGGCGGTGGAGGCCTGGCCCGACTACGCCGAGTACCAGAAGAAGACCGACCGGGAGATCCCGGTCTTCGTGCTCGAACCGTCCGCCTGAGCGGCCCGGGTCAGGCCTGGCGCGCGGCCTCGGGCTCGTCGTGCGTGATGTGCAGCAACTGCCGCCAGAGCGCCACCACGAAGACCGCCGAGCCGGCGAAGGCGAACCAGAACGGCGCGGTCACCCCGTAGTGCGAGGCCAGCGCGCCGCCGATCAGCGAGCCCACGACCAGGCCGCCGAAGACGCAGAGGGTGTTGACGCTGCCGACCCGGCCCTGCAGCTCGTCCGGTACGGCGCGCTGGCGTACGGTGACCGAGGTGGCGCCCCAGATGAAGGCGTGCGCGCCGAAGAGCAGGAAGATCACCGACGCCATCCACGGCGAGGTGGTGAGCGCGAGCCCCAGATGGGTGAGCGTCTCCAGGATCAGCCCCACGCGCATGATCACCCCGAGGCTGAACCGGCGGGTGATCGCCCCGTACAGGCCGGTGCCGACGAGCCCGCCGACCGCGCCGACCGTGGTGATCAGGCCGAACCCGATCGAGCCCAGGCCGAGCCGCTCGGTGGTGTAGAGCACCAGCACCGACCAGGCGGCGCCGAAGGTGAAGTTGAAGATCAGGATGGTGAGGACCAGCGTCCGCACCGCGGCGTGCCGTACCGTCCAGCCGAACCCCTCCTTGAGGTCCTGCCACAGTCCCGCGCCGCCGGTGCCGTTGCGCCGCCCGTGCGGCGGCAGCTTGATCCGCGAGATCATGACCAGCCCGGCCGCGACCAGCAGCGCCTGCCCGGCGAACGGCCACGCCGCGCCGACGGTGAACAACAGCGCGCCCAGGGGCGGCCCGGCGAGCTGGTTGAACGTGATGAACCCGGTCTGCAGCCGGGCGTTGGCGACCAGGAGATCGTCCCGGGAGACCAGCATCGGGGTGAGCGTCGAGGTGGTGTTGTCGGCGAACACCTCGGTGACCCCGATCAGCGCGAGGGCGACCAGGGCCAGGGTCACCGTGACGCTGCCGGTGGCGATCATCGCGATCAGCGCGGCCACGAGCGCCAGCCGTACCACGTTGGCCACGAGCACGATGCGCCGCCGGTCGAGCCGGTCCGACAGCACGCCCGCGTAGAGGCTGAACACCAGCGGCGGGGCCCAGCCGATCAGCGCGCCGAGCGAGATCAGGAACGGATCTCGGGTCAGTGAGAGGATGAGCAGCGGTGCCGCCGCCATCGCCACGCCGTCGCCGAAGTTGGTCGCCCAGCTCGAACCGAGCAACCAGCGAAACGATGACCCCAGTCGTTCGGGCATGAAACGCCCCATAACCCCGCGCAGCACAAACACAGGAGCTTACGGCGGGGCCCGGGTGGCGGCAACGGAATATGTGCCCGCCGGAACCTTCCGGCGACCGTCTCGGTAGGGAGGGGTGGGGGTGCGTGATGGAGGAGCCGCGCGGCGAGGTGCTGGAGAACGGCCGGCCGGGTCTGGGCCGGTGGGGGCGGGCCGGGGTGGTGGCCGCCGTGCTCGCGCTGGGCGCCGGCGCACTGACCTGGCCCCAGGCGGCCGACCCGGCACCACTCCCGGTGGCCGCCGCAGCCACCACCCCGCCATCCGGTACGGCAGGCAGGCCGTACCAGGCGGGGCTGACCGAAGACCGGCGGATCCGCCTGGGTCCGCCGGTCGAGGCCGAAGGGCGGCTGCCCCGGTTGCCCACGGCCCTGCCCGGCCGGCTGTCGCCGGACGGCGCGGTCCCGCTGGGCGAGGACCCGGTGGCCAGGGCGCTGCTGCTGATCCAGGAGACCCGGGAGGTTCAGACGACCGGGCCGGTGTTCGCGCTGGGTGACGACGGCCGGTTCCGCGAGCTCGACACCACCTCGTTGCGCCCCGTCGCCGACCGCCACGGCAACGTGCAGACGCTCCTGGACGACACCGCGCTGAGCCCCGACGGCAGACGGGCCGCCTTCGCGCAACGCGACGAGGTGGCCGTCCTCGACCTGACCACGGCAAGGCTCCACCGCTGGCGGCTCCCCGGCTACAACGAGGTCGTCTCGTGGCTGCCGGACTCGGCCACCCTGCTGGTCGAACAGGAGGAGCACGCCTACCTGCTCGACCTCACGACCGGCGAGGCACGGCGGCAGCCGTACCCGGGCTTCGGCACCGTCGCGGGCAGCCCCGGCCTGCACCGGCTGGCCGGAGCCGACCTGACCGCGTGGGACCGGGCGGGCCGGCGGCTGAGCCGTACGGTGGCCAGGCCGGTGGTCGGGGTGAGCCCGGCGTGGGCGAAGGCGGCGGGCCCGGAGTGGATGGGGCCGGGGTGGGCGCGTGGCGGCCGGATCGCTCGGGACGTGTTCGGCGCCGGGCAGCCGAGGCCCTACACCGACGTCTTCGAGGCCGAGGCGCTGGTGGTCCTGGACGCGGCCACCGGACGGCTGGACGCGGCGCTCGTGCACCAGGGCGTCGACCGGATGAAGGGCTGCTGCGGGGTGCTGGGCTGGTACGACGCCGGCACCGTGATGTTCACCAGCTCGTCGGCGGCGGCGCATCGGCTGCTGGCCTGGCGGGTGGGGACCGGGGAGGTGTTCCGGGTGACGGAGCTGCCGCTCGGGACCGTGGTGGCTCTCGGCCCGCTCTGACCCCGTCCCAGGCGCCCATAATGGGCGGCCCGTAAAGGTTGACAGAGGCGCACACCAAGGACGATTCTTCGCAGAAGATCTTGGTGTGACCGCACGACGAAAGCGCGGGAGCACGATGAGAACGCGGGAGCACGATGAAGCTGATCGCCGGTGCGTTGTTCGTTCTCGTGGCGGCGTCAGCGGGCGCCCTGTGGGCCCGCCGGCGCCTGCTGGTGGTGACCGTACGGGGCGCGAGCATGGCCCCGACGCTGAACGACGGTGACCGCGTCCTGGTGCGAAGGCGCCGGATCGACCAGGTGAACCGGGGCGACGTCGTGGTGCTGGAGCCCCCGGCGGGCCCGGCGGGGCAAGACATCCTCGAAGCACCGCCCGGCGACGACGGCCGCCGGTGGAACATCAAACGCGCGATCGCCCTGCCGGGCGACCCGGTGCCGCCGGGCGTCGCCGATCCGGCCGCCACGGTGCCCGCCGGCGCGCTGGTGGTCTACGGCGACAACCCCACCAGCCTCGACTCCCGCCAGCGCGGCTTCTTCCACGCCGACCACCTGTTCGGCGTGGCGCTGCGCCGGCTGGGCGGACCCCCGCTCTGACCGCCGGGCGAACGTGAGATTCCGGCTTCTCGGGCCGCTGCGGATCGAGGCCGACGGGCCGCCGGTCCGGATCACCGCGCCCAAGCAACGCACCATCCTCGGGCTGCTGCTGGCCCGGGCGGGACACGTCGTGCCCACCCGGTCCCTGGTCACGGAGGTGTGGGACCGGCCGCCGCGCTCGGCGGTGGCGAACCTGCGCACCTACCTGATGCAACTGCGCAAGCAGATCCCCTCCGTGGCCGAGCGGCTGACCACCTCGGGGGCCGGGTACCTGCTGCGGGTGGAGCCGCACGAGCTCGACCTCGTGCAGTTCGAGGCCCTGGCCGCGCACGGACGGCAGGCCCTCGCCCGGCGTGACCTGGCCGCCGCCGGGGCGGCCTTCGCCTCGGCGCTGGAGCTGTGGGACGGGACGGCGGCCGAGGACGTGCCGCTCGGTCCCACGCTGCGTGAGGTGGTCGCCCGGCTCACCACCGGCTACCTGGGCGTGGTGGAGCAGTACGCGGAGATCCAGCTCGCGCTGGGCGGGCACGCTGCGGTGGCCAAGCACCTGCGCGAGGTGCTGGGGCAGCATCCCCTGCACGAGCGGCTGTACGGGCAGCTCATGGTGGCGCTCTACCGGGGCGGGGACATGGCCGGGGCGCTGGAGGCGTTCGCGGCGGCCCGGCGGGTGCTGGCCGACGAGCTCGGCATCGACCCCGGGCCGGAGCTGGGGCGGTTGCAGCAGGCGATCCTGCGCCGCGACCCCAGCCTGCTCGCCACAGAACCACCCAGCCCGCCCGGCCCGCCCGGGAGAGCCATCGGAGGCTCCGCCGTACCCGCCGGGAAGGCCGCCGAGGCCGTGCACCCCGCCGGGACCGGTGAACCGGGTGGTCCCGGCGGGCGGCCCAGGCAACTGCCCAGGCCCCCGGCGGTGTTCGTGGGCCGCACGGCCGAGCTCGCCCTGCTCCGCGCCCTGGGCGACGACACCGGCGGGCCCCGGGTGCTGGCGCTGCACGGGCCAGGAGGGGTGGGCAAGTCGGCCCTCGCCCTGACCGCCGCGCACGCGGTCGCCGACCGGTTCCCCGACGGCCAGTTCTACGTCGACCTCCAGGGCGCCACCTCCGGCCTGACACCCTTACGGCCCGCGGAGGTGCTCGGGCGGTTCCTGCGCGCCCTGGACGTGCCGGCCGGCGAGGTCCCGGCCGGTCCGGCCGAGGCCGCCACCCGCTACCAGTCGCTGCTGGCCGACCGCCGCATCCTGGTCGTCCTCGACAACGCCGCCGACGCCGCCCAGGTGGCCCCGCTGCTGCCGGCCGGCCCCGGCTGCGCGGCGCTGGTCACCAGCCGGTCCGCGCTGACCACGATGGACGCCGTCCCGATCGCCGTCGGCCTGCTGGAGGAAGAGCAGGCCAGGGCGATGCTGGCCGCGCTGGCCGGACCCGAACGGGTGGCCGCGGAGCCGCGGGCGGCGGCCGAGATCGTCCGCTGGTGCGGCAACCACCCGCTGGCGCTGCGCATCGCCGGCGCGCGGCTGGCCGGGCGGCCCGACTGGTCGCTGGCCCGGTTCGGCGAGCGGCTCGGGAACCGGCAGCGGCGGCTCGACGAGCTCCAAGTGGCCGAGTTGCGGGTGCGCTCCTGCTTCGAGGTCAGCTACGGGCTGCTGTCGCGCACCGCCAAGACCCTGTTCCGCCTGCTCGGCGTCCTGGAGGTGCCCGAGGTCAGCGTCGAGCTGGCCGCCGCGCTCGCCGACGTCGGCCCGGGCCCGGCCGAGGCCGCGCTCGACGAGCTGGTCGAGGCGCGGCTGCTGGAGCCGGCCGCCGAAGGCCGCTTCCGCGGCCACGACCTGCTCCGGCTCTTCGCCGCCGAACTGGCCGAGGCCTACGACGCGCCGCAGGAGCGCGAGCAGGCGGTACGGCGCGCCCTCAACTGGTACCTCGGCCTGTGCCACCAGGCGCACGGCCTGCTGCAGCCGCACCTCGGCGCGGGAACGGCCGGCGACGGCTCCGGCGTGCTCCTGCGCGACCCGGCCGAGGCCGCGCGCTGGCTCGACACCGAGCTGCCCTGCCTGGTCGCCGCCGCCACGCAGGCCGCCAGGGGCGAGCCGGAACAGGCCCGCTTCGTCACCGAGCTGATGCGCCACGTCAAGGCCATGGCGATGAAGGGCGGCTACTGGCGGGAGCTGGAGGCCGTCGCCCGGCTGGCCATCGAGGTCGCGCGGCGCGACGGCGACCGCGCGGGGGAGGCGGTCACGCTCACCTCGCTGGGCCTGCTGGAGTGGCGGAGCGGCCAGGTCGAGGCGGCACGGACCCTGCTGCGGCGGGCCCTGGAGCTGCGCCAGGAGCTCGGCGACCCCGGCGAGGAGGGCCTGGCGCTGCACAACCTCGGCTGGCTGAGCATGCAGACCGGCGACCTGGACGCCGCGCTCGCGCACATGCGCGCCGGGCTGGCCCTGCTGGCCGGGCACGAGCGGCTGGGGCTGGTCACGCACAACGTGGGCGAGGTGCTGCTGCGGCTGGGCCGGGCCGCCGAGGCGGCGGCCACCTTCGGCCGCTGCCTCGCCCTGCGGCGCGCCGACGGCGACGTGTACGGCGAGAGCATCACCCTGGCCGCGCTGGGCCGCGCCCACGCCCTGCTCGACCAGCGCGTCCAGGCCCTGGCGACGCTGGAGCGGGCGCTGGCCCGCTGCCTGGAGACCGGCAACAAGGAGGACCAGTGGGAGGTCCTGCTCAGCCGCTCGGAGATCCTGCTGCGCCAGGGCGACCCGGCCGGGGCCGAGGCCGCCCTGCTGCCGGCCGTGGAGCTGAGCGCCCGCATCGGCGACGCGTACGGCGAGGCCGCCTGCACCCGGCAGCTCGCCCGCGCCCGCACCGTCCTGGGCGACCCGCGCGCCACGGCCGACGCCCGCCGCGCCGAGACGCTCTTCGCCGATCCGCGCCTGCGCCGCGACCCGGTGCTGGAACGCCTGGTCACCTCGGGTTATAGCGCCGATGTACGGCCTGCTGTATGCCCCGCTACTAGCGTTTCGGCCTGACCGCATCGGGACGAAAGGTTGAACCCATGAACGTGTTCAGCAGGCTCGGCGACCGGATCCTCGAAAGGCTCGTGCCCAAGGCGTCCGCCCAGGCGGCCGAGTGGTACGTGCACTGCTACTGCCGGGAGCGCTCCGGCTTCCGCAAGCTGTGCGGCAACTACGGCGGCCAGACGCTGTGCGGTGCCTGCTACGCCTACAAGATCTGCTAACCAGGCCGCGACCGGCCTGGCGGTGCCCCCTCGCCGCCAGGCCCTGCCCGGGGGTGACGAAATGACCTATCTCGTGCTCGCCTGCCAGGTGTTGCTCGCCGCGGTTTTCCTGATCGCGCTCGTGGGCAAGGTGCGCGGCCGTGCGGCCTACGCCGAGTTCGCCGCCTCGATCGGGGCGCTCGGGATCCTGCCGGGGCGCTGGTCCGGGCCGGCCGCCGCCGCTCTGGTCGTGGCGGAGGGGGTGGTGCTCGTCCTGCTGGTGGTGCCGCCTGCCGTACCGCTGGGGCTGCTGGGAGCGGTGGGCACGCTCGCGGTGCTGACCGGCGGCATCCTGGTCGCGCTGGGCCGGGGGGAGCGGGCGCCGTGCCGGTGCTTCGGGGCCTCGGCCACGCCGCTCGGCCGGCCGCACGTCATTCGCAACCTCTTCCTCATCGCCGTCGCCGGAACCGGGCTGGCCGCCTCGATCCCCGTGGACGCCGCCGCAGCGCACCCGGCCGGTGTCGCGCTCGCCGTCGCGGGCGCGGCCGTGGGCGCCGCGCTCGTGGTCCGGCTCGACGACCTGATCGCACTGTTCGCCGGATGAACCCGACAGGTCCTGATCGCCGTGTTCTTCGCCTGAAATGAGGTTGGCCGATGCCCTTCCTGATCGCCGCAGTCGTCTTCGTCGGCGTGTTGTGCCTGCTCAACCTGGTGCTGACCCTGGGCGTGCTGCGCCGGCTGCGTGAGCACACCGCCGAGCTGGAGCGCCTGGCCGGCCAGCGGATGTTCCTGCCGTACGACCCGGCCGTCCTGGTCGGGCGCTCGCTGCCGGAGGCGCTGACCGGGGCCCGGCTGGTGGGCTTCTTCGACGTGGACTGCAGCACGTGCCACGAGAAGGCACCGCGATTCGCCGCCGCGGCCAAGGACGAGCCGGCCCTGGCGATCGTCACCGGGAGCGCCTCGAAGGTCGGCGACCTGCTGGAGGTGGTGGGCGGCACGGCCGACGTGATCACCGGCGAGGACGCCGGGCTGATCGCGCACGCGCTCGGCGTGGAGGCCTTCCCGACCTTCCTGCGGGCCACCGCGGACGGCACGATCGAGGCCGCCGACACCGAACTGGCCGCCCTCGGCAGCCCGGCCACGGCTCCGTGACCCCGGGGCTCCGCCGCACCGCCATCCTGGCGGCGTTGTGCTGGCGGGCCGGCCCACTCCTGACGGTGGCCCAGCTCGTGGTCACCGTCGCGGCCGGGCTGCTGCCGATGGCGACCGTCTGGGCGACCAAGCTGCTCATCGACGCCCTGACCGAGGGCCGGCCGGAGGCCGTGCTCGGGCCGGTGGCCGGGCTGCTCGCGCTCGGGCTGGCCACCGGGGTGCTGCCGCACCTGACCGGCTACCTGCGGGCCGAGTCCGACCGGCGGCTGGACCTGCTGCTGCAGGACCGCCTGTACACGACGGTCAACGGGTTCCAGGGCTTGTCGCGCTTCGAGAACCCGGCCTTCCTCGACGAGCTGCGGATGGCCGCCCAGGCCACCGGCGGCGCGCTGGGCCCGATCACCTCCGGGGTGTTCGACCTGGGACGCAACCTCATCTCCCTGGCCGGGCTGCTCGGCGCGCTGGCGGTGCTGAGCCCGCTGATGGCGCTGCTGGTCGCGGTCGCGGCGGTGCCCACCCTGGTCGCCAGGATGTCGCTGGAGAAGCGGCGCGCCCAGATGATCGCCGGCCAGTCGGCCGCCGCCCGGCGGCAGATCTTCTACGCCTCGCTGATCACCGACGTCCAGGCGGCCAAGGAGGTGCGGCTGTTCGGGCTCGGCGACTTCCTGCGCGGGCGGGTGCTCGGCGAGCTGGCCGGCATGCAGGCCGGGGAGCGCCGGCTGGACCGCCGCGAGGCGCTCACCCAGTCGCTGCTCGCCGCCCTGTCGGCCGTGATCAGCGGCGCGGCCCTGCTCTGGGCGGTTTACTCGGCCCTGAACGGCCGGCTGACCCTCGGCGACGTGGCTGCCTTCGCCGGCGCGGTGGCCGGCACCCAGGCCGCGCTCATCGCGACGGTCGAGAACGCCGCCAACGCCCGGCACGCGCTGCTGCTGTTCGACCACCACGAGCGGGTGATGTCCCTGCCCGACGACCTGCCGCTGGCGGTCCGGCCGACCGCGCTGCCGGCGCTTCGCCGCGGCATCGAGCTGCGGGACGTGTGGTTCCGCTACGACGACAACCACCCGTGGGTACTGCGGGGCGTCGACCTGACCATCCCGCACGGCTCCTCCGTCGCCCTGGTCGGGCTGAACGGGGCGGGCAAGAGCACGCTGATCAAGCTGCTGTGCCGCTTCTACGACCCGACGCGGGGGAGCATCCGCTGGGACGGGGTGGACCTGCGCGACGTGCCGCCGGCCGAGCTGCGCGCCCGGCTGGGCGTGCTGTTCCAGGACTACATGAGCTACGACCTGACCGCCGCGGAGAACATCGCGATCGGCGAGCTCGCCGCCCTGTCCGACCACGACCGCATCCGCCGGGCCGCCGGGCTGGCGAACGCCCACGAGCTGGTGGAGGCGCTGCCGCGCGGTTACGACACGATGCTGAGCCGGATCTTCTTCGGCCCCGAGGACGAGGACGACCCCCAGGCCGGGGTGGTGCTCTCCGGCGGCCAGTGGCAGCGGCTGGCGCTGGCCCGCGCGCTCGTGCGCGAGCAGCGTGACCTGCTCATCCTCGACGAGCCCAGCTCGGGGCTGGACGCGCAGGCCGAGTACGAGGTGCACCGGCGGCTGCGCGAGCACCGGGCGGGACGCACCAGCCTGCTCGTCTCGCACCGCCTCAGCGCCGTCCGCGACGCGGACCTCATCGTGGTGCTGAGCGAGGGGCGGATCGCCGAGCAGGGCTCGCACCAGGAGCTCATGGCCGCCGCCGGGCGGTACGCCGGGTTGTTCGACACCCAGGCCCGGGGGTATCGCGAGGAGGCCGGGACGCACTGAGCCGGGCGAAGGATCAAGAAACGACATGATCTGCGAGAGCGGTCCGCCCTGGCCTGGACGCTCGTCCCCCGCTGCCCGCCACCGGGCCGGCCGGACGACTCCGGCACCGGTGGGATCTGGCGCGTGCGCTGAGCGCGATCCACACTCGAATCATGACCGGGCGCGGACGGCCGACGGCGGGACTGGCGTTGCTCTGCGTGCTCCTGCTGCTGGGCGCGTGCGGCGTCGCGCGGCAGGACTCGCTCGTGGACAAGGACGAGGTGGTCGTGGCCATCCGCTCCGACGTGCCGCTGATCAGCTTCCGCGGCCAGGACGGCGGCTACGACGGCTTCAACATCGACGTCGCCGAATACCTGATGGCCCGGCTCGGCAAGCGCATCCGCTGGCTGGAGATCAAGGCCGGTGACCAGCTAACCGTGCTCACCGACGGCCGAGCCGACGCGGTCTTCGCGCACATGTCGGTCACCCCCGAGCGCAAGCAGGTCATCGACTTCGCCGGGCCGTACCACGTGGACCTGCAGGACATCGCGGTACGGCCGGCCGACCGTGAGGCCGTCCGCGACGTGTACGACCTGGCCGGCCGGCGCATCTGCCTGGTGAAGGGCACCAACATCGCGCAACGCATCATCGACGAGCGCCGCGTCAAGGCCGTCCCGGTCGAGGCGCCCGACTACGACGCCTGCCTGCGGATGATCGCCGAGGGCGGCATCGACGCCATCTCCACCAACAGCCAGATCCTCGCCGGCCTGCTCACCCGGCCCGGCGTGGACCTGCACCTGGTCGGCTCGACCTTCAACGAGCAGCGCACCTCGATCGGCGTGCGCAAGGGCGACGTGGACGGCTGCGAGGAGCTCAACCGCGCGATCACCGCGATGTACCAGGACGGTACGGCCCGCCGCCTGCTGGAGAAGTGGTTCGGCGCCGCCGGCCTCGACCTGTCGGTGATCGCCGTCCCGCAGTTCGAGGGCTGCTCGTGAACCGCCGCGCGGAGCGCCCGGCAACGGGGTAAGGAGAGGTGGACACCTGCTGTCCACCGAGTCCTGGAGCCGGCCCATGCCCGTCAAGCCCTTCGCCTCCGCCGCCGACCTGGAGGCCAAGCGGGAGACCCTGGAGATCGTCGCCGACGGCGTCTACGCGCTGACCGCCGAGGGCGATCCGAACGTCGGCGCGATCGAGGGCGAGGACTTCCTGGTCTGCTTCGAGGCCCGGGCCACTCCCGTGGCCGCCCGCGAGTGGCTCACGCTGCTGCGGGAGCACACGGACAAGCCGGTGCGCTACCTGGTGCTGTCGCACTACCACGCGGTGCGCGTGCTGGGCGCCTCCGCCTTCGACGCCGGGGTGATCGTCGCGCACGAGAACACCAAGGCGCTGATCGCCGAGCGCGGCCTCCAGGACTGGGCCTCGGAGCTGGGCCGCATGCCGCGGCTGTTCAAGGAACCGGACTCGGTGCCGGGTCTGACCTGGCCCACCCTCACCTTCTCCGACCGGCTGGTCATCGACCTGGGCGGCGAGCGGGGCGAGCTCGTGCTGCAGCACTGCGGGCGCGGCCACACCGAGGGGGACATCGTGGCGTGGCTGCCCCGGCAGCGGGTGCTGTTCGCCGGCGATCTCGTCGAGGCGCAGGCCGCGCTGTACACCGGCGACGCCTTCCACCGGGAGTGGGCCGCCACGACGCTCGACCGGGTGGCGGCGCTGGAGGCCGATGCGCTGATCGGTGGCCGGGGCGCGGTGGCGCACGGGCGCGAGGCGGTGGCGGCGGCGATCGGCCAGACCCGGCACTTCCTGGAGGTGATGCTCGCGGAGGTCGGGGCGGTCCACGGCCGCGGCGGCACGCTGAAGGAGGCCTTCCAGGCCGCGCACGCCGCGCTCGAACCGCGTTACGGTCGCTGGCCGATCTTCGAGCACTGCCTGCCGTTCAACGTTTCACGCCTGTGGGACGAACTGGCCGGGATCGAGCGCCCGGTGATCTGGACCGCCGAGAGGGACCGAGAGGTATGGAACGCACTTCAGTCGTGATCGTCGGCGCCGGACCGGTCGGCGTCGCGCTCGCGTTGCTGCTGGCCCGGCAGCGGGTGCCCAGCGTGGTGCTCGACGCCCAGCCGTACCGCGACCCGGTCGGCTCCAAGGCGATCTGCTTCCAGCGCGACGTGCTGGACATCCTCGACCGGATCGGCGTCGCCGAGCAACTGGTCGCCGAAGGGGTGACCTGGACGACCGGGCGCACCTACTACCGCGAGCACGAGCTGTTCGCCGTCACCTTCCCCGACCCGGGCAAGAGCGTCTTCCCGCCGTGGATCAACGTCTCGCAGGCGCGGATGGAGGAGCTGCTGCTGGCGAAGGCCGCCACCGAGCCGCTGGTCGACGTGCGCTTCGGGCACCCGGTCATCGGCCTGCGCGAGGACGCCTCGGGAGTGGAGGTGGAGGCCGGTCGGGCGAGCGTGCGAGGCGAGTTCGTGGTCGGTGCGGACGGGGCGCACAGCATGGTCAGGCGCCTGGCCGGGATCGGCTTTCCGGGCCGCTCCTTCGAGGATCGGTTCCTCATCCGCGACATCAAGGCCGACCTGCCCTTCCCCAGCGAGCGGCGCTTCTTCTTCGACCCGCCGTGGAACCCCGGCCGGCAGGTCCTGGTCCACCAGTGCCCGGACTCGGTGTGGCGGATCGACTGGCAGGTGCCGCCCAGTTTCGACCTCGGCAGCGCGGACCTCGACGGCATGGTCCGGCAGATCACCGGGGACCGGCCGTACGAGGTCGTGTGGCAGACGCTCTACCGGTTCCATTCGCGCGTCGCCGATGCCTTCCGCAAGGGGAGGGTGTTCCTGGCCGGGGACGCCGCGCACGTGTTCGCGCCGTTCGGCGCCCGCGGGCTCAACTCCGGCCTGCAGGACGCCGAGAACCTGGCGTGGAAGCTCGCCCTCGGCGGCGAGGCGCTGCTGGACACCTATGCGGTGGAGCGGCGGGCCGCGGCGCTGGAGAATCTGCGGGTCACCGCGAACACGATGGAGTTCCTGGTGCCGCAGAGCCCGGAACAGTGGCAGTGGCGGCGCTCGGTGCTGGAGCAGGCGGTGACCGAGCCGGAGGCGCGCAAGCTGATCGACTCGGGCAAGCTGGCGGAGCCGTACTGGTACGTCGACTCCCCGCTGACCACCTTCGGCGGCCAGGTGCCGGGCGGGCCGGGAGTCGCGCGTCCGCCGGTGCCCGGCGTGCTGTGCCCCGACGCTCCGGTCGTGGTCGAGGGGAGCCGCACGAGACTGCGGCGCCTGTTCGGGACGGGTTTCGTGGTGCTGACCGCCCGTGCCGGGCACGTCCTGCCGGGAGTGACGGTGTACGGCCTGCCGGACATCGACGTCGAAGGCGTGGCGACCCGGGCCTTGCACGCGGGCGACGACAGCGTCCATCTCGTCCGCCCCGACGGGCACCTGGCCGCGGTGCTCGACACCTTCGATGAGGAAGCGGTACGGCGAGCACTGCGGCGGGCCTCCGGCGGCTGAAGACCGGCGGTGCCGATAGGGATGCATCCGATCGGGCGCCCGCCACGAAAGCAGGGCCAGATGCCGTCGCCGGGTCTGGATGGGGAGGCGCGATGGGAAGGCCGGGGGAGACCGCCTCCCGCGAACCGGGGCGGGGAGCGTCAGCCCGTCAGGGGGTCGGCGCCGTCCCAGGTGCCCTCGCTGCTGTAGGGGCGGAACCGGGCGAACAGCTCCTCGCTGTACCAGTTCCCGGCCCGCGTGCGCTCGATCACCTGCCGGTGCTCCCGGGCGGCGTAAGCGAAGCGGTTGGCGGCGTCCCGGTCGCGCCAGAGCGAGAAGGTCGCCTGGCGGGCCACCGGCCACTCACCGACGGCGACCGAGGCCAGCAGGCCCTCCTGCGCGCCCAGCGAGGCGTCGACGGCGGGCACCGAGCGGTAGAACGCCACCAGCCGCGCCGGCCGGATGGCGGCCCTGGTCAGGACGGCCAGCGGTCCGGCTTCAAGAACACCCACTTGGCCCGGGAAGGGGTCGATACCGCCCCATCGGCCCCGCGAGGCGAGCGGCGCCAGGCGCACGTGCCAGCTCTCCACCGCTTCGGCCCGCCAGCGGGCCGCGATCGGCGAGCCGGCCAGGAACGCGTCGAGATCCGCCTCCCGCCGCCACACCGCGAGCAGCGCCCAGCGCCGCAGGTCGGCCCCGAGGGTCATGGCCCGCCCCCGGCCGGTGCCGAGCAGCCGCCAGAACGTCAGCCCGGTCGTGCGCCGCAGGACCGGCCGGTCGAAAGCCATGTAACGCATCGCGCCCGCGGTGCCGTACCTGATGAGGTGGAAAGAAGCGATGCTCACCGAAATCCTGCCGGTCGTCGTGTCGGTCATCGTCGGCTACCTTCTCGGCTCGGTGCCGGTCGCGGTGCTGGTCGCGCGGCGGCACGGGTTCGACCCGCGCGGCGTCGGCGATCGCAATCCCGGGTTCTGGAACGTGAAGGAGCGGCTGGGGTGGAAGGCCGCCGCGCCGGTGTTCGCCGGTGACCTGCTCAAGGGCACGGCGGCCGGCCTGGCCGCGCTGGCCGTGTCCTCGGCGGCGGACGGCCCGCGCCTGGTCTGCCTGTACGCGGCGGTGGCGGCGGCCATGATCGGACACGCCTGGCCGGTGTTCGCGCGCTTCCGTGGCGGGCGGTCGATTCTGACGTTCGCCGGGGGGATGGCGGTGATCAGCCCGCCGGCCTTCGCGCTGGCCCTGGTCGCGCTGGTGGCGGTGGCGCTGGTGACCAGGTCGTTCGCCATCGGGGCCCGGGTGGGGGTGTTCGGGCTGCCGGTGCTGCAACTGCTGTTCGACCCCGCTCTGCAGGTGGCGGCCACGGGTGCGCTCATGTGCCTGATCGGGTTGCGGTTCGGGCAGGCTGCGCTGGCCTCGCGGGCGTGAGATACGTGCGGCCCCGCCAGGTCCGCGTCGGACGGAACGTCGCCTGCGTCAGCCGTACCGCGGAGGCCACGTCCAGCAGGGGCGACAGGGCCAGGCCCAGTCCCGGCCGGTCGTAGCTGCGGCGGAAGGCCGCGGTCAGCAGCCAGCGCTGGAGCAGCAGGCCCAGATCCAGCGGCGTCGGCCGGCCCAGCAGCAGCCGGAGCGAGGGCAGCCCCATCGTCAGCCAGACGACGGCCAGGTCGGCCGCCTGCCACCCGCGAGAGGTCACGTCGGAGAGCGGCAGCGATCGTCCCCACTCCCGCCAGACCTCGGCCACCGAGTCGTGCATGTCGACTTCCAGCAGGTCGGCCGCGTCGAGGAAGCCCACCCGCCAGCCGCGCCCGGCCAGGTGGCGGGCGAGGGCCACGTCGTCGGTCATGGCGCTCCTGACGGCGGCGAAACCGTCGGCGGCCAGCATCCGGTCGCGGCGGAAGGCGGTGCACTGGCCGTTGGCGAGGGTGCGGTGCGGCGGTGGCACGGTGCGCGTGCTCGACGGGCCGAAGCGGTAGACCAGGGTGGCCAGCATCGAGGCGTGCAGGGCCTGCTCGGCGCCGCTGCCGCAGTCGAAGCGGGGAGCCGCGGTCACCAGGTCGTGGCCGGACAGGGCGGCGGCCATCGCCCCCACCAGGCCGGGCACGGGCCGGGTGTCGGCGTCGAGCGTCACGACGATGGGGTGGGTGGCCGCCGCGACGCCCTGGCGCAGGGCCCACTGCTTGCCCACCCAGCCCGGTGGCAGCGGGTCCGCGGCGATCACGCGGGCGCCGAGTGCGGCGGCGAGCTCGGCGGTGGCGTCGCGGGAGGCGTCGTCGATCACGATCACCTCGGCGGCGGCCGGGTCGGTGAGCACCGCCCGCAGGCAGGGGGCGAGCCTGGCCTCCTCGTCCCGCGCCGGGATGACCACAGAGACGCGAGGGCCGTCATCCGCCGGTGCTGGTCGCAGGGGCGGCGGGCGGTGGCGACCACGGGCGAGGCGGGCCGCGACCACCGCGGCGGCGGCCGCCTGAGCGAGCGTCAGCACCTTCATGACCGCACCTTCCGCTCGGCCGGGAAGTCCTGGCCGACCAGTCCGGCCACGATGTGCGCGCCCAAGGTCACCATCGGCAGCCCGCCCCCGGGATGCGCCGAGCCGCCGACCAGGTACAGGCCGCGGCGTGGCCCCCGGTTGCCGGGCCGGCGCAGCGAGGCCAGCCGGCCGTGGGTGGCCGAGCCGTAGATCGCGCCGCCCCACGAGCCGTACCGCTCGCGAAGGTCGGCCGGCGTGAACAGGTCCACGAACCGCAACCGTCCCGCCAGGTCGTGGCCGCGCGCGGCCAGGCGTTCCAGCACCACGTCCCGGTAGGACTCGGGGCTCAGCGGCCAGCGGGCGGGATCGCGCGCGGGGACGTTGACCAGCATCACCCAGTTCTCCGCCCCCGGCGGCGCCTGGGACGGATCGTCGACCGCGGAGCAGCCGACGTAGACGGTCGGGTCGAGGGGCGGCCGGCCGCGGTCGAAGAGGTCGCCGAACTCGGCCGCGTAGTCGGCGGAGAAGATCACGGAGTGGTGCGGCAGCCCGGGCGTGCGGCCTTCCACCCCGGCGAGGAGAAGCAACGCCGAGGAGGAGCGGCCCAGCCGGGCCTCGGCGCGCAGTCGCCGCCGGTGCGGCAGCAGGCGCCCGTACAACTCGGCGCTGTCGGTGTTGGCCACCACGACCTCGGCCGACGCCTGCTCGCCCGACTCCAGCCGGACCCCGGTGACGCGCTCGCCGTCGGCGAGCACCCGCTCGACGCCCACGCCGGTGCTGACCTCGACGCCGGCCTCGGTCAGGAGCAGCGCCAGCTCGTCGGCCAGCCGCGCCAGCCCGCCCGGCACGTACCAGCCGCCCTGGCCGTGCTCCAGGGCCGGGATGCAGCCGAGCGCGGCCGGGGCCAGGTACGGGGAGGACCCGGCGTAGGTGGCGTAACGCCCCACGTACTGGCGCAGCCGTGGATCGGTGAAGAAGTGCCGGGCCAGCCCGTCCAGGGTCCGCGCCGGGGACACGGCGAGCAGGTCGGACAGGCGGGCCTCCTCCGGCCGCCGCAGCGGCGGGCCCGCGAAGACCGTCCGCTCGGCGGCCCGCAGGCAGCCCTCGGCCCAGCGGTGGAACGCGCGCCAGGCGGTGCCCTGGCCGGGGGAGAAGGACTCCACCGCCCGTGCCATGCGCTCGGGGTCACGGCTCGTCGTGAGCCGCGTGCCGTCGGCGAACCGGTAGCGGCACAGCTCGGCGGGCTCGACGAACTCCTGGCGCAGTCCCAGCCGCCGGAACAGGTGCGGCATGGTCAGCAGGGACGGCCCGAGCGAG
The DNA here is from genome assembly GCF_044459405.1 of Nonomuraea sp. NPDC050328. Classification (NCBI taxonomy): domain Bacteria; kingdom Bacillati; phylum Actinomycetota; class Actinomycetes; order Streptosporangiales; family Streptosporangiaceae; genus Nonomuraea; species Nonomuraea sp. NPDC050328. Next base: position 62,327 of record NZ_JBITIW010000012.1, on the reverse strand, counting down.
AAGGTGAACCCGTCGCGCCGGTGCTCGGCCAGCTTGCCGCCGAGCCGTTCATGCCGCTCGATCAGGCGTACCTCGTGCCCCTGCCGGGCCAGCAGCAGCGCCGCCGCCATGCCGCCCATGCCGCCGCCGATCACGATCACTTCTGCCACGCGGGGCTCCTGTTCGGGTCGCGCATCCGGATCCAGGCGGCCGTGGCCAGGCCGCCCATGGCCAGGCCGCCGGTCACGGCGACCAGGGGGTCGGTGGGCCGGAAGACCGCCGCGAAGGCGACGGTCTCCATCACCGCCATGGCCGTGTACAGCGTCACCAGCGCCCGCCCGGGCGTCGGCAGCAGGCGCTCGAACAGCAGCATGAGCAGCGCGGAGACGAGCAGCCACCCGGCGAAGTTGGTCAGGGGCACGTCCCGGTAGGGGCCGGGGTGTTCCCAGACCCACAGGCCCATGCGCAGCATCTGGGGATCCAGGAACAGGTCCCAGGCCGTCAGGGCCACCGCCCCGGCCGCGATCCGCCGCCAGCCCGGGGCCGCGATCGCGGCGGCCACCGCGTGCGCGGCCAGGCCCATGCCGCCCCAGGCGAGTGCCACCGCCACCGGTACCCCGGCGACCTGCGGCTGCAGGAGGCCGGTGTAGTGGTAGGCGCCGAACGGGAAGCCGGTGGTGACCCCGACCAGCTCGGCCATGTATCCGACGGCGACGGCTCCGGCCAGCGCGGCCACCGCCCGGCGCGGGCCCGCCGTCGCGGCGGCGAAGCAGGTGGCGCACGTCGCCAGCGCCACCACGATCGCGGTGGTGTAGGCGGCGGGCCGCTCGCTGAGGCCGGAGACCACCTGCAGAGTGACCATGGCCGCGAGGAACGCCGTGCCCAGCTTGGTCATGAGGCCGCCGTCCCGGCCACGACGCAGGCCCGGGCGATCGTGGCCGCCGAGGAGGAGCCGTGGGCGACGATCACCGGTCCGCGCAGGCCGAGCAGCGCCGCGCCGCCGTGCGTCTCGGGGTCGTAGCGGCGGGCGACCTCGCGCAGCGCTCCCGGCGCGGCGATCCCGGCCTGCGCCACCATCGCCAGGGTGGTGCGCACGCAGCCCTCGATGTTCTTCAGCACGACGTTGCCGGTGAAGCCGTCGGCGACCAGCACCTCGACCTGCCCGGAGAGCACGTCGGAGCCTTCGACGGGCCCGGCGAAGCGGATCGGCGCCTGCTCCAGCAACTGCTCGGCCTGCCGGGTGAGCCGGTTGCCCTTGCCCCGCTCCGCCCCGATCGACAGCAGTCCGACCAGCGGGTCGGCGACCGCGAGCACCGAGCGGGCGTAGCCGGAGCCGAGTTCGGCGAACTGGGCCAGCATGGCGGCGGTGGGATCGGCGGTGGCGCCCGCGTCGACCAGTACGGTCGCCCCGCCGTCGAGGGTGGGCAGCGCCACGGCCAGCGCCGGGCGCAGGACGCCGTCGGCCCGGCCGATGCGCCGCACCGCGCAGGCCACGATGGCGCCGGTCGAGCCGGCCGACACCAGGGCCGCGCCGCCCTGCCGTACCAGATCGCAGCCGACAGCGAGGCTGGAGTGGGAATTCAGCGCGGCCCCAGGGCCCCGCTCGGTCATCGGGACCGCCTCCGGCGCGTGCACGATCTCCAGCTCGCCGCCCTGCCGGTCCAGTTCCTTGCGCAGCTCCGGCTCGCGTCCGGCCAGGATCACGGCCACGCCGTGCTCGCGGTGCGCCAGGAGGGCTCCGGCGACGGTCTCGGCCGGGCCGAGGTCGCCGCCCATGGCGTCGAGGACGACCCGCCTGCTCACAGCACCTCCACGCGGACGCGGCGCTCGGCCCGGCCCGCGGTGGCCGAGGCGGCCAGGTGCCGGGTGAAGACGGCGAGTCTGCGGCGGACCGGCACGCGGGCCCGGCCGGCGAGCACCTCGTGGCCGGACTGCTCGATCACGGTCAGGATGTCCCCGTACAGCTCGAACGCCGCCCTGATGCACGGCCTCGACGAGGGCACCAGCAGCTCGATCCCCGCCCGCGCGGCGGCGTAGTGCTCACGGGCGCGGGCCGTCTCGAAGGCGACCAGGTTCCGTACGGCGGAGCCGGACCGCGGCCGGCGCAGCTCGTCCTCCTCGACACCGAAGGCGGCCAGGTCCTCCTGAGGCAGGTAGATCCGGCCACGCGCCAGGTCCTCGGCGATGTCGCGGATGAAGTTGGTGAGCTGGAAGGCCAGCCCGAGCTGGCGCGCGGGCTCGCGGGCCGCCGTCTCGGCGCCGGGTTCGGCCTCCAGCACGGGCAGCATCATGGTGCCGATAACCGCGGCCGAGCCCTCCATGTAGCCGAGCAGGTCGTCGTAGGTGCGGTAGCGCGTCACCGACAGATCGGCCGTCATCGCCGCCAGGAAGGCGGTGACGTCGCCGCGATCGATGCCGAAGGAGCGCACGGTGTGCGCGAAGGCGGGCAGCACCGGGTCGGTCACCGGCCGGCCGGCCAGCGCCTCGGCGGTGTCGTCCGCCAGGGCGCACAGCGCCTGCGCCCGGTCGCCGGTGGCGGTGAAGGAGTCGACGATCTCGTCGGCGTAGCGGGCGAAGCCGTACAGCGCGTGCACGTGCCGGCGTTTCCAGGCCGGCAGCAGCCGCGTGGCCAGGTAGTAGGAGCGCCCGTAGGCGGCGTGCAGCCTGCGGCAGCGTTCGTAGCTCGCGGTCAGGGTCATGGCGTCTCTCTCAGGATGCGGCGGGCGGCCAGGCGGCCGGAGACGAGCACCGGCGGCACGCCCACGCCGGGGGCGGTGTGCATGCCGGCGAAGTGCAGGCCGGGCACGCGGGAGGCGGCCGAGGGACGGAACCAGGCGGTCTGGGCGAAGCGGTGGTCGAGGGCGAAGGGGGTGCCCGCGGTGTGGCCGAGCCGGTGCCAGGCGGGCGGGTCGAACACCAGCCGGGGCGCGCCCGACAGGTCGCCGTAGCCGAGCGCCTCCAGCCGGCCCAGCAGCCGCTCCTCCAGCCGGGGCCGCAGCTTCCGCCAGTCGGCGTCGATCAGGTTGGGGGCGGGTTCGAGCACGCTCAGCTTCGGCCGGTCGTCGTCCGGGCAGGTGAGCAGGATGCTGGGGTCGGGCTGGGGCTGCCCGCGCTCCAGCGCGGTGAAGGTGCTCGCCCAGGCGTGGCCGAAGTGCAGCGTGTGATGGGCCTGACCGGGCGGGCGGCGGTCGAGCGCGAGGTGCAGCACCAGGCAGGAGGGGGAGAAGCGGGGCCGGCGCGTCCGCCAGTCGGCGCTCTGGCCGGGCAGGATCGAGCGGGCGGCGAACCGGTCGCCGGCCATGACGACGTGCGAGGCGGGCAGGTGCCGCCCGGTGTCCAGGCGCACGCCGGAGACGCCGGAGACGCCGGTCGTCACCTGTACGGCACGCGTGCCGTACAGGATGGGGACCTGCAGCTTCTCCAGCAGCGCCGCCAGCGCGGCGGGTACGGCCCGCATGCCGCCGGAGCGGGGGAAGTAGACCCCGCCGACGGTGTCCATGTGCGCGATGACGGCGTAGATGCCCAAGGCCCGCTGCGGCGACAGCCCGGCGTACAGCGCCTGGAAGGTGTGCGCCCTGATGAGCCGCTCGTCGGTCAGGTGGGCGGCGGCCAGCCGGTCCAGGCGGCGGAACCCGCCCATCGCGGCCAGTTTGAGCAGGGCCGCCGGCCGGGCCAGCGCGCGCAGCCGGGTCATGTCGGCGTCGATGAAGACCGGCCACTCGGCCCGGAACATGCGCTCCAGCAGGTCGCGGTAGCGCAGGTAGCGCCGCGCCTCGGCGGGCCCGCACAGGGCGCGCACCTGCCCGGCCATCGCCTCGCGCTCCGGCACCACGTCCAGGCGCGAGCCGTCGGCGAAGGCCAGCCGGTAGGACGGGTCCAGCCGGCGCAGGGGCAGCCAGCTCTCCATGTCCTCGCCGGCCGCGCCGAAGACCTCGGCCAGCAGGCCCGGCATGGTGAGCACCGACGGCCCGACGTCGAACCGGTGGGAGCCGAGCGTGGCCACCGCGCAGCAGCCGCCCGGCTCGTCGCGCGCCTCGACCACGACCACCTCGCGGCCCGCCGCGGCCAGGTGCACCGCCGCCGAGAGCCCGGCCAGTCCCGCTCCGATGACGACGACCGGCTTCACCGCTCCCTCCTCGCCGCCCGCACGGCCAGGTCGGCCAGCGCCTCGACGGCGTCGGGCGGCAGGCCCGGCGGCCGTTCCAGCGCACGGAGCCCGTGCTCGACCAGCGTGTCGATGCGTGCTTCCACCTCCTCCAGCGCGCCGCAGGACCGGATGAACGCCCGCGCCCGGCCCAGGTCGTTCCCGGCGGTCTCCAGCAGCAGTTCGCCGTCGGCGTCCGCGCGTTCCCTGGCCAGTTCCAGCAGCATGCTGTTGCGGTGGAGCCGCAGGTCCCCGCCGGCGGGCTTGCCGGTCACGGCCGGGTCGCCGAAGACGTCGAGGATGTCGTCGCGCAACTGGAAGGCCTCCCCGACCGGCAGCGCGTACTCCGAGAGCAGGCGCCGGGTGCGCTCGTCGCCCGCGGCCAGCGCGTGCCCCAGGTGCAGCGGGCGTTCGACGGTGTACTTGGCCGACTTGTACCTGGCCACCGTGCGCGGGGCGGCGGTGCCGGTCAGGTCGAGGTACTGCCCGCCGACCGCCTCCACCCGCAGCAGGGTGAGCACCTCCAGCGCCGGCCCCAGCCGCGGCCCGACCTCCAGCAGGGCGGCGTCGGCCCAGGTCAGCGCCAGCATGCCGAGCAACGTCGCCGCGGACTCGCCGAAGCGGGCATCGCCGTGCCGCGCGAGCGTCAGATGCGCCGCCGGCCGGCCCCGCCGCAGCTCCGCCTGGTCCATCACGTCGTCGAGCAGGAGCGCCGCGGTGTGCACCAGTTCCACGGCGCAGCCGGCGGCCACCACGGTCTCCAGGTCCTCGTCCCGGCCGCCGGCGGCACGGTGACCCCAGTACACGAACATCGGGCGCAGCCGTTTGCCGCTGTCGCCCAGAAACGGCGCGAGCGCCTCCCGCAGGACCGCCACGTGCTCGTCGCCGACGAATCCGAGCTCGTCGAGCCGCTGTGCGGCGAACGTGTCCAGCTTGGCGTCGACCAGGGTGCGCACGTGATCGGCGGGCGCGGTCGCAACGGTCATGCGCTGACTCCTCAGGGCTGTGGCGGTGGGGATGCCGGGGGGCGCCCTGCGGCGAACACATCCGCACTGCCGATGCTCAGCTTGCTCAACGAGTCTTCGCGGCCATCCCGGCCGCGGTTGCGCATGACACCGATGAATTGTTCAGAACTTACTCATCCCCAGGTCAGGGCAGGGCCGTCCGGAGAGGGACTCACCGCGCGGTGCGAACCGGGCGCCAGTCACCTCCCGGACGGCCGAGGCCTCGGGACGCTCCCTAGGGGTTGGGGACGGTGTCGACGAAGGCGGTCGACGAGGCGCGGTAGGCGGCGACGCGGCTCAGCACCTCGGCGGGCGCGACGACCTCGTTCTGCGCGTGGTAGACCCAGTCGACCTGCTGCCGGTAGGCGCGCGGCGTGGTCGAGCCCTGCAGGTCGATGAACCACTGGTTGAACATGATCCACATGGGCGTCTCGGGATAGTAGATGCCGCCGTGCTCACCGAACAGGCGGCCGTCGAGGTAGTAGCGGATCGTGCCGCCCGACACCTGGATCACCAGGTCGTGCCAGCCCGCGAAGCTGACCCGCTCGGCGGTGTGGGTGTTGACGGCCTGCCACGGGTCGGCCTGGTAGGTCTCCCAGCTCGTGGCGTACATGATGGCCGAGGGCTCGCCCCAGCCGCCGTTGGGCAGGTACTCGAAGTCCAGCTCGCCGTAGTTCGGGTCCATGTTCTGCTGCAGCGGGGTGATCGTGAAGAAGGTCTGCACGATGTGCTCGCCGTCGGGGCCGCTCACCGGGGCGTCGCTGAAGTTCACCCGGGCGGCGTAGGTGCCCTCGAAGAACTTGCGGTTGCTGGTCGACAGCTCCGTCTGCACCGTGCCAGAACCGGTGCCGTTGGTCGACGACTCCAGTTGGAGCAGGCCGTTCGGGAAGGTGACGCCCGCGGGCGACCAGGTCGCGCCGGGCACGCCGGGACCGCCCGAGCTGGAGCGGACCGTCCAGCCGCGCTGGGCCAGGCGGGGGTCGCCGGAACCGGTGTAGCTGAAGTCGTCGAACAGCTTGCCGCCGCCGGGGTTGCCGGTCGGCGTGACGGTCGGGCTGGGTGACGGCGAGCCGCCGGTCGGCGGGACGCCCCAGACCAGCGAGCCGCCCTGGAAGACGGCGGCCTTGGTCCAGTCGGCGTAGGCGGTCTGGACGCCGAAGGAGTGGTCGTCGCTCTGCGTGAAGGTCTGCCAGTCGGCGCGGTAGAAGCGCAGTTGCAGGTCACCGGTGTTCGCGCCGGGGGCCAGCGAGCCGGAGGTGAAGCCCACCTCCAGGTACTGCCGGCCGCCCGTCAGCGGGACGAAGGTCCCGGTCACCGTGGAGCAGCCGACGACCGCCCAGGAGCAGGCGAAGCGGTAGCTCTCGCTGCCCGTCAGGTAGTAGCGGATCTTGACCTGGCTGAGCGGGACCGGGCTCGACCCGTCGTTGACGAGCTTGAACCACGGCTCGGCCTGTGCGGTGGTGGCCCCGGTCGAGCTGTTCTTGTACTGCAGGCGCAGCCCGGGCGCTGCCGCCGCGCTGGCCTGCGCGACGCCGAACAGCGCCAGGGGCAGGGCTAAGGCGAGGATGATCTTCATGGGGTGGCGGAACAAGATGTTTCTCCTTCTCGATGGACCCCCGGGGCAGTGCGGGACACCCCCTTAGTGTGAAAATTATGCTCAGTGCATGGGGGTTGCAAGAGGTTGGGTGATAATTATTGATGTCAGACGCCGATGGAGTGTCGGCGGAAATAATTATCGAAACGTCAGGGGTAGTCGCCCGGCAGGCCCAGCCCGCGGTGGATCGTCCGGTGCAGGTGCAGCCGGAAGCGCTGGGCGCTGCGCGGGTCGGCGAAGCCGGAGCGGTTGCCGTGCTCGCGCGGCACCCCGCCCTGGCCGAAGCCGTGCACCATCCACATCAGCGTGTGCCAGGTGTACTCCAGATCGGCGTCCGCGCGGATGAACCCGCGTTCCTGCGCCGGGCCGAGGATGCCGAGCGCGGCGCTGTAGAGCGGTTCGGCGTAGCGGCGCTCCAGCTCGGTGAGGTCGGTCGCGTCCGACAGCCACCGGTGCAGCCACAACGCCAGCACCTCGGGATGCTCGGCGGCGAAGTCGAGGTAGCCGTCGATCAGGTGGTGGATCCCGCGCACGCAGCCTTCCTGGGTGTCGCAGGACACCTGCTCCAGGCACGCGGCGAACGCCGCCTGCTCGGCCTGGAAGCCGCGCTCCATGACGGCGAGGTAGAGCTCCTGCTTGCCGCCGAACTCGCGGCGCAGGTCCTCGGCCGTCCGGCCGCTGGCATCGGCGACCTGCTCCAGCGAGGTCGCGTCGTAGCCCATCGCCGCGAACAGCCGGGTCGCGGCCTCGATGACCTGTGGGTCCATGGTGCCGACCCTACGCAAGGGCGATCAAGCGGCCGGTAAGGACGCCGTCAAGGGTGGGACGGGGTTCGTGGGAGCACGCTCCCAGCCCGGCGGCTCGCCGTACTCCCCGAGAGCTACGCGCGGAGGGGCCGTGATGAGGAGGTGACGGGCCGAGCCCGCTGAGAGCCTGATCTCCGAGGGCTGACCAGGGGAGGCAGACGCATGGGAGCGGTTCCGAAGCGGTCGCGGAGGGTGCGGAGACTCGCCGGACGGGCCGCGCTCGTGCTGCTCCTCCTGGCCGCGGGCGGGTTCGCCGCCGAGACGATCGCCAGGACGGGCGACGCCGCCGGGCACGCGCCGCCCGGCCGGCTGGTGGACGTGGGCGGGCACCGGCTGCACCTGCACTGCGTCGGCACGGGCGGCCCGACCGTGGTGTTCGAGGCCGGTTGGGGCGAGTCGGCGGCGAACTGGGCCGGCGTGCAGGCCAGTATCGCGGCCGGGATCGGCGGCCGGTCGATGCGGGCCTGCGCCTACGACCGCGCCGGCTACGCCTGGAGCGAGCCCGGGCCCGGCCCGAGGGACGCCGCCCGAGCCGCGGACGAGCTGCGGGTGCTGCTGGAGCGCGGCGGCGAACGCGGCCCGTTCGTGTTCGCCGCGCACTCCTACGGCGGGCACGTCGTCCGGCTGTTCGCGCACCGGCACCCCGAGCGCGTGGCCGGGCTGGTGCTGGTGGACGTCTCCGACGCCTCGGACCACGCCGACGGCCCCGGCCGGGTGGCCGTTCCGCTGATGGTGGCGCAGACGACGGTGTACCAGTTCGCCGCCTGCGTCGGGCTGGTACGGCTGGCCGGCGCGGCGATGACGCCCGAAGGCTCACCCGGCCTGGCCAGGCGGCACGCCGCCGTCGTCTACGGCTCCGGGTCGATGAGCGCCGCCCGGGACGAGGCGCTGGCGTTCCCCACGAGCACCGAGCAGGTCCGAGCCGCCGAACGGCCCGGCGCCTGGAGGCGGCTGCCCGTCACGGTGATCAGTCCCGCCGGCGGGGATCCGCTCGGCACGCACCGCGACCTGGCCGGGCGCTCCGCCCAGGGCAGGCACGTGCTGGCCGGGACCGGCGACCACTACGTCCACCTGCGGGAGCCGCACCTGGTGGCGGAGGCGATCGCCGCGGTGGCCTGAGGTCAGGCGGTGTACCCGGCCGCGTCGTGGGTGAACGCGCCGCCGACGACCGTGGCCGTCACGGTGATGTCGCGGATGCCCGCCGGATGCACCGCGAACAGGTCGTCGGACAGCACCGCGAAGTCGGCCAGCTTGCCTCGCTCCAGGCTGCCCTTGACGCCCTCCTCGAAGCTCGCGTACGCCGACCCCAGCGTGTAGGCGCGCAGCGCCTGCTCGACGGTGAGCGCCTCGTCCGGGTTGAACGGCTCGCCGGCGGCGGTCCGCTGGTTGACCAGGTCGTGCAGCCCGAGCAGCGGCGCGCCCTCCACGACCGGGCAGTCGGAGCTGCCCGGCAGTACGATCCCGGCGTCCAGGAACGAGCGCTGCCGGTAGCAACCGCGAGCGCGCGAGGGGCCGAGCGCGGCGAGCATGCCGTCGCCGATCTCGGAGATGAACCGCCCCTGCGGCACCGGGATGACCCCGAGCGCGGCGATCCGGGCGACCTGCTCGTCGCTGGTGACCGCGCAGTGCTCGATGCGGTGCCGCGCCTCCGGCCGGGGCCGGCGGGCCTGGGCCTCGGCGTAGGCGTCGAGGACCACGTCGACCGCGTGGTCGCCGATGGCGTGCGTGGCGATCTGCCAGCCGGCGTCGTGCGCGCGCAGGATGAGCTCGCGCAGCGTCCCGGCGTCCTCCTGGAGGAAGCCGCGGTTGCCCGGCTCGCCGGCGTAGTCGCAGCACATGGCGGCGGTCCGGCCGATCAGCGAGCCGTCGGAGAAGATCTTCACCGCGCCGATGCGCAGCCGTTCGTCGCCCAGGCCGGTGCCGATGCCCAGGTCGAGCCCGAACCCGTCGCCGACGGCGTGCAGGTTGGGCGAGCCGGGCATCAGCGTGGCCCGCTGCCGCAGCAGCCCCCGGCGCAGCGCCTCCTGGAAGGCCGCCACGTCGAGGGGGCCGTTGCCCACCAGGCCGTGGCCGACGCCCGGCTCGGCGAAGCTGGTCAGCCCCTCGCTCGCGGCCGCCTGGGAGGCCAGCGCGATGCCCTCGATGAACTCCTCCTGCGCGACCGGCCGCAGCACCCGGTGGGCCAGCTCCTGCGCCTGCTCGGTGAGCAGGCCGTCGGGCAGCCCGGCCGCGTCCCGGCCGACCGAACCACCGGGCACGTCGGGCACCGCGGTCAGGTCCGGGAAGCCCATGAGCGCGAAGGCCGCCGTGCTGGCCACGCCCATGTGGCCCGAGGTGTGCTGCAACCAGACCGGCCGCCCGCCGGCGGCCCGGTCCAGCGCCTCGCGGGAGGGGTGGGCGCCGAGCTTGTTCTGGTCGTAGCCCGAGCCGCGCACCCACGCGCTGGCGGGCAGCTCCGCCGCCCGCTCGGCCACCCGGGCGTAGAGCTCCTCTAGGTCGGACAGCCGCAGGTCGAGCTCGCGCAGCCGCTGCCCGCGCAGGCTGAGGTGGTGGTGGGCGTCGTTGAAGCCGGGTACGGCAGGCGCCCCGCGCAGGTCCACGACGACCTCGGCGCGCACCCCGTCGACCTCCTCGTCCAGCCCGGCGATTCGCCCGCCGAACACGCCCAGCCGGGTGGCGAAGGGCCGGCGCGGATCGAGGGTGGTGAAGCGGCCGTTGACGAACAGGGTGTCCAGCAGCATCAGACCTCCACCGCGACTCGTGCCGCCGACCTGCGCCGCAGCCCGATCACGCAGGCCATGGTGAGCAGGATGACGACCAGGTACTGGACGACCACGGCCCAGATGGTGCCGGTGGCCCCGAGCAGCGCCTGCGCGATCATGGGCGTGGTGCCGCCGATCAGCGCGCCGCAGAGCTGGTAGGCCAGGGAGATGCCGGTGTAGCGCACCCGGGCGGGGAAGGCCTCGGCCAGGAAGCCGGCCAGCGCGGCGTAGGAGGAGCCGCTGAAGACGACGCTCAGGCCGAGCCCGACCGCCGCCAGGACCGGCGAGCCGGTGCCGACCATCAGGAAGGTGATCGGCGTGCAGACGATCAGCGCGCCGAAGGCGATGAGCATGTAGCGAGCCGCGCCCATCCGCTGGCCGAGCACCGCGCCGATCGGCTGGGTGACGAACTGGGTGATCGAGACGACCAGGAGCACGTTGAGCATGGTGCTCTTGGCGATGCCCAGGTCGGTGGTCGCCCACGACAGGATGAAGGTGTTGGTGAAGTACGCCGAGGCGATGCCGACGCCGCTGGCGCCGATGCCGAGCAGGACCAGTGGCCACGCCGTACGGAAGACCTCCGCGATCGGGAGCTTGACCACCTCGCGCTGCTCGCGCATCCGCACGAACTCCGGCGACTCCTCCACCCTCAGCCGGATGACCAGGCCGATGACCACCAGCACGGCCGACAGCAGGAACGGGATGCGCCAGCCGTACGACAGGAAGGACTCCTCTGGCAGCAGGCTGACGACCGCGAAGACGCCGGTGGCCAGGATGGAACCGGCCGGGGAGCCCTGCTGGGCGAAGGCGGCGTAGAAGACGCGCTTGGGCCCGGCGTGCTCGGCCGCGATCAGCACCGCGCCGCCCCACTCGCCGCCGACCGCGATGCCCTGCACGAAGCGGAGCGTGGCCAGCAGGATCGGGGCCAGGACGCCGACGCTGGCGTAGGTGGGCAGCACGCCGACCAGCGTCGTGGCGACGCCCATCAGCAGCAGCGTGGCCACCAGCGTGCCCTTGCGGCCGATCCGGTCGCCGAGGTGACCGAAGATCACCCCGCCGAGCGGGCGGGCCAGGAAGCCGACCCAGAAGGTGGCGAAGGAGGCCATCACCCCGGCCGCCGGGCTGGCCTCGGGGAAGAACAGCCGGCCGAAGACCAGGGCGGAGGCGGTGCCGTAGATGTAGAAGTCGTACCACTCGATGGAGGTGCCGACGAAGGACGCGATTCCGGCGCCACGGGGATTGCTCATGAGGGGGGTCCTAGGCGAAGTGGTGGAGTTGGGCCAGCGGCACCCGGGTGGCGGGTTCCATGCTCACCTCGACGCCGTCGACGAGGACGGGCGCGGGTTCGCGCGGGACCACCACTGTCGGGGTCGCGGTGTTGCGGTGCATGTCGGCCCGGGTGAGGCCGCGGGAGTGGCGGATGGCCGCGTAGCGCAGGCCGCGCGGTAGCGTGTCGCGGGCGTCGGCCGAGTCGAGCGCCTCGTGGGCGACGAAGATCCGGGACAGCAGGGCGGGCGCGTCGCCGAGCCCGCCGAAGTAGGAGCGGTAGACGCGGGGCTGAGTGAGCCGGGTCGAGCCCGAGCCGCTGCCGGACACGCCGTGCGCGACGAACCCGGACTTGATCACCAGCTCCGGCTTGGTCCCGAACCAGGCCGGGTGCCACAGCACGATGTCGGCCAGGCGGCCGGGCCGCAGCGAGCCGACCTCGTGGGCCAGCCCGTGCGCGACGGCCGGGTTGACGGTGAGCTTGGCCAGGTAGCGCAGGATGCGCTCGTTGCCGGGCCGCGGGTCGAGCAGCTCGTGCAGGTGGGCGAGCTGCCAGGTGCGACGGACCGTCTCGGCGATGCGGCCCATGCCCATGGAGTCGGAGTTGACGATGCTGATCGCCCCGAGGTCGTGCAGCACGTTCTCGGCCGCGATGCCGTGGGCGCGCACCCGGCTGCGGGTCACCTCCACGTCGCTGCCGATGTGGTGGTTCTGCCGGTGCACGGTCATCGTCATCGGGAACAGCTCGCCGGCCGTGTTCGTGGTGTACGGGATGGTCGGCGTGGTCGAGGAGGGCAGCACGTGCGGCTGGCTGAGGATCTCCAGCAGGTCGGGATGGCCGCCGCCGCCCTCGACGTGGTAGGCGTGCACGGTACGGCCGCGCGTCGCGGCCACGGTGTCGGCCAGGTAGCCCGACTCGTTCATCGAGTCCGAGTGCAGCGCCACCGGCAGGTCGGCGTCCTCGGCCACGCCGAGGCAGGTGTCGATGATCCGCGGCGTCGCGCCGAAGTCCTCGTGGATCTTGAAGCCGCCCGCGCCCGCCAGCACCGCCTCCTCCAGCAGGCGCCGCGAGCTGGAGGAGCCGCGGGCCAGGAAGGCGACGTTGAGCGGCGTGCCGCGCCAGGCGGACATCAGCGTGTGCAGGTTGCGCGCCGGGTTGACGCCCACGTCCCACACCCCGCCCAGGCCCATGCCGACGACGGTGGTGACGCCGGAGGACAGCGCCGCCGGGGCGATCTCGGGCGAGGACAGGTGCACGTGCGAGTCGACGATGCCCGGCGTGGCGATCAGCCCTTCGCCGGGGACGATCGCGGTGTGCGAGTCGATGATCGCGTCGCGCACCGGCACCACGCGGCCGTCCTTGACGCCGATGTGCGTCTTGCGCACGCCGAGCACCGGGTCGATCAGCACCACGCCTGCGACGACGAGGTCCAGCGCCGACTCGCGCTCGCCGCGCGGGCGGGCCAGCAGCCCGTCGCGCAACGTCTTGCCGCAGCCGCCGAGCAGCTCGTCGCCGTGGGTGACGTCGTCGGTCTCGACCACGGCCCACAGGCCGGTGTCGCCGAGCCGTACCCGGTCACCGGTGGTGGGGCCGTAGATGGCGTTGTAGGTATCCCTGTTCATGCGCGGATCACCTGCACCTCGATGGTCTGGCCGGGCCGGAACGCGGTGGCGGTGCCCGCCGGGATGTCCAGCCGCAGGCCCGTGGGGTCGCGGTCGAAGGTCAGGGCCTCGTTGACCTCGCTCAGCGGGAAGTGCGAGGACACGAAGACGGTGAGCGGGCCGCCGTTGGTCACCACCAGCCGCTCGCGCTCGTGACCCGGGTTGATCTCGATCGGCTCGTCGGCCGTGCGCACCGCGCCGGGGCCGCCGGGCGGGGCCGGGGCGATGGGCGCGTCCACCGCGACCAGCGCGGTGCCGTTCGGGAACAGCGCCTCCACCTGGACGTGGGTGACCAGGGCGGGCACGCCTTCCATGACGTCGTCCGGTCCGAGCACCGCCTGAGCCCCGGCGACCACCTCCGCCAGCGACGCGCCGTCCCAGGCCAGTTCCAGGATCTCGTCGCAGATCAGGGCGATCGACTCGGGCGCGTTCAGCCTGCGGCCACGGGCGCGCCGCCGCCTGGCGAGCTCCGCCAGGGTGAAGATGGTGAGCCGTTCCTGCTCACGAGGCGTCAGATGCACGACCAACCTCCTTTGCACTCACCGTAAGGGCAGGTAGACGGGTAGCCAACGGCGATACAGTGCGTAAACGGCAGGTTAAATTGTGCATATGACTAACGGCGTGGTTTCCCGGCTGGCCGCTCGGACGCTGCTGCGCTACGAGGAACTCATCGAGCCGTGGCTCGCCCAGGTCCTCGCGATCGAGCCGTACGCCCAGGGGCTCGTGCCCGTGGAGGAGGTGCGCGGGGGCGCCCGGATCGTGCTCGGCCTCATCCTGCGCGAGCTGGCCGACGGGCGGCCCTCGACCGAGCTGACCGCGCACTCCGAGCGCATGGGGGAGCGGCGGGCCGGACAGGGCATGCCCCTCGACTCGCTGCTGGCCGCGGCCCGGCTGGACGCCAAGGTGTTGTGGCAGGGGCTGGTCGCCCAGGCCGACCCGGCCGACCTGACCGAGCTGCTGGAGGCCGCCTACCTGGTGTGGGAGGCGGTGGAGCGGCACAACACCGGGCTGATGACCGGCTACCAGCGGGCCGTTTTGGAGATGGGGCGGCAGCGGGAGGACGAGCGCCGCACCTGGTTCGCCCGGCTCCTGGACAACGACGGGCGCAACCCCGACGTGGTCCGCGACGCGGGGCGCATCCTGGGCTTCGACCCGGAGGCCACCTTCGTCGTCCTCGCCGCCGACCGGACGACCACCCCCGTGCCCGACCCCGGTGTCGTGTCGTTGCGAGGCGCGGCCTCCGGGCTGGGGTTGCGGCTGCACCTGCACGACTCGCCGTCCGGGGAACTGCTCGTCGTGCAGGTGCCCGCGCGGGGCGCGGCTCCCGACCTGGTCCTGCGTGCGGTGGCGGGCGTGCCGTGCGGGGTCGCGCCCCCGGTCGCGGGGCTGGCCGCGGTGCCCCACGCGGTACGGCTGGCCGCCGCCACCGCCCGGCTCGCCACGCCTGAGGGAGGGCCGCTACGACTGGAGGACGCCTGGCTCGACGTCTTCGCCCGCCAGAGCCCCGACCTGGCCGGCGAACTCGCCACCCGCGTGCTCGGCCCCCTGGCCGCCCTCGGCCAGAGCGAACGCGAGCGGCTGCTGGAAACGGTCCGCACCCACCTGGCCGGCGACGGCTCCATCGCGGGCACCGCGGCGGCGCTGTACTGCCACCGCAACACCGTCCAGCACCGGTTCGGCCGCTTCAAGGAGGTAACCGGCCGCGACGTCCGCGCCCCGGCCGACGCCGCCGTCGTCGCCCTCGCCCTCCGCGCCGCCACCTTCCTCTGACCTCACCGCCCGTCGTGAACGCGCCTTAGAGCCAGACCCCGTGCTCGTCCTCGGCGAACTGGCGCAAGGTGATCGGCTCGCGGCCCAGGAGCCGGCGCACGTCGTCGGTGACCCCGGCGGCGAGGCCGAACCGGCAGGCCAAGTACAGGGCCAGCGTGATCAGCGTCATCGGCACCGGCAGGCCGTGCCGGCGGACGTCGCCGATCTGGGGCGGGCGCATCAGGAACATGCGGTCCACGCCTCGGAAGGCGTCATGGAAGGTGGCGGGATCGGTGAAGGAGAACCGGACGTCGCCGCTCTGCCTGGGGCTGGTCGTGGCTCGCCGTACCGGCAGACCGGCCTGGACCAAGGTCTGCGCCACCTGCCGCCCGACCCGTCCGGTCGCGCCCGTGACCAGGACTTCTTCCATCTCACCACTGTAGGAACCGGCACGCCGCCGGCCTCAGCCGGGCCGGCGGTGGCCGGTCAGGCGGGACGGGTCGGGCCAGCGCACGTCGTAGGCCCAGCCGGCGCGCTCGAAGCAGCGGATCAGCCACGCGCTCGGGTCGGCCTGCCCGCGCAGGACGCCGTGCCGGGCGGAGGTCGGCTCGGCGTGGTGCCAGTTGTGCCAGCCCTCGCCGAGGGTGAGCAGGGCGACCCAGCGCACGTTGCTGGAGCGGTCGCGGGTGCGGAAGGGGCGGTCGCCGAAGGTGTGCGCCACCGAGTTCACCGACCAGGTGACGTGGTGCACGATCGCGTACCGCACGAATCCGCCCCAGAACAGGGCGGTCAGCGCCCCCGTCCACGACAGCGACCACACCCCGCCCACCACGGCCGGCAGCAGGAAGGACGCGACGACGACCAGCGGGTAGGCGGCGTCGAACCGGCGCACGTCCGGGTCGTCCAGCAGGTCGGGCACCCAGTGCCGCCGGTTGGAGCGCCGCCGGGCGGTGTAGAACCAGCCGACGTGCGCGTGCGCCATGCCGCGCAGCAGCGCCAGGCCGCTGTCGCCGTACGCCCAGGGGGAGTGCGGATCGCCCGGCTTGTCGGCGTACTTGTGGTGCCGCCGGTGCTCGGCCGCCCAGAGCGACACCGGCCCCTCGACCGCCAGCCCGCCGGCCAGCATCAGCGCGATGCGCAGCGGCCGGCGCGCCTTGAAGGCCCGATGGGTGAACAGCCGGTGGTAGCCGACCGCGATGCCGAAGATGTTCACCAGGTAGAGCACGGCCGCGATCGCCAGGTCGCGCGGCCCGACCCCCCACCCCCACGCCGCGGGCACCGCCGTCGCCAGGCCCGCCGCCGGCAGGACCACCAGGACGAGCAGATAGGAGGTTCGGCGTCCTCGAGGGACCGGCAGGGTCTCGGCGTCGCCATCCACGATCCCCGATTCAACGAGCGGCCCTGACCCGGCGTAAGTCACCCGGTGGTGATCGTTGCCTAACTCTTCGGAGTCATAACACTACATACGGCAGTCGCCGGGTCGGCTACAGAATGTCATTGATCCAGATCAGAGGGGCATGACGGCCGATGACTGCTGGCAAGACCTTCCTCGAACGGTACGGCGAAGCCGTACGCGACGACCCGCTGCGCGCGCTGGCCATGGTCCAGGGCTGGATGCGCACCGACTGGCGGGCCTTCTTCGCCGAACTGCGCACGGAGCGGCCGATCTTCGCCACGCCGGCCTTCACCGTGGTGACGCGCTACGCCGACGTGGCCGAGGTGCTGTCGCTGGAGCGGGTGTTCAGCGTCCGGGCCTTCGCGCCCCGGCTCGACGCGGCGCTCGGCGGGGCGTTCATGCTGGCCAGGGACGCCACGCCGATGAACTGGCGGGAGAAGGGGCTGATGCGGGCGCTGCTCGTCCCGGAGGACGCGACGGCGGTACGGGAGCTCGCCGGGCGGCTGGCCGAGGAGGCTCTGGACGCGGCCGAGGCCAGGAGCGGCGCCGAGCCGCGGGTCCGGGTCGAGGCGGTGCAGGAGGTGTTCCGGCACGTCGCGCTCCGGATCTGCGCCGACTACTTCGGCCTGCCGGGGCCGACCCCCGAGACGCTCGGCGGCTGGACCAGGGCGATCATCCTCGACGGGTTCGCCAACTACCACGGCGACCCGGCGGTGCGGGCGGCCTCGGAACGGGCGGGCGCGGAGCTGATGGCCTACCTGGCGGGACTGCTCGCCGAGCGGCGGAACGCCCTGGCCGACGGTGAACGGGACATCCTGTCCCGGCTGTTGCGGACCAGCCTGCCCGCCGAGCTCGGGCTGGACGAGCAGCGGCTGATGATCAACATGGCGGGGCTGCCGCTCGGCTGGGTGGAGAGCGGACCCGGGGCGATGGCCGAGGCGCTGGAGCAGCTCTTCGAGCACCCCGAGGCGCTCGCCGCGGCGGGCGAGGTGGCGGGCGAGCCGGAGCGGTTCGACCCCTACGTGTGGGAGGCGCTGCGGTTCAGCCCCTTCTTCAAGCTGCTGCCGCGGCTGTGCGAGCGCGACCATCTGCTGGCCGCGGGCACCTCGCGGGAGACGGTGATCAAGGCGGGCACCTTCGTGCTGGCCGCGCCCGCGTCGGCGATGTTCGATGCGCATGCCGTACCGGATCCTGAGGAGTTCCGCCTCGATCGGCCCGAGCACCTGCGGTTGTTCTTCGGCCTCGGCCACCACTCCTGCCTGGGCGTGCACCCGGCGGGGGCGGTCATCTGCGAGGTGGTGCGGCGGATGGTGCTGCGGCCGGGGCTGAGCCGCCTGCCCGCTCCCGAGGGGGACGTGATCCGGGTCGGCGCGGTCTTCCCCGACCGCTTCACGCTGACCTACGACCGCCAGGAGGCCCGCCGATGAGGATCAGGAGCCGCTTCGACCGCAGGGAGGTCCGCCGATGAAGGCCAGGAGCATCGCGACCGACGGGGCGGTCAACCGGCTGAGGTTCCTGGCGCTGACGCACGGCCGCCCGCTGTGGGATCTCGCCCAGCGCATCGAGCCGGTCCAGCGCCGCCTCAACGCCACGCTGATCGACCACGCCGTCCGCGAGATGCCGGCCAGGCCGGAGCCGCTGAGCACGATGGCCGCCTACACCTCCTGGACGTCGCTGACCGACCGCACCTACAGCGGCCGCCACCTGCCGCCCGCCCCGGAAAGCGCCGGCCGCCCGACCCCCGAGCAGGCCGGCACGTTGTTCGTCCGGGACGGCGAGCCGATCCTGTGCCCGCGCTCGACGGTGCTGTTCGCCTACTTCGCGCAGTGGTTCACCGACGGCTTCCTGCGCGGCGACGTCAACCTGCCGAGGGACCCGCGCCGCACCACCTCCAACCACCACATCGACCTGAACACCCTGTACGGCCTCGACGACACCGTCACCGCGGCCCTGCGCACCTTCGACGGCGGCCTGCTCAAGAGCCAGGTCCTCGACGGCGGCGAGTTCCCGCCCTTCCTGTGCGAGAACGGCCGGATCAAGCCGGAGTTCGCCGCGCTGCGGGTGCTGCGGTTCGAGGAGCTCGACGAGGAGCGGCGGGCCGGGCTGTTCGCGCTCGGCAGCGACCGGGGCAACATCCAGGTCGGCTTCACCATGCTCACCGTGCTGTTCCTGCGCGAGCACAACCGGGTCGCGCGGCTGCTGGCCGAGCGGTACCCGCACTGGGACGACGAGCGGCTCTTCCAGACCGCGCGCAACATCCTCATCGTGCTGGTCATCAAGCTGGTGGCCGAGGAGTACATCAACCACATCACGCCCTACCACTTCCGCTTCACCCTCGACCCGGCGCTCACCCGGCGGCTGGCGCACGCGCCCTGGCAGCGGGAGAACTGGGCGTCGGTGGAGTTCAACCTGGTCTACCGCTGGCACAGCCTGATCCCCGGCACGCTCGTGGTCGGCGGGCGGGAGCTGCCGCTGGGCGACACCCTGGTCGCCGGGCACCTGCTGCCGGCCGCCGGGCTGGGCCAGGCCTTCGAGGAGGCCTCCCGGCAGCGGGCGGGGCGGATCGGGCTGTTCAACACCGACCCGTCGCTGGTGCCGGTGGACGTCGCCAGCATCGCCGACTCGCGGGCGTTGCGGCTGGCGTCCTACAACGACTACCGGGCGCACTGCCGGTTGCGCCGGGTGCGCGGGTTCGAGGGGGTCACGGGGGATGCGCGGGTGCGCGGGGCGTTGCGGGAGCTCTATCGGAGCGTGGACGACCTCGATCTCTACGTGGGGTTGTTCGCGGAGGAGCCCGGCTCGCCGGAGGCCATCCTGCCGCCGCTGCTGACCAAGATCATCGCGATTGACGCGTTCTCGCAGGCGCTGACCAATCCGTTGATCGCGCCGCGGGTGTTCACCGCCGAGACCTTCTCGCCGGCCGGGATGGAGGTCATCGCGAGCACCCGGAGCCTGTCGGACCTGGTGCACCGCAACACGCCCGAGGACCCGCGGCCCCGCTTCGTCAGCATGAGCCGCCGAGGCCTGCGATGACCCCGTCGGACGGGTCCGACCTGGAGACGGGCGAGGGGGAGGCGCGATTGTTGCGGGGAGCGGCGCGGGAGCTGGCCGAGGTGGGGGTGGCGATCCACGAGGCCGCGGCCGAAGCCACCCGCGCGCTCGCGAGCACCACCCGCGGTACGGCACGCGCGCCGGTGCGGAGCTGGCGGGCGCAGCGGGCCCTGCTTCGGGCGCTGACCAGCCGCAGGGGCCTGGGGTTCGCGATCACCGGCGGCGGGCTGGGCGCCGTCACCGCCCGGCTGGGCGGGCTGCTGGGCGGGGAGAGCCTGGCCGTCCTGGTCCTGGCCACCTCGCTCCGGCTCCGGATCACCGCGGTCGCCCGGCTCCACCCCGAACTGGCCGACGACCCCCTGCTACGCCGGCTGATCGACGCCGTGGCCGCCGACCGAGACCTCGCCTCGCTCCGGGCGATGCGCGCGCTGGTGAAGGACCGGGGCGCGGTGCGGGCGCTCAGCGACCTGGCGCCGGTCTTCGGCGAGGTCCTCGCGCTCAAGGCGCTCCTCGACGAGAACCCGCTCAACGACCGGGCCGCCTGGCTGATCGCCACCGGCCAGGGGTACGCCACCGCCGACCCGATCACCGGCATCAGCAACCGCCTCGTCGCCGCCCTCGACCGCGGGCGAGGGGCGGCTCGCCGTACGGCGCCGAGGGCGGGGGAGAGGTTCAACGAGCACGGCTCGCTGCTCGCGTTCCTCACCAACATCGCCACCATCGGCACCACCGGCCGGGTCCTGATCCAGGCCGTCACCGGCCCGGACGGCGTGACCCGGCACGTCGTGCAGGCCCCGGGCATGCGGCTCGGCCGGGTGGACAACGACTCGCCGCAGGACCTGCTCGGCGCCTTCAGCAGCTCGGTGCTCGCCTCCAGCCCCTACAGCAGGGCTGTCGCCAAGGCCGTGCACGACCTCGGGCTGCCGGAGGGGGCCGAGCTGGCGCTGATCGGGCACAGCACCGGCGGCTCGGCGATCATGAACCTGGTCCAGGACCCCGCGTTCTGCGCCCGCTACCGCGTCACGCACGCCGTCGCGGTCGGCTCGCCGATCGACTTCAAACGGCCCGCCGACCCGCGCACCTGGATCGCCAGCGTCACCAACCAGCACGACATCATCCCCACGCTGGACGGCCAGGGCAGCGGCACCTGCTTCGAGCTGCACCCCGACTGGTACGTGGTCGACTACCGCGACCCCAGCCACCTGTTCCCGATCTGCCACAGCATCGGCCGCTACCTGGCCAACCTGACCGACGACCTGCCCGAGGCACGGGCCCGCATCGACGCCGCGCTCACCCTCTACCGCGGGCCGGTCACCGAATCCCGGCTGTACCGGCTCTACGACGACCCGCCGGCGCCGCCCGGCCACCCGTTCCTCACCGTCCCGACCTACCGGCGGCACGGCCTGGACCTGCCGATCACCTGCTCCCGGGGCAGCTCCGTGACCGCCTACTTCGCCGCCGACCCCGCGGTCGCCGCCGAACTCCTGGCCACGCGGGGCCTCGGTCCGGCCGTCCGGCTCGGCTGGCGGGGTCTCGGTCCCGCGGTCCGGCTCAGTTGGCGGGGCCTCGGTTCCGGCGTCCGGCTCGGCTCTCCCGCCTCGGCCGGGGCCCGCGCGGTGGTCAGCCTCTGCTTCAGCGACCACCACGACAGCAGCGCCGGGCCGTACCGGGAGCTGACCGCCGGGCTGCTCGTCCACGACCCGTGGCGGCCTCGCCGCTGGGGCGTCTGGTTCGACCTGCTGCGGCCGCCCGGCCGCCGCCGCTCCGGCACCTGCCTCCTCGGCGGCCTCACCAGCTCGCCCGAGCTCGCCGCCGCCGCCCCCGACCTCTGGGGGTACGAGCCGCACGCCTTCCCACTGCGGACCGAGACCGGCCCGGTCGTCCTGCGCGGCCCACTCGGCCCCGGCCTGCCCGTCCCCGCTCATGATCACGTGCTGTACGGCTACCGCCACGGCACGGTGCTGCGTTCGACGATCCAGGTCCGAGGCCGTACCCGCCTGCA
Source organism: Nonomuraea sp. NPDC050328 (assembly GCF_044459405.1). Taxonomy (NCBI): domain Bacteria; kingdom Bacillati; phylum Actinomycetota; class Actinomycetes; order Streptosporangiales; family Streptosporangiaceae; genus Nonomuraea; species Nonomuraea sp. NPDC050328. Next base: position 40,912 of record NZ_JBITIW010000012.1, on the reverse strand, counting down.
TCCCGCACCGAGGGTGCGTCTAGCCGTCGCCGCCACCGGGCACCCTCTCGCCAGGCTGCTGACCGACCTCGGCCTCCACGGCGCCCGCCCGCTGCTGTGCCTGTCCACCCCCGCGCACCAGACGCTCCGCAGCGCCGGGGCGCCCGTGCCGATCACCTGAGGAGGCCTCGCCATGAGTTCGGCAGACCGCCTGGAGGAGCAGGCCCGCGCGCTGGCCGCCTGTACCGCACGCCTGCGCCGCATCCTCGCCGACCTGGGCGAGGCCGCCCCGCCCTGGCTGAGCGTCAGCATCGACGCCCACCTCACCGCCTGCGCGGTGGCCGCCCACGACCTGACCCGGGCCGCCCACCACCTGCGCGCTCTGGACGAACCTCCGCTCAGCGGGGGATGAGCAGGGCCGACCCGTCGCGGACGGTCACCGTACCTCAGTGAACCCCGGACGGCGAGGGCAGCGCGAGCGGCCGGGCCGACGTCGAGCGCGCATGCTGTAAGAGGCCGGATCGCCCACCCCGGGCGGCAAGCGGAGTACCCGCGGCTCCTCGGACGGCCCGCTCACCTCCACCGCGGTGAGCTCCACGCCCAGGCCGTCCCCGGCCGCCTTCAGCACCGCGTCCTTCCACGCCCACCAGATGAGGAAGCCGCCCGCCACCCCAGCCCCGCCAGCGGCTAGATCATCGTCAGAGGCTCGTTACCAGCTCGAGCAAGCCAATCGATCAGCGCCGGGACGGGATGGGAAGCTCCTTCTGCCCCCATCTCTCGGCCAGCGTCACAGCTGGCCATCGGTGGGCAGGAAGCACGATCACCGCCTACGAGGCTACGTGCTTATCCGCTATGGCGTGGGCGGCGCAGCCGTAGCTGCTCAGGACCCTGGGAACACCCGGATCCTGGAAGGCTGGACCGACAGGGTGATCTCGTTCGCCAAGCCTCGCCCGGAGGTCTCGTACTCGTCGACGAAGACGTCCCGGTCGGCCACGCGCACGAGGGTGCGGGACAGCGCGCCGAGAAACTGCTGCCCGATGACCTTCCCGCTGATGCGGTTTCGGCGCTCAGCCGGATCGCCCCGCTGGCCGGGACCGGCCGGAGGCAGGCGTTTGAGGTTCTCCGGCCGCATCGACAGCAGGACCCGGTCACCCGGTTTGGGCAGGTGGGTCTGTTCCCGGGCGTCCGCCGTCACGAGCTGGCCGTCGTCCAGCACGAGTAGCAGATCATCGCCCCCGATGCTCTCGCAGCGGGCCGGCAGGAGGTTGTTGAGCCCGATGAAGTCGGCGACGAACCGATTCACCGGCTGGTGGTAGAGCTTGTCCGGCGTCGCGTACTGCTGCAGTTCCCCGCGGTCCATCACCGCCACCCGGTCGGCCATGGAGAGCGCCTCCTCCTGGTCGTGCGTGACGTAGACGGTGGTGAGCCCGAGACGCTTGTGGAGCTGCCGCAGTTCGGTGCGGAGCCGGATGCGCATCTTGGCGTCGAGGTTGGACAGCGGCTCGTCCATCAGCAGCACCTTGGGCTCGGTGACGAGGCTGCGCGCCAGCGCGACCCGCTGCTGCTGTCCGCCGGAGAGCTGGTTGGGATACCGATCTCCGAGCTGCTCCAGGGCCAGCAGCTCCAGCATCGCCTCGATCCGGCGCCGGGCCTGCTCGGCGGGCACCCGCTGCGCGCGCAAGCCGTACCCGATGTTCCTGCGCACGGTCATGTGCGGGAACAGGGCGTAGTCCTGGAACACGATCGAGGTGGGCCGCCGGTGCGGGGGCACGCCGGACAACTCGCGGCCGTCGATGGCCACCGACCCGCCATCGGGCTCGACGAAGCCCGCGATCATGCGCAGTGTCGTCGTCTTACCGCAGCCGCTCGGTCCGAGCAGGCAGACGAACTCGCCTTCGGCCATCTCCAGATGCAGGTCACGGACGGCGTGGTCGTCGCCATACCTCTTGATCAGCCCATGCAGCGCCACGTATGCGTCAGGTCCCACGAGGAGGCTCCTCACAACTCGAACAGCTTGACCCGGCCCCCGGTGAGGAGGCGGAAGAGCGCCAGCGCCGCGAACGTCACCAGCATCAGCCCGGCGGCCAGCGCGGTGGCCTCGCCCCAGTAGCCGTGCTCGGCCAGTCCCATGATCGAGACGGAGGCGAGTTGCGTCCCTGGCGAGACGAGGAAGATGACCGCGCTGAGGGTGTTGATGGACTTGACGAACGCGTAGATGAAGGCGGCGGTGAACGCCGTCCGCATCAGCGGCAACATCACGGTGCCGAACGTCCGCAGTGAGCCCGCTCCGAGATCCTGCGCGCTCTCGTCCAGGGACGGGCCGATCTGTTGCAGAGCCGATACGCCGCTGCGGTAGCCGACGGGCAGCGACCGTACGATCATCATCAGCACGACGATCAGCGCGGTCCCGGTGATCGCGATGGGCCCGGTGTGGAAGGTGATCAGCCAGGCGATGCCGATCATGGTTCCCGGGAGCGCGCCGGGCAGGACGGCGAGCATGTCCATCGCGCTTCGCCCGATCAGGGGCCGGCGTTGGATGAAGAACGCGGCGAGTACGGCGAGCACCGCGCAGCAGAAGCCCGCGATCACCGCGTAGAGCGTGCTGTTGGCCAGGTCCCCCGCCCGCAGCACCGTGTACTCGAAATGCTCCAGCGTCACACTCCAGTTCACGCCCCAGGTCTTGGTCAGCGCGCCGGCGAAGACCGAGGCGTAGGTCAGCAGCATGAAGGCCGACACCGCACTGAGCACGCCGAACAGCGTCCAGCGCACCGGTGCGGGCGTCGGTACCGGATCGAGCGTGCTCTCCTTGCCCGTCACGGTGACGTACGATCGGCGCTCCAGCCAGACGCGCTGGAACCAGAAGAACAATCCGGTCGGCACCAGCAGGGCGACGCAGAGCACAGCGGCCATGCCCGGGTCGAACACGCCGACCACCTGCTGGTAGGCCTCGACCGCGAGGACCCGGTAGGAACCGGCGACCAGCATCGGGTTCCCGAAGTCGGCCAGGACGTACATGCCGACCAGCAGCCCGGCGCTGGCCAGGCCGGGGACGGCCAGCGGCAGCGTGACGGTGCGGAAGATGCCCCACCAGTTGCGGCCCAGATCGCGACCCGCCCACTCCAGTGCGGGGCTCTGCCGCCGCAGCACGCCGCTCAGCGCGAGCACGGCCACCGGGTAGTACGCGATGGTCTGCACCGCCCACAGTCCCGGCAGGCCGTAGACGTCGAGGTTCAGCCCCAGGAGCTCGTGCGTCACCAGCCCGCGCCGGCCGAACAACAGGATCAGCGACAGGCCGATGACGAAGGGCGGGGAGACCAGCGGCAGCACCGACATCACCCGGAAGAACGCCTTGCCCGGGATGTCCGGACGGCTGAGCGCGTAGGCGAACAGGAAGCCCAGCACGGTCGCCGAGACGGTGGACAGCAGAGTCATCAGGCCGGTGTTCGCGGCGACCTGCCACAGGCGGGCACTGCCCAGGAATCGGGCCCAGTGCTCCGATTCTGGCCGCAGGAAGACGTTGACCGCCGGCCACAGGACGAAGACCACCAGTGTGCCCGCGATGACCAGGGTCATCACCAGTGTGACGGGCTCGCGGCGCAGCCGCTGAACCCATCGGCCGGCGCGACCGGACGGGGCCGGCCGTATCTGGTCCGAAAGCAGGCTCACCCCGTCACCCGCCGACTTGCTCGGTCCACGTGCGCAGCACCTTGTCGCGGTTCTGCGCGGCCCACTGCACGTCGAAGTCGACCAGGTTGAGCTGGTCGAGTGATACCGCCCCGGCGGGCACGGCCACGTCCTTGCGGATGGCCGTGCGCTTGCTCAGGTCTGTGTGGAGCTGATTGGCCTCGCGACCGAGCATCCAGTCGACGAACCTCTTGGCCGGTTCGGCGTTCGGGCCGCCCTTGACGATCGAGACCGCTCCCACCTCGAAGCCCGTGGCCTGCGGATAGACCAGCTCCAGCGGGTATCCCGCCTCGATGGGCTTGAGGATGTCATGGCCGAACGCGACCGCGAGGGGATACTCGCCCGCCCCTGCCATCCGGGCGGGCGCCGCGCCGCTGTCGGTGTAGTGGGCGACGGTGGTGTCGAACTTCTTGATGAACTCCCACGCCCGTTCCTCGCCGAGGCGGAAGATCTGGGTGGCGACGAAGTTGTAGGCGGTGCCGGAGGAGGCGGGACGGGCGATGACCAGCTTGTCCTTCAGCGCCGGGTCGAGCAGTTCGTCCCAGGTCTTGGGCACCGGGCGCCCGCCCATCTCCTCCTTCCAGCGTTCGGTGTTGACCGCCAGGCCGAGCGCTCCCACGTAGAAACCGTGCCAGTGGTGGGCCGGGTCGTAGAAGCGCTTGTCATAGTCCTTGGCAGAGGAGGATTGGTACGGCTGGAGCAGCCCGGACAGGGCGAGTGCCTGGTGGTTCTCGCTCGGGCCGCCGAGAATGACGTCGCCGGTGGGTTTGGCCTTCTCGGCCTGCACCCGGGCGACGATCTCGCCGGCGCTCAGCCGGACGAACTCGGTCTTGATACCGCTGTGCTCCTCGAAGGCCTTGAGTAGCCGGGCGGTCTCGCTCTCGTGCAGGGCGCCGTAGACGACGAGCTTGCCGCCTTCCCGTGCAGCGGTCGTCTCCGGCCCGCCGGAGCCGCACGCGGCGAGCACCAGGACGGTGGCTGCGCCTAAGGAGAGCAGGTGCAGACGCTTCGCTCTGAACATTCTTGGTCTCCTCGCGACAGGTGAGCGGGGGTCATTCACACGCTGTTCACACTGGAAGCTGCCAGAAGTGTCCTTAGGACCGTATGTCCTGTCAATAGGTCCTCTTATTATCATTACTGCCGAGCGATGCATGGGCGGGACCGCCCCAATGGAGTCCTCTGGCCTGGTCCATGACCACATTGCAGCCTGAACCCGCACCTGGCCTTCGGCTCCCGGCGCCCACTCCTGCCTGGATCAGGCGCTGGCCCGCACCGAGTTCCAGGCCGTGCTTGGTGTGCTGCGTTCCGGTGACGGGTCAGGACGCCGCTGGTGCCGGGTTCGCCGAGTGGGGTGAGGGGCTCGGTGCCGTGGATGACGACGTCCCCGGTGATCTGGTCCAGGTCAAAGGCGCCGGCGGGCAGCTCGTGCCGTACGGACGGAGACGAGGTTGGAGGAGTCAGAACTTCACAGGTATGGTTCGCGGCCCACCGACGGCCAGGGCTTCCTCGCGCTCCAACTCCTCCCCCGGCATCGCCGGCTCCAGGTTCGGCGGCCTGCGCGCACCGCACCCGCGTCACCGAGGAATCCACCCGGGCTGTCTTCGTCCTGGAACCCCTTCAGGCCACCCGCAACGGCCACCTGCTCATGAGCACGGCAGAGGAACTGAACGACCTGCTCGCCCGGATACCGAACCTGCGATCCCGAGGGGATCATGGCCGGCGCAGGTGAGCTCGCCGCTCAAGTCGAGCAGTGCTAACGCACATCGCCATTCCCCTGGACGAGGTCCAGGGGAATCCGTCCTGCTAACAGCGCTCTCCCTCAGGGCTCGGTCGTACGGGCCGCACATCAGCGTCGCCGCAGTCACGTTCGCCTGTGGCAGTCATCGGGCCGCATGCCGTGGGCCAGTGTCGGAGGTCATCGGCCACTCGAGTTCGCCCGCCGCCGCTTCGCCGGCTGATGGCTCGTATCAAGCAGGCAGGACGAGGATCTGACGACGGCCCGTTCACCGAAGACTCCCTTGCCAAGCTCGCGCTGGCCGCCACCGCCCGCGAGCTGGCCGACTTCGCCGCCGGGTTCGTCGCGGTCTACCCCGGCCGGCCCTGTGAGGTGGTCGAGTGGGAGGACATCGGCCCGCCCTGGACATCACCAAGCAGTCGGCGCACGCCCACTTCCGCCAGGCCGTCGAGGAGTGGGAGCAGGTGGTACGCCGCCCTCTGGTCATCGAAGAGATCTATGGCGTGTCTGGCCTGGAGACGCGCGTGGGCTCACGGATGCCCGCCGGCACCGCCCGGCCGGAGGAGACCGCCGCCCACCTCGACCGGTGGGCGCTGGCGCACGCGGCCGCCGACGGCCGCCCCGCTCTGGGCGCCGACGAGCACCGGCCGGTGTCGGGCGGGATGACCCGCATGGACCCGCTGACCGAGCTGATGACGCTGACCGACCGCACCGCCGCCATCCGCGATGAGTTCATGGAGCCGCCGCCGCACCTGATGGCAGGTGCTGCGCAACCTCGCGGCCATCCTGGAGAGCGAGGGAGCGAGCCTGGCGAGCATCGTGCACTGACGCATCGCCGTGGTCGATGGGCACGCGTTCGACGAGGGCGTGGCCGCCTTCCAGGAGGTGTGGAACCGGGCCGACCCGCCGCCGGCGATCACCGTCCACGTGGTGGCCGGCCTGGGCCCGGGGTTTCTCGTCGAGATCGACGCCGTCGCCGTCGCATGAGGCGGCCGCGGCGCCCAGCGGGCGTCGTCATGCGCCACTCCGCCGGCTTGCCGCCGGCTTCGACAGCACGCTCACGGCGAGCTGAGGCGCCCGCGTCGCGCACGAGCCGAGGACGAGGTTCGCCTCACGTGGGCGGCGGCCAGGTGGAGATAGGCGGCGGCCGTCCAGGTGTAGGCACGATCGCGCAGGCCCTGGCCGGTGCGGGCGTCGAAGTTCTCGGCGAACCCCGCCATCTCACACAGCGCGCGGAAGCGGCTGCTGATCTCGTCGGCCAGATCCGTATACCCGGCGCGGCGCAGCCCGTCCTCGATCAGTACGGTCGAAGGCGCCCAGATGGGACCGCGCCAGTAGCCGTCGTCCAGGTAGTGCGGCGAGTCCGGCGACTCGGTCGCGAGCCCGAACGCGGTCAGATGCCGCTCGATCCCGGCGGCCAGCGCCGCCCGGACGGGACGCGGCAGCTCCTTCCCCAGCACGATAGGCATGAGGTCGAGCAGGCTTGAGCTGGACCAGGAACGTCCCGACAGCACGCCACGGGCGACGAACCGTTCACCGTCCCACAGCTCGGCGAGCAGGGCGTCGCGCATCCGGTCGGCCTGCGCGCTCCACCGGCCGGAGGCGGCCTGGTCGGGGGCCAGGCGAGCCAGTTCCCGCAGTTGGAGGATGAGGAAGGCGGCCAGGTCGGCGCTCTGCACGACGCGTTCAGTGTCGAAGGTGGTGGCGTTGTCCCAGCCGCTGTCGTTGCCGTGCTGGTAGTGCGGCAGCTCGTGGCCGGGGACGCGGCGGGCGGTGAGCCAGAAGATGGTCCAGCGTTCCAGCAGCGGGTATACGTCGTCCGGCGCCGCGGGAAGATGCCGCAGGGCCCAGCCGTGGACAGGCGGTTTGACGAAGTTGTAGAGGACTTCGGAGTGCGTGATGGAGTCGGGCAGAGCGCCGGAGGCGTCCTGGTGGTCGAAGGGGAGGCGATACTGGTCCCAGGCCAGGCCGGGCAGGCCCGCGGCCAGGGCGATGGCGTTGAAGCAGTGGTCCCAGCTCCACACTTTGTCCATCCAGTGCTTCGACATCAGCACCGCCGGGCGGGTGACGAAACCGGCCGGGCGCACGGTGGCCGACCACAACACGTACGCAGCCAGTTCGGCGGCGGGCGTCCGGTTGCCGCGCCACGGCGCGACCGCCTCCGCGAACGCCTCGAACTCCGCCCGCGCCGCCTTGACCACCTGATCGAAAGAGTTCTGGGCGGCGTAGGGAGCGCGGGCGGTCTCGTACTCCTCGACGGCGATCTCCCACTCGCCGCTCAGGCGGATTCCCCGCTCGGCGGCGCCGAGCACCTGCGCGCCCAGGTGCTCGGCCCGCCCGCCGAGAAGGGTGATCCGGTAGCGGCGACCGGTCTGGTAGAGGGTGAAGACGTACGAGCCGTCCACGGGGTCCTGGTAGAAGTACGGCCCGCTGAACGGCGTCAGGACCGGGTCCGCGGCCAGCAGGCGCAGCCCGAGGCCGCGGCCTCGCACCCGCACCGTGTCCACGCTCTCGTAGGCGAGGTCTATCAGACGCTCGCCGTCCTGCCAGGTGAGCCGGTGCGGGGTGGCCGTGATCGCGGCGGCGGTCTCGGGGATCAGCTTCATGACCGCGTGCATGCCGCTCTGGTGCGAGACCAGATGCACCTCCTCCGCGTAGGTCCCCTCCGCCACCACGGGCGAGAAGCCGAACCACGATCCGTGGTAGCTGAACGGGATCTCCCATGGGGAGAACATCGGGCCTGAGGCGGCGACAGTCATGGAGCCGAGCGTCCCTTCGAGATCAGGTGAGGTGGATGTAGTCCAGTTCGGCGTATCCGGTGCCGCCCGCGAAGTACGGCGAGCCCTTGGCCAGCCGGATCACGTTGTATCCGGCGCGGAGGTTGACGGTGGTGCTGACCGTGGCGCCGAACTGGCCCCAGCCGGCGGTCGCTGGGTAGCTGACCGTGCTCCAGGCGCCGCCGTTGTAGGCCAGACCCTGGGTGGCGGTGGCGCCGGTGCCGTTGGCGTAGCCGATGGTCATCGTGTACGCGCGGGCTGCGGGCACGTTGACGACGAAGTCGACGTAGCTGTCGGTTCGCGGGGTGCCGGAGTTGTCGATGCGGCCGACGTAACCGCCCGCCGACGCGCTGGCCGAGGTCAGCCGCTGGGCGCGGAAGACGGAGGCGTTCTCGGCCTCGTAGCGCTGCTGGTAGGAGGGCACGCCGGAGGCCGGCTCGACGACGAGCTGATAGGCGCTGGTGGCGACCATGTTCGGCACGGAAACGGTGAGCCGGCCGCCCGAGACGGCATGGGTGGTGGTGGAGACGGTGGTGGGGGCGGCCACGGCCGTGAAGCGGCCGCTGGAGGGGGTGGACAGGAGGGTGACGCGGACACTTGAGCCGAGCGCTTGCAGGCCGGTCAGGTCGATGGTGTTGGTGCCCGCCTCGTCGCCGAAGACCACGTTGACGATCCTGCGGGAGGGGTCGTAGGAGGCGAATCCGTCGAGTCCGGCCTGCCCGCCGGGCGTCGTGGCGACCATGTTGCCGGCCATGTCGCCGTACCACTTGTACAGCCACCACGTGCCGGTCGGCTGGTTGCCGCCGGTGACCAGGCCGTTCATGGTGCCGTACTCGTACCAGAAGGCGCGGTGCGCGGACTCGACGCCGCCGCGCTCGAACTTGGCGACGTAACTGGCCACCCGGCCGGGCACGTCCACCTCGGCGGGAGCGGCGTACTCGTTGATCGCGATGCGGCGCGGGCTGATGCCCAGCGACGCCTCCAGGTTGCGGTAGTCGGCCAGGTCGGCGGCGACCCTGGCCGGGTTCTGCAGCTCGTGCCAGCAGATGATGTCGGGCAGCGTGCCGGTGTCGCGGGCGCGGGTCAGGAACGCCTGCATCCAGGAGCGGCTGTAGACGGCCGTGCTCGGGCCGACGATCGGCGTCTGCGGGTCGAGGGCGCGCACGGCCCGGTACGTACGCACCCAGCCGTCGTTGAAGTTGCCCGCGGCGGCGGTGTTCCAGGTGAAGTCGGGCTCGTTCCAGAGCTCCCAGCCGAGGACGTTGGTGACGGTGGTGGCGTTGAGTCGCGCCCGCACCATGGTGTCGACCTTGGCCAGCCAGTCGTTCCAGCTCACCCACCGGTAGGGGAAGTCGGGGTAGATGTCGGGCATCCGGATGAACTGGCCGGCCCCGACGCGGTCGGCCTGCGGGGCGATCAGCAGCGAGTCGCCGCCGGGCGGCTGGCCGTTGGGTCGCTGGCCGACGCCGGGGGCGGGCTGCGTCAGCGAGTTGACCTTGATCGGCAGCAGCGTGGAGTCGGCCGGGCGGGAGTTCTCCGCCAGCCCGTACAGGCCGCCGGAGGCGGCGTGCGTGACGGGGCGGAACGGCTGGGCGACGTTGACGGTCAGGGTGGCGCCGGCCGCTCGGGCGGGGGTCGCGGCGACGCCGATGGAGGCGGTGGCGGTTGTGAGCGCTAACAACAGTGCTCTGACGCGTGGACGCATGTCACTCTCCTTCAGGGGTGGGGGTGGCGGCGGGCAGCCAGACGCGCATGCCCGCCGGGCCCCGCTGAGCCCAGGAGTGGTAAGGCCGCAGCGGGAGGTCGATCCATCCGGCGTCGCTCTCCGGAGCCGCCGGACGGGTGGAATAGGGCCAGGCGCTGCCGGGATGCGAGGGAAGCAGGGCGCGGGCGAAAGCGGCGTCGTCACCTGCCTTGAGCCCGGCGCGGGTGTCGATCACGAGGGCGTCGAGCGCGGCGGGGCCGGGCAGGTCGTGCGATTCGGCGCAGAGCACCTCGGGGCCGCGCTCGACGGCGACGCAGCCGCGTACCGCGTCGATGCGCGGGTCGGGCCAGGTGAAGCGGGGCTCCACCGGCAGATCGAGCGTGATGAGGTCATCCGCGCGGAAGGCCCGCCGCAGCTCGGCCACGCCCGGGGCGACCTCCCGGGTGCGTCCCTCGTCGGTCAAGGTGGCTCCGGAGGCCCAGGCGGGGACGCGCAGGGTTAGTGTCCAGGGCGCGTCGGCGTCGGCCGTGATCCGTACCCGGACGGTCCCTGTCCGCGGGTAGCCGGTCTCGACCCGCAGGCCGGCCCGCCGGCCGCCCGGCAGCTCGGCGCTAATCGAGCAGGGGGCGTACTGGTGGAGCTGGAGGCCGTCGTCGTCACTGGTGGCGAGGTAACCGTGCAGGCCGGCCAGGGTGCGGGCGACATTGGTCGGGCAGCAGGAGACGTCGAACCAGGCGGCCCGGGTGCCGCCCTCGGCGCGCGGGCTCACCTCCTCCGGGTCGGCGGGTTTGCCCGGTGTGCGCTGGTGCAGGGGGTTGGCGTAGAAGAAGGCCCGGCCGTCGGGGCTCGGCGAGGCGGCGACGACGTTGTAGAGCGTGCGCTCGATCAGGTCGGCGTAGCGCACCTCGCCGGTGGCCAGCAGGAGCCGCCAGGACACCATGATCGAGGCGACCCCGGCGCAGGTCTCGCAGTAGGCACGGTCCGGCGGCAGTTCCCAGTCCTCGCCGAAGCCCTCGTCCTGGTGGCGCGAGCCCATGCCGCCGGTGATGTACGTGCGCCGCGCGACCGAGCGCTCCCACTGCCGTTCCACCGCGTGCAGCAGTTCGTCGTCGCCGAGCTCGACCGCCACGTCCACGGCCGCCGCGGACAGGTACAGGGCCCGGACGGCGTGGCCGCGCCACACGTCGGCCTCGCGGATGGGGAGGTCGTCCTGGAAGTAGGCGCGGCCGAGCGGGATGTCGCGCAGCGTCCCGTGGCCGCGTCGGTCGAGGAACAGGCGGGCCTGCTCGATGTAGCGCTCCTCACCGAGAGCGCGGCCGAGCTCGGCCAGGCCGAGCTCGATCTGCGGGTGGCCGCAGATGCCCGCCCGCCCGTCCGGGCCGAAGACGCGGCAGACATGGTCGGCGGCCCGGCGCGCGAGCCGTACCAGGTCGTCCTCGCCGTGCGTGCGCAGCCGGGCGACGGCGGCCTGCAGCAGGTGGCCGGTGTTGTACAGCTCGTGCCCGCCTTCGAGATCGCTGTAGCGCGGCGTCTGGTCACCATGGCCGAAACAGGTGTTCACGTAGCCGTCGGGGTCCTGGGCCCGGGCGACGCGGGCGGTGAGCCGCTTGATCGCCGCCTCGGCCTCCGGGTCGCCGGTCCGCGCGGCCTCCCAGGCCAGGGCCTCGAGCAGTTTGTAGACCTCGGAGTCGGAGAACGGCCAGCCGGGCCGGTCGGGCCCGGTGGTGCCGTCGGCGACCCGGTCGAAGTTGGCCAGCCAGCCGAGGCGCTCCATCCACGACTCGCAGTGGGCGAGCGTGGCCGAGGCGTTCACGACCTGCCGCTCGTGCCAGAAGCCGCCGGTGAGGCGGACCTGGGGGAGCCCGAGCGGACGTAGGCGGCCGTGGGAGGGCAGCACGGGGCTGCTCATAGGGCGAAACCTCTCTTGTCAGTCCTTTACCGCGCCCGCGGTGACCCCGGCGGCGATGTAGCGCTGCGCGAGGATCAGCAGGAAGGCCGCAGGGATAGACGCGATCACGGCGGTCGCCATGATCGAATTCCATTGCGTGGTGTTGTTGCCGATGTAGCGGAAGATGCCGAGCGTGATGGGGATGACGTCGCTGTTGCGGTTGAGCGTGGAGGCGAAGATGAAGTCCGACCATGCCCACAGGAACGTGAACAGCGACACGGTGATCACCGAGTTGCGGCTCAGCGGCAGGATGATCGAGCGGAACGTCCGCCACGTCGTCGCCCCGTCCATCTGCGCGGCCGACAGCAGCTCGCCGGGGATGCCCGCCATGAACGCGCGGAACAGCAGCACCCCGAACGGCACGGCGAGCGTCGAGTCGGCCACGATGAGCCCTGGGACGGTGTTGAGCAGGCCCAGCCTGATGTAGATCGCGTAGAAGCCCATGGCCATGACGACCGCGGGGATCATCTGGGCGACCAGCAGCAGGAAGTCGATCGCCCGCCCGCCGCGTGGGCAGAGCTTGGCCAGCGCGTAACCGGCCGGCAGCGACACCGCCAGCGTGAGCACGACCGTGCCCAGGCCGATGAACAGGCTGGTGGCCAGGGCGGGGAGTTGCTGGCCGAAGGCCGCCGCGTACCCCTCGAACGTGGGGTTCCATGGGAACCAGTGCGGCGGGTCGGCCCGCATGTCGCTCGTCCGCGTGAGCGAGACGTTGACCATCCAGTAGACCGGGAAGAGCATCACCGCCACCAGGACGACGCCCGCGGCCGTCTTCCACGCTCTCATGGGGCCTCCTTCCGCAGCCGCACGTGCACCAGCCCGGCGGCGAAGGCGATGAGGATGAGCAGGTTGCCGACCGCCGCCGCGGGGGAGAAGTCGGGCTGCCCGGTGCCGAACGCCTCGCGGTACGACCAGATCGCGAGCGTCGTGGAGGCGTCGGCCGGCCCGCCCCTGGTCATGATCCAGATGATGTCGACGACCTTGAGCGTGTAGATCAGGCCGAGCAGCAGCGTGATCGCCGACACCGGGCGCAGCAGCGGGAACGTGATGCGCCAGAACTGCTGCCACCCGTTCGCCCCGTCGAGCCCGGCGGCCTCGTACAGGGTGGCGGGGATGTTCTGCAGCCCCGCGTACAGGATGACCAGGTTGAACGGGATGCCGAGCCAGATGTTGGCGATCGTGACCGCCAGCAGCGAGGTGTCCGGCGAGGTCAGCCAGTTGATCTGGCCGATCCCGAACGCCTGCAGGGCCGCGTTGACGATCCCGTTCTCGCTGTTGAGCATCCACGACCAGGTCGAGGCGGACACGATCAGCGGCAGCAGCCACGGCACCAGGAACATCGCGCGCAGCACCGCCGACAGCCGGAAGCCGCGGTGGAAGAAGACCGCCAGGGCCAGGCCGAGCGCGTACTGCACGGCGATGGAGCCCAGGGTGAACAGCGCCGTGTTGCCCAGCGCGCGCAGGAACGCGCCGTCGGAGAGGATCTTGACGTAGTTGTCCAGGCCGGTGAACTCGGGATTGCCCTGGACGAAAGCGCGGGGCGTGTAGTCGTGGAGGCTGAGCTCGATGTTGCGGTAGAGCGGATAGGCGTAGAACAGCAGCAGGTAGACGATCAGCGGCGCGAGGAAAGCCAGCGTCGTCCACCGGAGAGGCCGCCGCGCCGCCCGGTGCGCGGGGTGCGCGAGCGCTCCGGCCGTGCGAATCGAAGCCATGGGGTGTCCGATCAGTCGCCGGTGGCCTGCTGGGCCTGGGCGTCCTTGAGCGCGTCAGCCGGGCTCGCCGCGCCGCTCAGCGCCTTCTGCACGCCGGTCCAGAGGGCCTCGGAGATCTTCGGGTACTTGGTGCCGAGGTTGTCGCTGGTACGGCCCTTGGCGGACTGGACGGCCGCCACCCACGGCTTCAGGCTCGGCTCCTTGGCGAGGATGGCCTGCTGTCCGTCGGCGGTGGAGGGGATGTAGTAGGCGAACGTGGTGCCGGTCTCGACCAGGCCCTCGGGCGTGGTCATGCACTCGAGGATCTTCTTGGTGACGTCGTAGCGCTTGGTGTCCTTCTGGACCGGGACTGTGATGAACTCGCCGCCCGTGGGCGTGGCGGCGGTCCCGCCGCCCTTGCCGGGGATCTGCACGATACCGGTCGGGAAGTTCGCCTCGGCGGCGCTGTTGATCTGCCAGGTGCCGTTCTCGGCGAAGGCGAACTCGCCGGTCAGGAACTCCTCCCAGGCCGTGTTCTGGGAGTTGCTGATCACGGAGTTCGGCGCGAGGCCGTCCTTGAGCCAGGAGCTCCACAGTTGCAGGGCCTCGATCGCCTGTGGCGAGTCGAGCTGCGTGAGCTGGGCGCCGGCGCCCCAGAACCAGGGCAGGAACTGGAAGGAGCCCTCCTCGGTGCCGATGGCGGCGAACGTGATCGGCTTCTTGCCGGCGGCCTTGACCTTCTTCAGCGCCGCGTTCAGCGACGCCCAGTCCTTGATCGAGGCGGGATCGACGCCGGCGTGGTCGAGGATCTTCTTGTTGTAGTACAGCGCGAGGGTGTTGGCGCCGATGGGGATGCCGTAGGTCTTGCCGTTCAGCTCGCCGGCGGCGATGAGGTTCTTGTCGAACCGGTTCACCTCAAGGCCGAAATCCGACATGGCGGTCAGCATGCCGGCGTCCGCCAGGGTCGAGACGGCCGGGTTGTCGAGGAGGATGACGTCGGGCGCATTGCCCTCCTGGCCCGCGAGAAGGGCCTGGTTGGTCAGCGCGGTGGTGTCGTAGGCGGTGCGCTTGATGGTGACGCCGGCCTGCTGTCCGCAGGTGCTCACCCGCCCGGCCCACGCGGAGCTCGCATCGTGCTGCGGGTACGGGTCCCACCAGGTGTACGCGCCGCCGCCGCTCGCCTCGGCGGGCGTGGCGCCGCTCTGAGGCGGCGTGGATGCGCAGGCGGCCAGAGCCAGAACGGCGGTGCCGATCATGGCGGCCCTCGCGGACGTACGGTTCATCCGATCTCTCCAGTGTTAGCGCTAACAATGAGCGCAGTGGAACGGTGTGGGCTGTCTTCCCCGAGGTCAGCGGGGAAGCGGGGGTGCGGTGCTGCCGAGTGAGACCAGCTCGGGGGAGATGAAGCGCACGACGAACGGCTCCTCACGGGCCGCCTGGGACTCCACGCGGCGCACGAGTTGGCGCACCGCCATGGCGCCCAGGCGGTCGGGTGCACTGTCGATATGGGAGTAGGGCAGGGAGAAGGTCGCGGCGAACTCGGGGGAGTAGCGCCCGATGACCGACAGGTCCTCAGGTACTCGCAGCCCTCGCGCGTGGGTGACGGAGGGCAGCGCCGCCGCGGCCGCCTCGTTGTTGATCAGCAGGCCGGTGGCTTCGGGGTGGGCGTCGAGGAACTGGTTGAGCAGGCGCCCCACGGCCGGTTGCCGGGACTCGCCGTACACGGCGTGCAGGGTGATGCCGCGCTGGCGGGCACGTTCGAGTGCGGCGTCGCGCAGGCGCCAGACGTACGCGCCGCCCCGCTCCACCACGTGCTCAGGCTGTGAGATGAGGATGAGCTCGCGGTGGCCGAGCCGGTGCAGGTGATCGACCATGGCCCGGCCGGCCTCCTCGAAGTCCAGGTCGAACACGTCCAGGCCGGAGCAGTCGCCGGGCAGGCCCACCAGTGCGCCGGGCTGCGGGGCGGCCCGCAGGATGGGCAGGCGGGGGTCGTCCTGGGCGATGTTCAGGAGCACCACGCCGTCCACCATCCGCGAGTCGGTGACGCGGCGCAGCGCCCGGACCCCGTCGGCCTCGGTGACCAGCAGCGTGTCATAGCCCACGTCCCGAGCGGTATTGGTGACGCCCAGGATGTACTGCAACATCGCGGGCGCGAACTCGTCTTCGTGGAACTGGGCGAGCAGACCGAGGACCTTGGTCTGGGCGGTGGCGAGCGCGCGGGCGCCTGCGTTCGGCGTGTACGCCAGCGCCTCGGCGGCCGCCAGCACGCGCCGGCGCACCTCCTGTGAGATGGGCCGCTTGCCCGACAGCGCGTACGACGCCGTGCTGCGGCTCACCCCAGCCTCCCGGGCCACGTCTCCGATCGTCGCCACCATCACCTCCTGATTGTCGAACCGGTTCGACGACATGCTGCACTGGTCCCTTGGCATCATTGACCCGAAGTCGCCTTCTTCCTGGAGATGGGCCGGCCTGCTTCACGCCGACGCATTCTGCTGGGTAGGCGAACCGGTTCAACGATGTGGCATGACTGTCGCGCCCCGTACGGGGGACGTCAAGACCGCCCACGGTCGGCGATACCGAATCGTAATATGTCGGAAACAGTGGAAGATCGCTCCACTGACGGGCGGGAAGGGGCTCGGTCGGGCCTGCAGCCGGTTGCCGGCGATGCGCAGCGCCAGCGGCAGGTTCTCGCACAGGCTCGCCACCCGCGCCACCCCGTCCGGGTCGGCCTGGGCCCGTTCGGCCCCGACGATGCCGCGCAGCAGCTCGGCCGCCTCCTCGGTGGCCAGGTGCGCGAGGGGGATCCGGCGCACGCCCTCCAGACCGGCCAGCGGCCGGCGGCTGGTGATCAGGACCATCACGGGACCGGCGGACGGCAACAGCGAGCGCACCTGGCTCTCGTGCGCCGCGTTGTCCAGGATGATCAGGCACCGCCGTCCGCGCAGCAGGGCCCGATAGTGGCCCGCGCGGTCCTCCTCGCCGGCGGGGATGCGCTGCTCGGCCACGCCCAGCGCGGTGAGCAGCCGCGACAGCGCTGTCCCCGCGTCGAGCGGGACCGGGTCCATGCCGCGCAGGTCCAGGTAGAAGCGGCCGTCGGGGAACAGGTCCGCCAGTTGCCCGGCGGCCCGTACGGCCAGGGCTGTCTTGCCGATCCCCGCGGTGCCGGAGATCGCGGCCACGACAGCGGTCCCCGCGTCCGATTCGATCGCGGTGTCGTGGTCTGCGGCGCGGATCGCCAGGTCGCGCAGCGTGCGCAGTTCCCGGGTCCGGCCGGTGAAGTCGCCCACGCCACGGGGGAGCTCGCACGCGCCCCTCGCCAGGGCGTCCTGGCGCAGCCGTCCGTCGCGCGCCGCCGCGAGAACGGCGAATCCGGCGGCACTAGCCTGAGCGGGAACGGCACTCGATTGGCGCATCGTGGGAGGCGCGGTGACCGCTCGACGTTTCTCGGTCCTCGGCCCGGTGACCGTGGCGCGTGACGGGAGGCACACCTCCGTCCCCGGAGGAAAGGCCCGCACCCTGCTCGCGGCCCTCCTGCTCCGCCCCAACCAGGTCGTGCTGCCGCGACACCTCGCCGAACGGCTGTGGGACGGCGACCCTCCGCCGAACCCGCGCCGGGCCCTGCAGGTCAACGTCGCGCGCCTGCGGCGGTCCCTGGACCTGAGCGAGGTGATCATGACGGTGCCGGGCGGTTACGTCGCCCGTGTCGGCCGCGGCGAGCTCGATCTACTCGACTTCCAGCGCCTGACCCAGGAGGCCGCCCTGGCGGCGACACCCGTGCTGGAGAGGCGGCTCCTGCGCGAAGCGCTCGCTCTGTGGCGCGGCCCGGCGTGCTCGGACGTGGAGTCCGGCACGCTGCACCGGCTCGACGTCCAGCCCCTCGCCGAGCAGCGCCTCCAGGCCCTCGAACGCCGCGTCGAGCTCGGCCTCCAACTGGGCGAGGGCGCGGACCTGGTCGCCGAGCTGCGGAACCTGACCGCCGGGCATGCCCTGCCGGAACGCTTGTGGGGCCGGCTCATGACCGCGCTCGACCAGGACGCACGCGGGGCGGCGGCCGCCGGGGCAGGCGAGGACCAGGCGCTGGGCGCGTTGCTGCGCGCCTGGCGGGAACGGGCGCTGCTGACCCAGGATCAGCTCGCGGAGCGGACCGGCCTCAACGTCCGCACCGTCCGCCGGCTGGAGTCTGGTCAGCTGCGCCGGCCGCGCCCGGCGTCGATCCGGCTGATCAGCGAGGCGCTGGACCTGGACCCGTCGGAGACGTCGATCCTGACGAGGTCCCCGAGCCCCGTCCCGTCACGGACGACGCCGCGCCAGCTTCCCGCCGACGTGGTGGCGTTCGTCGGGCGGGAGCGGGAGATGGCCGCGCTCGACCATCCCGGCGCCGGAGCGAGGATCGTCGCCATCGACGGCATGGCGGGGGTCGGCAAGACCGCGTTGGCCGTCCACGCCGCCCACCGGCTCGCGCCCGGCTTCCCCGACGGCGACCTGTTCCTCGACCTGAACGGCTTCAGCCGCGGCATGACCCCCGCCGACCCCGCCGACACGCTCGCCCGCGTGCTGGGCCTGCTGGGCCTCCCCGGGGAGTCGATCCCGCAGCACGCCGAGGACCGCGCGGCCCTGTATCGCAGCGTGCTGGCCGGACGGAGGATGCTCCTCGTACTGGACAACGCCGCCGGCGAGGATCAGGTGCGGCCCCTGTTACCCGGCGCGGGAGACTGCCTGGTGCTCATCACGAGCCGCCGGCGGCTCACCGGGCTGGACGAGGCCCGCACGGTGACGGTGGACGTCCTGCCGGAGGCGGAGGCGATCGCGTTGTTCACCGGCACGGCCGGCCGGGAGCGGCTCGCGGACGCCCCGTCGGAGGCGGTGGCCGAGGTCGTACGGCGCTGCGGCCTGCTGCCGCTGGCGATCCAGCTCGCCGCGGCCCGGCTGAAGGCGCATCCCGTCTGGAGCGTGAGCGACCTGCTCGAACGGCTGACGGCGCACGAGCGACGGCTGGGCGAGCTGCAGTCCGGACAGCGCAGCGTCGCAGCCGCGCTCGTCCTGTCCTACCGGGAGCTCACCCCCGCAGAACGGCGCGCCTACCGGCTGCTCGGGCTGCACCCCGGCGCCGACATCGGCTTCGAGGCCGCCGCCGCGACGCTCGCCGCCGGCACGGACACCATGACGCTGCTGGAGCGGCTGCTGGAGCTCAACCTGCTGCAGGAACGGGTGCCCGGACGCTACCGCTTCCACGACCTGGTCCGCGCCCACGCCGCCGAGACAGCCGCCGCCGAGGAACCGGAACCGGACCGGCGCGCCGCCCTGACCCGGCTGCTGGACCACTACGGCCAGGCCGCCTCGGCGGCGATGGACCGCCTCTACCCGTACGAGGCCGACCTACGTCCGCACCCCGCCACCGACACCATTCCCCTCCCCAGTGAGGCGGCGGCCATCGCCTGGCTGGAGGCGGAGCTGGCCAACCTGCTCGCTCTCGCCAGGTACGCGGCCGAGCACGGCTTCCCCAGCCACATCCGGCACCTGTCGGGCACCCTGCACCAGTGCCTGCGCACCCGCGGCCGCTACGCCGAGGCCGAGGCCCTGCTCACTCGCGCGCTGACCGCCGCGCTCGCGGTCTCCGACCGCACCGGGGAGATGGAGGCGCTCCTCGGGCTGGGAGAGATCCGCCACGCGCAGAGCCGGTACGACACCGCCGTCGCCGACACCACGCTCGCCCTGGACCTGGCCTGCGCCATCGGACACCACGCGGGCCGGCTCCGGGCGCTGAACAACCTCGGCGACATCCACCTCAGCTCGGCCAGGCTCAGCCAGGCCGCCGGCCACTTCGCCCAGGCGCTGGAGGTCGCCCGCGGGATCGGGCACCGTACCGGCGAACTGGAGGCGCTGACCGGCGCCGGCAACACCTACCGGCTGTGGGGACGCCACGACGACGGGCTCAGGTACCTCTCCCAGGCGCTCGCCCTCGCCCAGGAGGTCGGCCACCACACCAGCGAGCTGCGGGCGCTGACCGGCGTCGGCTACATCCACCTGGCGCGGGGCGGGTTCGGGGCGGCCACCGAGTACTTCGACCAGGTCCTGAGCCTCGCCCGCGCCACCGGCCACCGCACCGGCGAGCTCAACAGCCTCAACGCCCTGGCCCACCTGGCCCGCCTCCAGGGGCGGCACGAGCGGGCCCGCGAGCTTTATGCGAGCGTCGCCGGCCTCGCCCGTGAGATCGGCAACCGCAACTGGCAGTTCGAGGCCGTGTACGGCCTCGGCCGCCTCCAGCACGACACCGGCCACGACGAGCAGGCGATCGACAGCCACCGCCGGGCTCTCGACCTGGCCATCGAGCTCGGCCAGCCCAGCGACCAGGCACGCGTCCACGACGGCCTCGCCCACGCCCACGCCGCGCTCGGCCACCAGGCCCACGCGCGCCGCCACTGGGCCCACGCCTTGACCCTGCTGGCCTCGATGGGCATCGACCGGATGGACGAGAACGGGATCGACGTCGTGACCATCCGGGCCCACCTCGACGCCACGCCCCCGGACGCCTGACCAGGCGTCCGGGGAACCGTACCGGGAACCCTGCCTCGGTCAGCCGGTCAAGGCCAGTATCCGGGCCAGCGTGTCGGCATAGGCCGACGTCCCGCTGTCGTTCGGGTGGAACGACTCCCGGCTCAGACACACCGGGTCGGAGACGTCGAGCGGATTGAAGATGCAGCTCGCCGGGGCGTCCCCGGGGTGAAAGTCACCTTCGCCGTTCGGGGTGATCATGATGAGGTTGATCCAGGCGACGTCCGCGCAGGCCTCGTGGCCGCCGAAGTAGCCGATCGGGCTGGCCGCGTAGACCTCGATCCCTTCGTCGGTCTGAAGCTGGGTGGCCAGTTCCGCCTGCTTCCCTTCCATGTACCGGGCGAGTTCGGAGAGCGCGGCGGCCTCCCCATCGGTGATCAGGGCGGTGCCGGCGACGCTGCAGCCGCCCGCGGCGATCAGCTTCGGATAGCCCAGTAGGACGATCTTCGCGTTCGGCGCCTTGTCCGGGGCGTGGATGTCCCGGATGACCTCCTTCACCTTGGCGGCCGTCCTGTCGATGATCGCCTTGTACGTGGGCAGGAACGAGTCACCGGTGCACTCCACGAGCGGGATGATGCAGTTGCTGAGCGCGTTGGTGAAGGCCCCCTCGTCGTTGCCGCCGAGGGTGAGGGTGACCAGGGTGGTGTTCTCGTCGAGCACGCCGGACCTCATCTGCCCGACCTCGTGGAACTGGCCCTCGCCGCGCTTGTACCTGTCCGGGTGCTGCCACGACTCGGGGACCAGGTCCCCGGTCACATTCCACGTCTGCGCGCCGGAGCAGGCCACGAACCCCAGCTCGTGGTTGGGGTCGAAGCGGTCGACCAGCGTGCCCAGGTTCTCGGTGTCGCCCGGCAGGACCACCTTGCGCGGGTAGGCGTCGTTGCTGCGCCTGCAGGCGTTCCAGTCGGGCGTGCCGTGGTCAGCGTCGGACTCGGCGAAGTAGTTTCCGGCGCCTTCGCCGGAGCTGTAGGAGTCACCGAGGGCGGCGACGATGTGCCTCGGCTTGGCGTTGAGCTTCTGGACGGCGATCGCGTCCCAGCCCACCCGTACGGTGCCCTTGCCGTCCTGGGTGACGTTGCTGAGGCGGACGCTGGGCACGGTGCCGTTGAAGTTGTACACCCCCAGGGACACCCAGCCGTTGCGGCCGAGCCGCTGCGGCAGGTAGCGGCGCTTGTTGTAGGTACGGCTGCCGTCCACGTCGATCTCGTAGCGGGCCTGCTGCGTGCGGGCCCCGACGACCGGGAGGTGGACGAACACCCTGGCCCATCCGGCGCTCTGGTTCAGCGTCCAGGTGCCGACGGCGCTGCGGGCGGAGTCAGTGCCGGGGATGGTGTTGCTCATCCAGAACTGGCCGGCGAAACCGCTGCCTATCTGGTGCACGTCGATCTTGCCCGGATAGGTGCCGGCGGCGTCCGGCCGGAAGGTGAGCCGGAACGAGCCAGCCTCGGTGTAGGCCGGGGAACAGCCGGGTCTGACGGAGGGAACCGCCCTGGCCACGTTGTCGACGATGAGCGCGCCGGACGGCAGGCCGGCCAGGCCGCAGTTCGGCGGGTAGTTGGCGCCGTCCTCCTGGTAGGCGTAGCCGGGGTCGAAGCGGATGAACTCGCGGCCGCAGTCGTTCTGGCAGTCGGCCTTCCACGTGGCCGGGGAGTGGTACCAGCACTGCAGGTCGTACTGGCCGGCGCTGTTCTTGTGACCGCACGGGCCGGCGGGCTCGCCGATCACCTCAGGGGCGTTGGGCGGGTAGGAGGCGCCGGGAACGCAGTCGTTGCTCGCGTCGCAGAACAGCGTGGTGGGCGGCTGGACGAGGTAGCGGTCCGACGCCGTCAGCCACCAGGCGGGCACGAAGTTGTGGACGAGCTTGCCTGGGGTTTCGATGAGCTCGATCGGATGGCCGGCGAAGCCCATCACCTTCTCCGGGTACGGCCAGTCCTGAGGGTGGGCGGCGTCCGCGTACGACTCCTCCATGAAGGGGGTGCGGTCGGCGGGATAGCGCGGGTTGATCGGGTTGTTGAGCCAGCCCACGCCCCAGGGCTTCCCGTTGCCGAGGTTGGGGTGGAAGCCGGAGTTGTACGCCCAGGCGGCGAAGAACCAGTTCTCGATCCGGTCGGCGCTGCCGTTGTTGAGTCTCAGCCCGGCGCGGCGGGTTTCGTTCCACTTGTCCTGCAACATCTGCATGCCCTTGGCGATGTTGGCCGCGAAGTCCAGCGCGATCGCCCGCTGCTGGTCGAGAGGCAGCGCTGTCTCTCCCGGCCGCTCCTTGCCGGCCAGTCGCATGCCGTCGGTGACCTGCATGATGCCGTACCCGCAGTCGGCGTCCGCCCAGTTGATCGTCCAGTCGTCGCCTTCGTCGTCGTTGTAGTAGTCGATGCCGAAATAGTTGCCGATCAAGGGATTCGCGGTCACCCCAGGGATGGCGAAGCGGGCCGCCTGCCAGGTGTTCGACTCCTGGGTGGCCACGCCCAGCAGGACCTGCGCGGGCACGCGACCGCCGCCGTCGAGCGTCCTGGGCGGGAACAGGCCCTGCGGCGTGTAGGCGGGCATGCCCAGGTTCTTCCAGTTCGCCGGCCGCGGCACGGTGAGCCGGCCGTACACGGCCTGGTCGACGGCCCACTCCACCTGGCGCGGCTTGGGCTGCATGGTCTGGTTACGCGGGTCGTTGCGCGCCACCGAGCAGTACCGCTGGTCGCCGTCGGCGGGGGAGTGCGGGTCGCCGGCCGCGGCGGGCGCGGCCCTGCCGAGCGCGGGGCTCGGCTCCGCCCCGCCGCCCGCGCCCGCCACCGGCGTCACCGAGAGCGTGAACGGCTTGTTCGTGGCCAGCGACGTGGCGGTGATGTTCACCCGCTGCGCCGCGTCCGGTTCGGTGGGTGCCACCCGCGGGTCCTTGGTGCGCTCGCGGAGCACGGAGGTCACGGCGACGCCACCCGACAGCGACACGTCCACGTCGTCCGGCACGCCGGCGAGCGCCACGCTCGGCGCCGCCGCGCGGGCCTGCGTGGACTTGGCGCCCGTCACGTACACCCGGCCCCCGCGAGCGGAGCGTACGCTCAGGCCCGTGACAGCGCCGGTGGCCAATAGGGTCACGGCGTTCCCCCCGGCGAGGTCCACGCGGCGCACAGAGGCGGTTGCCTTGTCCTCCACCTGGGCATACACCACGCCGCCATCGGCGTCTGGAGCCAGCCGGTACGGCACGCCCCTCGCCCGGGCCAGCAGAGTCCGCGTGCCGTCGGGCCGTACCCGCACCAGCGCGCCGGAGTCGGCCGCCACGATGCCGTCCTTGGCGGGCACGGCCGACGTAAGCTGTCCCGGCACCTCGATCGGCGGCTTCACCTTCCCCTTCACGGTGTCCAGTTCCAGCAGCCGGGTCGCCGCCAGGTCCTCCCCGCCGCCCTGGGTGAGCACCGCCGACTCCGACGGGCCGCAGCCGGGGTTGAAGTAGGCCAGGCTGGTCTGCACCTTCAGCTTGCGCACCCGGCCGCCGTCGAGGTCCACGATCGCGGTGAACCCGCCGCGGTCGGCCAGCTCGGCCTTGTTGGGGAACGTGCGCGGCGCGTACACCACCACGGCTCGCTCGCCGGACGCCGTCACGCAGACGTTGCCGATCCACAGGTCGGTGTCGAAGCCCGGCTCCGACAGGGATGCCGCCGTCCGCCACCGGTAACCGTCCTTGGCGTCCGCCACCAGCACGTGGAAACCGGTGGCGTCGCCCGCGGTGGTCACCGCCCGATCGGACGACTTCTCCCAGTCCCCGCCCAGCAGCCCCGCCCGTTCGGCGGGCGCGACGCTCTCCGGCGCGGCGGCCTGGGTGGCCGGGACCGTGAGCTCCTGGCCAGGCGGCGGGGTCGGCGTCGCCCGCGCGGGAATCGGCGCGGATAACAAGGCCGAGACGGACAGAACGGCGGTGAGGGCTGCTCGGGCACGCATGGTCACTCCTCGGGCGAAGGGTCAGGCCTTGTACGACAGCCAGGTCTGATGGGCCCGACGGTGGCAGTCCCACTGAACGATCTTGGTGAGGTCGGCCAGCGAGCCGCCCTGGACCTCCATGCAGTAGTGCGAGGCGTCGTTCGTCTGCTGGTTGAGGTGGGTGCTGGTGTTGTACCAAACCTGGTTGGACAGGCCGAGGTAGCAGGTGTACTGCAGGAGCGGGGCGCCGCGCGTCATGGTCGGGATGGGTTCCAGGCACTTCCCGCTGTTGCCGTTGCCGATCAGGTGGAAGTCGATGGAGCCGTCGCCCTCGGTGTGCCACAGGTACCACATCTGCGAGGTCCGGCCGGCGATGCACCGGTACTGCACCGCCTGCGCGCCGCTGTCCTTGGAGGCGCCCCGGACGTCCAGGCATTTCCCGCTGTTGAGGTTCCGGTAGGTGTAGGGGCCGATCCAGGAGCCCTGCGCCTGGACGCCGTCCTTCGTCAGGGGTGGTGGCGGCGGCGGCACGTCCGCGCCGGCGACCGGTACGAACCGCGCCGCCGCGGTCGCCGTGCCGGACAGCCCGGCCGCCAGCAGGACCGCGGTCGCCGCGATGGTGAGAATGCGTCGGATGCCCATGGGCCTTCTTCCTCCGTGCTCGGTTGATGAGATCGATCGGGTCAGGCGGGACCCGCCCAGGTGCTATGCGCCGTCGACGGCCCACGCGTGCGTGAGCACGCCGTCGAGGTTCCACCGGGGCGTCGCGTCGGTGGTGTAGTGATTCATCAGGCGCGCGTTCACCGCACGCCACGCCCCCGACCGGCTGATCCGCCACACCGTGGCGAGCCGTTCACCCGTAGGGAGCGGGTTCTGGTCGACCTTGCCGTCCGCGTCGACGAAGCCGAGGACGCCTTCGTCGATGAAGGCGCCGCCGTCCCGCAGCGCGGCCGCCTCCTGCGGCAGCGCGAGAAGGTACGAGGCCCGGCCGACGGCGCGAAGCCGGTGGAGCGCCGTGCTGCCGGCGAACTGCGTACGGGAGACGTACCGTGCGGCCTGCACGCCCGCCGGGCCGAATCCGTGCTCGCGGATCGCCGCGTCCAGCTCCGTCTCGCTGGTGGTGTAGAAGTATCCGCCGATCGGGGTGGCCAGCTCGTACAGCCTGACTAGCTGGACCGAGCCCGTCCCGGCCTCGGCCGGCGAGACGGTCAGGGCCAGGAGGGACGCGGCTGTCGCGAGCAGGATCGAACGTCGTGACATGGACGTCATGGACAGTCCTCCACTCGAGGTCATCGGATCGCCCGATGGTGATCAAGGACGCCGCGCGGTCCGTGCCGCTCGCGCACGGTTCTGTCTCCTCCGAAGCCACAGACCGGCAGGTCCGTACGGCCCGAATCCTGCCAACGGCCAGCCACGCTCCCCAGGGCGCCAACCGGACATTTTCCGGACATCTCCCGCGCGCTAGGCCGAGCGACCAGATGCCGCGTCCGAGGACGAGTACCTCAGGGAACGACACAGGGTGCCTGGCGCTAGGCGGGCTGGCCGCCGTCGGGACCAGGCCGTCAGCTCATGCATTCCTGTTCCGGAGAAGGCAGCAGGTGACGGATTCACCAACGACGCCGCCGTGAACCCGTCGACGCCCAGCCCCGACTGAACGGTTCCGGGGGAACACCTGTGGCCATGGACTCGCTGCGGCCTGCTTCTGAGCCCTGATGGAACTGACGACAGCCCGCTGGACACGACCAATGGTGAGGTGATGCGGCCACCTGCGGATCCGCGTGAGCAGGCCGGCGGCTGGATCGCGATCCCGTAGGGGCGAATGTCAGAGCCGGGAGCCGTGCGGGCCAGGAGGTGCAGACAGCGGGGATGGACACGGCGTGTACGTGCGTGAAACAGGGCGCGAAACCGCACTCGGTGTCTGATCGCCTACTCTGCGATGGTTCCGTAGATGCGCACTGAGGGCGCTCGGAGTGCCGCAGCAGAGCCGCGACCTGTGCCGGGGCGGCTGGGGGCCCGGTCGCGGGCTGCTGCCTCTCATTTCCAGCCAGGAGACCTGCGATGCCGCCCCACTCGCTACTGGATCACAGCGGCGAACCGGTGCTGTGTGCGGCCTGTGAAGGTGTACGGCCGGCGAGCCGCCCGGAGAGCTACATCCCGGCCCGGGCTCGCCTGATCGTGCCCCACGGCTTTTCGCATCGAGCGCCATCAGAGGACGAACGACGGTCAGGTGGATCGTCCGCGGACCTCCCGCCCCGAGCGCGTAGCGAGGAAGCCGCCGCCGAGAACAACGGCGCGACCGGGCCGGACCCTCGGCAGACGATGACCGGGCGGCCTGCGCCCTGCTCCACCTTCGACCATGTCCAAGCACTTCAGGCATCCGACCCGTGAGAGCATCTCCACTTAGCCTGGCCCGCTCCGGTCGATGTTCAAGACCATGTGCTTCAACCACGGCATCGCCCTGCGTGCCTTGAAGACCTGCCCCGATGGCCGGCCTCGCACCTGTGTGTCCGGTTGCCGATGCATGTCGCCGACCGGCTCTTCCGCCGGGTCGAGGTCGGAAGCACGGTCCGTGTCCGCCCATGACGAACACCGTCTCGCGCACACCTCACGCTTCGCGTGAGCGAGACGAGCGGGCAGAGAGAGATAGGCCGTGGCCCACGCCCGTCGAGTCGGCGATGGAAGCGCTGGTCCAGGACCTGCTGGTCAAGGAAGGCTGGCAGAGCGGCGAGCTGTGGACGTTGCTTCGGCGCGACCTAGCGGAGCCCGTGCCGGATCCTGGCGTCCACGTCGAGGTGACCGGGCCGGAACAGGCAGAGGAGTGGGCCGCGGTCCTGCGGGCGTCGTTCGACAGGTCGACGTTCAGCGGCGCGCACTGGCACGCGACGGCGGCGGGCGCCCCCTACGCAGATGCACGGTGCCTGACCGTACGCGACGACCAGGGCGAGGCGGTGGCGGTAGTGATCGTGTGGTCGGCGGGTGAGGGCAGGATAGGGCTGATCGAGCCTCTGGGGGGTGCATCGGGCACACCGGGGTCAGGGGTACGGCCGGGCGGTCACGATCGCCGCGGCCAGCGCGCTCCGGGAGCTGGGTTCGTCCCGCATGGTCGTGTACTGCGAGAGCTCCAATGTCGGTGCCGTCGCCACCCGCCGGTCGGCAGGCATGGAGCAGGTGTCCGAAAGGCGGGACATGTCCCGCGACGCTTGACGCTTGCGGGTCGGGGGCGTGGCCGCGAGAGAGCGCATGCGGTGATGCCGAGGGGGTGGTACGGCAGGAAGCTCGGCGACACCCTCGGAGCGCGGCATGCCTCGCCGCGGGCGTGGAAGGGCCCGGGGCTCTTATGGGCTGGACGGTCGTGCCGGTGCTGTGTCCAGGCAGGGCCCGCCTCAGGTGACGCTGTCGCTACTGGTGCGGGGTCCCAGTTCGCGGACGATTTGGGCGAGGGCGCGATGAGGCCGCTTTCGGCTTCGCTGCGAGATCAATGCCTGCGGCGCCTGTGTCCACGCCCACACCCAGGCCCTGGTCAAGGCGGGGGAGAGCGTCGAGCGGATCGCCGCGGTGGCCGCCTGGCGGGAGGCGCCGTTCTTCAGCGAAGCCGAGCGGGCCGCGCTGGAGCTGACCGAAGCGGTCACCCGGCTGGCGGACCGTTCCGGCGAGGCGGTGGACGACGAACTGTGGGGCCTGGTCGCCGGCCACTACGGCGAGAGGCAGATCTCCGCGCTGCTCCTGCTCGTCGGCGTGACGAACCTGTTCAACCGGCTCAACACCGCCATCAAGGAGCCCGCCGGCGCCACCTGGACGTGACCGGGATCAGCGCGCCGGGCATGGCGGCGATGTTCGCCGCCCACGACAGGCTGCGCGGCGAACTGACGCACCTGGCCCGCCTCGCCGTACGAAGCGACCGGAACCACCGCCGCTGCACCACGCCTTGGCCCAGCGACCGGACAGCCTGGGCCTGCTGGTGGCGATCGGGGCCGAGCATGCGGCGATCCACCAGCTCATCGGTGCGATCGACGAGCGGGTGGCCACCCACACCCGCGCCCATGCCAGCACCGGGCCAGGCGCGCTCGGCGACCGGATCGACTCCCTGGTCACAGGTTTGACCGGGCACCTGGTGCACGAGGAGCACGCGGCGCTCCCGCTGCTTCTGGGGACCATCACCCCACCCCAGTGGGCGCATTTCGCCCATCTCCACAGCCGGCTGACCACCGCCGACACGGCCCATACCGGCCCCGACCGTTGGAGTACGACACCATGACCACCGTCGCGCTGATCACAGGCGCCAATAGAGGCATCGGTCACGCCGCCGCCAAACTGCTCGCCGAACACGGCGTCACCGCGATCATCGGCGCCCGCGACGCCGTACGGGGCAAGGAGGCCGCCGGGCCGCTCGGCCTGCCGTACGTGCGGATCGACCTCACCGAGACCGACAGCGTCCGGGCGGCGGCCGCCCGGATCGAGCGGGAGTACGGCCGGCTCGACATTCTGATCAACAACGCCGGGATCACCGTCCCCGACGGTCCGCCCAGCGACACCACGGCCGAGGACGCCAGGCGGGTCTACGAGACCAACGTGTTCGGTGTCATCGCCGTCACCAACGCGCTGCTGCCGCTGCTGCGCCTCTCACCGGCGGGACGGATCGTGAACGTCTCCAGCGAGCGTGGTTCACTCGACCGCGCCCTGGACCGGGGCCATCCGCTGTGGCCGATGCTCAACCTGGCCTACACCTCCTCCAAGGCCGCCCGGAACATGATCACCGTGTCGTACGCCAAGGAGCTGTGGAACACACCGATCAAGGTCAACACCGTTGACCCGGGATGGGTCAAGACCGACATCAATCACAACACGGGGATCAAGAGCCCGGAGGAGGGCGCCGCGCCGATCGTCACCATGGCGCTGCTGGGCCCCGACGGCCCCACCGCCACCCTTGTCCAGCACGAGGGCCTTCTTCCCTGGTAGCTCGTGCCGGCCGAGTTGAGGCGGGCACCCAGGCCGGGACCCCGCCCAGGGCCGCGGGACGGCAGGAGCGCGGCCCACGATGGCGCGATCTGGCCCGAGTCCGAACGGGCCGGCCGCAGCCACGCCTCCTGGGCAGCGAAACCCGGTCACCTTTCCCCGGCGCCATCCGTCATGCCGCCGGGGACGAACACACGAAAGGTTTGACGATGAGTGACACGCACGTCCACGGGACGGTCGCCGACGGGTTCGAGCGGGTGCGCGAGGAGTTCGCCGCAGTGGTGACCGCGCAGCGCGGCCAGGTGGGCGCCCAACTGGCCGCCTACGCGCACGGGCGGCGGGTGGTGGACCTGTGGGCCGGCACGGACGTGGCCGGTGACACGCTGACCTGCGTCTACTCGGCCACCAAGGGCGCCGCGACGCTGGTGACGGCGCTGCTGGTGCAAGAGGGGGTCCTCAGCCTGGACGAGCCCGTGGCCCGGCACTGGCCGGAGTTCGCCGCTGCGGGCAAGGACGCGATCACGTTGCGCGATGTGCTCAGCCACCGCTCCGGAGTCATCGGTGTGGACGGTGGCCTGACTGCGGCCGAGCTCGCCGACGACGCGGTGATCGCGCGCCGCCTGGCTGGGCAGCGTCCGTACTGGCGGCCCGGGTCGGCCTACGGTTACGGCGGGTTCGTCACGTTCGCCGTGGTTAACGAAGTGATCCGGCGCGCGACAGGCCAGTCGCTCCAGCAGGTCTACGAGCAGCGCGTGCGGGCCCCGTACGGCCTGGACCTCTACCTGGGGCTGCCCGAGAGCGAGGAGGGCCGGTTCCGGCCGATCGAGTGGTGGACGGCCACGCCGGAGCAGGAGGCCGCGTTCTGGTCGAACCTGCCCGGTCCGCAGAGCATCCTCGGCATCGGCTACGGGCTTAACAGCACGCCGCCGCTGGACCAGGTCGCCTTCGCCAACACCCGCGCCGTCCGCGCGAACGGCCCGGCCTCGGCCGGCGGCGTGGGCAGCGCCCGCGGCCTGGCCGGTCTGTACGCGGCAGCGGTCTGGGGGATGGACGGACAGCCGCCACTGCTCACGCCCGACACCGTCGGCGAGTTCGCCCAGTTGCACTCCGTCGGCGCCGACCTGGTCCGCGGCGAGCAGGGCAACTACGCGCTCGGCTTCCAGGCCAAGGGCCTGCGCTACCCGTTCCTCAGCGCCAACGCCTTCGGCCACGACGGCTCGGCCGGCGCCGAAAGCTTTGCCGACCCGCGTGGAGGTATCGCCTTCGGCTACACACGCCGCCGCTACGGCTTCGCCTGGTCCTACCCCGAACACGACCGCCTCGCCGCCGCCGTGCACGCCGCCGTCGCCGCTTCCTGAAGGACGTTCACATGACCTCGATCGACGCTCCCCGTCCAGAACGCAGCGGCCTGGCGCTGCTGGTGATCGCCGCCGCCCAGCTGCTGATGGTGATGGACGGCACCATCGTGACCGTGGGCCTGCCCGTCATCGGAACCGGGCTCGGCATCCCCGAGGCCGACCTGGACTGGGTCTTGACCTCCTACGCGCTGGCCTTCGGCGGCTTGCTGCTGGCCGGCGGGCGCGCCGGCGACCTGTTCGGCCGGCGCAGGATGTTCCGCGTCGGACTGGTCGCCTTCCTGGCCGCCTCTCTGCTGGGAGGCGTGGCTGGCGACGGGACCACACTGGTCGTCGCCCGCGTGCTGCAGGGCGCGGGCGCGGCGATCGTCGCCCCGGCCGCGTTGTCCCTGCTCGCCGACACCTTCCCTGCCGGGCCGCAGCGCAACAAGGCGCTCGGCGTGTACGGCGCCATGGGCGGCCTCGGCTCGGTCGCCGGCCTGCTGCTGGGCGGCGCGCTGACGGAGTACCTGGGCTGGCGGTGGATCATGTTCGTCAACGTCCCCATCGCACTGCTGGTCCTGGCCGGCACCTTCGCCCTGGTGCCCGGCAGCCGCGAGCGCGGTGGCCTCGACCTGTCCGGCGCGGCCACCGTGACCCTCGCCCTC
The DNA here is from genome assembly GCF_044459405.1 of Nonomuraea sp. NPDC050328. Classification (NCBI taxonomy): domain Bacteria; kingdom Bacillati; phylum Actinomycetota; class Actinomycetes; order Streptosporangiales; family Streptosporangiaceae; genus Nonomuraea; species Nonomuraea sp. NPDC050328. The sequence goes on along the minus strand of NZ_JBITIW010000012.1, from coordinate 9,983 downwards.
GGCTCGCTGGTCTACGCGATCAACCGGGCCGGCTCCTACGGCGACGGCCTCACCCTGGTCTTCGGCGCGGCGGCCGTGGCACTGCTCGCCGTGTTCGTGGTCATCCAGCGCACCGCGCGCAGCCCGATGCTGCCGCCGGCCGTGCTGGCCGACCGGAGCAGGCTCGGCGCCAATCTGATCATGCTGCTCATGGGCGCCGGGCAGCTAGCCACCTTCTACTTCCTCACCCTCTACATGCAGACGATCAAGCAGTACTCGCCCATGGTCACCGGGCTGGCGTACCTGCCGTTCGCCATCGGCATCGGCATCGGTTCCGGTCTCATCGGGCCCCGGCTGCAGGCGCGTGCCGCCACCCGGACCGTGCTGGTGATCGGGATGGCGGTGGCCGCCGCCGCGATGGGCTGGTTCAGCCTGCTCACGCCGGACCAGAACCCGCTGCTCGTGCTGCTGCCCGCCCAGCTCGCCGGCGGCGTCGGCCTGGGCATCGGCTTCGTGGCCGCCACCATCGGCGGCGTGCAGGGCGTCGCGCCGCGTGCCTCGGGCATCGCCTCCGGCCTGGTCAACACCAGCCAGCAGATCGGCGGCGCCATCGGCCTGGCCGTCCTGGCCGGCGTCGCGGTGGCCGCCACCACCGGCCGGCCGGCCGGAACGCCCCTGCCCGACGCGCTCACCAGCGGCTACACCACCGGCATGCTCGGCGCGGGTGGCTTCTACCTGGCCGCCGTCCTCGCCGCCGTCGTCCTCCTGCGCCCTCGCCCCGCCGACCAGGACGCCCCGGCCGTGCACGCCCTGCCTCATTGAGACCACCGGTCACCTTCGTGCCCCGCCGTCCGTCACCGCAGCGAAACACACCGAGGAAAGGAACCATCATCATGACCAGCACCGAACGTCAGTCGCGTCTGCCCAACCCCGCCGTGCTCATCCCCGAGCTCAAGGACGTCGGCGGCGCCCTGTACCGGGCGGCGGGCAACGGCTCGATCCCACAGTCCACGATCAGCCTGGTCCAGCTGCGGGCCGGCCAGCTCGCCGGCAGCACCTATCTGACCGTCCTGCACACCGGCAACCTGCGCAGCACCGGTGCGAGCGAGCAGGCCGTCACCGCCGTGTCCTCCTGGCGCGACGCTCCGTACTTCACCGACGCCGAACGTGTCGCGCTCGAGCTCGTCGAAGCAGTCCTGACCCCGAACCCGTCCGGCGAGCGCGTCCCCGACGACCTCTATGCCCGGGCCTGCCAGCAGTACGACGACAAGGCCCTGGCCACCCTCATCATGGCCATCGGCCAGGTCTGCTTCTTCCTCCCCCTGGCCCTCATCGGCAAGCCGTTGCCCGGCGTGTCCCCGGCCGAACAGTGGCGGAACTGACCCCTCCCGAAGGCCTCGCTCAGGGTGAGGACCGGCCTGCGAGCCTCACCCTGAGCGCTACCCCCTCGTGCCACCCCGAAGTGGCCGCCCCGCCGGAACCTCCTCATCGACTAGGCGGCTGGGGCGGCGCGTGGGCGACGGCCCACCGCCACCCCTGGTTCCCCTACGGGTCGCATCCGGGCTTCGACGGACACTCCGTCCGCCAGGTGATCAGAACCGCGGTGTCCGGCACGCACCTGCGCATCCGGCTGTCCAACGCCTACGGCACCACCCCGCTGCGGCTGACCGGGGCCCGCTCTCGCCAAGACGGCGACCGCCTGCACCCGAGCCCGACCGGCTATCAGGCCATGGCCGACGCCGTCGACCTGACCACTCTGACCGGCATCAAATGACCACGATCGAGATCGATGAGCGCGGCCCGGCCGTACGCACACCCGACCTCGAACACCTATGCACGGAGCACTGAAATGACCTTGAATCGTCGCAAGATGATCTCGCTCGGTACCGCCCTCGCCGCGGCGGGAAGCCTGGCGGCGAACGCGGGCCCTGCCTCGGCCGTCTCCTGGCCGACACCTCCCGGCGACGCCGAACTGGCCGCGTCGCTGCCCGGACGTTTCCGCAGCGAACACGCCCACGTCAACGGCACCCGGCTGCACTACGTGACCGGTGGCAAGGGGGAACCGCTCGTCCTGCTGCCCGGCTGGCCGGCCACCTGGTGGAGCTACCACAAGGTCATGCCGGCGCTCGCCCGCCGCTTTCGCGTGATCGCCGTCGACATCCGCGGCATGGGAGCGTCCGACAAACCGGCGGGCGGCTTCGACAAGAAGACGATGGCGCGCGACGTCTACGAGCTGGTGCGCAGGCTCGGCCACGACAGTGTCAACATCGCCGGGCACGACATCGGGGCGATGGTCGCCTTCAGCTTCGCGGCCAATCACCCCGAGGCGACGCGCAAGCTCGCCCTGCTGGACGTGCTGCATCCCGACGAGAGCCTCTACCAGATCCCGATGCTGCAACGGCCGGGCGGCGACACGCACATGTGGTGGTGGGCGTTCAACCAGGTTCAGGGCCTGCCGGAACAGCTGCTCGCGGGCCGGTCGCGCTTTCTGATCGACTGGCACTACGGCATCGGGCTCGTCGACCAGGCCTCGGTGACCGACCGCGACCGGGCCATCTACGCCCGTGCCTACGACAGGCCCGAGGCCATCCGGGCGGGCAACGGCTGGTACCAGGCCTGCCACCAGGACATCCAAGACATGAAGACCTATGCCCGGGTGACCGCGCCCGTGCTCGGCCTGGTCGCCCCGGACACCCGCCCCTGGTTCGAGGGCACCCTGCCCCACCTCGTCACGGACGTGCGTGGCATCGTCACGGTGGAGAAGGCACTGCACTGGCTGTGCGAGGAAGACCCCGAACTGGTGTCGCAGTCACTGGCCCGGTTCTTCGCCTGACGGCTCGGCCTGGCTCGGCGCCCGACGTGCCACAAGCCGCGTGCGGCTTCGAGCTCACCTGGGACGGAGGGGACACGACCTTCGGGCCGTTGGTCCACAAGGTCGCGAACAGGCTCACCATCCGGTACCCGGGCGGCCGGCTGTGCCTCCTGCCCGTCCTGCTCTCCGCTGCGGCGCACTCCTGCGGCGCCTGCTCGAAGCCGTCCGGTTGCGATCGCGCGGTCACCTTTGAGTGCTGTGATGCGTCAGCGTTTTGATATGGCTGACATGAGAGGAATGAAACCGTGACGCCCCATGACTTTCTGGCCGACCAGTTCCAGGGGCACCGTCCCCACCTGAAGGCGGTCGCCTACCGCATGCTCGGCTCACTGAGCGAGGCCGAGGACGCGGTCCAGGAGGCGTGGCTGCGCCTGGCGCGTTCGGACTCGGGTGACATCGACAATCTCGGTGGCTGGCTGACCACCGTGGTGGGCCGGGTGTGTCTGGACATGCTGCGGAGCCGCAAGGCCCGCCGCGAGGAGTCGCTGGAAGACCGCCTGCCCGATCCGGTGATCAGCCGTGCCGATGCCGCCGACCCGGAGCAGGAGGTGCTGCTGGCCGACTCGGTGGGCCTGGCGCTGCTGGTCGTGCTGGAGTCGCTGACCCCGGCCGAACGGCTGGCGTTCGTGCTCCATGACATGTTCGGTCTGCCGTTCGAGCAGATCGCGCCCATAGTGGACCGCACTCCCGTGGCGGCCAAGAAGCTCGCCAGCCGGGCGCGCCAGCGAGTCCGCGGCGCGACCCCGAGCCCCGACCCTGATCTGACCGGTCAGCGGCAGGCGGTGGACGCGTTCCTGGCCGCCGCACGTGGCGGCGACTTCGACGCGCTGCTGGCCATCCTCGACCCCGAGGTGGTGCTGCGCGCCGACGGCGGGGTGCTCACCGGCGGCATGCGGGTCATCCGCGGCGCCACGGCCGTGGCCGGACAGCTTGCCACCTTCCAGCGCATGGCCACCAGCGCCACCACCCACCCGGCGCTGGTCAACGGCCTGGCCGGCCTGGTCAACACTGTCGAGGGCCGGCTGTTCTCCGTCATGAGCTTCACCATCTCCGTCGGCAAGATCGCCGCGATCGACATCCTGTCCGACCCCGACCGGCTGGCCCGACTCAACCTCACCCACCTGGAGCCGTGATGTCCGACGCACGCCGGCACAGCAATGTCGCCGGTGCCCTCGAGTCGACTGAAAACACAACGGCGGATCTGATGATCAAGGAGACCCGTCCAAGGCCCGAGACCACCGTGGAGACACCGCCGTGAAGGAACCGACTGCCGAGCCGGCCCCCTCGATGACGGACGAGAAGTCGATCGCGATACACCTGGACCGAGCACGCAGTGAGGGCCCGTAGGGAGGGCCCGCACGCCAAAGATGCAACAAGCCCGCTCTCCGTGAGAGGAGCGGGCTCCCCGCCCGAGGCATTCGTCACGCCACGCCGTAGCAAGGCGAAACCGCGCGACCCTAGGGCGCCGACCGCGGTCGCCGCTGGGCTGGCCGTCGCCGTCGTGCCCGCCGGAGACCGGCGCGGCACGCTCCGCGACGACCTCGCCACCATCCCCATCGACGGGATCGAACCCTGTCAGGTGGTCGTCGTCACCCGTGCCGGCGACCGCAACCCGCTCGTCGCCCACTTCACGCAAGCCGCGAAGAACTACCTCGTGGGTACGGCGAGCACGCCGTAGTGCAGCTCGAAGCGGGGACGGTTCCTGATCCCCCGTGAGAGCTACCGCGATGTCCGTTCCACGGGGATGGCACGCCCGGCTCCGATCCCTAACGTCTCTTGAGCCGCGGAAGACACCGCGGAAACCTGATCGAAAGGATCGCGATCGTGGCGTCCACGGAGCACTCGGAAAGTACCCCCTCGGAAGCCGGCCCCGCTACGGGCCGCGGCCGGTTGCGCAGGTTCCGGTTCCCTGTCCTGCTGGTCGCGTTGTTCGGTGTGATGTCGATGACGGGCGGGATCAACCAGCTCGTCTCGCCCGTCCCTGCTCTCGCGCTGCCGGTGGGCGTCGGCCTGGCCGTAGCCGCGGTGGCCTGCTACCGCTGGTTGTGCCGGACCGTCGAGCTCCGCCCGGACGTTTCCGAACTCGGGAAGACGGGCCGATGGTCCCATCTGCTCCGCGGGACACTGCTCGGCCTTGCCCTGTTCGCCGGGTTGATGGCGCTCATCGCGGTGTTCGGCGGCTGGCAGGGGGTGTCCTGGGGCTCCTTCGGCGGCTTCCTCAGCACCGCGGGCATGATGGCGAGCGTCGCCGTCACCGAGGAACTGCTGTTCCGCGGAGTGGTGTTCCGCATCATGGAGGAACGTACCGGCACCGTGATCGCCCTGGTCGTCTCCATGCTGCTGTTCGGTGCGCTGCACCTGGTCAACGCCAACGCCACCCTGTGGGGTGCGTTCACGATCGCCTTGACGGGCGGAGCCATGCTGGCCGCCGCCTACGTCGCCACCCGCTCGCTCTGGCTGCCCATCGGCCTGCACTTCGCCTGGAACTTCACCCAAGCGGGGATCTTCGGTGTCACGATCTCCGGATCGGACGTCCCGCCCGAGGGCCTGCTGAACGTCACGCTGTCCGGCCCGACCGCGCTGACTGGCGGCACCTTCGGCCCCGAGGCCAGCCTGTTCGCCCTGCTGGTCTGCCTGGTGCCCACCCTCCTCCTGCTGCGGAGGGCCGCCCGCACCGGTCGGATTCGGCCACGTCCGCACCGCGCCGAAGTCTCCGCCTGACCGGATGCCGGCCGCGGAAGCCGGCGCCGCGTCAACTCTGATCGGCGGACACCAATCCCACCCGATAGGCGAGAACGACCGCCTGTACCCGGTCCCGGAGGTCCAGTTTCGTCAGGATCCGCGACACGTACGTCTTGACGGTCTCGGCGCTGATGGACAACCGTCCGGCGATCTCCGCGTTGGACAGGCCCTCAGCGAGTTGTTCGAGCACCTCCAGCTCCCGCTGAGTCAGCGCCCGCACGACCTGCTGCAATGCCGTACGGGAGGAGTCGGTGGGCCGCAGGCGCTCGGCGAAGCGGCCGATGAGGGCGCGGGTGACCGCGGGCGCCAGCAGGGAATCACCGCGCGCGATGGTGCGCACGCCGTCCACCAGTTCTTTCGGCCGAGCGTCCTTGAGCAGGAACCCGCTGGCGCCGGCCTTGAGCGCTTCGTAGGCGTGCTTGTCCACGTTGAACGTGGTCACCACCAGCACCTTCACCGGATCGGCTACGTCGGGCCCGGCCAGTCGCCTGGTGGCCTCGATGCCGTCCAGGACGGGCATCCGGATGTCCATCACGACGACGTCCGGCAGCAGCCGCCGGGCGGCCTCGATCGCCGCGCGGCCGTCCGCGGCCTCCCCGACGACCTCCATGTCGGGCTGGGCCGAGAAGATCGTGATGTAGCCGGTGCGCACCAGCTCGTGGTCCTCGCAGATGAGCACCCGGATCGGCGTTCTGGTCACGCAGCGCTCCTCGACGGGATGAGGGCCCGGACGGTGAACCCGCCCCCGGGCCGCGCACCGGCGGTCAGCTCGCCGTCCAGCAGGTGCAGGCGCCGGCGCAGCCCGTCCAGCCCCCGCCCTCCGGACGGTACGGCGGGGCCTTCCGCGCGAGCGGACCCGTCGGTGGTCACCTCGATGTCGATGTGGCCGGCGCGGTGGTGGACCGTGACCCTGGTGGGCCGGCCCGGCGCGTGCTTGACGGCGTTCGTGAGGGCTTCCTGAACCACCCGGTAGGCCGCCAGCTCGACGTCGACGGCTCGGGGGAGCCGCTCGCCGTACTCGGTCAGTTCGACGGGCTGGCCGGACATGCGGGCCTGTTCGACCAGGCCGGCCACCCTGCCGAGGGTCGGCGGATGGTTCGTGAGCGCGGTGTCGCCGGTCGCCTCCAGCACCCCGAGCAGGTGCCGGAGTTCCGTCAGCGCCTGCCGGCCGGTGTCGCCTATGGCGGACAGCCCCTGGCCCGCGCGTTCCGGCGCGGTGCCGACCAGGAACTGTGCCGCGTCGGCCTGCACGACCATGGCGGTCACGTGATGGGTGACCACGTCGTGCAGCTCGCGGGCGATGCGGGCCCGTTCGTCGGCGCCGGCCGCCAGCGCGGTGAGCCGCCGCCGTTCGGCCTCCTCGGCCCGCCGTCGGCGCATCGCCGCACCGGCCAGCCAGATCACCACCAGAACCAGAGAGAAGGCGAGGAAGTCGGTGATCCGGTTGGGGGATCCCAGCCGGCTCAGGACGATTGCCAGCGCGGCGTAGCCGGCGCTCACCGCCGCCGCGAGCGTACGGCGATGCCGGCTCTGCTGGGCTCCGACCGTGAACAGGGCCACGTAGAAGCCGATGCCGGCGAACGTCTGCGGATAGCCGAGCGCCTGATGCACGGCGAAGGCGGCACCGATGACGGCGAGGCAGGCCGCCGGGTGGCGGCTGCGAACCACCAGCGGCGCCGACTGCGCCACGGTCAGCACCGCCGCCAAGGCGTCGGCCGGGCGCGCCGGCAGGTCGCCGAGCTGCACGCCGATGACGGACAGCGTCGGTACGAAGGCCAGCGCCGTGAGCGCCGCCGCGAGCGCGCCGTCCTTGACCCAGGCCTGCCGGGCTCTCCACCAGACCGGCCATGAGCGGACGGCCAGGGGAACGCTCACGATCATCGGTGTAGTCTAACGGCCCTCTCTGCGTGCACCCGGCGGGGCGCTCAGCCCTCGACGCGGGCTCCGCCCGTCGGGCTCACAGGTGAGCTGTGTTGCTGCCCCGAGGGCGGACCGATCTCGCGGAAGCCCGCGTCCAGTGCTGCCGCGGCTTGTTCCCCTGCTGATGGGCTGACCTGTCCTAGCCCGTCCTGATGGGCTCTGGGCAAGGTGACGCGGTTGCGGGATCCAGTCCGTCTGGCGACGCCCGCCAGCGAGCTACCCCCCGGACCAGTGCTCGGCCGGTGGCCTGGCTGAACAGGGGACGAGGTCCGGCAGAGCGAGCTGCTCGGGGTCAGGAAGCGGCCGCGTCCGTTGGCGACATCGGGTTGGGATGGTGCTGGAGCGACCATCGCTGCCGGGAGCGGGTGTCGCACCCGGCAGCGCCGCCGCAGCGGGGCCCGCGGTCGACGGGACGACGAGGATGGCGGCGGCGGAGAGGGCGTGATGCGCCGGGCGCATGAGCGGTTTCTTCTTCCACAGTGTCCCGGCCAGCGTCATGGCTGGGCATCTGCGAGCAGGCTCCCCACCCGAGGCATCCGTCACGCTACGCGGCATAAAGGCGAAACCGAGCGACCCTACGGTGCCGACCGCGGCGCGGGACGCACGGGTCGGTCCTGGCTCTCCTGCCGGACGGCCGAGACCATGGCTCCTGCCGTCCTCACTTCGCCCTGACCTGCATCCCCAGCAGTCAGAAGCAGAAGGGAACCTCCCGTTCGCCGGCCCGCTCTCCGGGCCGCTGTGATAGGGCCGCTGCGCCGGCGCGGGCCGAATGGATGAGCCGGTCGGCGAACTCCACGACGAGGTCGCTGAGCTCGTCGGGTCGCTCGATGACGAAGGGCCGATCCAGTGACGCGAGTACGGCCGGCAGCCAGTCGAGCCGTTCCACCCGCAGCTCAACGCGTGACCAGTGCTCGGCGTCCGGCTCTGCCACGATCGCGACGCCGGCCGGCAGCCGGGTGCGGATCTGCTCGGCTGTCGCCTGGACTCGCAGAGTCACCTCGTAGCGGTAGGGAGCGGTGGCGAGCCCGGTGAGGACTCGCTCGGCCGGGTCGAGTCCGGCGGGCGGGTCGAAGGCTCCGGGCAGAGGTCTGGCGTCGGCGATGCGGTCCAGCCGGAACGTGCGATCCTCGCTGATCGCGGGATCCACTCCGGTCACGTACCACCTGCCCGAATGCGCGACGAGCCCGTACGGGTGCAGGGTGCGCTCGCTGCGCCGCCCGTCGGCGGCGGTGTACCGGATCGAGAGCGGTCGGTGATGACGCACCGCGTCGGCGATCGCGAGCAGGACGGTGCTGTCCGGTGGGGCTGGTTCGCGGGGCGGGGTGGTGAAGGCGACGGCCTCGAGTACGGCGTCGAGCCTGCGGCCAAGCCGCTCGGGCAGCACCCGCCGGATCTTGGCCGCCGCCGTCTCGCTCGCCGTACCCGTGGCCGTCATCAGGCCGGCTCGCCGGCCTGCGACCAGGCCGAGCAGTACGGCGAGGGCTTCGTCGTCGTTCAGCATGAGGGGAGGCATGCGGTAGCCGGGGGAGAGCCGGTAACCGCCGTAGCGACCGCGCACGGACTCGACGGGGACGTCGAGGTCGATGAGGTGGTCGACGTACCTGCGCACCGTGCGCTCGTCGACGCCCAGCCGGTCGGCGAGTTCGGCCACCGTCCGGGTGCCTCCCGCCTGCAGGAGCTCCAGCAGGGTGAGCACGCGAGCGATGGGCCGAGACATGGGCCGAGCCTCCTGCGAATACCGGGCGGGTTCTGTCCAGTATTGAGGATAGTGTCCCTGACGAATGCCCACCTGACCAGGGAGAACGTCATGGAGTTCGTCTCGATCCGCATCATCACCGGCGATGTCGCCCGCCTCGTCGGCTTTTACGAGCGGGTCATCGGGGTGCCGGCGAGCTGGGCCAACGAGGACTTCGCGGAGATCAGGACCGCCTCGGCCACTCTCGCCATCGGCGGTACGCGGACCGTCCCCTTGTTCGCCCCCGGCTCGGCGCGCCCGGCCGACAACCGCAGCGTCATCCTGGAGTTCCTGGTCGACGACGTCGACAGCGTGCACCAGGACCTGACCGGCTTCGTGAAGGACTTCGTCAACGAACCCACGACGATGCCGTGGGGCAATCGCGCGCTACTGTTCCGCGACCCCGATGGCAACCTGGTCAACTTCTTCACCCCGGTCACCCCGGCGGCCATCGAGAAGTTCGTCCGGTGAACACGCTGCCCGAAACCGACGCCTTGCTCGTGGGCCGCAGGGGGCCACCGAAAGTCGCACACGCCATCGAGGCCGCCACCAACCGAGTGCGTACGGCGCAGATCAACGCCAACCCGGCGGCGTCGACCACGTTCCAGGCGGTACAGGTCAGCGGTTGGTGGGGAATCCCAGGTTGACGCCGCCGTGCGAGGGGTCGAGCCAGCGGGAGGTGACGACCTTGCCGCGGGTGTAGAAGTGCACGCCCTCGGTGCCGTGCACGTGGGT
>NZ_JBITIW010000011.1:0-304495 GCF_044459405.1 Nonomuraea sp. NPDC050328 | reverse complement strand
CGGCAGCTTGAGGAAGTGGCGGGTTTCATCATCGGGATGGCCTTCGCCGGCGCCGACCCCAACGCCGCCGTGCCCCGGGTCCCATCGGCAGCCGCGTGACCTTCGGTGGCAGGACGTTCTGTCACAGCCAGCCGTGCTCGGTCGCCAGCCGTACGGGGGTGCGCGCCCGTCTTGCCCATGGCGGCCGACAGGTGATCGCGCACGGCGCCTTCGGACAGGTGCAGACGCCGCGCGATGTCAGCGGCGGCATCCAGGACCTCGGCCTCCCGGGTGGTGAGCGGGCTGATACCCGTGCTCAGCGACGCGGCGGCCAGATCGGGGTCCACGACACGCAGCCCGGCATGAACCTTTGCGTACGGTGTCGGCCAGACGCTCGGGCTTGATGTCCTTCAGGACGAACCCGGCCGCGCCGGCGGCCATCGCGCGGGTCAGGTCGCCGCCCGCCATCTGGATGTCGAGGAGGACGACGTCAGGCCGGGCGGCGCGGGCGGCGTCGATGGCCTCCGTCGCGGAGCCTGCCTGCCCGACCACCTCAAGATCTCGTTCCAGGTTCAGCGGCGCCGCCAGGGCACCGCGCACCAGCGCCTGGTCGTCGACGAGCAGCACCCGGATCATCGCGGGCATTCAGCGCGCAGGCGGTAGCCGCCACCGGGCAGGGGGCCCGCTTGAAGCGTGCCTCCGACCCGCAGCCGTCTGGCCAGCCCAGCCAGCCCGTGCCCCCGCTGCCGCCGCCATCAGCATGGCCAAGAACGGCCTTTCCCCGGGCGCGCGGCGACAACCCACCCGCCAAGTCTTGAAGGTACGGCGAAGCAAGCGAACGGCGCGCGGTGTCGATTCCCGGCCTGGGCCGTGCGTCATGGTGACGAAGGAGGTGCGTGATGCGATTCGCCCTGTTGCTGTTCGACACCGAGGGATATTGGGAGGCGGTCTCGCCGCAGGAGATGGAGGCGGCGCTCGCCGAGCACGCGGCCTTTGCCGAGTATCTGCGGGCCAAGGGCGTCACGTTCTCGGGCGAGGCGCTCCATCCGTCGAAGGAGGCCAGGTCGCTGCGTCCCTCGAAGGACGGGGTGGTCGCGGCGGACGGGCCGTTCGTGGCTCTGCGGGAGGAGCTGGCCGGGTTCTATCTCGTCGACTGCGCGGGGGTGGAGGAGGCCGAGGAGCTCGCCCGGAGGTGCCCGCTCGGAGCGGGGATCGAGATCCGCCCGGTCTGGGAGGTTCCCTGAGTGACTCCCCGCATCTCGAGGACCGGCTCGCCGCGATGGCCGTCGCGGCGCCAGCGGCTGAGGCGCTTGTGCCATCGAAGGGTGGAGCCACCTGGGCCCCGCTGCGGCGCGTAGCGGCCGGGCTTCACAGGAGGGCTCTGGCAGCGTCGGCGGCGGGGTTGCCGAGTTCTTCGAGCAGGCGGAGCGCCGCCTGGGCGTGGGTGCGGGCGAGGGCGGTGTGGCCGAGGGCGTGACGGGCCTTGGCCAGGCCGAGGTGGCCGTGGGCGGCTTCGTGGCGATCATCGATCTCCGTGGCCAGGGCGAGGGCGGCATCGTGATCGATGAGGGCTTGGTCGTGGTCGCCCATGGTGTGAGCGGCGGCGCCCAGGCCGTTGAGCGTCTCGGCTTGCAGGTGCGGGCCGAGGTCGCGGCTGATCGCGTAGGCGCGCTCGAGCACGTGGCGGGCGGCGTCGTGCTCGCCCTGGTCGCGGTGGACTTCGCCGAGGGAGAGCAGGGCGTTCCACACGCCCGCCGGGCTGCTGATCTCGTGGTTGATCCGCTGAGCGCGTTCCAGATGGTCGCGGGCGAGATCGGGCTTGCCCAGGTGCCCGTAGATCCTGCCCACGTCGATCAGGAGGACGCCCGGGCCGACGCGGTTGCCCGCCGACTGGAAGAGGTTCAGCGCCTGCTGGTAGTGGTCCTGGGCGTCATGAAGGTCGCCTTGGCGTTCGAGCGAGTGGCCCAGGTAGTGGTGTCCGACCGCCTCGCCCTCCGGGTCACCGACGGCCCGGCACGTGGTGATGGCGTCCAGGGCGTACCGCACGGCCTGCTCCACGTTTCCCATGGCGTGGTGGGTTCTGGCCAGGTCGGCGAGGGTGCGGCCCTCACGGCGGCGGTCGCCTGCCTGCCGTACTGCCGTGAGGGCGTGCAGATGGAGAGCGAGAGCGGTGCTGCGGCGGCCTCGTTCCTCCAGGTAGGGGAAGAGGGTCGTGGACAGGAGGAACGCCTGCGCGGGCCAGCCGTGTTCCGCCGCGTGCGCGCCGACGGCGAGCAGGACGGGCAGCTCCGCGTCCAGCCAGGTCATGGCGTCGGCGGGGCCGAGCAGGGACGGGGTCGGCAGGTTCGGCGGCTCGTGCGGCACGGGGAGGACGAGATCGTGGTACTTGAGGCGGGCGGCCTCGCCCGCGACGTGGCTGTAGAAGGCGAAGAGCCGGGTCAGGGCCGCCGCCCCCTCCTCGTCCTGCTCCTCCTGGCGGGCCGCCGATCGGGCGTGGTCGCGCAGCAGGTCGTGGAAGGTGTAGCGGCCCGGTTCCTGCTGGAGGAGCATGTGCGCGTCGAGCAGGTCCTCCAGCAGCGACTCGGCACGCGTGACGCTCAGCCCGGCGAGGGCTGCGGCCGCGTAGGCGTCGATGTCCTGGCCGGGGTGCAGGCCGAGCAGGCGGAACATGCGACGGTGATCGGCACTCACCTGCTCGTACGACAGCGCGAAGGCGGCCGCCACGCCCCGTTCCGCGGTGGCCAGTTCGTCCAGGCGGCGGCTCTGGTCGCGGAGCCGGGCGGCGAGGTAGTCCACCGTCCAGCGCGGACGGTGGCGCAACCGCGCGGCGGCGATGCGGACGGCGAGCGGCAGGAACCCGCACAGGCGCAGCACCTCGGCGACGGCCGCGGGCTCCTGCCGCGCCCGCGGCCCGACGACGCCGGTGAACAGCTCGGCCGCGTCGCGCTCCGAAAGCACGTCGACGGACAGGGCGTGCGCGCCGTCCAGGTCGACCAGCCGGCGCCGGCTCGTGATCACGGCCAGGGCGCCGGAGCCGCCGGGCAGCAGGGGCCGGACGTGCTGGGTGTCGGCGGCGTTGTCGAGCACGACCAGGGCGCGCAGCCCTGACAGCTCGCCACGCCACAGCGCGGAGCGTTCCGGGGTCCCCGGCGGTATGCGCTCCGCGGGCACGCCGAGCTGGCGCAGCAGGATCTCCAGAGCCTCACCCGGGTCCACGGGATCACGGCCGGCGGTGTGGGCCTGGAGGTCGACGAAGAAGGCGCCGTCGGGGAAGCGCTCGGCGAGCAGGTGTGCCGCGTGAACGGCCAGCGTGGTCTTGCCGATGCCCGCCATGCCGTCGATCGCGACCACGCCGACCCCGTCGGGCCTCATGGTGAGCCGGTCGAGCTCGGCTCGCCGTCCCGCGAAGTCGGGCACGTCGTACGGCAGGAAGCTCACCACCGCGGGCCGGTCGCCCCTCAGCACGGTCTCCTCGACCGCCGCGAACTCCCGGCTGGGATCCAGTCCCTGCTGCTCGGCCAAGGTCGCCCGGTAGTCGCGCGCGGTCGCCAGCGCCTCCGCCTGCCGTCCCGACCGGTGCAGCGCGAGCATGTACTGCCCGCGCAGCCGCTCCCTGAGCGGGTGGGCGGCCACCTCCGCGGCCAGCTCGTCGAGCAGAACGGCCTGCCGTCCGGCCGCGAGTTCCAGCTCGGCCAGCCGCTCGACGGCCGTCAGCCGTTGTTCCTCCAGCAGGGCCCTGGTGGCGGGCACGTAGTCGGCCTGCACGTCGGCCAGCGCCGGCCCCCGCCAGAGCGCGAGCGCCTGCCGGATCTCCTCGCTGTCGCCCGCGGCCAGCCTTCTGAACTCGTGGACGTCCACCTGACCGGGCTCCGGCACCGCGGCATAGCCCGACGGACGCGTCCGCACGATGTCCCCGGCGTCCGCGGCGTCCCCGGCGTCCCCGGCGGCCCCGGCCTGCGCCGCGCGCAGCATCCGGCGTATCGCCATCACCGACGCCTGGACCTGGGCCTTGGCGGTGTCCGGCGGAGTCGGCCCCCACATCGCCTCGATGAGCTGGTCCGTGCTCACCGTACGTCCCGCGTGCAACAGCAGGTAGGCGAGCATCGCGCGATGCCGCGGCGCTCCGCCCAGCGTGTGCTCGCCGATGCTGACCTCTACCGGGCCCAGGAGTGAGAAACGCATAGAGGTCATATAGCCGAACTTATCAACGTCTCCGCTCAATATTTCCCCAGGTCTCACGCCATACAGGACATGAGTGGAGAGGTGCTGATCTCCGGTGCCGGTGTCGCGGGCATGTCGCTGGCGTACTGGCTCCACCGGCAGGGCTACGGGGTGTCCGTGGTGGAACGCGCCGCCGCGTTGCGCGGCGGCCTCCACGCCGTCGGCTTCCGTGGCGACGCGCTCGGCGTCCTGGACGGCATGGGCCTGCTGCCGCAGATGCGGGATCACGCCCTGCGGATGGACGCGATCACGCTGATCGACGCCGACGGCAAGCCCGCCGGCGAGCTGCCCGTCAGGACGGTCGCCGACGGCCTGGAGGTGCTCCAGGCCGACGTGACGCGCCTGCTGCACAGCAACACCGCCGACGATGTCCGCTACGTCTTCGACGACTCGATCACCGCGATCGACCGCGACGAGGACGGCGTCAGCGTCGCGTTCGCCAGGGCCTCCGGGCGCCGGTACGACCTGGTGATCGGCGCCGACGGCCTCTACTCCAACGTGCGCCGCCACGTCTTCGGCCCGCATCGCGACTTCGTGCGGCACCTCGGCCTGTCGGGCGTCGGCTTCACGACGGCCAACTGGCTGGGACTCGGCCGCGAGGCCCTGCGGTACAGCACGCCTGGCCGGTCCGTGCACCTGTTCAGCGCCCGGAACCCGGACAGGATGATCGTGAGCCTGTGGGGCGCCACCGCCTCACCGCACGCCGACCGGCTCGGCCGCGACGCTCAGGAACGCCTGGTCCGCGAGCGCTTCGCGGGCGCGGTGTGGCAGGTGCCGCGCCTGCTGGAGGCGATGCGCCTTGCACCCGACTTCTCCTTCGCCTCCGCCTGCCAGATCACCATGGACCGCTGGTCACACGGCCGCGTCGTCCTCGTCGGCGACGCCGCGTACTGCGCGGCGCCGACGGCGGGCGCGGGCGCCTCTCAGGCGCTGATCGGCGCCCACGTGCTGGCGGCCCGCCTGCTGGAGTCGGCGGGCGACCACACGGCCGCGTTCCCCGCGTACGAGCGCGACCTACGTCCCTTCATCACCGAGAACCAGTCCAAGGGCGCGGAAGCGGCGAAAACGTTCGCCGTCTGACAGGAGCACCTGGCCGCGTCCCCCACGAACAGAAAGCTGAACCCATGCAACCGCATCCCCGTCGCTGGCTGATCCTCATCGTGCTCTGCCTGAGCACGCTGGTGCTGGTCATCGACAACATGGCGCTCACCGTCGCCGTGCCGGCCCTCGCCGCCGACCTCGGAGCCACCTCGCAGGACCTGCAGTGGATCCTCGAGTCCTACATGCTGGTCTTCGCCGGTCTGCTGCTCACCGCGGGCTCTCTCTCCGACCGGTACGGCAGGCGCAGGCTCATGGTCATCGGCCTGGCGCTGTTCGGCGCCGCCTCGCTCGCCGCCACCTTCGCCACCGACCCCGGCCAGCTCATCGCCGCCCGCGTCGCGATGGGCGTCGGCGGGGCGATGATCATGCCCAACACCCTGTCCATCCTCATGGTCGTCTTCCCCGGCGAGGCCGAACGCCGGAAGGCCATGGCCGCAGGAGCCGCCTTCGCCGTCCTGGGCCTGGTCGGCGGCCCCGTGGCGGGCGGCGCGCTGATCGCCACGCTCGGCTGGGAGTCGGTCTTCTGGATCAACGTCCCGCTCGCGGTTCTCGCCATCGTCGCCGCCCTGACCGTCATGCCCGAGTCCAGGGGCGCGGCGGCCCGGCCCGACCCGGTCGGCGCCGTGCTGTCCGTGATCGGCATGTCCGCCCTCGTCTGGACGATCAACGAACTCGCCCACGGCGTCGCCTGGATCCCGCTGCTCGTCGCCGTCGTCGCGCTGGGCGCCTTCATCGGCTGGGAGCTGCGCACCGAGCACCCGATGGTGCCGCTCCACCTCTTCCGCAACCGCGACTTCGCCGGCGGCAGCCTGTCACTCACGCTGGTGCAGATCGGCAGCGGCGGCATGCTCCTGGTGCTGACGCAGTACATGCAGTTCGTCCTCGGCTACACCCCGGCCCAGGCGGGACTGGCCTTCATCCCCATGGTCATCGCCTCGGTGGCCTTCAACGGCGTCGGCGCGGCACTCGGCGGCAAGCTCGGCAACCGCAGCACCGCCGTCCTCGGCATGCTGGTCATGGGCGCGGGATTCGCCGTGCTCGCCCTCTCCTCTCCCGACAGCTTCCTGGCGCTGGCCGTCGCGCAGGTCGTGCTGGGCGCGGGCAGCGGCCTGGCCGGGCCGACGGCGATCGCCGCGCTGATGAGCGCGGTGCCCACCGAGCAGGCCGGTGTCGGTTCGGCCCTGAACGACACCATCCAGCAGGCCGGCGCCGCGCTCGGCGTGGCCATCCTGGGCAGCCTCGCCACCAGCAGCTTCGCCGCGGCGATGCCCGCCGGCGCGCCTGAGGCGGCCCGCCGCTCGGTGGCGGCCGCGGTCGCCGATCCTTCGCTGGCCTCGGCCGCGCGGCACGCCTACGACGCGGCCATGTCGACCGCGTTCACCGGCGCCGCCGCCGGCGTGCTCGGCGCGGCCGTCCTGGCCCTGTTCCTCCTGCGCGGCCGTACGGCACGCGCCCAACCCACCCCGGTCGCCGCCACCACCTGAGCCGGCGACCCGAGCGGCATGGCAGTGGCCATGTCAGGGCGGCGACCGCCTCGTGTCAGCGCCATCCGCGACCTTTGACCCAACCAGCACGACACCTCTTCACCAAGGAGTTCACCACCATGTCCATCACCCTCACCGGCACCCTCACCGACCAGGACCAGCTCACCCTCCGCACCGCCGCCTGGGGCGCGGTCTCCCTGATGTCCGCCGCGAGCGCCGCCGGTTCCGCCCATCGGGCGGGCACCGAGGGCGCCATCGCGCTGACCTCGGCGACCGGCCCGGTCGGCCATGTGCTCGCCAAGGCGCCCAAGGGCGTGAAGTGGGGAAGGTCGGTCGCCGAACTCGCCGACCAGGTGCTGCCGGCGCTGACCGCCTCCATGGCCCTGCTGAAGCGGCAGGCGCCGAACGAGGCCGGCAACTTCCGCGACACCGTCACCGTCGCGGTGGAGGCCGCCGCGCGCCTCCACGAGGGCGAGCCCAGCCCGACCGTCGCCGCCATGGCCGCCAAGATCGCCGCCGCACTCGACGCCTGATCACGCGGCGCAGGATCGTGGTCAGGGTTCCTCGTCTCAGGGATGGCCAGGGAAGTTCTGCCGGCCGGAGTGAACTGGGCACGCCGCCGGCCCTCGCTCGCGCCGGGCTGCCGCGCACCACCCGTTCATGTCGCCGCCGTCGACCGCAGTATGTCTACAGGAAAAGGATGATCATTTGATGAGCGAGATCCAGGATTCTCGGCCTGCTCCGGAAGCTGATCGCCAAGGCCAGGTGAAGGGAGCGGACACCATCCAGGTACGAGGCGCCGTCGCCGACGGCTTCGAGAACGTCAGGGACGAGTTCGCCGCGGCCGTCACCGCGGAGCCCGGGCTGGGCGCGCAGCTCGCCGTACGAGTGGCCGGCCGGGAGGTGGTGGACCTGTGGGCGGGGCCGGGGGTGAGCGGTGAGTCCCTGTTCGCGTTGTACTCATCCGGCAAGGGCGCGGCCTACCTGGTCGTCGCGTTGCTGGTGCAGGAGGGCGTGCTGGACCTGGACCGGGCCGTGGCCGCGCACTGGCCGGAGTTCGCCGCGGAGGGCAAGGGCGACCTCACCCTCCGAGACCTGCTCGGGCACCGCGCGGGGCTGATCGGGGTGGACGGCGGGTTCAGTGCGGCGGAGTTGGCCGACGACCGGCTGCTCGCCGCGCGGCTGGCCGCTCAGCGACCCTACTGGCGCCCTGGGAGCGCGTACGGTTACCACGCCTTCGTCATCGGCGCGCTCGTCGGCGAGGTGGTGCGCCGGGTGACCGGACTGTCGATCCAGGAGATCTACGCCGAGCGGGTGCGCAAGCCCTACGGACTGGACTTCTACCTGGGACTGCCTGAGGCCCTGGAGGCTCGTTACGTACCGGTGCGGCCGGCGCGTGAGGGCGGGCAGGGCGCTCCCGCGCCGGACAGCCTGACCGGGATCGCCTTCAACCTCCATGCCACCCCGCCGACCGATCTGGTGGACTTCGCCAACACCCGGGCCGTGCGCGCGCTGGGTCCCACCTCCTCGGGGAGCGTGGGCAACGCCCGCGGCCTGGCCGCGCTCTACGCCGCGGCCATCTCCGAGGTCGACGGGCGCTCGCCGTTGCTGACCCCGGCGACCCTGGCCGAGTTCACCCGGCCGCACGCGTCCGGCATCGATCTCGTCACCGGAGAGCCCGACCACTTTCTCCTGGGTTTCGAGGCTCAAGGGGTCCGCTATCCCCTGCTCAGTGCCGGCGCGTTCGGGCACAGTGGCGCGGTGGGCGCGCAGGCGTTCGCCGACCCGCATCACGAGCTCGCCTACAGCTACACGCGCAACCGCTTCGCCACCGGCGGAGGCGGCGGGGCGCTGGAGAACCACCGGCTCATCGCCGCGGTGCTGCGCGCGATCGGCTGAGACCGGGTCGCCGGGCGCGCTCATGGCTGAGTACGCCCGGCAGGCCGGTGACGGGCCCGCGGCTGAAGCGACATGGCCCACCGCTGACCGTGAAAGTCGCAAGGCGCTACAAATAGCGCATGCCGTACTTCACTTCCTATGACGGAACGACGCTCGCCTACAGGCAGACCGGGGAGGGCGAACCCCTGGTCTGCCTGCCCGGCGGGCCCATGCGCGCCTCCGCCTACCTCGGCGATCTCGGTGGACTGGCCGGCCACCGGACGCTGATCATGCTGGACCTCCGGGGCACCGGAGACTCGGCGACCCCCGACGATCACCAGACGTACCGCTGCGACCGCCAGGTCGAGGACGTCGAGGCGCTCAGAGTCCACCTCGGGCTCGACTCCATGGACCTGCTCGGCCACTCGGCGAGCACCAGCCTCGCGCTCCTGTACACCGCCGCCCACCCCGAGCGCGTCTCCAAGCTGGTGCTCGTCACCCCGAGCATGATCCTTCCCGGCATCGCGATCACCGCCCAGGACCGGCGCGACCTCGCCGCCAGGCGCGCGGGCGAGCCCTGGTATCCGGAGGCCGCACGGGCGCTGGAGGCCGCCGCCGCGGGCACCGCGACCGAGGAGGACTGGAACGCGCTCGCCCCGCTGGCCTACGGCCGCTGGGACGAGGCCGCCCAGAAGATGGAAGCCGACGGCGCCGCGCAGTTCAACGAGGCCGCCGCCGGGATGTACGTCGCGCCGGGCGCCTTCGACCCCGAGGCCGTTCGCGCCGCGCTGGCGGCCTTCACCTCGCCCGCGCTCGTGCTCGCGGGCGAGGTCGATCTCAACAGCCCGCCCACGGGCGTGGCCGAGCTCGCCGCCTGGCTCCCCGCAGCCGAGCTGGCCGTGCAGAAGGACGCGGGACACTTCCCCTGGCTCGACGACGCCCCTACCTTCGTCGACACCATCGCGGGCTGGCTGCGGGATCCCCCACGCCTCAGCGGCCCTACCGAGGCCATCTAGCGGTCACGGCAGAAGGCGCTGGATGTCCCGGAAGATCCGCTCGCTGGCGGCGACGGCCGCCTCGTCGAGATTCTGGATGAAGCCGTGCTCCAGGCCCTCCTCCCGCCTGCCCATCACCTCGACACCGGCCTCGCGCAGCCGCTCGGCATAGGCTTCGCCCTCGTCACGCAGGGGGTCACGCTCGGCGGTGATCACCACGGCGGAAGGCAGGTCGTGCAGACCGGGCGTGCTCAACGGGCTCGCCGCCGGGTCGGCGGGGTCGGGCGTCCAGTAGGAGATCGCCTCGCGCAGGAACGCCGGATCGAGCCCCCACCCGCCCTGCTCCCGCACGCTCGCCGACGCGAGCGTGAGGTCGGTGTTCGGGCAGATGAGCACCTGCGCGGCAGGCAACGGCTCCCCGGCGTCACGCAGCCGAAGGCAAGCCATCGTGGCCAGGTAGCCGCCCGCGCTGTCCCCGGCGACGGCCCACGGCTTGGCCCAGCGCAGCACCTCGACCGCGTCGTCGATCGCCGCCGGGTACGGATGCTCGGGTGCGAGCCGGTAGTCGACGGCCAGCACCTCCACACCGCAGGCGGCGGCGATCCGGCGGCAGGTGCGATCGTGGCTGTCGAGGTCGCCCAGGATGAACGCGCCACCGTGCAGAAACACCATCAACGGCCGGGGCTCGTCGGCCGGCCGGTAATGGCGCAGCCGTAGCCCGCCGGGGCCGGTCAAGTCGCTGACGTGCGGCAGGGCAGGTCCGGGAGCCCGGGTTCGGGGAGCGCGCAACGCGTTGAGATCAAGCACAGCGTGCCATTCTTCCCCATGGGCTGGGGGCTGCGACTGTTCGCAGGCGACCCGTCATACGCGCCCCCTCAGCATGAGCTCCGTGGCTGCTCGGAGCCGGCTGAACCCACAACCCCGCCAGGGTACGGCGTAGCGTGACGAATGCCTTGGGTGGACCTGGCAGGACGAGGCGGTGGCTGGGGAGGGTGCGGCGTCATGGCTCCGCATTGGATGCCTCTGCTGCCGCCCCTTCGCCCGACAGAAGGCCGTCGATGAGGGCCTTGAGCGTCCTGGCGTCGTCCGGGCCGAGCCGGTCCAGCAGGTGACGTCGGGTGGCCATTTCCAGTGTGGGCAACGTCGCGTCGATCACGTGCCTGCCGGCCGGGCACAGCGTGACCTCCACCCCGTTCGGAATCTTGTCGCGGGCGACGTAGCCGCGGTCGGCCATCCGGGTCAGCAGGTGCGACAGCCGGGTCCGGTCCCAGCCGAGGGCGGCGGCGAGGGCGTTCTGCCGCAAGCTCCCGCCGGACTCGTGCAGGCAGACCAGGACGCCCAGTTCCGGCTCAGACACACCGGACGCCGCCGTGGTTTCGGCGATGACGGCGGCACGGACCATCTCATGGGCGCGCTTCCACCGCAGCCACAGCTCGGTCGCCTCCCCCGGCCCGAGTGTTGACATATCAACACCCTACTTCCTAGTGTTCGTCCCGACCACATGGCTCGATGTGCAAGGACTCTCCGATGCTCGATCCTCGGCGGCACTACGCCAGCCTGCGCCTGGTGGCGCTCCTTCCCCTCCTGCTGTTCCTCCCTGCCGTGATCGCCTTCTTCACCGACCCAGACGTCGCGTGGGGAGAATACCTGGGCGTCTTCTTCCACCTCTCGATCCTCTTTCTGGTATCGCGCCTGGAGGCGGCGCCCTGGGCCAAAGCCGCCGGCTACGGCTGGGTGGCTCTCGACGTGCTCGCCGGCATCCTCATGATCAACGCGGTCGAGTACGACACGGCTTGGGCGGTCCGGCTCGGCGGCCACGTGCTCGCCGGCGTCTGGATCGTGGCGAGCTCCCTGGTCAGTCGCTCCTGGCCGGTCCGCGTGGTGGGCGTCATCACCGGGGTCTGGCTGGCCGGTTACTCCTTCGCCGGCACCCTGCTCGCCGAGGAGTTCCTGCGCCCGGCCGGGATCATGATCCTGGTCTGGTTCGCCCTCCTGGCGATTTTCCACCGCGACACTCCCGCGCACCCGGCGGCAGCGACCGGCCCAGCGCCTGCCTGACACGCGGAGTCCGTTGGCCAAAGCCGCACGCGGCCAGGAAGCCACCACAACGGGGGCGTACTGACGTTTCTCCTCGCTCACGCGCGAGCGAGAGGTGCGCGCGGGACGGCGTTCGTCATGGGCGTACCCGGACCATGGTGCCGACCTCGACCTGGCGGAAGAGCCGGTCGGCGACGTGCATCGGCAAGCGGACACAGCCATGGGACGCCGGCCAGCGGGGCACGGTCTTCGAGCCGTGCAGGGCGATGCCGTGGTTGAAGTACATGGTCTTGTACATCGACCCGAGCGGGCCGCGGTCCCAGCCGTGGACGCGGCGGAAGACCCGGTAGTCGCCGAGCGGGGTGACCGCGTAGCCGCAGCGGCCCTTCATGCAGTAGTAGCGGTTGGCCCCGGTGGACACGTGCGAGATGAGCCGGATCTTCCCGCGCTCGTACAGGAACAGCACCTGGCGGCTGAGGTCGACGACGACGCCGTCACGCACCGGAGCGTGGATCTTGCGAGGCCGCTGGAGCGCGCGCAGGGTGGCGGGGGTGAGTTTCGAGACCGGCCGGAGCCCGTTGAGCTTCTGCAGAGCCCAAAGGGCGACCGCGGTCTCTCTGGTGAAGACGCCGTCAACGCGGCCGGGAGAAATGTGGAGCTCGGCCAGGCGCTGTTCCACCTGGAGAATCTGCGGGTCAATCACTCACGCCTCCGTGCAATTCTCCGGTATCCGGATCCGCGGATCGAGGGAATTCCTGTCGTTTCCGCGGACACTTCGGAACATGGGCCGAAAGGGCCTTATCGCGAAAGAGCGGCACTCCTTCGGTGACCCGTCCGGGGATGGCGCGCTCCCCGGACGGGTCGCCCCGCCGTACCGAGCCCGAGGTCAGGCAGGCGGCGTGTGCTCGACGAACGGGGTGCAGTTGCCGGGCCAGGCCGGGACGCTACCCTGTCCGGGCCTCGAGTTGACCCGGCAGCTCGTCTGCCTGACCAGGCCCGTGCTGCTCAGCACGGTGACGTGCAGCCGCCTGCCCATCACGGTGAGCGAGACGTCGATGACCGAGCCGGGGTAGTTCGGGATCGTGGAGATGTCGTGCCACTTCGGCGTGGTCCGCGGGTCGCGGACGTAGGTCTTGCCGTCGCCGGGGGCGTAGCCTATGAACTTGTTGCGACCCTGGAAGGCGGTGTCGATGGCCTTACCGGGACCCGCCGGGCCGGGAGGGCCCGCGGGGCCTGCCGGACCCGCGGGGCCTGCGGGGCCCGCCGGACCGGCCGGGCAGTCGCACTTGCGGTGGTGGTGCTTGCATCCCCGGCGATGGCCGTGCCCGAACCGCTTGAAGTGCGGCTTGTCGCCCGACACCTGCGGCGGCGCGACCGGCTGCCTGACCTCGGCGGCGTTCGCCGCGACCGCCGGCACCATGCAGCCCGCCGCCGCCGCCGCGGAAACGGCCAGAATCTGCACGCTCTTGGTGAGCGCGCGGGAGAAATGCGCCATTAAACAGGCCACCCCTTCGTTTGCCTGAGTGATCTTGCTTGGTGGAAATAACCATTCGAGAGCTACCCGAGGCTTTTGTGGGGCAATCCATAGGCGACGTTATGCGCCTGTCAACATCTCGCAATAATGTCCGACTTTAGGCTTATGGCGCTTTTGATGGGGCATTGGCATCCGATTCGGGGATATGGACCGACAATCAGGCGCCTTCCCGAAAGGACTCCCCCATCAGCTTGCGGTCAACATGCAGGACAGGCTGAGGAGTCAGGTGCGTGGCCTGGGGTGTAGCTCACCGGCCCCCAGCCGTACCGGCGCAGGCCGCGGCTCTGCTGCGGCGCTCCGAGCGTCCTCCGGACACGGAGGGTGGTTTCGCACACCTACGCCTCATGACCTGCTCGCGCGGATCCGCAGCATCACTTCACCGTCGGCCAGGGCGGCGGAGCCGTTCGGTCGTTGCTGTGCACTGACCCTAAGCCCAGGTAGATAGGCTGAAGACGGGACAGGTGTGGATGAGGGGGACGGGTGGCGGAGTCGTTCGGCAGCCTGCTGCGGAGCCGTCGGCAGGCCGCCGGGCTCACCATCGAGGAGCTGTCCGAGGCCTCGGGCGTCAGCGTGCGGGCCATCAGCGACATGGAACGCGGGATCAGCCGGAGCCCGCAACGGCGCACGGTCGAGGCGCTGGCCGAGGCGCTCCCGCTCGACGACGCGCAACGGACGGCCCTGGCGGTGGTGGCGCGCGATGGACGGCTGCGCCAGGACGCCCTGGCGAGGGGCGCGTGCGAGCTCCCCCGTGGCGTGGGCGACTTCACCGGCCGGGCCTGGGAACTGCGCACGCTGCGTGACCTGGCGATCCGCGCCGCAGACCACGACACCGCGATCGAATCGGACGCGGGGACCGCTGTCGTGGCCGCGATCTCCGGCACCGCGGGGATCGGCAAGACAGCCCTGGCCGTACGGGCCGCCGGGCAACTGGCGGACCTGTTCCCCGACGGCCGCTTCTCCCTGGACCTGCGCGGCATGGACCCGGTCCCGCTCGACCCGGGGACCGCGCTGTCGCGGCTGCTCACCGCGCTGGGCGTGCCGCCAGAATCCCTCGTCGGCGAGGATCGCGCCCGCTCTCCTGCGCCTGCTCCACGAAGGATCGCCGGCGAGCGGCTCAGGCGCGCTGATCCGCGTCCCTGTCCACCGGGCGGCGCGGGAGCGGGAGCGGTCCGACAGCGCCCGCAGCGCCGACGCCGCGGGCACGAGCAACCGGAATCCGGCGCCGATCGGCAAGAGCAGCAGGGCCAGGACGACCAGCGACCCGACCGCGGACACCGCCACCGCCTGCAGCCCCGCCAACTGGCAGCGCCCCACCGCGGCCAGCGCCCTCTTCGCCCTCATCGGTGGTGGATTCTACTGGGGGCCTTCCACGTCCACAGCAGTGCCGCCAGCGCGCACGACGTCCCGAACAGCGCCATCGGCACGACTGCCCCGCTCTCCTCCCATGAACAGCAGCAGGCCGAGGTTGATCAGCGTGTGGAAGCCCCCGGCCAGCAACAGCCGGTGGGCGCGCACTCGCTCCATCGCCAGGCCCATCACGACCGACATCGACACCGTCGCCACCAGGAACGCGGCCGTGTACGCCGGCGGCTTGCCGAACACCGGGACGTGCCACAGCCCCCACAGCAGCCCCACCACGATCGACGCCGTCAGCGGGCCGTACCGGCGGCGCAGCAGCGGCTGCAGCAGGCAGCGCCAGCCGATCTCCTCCGCGCACGCGCCGATCAGTTGCGCGGCCACGATCAGCGCGAACGGGTTGCTCAGCGTCTCCGGTCCGGTGTAGCGGGCATCGCCCGTGAGCACGCCATAGCCGCCGGCGCAGAGGGCGACGATCAGAGGGGTGGTGACGAGCAGTAGCAGCCCCTGACCATCCACCCCTCCGCCCCGACCCCAGGCACCGGACAGCGCCGACCGGGCGAGGCCCGGCCACACCAGGGCGACCATCCCCACCGCCAGGGCCGGCCCGAACTGGGTCAACTGGATGACCTCGGCAGGAATCGGTGTGCCGGCCTGCGTCGCGCCCAGCACGCCGGATGACACGAAGGCGACGGCGGCGAACACCCCCGCAGCCGCCAGGACGCCGGAGGTCGTCCGTGTTTCTGTCTTCAGCATGGGGTCGACGATTCCGTCTGAACCGCCCGCGATCACTGCACCCGTCAACCGGGCAGGGGTGGATCCAGGCACACCCTGTCCCGCTCGAGGATCGCTGGAGGCGAGGTGACTAACCGGATGGTTACCCCACGTGAGGCTCAAGCACGCGCGTGTTCCGGCCGGTAGGTCAGTACGGCCAGGCCCGACGGCAGGACGCTGACGTCGGCGAGGGCGAAGCGGGCGGTCAGGCCCTGGTGGAAGAGCAGGTCGCCCCCACCGACAAGGAAGGGATGCAGCCACAGCCGCAGCTCGTCGATGAGGCCGTGCTCCAGCAGCGTGCGGGAGAGCGAGCCGAAGCCGTACTGGACCAGCCGCGCGCCGTCGGCCTTGAGTTCGGCGACGCGTTCGGCCACCCGCTCGGCCAGGACGCTGGTGGCCGGCCAGGACGGGGCGGTGAGCGTGGTGGAGGCGACGTACTTCGGCATCGTGTTGATGTGGTCGCTGTAGGCGTCGCCGGAGCGTTCGGGCCAGGTGGCGGCGAACACTTCGTAGGTGCGACGGCCCATGATCAGGGCGTCGGACGAGAGCAGCAGATCGGTCTGGATCTTCTCGGCGCTGCCGTCGTCGTCGCCCGTGGACGGCCAGTCCTGCGGGTCGCCGATGACGCCGTCGAGCGTGATGTAGGTGGAATTGATCAGCAAGCCCATGATGGGTGTTCCTTTCGACGCGGTCAGACTGGCATGGCCGTTCCTGCCGGCGGAAAGGCCGAACGTGCATGACCGCGATGCGGGCGACGCATGACCAATAGCCGCATGACCCACAATGGCGGCGTGAGGGAGAACCTGCCTTTGCCTCCGGCGCCGGAGGCGATCGAGCTGCGCCATCTGCGCGCGTTCGTCGCGGTGGCCGACGAGCTGAACTTCGGCCGGGCGGCCGGGCGGCTGTATCTGTCGCAGCCCGCGCTGAGCCGCCAGATCCGGGCGTTGGAACGGCTGATCGGCTACGAGCTGCTACGCCGCAGCACCCATCGGGTCGAGCTGACGTCCGCCGGAGGCGCGATGCTGGAGCGCGCCCGCGCGATCCTCGCCGACGTCGACAGCGCGGTGGCGGCGGCCCGTGCGGCCGGCGACGACATGGCCGGCCGGATCGCCCGCCTGATGGACCCGCGGCACGCGCTGGTCGGCACCGCGCACCGGCAGGAGTTGCGCGAGGCCTTCGAGTCGCTGCTGGCCGAGTTCCCCGTGCCCACGGAGATCGACGTGCGCCCGCTCAGCGCCGGCGGGGTGCCGTCGTTCGTGCTGACGCCGGGCGCGGAGCGCCCTCCCACGGTGCTCTACCTGCATGGCGGTGGATACACGATGGGGTCGGCGTACGGCTACCGCTCGCTGGTGGGCGCGTTCTGCGTGGCGGCCGGGACGTCGGTGCTGTTGCCGGAGTACCGGCTAGCCCCCGAGCATCCCTACCCGGCCGCGCTCGATGACGTGATCCGCGCCTACCAGTGGCTGCTGGACCGGACCGAGGACCCCTCGACGCTGGCCGTGGCGGGCGACTCCTCCGGCGGCGGGCTGGCCCTGTCACTGCTGGCGGTCCTGCGGCAGCGCGGGTTGCCGATGCCCGGCCGTGTGCTGTTGCTGTGCCCGTGGGTGGACCTGACCTGCGAGTTGATGGCCGACACGGCGTCGGTGCCGCTGCTGACGCTCAGCCGCGACTCCACGCGCGACTACCTTCAGGGCCATCCGGTGCGCGGCCCGGTGCTCAACCCGTTCGAGGCGGACCTGACCGGATATCCGCCGATGCTCCTTCAGGTCGGCACCGGCGACGCGCTGGTGCACGAAACGCGACTGCTCGCCAAGCGGGCGGCGGAGCACGGGGTGGAGGCGGAACTCGACCTCTATCCGATCGACGCCCACGTCTTCCACATGTTCTGGTCCTTCCTCCCGGAAGCCGCCCAGGCTCTGACCCGGGCCGCCACCTTCCACCGGCCCGGGGACTGATCGAGCGGGCTCATGCGTCCCGCGCATCACGGTCATGCGCGTTCGGCCTTTCCCCCGCGGTGAGCCGCCGTGCCAGCCTGGCCTCGGCCGGCCGGCCCACCGTCTGATCACGAAAGGCTCATCCCATGACCGCTTACGCGATCGCCCATCTCAGGACGCCGTCCGCGCACCCCGACGTCCTCGAGTACATGGAACGCGTCCAGGCCACCATGGACCCCTTCCAGGGGCGTTTCCTGGTCCACGGGCCCGAGGTCGACGTCCGGGAAGGCGAGTGGCCCGGCACCGTCGTGGTCATCGAGTTCCCCGACATGGATCATGTCGTCGGCTGGTACGAATCGGCGGCCTACCAGGACATCCTGCCGCTGCGCACCGGGCACGTCCCGGGCGCCGCCGTACTGGTGGAGGGGGTCTCGCCCGGGCACAGCGCGGCCGGGCTCGCGGCCGCGCTGCGCGCGGCGGGCTCGTGAGCGGCGCCCGACGTTTTGAGAGCCTTCGAAAGGGTTGCCGACGCCGTGACGCAGATCAAGTCTGGTGCCGAAGCACGACTTCGAAGGCGGGGGGTTCCTGGTGGTTCGCGAGCTCGGACCGGTGACGAACGCCGGCTCGGCGCAAGGGCGTGCGTTATCTCCGCGCTTCTCCGTTCTGGGCCCGCTGACCGTCAACCTCAGAGGCGGCGCTTGGGTGCCTGTGCCGGGAGCCAAGAACCGTATCCTGCTGGCCTGCCTGCTGCTGCGCGTCAACCAGATCGTGTCCGTCGCGGGCCTGGCGCGGCGGCTGTGGGGGGATCATGCGCCCCGGGACGAGCGGCGCGTCGTGCAGACGTACGTCGCGCGGCTGCGGCAGTGGCTCGGCGACGACGGCACGGTCATCCAGACGCGGGCGGGCGGCTACACGATCCAGCTCGCCGCCGACCGACTGGACCTGCTGGAGTTCCGCCGGCTGCTCCGCGAGGCCGCGCGGGCGGACTCACCCGGCGTGGAAGGCGCGCTGCTGAGCCGCGCGGTCGGCCTGTGGCGCGGCGCCGCCTGTGAGGACGTCGCGTCGGAGATCCTGCACCAGCGTGATGTCGCCGTCCTGGAGGAGGAGCGCAGGCAGGCCGTCGAACGCCGCATCGATCTGGATCTGTCCTCGGGGAACGCCTCCCATACCCTCATTCCCGAACTGCGGATGCTGACCCTGGAGCATCCTTTGCGCGAGCGGCACTGGGCGCAGCTCATGCGCGCCCTGCACCAGGCCGGGCGACGGGCGGAGTCGCTGGACGCCTACCGCGCCGCCTTCGTCCACCTGCGCGAGGAGCTGGGCGTCGAGCCCGGCCCCGAGCTGCGTGACCTCCACCAGACGATCCTCGCCGGATCGCCCGCGCCCGCGACGGTAGAGGCCGCCGAGCCGTACCCGCCGCGTGAGGTGCCCGCCCCCGTCGCCGGCTTCGTGGGACGCGCGGCCGAGCTGGCAACCCTGGACCAGACCCTGACGCGCCCGGGAGTCACCGTCGTCGTGGGCAGGGCGGGTGTGGGCAAGACCGCGCTGGCCGTGCGCTGGGCGGCCTCCGCCTCGGAGTCCTTCCCCGACGGGCAGCTCTACCTCGATCTGCGGGGGTTCGCCGCGCTGCCGCCCCGCCTTCCCCGCCAGGCGCTGCGCGCCCTGCTGCACGGCCTCGGCGTGCGGCCGGCCGACATCCCGGCGGACGAGGAGGCCGCCGCCGCCCTGTTCCGATCGCGTACGGCAGGCCGCAGCATGCTGATCATCCTGGACAACGCCCGCGACACCCGTCACGTGCGGCCCCTGCTACCCGGCACCGGCCCGTCGGTCATCGTCACCAGCCGCAACCAGATGCGCGGCCTGGTCGCCGGCGGCGCCGCCGCGCGGATCGCGCTGGGCCCCCTGCCGCCGCAGGAGTCGCTGGACCTGCTCGCCCGGCACGTGGGTCACGACCGGCTGCGCCGCGAACCCGCCCAGATGAGGAACCTGACAGCGTCGTGCGAGCACCTGCCCCTGGCGCTGCGCATCGTCGGAGAGCGCCTGGCCCGCGTGCCGGGACTGTCCGCCGGGACGCTCGTGCGGGACATCGAACGCGACGGCCTGGCCGCCCTGCGGGCCGGCGACGGCGACCCGGACATCCGGCACGCGCTGTCGTGGTCCTACGAGCGGCTCAGCCCGGCGGCCCGGCGGACCCTGCGCCTGGCAGCGCTCCTCCACCCCGGCCCCGTGCTGGAACCCGAACCGCTCGCCGCGCTCGTCCAGATGCCGCCCGGCCACGTCCGGCGGCACCTGGACCTGCTGAGCGCCGACCACCTGGTCGAACAGACCGCGCCGGAGCGCTACCGGCTGCCACACCTCGTCCGCACCCACGCGGCGATCTCACCAGACGAAAGGATCATGCCGATGGACACCCGGTTGGACGGGCAGGTGCTCCTGCCCGGAGACGAGGGGTACGACCAGGCCCGCTCGGTCTGGAACGCCATGGTCGACCGGCGGCCCAGGGTCATCATGCGGTGCGCGAGCGTGGCCGACGTGCGCACCGCCGTACGCGTCGCTCGTGAACGGGACCTGACGGTCGGCGTGCGGTGCGGCGGGCACAGCATCGTCGGGCACGCCGTGCCCGACGACGGCCTGATGATCGACCTGACCCCGCTGGCGTCGGTGCGGGTCGACCCGGTCGCGCGCCGCGCGGTGGTGCAGGGCGGCGCGCTGCTGGGCGCCCTGGACACCGCTGGCCAGGTGTACGGCCTGGCCACCACAGCCGGGAACGTCTCGCACACCGGCGTGGGCGGGCTCACCCTCGGCGGAGGGATGGGCTGGCTGGCCCGACGCTACGGCTTGACCTGCGACAACGTCACCCGTTTCGAGGTGGTGACCGCGGATGGCGACCTGGTGCGGGCCACGCCGGAGATCAACTCCGAGCTGTTCTGGGGCCTGCGGGGCGGCGGCGGGAACTTCGGTGTGGTCACCGAGTTCGAGTTCGTCCTGCACGAGGTGGGCACCCGGGCCTTCGTCGCCGAGCACGACTTCGATGCCGCCACGGCCGGCGCGGCGATGCGCGCCTGGCGCGACCTCAGTGCCGGGGCTCCGCGTGAGGCCACCTTCACCGCCACCGTCGCCGACGGGGTGGCGACGCTCGGCTGGGTCTGGGTCGGCGACCCCGGCCAGGCACGGCACCACCTGGCCGCTCTTGAGTCGCTCGGCCGGCCGCTGGCCGTACGCGCGCACGAGATCAGTTACCTCGACCTGCAACGTCGCGAGGACAGCGCGGAAGGGCACACCTTCCGCCGCTACTGGAAGGGGCACTACTTCGCCGAGCTGACCGACGAGGCAATCGAGGCCATCCTGCTGCACGGGATCGGCGGGCACGGCGTCGCCGCCAGCATCCAGCAGTACGGCGGCGCCATCGCCGAAGGGAACGACTCGGCCTTCGCCCACCGCTCGGCGGCGTTCGAGTACGTCGCCGCGGCCAAGTGGAGCGACCCGGCCGAGGATGAGACCCGGATGGCCGCGGCCCGGCTGCTCGCGGCGAAGCTGGCCCCTCACGCGTCCGGCGCCTACGTGAACGTCCTGTCCGACGACGACAACGGGATCGGCCGTGTGTACGACCAGCCCCGCATGGAGCGGCTGCGGGCGCTCAAGCGGGCGTGGGACCCGGACAACGTCTTCCGCCACAACCACAACATCACCCCCTGAAACGCGCTGTCCTCGACGGTGCCGAACGTGGTGAGAAGGCGCACCGGGACATCGACGGCTCGGGCCGGCTCGACGAGCCGGCCCGAGCGGCTGACCGCCTGTCCCTCACCCGGAGCCTGGGTCTGAGGCGTGGTCGAGCAGTTGTCCGGATTCGCCTGGGCGCTCCCGCTCATCGCCATGATCGACGCAGCCCTCGTTTTCCGGGAGCGTAGGTCAACGCGTTTTCGTCCCGCCATCGATGAGTCTCATCCGTCTTCTCGCGGGTTGAACCCGACGCAACGTGAGGCTTTATCGTCGCCGTCATGAGCGACAAGCGAATCCGGTCCCCTCTGAGTGCCGCCGACAAGCGCGAGGTGTGGGGAGAGTGGGCGGAGAAGGAAGACCAACATCTTCAGGAGGTGGAGCAACGCTGGGGTGATTCCGATGCCTATAGGCAGACGGCCAGGCGAGTGGCCGCCTACGGCAAGCTCGAGTGGGAACAGATCAATGCGGGCAACGCCGAGATCGAGGCGCGAATCCGTGCCCTCATGGACATGGACGCCGACCCGCTGAGCGAGGCGGCCATGGATGTGGCCGAGGCCCAGCGCGCGCATGTCAGCCGCTGGTTCTATGACATGAGCCACGAGTTCCACGTGCTCAAGAGCCGGCTGTACGTCGACGATCCGCGCTACCGGGCCGGCATCGAGGACAACACCCGCCCCGGCGCGGCCGAGTGGCTGCGGGCGGCCATCGCGGCCAACGCCGCCCGCGCAGCCCAGACGTCACTCGAACCGGGGAGCTAGAAACCCGGCGCCTCCACCCCGCCGGCCGGACGCATGGCATGGAGGGGTCGACGGTCAGTGTCCGTCCGGGGCCGGCTCGATCGTTGTGGGAGCGTCAAGCCCGATAGCCGGGTTACTCCGTCCTGCTCAGGAAGGGCAGGTTCCGCCATCGAGAACGGTCATTCCGCCCTTCTTGATATAGCCATTCCAGGCGGGAACGCGCACCCGATCCGCGCCTGTCCCGGCGTAATAGAAAGTGACGATCGTCCCGCGTTTGATGGAGCCCTTAGGAGTCCAGCCTCTCAGGGTGCGGTACACCGTCTTATCCACGGTGAGTCGCGCCTTGTTCCAATTGCAGTCCGCGGTCGCCGATGTCGCGGCGCTGACGCCGCCGGTGGTTGCGGCGGTGAGGCCGGTCGCCAGCAGTACACCGATCAGTATCCGGCGCATATCCATGCGCTCCCTTCGTGTCGATCGTCCCGATCCCCCGCGCCGAAAAGGCCGCCTGTGCAGGACCGCGCAGAACAGACCAGCCGGCTCAGAGGTCCTAGTGGTAGGCACGCCGTGCTATTTCCTGGAGTAGTCGAGGAACAGCGTCCCGTTCCGCCCCTGCTCGACGCCGGTCAGGGCCCAGGACCGCACGGTGTCCTCCGCCTCGAAGGCGCGCCTGCCCTGCCCCACCACGGCAGGCGCGACGACCAGGCGTAGCCGGTCGATGAGCCCGGCGCGCATGAGGGAGCGCGCCAGGCCAAGGCTGCCGTGCACGCCGATGTCGGCGCCCGGCCCCTGCTTGAGGTCCGCGACGTAGTCGATCGCGGGCCGGTCGACGACGATGGTGTTCGCCCAGTCCGCGGTGAGTGCACTGGAAGTGAAGACATGCTTGCGCACGCCGTTGATGAAGGGGGCGAACGGCTCGAAGTCCGACGCAGGCCAGTGCTTGACCCAGTAGTCGTAGTTCCCCCGTCCCATCAGGACATCGTCCTGGGTAGAGATGACCCGGCCGAGATAGTCGATCAGGTGGTCGCCCTCATCGCCGAGCCAGTCACCGGGCTCCTCATAGGCGACGCCGTCCAGCGACATCAGGTGATACAGCACTACATTGCGCATGCGCGCTCCTGAGTTGTTCAGTTGGGATAGGTGTAAGTGAATCGGCGTGGACAGCGAGATTCCCAGGACGATCGAGGTGTCCGCACCGACAGCCCCGACACCACGCGAGCTGACGCCGTACGGCCGCGCCGTTCGGAGCGAGGCACGAGAGACTCCGTCACCTGAGCCGGCGTAGCCCTGCCAGTTGCAGAGCGGCGAAGGTCCCGACGACGGCGGCCTGAACGAGCGTCCATGCGGCGCCGAGGGGCGTGAGGTTCAGCAGCCCCGTCAGCACGATGAGCACGCTGCCCGCAGCCCACCCGGCGTTGACCGCCACCACCGCGATCAGCGCGGGCGCGCTGGGGCGTACCGCCAGGTAGGCCACCGCCGCGCCGTAGACCACCAGGAAGCCGCCGAGCCAGCGCAACGTCGCCGTGTCCGGGCCCAGCAACTGGCCGATGAGCTCGCTCAGCGTCACGTACCCGAGCCCGTTGGCGGCGGTGACCGCCGCGTCAAGCACGAGGACGCGTTTGAGGAAGGTGAGCCCCACGGGGCGGGGCGGGGTGATCATAAACTCTCTCCTGTCTGTGGGCGCGCCGCCAGTGTGGCGACGACCTGCCACAGATCCCCTTCATTCCATCGCCAGGTCGCCATCACGCGCCCGAAGGCCGGCCGTACGTCAGTCGGACGGAACCGGGCCGGTGGATGACCGGTGCCCGGCGGAGATGACCTGCTCGATGTCGATCAAGGCCGCCAACTGGCGTCCGTCCAGCGCCCGGCCGAAGTGCCGGTCGATGGACGCCAGGTGGGCGGGAGTCGCTTCCTCGTAGGCCTGCCGTCCGGCCGGCGTGAGCAGGACGTCGTCGCCACGGCCGTCCAGCTCGCAGGCCTCGCGCGCGATCAGTCCGCGCTGTTCCATGCGGCCGAGCTGGCGGGACAGCCGGCTGTGCGCCCACTGCAGATGATCGGCGAGGCGGCCCACCCGCACGCACGTCTCCGCGCGCGCCAAGGTGGTCACCGCGGACAGGACCTCGTAGTCGGGCATCGACAGACCCGAGTTCTTCTCCAGGTCGCGGGCGATCTCGGGGTCCACCAGGAGCTGCAGCCTCCGGTAGGCGGCCCAGGCGTCTTGCACGGCCTGAGCTGGAGGGCCGGGTCGCGTCATGGGCCCAGCTTACCCGAAACAAGTTACATGTAACGAAACCGCGTGCTAGGTTCTTCGTTACATGTAACGAACCTGCCGAGAGGGTGACCATCATGGAGCGGATGTTCAACGTGAACGGGATCGACCTGGCGACCGAGACCTTCGGCGACCCCGCCGATCCCGCGATCCTGCTGATCCACGGCGGCGGGCACTGCCTCCTGAACTGGGAGGAGGAGTTCGTCCGGCGCCTGGCAGCCGGTCAGCGCTACGTCGTCCGCTACGACAGCCGGGACGCCGGCCGCTCGACCGGCTCCCCCGCCGGAGCTCCCCCGCATGCCCTGCGGGACCTCGTCGCGGACGCCGCCGCCCTGATCGGGGCGCTCGGACTGGAGCGGGCCCACCTGGTCGGCATGTCACAAGGCGCTGCGGTCGCCCAGCTCACGGCACTCGACTACGCCGATCGAGTGGCCACGCTCACCCTCGCCTCCTCCACCCCCGGCGGCCCGGGCCACGCCTACGACGACCTGCCGGACATGACGGCCGAACTGCGGGCCGTACTCGCGGTTGAAGCCCCGGAGCCGAACTGGCAGGACCGGGACGCCGTCATCGACTACCTCGTCGAGGCCGAGCGGCCCTTCGCCGCGGCCGGCCACTTCGACGAGCCGGCCGTGCGGAAGCTCGCCGAGCGAGTCGCCGATCGCACGATCGACCTCGCCGCACAACTGATCAACCCGTTCCTCCTGGACGCCGGCGAGCCCTGGCGACACCGGCTCGGCCAGATCAAGGCACCGACACTCGTCCTGCACGGCACCGACGACCCCTTCCTCCCCCTCGGCCACGGCCGCGCCCTGGCCGCGGAGATCCCCGGCGCCCGCTTCACCGCCATGGAGCGGACCGGACACGAGACCTTCCCCCGGCGCCACTGGGACACGGTCGTTCCCGCGATCCTCAGCCACACCGCCCACCGCTGACCGGGCACACTCGTGCTCGCCATCGCACTGGCCCTCGGCGCGGGGCTCGGTTGGGGCACCTCCGACTTCCTGGGAGGGCTGAAGAGCCGCGCTCTCCCACTGCCGTCGGTCCTGCTGCTCTCACAGGCCACCGCGCTCGCCCTGCTCGCGACCGCCACCGCCGTACGCGGCTCCGGGCCGCCCGGCCTGGACTTCCTCGGCCAGGCAGCTATCGCCGGGCTGGGAGAGACGCTGGGTATCGCCGCCCTCTACCGCGGCTTCGCCGTCGGGACGATGAGCATCGTCGCCCCTGTCGCGGCCGCTGCACCGCTCGTCCCGCTGCTCGCCGGGCTGGCCGCGGGGCAGGTTCCGGGGTCACTCCAATTCACCGGTATGGCGCTTGCCGTACTCGGACTGATCATCACTTCACGCCGCCCCACCGACGAAGCAGGGACGCGTCCGCAGGTGAGCATCCTGTACGGCATGCTGGCGGCGCTCGGCTTCGGCGCCTTCTTCCTCACCCTGCACAACGCCGGCCAAGCCGACATCGGGTGGTCGCTGCTCACCGCTCGGCTCACCACCGTGACCGTGATCGCCTCCGTCATCGCCCTCCGGCGTCACCGCGTCGCCGTACGAAGAAGCGATCTGCCGGCGCTGGCCGCGATCGGCGTCCTCATCGTCGCGGCAGACGCCCAATACGCCTTCGCCTCGATTCTCGGTCCGGTCGGCGTCGCAGCCGTCCTGGGCTCCCTGCACACCGTTGTCACCATCGCGCTCGCCCGGATCATCCTGAAGGAGCGACTCTCCCGTCTACAGGCGATCGGCGTCGGAGTGGTTCTCGCCGGCGTCCTGATCCTCTCGCTGGCCTAGTCACGGCCGGTGAGGCGCCCTGCGAGAACGAGGGAGCCGATGACCGCTTGAGTCTCACGTTGCGTCAGGTTCTACGCTCACCACTCACTGCCCCCCGACAGCAGGCGTACCGAACGGCGTGAGACCCGCGAGAGGAGAGACCATGCACGGGTACTCACAGTTACGGACCGGCGAGCTCGACGAGGTCAACGCCACCGTTTCCCTGCATCCCGGCGCGACGCTCCTGTCACTGATCGCGGGCACGTTCGGCGGCCGGCCGCACGGTGTCCCCCGCCACTGGCAGCGGGCCGTCGCGGCTGTCACCGGCGACGACGCCGTCGTCCTGCGCCCGCTGTTCGACCCGCACTACTCGGTCATCCCCGACTGCCTGACCGCTACCTCCACGATGGCGGAAGCCGACATGGACGCCTACC
The DNA here is from genome assembly GCF_044459405.1 of Nonomuraea sp. NPDC050328. Classification (NCBI taxonomy): domain Bacteria; kingdom Bacillati; phylum Actinomycetota; class Actinomycetes; order Streptosporangiales; family Streptosporangiaceae; genus Nonomuraea; species Nonomuraea sp. NPDC050328. The sequence continues at coordinate 278,282 of NZ_JBITIW010000011.1, read as the reverse complement.
TGAGCGCCCTGGCCGAACTCGACGGCGTCATCCTCGTCCGCGAACTCGAGGCCGAGTTCGGCCCCGTCCTCCCCCGGCACTGGCATCGGGTGGCCGACCGTCCGGGAACCTGGATACGCGCCTACACCGGTGTCATGAACCGGCTGTGGGAGGAGTTCCGCACCGTCTGGAAGAAGGCCGACACCCTTCTCCGTAAGGAGCAGGAACGCATCGGCCTGGCCGCGGTGACACGCAGCCTGCCCGTTCTTCTGCCGGGGCTCAGCCCACGCCTGATCTGCGACGGCGCCTCCATCCGGCTGCCGGACCAGCAGGGCAGGTCCTTCGATCTCGGCGGTCGGCGGCTCACCTTCGTGCCGGTCGTCTCCGGTCAGGGCGCGTGCCTGTTCTCCTTCGACCAGCCCGGCCCCGCGTGGATCGGATACCCCCTGCCCGCGGTCGGCCTCCTGTGGTCCGGCGGCACTTGCCAGGCTGCCCGCGACGACACCGACAAGCTCGCTCTCGCTCTCGGTCCCACTCGAGCCGCCATCCTGCGGCTGGCTGGGACCTCCATCCCCATCGGACGGCTCGCCGCCCTTCTGAACTGCTCGCCTTCCACCGCCAGCTACCACTGTGACCAGCTTCAGGCCGCCGACCTGCTCGGCCGCCACCGTCACGGCCGCCACGTCCATGTCCGGATCACGGAGCGGGGGGACGAACTCCTCGCCGTCCTGACCTGACCACCTTGCCGGAAGGATCTCGCGTGCCACCCACCGATCAGCGGGACCGGCCTTGGGCTCCTCTCTGGCCCGCGTACGCCGCCGCCGGGTTCGTCGGCCTTTTCTGCGCGGTCGTGCTCGTTCTGGCCGTTGCCAATGCGTTCGCCGAAGGTGCCTGGCCGGAAGGGGACGGCTGGGTCGCCCTGGGCTCGGTCGGGCTCAGGATCCTCACGGTCGCGCTCGCGCTGGCCAGTGTCCGCCCCTGGGGCAGGCGGCTGCCGGGCCGGCTCGTTCTGGGCGGGCTCTGGGGTTCGGCCGCCGCCCAGTTCGTCTATCCGGCGCTGGAGCTCATCGTCAAGCTGCTCATCCTGGCGGGCGTCCCGATTGCGCTCGACAAAGGCATCAGCAACATGTCGGCGACGGGCTGGTTCAACTTCGCGGCCGTCTGGGTCGTCTTCGGAGTCCCGGCTCTCTTGTTCGGGCTGGCGGCAGTGTCCTACCAGCGCCGATCCGCGGCCTCCTCCCTCTTCGCGTGGTTGGGCGTTCTGGGCGGCTGCGCAGCACTGCTGCTGATAGGTGTTCTCATCGGATAGATGAAGACTGGCGGGACTCCTGGTGATGTTTCCAGAGGAACGTCCGCACCTCCGGGTCCGCGGTGAGCTCGGCGGCCGTGGCATACGCCACGGCCGCCTCCTCGTGCCGTCCCAGCCGGGCCAGCAGGTCTCCCCGGGTGGCGTGGTACGGCTGGAAGCGTTCACGTTCGGGCGGAAGCCCGTCGAGCAGCCGGAGCGCTTGCCCGGGTGACTCGGTCCGCCCGACGACGGCCGCGTGGGCGACCTTCCCGCCGAGGCTGGGCGCGACGGCAAGCAACGCCGCGTACAAGGTGCGCAGCGCCGGCCAGTCCGTCTCGCCGGTCCGCGCCCGGTCGCAGTGGACGGCCTGGATCGCCGCCTCCACCTGAAATCGCCCGGGCGCCTGACCCGGACGCCCGGCCCTGCGCAGGTACGTCTCCCCCTCGTCGATGAGGCCCCGGTCCCAGTCGGCCGGGTCCTGCTCGTCGAGCGGCAGAAACGGCCGGCCCGGCTTCCTCGCCCGCGCGGAGCTCAGGGTGAGCAGCGCGGCCAACCCCCACGCCTCCGGCTGGTCGTCGAGCAGCGTGGCCACGGTGACCGCGAGATACCGCGCCTCCCCGTCGCCGCGCCCTGGCCAGGCCAGGGCGTAACAGCCGTACACCGCCTCCAGCACAGGCGCCAGCCGTTCCGGCATCGCCGCACGCCCCGGCACGACGAACGGTATCCGCGCGTCGCGGATCCTGCGCTTGGCCCGTACCAGCCGCTGCTGCATCGCCCCGGCCGGTACGGCGAACGCCCGGCCGATTTCCGCGGAGTCGAACCCGAGTACGGCCTGCAACATCAGCGGCGTGCGGACGTTGGCCGCGATGGCCGGATGGGCGCAGACGAAGAGCAGCGCCAGCCGCCGATCCGGGATCGCGTCCGGATCGAGCCCGTCGAGCGGATCGTCGGCCCCGTGCCGGTCGGCGTGCTCGTCCGCGTCGTCCAGCGGGACGGAGCGGCGGTGCGCGGCGGACTTCCAGTGGTCGCGCTGCCGGTTCCGCGCGACCGTCAGCAGCCAGCCCTCCGGGTTGTCCGGCACGCCGTCGCGCGGCCACGTGGTCAGCGCCTGCTCGAACGCGTGCGCCAGGGTGTCCTCGGCCAGTTGCAGGTCGCCCGTCGGCTCGGCCAGCAGCGCAACCAGCCGCCCGTAAGAGACCCTGGCGGTACGCTCGGCGACGGCGGCCGTGTCGCCGGTCACGACGATGAGACCCATGCACCGGCCTCCAGGTGCACCGCGCCCGGCCGGACCTCGACCGTGCCCCAGGAGACCGGCGGCGCCTGCCGCGCCCACTCCAGTGCCGTGTCGAGGTCGGGCACGTCGATGATGATCAGGCCGCCGAGCTGCTCCTTGGTGTCGGCGAACGGCCCGTCCTGGATGCGTAGCTCTCCTCCGGCGGCGGTCAGCGTGGTCGAGGCGGACGACGGCTGCAGCACCTGCCCGCCCACCAGAATCCCCGCCTGCTCCAGCGTCGCGGCGTAGCTGGCGAACGCCCTCATCCCTTCGTCGATCGTCTCCTCGCCGATCGACTCGTCGCTCTCCTCCGAGTAGTAAAACGACAGAACGTAGCGCATGTCCCGATCCTTACACCTGGTAGCGGGCGATGACGACGCCGGTGGTGGACGTTCCTGACTCTTCAAGCTTCAGGTCGCTACGGTCGCCGTCGCCGAAGAGCCGGGTGCCCGATCCGAGCACGATCGGATGGATCAGCAGGACGTACTCGTCGACGAGCCCGGCCGCGTGGAGCGAACGGACCAGCTCGCCGCTGCCGATCACGGTGATCACGCCGTCCAGCTCGCGCTTGAGCCGGGTGACGGTCTCGGCGGCCTCGCCCGCCAGCAGGGTGGAGTTGGGGTAGCCGAGACGGGTTCGCCGGTCGCGGCTGACGACGTACTTGCGCTGGTTGACCAGGGTGTCGGTGAACGGGTTGGGTTCGGTGACCGACGTCCAGTGCGCCAGCAGGTCTTCGTAGGAGCGGCGGCCGAAGAGCATGGCCGTCGTGTTCGCCATGCCCGCCCCGGCGAACTGCCCGATCACGCGATCGCCGTACCCTTCGCCCCAGCCGCCGTGGCGGAAGCCTCCTCTGGTGTCCTCGTCCGGGCGGCCCAGTCCCTGCATGACGCCGTCCAGGCTGACGCTTTCGAAGACGCTGATCTTGCCCATGGTGTGCTCCTTGTCTCGCACCGGGCCGCCCTTTCGTGGCCCGACACAGCTATGACGAGGTCACCGGGGACGGACAGACACTGCCGCGGCTTTCGGGAGTGCCCGATTGGAAATCAGCGACGACATGCCTGTTGAGGCGCTTTCTGCCACGCAAACGGCCCGCTACGCCGATCCGCCACGGAACCGTCGTCGGGTGATCTCAAGCCTTTGAGCTCTGTTCTGGCGTGAACCACGGAGGGTGAACCTTCCCGACCACCGTGGTGGATGCGGACGTCTCCTGCTCGTGACCGCCTCGCGGTCACGTCGAACGAGGCGAGCTCGCCGCGGAACCTGCCGTGGCTTTCGGGCCGGAACTGGCGCCGTTCGCCTCGCCACGAGTGATGCCGGTAGCGGGGGTCTGCCTGGTCGCCAGCAACCGCCGGGGGCTGTCGTCACGGATCTACGACCTGTGGCTCGTGTCCTTCCAGCTCGTGGACCGGTCGGGACAGTCGGCGATGGGCGCGGTCATCGTGAACTCCGGCATCCTGACCTTTTATCGGGCCGCGGTCGTGCGCGACAACCTCGACGGCTATCTCAACGAGGCGTTCTTCGGCCGTCCTGTCACCTTCTCCGACGACTCGATGCTCACGCCGGCTGACCGGTTCCACACGCTCTCCTTCCCGCTGCTCATTCATCCCGTGGGAAGCTTCCAGGCCGGCCGAGAGCGGGTGAGGGCGGGCATGCGGCGGCACACTCCTGGGCGGCGGGCAGGGCCGCTGTCGGCGTGTGGGCGCTGGGGGCGGAACTCGTACCTCTCGCCCGGTTGGTCCGCCGAGGTGGCGCATGACTCGAGCGCTTTCGATCATGCCGCCATCCTAGCCAAACATCTGTCACAAACATATGTTTTGCACAAGTGTACCAAACGTGTGTATGGTCCCAGGCATGGCACAAGCACCCGCACCGGCCGCAGCCGTGAGCGACTTCAGCCGCCTGTCCAAACGCGTCAGACAGGCCGGCCTCCTCGACCGACGCCCCCGCCACTACCTCGCGCGGATCAGCGCCGTAACAGCCCTCTACCTCGCAGGCGTGGCCGCCTTCTTCCTGCTCGGCGACTCCTGGTTCCAGGTGCCACTGGCCGCCGGCTTCGCGATCGTCTTCGCCCAGGTCGCCCTGGTCATGCACGACCTGGCGCACCGGCAGATCCTTCTCAGCAGGAGGCCGAGCGAGATCCTGGGCCGGCTCGGCGGCAACCTGGGGATCGGCCTGGGCTACGGCTGGTGGATGAACAAGCACACTCGCCACCACGCCAACCCCAACCACGAGGACCTCGACCCCGACGTCGTCCCCGACGTCCTGGTGTGGTCACAGGAGCAGGCACACGCCAGCCGCGGGCCGGCCCGGCTCATCGGCGGCAGGCAGGCGTTGCTGTTCTACCCGCTGCTCCTGCTGGAAGGGCTCAACCTGCATCTGGGCGGCGTCCGCGCGCTGCGCCGGCCCTGGATGAGGCACCGCGTCCTGGAGGGCACGCTGCTGTTCGCCCACTTCGTCCTGTACGTGGCTGCGCTGGTGTGGGTCCTGTCGCCCGGCAAGGCCCTGGTCTTCTTCGCCGTGCACCAGGGGCTGTTCGGCCTCTACATGGGCTGCGTCTTCGCCCCCGGCCACAAGGGCATGCCCACCCTGACCGGTACGGCGGAGCTGGACTTCCTGCGCAAGCAGGTGCTCACCACCCGCAACGTACGCGGCGGTCGCCTCGTCGACCTGGCCATGGGCGGGCTCAACTACCAGATCGAGCACCACCTGTTCCCGAGCATGCCCGCCCCGAACCTCCGCCTGGCCCAGCCCATCGTGCGGGCCTACTGCCGGCAGCTCGGCCTGCCGTACCACGAGGTCGGTTTCGCGGCCTCGCACGGCGAGGCCCTGCGTCACCTGCACCACGCCGGTGCACCCCTCCGCGAGAAAGGCCGTTCATGAAAGCCGGACGCAAGCAGTGGATCGGGCTGGCCGTTCTGGTCCTGCCCGTGCTCCTGATCTCCGTCGACCTGCACGTGCTGTCGTACGCGCTGCCGTTCATCAGCGCCGACCTGGCGCCGAGCGGCGCCCAACTGTTGTGGATCATCGACATCTACCCGTTCATGCTGGCCGGGCTGCTGCTGCCGATGGGCACCCTGGGCGACCGGGTCGGACGGCGGCGGCTGCTGGTGGCCGGAGCCGTCGCGTTCGGCGCCGCCTCGGCGGTCGCGGCGTTCTCACCGAGCGCGGATCTGCTCATCGTCACGAGGGCGCTGCTCGGCGTGGGCGGCGCCACGTTGATGCCCTCGACGTTGTCGCTGATCCGCAACATGTTCCACGACGACGGCCAGCGCCGGGTCGCCATCGCCATCTGGACCGGCGCCTTCGCCGGCGGCGCGATGCTGGGCCCGCTGATGGGCGGCGCGTTGCTGGAGCACTTCTGGTGGGGCTCGGTCTTCCTGGTCAACCTGCCGGTGATGGCCCTGCTGCTGGTCCTGGCGCCGCTGCTGCTGCCCGAGTCGCGTGATCCGCGGCCGGGACGGTTCGACCTGCTCGGCGTGGCTCTGTCGCTGGGCGCGATCCTGCCGGCGATCTACGGGATCCAGCACCTCGCCCAGGACGGCTTCGGCTGGGTGCCCGTGCTGGCCATCGCCGTCGGCCTGACGCTCGGTGTCGCCTTCGTGCGCCGCCAGCGGGCGGCGGCCGATCCGATGCTGGACGTGCGCCTGTTCGGCAGCCGGGCCTTCACCGCCGCCATCGGCGCCAACACGCTCGGCGTCTTCGCCATGGTCGGCTCCAGCCTGTTCACCACCCAGTACCTGCAGATGGTGATGGGCGCCCGGCCCCTCATCGCGGGCCTGTACGCGCTGCCCTCGGCCGGCATGGCGATGCTCGCGGCGGGTCTGGCCCCCGTCCTGGTCCGCAGGGTGCCCCCCGGCCTGGTGGTGTGCGTCGGACTGCTGATCGGCGCGAGCGGCTTCGCGATGTTGTCCAGGCTGGACGTGACCGGGCAGAGCGGCCTGCTGATCGCCGGGATCATGCTCATGGCCGGCGGCGTCACGCTCGTCCTGACGGTCTCCTCCGACCTGATCATCGCCACCGCCCCGCCGGAGCGGGCCGGCTCGGTCGCCGGGCTGTCGCAGGTGGCCACCGAGTTCGGCGGCGCGCTCGGCATCTCGCTGCTGGGCAGCATCGGCACCGCCGTCTACCGGGCGCACCTCGCCGGCGCTCCGGCCCCGGCGCTGGACACCCTCGGCGGGGCCTTGGAGTCGGCGCGTCACCTGCCGGAGCCGGCGGGGACCGCCCTGGCGGCCGCCGCCCGCGAGGCCTTCACCCAGGGCCAGCACTACGCCATGATCGCCGCAGCGGTGGCCCTCGTCCTGATGGCGCTCGCCGCGCCGGTCATGCTGCGTGCCGTACGGCAGGCGAACCGGCCGGACCCTCGCCCACGCCACTCCGCGAGGCACGAGGTGCACTAGTCCCCACCGACGGGCGTAGCCCAGGCCGAATCAGTCGTGGTCGAGGGTGTCGAGGGCGGCCCGGACGAACGCCGCGATCCGGGTGGTGGCCGCGCTGGTGCGCCAGATCGGTCCCCACTCCAGCACCGGGCCGTCGTGGATGGGGACGTAGGTCACGTCCGGGCGGGAGTAGTACCGGACGCCCTTCGCCCCGCAGGGGAAGACGCCCTTGCCCGCCCCCACCAGGGTGAGCACCTCCTGAAAGGTGCCGGCCACCGCCCCGACGGGGATCTCCCGGCCTGCGGGTGTCGTGTGCAGGTGGCGGGCGGCCCGCAGGTATTCGGGAATGGACGACGGCACCTGGATGACCTTGTCCCGGGCCAGGTCCTCGATCGAGACCGAGGCGCGGCGGGCGAAGGGGTGGCGCGCCGGCACCGCCAGCACGGTCGGCTCGGAGAACAGCACCGGCCCTTGCGTCAGCTCCGCGTCCTGGACGGGGAAGCAGCTCAGCATCACGTCCACCCGCCCCTCCCGCAGCGGGTCGAGGACGGCGCCGATCTGGACCTCCTGGATCTCGACGGCGCAGTCGGGGTGCCGTTCGCGGAACACCTCGGCCGTCCTGAGGGCGAGCTGCCCGGTGGCGGCGGTCAGGAAGCCGACGGTGAGGGAGCCGGTGATGCCCCGGGCCGCCTCGATCACCGTGGTGAGGGTGGACTGGATCTGGGCGTAGGCGGGGGCCAGGCCGTCGCGCAACTGGACGCCGATCGGGGTCAGCCGCACCTGGCGGGTGGAGCGCTCGAACAGCGGGACGCCAACCCGCCGTTCCAGCTTCTGGATGGTCTGCGTGACGTGGGCGCGCGACACCAGGAGCCGGTCGGCGGTGCGGCCGAAGTGCAGCTCCTGCGCGAGGGTCAGGAACGTCTCGATCTCGTTGCGCTCCAGGGCCACCGCCCCCACCTCCCGATTGTTCACTCCGGCCGATCAATTATTCGGAAATCTGGCATTTTTCCCGAATCGATCAGCCGCGAGAGTCGGACGTGTGAGAACGACCGACAACCTGAAGGACCACACCATGACTCTCGCCACCCGCGTCGCCGTCGTCACCGGAGCCTCCAGCGGCATCGGGGCGGCGACCGCCCGGCTGCTGGCCGCCCGGGGCGCGAAGGTGGCGGTCCTGGCCCGCCGCCTCGACCGCCTCGACGAGCTCGCCCACGAGATCAAGCTCGCCGGAGGGCAGGCGCTGGCCGTCGCCGCCGACACCACCGACCGTGCCTCGCTGGCGGCGGCGGCGCACCGGATCACCGAGACGTACGGCGCGGCCGACCTGGTGGTGAACAACGCCGGGGTGATGCTGCCCTCCGCCATCCAGGCCCGCAACAGCGCCGACTGGCAGCGCGAGATCGACGTCAACGTCAGCGGCGTGCTCAACGTCATCGACGCGTTCCTGCCCGGCCTGCTGGCCGCCGCCGAGGCCGGCCGCCCGGCGGACCTGGTCAACATGTCGTCGATGGTGTCGCACGTCGTCTTCCCCTACATGGCCGTCTACAACGCCACCAAGGCGGCGGTCAGCCACCTGTCGCGCACCATGCGCACCGAGCTCGGTCCCCAGGGCGTCCGGGTGAGCGTCGTGGAGCCGGCCATGACGGCGACCGAACTGCAGGGCCACGTCACCGACGAGGGCGTCAACGCCTGGGTCGCCCAGGCCCGTGAGGCGTTCGAGTGGCTCGCGCCCGAGGACGTCGCCGACGCGGTCGCCTACCTCACCTCTCGTCCGGCGCACGTCAACCTCTCCCAGGTCGTCGTCTACCCGACCCGGCAGGCCTGACATGATCGAGCTGGGCAGCAGCGGGCTGCGCATCAGCCGGACCGGGTTCGGCTCCTGGGGCATCGCCGGCGCCGGCTGGCGCTGGAGCTGGGGCGCGCAGGACGACGCCGAATCGATCCAGGCGGTACGGTATGCGGTCCGGAAGGGCGTCAACTGGATCGACACCGCCGCCGTCTACGGCTACGGCCACTCCGAAGAGGTGGTCGGCAAGGCGATCGCGGACCTGCCGCGCGACGAACGGCCCCTGATCTTCACCAAGGGCGGCCTGGTGTGGGATCCCGCCGAGCCCGACGCGACGCCCCGCCGTACCATGAAGCACGTCCGCCGCGAGGTCGAGGAGTCGCTGCGCCGGCTCGGCGTCGAGACCATCGACCTGTACCAGGTGCACTGGCCCGACACCGGCGAACCCCTCGACTGGAACGGCGGCGGCCGCTCGCCGAACGCCACGCCGGTCGGGGAGTACTGGCAGGTCATGGCGGAGCTGAAGGCCGAGGGGAAGGTCCGGGCGATCGGGCTGTCCAACCACGGCGTCGCCGACCTGGAGATCGCCGAGCGGATCGCGCACGTCGACGCGATCCAGCCGCAGTTCTCCGCGCTGAACCGGAGCGCGGCGCCCGAGATCGCCTGGGCCGACGCCCACGGCACCGGCGTCATCGTCTACTCGCCCATGGAGTCGGGCCTGCTCACCGGGGCCTTCTCCGCCGAGCGGGTGGCCGCGCTGCCGGAGGACGACTGGCGCAAGCACCATCCCAGCTTCACCACCGGGCTGGCCGAGCGGCTCGCCGTCGTCGAGGCCTTCCGCCCGATCGCCGAGCGCAACGGCGTGTCCATCGCCGCGGTGGCGGTCGCCTGGACGCTGGCCTGGCCCGGCGTCACCGGCGCCATCGCCGGCGCTCGCAACGCCGCACAGGTGGACGGGTGGCTTCCGGCGGGAGAGGTGCGGCTGACCGCAGCCGACCTGGAAGAAATCGCCCGAGTCCTGCCCTGAGAGGGGCGCCAAGCGGTTGTTTGAAACGCTTGTTCGCGGCGCTGGTAAGATCACCTGAATGGGAGTCCCTGAGGATTTGCTGGCCGCGGCCAAACAGTGCCTGTCCGAGCGCGGCTACGCCCGCACGACGGTCCGGGACATCGTGGCCGTCTCCGGCAGCAACCTGGCCGCGATCAACTACCACTACCGCTCGAAGGACGCCCTGCTCGCCCAGGCGATGATCGAGGTCACCGGTGAGGCGGTCGCGGAGGTGCTCAAGGCCTTCCCGGACGAGTCGGCCCGCTGGTTCGAGGAGTTCTGGGCCCGGCTGATCGAGTCGTTCCAGGCCAACCCGATGGTCTGGCGGGCCAACGTCGAGACCCTGGCCCAGGCGTCGCACCTGCCCGACGTGCGCACCCGCCTGGCCGAGGGGCAGGCGCTCGCCCAGCGTGAGCTGAGCCGGCGCCTGCCCGGTCAGGACGAGGCGGGCGGGCAGGTGCTGCTGACCCTGTTCATCGGCCTGCTGGTCCGCTGGCAGATCGACCCGGACCACGCCCCGACCGCCCAGGAACTGGCCGCCGGACTCCGCGCGGTCGCCCAGGCGGCCGCCGGCTAGGCTCGCCTGCCGTACAGAACGAAGCAGGCCGAGAAGGGCGTTCGCCGGAGCGGTCGACCGCTCGCCTCGCGAACACCTCCGGTCGCGGTACTAACGGCGGATGTAGACGGGCCAGCCGTTGCGCACGATCCGGAAGATGCGGTCGCTCAGCGCCATGGGGACCCGCACGCAGCCGTGCGAGTCCGGCCGGCGGGGCACCTCGAAGGAGCCGTGGATGGCGTAGCCGGCGTGGAAGTACAGGGGCCGGTACATGCTGCCCAGCGAGCTGCGGTGCCAGCCGTTCACGCGGCGGTGGACGCGGAAGTCGCCGGGCGGGGTGCGGGCCCGCTCGCACTCGCCGTCGACGCAGTAGCGCCTCCCCGATCCGGTGGAGATGTGGCTGACCAGCACGACTCCCCGCTGGTGGATGACCAGCAGCCGGCGGGCTGAGGTCGACCTCGACCCGCTTGCCGCGGTGGCCGGTGATGCGGGGCGGGCGCCGCGGACGGTCCAGCGCGCGCAGGGTGTCCTCGCGGATCGTCGCGGCCGGCTCGATGCCGTTGACGTGCTGGAAGGCCCACACCGCCGGGATCAGGTCCTCGGTGTAGAGGCCGTTCACCGGACCGAAGTAGTACCGGTGGCGGCGCAACACCCGTTGCAGGCCGGCGACCTGCTCCCCGCGGTCGCCGGGGCGGATCTCCACCGGCGCACCGCCCCGGCCGGACGCGGCAGCCGTACCGGCCGAGGCGGTCACGGTGACCGCCACGGCCGCGGCGGTCACCAGGCGCAGGACGAGCGCTGGACCGGCGATCACTTCACGCCCTTCACGCCCTTGCCGGCCCTGAACGTCTTGGTCGTCGTCGTGTCACGGCAGTGCTGGTCGGCGGATCCGGCCACGCAGTTGGAGCCGGGCGCGGTCACGGTGACGAGGTTGCGCAGGCGGTGCGGGCCGCCGGCGGGGAGCGGCCTGCGCACGGTCATGGAGTAGGTGACGACGGCCACCTGTCCGGGCTGGAGCGCGCCCTGCCAGACGAGCTGCTCGCCGGTGCGGGTCACCGTACCGGTGTTCGCGTGCGCGTCGTCGTTGTAGCGGGCCAGACGCAGCCGGTCGGCGAGCCGGTCGACGGCGCTGATGCCGGTGGCCACGCTCGTGCCGATGTTGGCGACCCGGAAGGTGTAGGTGACCTTCTGGCCCGGCCGGGCCACCGTGGTGTTCACCGACTTGCTCACCTTCACCCGCGGCGCGGGCGCGCTGTTGGTGACCACGCAGTGCACGTCGGCGCCGACCGTCACCGGCACGGTCCTGCTCCGGTCGTCACCTGTCGCCCGGACCGGCTTGCCCCGGTCGGTGCACGCCCACTTGACGGTGTAGTCGGCCAGGTTCGTGCCGGCTCCGGGCGCCTCCTCGAAGACATACGGCAGGTACGGCAGGCCGGCCAGCACGCTGTGCGACCCGGTCGCGGCCTTGGAGGCGGTGCCGGTGGCGGCCGAGGCGACGACGTTGCCCGCGTTGTCGCGGATCCGGACGGCGAAGGAGTCATCGGAGTCGACGCGGCCGGCGACGTGCTTGGTGAGGGCGACCTTCGACACCAGGACCCCGAAGGCGACGCCCTGCCGGGTGCGCGGGTTGCGGTTGACGAAGTGCGCGGTCATCCGGGACGGGGCCAGCGCGTAGGCGACCAGGTCGCCGTGCGGGCCCGCGCCCGCGCCGACGCACCTGACCGCCGTGCTCCCGAGGCCGGCCAGGCCGCCCTCGCACGGCCGCGCGTAGCCGGGCGGGACCACCTGGGCCAGCTGCTGCAACGGCTTGTCGGAGAAGAACTCCAGCGCCTCGTCGCGGTGGGTCGTCTCGGCGTCGGCCACGACCAGCCCGTAACCGTCGAGCGGCGCCCCGTCGGGGCCGGTCACCACGATGTCCTTCAGCGAGACGGTGCCCTGGTCGCCGCCCGCGGCGCCCATCTCCTGGTAGAGCGCCGGAGAACCCGGCGTGCCCACATAGGCCGTGTTGCCGATCGGCGTCTCGGCGTAGGTGGGGAACGGCACCGCCGACAGGTCGCGGCTGCCGTCGGCGCCGGGGCTGATCCGCACCCGGAAGGAGATCGAGTAGGCGTCGGTGAGGCGGACCGTCATCGGCTGCCCGGCCGGCGTCCGCGCCAGAGCCTGATCGAGTCCCGACATGTCCAGCCAGCAGATCGTCGAGGCGCTCGGGCCTGCGGTGCCGAAGCCGCACCCCTGCGGCTGGCCGGTGGCCGCTTCGCTCGGAGCGGTCAGGACCAGGGTCTGTCCGAGGACCGCCAGCAGTGCCGTACGAACCATCATCGTCGTTGACCTCGCCTTGTTCTGTCCAGGTGATCCCTTCTTGGCTAACCCCGGGCTGACACGTCTCGCTTGCTGACATGCCGGGCTATGGGGGACCTCGACTCTTCTATGGCCATTTGCTCACCCCGCGTCGCTCAGTCGAGCACGGCCTGGCCGTCACCCATCGCCGCCGGCGACACCCACGTCGCTCCGTTCAGCCCGGCCTTCGTGTGCGACCCATCGTCACCAGGCTTGAGCTCAGCCGTCACCGAGGCCGTGATGCGATCGCCGGAGCCCGGTGATCGCCCTCCTGCGGGACCCCTCCGAGCACGACAGGGCGAGCCCTGGCCGAGGTGGCTGATCTAGACGACCGGCGCCATCGTGCCGTGCCGGCGTGGCCCTGCTTCGCCGGACGCCGACAGCCGAGGGAGCCTAAGCCCAGGCCAGCATGTAGGCGTCCGTGGCCGCAGGCGGCCGGGGCGTCCGGACGACCTCGCCCAGCAGGATCCAGTCGCGGTCGGGGAAGAGGGCGTACTGCTGGACGAGCAGGTCGCTGGTGGTGTGCCAGCCGTCCTCTTCGATCTCCGTCCAGGGCAGCAACCGCGTCCGCAACATGCTGGTGGCCCAGGCCTTCGCACGGTGGGAGCTCAGCGTGCGAGGAGCACGGCCGAGGAGGACACCCGCGATCATGGTCTCTCGGCCACACCGTACGGCCGGCCGACCCGTCGCCGGCGGAGGAACGGCCGGTTCTCTGACCGGCGAGAAACCGGAGATCTGCGTGTCGGCAGCTCGGATGTCTGCCACGGGTGTCAAGTCCTGAGCACGAGCTGCCGAGACGACGGAGACTCGGGTGTCGGCCATGCGGAGATCATCGCCGGAGCTCACGCCCCCAGGATAACGATCAGCGCCGTTTCCGTCCTCCGGGCCATGCTCAGGTCGAGTTCGGCCTGCTCGGGCCGGCCGCTCCCAACCGAGCCGCCGTGACCGGTCGGGAAAGGCCAGAGCCGGCTCCTCCCGGAAGCCCGAGGGCTCAGGGCCTGAGGCGGTAGACGTGGGTCTCGAAGCTCAGGCTGATCCGGCCGTCGGGCGTGGCGAAGAAGTGCTCCCGCGCTGCGTCGAAGATCTCCTCGCAACCGCTCTGTGTGCGGACGAAGGAGAGCAGGCTCCACGCGTCCGCCTTCCCCAGCCGGATCTCGTCCTCGCCGAAGACGGGTGGGCCGTCCGCGCCGTCCCGCAGCGCCGTCGAGAAACGCCGGACGAGCTCGAAGCCGAACTCCTCGGCCCGCGCCGGCAGGTCGTTCAGCAGCAGCCGGTCGCCGGCGTACCTGCGGTTGTAGGTCTCCATCATCCGCTGGATGATCTCGGGGCCGACGAGGGTGGCGTCGTTGACGTCCACGACGTACAGCAGCCCGCCAGGGCGGAGGATGCGGCGGATCTCGAGCAGCGCCAGATCAGGGCTGCGGAGATGGACGAAGACGAAGTTCGCGGTCACCACCTCCTGCGACGAGTCCGGCTCCCCCGTGGCGTACGCGGTGCCTGGGCGGATGTCGACGTCCGGGTAGGCCGATCGGGCCCTGGCGAGCAGTTCGGGAGCGGGCTCGATGCCGCGCACCCGATAACCGGCGAAGGGCGGCTCCCCGGCGACCGCGGCCAGATAGTCCCCCGGCCCGCTGCCGAGGTCCAGGAGCGACGCGGGCGCCGGCGGGAAGGGCGTCATCGTCAGGCGCTGCCGCTGCTCGCCGAGGATCAGCCGCCCCTGGGAAGCCAGGCGGGGCGCCTCCGTGTCGAGGCGGAACTGGCCCAGGTAGTGGTTCTCCGCTCCGAGACCGGACACCGCGAAGAGGTCCTCTCTCTTGTGCTCGGCGAGAAAGCGGGCCAGCGAGGGCACCGGCATACCGCCCTCGGCGGCGTACTTCCTGGTGAGGTCCCGGTGCTTCAGATAGAACTCCTCCAGTTCCTCCTCGCCCTCGACCTTCATCACCACCACCGTGTCCGGTCCCGAGCCGACCTGGGCGTGGTAGGTGAAGTTCCTTCTCGCGTACCGGTCGACGAGGTGCAGGAGCGAATCGGCGTGGACGTAGACGAAGAAGCGCGACGGTAACAGCACCTCGCAGATCTGGCGCAGCATGGAGGTGCCGATCTGCGCGGTGACCAGGCGACCGCGGTATTCCGGGAGTTCCACCCGCATGCCGATGGCCACGGACGGCCCGTCGGTGGCCGCCAGCTCCAGGGCGGCCAGCTCGGGAGCGCCCGGCTCGTAGACGTACGCGGAGATCGCCGCGACGATCTCTCCCCCGGACACGGCGCAGAGGTGGAGCCCTTCCGGGTCCCGGTCGCGATGGATTCTCTTCTCGGGCCAGTTCATCTCGCCCAGGAACACGCGCCTGCGCAGGTCGAGCATCGCCTCCCCGGCTTCGTCCCACGTCAGCCAGCGCGCTTCCGGCTCCCTGCTGTGATCCACTTCCGCAGCCCCTCCTGACGAGTCAGGGCGAAGCTAGATGATCGGACTTGCATCTGACTTGTGATCGCGTCCCTGGAACCTCTGCTGGGCCACCGTCTCCCGGAGCAGGGCGATCGTGTACTTCATGGGGTGTCGCCCGAGTCGGGCACGTAGAACTTGGTCGTGGCCTCGACCGCAGCCTCGACGTGGTCCGGTTCGCCACCGGCGGCCAGGTGGGCCTGACCCCAGGCCGCGGCGCTGCGGCGGGCGAACTCGCGTCCTTCGGGCGACTTCTCGAACTCCTCGTGGCCGGTGATCTCGCCGCCGGACAGGAGCCGGCCCAGGGCGAGGAGGGCCAGGTCCCAGCCCACCCCTCCGGCGCCGGGCCCGTAGATGGGGAACATGGGCTCCCCCACGACCGCCGCGTGGATCAGCTCGAACTCGGTGTCGCCGGCCGGGCCCGCGGCCAGGCGGACTTCCACCTCGCTGGTGCCGGGCCAGGCGTCGGCGTCCGGCCCGTAGAGCCAGGACACCTTGAGCAGCCGCGGCGGCTCGCACCGGAGGATCTCGCCGTGCTCTCCCCCGTCCAGGGCGAACTGCCCGCCGAGCCGGAGGTCCCCGGTGACCGGCCGGAACCAGCGCCGCAGCCGCTCAGGGTCGGTGATGGCGTCCCAGACGTCGTCGATCTCCGCGTCGTACCGGCGTCGCAGCTCGACGGTGTACGCCTCCCCGGCGGGGACGCTGCCGGTGCCCATCGTCCGGCGCACCGCAGCCAGTTCGTCGAGAACATCTTTCATGGCCTGTCTCCTTCAGTCGCGCTTCGGTCTCGCCCGCCGCCACCTGCACGCCTGCCCCGGGCCAGCTCGGTTCCCAGGGCGTCGAGGCGCTGCTCCCAGAACCGGCGGAACCGGTCCAGCCACGCGTCGATCTCGGTCAGCGGCTCGGGCTCGACGGCGTAGAACCGGCGGGTGCCCTCGGCTCGCACCGAGGCGAAGCCGCTGTCTCGCAGCACGCGCAGATGCTGGGAGACAGCCGGCTGGGAGATGGCGAACTCCGCCCGGATGATCTCCGTGATCGCCCCGGAGGTCTGCTCGCCGTCGGCGAGCAGCTCCAGAATGCGCCGGCGCACGGGGTCACCGAGGATGTCGAAGGCGTGCACGCCGGCGACTATACCGGCTCTTGCTTATATAAGCCAACACCTATATCACTGAGGGGTCAGCCGACGGCGTAGGCCGGGTGATCGTCTGGACCAGCCCGTTGCCCGCGTCATCGGTGACCGTCGCACACAGGGACACGAACCCCGCCCTCGCAGGGTTGAGCAGCACCGCGGTCCACTCCGCGCCGGTCCGGGCGGTCGGGACCGGATCCCAGGTGGCGCCGTCGTCAGCGGACATCTCCACGCGGATCGCGGTGACCCGCCCCTGCCCGGAGCCGGGGTTGCGCTCGACCCACAACGGCAGGCGCGTCACGCTGCGCGGTTGGACCGGTCGAGCCCGTCAGGACGGTACCGGACGGCCATGAGCGGGAGCGCCCCCTGCCCGGTCATGGAGCGGAAGGTCCACACCGACGCCACTCCGGTCGACAACGTCTGGGACGTACGGCTCAGCGACGCGGTCAGCGTGTACGCGCCTGACCCGGCGGGCGTGTTCACCGCCTGCTCGACGAGGTCGAGCTCCACGCCGTCCACCGCGCCGAGGCTCAGGTTCACCACCTTGGCCTTGACCTCCAGGGCGGCCCATTCCATGCCGGCGAGGACGGTCGAGTCGGTCATGCCGGAACGGCCCCCGACCTTGCCGATCGCCGGGCTCGCCCCGGGCGCCACGCCCCGGTACTTCTCGCCGCGGCTCGCCACGATCGAGGCGACATGGGTGCCGTGGCCGAAGGGGTCGCTGATGTCGGGATCGCCGCTGAAGTTGCGCTCCTGGACGACCGCGCCCTTCAGGTCCGGGTGGGCGGCGTCGTAGCCCGAGTCCAGGACGGCGACCGTGACGCCCTTGCCGGCCCATCCTTGTTGCCACGCGTGCGGGGCGCCGATCTGCTCGACACTCTCCTCGAGCGTGAACTCCTTGCGCCCGTCCAGCCACAGCTTGGCCCGGCCACCGGCGAGGGTGCGGGCGTGGTCAGGTCGCGCCAGGCCGTGGCGGCGTCCGCCTTGGGCATCCGGAGCGCCGTCATGCCGAGTCCGGGCAGCGCGCGGGGGCCCTGCGCGCCCCTGAGCGCAGGGATCGACTCGGTGATCAGCGGGATGTGGCTGGTGTGGGCGTCGCCGTACCGCCACTGGAGGAGTTGGGTGACGTCGAACAGCCGCCGGTCCAGCACCCCTCGGCGACCAGCGGCATCGCGTCGGACGGGATGACGTACAGGTGGCCCTCACGCACCTGCCTGCTGAACGACACCCGCCTGCCGGGCCCGGGCTGGACGCGGTGGCCCTGCCCGGCGACCAGCACCCGATCCCCGGTGATCAGGGTCACGCCGTTCTCCTGCGCGGGCGCGGCGGTGTGGCCGCCCGCGGTCGCCGTGGTCACGAGGACCGCGGCGACGACGATTCTGGTGAAGATCACGGACTAGCTCTTCTTCACCGGCGGGCGCTGGTCCGTCCACTCCGTGGACACGGAGATGTACTCGTCGCTCCAGGCCAGGTCCCCGGCGCCGCCCAGCACCACGTTCGCCTGGACGACCCGTGCCGTGTCGGGGTCGACCACCAGCTCGATGGGCGTCGTGCCGCCGTCGGGATCGGGCAGGGTCAGGTGCTGGCCGCCGTCGACCGCGCCCTTGTTCTCCACGCCCGGCGTCGCCGCGAGCGCCTCGAACGCCGCGGAACGGACCGCCGAGGGCGTCGGCAGCTCTGTGATCAAGGTAAGCAGGGGGAAGGTGGGGTCGCCCTGCTGCTCAGACGTGGCCATGTCGGCCTTGTCGCCCTTGCGGGCGACGATCCAGGCCGTCAACGCCGCCGGATCCGTCGGCAGCCTGTCGAGCTCCTCGAAGCTCACCTCGGCGCCCTTGAGCCGAAGCGTCTTCCAGCTCGCCACGATCTCACCCGGGGCGTCCCCGGGCTCGTTCCTGGTCCAGCGCTTGCCGTCCCGCCTGGTCCAGGTCTCGATCGGGGGGATCTCGTCGTCCGCGTACCGGGTGGTGACATGCCAGTACGTCCCCGAGCCCTGCGGCGTGCGCTCCGCGCTGGCGGCGGCCATGAGCAGGACGTCCTTGCCGGAAACCGTCTGTGTGGCGTACGGCACGCCGTCACCGGTGGGCACCCCGGTGGCGAAGACGACCGCGGCGGCGGCCCCGGCGACGAGCGCGGCACCCGGAACGAACCAGCGCGTCCGCGACCGCGACCGCGTCCGTCGCAGGAGCCGGGCCCTGCTGCGCCCGGCCGCCGCCGCGGACGGCTCCGGCTTGGCCAGCATGGCGGTGATCTCGTCGAGATCGTTCATCGGGTCGTCTCCTTGGCGATGAGGGCCTGGATCTTGGTGCGGGCGCGGCTGAGCCGCGAGCCCACCGTGCCGATGGAGATGCCGAGCGCCTGGGCGATCTCCTCGTAGCTGAGCTGGCCCAGCGCCAGAAGCAGCAGCACGTCGCGCTCACCCCGGTTCAGGGAGGCGAGCGCCATGGCCAGGTGCGGCTGCATGCGCTGGGCGGCCACGGACGTGACCACCTGGTTCTCGTGTCCCTCCACGACCGCCCCGGCGTCCAGCCGGGCCAGCGCCCGGTAGTGCCGGGCCTCCTTACGGCGATGCCGGGCCACCAGGTTCGTCGCGAACCCGAACAACCACGGCCGCAGCCCGCCCCGGTCCGGGTCGAACCGGTCACGCCGATCGAACGCCAGCAGGAACGTCTCGGCCGTGATGTCCTCCGCCACCTGCGTGTCCAGGCGACCTGCGACGTACAGGTAGATGTCGCGGAAGTAGCGGTCGTGCACAGCGGTGAACAGCTCGGGGTCGTGCCGGAACCCGGCGACGAGCTCGGCGTCTGTCACCCGCTCTCCCACATCAGCCGTCACGCGGTCGTCTCCGTCATGAGTGTGTGCCTTCCTCCGGGTGATCGGCGCTTTCACCCGTACTTCGCCGAACGGCCGACCCTTCTTCCCGGACACCGCGCCGGTCCCCCGGAAGCCATGGCCGCCCACCCGCGGCGGCACAGCGACCCCGGGGTCCTCAACGGGAGCTGATGCCGAGGTAGCGCAGGACAGCGAGGACCCGGCGGTTCGCACCAGGCGCGGACTTGAGCCCGAGCTTGGCGAAGACACTGGTCACGTGCTTCTCGACCGCGCCGTCGGTCAGGTGGAGGCGCGCGGCGATCTCGGCGTTCGACCACCCCTCCGCCATGAGCGCCAGCACCTCCAGTTCACGGTCACGCAGGAGGCCCCTGATCTCGTCGTCCACGTGTCTGCTCCGATCTGTCGCGGCCGGCGGTAGGGAAAACCCGAGCATCGTCGCTGGCCACTTGCCACATTTCGACCATACGGCCTAAATTTCGTCCATGCAGCCGAAAAACGCGCCATCGGGCCGACCGAAGCGGTCCTTCATCGAGGAAGTGCGGCGACGGCAGATCGTCCAAAGTGCGATCACCACGATCGCCGCCCGGGGCCTGGCCCAGGCGTCCTTGGCCCGCATCGCGGACGAGGTGGGGATCAGCAAGAGCGTGATCTCCTACCACTTCGCCGGCAAGGACGAGCTGATCACGGAGGTGATCAGCACCCTGCTGGCAGAGTCGAACCGGTTCATCAAGGCCTGGGTGGATCGCGTGGAAGGCGGGCCCGACAAGCTTCGCGCCTACATCGAGGCGAGCTTCGCGTTCATGGCCGAGCACAGAGCGAACTTCGCGGCGATGATCGACATCTGGGGAAGTTTCGGCACGGTCGAGGCCAAGCGCGCCTTCAACGCCACCGCGTACGACCCGTGCCGGCGGCACCTGGCGGGAATCCTGCGCAGAGGCCAGGAGGAGGGCGACTTCAGGGAGTTCACCCCCGCCACCGTCGCGGCCACGATTCAGGGCGCCATCGACGGCGTCATGCTGCAGTGGGTCTTCGACGAGGAGTCGGTCGATCTCGCCGAATGCGCGGCCGAGCTGGTCTCCATGTTCGACCTGGCGACCAGGCGCCTGCCGTGAGCTTCCGCAGCCTGGGAGATCTGCTGCGGCGGCGCGCCGCGGCGGCGGGAGACTTGCCCCTGTTCGTGTTCGAGGGGGTCACCACCACAGTCGCCGAGGTCGACCGGCGGACGGACCGGCTGGCGGCCCTCCTTCGCGAGCGCGGCGTGGCCCCTGGAGACCGGGTGGCCGTGATGATGCCCAACGGGGTCGGCTTCCCGGTGGCCTGGCTCGCGCTCGCCAAGCTCGGCGCGGTCATGGTCCCGGTGAACATCGCCTATCGCCGGGCAGACCTCGCCCACGTGATCAACGACTCCGGCGCGTCGCTGGCGTTGGCGGGAAACGCCGAGGCGGCCGAGGCGCTGATCGAGACGGGCATCGAGGTCGGCCTGCTCGATCACGCCGGCGCGGGCCGAGCGCGCTGCCAGGTTCGCGGCGTCTTCGACGCGAGTGCCACGTCGCAGGACCCGGCAGCGGAGTCGTTCGAGATGGCGGACGTGGGGCCAGATGACCTGGTCAACCTGCAGTACACGTCGGGGACCACCGGCTTCCCCAAGGGGTGCATGCTGACCCACGGCTACTGGCTGCGGCTGGCCGAGCTGGCTGCGGAGGTGGCGGGGACCCGCGAAGGCGACGTCGATCTCACCGCGCAGCCGTTCTCCTACATGGATCCGCAGTGGAACACCGTGCTGTGCCTCATGACGGGCATTCCTCTGGTGATCCTGCCGCGCTTCTCCGCCACGACGTTCTGGCGGTCCGTGCGTGAGCATCGGGTGACGTTCTTCTACCTGCTCGGCACGATGCCGGTCTACCTGCTCAAACAGCCAGAGGATCCGCTGGACCGAACGCACGACGTCCGGCTGGTGCTGTGCTCGGGGATCGATCCCGGGCTGCATGCCGTACTGGAGGAACGGTGGGGAGCTCCGTGGCGTGAGGCCTACGGATCGACCGAGACCGGCGTCGATCTGGCGGCCCCGCGCGAAGACGCCGGATGCGTCGGGAGCGGCTCGGTCGGCCTGCCCGTGCGCGGCAAGGAGGTCAAGATCGTCGACGGCGAGCTGCTCGTCCGGGGCGAACCGATGATGCTCGGCTACTGGAACGCTCCCGAGGCCACCGCCGAAAAGATCAGAAACCGCTGGCTGCACACCGGCGACCTGGCCTGGCAGGACGAGCGGGGTCACCTCCACCTCGCGGGGCGGCGCAAGGACATGATCAGGCGCAGTGGCGAGAACATCGCCGCGGCGGAGGTGGAGACGGTGCTCGCCCGGCACCCGGCGGTTCGCGCGGCAGCGGTGGTGCCGATCCCCGACGAGTTGCGCGGCGAGGAGGTCAAGGCGTTCGTCCTCTTGAGCCGCGCCGTACCGCCGGAGGAACTGGTGGCCTTCGTCCGAGAACGGCTCGCGGCGTTCAAGGTGCCGCGATACATCGAGTTCGTCGCCGAGTTACCGATGACGCCGTCCGAGCGGGTCGCCAAGCACCTGCTGCCCACCGGCAGGCGGGACGAGTACGACGCGGAGGACAAGTGAACGACATCGTGGTGCGCCGGCACGGAACCGCTGCCGTGATCACCTTCGACCGTCCCGAGGTGCTGAACGCCTTCAGGGACCGGA
Source organism: Nonomuraea sp. NPDC050328 (assembly GCF_044459405.1). Taxonomy (NCBI): domain Bacteria; kingdom Bacillati; phylum Actinomycetota; class Actinomycetes; order Streptosporangiales; family Streptosporangiaceae; genus Nonomuraea; species Nonomuraea sp. NPDC050328. The sequence continues at coordinate 256,543 of NZ_JBITIW010000011.1, read as the reverse complement.
CCTTCGCCGAGCTCGCGACGGCTCTGGACGAGGCCGAGCGTGACGAGGCCGTCCGCGTGGTCGTGCTCACCGGAAACGGCCGGGCCTTCTCCGCCGGCATCGACCTCTCCGAGACCCGCGAGCACATGTCCGGCGTGACGGAGCAGGACATGCGTCGCAGGCTTGAGGGCCTGCAGGACGTCACCAGGCGGCTGGTGAGCTACCGGAAGACGGTCATCGCCGCGGTGAACGGGATCGCGGTGGGCGTCGGCGCCGAGCTGGCGATCGCCTCCGACCTGCGGATCGCCGCCGAGGACGCCGAGTTCGCGTTCATGGAGGTGCGCCGGGGGCTCTACCCGACCAACGGCGTGCTGTTTTTCCTGCCGCGGCTGGTCGGCCACGGCAGGGCGGCCGACCTGCTGCTGTCGGGCGACCGGATCGGCGCCGAGCAGGCGCTCGTGGCCGGGCTCGTCAGCAGGGCCGTACCCGCCGCGGAGTTGATGGCGACGACGCTCGGCCTGGCGGAGCGGATCGGGAGAGCCGCCCCGCTGCCGGTAAGGCTCATCAAACGGCATCTGCGCAGGACCTGGGAACTTGGCCTTGAGGAGGTGCTCGACCTGGAGGTCGAGGGCTCCCTCTCCTGCCTGCGCGGCCAAGACCTGGGCGAGGGCCTGCTCGCCTTCGCCGAGAAGCGTGATCCCGAGTTTCACGGCCGGTAGGAGATCCTGATGTCCCACTCTGACACTCCCCTGCGCCGCGCCCTGAGCGGGCGGCACATGACCATGATCGGATTAGGCGGCGTGATCGGCGCCGGCCTGTTCGTCTCCAGTGGCGCCGTGATCGGCTCGGCGGGCCCTGCCGCCGTCGTCGCCTACGCCGTGGGCGGACTGCTCGTCGTCCTGGTCATGCGGATGCTCGGTGAACTGGCCTCCGCCCACCCGGACAGCGGCTCGTTCTCGCGCTACGCGGAGCTGGCTCTGGGCAGGTGGGCGGGGTTCCTCGTCGGCTGGAGCTACTGGTACTTCACCGTCGCGGTCGTCGCCTTCGAGGCGGTCGCGGGCGCGAAGCTGCTCGGCGTACCCGTGTGGGCGGGCGCACCGGCCCTGCTGGTGGCACTGACCGTGGCCAACCTGGTCTCGGTGCGGCTGTTCGGCGAGACCGAGTTCTGGCTGGCTTCGGCGAAGGTCGCGTTCGTCGTCGGTTTCCTGGCCGTCGGCCTGCTGTACGTCACGGGCCTGTGGCCGGGCGGCGGAGTGGGGTTGTCGGCGCTGACCGAGCACGGCGGGTTCGCGCCGAACGGCTGGGGCGCCGTGGTCATCGCGCTCGTCACCGTGCTGTTCTCCTACTTCGGGGCGGAGATCGTCACCATCGCGGCGGCCGAGTCGGCGGAACCCGCGCGTGAGGTCGCCCGTGCGACGATCCGCGTCGTCTGGCGGGTGCTGATCTTCTACGTCGGCTCTGTGCTGCTGATCGTCGCCGTCGTCCCGTGGGAGCAGATCCCGGTGGACGGTACGGCCAGCCCGTTCGCGGTGGCGATCGAGCGACTCGGCATCCCGGGCGCGGCCACGGTGATGAACGTGATCGTGCTGGTGGCAGTCCTGTCGATCCTCAACGCCGGGCTCTACGGCGCTTCGCGAATGCTCATGTCGCTCGCCGAGCGCGGCGACGCTCCTGCCGCCCTCGCCAGGCGGACCGCCTCGGGGGTGCCCTCTCGGGCCGTCATCACCGGCAGCGGTGGCGCGCTGGCCCTGATCATCGGGGCGAGCTTGATCGCCCCCGAACAGATCTTCACGCTCCTCATGAACTGCTCGGGCCTGCTCACGCTGGTCCTGTACATCTTCGTCGCCGTCAGCCAGCTCCGGCTTCGCTCCCGCACCGAGGCCGCCCCCGTGCGCATGTGGGGCCATCCATGGCTCGGGTCCGCGGTGGTCGCGCTGCTCCTTTCCGTACTGCTGGCGGTCGCCCTCTCCCCCGGCGCCGCGCCCGTGGTCGCCGTCGTCGCCGGATCCATCGCTGTCACGCTGGCCGCCTACGCGGTCCGCGGCCTGCTCCACCGCAAACGCATCGACCGATCGGAGACTCCCGTTGCGCCGCGTCCTTAGCACGCTCCTCGCCGTGGCCTGCATGGCCACCCTCACCGCCGGCCCCGTCCAGGCTGCGGAAACCGGGTTCGACTGCCTGCTCGCCCAAGCCGCCAAACCGCCCGTCCCGGGGGTCATCCTCCAGGTCCGCGGTCCGCGGGGCGACTACACGGGAGCCACGGGCAAGTTCGCCCTCAACGGCCGCGATCTGCGCCCGACCGACGCCTTCCGCGCGGCCAGCGTCAGCAAGACTTTCACGGCGGTCGCCGTACTCAAGCTCGCCGAGCGCGGCAAGCTCCGCCTGGACCAGCGCGTGCAGCAGTATCTCGACCCGAAGCTCGTGACGCGGCTGACCAGGAGCTACAGCCCGAAGATCACGATCCGTCAGCTCCTGGACCACACCGCCGGCCTGTACGACTACGCCACCGACCCGGACTGGCAGGCCGCCGTCGGCTCTCATGCGCGACGGACCTGGACCGCGGGCCAGCTCGTCGGCTGGGCGCTCGACCACGGCAAGCCGTACTTCCCCGCAGGCAAGGGCTACCACTACTCCGACACCGGGTACGTCCTGGCAGCGAAGGTGATCGAGAAGGTCACCGGCCAGCGGCTCGCCCAGGCTTATCGCACGCTCATCCTCGACCCGCTCAAGCTGGAGCACACCTACCTGGAGGGGCAGGATCGGCCGCGGGTCGCGAAACCCGTCGCCCACGCCTACCGCGGCACCGTGGACACCCGTGGCTGGAACCCCAGCTTCGACACGCACGGCGGCGGCGGGCTGGTGACGACGGCAGGCGACCTGACCGCCTTCGTCCGCGCCCTGTTCGAGGGCAAGGTCTTCACCAAGCCCGGCACTCTGCGGACGATGCTCACCCCGACCCCGCAGAGCGGCGAGGAGGCGTACGGCCTCGGCATCCAGCGGCTCGGGTCCGGCAAGACGGCCCTCTGGTACCACCCGGGCTTCTGGGGCACGATCATGGGCTACTCCCCTGGCACGAAGGTGTCCCTGGTCACCACGGTCAACCAGGCCGACGATCAGGGCCTCCTGTCCGCCCTCGTCCAGAAGGCCTACACCTTGGCCGTCACCGGAACAGACTCCTGCCGCCGGTGAACGGTGGCTCGCCCCGATGATGTCGCCGGGCGGCTACGGCTGCGGGGCACGATGCCGGCGTGAGCCGCGACGACCCGCCAGTCACCCACGGCAGGCGAGATCGTCCTGCTTGGTGCACAGGTTCCCGTCGACGTCGTTGGTGAAGATCAGCCGATCGTGGCGGTCAAGCGCGGCGATTCACCCGGGCCTGGCGCGGCGGCTCAGGGCCGGGCGGGACTCGCGGCAGCAAGCACTCACTCGGGGATAATGCCGTCTTTTATCCCCGTTTCTGCCTTCCGAAATGGGGCGATCTGCTACGGTCACACGCTCTGACAGAAGATCGACTAGAGAGTGGAGCATCGTGCGAAGAACCTCTTGGTTCGCCGCCCTGCTGGCCATGGCGACGGTCATCCCGGCCTCGGCGGCTGTTGCGGACACCGAGGTCGTGACGTCCCGAACCATCACGTGGACGCCTTGTGAGGAGGAGCCCGCCGCCGAGTGCGGCAAGCTGAGCGTGCCCGTCGACTGGTCGAAGCCGGACGGGGCGAAGGTGGACATCGCCGTCGCGCGGCGGAAGGCCACGGATCCGGCCGCGCGCATCGGTTCGCTGGTGATCAACCCCGGCGGTCCGGGCGGGTCCGGCGTGGAAGCCGTGTACGGCGCGCCGGGGTCGTACACCGAGGAGCTGCAGCGGCGGTTCGACATCGTCGGGTTCGACCCCCGGGGCGTGGGGCGCAGCAACCCGGTGATCTGCTCGGCGTCGGTGTACAACCGGATGCCGCAGACCGTCATGAAGAGCCAGGCCGACTTCGACGCCTGGAACGCGTTCACCAAGGAGCTGCACGCCGACTGCCGCGCGCGCACCGGCCCGCTGTACGACCACGTCGACTCCGTCGACGTCGCCCGGGACCTGGACGCGCTGCGCGCCGCCCTGGGTGAGGAGAAGCTCACCTACTACGGCATCTCGTACGGCACGCTGATCGGCCAGATGTACGCCGAGCTGTTCCCCGGCCGCGTCCGGGCGCTCGGGCTCGACAGCAACATGGACCACAGCCTCGGTGTCGCGGGCTTCCTGGCCACCGAGGCGATGGCCATCGAGGACGCCTTCGACCAGTTCGTCGGCTGGTGCGAGCAGGACACCAGTTGCGTCCTGCACGGCCGCGACGTCCGGGCGATCTGGAAGGGCCTGCGGGAGAAGGCGCTGCGCGGTGAGCTGAAGTACCCGAGCACGGGCCAGACGATGACCGAGTCGCAGGTCATCCACAACGCCGCGCTGGGCACCGAGGGACCGGCCTGGCGGCTGCTGAGCGAGGTGATCAACTGGTTGGACGGTGGGCCGACGCCCGAGTGGGTGCCGCCGCTGCCCGGCCGGCAGCCCGTGGAGGGTGAGGTCGCGTACCTCCCGACGGCGGTGCTCTGCCAGGACTACAACCTCCAGTTGCGGAGCTACGCGGAGTACGCCGCGCTCATGCGCGTCTCCAACCAGCTCGCGCCCGACACCCGGTACCACCCGTACCCGATCGACGACCTGCCGATCTGCATGAACTACCCGACCACCAACACCCCGCACGCGCTGCGCTACACGGGTGAGGCGCCGCTGCTGCTCGGGAACTCCCTGCACGACCCCGCCACCCCGTGGATCTGGTCCGCCAACGCGGCCCGTCAGCTCGGGTCCAAGGCGGTGCTGCTCACGTACGAGGGCTGGGGGCACCGCATCTACGGCAAGGACAAGTGCCAGACCGACATCTTCGACGAGTACCTGATCTCGCTGAAGGTGCCGCCGCACGGCACGCGCTGCGCCGTGGGCACGGCCGAGCGGAGCGTGCTCAAGCAGCAGGCACCGTCCCAGGGCTGGCCGACCGACTCGAACCACTGGGCGGCCCGGCCCCTGTCCTGAAGCGAACCCGGCCGGGTCGGGTGACCCGGCCGGGTTCGGTCAGCCCTTGGTCCGGACCGTGGCTGACAGGTCGATGGGGAGCGTCGTGCCGTCGGCGGCCAGCGGGCGGACCGTGAAGGTGTAGCTCGTACGGCCACGCAGCCCGGTGACCCTGGCCGTCGTCCCCGTCACCCGCATGACCTCCGTGCCGCCGTTGAAGACCGCGTACCCGGTGGCGGCCGGCACGGACGGCCAGGTCAGGGTCACCGACTTGGCGTTGACGTTGCCAACGCCGAGTTCGGCGCCGTTCCAGGTGTTGGGCGTCTCGACCACGAACGCGTCGATGATCATGAACTCGTCCGCGCCGTTGACGACCTTGATGGTGTGCTCGCCCATCGGCAGCCCGGCGAGCTGGAACACCCGCTGGGCGGCCAGCCGTACCGGAGAATCACAGTCGACCGTCGCCTTGAGCTCGCCGTCGACGTAGACGTCGATGGTGCTCATGTCGGAGTAGCGCTCGGTCAGCAGGCTGATGCCGGTGCCGGTGAAGGTGAACTGGACGGCCTGCCCGGCGCGCCAGCCGGCGTGGACGTCGTCGCCGTAGTCGCCCAGCCCCCGGTCGGGGCTGTAGGTGAAGTCGTCGGCGGGGTAGACGATGCGCTGGTCGGTGTCGTTGACGTAGGTGAGCACCACCCGGGGGTCGGTGGCGGTGATCTTGTGCTCTCCGGAGAAGCCTTCGTGGATCGCGGTGATCGTGGCGGTGCCCCAGGTGCGGGCGGTGACGAGGCCGCCGGCGTCCACGGTGGCGATCGACGGGTCGGAGCTCTTGAAGGTGACGCCCTCGGTCACCGGCGTACGGGTGCCGTCGGCGGCGACCGTCGAGACGGCCAGCCGGCCGGGCTCGCCGACCTTGAGCGTGCCGGGGCCGGTGACGTCGAGGGCCTTGATCGCGGCGGTGGAGGCGGTGAGGGTGAACCGGTCGAGTTCCAGGCCGCTGCCCTCGCTCACGATCCGGAGGGTGTGCAGGCCGGCGGGGATCTTGACCCAGGTGGTCACGTCGGCGTCGCCGGACTTGGGGACGAAGACCATGTTGCGGTCACCGTCCACCTCGAACCTGAACGTGGTGTCGGCGGCGGCCGAGCCCTTGAAGGTCACCTTGTACATGCCGGTGGCCGGGACGAACACGTTCTCGTAGCGCAGGTAGTCGTTCGGGTCGATGGCGCCGACGACGCCGTCCCCGGTGACGACGCCGGTGTCGGGGCCCTTCCAGTTCCACTCCTGGGCGGTGTTCCACTGCATGGTCCAGTGCTCGGCCTCGACGGTCTGCTCGGAGGCGCCCTGCAGGTCGAGCCGCATCCAGTTCCAGACGGCGCCGGGGCTCGCCTCGATCCAGACGACCTTGACCGAGTGCTTGCCGGCGGTCAGCGGGAGGACGAAGTCCTCGGTCCGCGGGCGGAGCAGGCCGCCGGTGGGTCCCAGGCTCAGCGGGCCGGTGGCGTCGGCCCCGTCGACCTCGACGCGGAACTTCAGCGGCTTGCCGTCGGCGGTCGAGTAGCGGAGCTGCAGCAGATACTTGCCGTCGGCCGGGACGCTGACGTCGTCGAAACGCGACCAGTCGCCGGCGTCGAGGTGGTCGACGCCGGGGGTGCCGTCGTCGCTGTCGGCGAGGTCGGTGTGCTCGGCGCCCTGCTGCTCGGTGGCCGACTCGGCCTGGAGGGTGATCGACTCGGGCCGTTCGAGGGTGAACCGCATCCAGTTGAGGAAGAACCAGCGCCCGTCGGGCCGGGTGAGCTTGATCGTGTGCCGGCCCTCGGTGAGCGGGATCAGCCGCTCGAAGGTCCGGTAGGTGTTGTAGCCGCCGGAGTCCGGCACCTTGACGGTGGTGACCTCCTTGCCGTCGACCTCGATCTTCAGGTGGTTGGCCTCCTCGGAGGAGGCCCGGAACTCGACCCGGTAGGTGCCGGTGGCGGGCACGTCGACGTTGTCGTACTCGGCGGACTCGCCGGCCGCGTCCATGTAGAGCGCGCCGAGGCCGCCCTCGGGCGGGGCCTCGACGCCGTAGGCGCCGACCGCCGCGGTGTAGTCCTCGTTCTGGAGGGTGAACTGGGTCAGCGGGGTCGCCGGCCGCCCGGTCTGTACGGCTCCCGCCGCGACCTGGACGGTGCCGATCGGGTAGACCTTGCCCTTGCCGCCCGGCATCGCCAGCTCGATGGCCGGCTTGCCGTCCTCGCCGAGCATGGCGACGGCCACGTCGTAGGAGCCCGCGGGCAGGTCCGCGGGGAGGGTGAAGGCCGAGTTGAGCTGGCGGACGTCGCCCTTGAACAGCTTGGTCTGGTCGAGGGTGGCGTCGGTGCCGCGCCACACGACGGCGCCGGTGGACTTGTCGGCGAAGCGCACCTCGACCGGGTAGCGCCGGGGGCTGAAGCCGACCGCGTTGTTGGTCCAGGTGTGCGAGATGCGGAACTCGCCACCGGGCTTGACCTCGGTGTCGTAGGTCGCGGTGGGCATGAGGAAGCGGTAGCCGGTGTAGCGCGCCAGCGTCTCGAACCACTCGCCGTAGGCGTCCTTCATCGGCTGCCAGTTCTCGAAGCCGGTGTTGTTGATGCCCTGGAGGTTGGAGTGGTAGCCCTCCAGCGAGTTCTTCACGAACAGCCGGGGGTTGTTCAGCATGATCGTGGGGTTGTCCCAGTTGGAGCCCTCGGACACCTGGATCATGTCGCGGCGGAGCCTGCGGTTGACGTACGGGGCCTGCGAGGTGTCGCCGTAGTTGTGCCAGACGAAGCCGGCGTTGACCGTGTCGGACCGCACGCCCCAGTTCTCGAACGTGGCCGCCTTGTCGTAGCCGTACACGCTGAACCGCTTGGCCTGGGTGTCGGCGTCGGGGTCGTTCTTGTTCACCTCCGCGCCGGCGTTCTGCATCATGACCATCGACTTGTCGAACGCGTCGTCGTAGATCTTGAGGATCGCCTCGAGCGTCGAGACGCGGGTGGCGTTGTCGGGCCACGGGAAGTTCATCGCGTCGTTCCAGCCGGACCACTCGCCGAACAGGGAGAAGGCGCGCAGGTCCACCCACGCCACGCCCGGGTCTCCGTCGTAGCGGGCGGAGAAGGCGTCCACCGCGCGCTTGAGCCGCTCCAGGTAGACCGGGTGGTGGTAGATCGGCTGCTTGGAGAAGTAGCTGTTGTACGGCGCCATCCGGAAGGGCACCCCGGCCTTGTCGAACAGCCACGCCGGCGGGTACTCGTACGGGAAGACGTTGGGGTCGTTCCGGTAGTCGGGCGCCTCCGACATGAGGAGCTGGAACTCGACCTTCTTGCCCTGCTCGCCGATCCGCTTCATGAACGCGTCGAGGCGGTCCCAGACGAAGACGCCGTCGTCGGGCTCGAAGTCGGCCCAGGCGATCTGGAGTCGCACCACGTCGGCGTCGGCGGGGATCTTCCTGGTGCCTTCGATGAAGTCGGTGATCCCCGGGTCGTTGGTGAAGGTGTAGCCGGGCGTGCCCGGCGTCCGGTGCGTGTTCACGTCGAACGCGGTGCCGGCGTAGGGGTTGCCGTGCAGGATCTCGTGGGTGTCGGAGAAGGTCACCGTGGTACGGCCGGCAGCCGGTTCAACGGCGGCGGCGGCGGGCGCGGGCGCCACCAGTAAGGCGGCGGTCGTCGCGGTGACGCCGAGGACGTGGCGGATCATCAGATCTCCAGGGGGACGGGAGCGGCGGCGAGCAGGGAGCGGTAGGCCGCCTCGACGAGGGCGACGGTCCGGCGGCCCGCTCCGGCGTCGGGCTGGCGGGCCTCGCCGTCGCGGACGGCGTCGAGGAAGGCGCGGATGAGCAGGTCGTCGAGCGGCGCGCCGTACCCGTGCGCGAGCGGGCCGCCGTTCCAGCCGGTGAGGACCCCGGAGAAGGGCGCGATGTCGGCCACGCCCTCGGTGCCGATCACGGTGAGGGTGACCAGGTCGCCGGTGTCGGGCCGGCCGGGCGGGCGCGACCAGGAGCAGTCGATGGAGGCGATCAAGCCGTCGCGGTAGCGCAGGGAGACCAGCCCGGCGGTCTCGACGGCCTTGCCCGGATTGGGGATGGCGTTGGCGATCGCGTAGACGTCGATCGGGTCGTCGTCCAGCAGGTCGGCGAGCAGGTCGGCGACGTGCACGACGTGGTCGGTCAGCGCGCCGCCGCCGCTGCTCGCCGGATCGGTGAACCAGTCCCGGGTGGTGGGGACGCCGCCGCAGTTGGTGGCCGCGATCGACACGATCCGGCCGAGGTCGCCCCGCCGTACCGCGGCCCGGAGGTCGGCGTAGGCGGGCGCGAAGCGGACCGGGAAGGCGGTCATGAGGACGGTGCCCGCGGCGCGGGCGGCCTCCAGCATCGCGGTGGCGTCGGCGAGCGAGGTGGCGAGCGGCTTCTCGCAGAGCGCGTGCACGCCTTCGGCGGCGGCGCGCAGCGCGAACTCCCGATGACGGGTGTTCTCGGCGCAGATGACCACGCCGTCGGGCCGCCAGGCCCACAGGTCGTCCTCGGTCTCGAAGGTGGTGACGCCGTCGGGGACGCCGTCGTAGCCGTCGGCGTAGGCGCCGAGCTCCACGTCGCCGCAGCGCAGGAGCGCGGCGGCGTACTCGGCGGCGTGCAGGTGGGCGAAGGAGAGCAGGGCGATCTTCATGCGGCTTCCAGGGGCTTGAGGTCGACCGGCCGGCCTTCGGCGGCCGAGCGGGCGACGGCGTCGGCGATGCGCATGGCGGCGAGGCCGTCCAGCGCGGTGACGCGTGGCGGGACACCGGTGGCGACCGAGCGGACGAAGTCCTCGATCTCGGCCCGGTAGGGGCTGGTCAGCGGGGAGAAGTCGGGCAGGATGCCGGGCGCGGGCACGGCGTCGCCCTGGTAGCGGTAGGGGCGGCGCTCGTCGGAGTCGGCATGCAGCAGGCCGTGCGAACCGGCCACCTCGAACAGCGTCCTGAACTCGATCGGCGCGGTGGTCCAGGTCGCCGTCAGCACGGAGATCGAGCCGTTGGCGTGCGTGAGGAACGCCTGGGTGCTCTGGCTGCCGCCGACCGCGTGCGTGCGGGCGAAGACGCGCTCGACCTCTCCGCCGATCCAGCGGGCCATGTCGATGTCGTGGATCATGAGGTCGAGCAGCACGCCGCCGGAGAGGGCCTCGTCCAGGAACCAGCCGCCCGCCGGGCTGCGGCCCTGGCGGGTGTGCCGCTGGACGGCGACGTTTCCGATGTCGCCGCCGGTGACGGCCCGGTGCAGTTCGGCGTACTCGGCGAAATAGCGCACGACGTGCGCGGGGAAGAGCGGGACCCGGGCGTCGGCGAAGCGGGCGACCAGGTCCTCCGCCTCGGCGAGCGTACGGGTCAGCGGCTTCTCGCAGATCGTCGGCAGGCCGTGGCCGAGCGCGGCGAGCGCCAGGTCGTAGTGGGTGTGCGTCGGCGTGCAGATGTCGACGACGTCCGCCGCCTCGAACAGGGCGTCCAGGGTGGGGACGACCCGGCCGCCCCCGTGCCGGTGGGTCAGCGCCTCGGCGTCGCCGCCGATCGAGTGGACGACGACGTCGTGGCCGAGGTCGAGCCAGGCCGGGAGGTGCGCGTTGGCGATGCCACCGGCGCCGATGAGTCCGACCGTTGCGTGCATGGGAGATCCGTTTCTTGTCATTTGCCGATGCCCTGCGTCATGCCGTTGACGATGCGGCGGCCGAACCAGAGATAGGTCGCGATCATCGGGAGCACCACGATGACGACGCCGGCGAAGAGCCCGCCCCAGTTCGAGGTGTACTGCATGTTGGAGTAGAAGTTGAGCAGGGCGACGTTGAGCGTCTGCGCGCTCTGCTCGGGGACGAGCATCAGCACGATCACGGTCTCGTTCCACAGGCTCAGCGCGTTCAGCACCGCCACGGTCGTGATGCCGGGCTTGGCCAGCGGCACCATGATCTGCAGGAAGGTGCGGAACGGCGACGCCCCGTCGAGCGCGGCCGCCTCCTCGACGTCGCCGGGGAGCGAGCGGAAGTAGCCGATGAGCACGAAGATGCTGAACGGCAGGCTGAGCACGACGTAGAAGAGCGTGACGGTGATCCGGGTGTCCCAGGCGCCGGTGACCCAGTCGATCATGAACCGGGACAGCCCCGCCCCGATGAGGACCATGGGGACGGCGAACGCCTGGAACGGGATGCTCATGCCCACCGCGAAGAAGGTCGCGACCGGACCGCTGGAGCGCCCGCCCAGCCGGGCCACCGCGTAGGCGGCGGGGACGGACAGCGCCATGATGAGCAGGACGGACACGAGCGTGAGGACGACCGAGTTGATCGCGGCGGCCCCGAGCCCGGAGTCCGACCACGCGGTCGCGAAGTTCTCCCACATCCAGGTGGCGGGCAGGCCGGCCGGGTTGTCGAAGATCTCCCGCGAGCTCTTCAGCGAGTTCAGGAGGACCCAGGCCACCATGCCGGCGTTGAACAGCACCCAGGCCCAGATCAGGGCCCTGATCAGGGCGAGCCCGGCGCGGATCATGCCAGCTCCAGTCGTTCGCGCCGCTGGATCCTGCGCGACAGGACGATCAGGACGGCGGTGATCACCGTCATCACGATGCCGATCGCCGCGGCCTCGCCGAGCTGGGCCAGGCCGCCCTCCTGGCCGCCGGTGACCCGGAGGTACTGCTCGACGGCGAGGGTTCTGGCCTCGGGGGGCGGGGTGCCCGCCGTACCGACGAAGGCGATGACGATCTCGAAGGTCTTGATGCCGGCGATCGCCCAGAGCGAGGCGGCGATGGCCAGCATGTCCCTGGTCAGCGGGAGCGTGACGTAGCGGAACTGCTGGAGCTCGCTCGCGCCCTCGATCCTGGCGACCTCGTAGTAGCTCGGCGGGATGCCGTCGACGGCCGACATCACCAGCACGACGTAGAAGCCGGCCGCGCTCCAGACCACTCCGGCCATGATCACGTTGAAGATCAGTTCGGGGGCCAGCCAGGGCTGGCGCAGCTCGGTCAGGCCGAGGGCCCCCAGCGCGGCGTTGATCAGCCCGTCCGGGTTGAACAGGAAGGAGACGGCGAGGCCCACGGCGATGGGCGAGATCATGAACGGCAGGAAGACGGCCGCCCGGATGAACGCGCTGCCGCGTGCCGTACGCAATACGATCATGGAGGCGCCGGCGATGAGGAACAGCGCCAGGCCCACGACCAGCGTCAGGATCAGCGTCTGCACGAACGAGGCTCGGAACAGCTCGCTGCCGGCCATCGCCACGTAGTTGGCGAAACCCACCCAGGAGAGCTCCGTCCCCAGCCCTGACCACTCGGCGAAGCTGAGCACGACGCCGAACAGCGAGGGCAGCACGAAGAAGACCAGATAGGCGATCAGTGCGGGAAGCAGCATCGGCAGGTACAGCCGGCGGCGCTCGCCCTGGAGCGCGCCGCGGGATGATGTCGCCCGCCTGTCGTCGGACGGAGCCCGCGGGACGGTGTCGGACACGGTCACGGTCATCCGTTCAAGGCGGCGGTCTTCGCCTTGCCCTCGGCCAGGAACTCCGCGGCGGTGAGCTTGCCGGCGACGAACTTGTCGTCGAGCGGGAGGAAGACGTCGGCCAGCCACTTGGGCTTCACCGTCGAGACGCCGTCACCGTCGAGCGTGACCTGCTCCGCGTCGCGGATGGAGGCCTGCAACTGCTGGAGCTCCACCGGGGCGGGCGAGTCGGCGCGCGAGGGGATGTTGGCCGCGTCGGTGGCGATCCGGTCGATGTACTTCTTCTGCATGGCGAAGGCCAGGAAGTCGGCGACCGCCCGCTGGTTCCTCGACTTGGCGTTCACGCCCCAGCCGAGCGCGCCGACGGTGGCGACCGAGCCCTTGGCCGGGTCGACCGGCGGGAAGGCGATGATGCGCGGCTTGACCTCGGCGGCGCGCAGCGAGGCGGTCTCGCTGCCGAGCCAGGAGCCGTTCAGGATGAAACTGTGCTTGCCGCCCGCCCAGGCGTTCTGCGCGGCCGGGAACTTGGTGGCCATGTAGTCGGGCTCGAAGAGCTCGGCCTGCACCAGCGACTCCAGTGCCTCGGCCGCCCGCTTCACCTCGGGCAGGTCCCAGGCGGCCGGGTCCTCGGCGAGCTTCAGCAGGATGCCGGGGCCGGCCGTGGACAGCAGCATCTGGTGGATCCAGAAGGAGTTGTAGGCGTTGACCGAGCCGTCGAGCGCGATCGGCGCGCGGCCGGACGCCTTCTCCTTCTTGGCGATCTCCAGCAACTCGTCGAACGACCTGGGGGCGAAGTCGGGATACTTGGCGGAGTCGTACCAGAGGCCGATGGAGAAGACGCTGTGCGGGACGAAGCCGTACCCCTTGTCGTCGCTGATGGCCTTGAGCACGCTCTTCGGCAGGACCTCCTCGATGCTCCTGCCCTCGCCCGGGATCTTGGTCTTGAAGATCGGGCCCATGTCGCCGAGCACGCCGGCGTTGCGGAACTCGGCGGTGTGGTCGATGGCGGTGTCGAAGAAGTCGGGACCGGCGCCGGTCGCGACCGCGTTCTTGACCTGCTGTTCCTGGCCCTGCGCGAGCCACTGGACGTCGATCTTGACGCCGGTCTGCTTGGTGTAGTCGGCGATGACGCTCTCGAACAGGTTCGCCTGCGGAGTGCCCTTCGCCCACTTCCCCCAATAGAGGAGGCTCGCGGGCTCGGCGCCGGTCGAGGCGGGCGAGCCGGCGTCCTGGAGCTTCTGGCCGCACGCACCGAGGGCGAGTACGGCAGAGGCGCAGGTGGCGACGGCTATGACGCGATTGCGCATGGATGGTCCCTTCTTGCTGGGGGGCACGGGTGGCAATAATAAATACACTTTGTGTTTTAATGGAAGGCGTTCCCAGGAATGAAAGGTCCACGTGTGCTGATCGGACGTGAAGCGAGCCTCCTGCGCCAGCCCGTGGGCCAGTCGCGCCTGCGCCGGATCAACTCGCTGGCGGTGATCGAGGCGATCCGCGGCGAGCCCCTCACCATCCCGGCGATCGCCCAGGTCGCCGGGCTGTCGAAGACCGCGGCCGACACGGTGGTGGGCGACCTCGTGGCCCTCGGCTGGGTGACCAGCGTCGAGCCCCTCTCCCCCACCGGAGCCGGGCGGCCGGCCAACCGCTACCGGTTCAACGCGGACGCGGCCGTCGTCGCCGGCATCGACATCGGCCAGCACACCACCCGGGTCGAGCTCGCCGATCTGAACGGCGAGGTCCGGGCCGCCCGCTCGGTCGGCGTCTCCGTCACCGACCCGCCCGCGGCCGTGCTGGCCGACGCCGTCCAGGCGGTCGACCAGCTCCTCGACGCGCAAGGACGCGAGCGCGCCGACGTGTGGGCGATGGGGGTGTCCATCCCCGGCGTGGTCTACCAGGACGTCATCACGCGCGGCCTCGACGAGTGGGAGGGGCTGAACGTGCGCGCCGCCTTCGCCTCGTCCTTCGAGTGCCCCGTGGCCGTGGAGAACGACTCGAACCTCGCCGCGTTCGCCGAGGCGTGGAAGGGCAGCGCCGCCGAGGCCGCGTCGATGGTGTACGTGCACTGCGGCAACCGGACCGGGGCGGGGGTCGTCCTGAACAACACCGTCGTGCTCGGCGCGAACGGCGCCGCCGGCGAGATCGGCGCGCTGTCGCAGATGGGCTGGGAACATGCCCAGCAGTACCTGCACGACGTCGAGCTCACCGACGGCCGGACGGTCAGCCGGGAGGGCGTGTTCGACGCCGCGACCGCGGGCGACCCGCTCGCCGTGGCCGCCGTCGACCGGTTCGCCGACGTCATCGCGATCGGCATCGCCGCGCTGGTGCTCACCATCGACCCCGAGATCGTGGTCGTCGGCGGCGGCAACGTCCAGGCGGGCGACACCTTCCTCGACCCGCTGCGCCGCCACGTCGAGAGGCTGTGCACCGTACGGCCCGCGCCGCCGATCGTCCCCTCCGCGTTGAAGGAGCGCGCGTCGATCACCGGCGCGGGCGGCCTGGCCGCCACCACGGTCATGGAACAGCTCTACGCCTCGGCCCTGGGTGGCAAGACCCTCTCCAGCGCCTCCACGCCCCCCTGGACCTGGTAAGAACCGACGAAGGATCCCCCCATGCCCATGCAGCCCTGGTTCCCCGACGCCAAGCTCGGCATCTTCATCCACTACGGCCTCTACTCCGTCGAGGGCGTGGCCGAGTCCTGGTCGTTCTACTACGGCGACATCTCCCGCGAGGACTACCTCGCCCAGCTCGACGGATTCACCGCAGAGGCCTACGACCCCGCGGCCTGGGCGGAGCTGTTCGCCCAGGCCGGAGCCCGGTACGCCGTGCTCACCACCCGGCACCACGACGGCTTCGCCCTGTGGGACAGCGCGTACGGCACGCTGAACGTCACCAAAACCCCAGCGGCCCGCGACCTGATCGGCCCCTTCGCCGACGCGCTGCGCGAGCGCGGGCTGAAGGTCGGCCTGTACTACTCGCACTCGGACTGGAACCACCCCGACTACCCCAGCGTCCGCGGCCCGCAGGCCCACCCGAGCCCCTACGTCACTCCCCCGGACGGGCAGGAGGACCCGGCCGCGTGGGCCCGCTACCTCGCCTACCGCGACGGCCAGGTCGACGAGCTCGTCGAGCGGTACCGTCCCGACCTGCTGTGGTTCGACGGCGAGTGGGAACGCTCGGAGGAGCAGTGGGGCATCGACGGCCTCGCCGACCGCATCCTCGCCGTACGACCGCAGACCGTGCTCAACGCGCGCATGCTCTCGCGCGGCGACTACGCGACACCCGAACAGGGCGTCCCCATCACGCCGCCCGACGGCCCGTGGGAGCTGTGCCTGACCGTCAACGACAACTGGGGCTTCCGCCCCGGCGACACCAACCACAAGCCCGTGGGCCACCTCGTCCGCTACTTCACCGAGACCATCGGCGCGGGCGGCAACCTCCTGCTCGACGTCGGCCCCACCGCCGACGGCCGCATCCTCCCCGAACAGGCCGACCGCCTGAAGGGCCTCGGCGCCTGGATCGAACGGCACGCGGAGGCGGTGTACGGCACGGCCGCCGGGTTGCCCGCGGGCCACCACTACGGCCCGAGCACCCTGTCCGCCGACCGCCGAACCCTGTACCTGATCTGCTTCGACCCGCCCCGCGACACGGTGGCCGTGCGCGGGCTGCGCAACACCGTCCTGCGTGCCCGGGTCGTGGGCGCCGACGCCGAGCTCGGGCACACGATCACCGGCGAGCTCAACGGGGTGCCCGGCATCCTGTGGATCGACGCGCCCCCCGCCCACACGATCGACCCGCACGCCACGGTGATCGCGCTGGAACTCGACGGCGAACTCGACCTCTACCGCGGCAGCGGCCGCGACTAGGCGGGCTGGGAAACGAACCGGCCGGGGAGGTCAGCCCCGCGTAAGGTCCACTCCATGAAGGACGAGATGCCGTTGTCCCACGACACCGTGTGGGTGTCGTACCATCAGCTCGTTCTGCGGGGCCTCGAAGATCCGCCGCCGAGCCACCCCGGCAGCTTTCTCAACGGTTTGGCAGCGGCAGCCGAGGCCGACGGCGCGACCATTCGCACGGGCATCTCGATGGGGCCTGTGGAGGTGACGGTGGAGCTCGTCGACGAAGCCCCTCCCCCTGCTCTCGACGCGTGGGAGGAAGTGGTCGAGCTCTCCGTCGAGTCCACCCATGGGAGCCTGCACGTGTTCGGGCTCGACGGAGACCTCACCGACCTGTCCAATCTCGCCTGGCGGGGTCCCGGCCATTACCGCGTCCGCGTCCACGCGAAAGGCCGGGGCACGGATTTCGAGTCGTACCTGCTCATCTCGTGGCCTGAACGGTGCCGCCGCCGGTCATGAAGGGCGGGCGTCGTGCTGCTCGCGGTTGGCGAAGACCTCGTCCATGCGGTTCTGCGCCCAGTGCCTGAGGTCGCGGGTCAGGTGGTGGAGGGAGAGGCCGAGGTCGGTCAGCTCGTAGGTGACGGTGACGGGAATGGTCGGCGTCACGGTGCGGGTGAGGAGGCCGTCGCGTTCGAGGGCTCGTAGCGTCTGGGTCAGCATCTTCTGGCTGACGCCGACCAGCAGGCGGGAGAGCTCGGAGTAGCGCATCGCTCGCGGGGCGGGCGACGCACCAGGCTGGTCGGACTTGTCTGCTGTGTCGCCGCCGAGCGCGCACAGGATCAGCACGACCCACTTGTCCGAGATCCGGTCGAGGAGTTGGCGGCTGGGGCAGGCCGCCAGGAACGCGTTGTACTCCGTCTTGGCCTGGGCCACCTGGGCAGCCTTCGCTGGCTTCACTGATCTCGCTTTCGTCTGCGGGAGAGTTACGCACTTCAAAGTGCCTACTTCTCCACGGGAAGTAACTCTCCAATACTCGTCCAGGAAGGCTCAAGACGCCACCCACGACGATAAGCGAAAGGCACGACGATGAACGCGCCAGCAACATCCCTGCCCGGCGGCACCTGGACCCTGGGTAACGCGACGGTCACCCGGTTCGGTTACGGCGCGATGCAGCTCGCCGGCCCCTGGGTCATGGGCCCTCCCGCTGACCACGACGGCGCCCTGGCGGTGTTGCGCGAGGCCGTCGCGGCCGGCATCACGCACATCGACACCAGCGACGCCTACGGACCGCGCTTCACCAACGAGCTGATCCGTGAGGCGCTGCACCCCTACCCGGAGTCGTTGCTCATCGCCACCAAGGTCGGGGCGAACCGGGACGCGCAAGGCGGCTGGCCCACGGCCCGGCGGCCCGACGAGCTGCGCAAGCAGGTCTACGAGAACCTCCAGTCCCTCGGGGTGGAGACGCTCGACCTGGTCAACCTGCGCATGGGCGATGCCGAAGGCCCCAAGCCCGGTTCGCTCGCCGAGGCGTTCGAGACGCTCGTGGAACTCCAGCGCGAGGGCCTGATCCGTCATCTCGGGGTCAGCAACGTCACCGCCGAGCAGGTCATCGAGGCCCGCCGTATCGCCCCGATCGTCTGCGTGCAGAACCTGTACAACCTCGCCCACCGCCACGACGACGACCTCATCGGCAGGCTCGCCGCCGATGGCATCGCCTACGTGCCGTTCTTCCCGCTGGGGGGCTTCACGCCGCTGCAGTCGGATGCGCTCTCGGGGGTCGCGGCCCGGCTTGGGGCGACGCCGATGTCGGTGGCGTTGGCCTGGCTGTTGCAGCGCTCGCCGAACATCCTGCTCATCCCCGGCACCTCGTCGACGGCCCATCTGAGGGAGAACATCGCCGGAGCCGGGCTCTCCCTCTCGGCGGAGGACGTGGCCGACCTGGACGGCATCGGCCGCTGAAGGCCATCCCCCTGGCCGCGCGCCGGGTGTGATCAGGCCCGTCTCGTAGGCCAGCACGACGAGCTGCGTCCGGTCGCGCGCCCCGAGCTTGGCCAGCAGCCGTCCGAACCCGCGCAGGCAGCAGGCCCTCGGCGGCCAGCGGCAGCGCACCGGCGAGCGTGCCGCCGAACGAGGCGTCCCAGAGGAGCTGATGGGTCACGGCGAGCAGTACGCCGTGGACCGCCGCCCCACGGTGAGCAGCGTCAGGAACGGGTTAGCCGCAGGTCGTGCGCGACCACGCGCGGCACCCCGAGCGCCGGGTCACGCTAGAAAGCCGGGGCCCGGCCCGTCGTCGGCCCGCGGTTGCGACCGTCGTACGCGTCTCGACGTACGGAGCCGCCGGGGGCTGAGGCGGGCCGGGAACCACCAGTTGCGCTCGCCGAGCACCTGCATCGCCGCGGGCACCAGCACCAGCCGCACGATCGTCGCGTCCACCAGCACCGCGGCGGCCAGCCCCACCCCCATGATCCGCAACGCCCGGTCGTCGAAAGCCCCGAACGCGGCGAACACGCACACCATGATGGCCGCCGCGGCCGAGATCACCCTGGCCGTCGCGGCCAGCCCCTCGCGCACCGCGTGGCTGTTGTCGCCGGTGCGCAGGTAGGCCTCCCTGATCCGGGAGAGCAGGAAGACCTCGTAGTCCATCGACAGGCCGAAGGTGATCACGAAGAGCATCGTCGGCACCCACGCGTCGATCGGCCCGCCCCGGTCGGGGGGCCACTGGAAGCAGGCGACGATCACGCCGTAGGCGGCGCCGACGGACAGCAGGTTGACGGCGACGGCCTTCAGCGGGACCACCACGCTGCGGAACACGAACGTCAGCAGCACGAAGGAGGCCAGCAGCACCGCGCCGACCGTCCACGGCAGGCGCTGCCTGACGTGCTCGGCGTAGTCCTGCGCGGCTGCGGTCGAGCCGGTGACCAGGACGTTCTCGGGCAGCTCCGCCCGCAGCCGGTGCAGGAGCTCGGTGGTCCTGACGTCCTGGGCCCCGGTCGCGGGGATCACCAGCGCGGCCCGCTCCCCCGCCGCCGTCACCCGCGCCACCCCCGGCGTACGCTCGGCCCACCGGCAGGCCGCCACCAGTTCCGCCGCGCACCCCTCACCGCTGCTTCGCGGGGTACGGCTGCCGCCTGCGGCCACCAGGACGAGCGGCGCCTCCGCGCCCGGACCGAAGGCGCGGGCCAGGGTGTCGTGCGCCCGGCGCGTGGTGTCGGTGACCGGCCGGTTGCTCGCGTCCGACCAGCCGACGCGCAGGTCGAGTGCGGGAAGCGCCATCACCGTCAGCACCCCGAGGGCGATCAGCCCGAACCCCCAGGGCCGCCGCTGCACCGCCGCGCTCCACCTCGCCGCCAGCGGGGTACGGCTCTCGCGCCGCGGCAGCCCGAAGCGGTCGATCCGGTTGCCGACGAGCCGCAGCAGCGCGGGCAGGAGGGTCAGCGCGGCCAGCATCACCATGAGCACCCCGCACCCCGCCGCCAGCGCGATGCCCCCGCCCTGCTCCGGGCCGAGGAAGAGGATCCCCGCGCCGGTCAGGATCACCGTGAGGCCGGCGTACAGCACCGAGCGCCCCGCCGTCCGCATGGCCGTGGCGATCGCCGGTTCGACCTCCAGCCCGTCGTGGAGCGAGGTGCGGAAGCGGGTGACCACGAGCAGGGCGTAGTCGATGCCCACGCCGAGGCCGAGCATGATCGTCAGGTAGCCGGCGAAGCTCGGCGCCGGGACGAGGTTCTGCAGGAGGGACAGGAGCGAGACCCCGCAGATCACGCCGACGACGCCGACCACGAGCGGCAGCGCCATCGCGATCAGCGAGCGGAAGGCGAGCAGGAGGATCGCCGCCGCGGCGAGCAGGCCCACGCCCTCGGTCACACCGCCGGGCGTGAAGTCGGCGAAGTCGCTTCCGGCCAGGTCGGCGTCGGCGCCGGGCGTGGACAGGTCCGTCTCCTTGATGCGGAGGGCGGTGGCGGGGTCGGGGTAGCCGAGGGACGCCGTCGCCACCGTGCCGTCCTGGCTGGTCGGTCCCGGCGCGACGCGCACGCTTTCGATGGCCGACAGGCGGGTGGTCAGCTCGCCGAGCGCCTGCCGTACCCGCTCCGGGTCGGCACCGGCTACCACCAGCGTGCCCGGCGGTTCGGGCGGTGGGCCGCCCAGCAGCTCGGCGGCTCGCCGGCTCTCGGAGGCGGGCGGGGCGAAGTCGTCGTCGGCCGGTCCGGGGCGGGCGGTGGCGCCGGCGACCAGCGCCGCGGCCAGGGCCACCCAGGCCAGCACCACCGGCCATCGGTGCCGCAGGAGGAATCGAGTCATGCCGCCGACGCTAGGAACGGCGCCCCGGAGCAGGCGTCCACCCAGCGCGGGCACCGCCGTACCGCGAGCGCGGCAGGCCGGACCAGCCGGGCGCCGCCGTACCGCGAGCGTGGCAAGCCGGCCTCCGCCTTGCCGCGGGCGCATGTGCGGTCAGGCGGGCTCGCCCGGGCGGACCAGGCCGGTCTCGTAGCCGAGCACCACGAGCTGGGCCCGATCGTGCACGCCGAGCTTGGTCATCATGCGGTTGACATGCGTCTTCACCGTCGCCGGGCTCATGAACAGCCGCTCGGCCAGTTGCGTGTTGCTCAGCCCCCGCGCCACCCCGGCGAGCACCTCCCGTTCGCGGACGGTCAACGGCCCGAGGCGGCGGTCGTCCAGCTCGGGCCGCTCCTGGGCGGCGAAGCGCTCGATCAGCCGCCGGGTCACGGCGGGCGACAGCAGCGCGTCGCCGCGGGCGGCCACCCGCACCGCGTGCCGGATCTCGGCCGGCTCGGCGTCCTTGACCACGAACCCGCTGGCGCCCGCCCGCAACGCCGCGTAGACGTACTCGTCCAGGTCGAAGGTGGTCACCACGACCACCTTGACCGGGCTGCCCGCCAGGCGCCTGGCCGCCTCCAAGCCGTCCAGCCGGGGCATGCGGATGTCCATGAGCACCACGTCCGGCTCCAGCTCGGCGGCCAGCCGTACCGCCTCCGCCCCGTCCGACGCCTCGCCGATCACGCCGAGGTCCGGCTCGGTGTCCAGCAACGCGCGCAGCCCGGCCCGGACCAGCGGCTGGTCGTCGGCCAGCAGGACCTTGATCAAGCGTGCTCCTCCCCGACCGGGAGCCGGGCGGTCACCCGGAAGCCGCCGCCGGGGCGCGTACCGGTGCTGAGCCTGCCCCCGACCGCGTTCACCCGCTCGGCCATGCCGGTCAGGCCGTGCCCGGGCGGTGAGCTGCCGCCCGCACCGTCGTCGTCCACCTGCACGGTCACGCTGGCGTCGGCGTAGTCGAGGCGGACCGAGGCGCTGGTCGCGGCGGCGTGGCGCATCGTGTTGGTGAGTGCCTCCTGCACGACCCGGTAGACGGTCAGGTCCACGGCCGGCGGCAGGGGGCGCGGCTCGCCCCGCACGTCGAGCGAGACGGGCAGCGTGGCGGTGGCGAGCAGGTCGGGCAGCTCTCCGGAACCGGGCAGTGGCCGGGTGACGAGCGGGTGCCCCGGGCCGGGCGGGAGCCGGGTGGTCGGTGTATCGGGCTGAGGCTCGGTCTGGGGCTCGGTAGGGGGCGGGCGCAGGACGCCGAGGACCGCCTTCATCTCGGCCAGCGCCTCCCGGCTGGCCGTCCGGATGACCTGCAGCGCCTCCCGCGCCTCCGGCGGCCCGCCGGCCCGCTCCACCGCCTCGGCGGCGACGGCCGCGTGCAGGGCGATCACCGACACCGTGTGCGACGTGACGTCGTGCAGTTCCCTGGCCACCTTCAGCCGTTCCTCCTGCGCCCGCCGCAGCGCCTCCTCCTCGCGGGTCCGCTCCGCCTCGGCCGCCCGCTGCTCCACCGCCGTCACGTACTCCCTGCGCGCCCGCGACACCTCCGCGGGCTGGGCGACGACGAGCACGAGCAACACCCAGACGAACAGCGCGACCGCGTTGTCCACCTCCGGCTCGAGGAGCACCGCGACAGCGGGCACGCCGACGAGGATCCCCACCCCGGTCCACCCGGCCAGACGCCGCCCGGACGAGATCGTGACGTGTACGGCAAGCAGCGCCGCAGCGGGCCAGAGCGAGTAGGCGTACCCCTGGACGAAGTAGAGGCCCGTCGCCCCGAGGCTCCCGGCCAGCGCCGGCTCCGGCCGCGCGCGCAGCCACAGCAGGCTCGCGCACATCGCCACCAGCAGGGTGTAGCCGAGCACGTCGATCGGCCTGGCCTCCGGCTGGTTGCCGTACGCGATCACCCCGGTGCTCACCACCAGCACCGTCAAGCCGCACACCAGGGCGAACGTCTTCACACCGGCACAGTAACCCGCTGCTTTCACCCACCGCGATACCGCAGACGCGGTATCCGGCCTCGACCTCTCGCAGCAGTCCGAATCCGGCGAGGTCGCCGTTCTGCGCGATGGTGGCATGAGCTCCCCTAAGGAATTCTCCTCAGAAGCCCACCACCCTGACGATCGGCATCATTTTCCCTGTCGGGATCACGAGAACCAGCAGCGCAGCGATGACTCCATAGACACTGCCAGGAAGAAAAGATCTCCGCGCAAGCGGGATATTCGGAGCGACCGCGAGAGCCAGGACCACCACCCAGGACAAGACCGTGATAGCAACAAACAACGGCAGGGTGTCGCGATGATTACCGGGAGGTGGACCAGAGACAAGCCAGTAGGTGAAATCGATGGGAAAATATGCGGCGAACCCCAGGACAAGGTTGTAACCGACTCCGAGAGCCGTCCAAAGCATTCCGCCTATGACTGACGTCCGCCTAGCTGGCTCCATCCAGGATTCCCATCTAGCGTCATATTCTTCGAGCCCCCACTGAACGCGCTCAGCAGGCGCAGCCCATCCTCAGCGGGGCTCCCGGGCGCCGCCGAAAGCACCAGCAACTCCATGCCCGAGTCATCCGGCAGCGCGAAGTTCTCCTGGTGCAGCTCCAGCAGTCCCACCAGCGGATGGCGGTAAGCCTTACGTCCATGGGTGCGGGCGCGGACGTCCGCTCGGGCCCAGAGGCGGCGGAAGCGGTCGCTGCCCATCGCGAGCTCACCGATGAGCGAGGCCAGGCGCGGGTCGTCGGGATACTTGCCGGCGGCCAGGCGCAGGTGCCCGACCACGTCGAGGGTGCATCTGTCCCAGTCCGCGTACAGGCCGCGCTCGGCCTCCTCCAGGAAGATGTGCCGGGCGGTGTTCAGGCCCGGCAGCTCCCGGCCGTAGAGCAGCCCGGCGAGGCGGTTCCCGGCGGCCACGTCCATCCGGTGGTCCATGATCAGAGCGGGCGCGTCGGTGACCAGGTCGAGGACGCGCAGCAGTTCCGGCCGCAGACGCCCGCTGGGCGACTTCGCGCGGCGGCGGCGCTGCCGCGCGAGCCGGTACAGATGCCCGCGTTCGGTCTCGTCCAGGCCGAGGACGCGGGCGAGCGCGTCGAGGACCTGTTCGGAGGGCTGGGTGGCACGGCCCTGCTCCAGGCGCACGTAGTAGTCGACGCTGACCCCGGACAGGTGCGCCACCTCTTCGCGGCGCAGTCCTTCGACCCGGCGGCGGCTGTCGGTGCGGATGCCGACGACCGACGGGTCGACCCGCGAACGCCGGGTGCGCAGGAAACTCGCCAGATCGTCCATGCCTCCAGTATGGCCGCGGCGACGCGCGTGAAGGTGGCCCTGCCGATACCAGGAAGTCCCGTCCACGGGAAGAAGCGCCCCTGAACAACGAGGCCGCGACGCCCGAGCATCAGTGGCGACACCTTCGTGAAGGGAACAGCCATGAAGACGCTCATCGTCCACGCCCACCCCGAGCCGCACTCGCTGAACGGCTCGCTGAAGGACCTCGCCGTGTCCACGCTCGAAGCCGCCGGGCACGAGGTGCTGGTGAGCGACCTGTACGCGATGAACTGGAAGGCCGTGGTGGACGCGGCGGACTTCGGCGAGCACGCCACGAGCCCGCTGCGGGTGATAGCGAGCTCGGCCGGCGCGTACGACGCCGGCGCGCTCACGCCCGATGTGGCGGCCGAGCAGGAGAAGCTGCTGTGGGCCGACACGGTGATCTTCCAGTTCCCGATGTGGTGGTACACGATGCCGGCGATCCTCAAAGGCTGGGTGGACCGGGTGTTCGCCTTCCACTTCGCCTACGGCGTCGGGGTGCACGACGAGACCCGGTACGGCGAGCGCTTCGGTGAGGGCACGCTGCAGGGACGGCGGGCGATGCTGTCGGTGACCATCGGGGGCCGGGAGTCCCATTACACCGATCGCGGGATCAACGGCCCGATCGAGGACCTGCTGTTCCCGATCCACCACGGGATCCTCTACTACCCGGGCATGGAGGTGCTGCCGCCGTTCGTGCTGTACGGCACCGACAAGATGTCGCGCGGCGACTTCGACGACGCCGCGAAGGCCTGGGAGGAGCGGCTGCTGTCGCTGGAATCCACCGAGCCGATCGCGTTCCGGCGCCAGAACTTCGGTGACTACGAGATCCCGTCGCTGCGGTTGAAGGAGGGCCTGGAAGCGCCGGGCCGCAAGGGTTTCGGCCTGCACGTGCGGGACTAGCCACCAGCCGGGCGAGTTACCCGCCGAACCGCTGTTCAAGCCGAAAGACCAGCTCGGTATACGTAACTCATCCGATGCGCCCGCCGGCACCGCGCCCGTAGATTCCGGGCGAGGTGAGCCGAATGCGCAAGCTCTTTGTGCTGTTATCGACCGCGATCCTGGCCGCGTTCCCCGCGAGCGCCGCCGTAGCGGAGCAGAAACCACCACCAGCCCAGTCCAAGGTCGTCTACCAGCGCGCCGATCTGGGCGCCGGGCTGAGTTTCGGACAACCGGCGGGCACCATCGAGTACGGCGGAGCCACCTGGGAGTACTCCCAGTGGACCGGCCAGGACAGGCAGATCGGCTTCGGAGCCACCGAACTGATCGCCTCCTGGACCGCCGACACCCCGGCGGGCACTTGGATCCAGATCGAGATGCGAGGCACCGCGCCCGACACCAAGTGGTACGTCATGGGCCGCTGGGCCTACGGCGAGTCCGACATCCAGCGGACCTCGGTGCCGGGGCAGGGCGACGCCGACGGCACGGTCTCCGTCGACACGTTCGTGGCCGCCGCGGGCAAGCCGATCGACTCCTACCAGTTGCGGGCGACGCTCTACCGCAAGCCGGGCGCCACCGGCGGGCCCACGGTCCGCACCCTGGGCGCGATGGCCTCGGCGGTCCCCGAGCGCAAGTCCGTGCCGGTGAGCCCGGGCGGCGAGGCGTGGGGCGTCGAGCTGAACGTGCCGCGCCGCTCGCAGAGCATCCACCAGGGCCACTACCCCGAGTGGGACGGAGGCGGCCAGGCCTGGTGCAGCCCGACGTCCACCACCATGGTGCTCGGCTTCTGGGGCAAGTGGCCCAGCGCGGCCGACACGGCCTGGGTGGATCCCGCCGATCCCAGCCCCGAGGTCGACTACGCCGCCAGGTACGTCTATGACCACGCCTACCAGGGTGCGGGGAACTGGCCGTTCAACACCGCCTACGCGGGCCGCTACGGGCTCGACGGCTTCGTCACGCGGCTGCGGTCGCTGACCGAGCTGGAGAAGTTCGTCAAGGCCGGCATCCCCGTGATCACGTCGCAGTCGTTCAAGAAGGGCGAGCTGCCCGGAGCCGGCTACGGGACCAACGGCCACATCTTCGTCGTCATCGGGTTCACCGCGACCGGCGACGTGATCGTCAACGACCCGGCCAACTCGCCGACGAACGACGATGCGCGCCGTGTCTATCCCCGCGCCGACTTCGAGAACGTCTGGCAGCGCAGTTCCAGCAGCGGCGGCATCGTCTACATCATCCGGCCGCCCGGCCACCCGCTGCCCGCGGGCGTGCCCGGCGTGCCGGCCAACTGGTGAGCCGCGGAGGCGCGGCTCCGTCGAAACCCTTCAGGAGTGCGGCCCCGGCGTGATCTCGACGATCAGGCGCCGTCGTGGCCCGCAACGGGTCGGGTAGGTGCGCCAGCCGGTCCCACCGGGGAGGCAGGGAGGGGCGCCCGGGCCGCCACAGGCCCAGGCGCCCGTCTCTGCCTCACTTGGCCTCGACCCGCTCGACCGCATCTGGTCCGGTGGTCAGCTCCGCTTGCGCGGCCTCCCAGGCGTTGTCGTCGGGGTAGAGCTCGCTGCGCAGGTAGGCCGCGGTGAGCCGGGCCAGGGCGGTGACCGTGGCGGGGTTCTCGTCGGTGGTCTCGGCGGCATCGTAGCCGGCGATCCCGCCCAGCCCGTGCTCGGCGCCGTACAGCGTGAGCAGGGTCTTGGGCGAGGGGGCGAGGTGGTAGGGGTCGGCGTGCCAGGCCGGGCCCATGTCGGTGAAGTGCGCGGGGTCGTCCTTGTCGCCGGTGACGACGAGCGTGGGCGCGGTCATGGTGGAGAAGTCGACGCTGTGGAAGTCGGCGACCAGGTGGGCGGCGGGCCCGTTGAGGACGTCGCCGCCCCGGCCCGGTGCGGCCAGCAGCACTCCGGCTTTGATCCGCGGGTCGCGGACGTCGGAGCCGGGGTCGTCGGTGAGCCGGACGCCGAGGAGCTGGCCGGCGGAGAAGCCGCCGAGCGAGTGCCCGGCGACCGCGACCCGGTCGTGGTCGAGCCGGCCGGCGAGCCCCGGCACGGTCTTCTCGATCTCCTCCAGCGCGTCGAGGATGCGCGTCATGTCCTCGGGACGCGACCGCAGGAAGAACGGCCCGCCTGGCTCGCCCTCGAGAACGGAGCTCAGCGTCCGGGAGCTCAGGTGCGTCGGCTGCACGACCGCGAATCCGAGCTGCGCCCACAGGCTCGCCAGGGGCGCGTAGCCGTTCAGCGAGGACAGGTTGTTGGACGGCCCGTGCCCGTGCGACAGCAAGATCACCGGGAGTTCGGCACCCGCCTGGGGAACCGACACCCGCAGGTGAAGGTCTATGGGACGGCCGGGCACCGGGAGCACCACCGGGCTGTACGACAGCACGGCAACGGGTCGGTCGAGCGTACGGGATGTGATCACGAGGTGATCCCTTTCGGCTGTCGGGAGGCTCGGGACGTTCGCTAGACTGAAACGGAACGTTGTTCCCTTTAATATGCGGAACAGCGATCCGCTTTGTCAATTCCGTCACGAGGAGTCTGATGGCCAGCCAGGAACCCGGCGGGAAGACGGGGGCCCGGAGCAAGCGCACCGACGCGATCCGCAACCAGCAGGCGTTGCTCTCCGCCGCTGCCGAAGTGTTCACGACCTCGGGCGTCAACGCACCGATCCGCCAGATCGCGGCGCGGGCGGGCGTCGGTCTGGCCACCATCTACCGCCACTTCCCCACTCGGGCCGACCTCGTCACCGCCGTCTACCACCACCAGATCGAAGCCTGCGTCGAGGCCGGACCCGCGCTCCTGGCCAGCGCCGGCAGCCCTCTGGCCGCGCTGCGGCAATGGGTCGATCTGTTCGTCGACTTCCTGGTCACCAAGCACGGCCTGGCCGACGCCCTGCAGTCGGACAGCGCCGGCTTCGCCACCCTGCACGCCCACTTCCTCGACCGGCTTCTGCCCGTCACCGCCCGGCTGCTCGACGCCGCGGTCGAGGCGGGCGAGATCAGACCCGGCGCCCGGCCGTACGAGCTGATGCGGGGCATCGGCAACCTCTGCATCGGTCGCGACGACGACCCCGACTACGACCCTCGCCGCCTGATCGACCTGCTGCTACGCGGCCTGCGGTCCGAGGCCTAGACGAGGGGTTCCGAAGTCGGGGGTCGCGGATGCGGTGGAAGACGTCACCGGGGACGGCCCGGCCCGCGGTTCACGGGGGCTACGGCCGGAGGGGTGCGCAGCCGTAGCCGCTCGCCCTGGGGTCCGAACATGATCAGGTACTCGACCGGGCCGCCGGATCCGGCGTTCGTCACCCCGTGCGGGGTGCGGGTGTCGAACGCGGCGACGTCCCCGGCCGTCAGGACGAGGTCTCGGTCGCCGAGCGCGAGCCACAGCCGCCCGTACAGGACGCAGAGCCATTCATAGCCCTCGTGGGAGACCTGGCGGGGCCGGGCGGGCGGATCCCCGAGAGCGGGCAGGACGTGCTTGTGGGCGTGCAGGCCGCCGACGTACCGGGTCAACGGCAGCACGACCTTGTCATCCCCGAAGCTCAGCGGCGCCGTGGCACGCGGCCCGGCCGCGGGGACGGTGCCGGCCAGCTCGTCCAGGGAGACGCCGTACTCCTTCGACAGGTGCAGCAGCACCTCCAGGGTGGGCTTGCGCCGGCCGGTCTCGATCCGGGACAGCGTGCTGACCGAGATGCCGGTCGCGCAACTGACACCGGCGAGCGTCGCGCCGTGGTGCTCGCGCGCGGCCCGCAATCGGGGCCCCATCGCGGCCAGTGTGCCGTCCACATCGTCGACCGCCACCTTCCCACCCCTCTGCCGTGCCGCTCCATCGCCCTGTCCTGCAAGCTTGCCAGAATGGCAAGGCGAATCGCTCCGGGCGGGTGTCCCGCCGCATGATCGAGGGGTAGCCGCGTCCGCCCGCGAACCGAGGACAAGCCCATGCAGCCCCCACAGCCGATGCAGCCCGAGCCGACCGCCGAGCTCCGCCACCGCACCGTCGAGGGCCCGGCCGGGCGCCTGCACCTGGTCGAGCAGGGCACCGGCCCGCTGATCCTGCTCGTGCACGGCTTCCCGGAGTCCTGGTACTCCTGGCGCCGCCAGTTCCCGGCCCTCGCCGCCGCCGGCTACCGGGCGGTGGCGATCGACGTGCGCGGCTACGGCCGCTCCTCCAAACCGCAGGCCACCGACGCCTACCGGATGCTCGACCTGGTGGCGGACAACGTCGCCGTCGTGCGCGCCCTCGGCGAGCGGAACGCGGTGGTCGTCGGCCACGACTGGGGCTCCACCATCGCCTCCGCCTCCGCGCTGCTCCACCCCGAGGTCTTTCGCGCCGTCGCCCTGCTGAGCGTCCCCTACGCACCGCCCGGTGGCCCTCGCCCCACCGACGTCTTCGGCCACGTCGGCGGCCCCGAGCAGGAGTTCTACGTCTCCTACTTCCAGCAGCCCGGGCGCGCCGAGGCGGAGATCGAGCCCGACGTCCGGGGCTGGCTCGGGGGCTTCTACGCGGCCCTGTCCGGCGACACCATACCCGCCCAGGACGAGCCCGACCCGCACTTCGTCGCCCGCGGCGGCGGCCGGCTGCGCGACCGCTTTCCCACGGGCGTCCGCCCGGCCTGGTTGAGCGAGGACGACCTCGACGTCTATGCCGGGGAGTTCGAGCGCACCGGGGTCGTCGGCGCGCTCAACCGCTACCGCAACATGGACCGGGACTGGGAAGACCTCGCCCCGCACCGCGGAGCCCCGATCAAGCAGCCGTCCCTGTTCATCGGCGGCGCCCTGGACGCCTCCACCACCTGGATGTCCGACGCCATCGACGCCTTTCCCGCCACCCTCCCCGGTCTGTCTGCCTCCCACCTGCTGGACGGCTGCGGGCACTGGATCCAGCAGGAGCGCCCCGACGAGGTCAACCGCCTGCTGATCGACTGGCTCGCGACCCTCCAGCACTGAACCGGACCGGCTCCCGGATGGAGCGCGGGCGGCCCACAAGAGCGAAGGCCGTGTCGGCAAGGCACCCGCCAGAAGGCCGGACGCCGAATACAGGGTCCACGGATCGCCGGAATCATCCCGACTGTCACGACCGAATCCCGCAGCCGGGGCGAGAAGTCGTCACCGATAGCGTGAGCTCATGACGAACGTTCCTGCTCCAGACGAGTTTCGCCATTCCCGGGCCAAGGGCAACGACGCGCTGCGTGCCACAGGTCCGGTCGTGGAGTCGTTTTTCGCGTTGGACGGCGCCGCCTACGAGCCCGGGGCCCTGTCGAAGGGGGTCAAGGAGTTGATGGGCCTGGTCATCTCGGTGACCAAGGATTGTGAGGAGTGCGTCTACTACCACCTGGAACAGTGCGCGCAGGAAGGCGTCGGCCGGGATCAGGTGCTGGAGGCGTTGCACATAGCGATGGTGGGATCCGGTTCGGTCACCGTGCCGCTGCTCCGCCGGGCCATCGCCTTCATGGACCAGGTGCCGGGCCTGGCGGAGCCGACCTCCCCTTGAGCCGGTTCTCATCGGGCGTCGCGGCGCCTGCCGTACCCGCGCTTGGGCAGGCAGAACAGCAGGGCCCACATGACGGCGAGGAGGCTGCCGGCCCACCACAGCACGGTGAGAAACGCGTCGCGGTTGAGCGCGGCGTCGGGTGAGCCGCCGGTGGTGGCGAAGAACGTCAGGGCGGTCAGGGCGGTACCGACGGCGATGCCCAGGTGCATGACGGTGTTGAACAGGCCCGAGGCCGACCCGGCGTCCGCCTCCGGGACTCGGGCCAGCGTCAGGTCGGCGAGCGGGCCGCTGACCATGCCGAGGCCGAACCCGATCAGCACCACCGGGGCGGCCATCGCCGGCAGGGTCAGGCCGGCCTGGCTCGCGTCGGCCTGGAGCCCGTAGGCGGCCATCGCGGCGAGCGTGATGAGGACGCCGGCCTGCGGAAGGCTGCGGGCGAAGCGCCCGGCGCTCTTGGCCGCGAGCGACGCGCCGGCCAGCTCCCCCAGGGAGAGCAGCACGAAGGCCAGGGCCGCGTGGAAGGGGCTCAGGCCCAGCCCGCGCTGGAGGTAGAGCGTCCAGGTCATGAAGAAGAGCCCGCACAGCAGGCCGTGCGTCAGCTGCGCGGCCATGCCGCCGGAGAACTGCCGGCTCCGGAAGAGGGACAGGGTGACGAGCGGGGCGTCGCCCTGCTTGCGCCACTGGTGGCGCAGGAAGCCGCCGAGGAGGAGGAGTCCCGCGGCGAGCAGGGCGAAGCACCACAGCGGCCAGTGACGGAGGTGTCCCTCGGCGAGCGGGAAGACGATCAGGACGATGGCCGGCGCGGACAGCAGCATGCCGGTCAGGTCGAGCCGGTCGGCCCTCTGGACGGTCGACTCGGGGATGAACCGGCGTCCCAGCAGGATCACGGCGAGGCCGACGGGCACGTTGACCAGGAAGATCGGCCGCCACGACAGCCCGAACAGGTCGGCTTCGGTCAGCAGGCCGCCCATCACCGGGCCCAGGACGTTGGCGAGGGACATGACGGCTCCGTACAGACCGAACACCTTGCTGCGGTTCTGCCCCTCGAAGGTGACATGGAGGGTGGCCAGGATCTGCGGGATCATCAGGGCCACTCCCACGCCCTGCACCCCGCGGGCAGCGATCAGCAGGCCCGGCCCGGCGGCCAGGCCGCACAGCAGCGAGGCCGTGGTGAACACGGCGGTGCCGATGAGGAGGATCCTGCGCCGGCCGTACAGGTCGCCGAGGCGGCCGCCGGTGATCAGGCCGACGGCGACGGGCAGCGAGTAGCCGGTGGTCAGCCACTGTACGGCGGCCGGTCCGGCGCCGGTCGACTCCTGGATCGCGGGCAGGGCGGTCAGGACGACCGACTGGTCGATCATGTCCATCAGCTCGGCGCCCAGCAGCACCAAGAGGGCGATCCAGGCGGTCAAGCCCATCTTGGACAGTCCGGGGGACTCATCAGTGGTGTAGTGAGGCACGACGGGGAACTCCTGATCCAGATCGATCGGGGAGCCCTGCCGACAGCCGCACCGGGGCAGACGGCAGAGCTGCACCCGGTAAAGGAAACTGCGGGAAGGGTGACGCAACTCAGGCCAGCGCGACGTCCGCCCCCGGACACGTGCGACAACACAGCACGCGGGGAACGCGGACGGCTACCTGGTCTGGTTGATAGGACGTCACCTCAAGATCGACGCAGAAGGAACTGGAACTCGTCCACGATACAGGCTCCCCCGAAGCCCCTGGGCTCGCCGTCCGTTCAGGCGACGAGCAGGCGGAGACCGAGGTCCGCCGTGTCGAGGTCGGCGAGGTCGCGGTTGCGCTCGGCCCACCGGCCGGACCGGAGGTCGTCGCCGAGGCTTCGCACCGCCCGCCGCTCGGCCTCCGGCCCCACCTTCGTCCACACCGACATCGCCCGGCGGACATGATTCTCCAGATACGCCCCCGGCCGGCGCCAGTACGCCTCGAACAGGCCGTCGGCGCAGTTCCACGGGATGGGCACCGGCTGAGCACTGGCGCCGATCGCGTCGGTCATCCCCGCCAGCGAGGGGAACTCCGCGAGGACGGTGGCGAACTCGGGCAGGTAGTCGCGGGTGAGCCAGAACCGGTCCTGCCAGCCGGGCTCGTCGGTGTCGAAGGTCAGCACCACCACGCGGCGGGCCACGCGGCGCATCTCGCGCAGCCCCGCTAGCGGGTCCCCCCAGTGGTGAACGGTGGAGACGGCCATCGCGGCGTCGAAGGACCGGTCCTCGAACGGCAGGCGCTCCGCGGTGGCGGCCACGCACGGCGCCGAGCCGGCCGGCCGCTGGCCCCGCATGACCGCCGAGGGCTCCACCGCGGTCACCCGGCGATCGGCAGGCTCGTAGGAGCCGGTTCCGGCCCCGACGTTCAGCACCGTCCGTGCGTCCCCGAGCGCGTCCCAGATCTGCGCCGCGATCCGCGGATCGGTACGCCGTGTCGCGGTGTAGGCGCCGCCGATCGCGTCGTACAGCCGGGCGCCGAGCATCTCCAGTTGCTCCTCCGGTGTCACCGTCAGCCCCTTCGCCCGTGCCTCGATCTCCCGGTCGATGGCCGCCACCATGGCGTCAGCGCGATCCCGCCGCTCCAGCAACAGGCCGCGCAGCCGGCGCAGGTGCGCGACGGCGCCGGTGGTGGAGTCGCCGACCAGGTCCGCGACCTCGCGCAGGCCGAAGCCCAGCCGCCGGTAGGCCAGCACTTCCCGCAGCCGCTCCACGTCGCCCGCCGAGTAGGCCCGGTACCCGGCCGCGGTCCGCGCCGAAGGACGCACGAGCCCGATCGCGTCATAGTGATGCAGTGTGCGGACGCTCACGCCGGCCAGCCGGGCCACGCGTCCCACGGTCCAGTGCTCCTCCACGGCACCGACTATGCCGCCTGACGCGACGTGAGGGTCAAGAGCCGGGCACCGGGTGAGCGGCCGGGCCGTCCGCCAGGAGCGCGAGCAGATCGGCGACGGGCTGGACTCCGGAGACCGGCGGCCGGCCGTCGAGCACGAGGCTGGGCACACCGGTGACGCCGTGCTCGGCGGCGCGGCGCCGGTCGTCACGCACCTCGCCGGCGTAGTCGTCGCCGTCCAGCACGCTGCGCACCCGCCCGGCGTCCAGCCCGGCCTCGCCGCCGAGGCGTTGCAGGACCCGCGGGTCGGCCACGTTCTGCCCCTCGGTGTGGTAGGCGTGCAGCAGCAGCTCCATCATCTCGTCGGCCCGGCCGTGCTCGGCGGCGAGCTTGACCAGCCGGTGCGCGTCGAAGGTGTTCACCGGGCGGGCCAGGTGCAAGTTCAGCTCCAGGCCCTCGGCCGCGCCCAGTGACCGGATCAGGGCGACGCGGGCGGGCGCCCGCTCGCCCCACCAGCCGGCCAGGGCCTCCGCGGCGGTCTGGCCGGGCGTCCGGCCCTCGTCCGGCGCGAGCTCGTAGGCGCGCCAGATGATCTCCATGCTGGTACGGCCGGCAGCCCGGGCCATCGCGGCCGCCAGGCGTCTCTTGCCGATGTAGCACCAGGGGCACAGCACATCGGCGTAGATCTCAAGCTCCATGAGGGTCCCGTGTAGTGATCGTGGTGGACGGGGCGCAGCCCCGCCCGCCATCGTGCGACCTCAACCGCGGTTGAGGTCAACTCGAACCTGTCCGGCCGATCAGTATCGCCACGCGGACGTGCTCGGTGAACGGCGCGTACGGCTCCAGCGCACCGCGGACCTGCTCGGCGAAGGAGGCCCTGCGGTCCGGTGCGGGAAGCTCGTCGACGGCAAGGGCCGAGTAGACGCTGCCGACGATCCGGCCGAGGTCCAGCTCGTCGGTGTAGTCGAACCCGGTCTCGCGCACCTCGAACCCGGCGGCGGCCAGGCTAGCGCCGTACCGCCTCCGGCTCTCCTCGTCGGTGCCGCAGGTGCGGGTGAGCTTGCGGCCACGCCACTGCTCCAGGAAGTCGCGCAGCGCCCGTGACCAGGCGGTGTCCTGCTGCCAGAGCGGCGTCCCGTTGGCCAGGACGGCCACGCCTCCGCCGGGCCGCACCAGCGGTGCCAGCGCGGGGAACAGGGTGTCGTGGTCCATCCAGTGCAGGGCCTGCCCGATGGTCACCGCGCCCACGGTCCCGCGCCCGAGCAGCCGGCCCAGGGCCGGCAGGTCGGTGTCGGCGCCGATCATCCAGCTCACGTTCGCGACACCCTGCTCGTCGGCGGCACGCCGGGCACGGAGCAGCATGTCGGGTTCGGGGTCCAGGCCGACGACCGCCCGCACCTTCGCGGCGATCGGCAGGGCCAGTTGACCGGTCCCGCAGCCGAGGTCGACGACGGTGTCGTCCCCGGTGAGACCGAAGGACTCCACCAGCGAGCCGATGACGGCCGGCGGGTAGCCGCGCCGGTACTGGTGGTAGAGATCGGCCACCTCACCGCGGAAACCAAGGTCCATGGCGTCACCCTGCCCGCCCGAAGACCCTGCGCGGTAGGGGTTCAGCTGTCGGCGTCGAGCGATCTCCGCATGCCTCCCGGAAACCCTGGGTGGTCATCCTCAGGGACGATGCCGTCGCGACCTGCGGAGGAGCCCGCCGCGCCCCCGAGACGATGCGCGGGGCACCCCCGCAGCGACAGATTGGGCCGGGTGAACACCTCTTCCCCGCGAAGCATCCGGGCGTTCGTGCCGGTCCTGATCATCGTCGTCTGGTCGGTGACGTATCTCGTCCTCGGGCTGCTCTGGGCCTTCGGAGGGCCCGGATATCCGTTCGACGCCGGCCGTACGGGCCCGGGCGGCACCCTGCTAGACCCGGTTCCGGCGGCGGTAGGCGGGAGCACGCTGGCCGGGTCGGCGCTGGTGGCCGGCGTCGTCGCCGCGCTCGCCGCGAGAGGCTCGCTCAACCGGGCCTCCGCCGTCGCGGCCGTCGTGGCCGGGGCCGGCCTGGCGGTGCTCCTGCCCGACGTCCGCATCATGATGACCGCCGGTTACCTGCCGGTGATGCTGGCCGCCGCGCTCGTCGGCCAGGCCGAGTTCTCGATGATCGCCACCATGCTGACGTGGCCGAGCGTCAACCTGCTCATCCTCATGGCGGCCGGTGTCTGCCTGATGGTCCTGGGGGCGCGCACACTGGCCGGAGGGCCGAGGCAGCCCGGCAGCGCCGCGGGTGCGCTACGGGTCGGGCAGTGGGCGACCGTGGTCGCGGTCGCCGTCCCCGTCGTCTACGCCGTCACCCGCTTCGGCTGGCTCCTCGGGCTGCCCGTCGGCATCAGCGACCGGTTCCTGGCCCACATCGCCGAGATCACCCCGATCGGGGCCGGTCTCAGCCTGCTCGGCCTCTTCGGCGCGGCCCTGACCGTCGGCCTGGTCCGGCCGTGGGGGGAGATCTGGCCGCGCTGGATGCCGTTCCTGGGCGGGCGGCCGATCCCACCTCGATTGCCGGCCTGCTCGGCGCTGGCCCTCGCCCTGCCCATCAGCTCCGCCGGGCTGATGTACGTCCGCAAGAAGCTCACCGGCGAGCAGGTCGGCCCGGTGGGGGCGGCCGAGGAGCTGGGCGCCTGGCTGCCGGAGATGTTGTGGCCGCTGTGGGGGGCGGCCCTGGCGGTGGCGGCGCTGGCCTACCTCCATCGCCGCCGGCACCCCGATCAGGCACGCCGGCCATAATGGGGCGCGTGCGAGAGTCCCCGTCCCCTTCCGGCGCCGCGATGGACTCCTTCCTCGACCGGCATCGGCTGAGCGCCGATGCCGTGCTCGCCGTCCTGCTCGCCGTGCCGCTCGGCCTGATCTCGGTGAGCCTGCTCCGGGCCTCGGACAGTCCGCTGTCGCTCCGCCTGGTGGCGGGTCTCGGCCTGCTCGTGCTCCATGCGTGCGTCGTTCCGCGCCGGCTGCGCCCGCTGGCGGCGTACGGCCTGGCCGCCGCGGCCATGCTGCTGCTGGTGGCGCTGCCGCCCCTGCACGACCCGGGCGGCGCCTACTATCCGGCGGTGCTGCTGCCGAGCACGCTGGTCTTCGGGCTGCTGCTCTACACGGCGTCCGGCCGGCTCGATCTGCTGCGTGGCCTGCTCTGCCTGGCCGTCGCCCTGGCGGGTGTGGGCCTGCTCCTGGCGCGGCTGTGGGATCCGGCCTCCTGGGGCGGCTCGTCGGGTTCGTACGAACTGGTCTCGTGGCGGCTCGGGCTGTCGGTGGGTCTGATCGCCGTGATGGCGTGCCTGTGGTCGCTGGGCCGCCTCAGCCGGATGCGGGGACTGTTCCTGTCCGAACTCAGGGTGAAGGCCGAGCGGGCCGAGGCCGACCGGGCCCGGGAGCGGATGGAGGCGACGAGGGCCGAGCGCGACCGCATCAGCCGCGAGATGCACGACGTGGTGTCCCACTCGCTCGCCGTGATGGTCAGCCAGGCGGAAGGCGGCCGGCTCTCCGACCCGGACGCGCCCGGCGCCGGGGTGTTCGCCACCATCGCCGGGGTCGGGCGCGAGGCCCTGCGCGACATGCGCGGGCTCCTCGGCGTCCTGCACGCCGAGCGCGGCACCGCCCCGCAACCAGGCCTCGCGGTCCTGTCCGACCTGCTCGACCAGGTGCGCAACGCGGGCGTGCACGTCGCCGTCCAAGAGGTCGGGGACGCCCGGCCGCTGCGCCCCGCCGCCGACCTGACCGCCTATCGCGTCGTCCAGGAGGGGCTGACCAACGTGATCAAGCACGCGGGAGCGGCGGCCCAGGCGGACCTGACGCTGGCGTGGCGTCCGGACGGGCTGCACATCACCATCACCGACGACGGCGACCGGCCGCCCGCCGAAGGGGCCGGCGTCGGGCTGACCGGGATGCGCGAACGGCTCAGCATGGTGGGAGGCACCCTGGAGGCCCGTAGCCGTCCCGGCGCCGGCTTCCTGCTGTCGGCCACCGTGCCCTACGAGCCCAGGAGTCTCTCATCATCAGGATCATGATCGTCGACGACCAGGAGCTGTTGCGCAACGGCCTGAGGATGGTCGTCAGCTCCCAGCCGGATGTCGA
The DNA here is from genome assembly GCF_044459405.1 of Nonomuraea sp. NPDC050328. Taxonomy (NCBI): domain Bacteria; kingdom Bacillati; phylum Actinomycetota; class Actinomycetes; order Streptosporangiales; family Streptosporangiaceae; genus Nonomuraea; species Nonomuraea sp. NPDC050328. The sequence continues at coordinate 219,274 of NZ_JBITIW010000011.1, read as the reverse complement.
GGTGGCGGCCGAGGCAGCAGACGGCCTGGCGGCGCTGAAGGCGCTGGAGTCGCGGCGCGTCGACGTGGTGGTGATGGACATCCGGATGCCCCGGATGGACGGGGTCACGGCCACCAGGGAGATCCAGCGGCTGGACGACCCGCCGAAGGTGCTGGTGTTGACCACCTTCGACCTCGACGAGCACGCCCTGGCCGCGCTGCGCGCCGGCGCGAGCGGGTTCATGCTGAAGGACGCGCCGGGAGAGGAGATCGTCGCAGCGATCCGGCACGTGCATCGGGGTGACTCGATCATCGCGCCGGCCACGACCCGGCGGCTCATCGGGCGGCTCGTCGCGAAGACCGACACCGATCCGGAGGCCGTGCTCGAGGTGCTCACCGAGCGGGAGCGCGAGGTCTTCCTGAGCTTGGCCCGGGGCGCGTCCAACGCCGAGATCGGGGCCGGGCTGTTCCTGTCGGAGACCACGGTCAAGACCCACGTGGGGCGCATCCTGGCCAAGCTCGGGCTGCGTGACCGGGTCCAGGCGGTGGTCCTGGCGTACGAATCCGGTGTGGTCACGCCGGGAGAGCGTTAGGCACCGGCACCGCTCACGACGCCGGCGGCCTCACCCGGCGTTCGGAGCGGTACCCGGGCCCGGTCCGGAGTGGAAATCGACCTCGGGGAAGCGGGCGCTCGGGCCGTCGAGCAGGGGCTGCGGGATCTTTCGCAGGTGCAGGTCGAGGAACCCGGCGACGTAGCCGGTGACGATCCGGACGCACCGGTCCCCGGGGAGGCCGGGCAGGGGCGCCCCCAGTTGACCGAGGAGCACGGCCAGGTCGGAGAAGGACTCGTGGCCCATCCCTCGCACGCTCAGCCAGCGCTTCCAGCCGGTGAGCCGGTCCCAGGTCGGGTCCCACCCGATGTCGCCGCCGGGGACGCTCTGCTCCCCGCCCAGCAGCATGAAGGGCCGGTCGAACGGGACGGTGAGCGCGGGCGACTGGCGTCCGTCCATGTTGATCCCGGCCTTGACCCGGGCGTCGGCGAGCATGGCGGGCAGGGCGCTCGCACCGCCGATCGAGTGCCCGGCCATCGCGATGCGGCGGGGGTCGATGGAGCGGCCGCCGCGCCAGGCGGGACGGGATCCGGTGAGCCGGTCGAGCACGAAGGACACATCGGCGGCCCGCCCGGCGGTCACCTTCTCGAAGAACCTCTCGTGCTGGTCCTCCGGTAAGGCCGCCAGCCGGGCGCAGGCCACGCAGCCGGTGACCCGGCCGTCGGGGAACTCGACGGCGACCGACTCGTAGGTGTGGTCGATCGCGGCCACGACGTAACCCCGGCTGGCGAGATCCTCCGCCAGCCCCGACTGCGAGCTGCGGGGCAGTTCCCAGCCGGGTGACAGCACCACCAGCGCGAGCGCGCCCCTGCCCGGCAGCGGCGGGGCGTCGGCCTTGGCGTGGGTCTCGACGGTGGCCAGCAGGTCCAGCGGCAGACCGGTGCCCGGCGGCAGGCCCGCGTTGAAGTGCCGGACGAGCAGTTCGGATTCCTTCCTGCTCGTGTACGCGGCGGTCCGGCCCCTCGGCAGCCAGGTCGGGTACCACACCGAGACCATCAGCTCCCGGCGCTTCGCCGGGACCCAGGGGTCGGCCCGGCCGGGGTCCTTCAGATGCAGGGTCGTCCGGCCCACCCGGTACGGGCCGGTCGGTTCGGCCAGCGACAAGGGTGCGCTGCCGTCGGTGGAAGCCATGGCCTGGGCGGGAACGACGCTCTGGCCGACCAGGGCCGTCGCCACCATCACGCCCAGCGCGATCGAGATCCGTCTCACTCGGTCCTCCCGGTGCGTTCGTCCGGATCACCGGACGGCCGGGCCCCTGATCGAGCCCGTGCCGACAGGATCGGCGATCTTCGACTCGACGCCATCAGGGAACGCCCTGACGTTCACCCCCCGGCGGCCCGGGCGAAGGGCGGGATGACCCCGAGAGCGGCGAGCTCCGCGTGCCCCTCCGGCTCTCGTGAGGGCTCCAGCAGGAGCGTGCACGCCCGCTCGAACCGGGAGCCGATCCTCTCGAACCCCGCGATCGCCTCAGGTATGCGGCGCCGGGTCCGGGCGAGGCAGGCCCGGGCCCAGTCGTTGGCCGCGGCTTCGGCCGTCTCGGCCGCCTGCTCGACCAGGGCCGCCGCGGTGGGCAGCCCCGCCAGCACCGCGAGCTCGGCGCCCGCCGCCCTGGCGTAGGGGATGGCCGTGGCACTCGCATACCTGGCGAAAGCCCGCTCGACCAGCCGGGGGGCGTCGGTGAAGTCGCCGGAGAAGGCCGCCAGCCGGGCGTCGAAGAACGCCAGCGCCGGCATGTGCACCAGGTTCTCGGCCCCGAACATCTCCACGAGCCTGCCCCGCCAGAGCCGGGCCCGGGTCCTGTCGCCACGCACGGCCTGGATGAACGCGGCCGCGATGACCGCGCGGCCCAGCCACCCCGAGCTGACCCGCCCCGACCGGCGCTGGCTCTCCCACGCCGCCTCGGCCTGTTCGAGTGCCGCGTCGAACTCCCCGAGGAGCGCCAGCGGCACGACCGGCCAGGCCCGGGACGTGGGTGTCCGGGCCTCGTTCCAGCTCAGCTCGAGCGCCCGGGACAGGTCCCCGACGAGCACCGCGTCGTCGCAGGCGACTCCGAGTGCCTCGACGTGCTCAAGGGCGGCCATCGGATCATCGGGGTCCAGCCGCTCCGCGAGCGCCAGCCGCTCGCGGCTCACCCGGGCCGCGTCGAGGTAGCGGCCCGCGCTCTTGAGCGCGGTGCCCACCGCATCGAGCGCGGCGCAGATCAGGACAGGGTCTTCGGTACGGCGAGCCGCGGCGGCAGCGTGTCCGGCGAGGGCGAGATCGGCCTCACCGGGCTTCGGCCAGGCCGCGGCCAGGGCGAGATGGGCCGCCACCCGCAGGGAGCCGGGGTCGCCCGCGGTCCGGGCCTGATCGAGGAGGCTCCCGATGACCTCGGCCGGCGCGGGGGCCTGGAAGGCCGCGGGTGACCGGTGGTAGAGCTCGACCGCCTGCGCGAGCGCGATCGCCCGGGCGCTGCCCTCGACCGCCCGGCCGGCCGAGGCGATCAGCAGCCGTACGGCCTCCTCTCCAGACCCGTGGGCCGCGATGCTGGCCGCCACCCGCAGGTCGTGGGCGGCCTGCGCCGCGTCGGGGGTACGGCCCGCCGCCAGCTCGTAGTGGTCCTGCGCCTGGGCGAGGTAGCCCCGGGCGAAGCCGAGATGGCCGAGCGAGCGGGCGAGCCGATGCGAGTGCGGAGCATGGGCGTGCAGGTCGTCCACGGCGGCGTCGAACTCCTCCCGCCAGTCGCCTCGGAGCCGGCTTTCGAGGTGCTCGGCGAAGGCTTCGGCCCACACCAGGTGGCGATGTCGCGTCTCCGCCTCCTCACCGGACTCCGCCAGCCGGTCGAGGGCGTAGGCGCGGATCGTGTCGAGCAGCCGCCAGCGGTTGGCCTGCCGTACCACCAGGCTCTTGTCCACCAGGCGGCCGAGAACGTCGGCCACCTGGCCGCGTTCGCCGCCCGCACTGACCGCCGTGGCCGCGGCCAGGTCGAAGCGGCCGTGGAAGACGCCGAGCCGGCGGAACAGCGCCTGCTCCTGCTCGTCGAGCAGGTCGTGGCTCCAGCCGATCACCGCGCCGAGGGAGCGGTGGCGCTCGTCGGGGTCGCGGCGGCCCGACAGCAGCCGTAACCGGTCGTCGAGCCCGGCGAGCAGCCCGTCCACGCCCAGCGACGGCACCCGGGCGGCCGCGAGCTCGAGCGCCAGCGGGAGGCCGTCGAGCCGGGCGCAGACCTCGGGTGCGGAGACGCCTGCCCGGTCGAGGAAGAGCTCCTCGGCCTCCGAGCCGAGCGGGAGCGGGCCGATGGGCACCAGCAGCTCGCCGGCGATGCCGAGGCGTTCCCGGCTGGTGGCGATGATCCTGGTCCGGGGGCAGGCGGCCAGCACCTGCTCGGCCAGGGCCGCCGCCGAGTCGAGCAGGTGCTCGCAGGTGTCGAGGATGAGCAGCGCCCGGTCGGAGGCCAGGCGCTCGACGACCGCGTCGGACAGCGGGCCCGGTTGCGCGCCGCTCACCCCGAGCGCGGCGGCGACGGCCTGGACGACGTACCCCTCCCGGACCGGGACGAGGTCCACGAAGGCTCCCGCTGTCGCCGTCTTCGCGGCGAGATGGACGGCCAGCCGGGTCTTGCCCACTCCCCCGGCGCCGACCAGCGTGACCATCCGGCTGCCGGCGAGTGCCGCCTGGGCCTGCTCCAGCTCCGCCGTCCGGCCGATGAAGCGGGTCCTGGGGATGGGGAGGCCGACCACCTCGCCGGGAGCGTGGAGCCCGGCCAGGGCTCGCCGATCGGGCACGCCCAGTTTGCGCAGGAGCGAGGAGACGTGGCTCTCGACCGTCCGGACGGAGAGGTGCAGGCGGGCGGCGATGGCGGCGTTCGTCATCCCGGAGCTGAGCAGGCTGAGCACTTCGGCTTCCCGGCCGGACAAAGAGGTCACGAAGCCATGATTTCGCAGGAGATTCCGCAGTGGCCATCGATTACCGGTAACGCCTGCCACAGGCAGGGCGGGGTCTTCGAGAGCGTGGATCGAACCGGCCTGGCGAGTGGTCACCCGCAGCGGCAGGAACTACCGCCTGCCGGAGGCGCTGCCCAGCCGCAGCAGGCAGGACAGCCCGCTGGCGATCAGCCGGGACGGCCGCAAGATCGCCTACTACAGCGCGAAGGAAGCCACCTTCCAGGTGCGCGATCTGGCCTCGAGCGCCACGACCACGGCGCCGGTGAAGCTGCTCGCGGAGAGGTGGCTGTACAGCATCACGCGGCTGACGGTGTCCGACGACGGGCGCTACCTGGCCTTCAGCAAGGTCCCCGAGCTCAAGGATCCGGCGCTGCTCTTCGACCTGGACGGCAGAGTCGTGCGCGAGCTTCCGCCCCGCTGGGTCCCCATCGGCCTGTTACCGGATGGCGCCACCATCACCCTCGCGGAGTACTCGCCCAACTCCCGGCTGCGCACGATCTCCGGTCTCTGGCCGCCCACCTCACCGGGCGACTCCACGGCGGTCGTCCTGCCGCAGCACTACGCCTTCAGCCCGCTGGCGCCGGACGGCAGGACGGTCGCGGCCGTCGAGGACCACAGCACCGCCGCGAAGCCCTGCCGGATGGGCGACCTCGTCCTGCTGGACCCGCTCACCGGCAGGAAGCGGAAGACCGTCCCATCCGTGGCCTGCCGGCGGACGGGCCGCCGGCTCGCGGAATCACCGCGACAGGGACGTGCAAGCCGCCTCCAACCAAGATCCAAGACGGCCCCGCGAAAGTCTCGTTCCATCGATCCCAGAAGGGAGGTGCAAGAAATGAGCATTCGTTTGGACAACCTCGACAGCTTCGCCGAGCTGCCCGAGGACGCCCTGGACGACATCGTCGGCGGGCGGGAGATGCAGTGGGAAGCCTGCTTCTGGACCGCCAGCGCCCACAAGGGTCAGACCGTCGACCGGCGCGACCACATCATGTAACCGCCCGGGCCTGAAGCCCTGACGCCGCAAAGGAAGCGGCGTGCCCGCGCGTATCGGGCACGCCGCCTTCGATGATAGGAAATTCGTTGATTCTGATCCTCAGCGCCAAGGGTGACGTTTCGGTGAAGTCGGTCGTCGCCGAACTCGTCAAGCGCGGTGCCGAGTTCCTGTGGTGGGATCCGGGCGACTATCCCGCCGACAGCGTGATCAGCTCGCGGCTGAGCGGCGGGTCGTGGCGGCACACGCTGCGCGTCGACGGCGGCGAGTACGACTGCTCCCGGTTCACCGCGATCTGGAACCGCCATCCGACCCACCCGCACGCACCCGAGTCGGTCACCGACGGCAACCACCGCAGGTACGTCGAGAAGATCGCCGGCATCCTGCTGCACGGGTGGGAGCACACGCTGGACAGCCGCTGGCTGCCGGCCAGGACCATGGACATCCTGCGCACCCAGAACAAGCTGGTCAACCTCGGCGTCGCGGCCTCGCTGGGCTTCACCACTCCCGAGACGCTCGTCACGAACGACGACGAGGACCTCATCCCGTTCTGGGAGGAGGCCGGAGGGGAGCTGATCGCCAAGGAGGTGGAGTACGTCGAGTTCCGGGTCGACGGCGCGGACCACTCGCACTACACCACGCCGGTCACCCGCCGCCGGCTCACCGACCGGCACCGGCTGGCCCTGTCGCCCGCCATCCTGCAGCCGTACGTCAGGAAGGCCGTCGAGCTGCGCGTCACCGTCGTGGGCGAGCGGGTGTTCGCGGCCGAGATCCACTCCCAGGGCTCGCGCGCGACGCGGTACGACTACCGCCACTACGAGCAGACCTTCTCCACCTACGCGATCCACGAGCTGCCCGCCGAGGTCGAGCGCCGCTGCCTGGAGCTGACCGCCGCGCTCGGCCTGCACTTCGGCTGCATCGACCTGATCGTCACTCCCGAGGGCGAGTACGTGTACCTGGAAATCAACCCCGCCGGCCAGTGGGGCTGGATCGAGGCCACCACCGGCCTGCCCATCGCCGCCGCCGTCGCCGACTGGCTCATCGCCGCCGAACCCCGCAGGTGAACCACTCCATGACCAGCACCTTCAACGCCGCCCTGTCCGAAGCCGTGGACCTGCTGCGTGCGCTGCCGCGCCGCCGCGACAACGTGCCCGAGGCCCGCCGGGCCGTCGCCCGCTGGCGGGAGAGCCGGCCCGCCACGCGCGCCCAGCTCGTCGCCGACGTACGGCCCGGCAGCCCCATCGTCGACTACGACCTGGTCCTGGCCCACCCCGACGGGGGCAGCGTGGCGCTGACCGCCCCGGCCGACGACGGCGTCCCGTGGACGGTGGACCACTCCACCCACTGGGCCTCCGGCCGGGTGGTCACCGTGGACGACTTCGCCCTGCTCATCCAGAACGCGCTGCTCACCCTGCGTGCCCGGGCCGAGCGGGACACCACGATCCAGGACGAGCTGATCGACTACTGCATCCTGAGCGACCTGACCGGCAAGGAGCTCCCGCCCACCCAGGAGGAACTCCAGCAGGCCTCCGACGCCTACCGGATCAGGAACGGCCTGCGCAGCCGCGACGACATGATGCGCTGGCTCGACGCCGTCGGCCTGAACGAGACGGCCTACACCAGCCACATCTTCGGCCTGGCCCTCAAGCAGCGGGTCCGCGCCCGCATCGAGCGGGAAACGGCACGCGACTACCTGGAGCGCCACCCGGCCGAGTTCGACCAGGTCTGGGCGCTGTGGGCGGAAGGCCCCGAGGATCGGCTGGCCGAGCTGGCCGGTGCCCCCGATCCCGCCGAGGCCCTTGTCCGCGCTCTCACCGGCCGGGACCGCATCAGCGTCCACACCGCCGAGGGTCCCGCCCTCGATCTGCCCGAGCCCTTGCGTGCCGTACCGGAGAAGGGCGTCGTCGGCCCTGTCCCCCATGGCCGGCACCATCTGCTCGGCGTCGTCCGCGAGCGCCGGCCCGCCGACCCGAGCGACCCCGCCATCCTGGCCGCCGCCGGCCGCGCGGGCTTCGCGGAGTACATGGCCGAACGGCGTGCCAAGGCGGACATCACCTGGCACTGGCTGTGACCGAGCCCGACCGGAGGGGTCAGAGGCTGGTCGCGGTGCGGATCAGGGAGGCGAGCGCCAGGGACCGGCTGTGCGGCGGCCAGGCGATCACGGTCGTCACCGTCGGCGCGTCCGGCACCGGCACCGCGGCCAGATCATGGCGTAGCTGGGCGCGGCACGACTCGGGCAGGATCGCCGAGGCCCGGCCCAGGGCGATGAGCTGGCACAACTGCGCGAGGTCGCGGACCTGCGGGCCGGGCCCGTCGGCGTAGCTGCCGTCCGGCCGGGGCCAGCGCGGCCGCGGCAGTCCGGGCAGGTCGGCGACGTCGGCCATCCGCAGTTCGGCCCGGCTGGTGAGCGGGTGCCCGGCGGGCAGCACGACGACCTGTCCCTCCGCGTGCAGTTCCTCGGTGTCGAAGCCGGTCGTCGAGTCGTACGGCAGATGCAGCAGCGCCGCGTCCGCCCGGCCGTCGCGCAGCAGCCGCCCCTGCTCGGCGATCCCGCACAGGACCACTTCGACGGCGACCGAATCGGGCTCGGCGGCGTAGGCGTCGAGCAGTTTGACCAGCAGTTCGCCGACCGCTCCGGCCTTGGTGACCAGGACCAGGCCCGGCCGGCCGGTCGCGGCCCGCCGGGTGCGGCGCTCGGCGGCCTCGACCGCGTCGAGAGCCGCCCGGCCCTCGCGCAGCAGGACCGAGCCGGCCTCGGTCAGCGCGACCGCGCGGCTGCTGCGGGTCAGCAGCGGAACGCCCAGCCGGCGCTCGATCTGCCGGATGGCCCGCGACAGGGGCGGCTGCGCGATGCCGAGCCGCTGCGCGGCCCGCCCGAAGTGCAGTTCCTCGGCGACCGCGACGAAATACCGCAGCTCCCGCGTTTCCATGCCCTCACCGTACGGCGGAGCGACCCGCATCGATACCGCTGGGGTATCGCCGGGTACCCAGACGGTGTTGGAGCTCCCACCAGGTGCGCCGCCAGGATCGAGACATGAGCGAACAGTCGATCGCGCTGGTCACCGGCGCGAACAAGGGAATCGGTTTCGAGATCGCGGCCGGTCTGGGCGGCCTCGGCTGGCGGGTCGGGGTGGGCGCCCGGGACGCCGGACGCGGGGAGTCGGCCGTGGAGAAGCTGCGCGCGGCGGGCGTGGACGCGTTCGGTGTGCCGCTGGACGTCACCGACGACGCCGGCGTCGCCGCCGCGGCCCGGCTCGTCGAAGAACGCGCCGGACGGCTCGACGCGCTGGTCAACAATGCCGCGGTGACCGGCGGCATGCCGCAGGACCCCACGACGGTCGACCTGTCGGCGGTGCGGGTGGCCGTGGAGACCAACGTGATCGGCGTCATCCGCGTCACCAATGCGATGTTGCCGTTGCTGCGCCGCTCCGCCTCGCCGCGGATCGTGAACATGTCCAGCGGCGTCGGCTCCCTCACCCGGCAGAGCGCGTCCACCGACCTGGCCGTGGTCGGGCCGCTGTCGGCGGCGTACTCGCCGTCCAAGACGTTCCTCAACGCCGTCACCCTGCAGTACGCCAGGGAGTTGCGGGACACCGCCATCCTGATCAACGCCGCCTGCCCCGGCTTCGTCGCGACCGACCTCAACGGCTTTCGCGGCGTGCGCACGCCCGAGCAGGGCGCGGCGATCGCCATCCGGCTCGCCACCCTCCCGGACGGCGGCCCGACCGGCGCGTTCTTCGAGGACGCCGGGGTGGTGCCCTGGTGAACGGCAGGCGGGTGCCGCGCGGTGGCCTGGCGGTGGCCTGGCGGTGGCGCTGAAGGTCGGAGCCCGGGACAGAGCGGGCAACGCCCGCAAGCAGACCGCCATCCGAGCCGTCAACCTGCGCACGCGATCCCCGGGAGGTGACCGGCGGCGGGGCCCCGCGTAGGCTCTGGGTGATCTCCACCGGATCGCGCAGAGGGAGCCCGCCATCGCCACCCCGATCAGCTTCGCGCAGGTGCTGCGGCAGCACCGGCGCGCCGCGCGGCTGACGCTGGAGCAGCTCGCCGAGGCCTCGGGTGTCAGCGCCCGGACGCTGTCGGACATGGAACGCGGCCGCAGCAAGGGCCCCCAGCACCGGACCGTCGTCGCGCTGGCCGACGCGCTCGGCCTGGCCGGCGCCGAGCGCGAGCAGCTCGTCGAGCTGGCGCGCGAGGGCCGCCTGCGCGACCACTGGAACCGGCCGACCGGATTGTGCGAGCTGCCCCGGACCGTCGACGACTTCACCGGCCGGGCCGCGGAGCTGGCCTGGACCGGCGAGGTGATGCGCGCCGAAGGCGCGGGCGTGGGGCTCGTCACCGGCTCGGCGGGGCTGGGCAAGTCCACGCTGACCATCCGCGCCGCGCACGAGCTGCGGCCGGACTTCCCCGGCGGGGTGTTCTTCCTCGACCTGTTCGGCATGTCGCCCGACCCCCTGCCCGTCGACGAGGCGCTGGGCCTGCTGCTGCGCGCGCTCGGCGTGGCGGACCAGCAGGTGCCCACCGACCTCGCCGGGCGCGCGTCGTTGTACCGTTCCCTGCTGCGCGATCGGCGCGTGCTGGTCGTGCTCGACAACGCCGCCTCCGAGGAGCAGGTACGGCCGCTGCTGCCGGGCGGCGAGGGCAGGGCGCTGGTGACCAGTCGCCGGCTGCTGGCCGGCCTGGAAGGGGTGCGCCGGCTCAACCTCGGGCCGCTCGCGCAACTGGAGGCCACGCAACTGCTGGCCGGCATCCTGAAGGACCGGGGCGCCCCGGACGAGGAGCCGGCCCTGTGGCAGCTCGCGGAGCTGTGCGGCGGCCTGCCGCTCGCGCTGCGGATCGCCGGGAACCGGCTGGCCAGCCGGCCCGGCTGGAACGCCGCCGACTTCGCCGCCCGGCTGACCGACGAGGAGCGCCGCCTGGACCAGCTCAGCGCCGGCGACCTGAAGATCGCCACCGCGTTCGGGCTCTCCTACGACCAGCTCGCGGACTCGACGCGGCGGATCTTCCGCCGCCTGGCCCTGGTGCCGGGCCGGGACTTCGACGCCGCGCTCTCCTCCGTCGCGGGCGGCACGTCGATCGCCGGCGCGTGGGACGCCCTCGACGAACTCGTGGACCTCGGACTCCTGCAGGACGGCGCCTCCGGCCGCTACCGCTTCCACGACCTGGTCCTGCTGTTCGCCCGTGACCGGGTCCGGGCGGAGGAGTCGGCGGCCGAGCGCGAGGCGGTCAGCGCCACGGTGACGTCCTGGCTGCTGCGGATGGCCACCACCGCCGGGTGGTGGTTCGGACCGCGGAACGACCCTCGCGACACCGAGCTCGCCGGCCTGTCCAGCATCGAGGAGGCCGACCGCTGGCTGCGGGTGAACGTCGACAACTGGCTGGGCGCCTTACGTCAGATGGCGAACCGGGGCGAGCACGCCGCCGTCCTCGGCTTCGCCACGTCGATGATCCACTTCTCCAACCGCTGGATGCACGCGGTGCACTGGCCCGACGTCTACACCCTCGGGGCGGAGGCGGCCGCCGCCCTGGGCGATCCGTCGCAGCAGGCCGCGCAGCTCAACGCGCTGGCCGGGGTCCAGGTGCTGTCCGGCGGGGACATGGAGGCCGCGCTGCGCTACACGGCGCAGGCGATGGACCTGGCCGTCCGTGGCGGCAGCAGCGAGGAGGTCGCCTCGGCCCACCACTACGCGGCGGGCGCGCTGCGCAGGCTCGGCCGGCTCGAGGAGGCCGTCGAGGCGCAGAGCCGGGCGGCGGAGATCTTCAAGGCCGACGGCGACATCGACGCCTACGCCCACTGCCTCGGCTCGCTCGGCAGTTGCCGTCGTGACATGGGCCGGTACGCCGAGGCCCTGCAGTACTACCTCGACCTCCAGAACCTGGTGGACGACGACGCGTCGGGGCTGTCGCCGAACAACGCGACGTTCATCCGGCCGATCGCCCTGGCCAGGATCGGTGAGTGTCTGGCGCTCCTCGGCCGTCGGGCCGAGGCGATCGGCAGGCTCACCGAGGCCATCGAACTCATGGACCAGGCGCAGGCGCCCGCCCTGAAAGCCGGCGCCCTGGAGACGCTGGCGACCGTACTGGCGGAGGACGGCCGGGGCGAGGAGAGCCGGCAGGCCTACGCGCGGGCGGCCGAGGTGTACGAGGCCGTCGGCGACACCGAGGCGAGCGGCCGCTGCCGCGACCTGGCCGGCTCCGTGCGCTGACGGTTCCGCCCACTTCTGCGTGCTGTTCTGCGTGTTCTCCCGGCGTGCGCGCGCCTTGGATGGAGGCAACGGGACAGGCACCGGGCCTGTCCCTCCATCCAGGAGTGATCATGATCCCAGTCAGGGACATCGTGCTCGTGCACGGTGGGTTCGTGGACGGTTCCGGCTGGCGGGGCGTCTACGACGAGCTGACCTGGGACGGGCTCCGCGTCCACATCGTGCAGAACCCGACGCGGTCGCTGGCGGACGACATCAGGACGACCCGCCGGGTCCTGGACCGCCTCGACGGCCCGGCCGTCCTGGTCGGCCATTCGTACGGCGGAGCCGTCATCAGCGAGGCCGGCCACCATCCCAACGTCACATCCCTCGTCTACGTCACCGGCTTCGCGCCCGACCGGGGCGAATCGGTTGACGCCCTCATCCCCGGCGGGCCCCCGCCGCCCATCCTCCCTCCCGTCGAAGGCTTCCTCCTGCTCGACCGCGAGCGGTTCCCCGGCTGGTTCGCCGCCGACCTGCCCGACCAGGTGGCCGCCTTCATGGCCGACTCGCAGGTGCCGTGGGGCGTGGACGCGCTGCGCGGGCCGGTCGCCGAACCGGCGTGGCGGCACCGGCCGAGCTGGTACCTGCTGGCGACCGAGGATCGGATGATCCCGCCGCCCGCCCAGCGCAGGATGGCCGAACGCGCCGGCTCCACCGTCGTCGAGGTCATCGGCAGCCATGCCGTCCACATCTCCCAGCCCGCGGCGGTCGCCGACCTCATCCGGCAGGTCGCCGCCGGCTGACCACGCCCGCCCCCTCCGGACCTCTTCGCCCCGCTTGCCGTACCGCAGGCGCTCACGCACGGACGGCGACCTCCTGGACTCGCCGGCCGCTGATCCCGCACGCCCGACGCCGGTCCCCAGACGCCCGGCCCCGTCAGAAGGAGGAAGCCATGACCACCAGACCCGTGACCAAAGCCGCCGTCATCGGCACCGTGATCGAGTTCTACGACCTCGCCCTTTTCGGGCTGGCCGCGGCGATCGTCTTCAACGACCAGTTCTTCCCCGCCGACGCGCCCCTGGCGGGCACCCTCGGCTCCTTCACCGCGTTCGCGGTCGGGTTCCTCGCCCGGCCCATCGGCGGGGTCGTGTTCGGGCACGTCGGCGACCGCATCGGGCGCAAGCCCGCCCTGGTGATCACGCTGCTGCTGATGGGACTGGCCACGACCGGCATCGGGCTCCTGCCCACCTACGACCAGGTGGGCATGGCGGCGCCGATCCTGCTGACGCTGCTCCGGCTGGCCCAGGGCTTCGGCGCCGGAGCCGAGTACGCCGGCGCCGTGGTCATGGTGGCCGAGGCCAGCGAACCGCGCCGGCGGGGCCTGTGGGCCTCGCTTCCGGCCGCGGGCGTCCAGATGGGCATCCTGATCGCCACGCTGGTCTTCACCGCGGTCGCGCCGCTGCCGTCGTTCGAGTCCTGGGCCTGGCGGGTGCCGTTCCTGCTCAGCCTGGTGGGCGTGGGCGTCGGGCTCTTCCTCAGGACCCGGGTGCGGGAGTCGGAGCTCTTCCAGCGCGAGCGGGCGCGGGGGCTGAGCCGGTTCCCGGCGCTGGAGGTCGTCAGGCGGCAGCCGCGCAGCCTGCTGATCGCCGTCGCGGTCAACGCCCCCTACGGCGCGATCGGCTACATCCTGAACGTCTTCGTCCTGTCGTACGTCACCAGGACGCTCGGCCTGCCCGCGACGGTGGGCCTGACCGCCAACGTCGTCTCCTCCGCGGTGGCGATCGTGCTCACGCCGCTGTTCGGGCTGCTCGCCGACCGGGTGGGCCGCCGGCCCGTCTTCCTCGGCGCCGCGCTCGCCCTGGCCCTGTTCGCCTTCCCGATGTTCTGGCTGCTCGACACCGCCCGGCCCGAGCTGGTGATCCTCGCCGTCACGCTGGGGTACGGCGTCTGCGTCACCGGCATGTTCGCGGTCCTGGCCTCGATGCTGACCGAGTGGTTCGGCACCCGCTACCGCTACAGCGGCATCGCGATCGCCCGCGAGTGGACGGCCGCGCTGACCAGCGGGCCCGCGCCGCTCGTGGCGGCCGCCCTGGTGGCGGCCGCGGGCGGCGCTTCGTGGCCGATCGCCGTCCTGCTGGTGATCTGCGCCGCCATCGCCTTCACCGCGGTACTGCTGGCACCCGAGACCCGCGCCACGCCCCTGGACGGCCGCGTAAGTCAGGAGCCGGTCGGCTCAGGTGCAGTCATCTAACCGATTACCGCCTGCCGCCGGGGACCTAACGTCTTGCCCATCGACCTCGATCAGCAGGAGCCGGGCCGCGCCCACCCTCGGGGGCGTGGACGCGGCCCGGCTCACCCCCTGCTGATCACCACCATCCCGGGAAAGGTTCCCCGCCCATGACCACCGCCCACCCCGGCACACTGGCGACCGCCGCCTTGCAGGACGTGCTCGTCGACGTCGCCGAGCTGGCCGGACACCTGCAGCGAGACGCTGAGCGAACGCAACACCCTGGAGTCGCTCCCCTTCGGCCGGCTCACCACGGCCCAGGCGCTGGCCGCCATGGACGCCGGCTTGGACCGCGTCGCCGCCGCGGCCACCTCCTGGCTGGACAATCCGGCCGTCGGCCGCGACCCGGTGACCGCCGACCTCCTCACCGCCAGGGCCGGCCTGTCATCGCGGCTCAGGTGGCGTCGTGCTGTTCCAGCCACTTCAGGATCGCCTGGTTCGTCTCCTCCGGCTTCTCCTGCTGGATCCAGTGACCGCAATCCAGGCTGACCACCTCCACGTTCGGCACGTACTGCGCCAGGTTCTCCCCCCGTGCGACCAGGTCCCTGTCGCCGTAGAGCATGAGCGCGGGCTGGCGGATGACCGGGTCCACGTCCGCCAGAAGGTGCCAGTTGCGGTCAAGGTTGCGGTACCAGTTGATGCTCGCCGTGAACCCGGTCGACTCGAAGGCCGAGACGAAGACGGCCAGCTCGCTGTCGCTCATGAGCGGCTCCCCGGGCGCTGTTTCCGTCCTGACGAGGTTGATCATCGCCATTCCCGGCTGCGGCTCGCTCACGGGCACGTTCTTCCGGAAGAGGTTGCCCAGAAACCGGGCGGTGTGTTGGTCGAGCACGGCGTCCGCGACGCCCGGCTGTCGGTTGAAGTGCACGAAGTAGAAGTCGCCGCCGAGCACGGCCTCCATGGCTTCGATCCACGGCCGCTCCCCGCGCTCGGGATAAGGGAGGCTGAGCGCGATGACCTTGTTCACCCTGGCCGGATGCAGGAGGGTCAGCCCCCACACCACGAACGACCCCCAGTCATGACCGACGAAGGTGGCGTCGCCGTACCCGTAGTGATCGAGAAGCGCGACGAGATCGCCCGCCAGATGGCCGATGTCGTAGTCGGTGACATCGCCGGGGCGCGAGGAATGGCCGTAGCCGCGCTGGTTGGGCACGATGACGTGGTAGCCGGCCGCGGCGAGGGCCGACATCTGGTGACGCCAGGAAAAGGCGTGTTCCGGCCAGCCGTGACACAGCACGATGGGCTTTCCCGCACCTCGCTCTCCGGCCTCGAAGACCTCGAGTTCCACGCCGTTGACGGCGATCCGGGTGGGCTGGGGGAAATCGGTGGAGTTGAGCACTGGCCCGTCCTCATGTCGGTGCGCTCCGTTGTTGGAGTCGCGCCGCCATCCTGACGACCGGAACAGGTCATCTCCTGAGCGGTTTGGTGTGGCAGTGTCGTCGGCATGCGAGCAGACCGGCTGGTGGCCATCCTTCTCCTGCTGCAACAGCGCGAGCTGGTGACGGCGGCGCAGGTCGCCCGCGAGCTGGAGATCTCCGAGAGCACCGCCCGCCGCGACCTGGACGCGCTGGCCATGGCCGGGGTCCCGGTGTACTCGGCGCAGGGCCGAGGGGGTGGCTGGCGGCTGGTGGGCGGCGCCCGCACCGACCTGACCGGGCTGACCGCCCCGGAGGCCAGGGCGCTGTTCCTGATGGCCGGCCCGGCCTCGTCGGCGAATCCGGCCGCGCGGGCCGCTCTGCGCAAGCTCGTCCAGGCCCTGCCCGAACCCTTCCGAGCGCCGGCGCAGGCCGCGGCGTCGTCGAGGCTGGTGGATCCGCGTCGCTGGGGGGTGAGCCAGGTCGAGTATCCGACCCCGCCCTTCCTCGACGCCCTCCAGGACGCGGTGATCCGGGGTGTCCGGACGCGGCTCGGGTACGTCGACGGCGACGGCTGCGCAACCGAGCGGATCGTCCACCCGCTCGGCGTGGTCGCCAAAGGACCGACCTGGTACGTCGTCACCCACACCGACGCCGGTCTGCGCACGTTCCGGATCGACCGCGTGTCCTCCGTCGAGCCGACCGGCGACCCCGTGCACCGGCCCGAGGGGTTCGACCTCGCCGAGAGCTGGCGGGAGATCGCCGACGATCTCGACCGCAGGCGAACACCCCTCGAAGCCCACGCCGTGTGCGTTCCCGACGCGGTCGGCAAGCTCCGGATGGGCTTCGGGGACCGGCTGGAGGTCGGCGGCTCCACGGCCGGCGGCCGCATCGAGGTCGTCATCCGCGGCTACGACGAGTACTCGCTCGCGGGCGAGCTCGCCGGGCTGGTCGAATGGCTCGAGGTGACCGGCCCGCCCGGCGTGCGGGACCACCTCGCGTCGATCGGCCGGACCCTCGTCGAGCGATACCGCTGAAACAGCCGCCGGTGCTTCTCCGGGGTTATGGGCGACGCTTGAGCGCCTTCAGGACGACCCGCTTCTGCGCCTTCCCCGGGAAGACCACGACCAGGTGATGCTCCTCCCCCGCCGCGTCGATCCGGTGGTGGACCCGGAGCCGGTACCGCCCCTTTCCCGCGACCGCCAGGTTCGGGATCCGCACTCCGGCGCCCACCTCGGCGCCGTCGACGATGTCGTCGATGCCGAGCCGCCCGGTACGGCTGAGGATCGGCACCTCGACGACCTGGTCCCACCCACCTGTCCGGGGCGGCGGGGCCGTACGCAGCCCTTTGACCGTCAGGCAGAGGTCGGAGACATCCCCGAGATGGCCGACCAGCACCGTCCCACCGGCCACGCCGACGAGATCGTTGTCGTAGAGCGCGTCGATCGCTTGCTCGATCTCCACTTCGCGGGTCTGCTCATCGCCGTCGTAGACCGCGTAGCCGTGGTCCCCGTCGGCGAACAGGAAGTACTTGGACGACGCCTGCACGACTCCCTTCGTCCGAGGCCATGGGTCGCGGCACTTGGCGTTCTCCTTGCGGATGTAGTCCTGGTAGCTCGCCTGCGTCTCTCGGGACGACCGCAGCAGCTCAGGGCGTCGCGCCCCGATGACCCCCGGGCAGGCGTAGACCAGGTCTCGATCGTCCGCACCCCGGGAGGCGCGCTCGCTCCCGGCCCGCTCCAGGATCGCCTGCTGCTCCTCGCGATCACGCACGTGGCACAGCGCCCGCCCGTACGCGAGCACCTCCTGATCCGACAGGTCGAACGGGAACATCGGCGGCACCCCGCCCATGGTGTCCCTCGCCTTGCACAGGAACACGTGCTCGCGTTCTTCCGGCGGTACGTCGCCGAAGTTCGCGTAATACCCGCAGTCGTCACCGGACCCGAGGTAGGTGTGCCGTGACACCCGCTCCGGCTGGATCGACCCGACGACGGGGAGGACGATCACCGCCGCCAGGCCCACGCGGGCGAGCCGCCCCCACCTCGGCGCGACACCGGCCTCGCCGCGCTCGGCCGGCATCTCCCGCGCGATCGCCGCCGTCCACACCGTGCCGACCAGCCAGGTCGTATGGAGGATGAGGTGCATCGCCAGGAAGCGCTCGGGGAGGTCGGCGTGCCTAGAAGGAGCGCCGAGGAGGTGTTCGAGCAGCGAGGAGAGCGGAATCACCACCAGTTGCGCACCGGCGAACGCCCACCCGGCGATGAGCGTCCCCCGGCTCCACCGGCCATCCCGCCGCAGTCCGACGAGGACCACGACCGTGCCGACCACCCCGGAGAACGTCGCGACCGGCTCCATGACCTGCCAGGGGCCCACCTCGGGCAGGTCAAGCTCGTTCAGCAGGTCGTTCACCTGCACGAGCGTCTCCACCGCGAACACCGCCCCGGCCGCCACCCGCAGCCCTCGCGACCGCCACCGGACGACCAGGAGGTAGAGGCCGTAGATCCCGCTCCAGAGCACGAGGTGCAACGCCGCCCGCGCCCAGTCGGGAAGCAACGCGAGCGGCAGCCACAACACCAGCGACACCGCCACCGCGAGATACAGCAACCCGCGCAGCCACGCCTCACGCCGGTCGAGCGCCCCTCGCCGCGGGGCCCGCAGAACCAGCCACACCATCCCGGCCTTCATCAGGCCTGCCACGACCAGCAGACCCGTCAACAGCCCGCTGAAGCCCGGCTCCCCGGTCGTCGCGGAAGGCCAACGGATCGGCGGCGACCACAGGACGGCCGCCCAGAGCCAGGCATCACCCAGCACCAGCCCGGCAGCCACCGCGACCAGAAGCAGGCCTACCGCGCCAACCCTGACGAACCGCCATAACCTCTCGGAGAGCATGAGAGGCGATCTTATTGCGACGCCGCCCCGCCCCGAGCCGTCAGCGGGTGAAGACGCGTTCGGCTTGGTCGCGCCGGGTGTGCAGGTCCCAGTAGAGCGGAGCGATCTCCTCGGCCTCCGCGGTCGGGGCTCCGGGAGGGCCACCGCCGCCGATCCACACGTCGATGGCGACATGCGCGACCTGGATGCCGGTGCCGTCCAGCTCCTTGCGCAGGTTGAGCACCCAGTTGCGCAGAGCTCCCTGGGCGGCGTTGGCGTTGGCGAGCATCGGGTGCGGGTCGACCGAGCCGCCGCCGTTGGTGAACAGCAGGGTGCCCGCGCCCGCTTCACGCATCGCGGGGAGGACAGCCTGGGTGGCGGCGATGGCGCTGTAGAGCAGCAGGTCGATCAGCCACTGCACGTCGGACGGGTTGGTCTGGGACGGGAAGGTGAGGGCCACGGTGTCGATGCTCGGGGCCGGGGA
The DNA here is from genome assembly GCF_044459405.1 of Nonomuraea sp. NPDC050328. Taxonomy (NCBI): domain Bacteria; kingdom Bacillati; phylum Actinomycetota; class Actinomycetes; order Streptosporangiales; family Streptosporangiaceae; genus Nonomuraea; species Nonomuraea sp. NPDC050328. The sequence continues at coordinate 200,595 of NZ_JBITIW010000011.1, read as the reverse complement.
GTGCTCCAGGACGTCGATGCCGCCGAACAGGGTGGCGGCGTCCTTGAGGGCCTGGGTCAGCGCGTCGTGGTCGAGCACGTCCGCCGGGAACGCGGCGGCGGTGATGCCCTCCGCGGCGAGCCGCCCGACGAGGCCGTCGAGCTTGGCCCGGTTGCGGGCGATGAGAGCGATGTTTAGCCCTGGGAGCCGAAGGTGCGGGCGATGGCGAGGCCCATGCCGGGGCCGGCGCCGACGATGGCGAGTGTAGGCATGATCAGTGTCCCTTGAACGTGGAAAGCGAGTTTCGGAGGGTACGGCGTCGCCAATTCCTACTATTTGTGCGCAACGTCAAGATAGGACAGCATGGAGAGGCGTACAAAAGGCACATCACTGTGCGTCACGGAGAGGAATGTGCGTCATGGAGCACGCAGGGGACGCCGCTGCGAGCCGGGGGCCCTGCGCGGCGATCCCGGCCGACCAGATGGACTTCATCCGCCAGATCCTCGACCGGATCGGCGACAAGTGGAGCATGCTGATCATCTCGCTCCTGGAGGACGGCGCCCTGCGCTACACCGAGCTGCAGCGCGACGTCCCCGGCATCTCCCAGCGCATGCTCAGCCACACCCTGCGCCAGCTCCAGCAGGACGGATTGATCACCCGCACGGCCTACGCGGAGGTCCCGCCGCGCGTGGAGTACGCCCTCACGCCCCTCAGCCGCGGGCTGCTCGACATCGTCAAGCAGCTGATCGGCTGGGCCGCCGACCACCGCGACGAGATCCGCGCCCACCGCGACCGCGCCGCCGCCGGCTCCTGATCACTATCCGGCGGTGAGAGCGGGCCAGGCGAGCATCGCCGCGTCGGCCACGCCTTCGAGCGCCTTGCGCCCGGCGCCGTCGCGAGCCTGCTGGTTCATCCCCTGGATGACGGCGGCGTAGAAGGTCGCGACCGCTTCGGAGTCGACGCCCGGGGCGAGCTGCCCGGCCTCGATGTCCTCGCGCACGCGAGCGGCGAGGGAGGCTTTGGTGGCCTCCCGCATGGCGCGCATCGCGGCCAGGACCTCCTCCGAGCCGGGCGCGCAGTTGGTCGCCGCGCTGATGATCAGGCAGCCCGGCGGGTGGGCCGGATCGGCGTAGTCGGCGGCCAGATCGCGCAGCAACCGGCCGATGGCGGTACCGGCGTCGGCGGCGGGCCGCAGGCCGGTCGCGTGGGTGCGCAGGTAGAGCTCGACCGCCTCGTCGAAGAGCCTGCGCTTGTCGCCGAAGGCCGCGTACAGGCTGGGCGGGTTGATGCCCATCGCCTTGGTGAGCGAGGCGATCGAGGTCGTCTCGTAGCCGTGCGTCCAGAACTCCCTGAGGGCGATGGCCAGGGCCTGGTCACGGTCGAACGCTCGGCGGGTCACCGTCCCACCCTATCCCGTTTTGTAGCGGTCGCTACAGTTCTCTGCTAACTTTAGCGATCGCTACAGCAAGCATCGACGGCAAAGGACCCGACCATGTCTCTCCTCCTCATTCACGGCGCAGGCGGCAGCATCGAGGACAACTACGGCCCGATCATGGAGGGCCTCACCGCCCGGCACGCCGTCGCCGCCCTCGACCTGCCCGGCTCCGGCACCACCCCCGCCGCCTCCGCGCCCCTGACCCTCGACGACCTGGCCGACCGATACCTCGCCGCGGCCGACGCCCGGGGGCTGGGCACCTTCGCGGTCAGCGGCTACTCGCTCGGCGGCCCGATCGCGATCCGCCTCGCGGCCCGTCACCCCGAGCGCGTCACCCGCCTCGTGCTGACCGCCACCTTCTCCCACGCCGACACCCGCACCGACCTCGCCGCCTCGATCTGGCACCGGCTGTACGCGACGGGACAGCACGACCTGCTCGTGCAGTACCTCAACCTGCTCGCGCTCAGCGAGCCGGCTCTCAACTCCCTCACTCCCGCCCAGCTCCAGGCGGCCGTGACGCAGGCCGTCCCGTCCATCCCCGCCGGCACCCCGGACCAGGTCGATCTCGTACGGCGAGCGGACGTGCGCGCCGACCTGGCCGCGATCACGATCCCTGCCCTGGTCATCGTCACCACCGAGGACGGCCTGATCAGCCCGGCACTCCAGCGCGACTTGGCCGCGGCGCTACCGCAGGCCGAGGTGGCCGACCTCGCCACCGGCCACCTGCCCTTCGCCGAGCGGCCGGAGGAGTGGCTGAAGCTCATCACCGACTTCCTGGCCTAACCACCGGCCGCGATCACTGCCCGCTGCCGAAACACCTCGGCACTGGACCGCCCGACGGCGGATCCCACGACCCACCCCTACGGCCCCTCCAAACGCGGTGTCGCCGCAGGTCAGCCTGGGTGATCAAAGGGGGGCTTCGAGTATGTGCATGGGGTGTGAGCCTGCAAGGGATCCGAGGTCAGCGGTGCTCGACAGGATCGATGAGGCCATCGCCGACCCGCGGGCCGGGCGGCCGGTGATCGTGGTCGATGACGAGGACCGGGAGAACGAGGGCGACCTGATCATGGCCGCCGGGCTGGCCACGGCGAGCACACTGGCGTTCTTCGTACGGTGGACCAGCGGCCTGCTCCACGCCCCGATATCGGCCGAGGTCGCCGAGCGGCTCCTGCTGCCGCCGATGGTGGCCGACAGCCAGGATCCGGCAGGGACGGCCTACCCGGTGTCGGCCGACGCCCGCGACGGCATCGAGTCGGGCATCAGCGCCGCCGACCGTGCGCTCACCGCCCGCCTGCTCGCCGACCCCGCCACCCGTCCCGACCAACTCCGGCGGCCCGGCCACCTGTTCCCGGTACGCGCACGTCCGGGAGGTCTGGCCGAACGGCGCGACCACACCGAGGCAGGCTGGTACGACGAGGAGTCGTTCTACGCCGAAGCCCGCCAGTGGGTGCTGCTCCTTCAGTTGGACGAGACAACGCACATGAGCTGGGGCGACGGGGCACATCATCTGGGGCGTCCGCCGGGACCACCTCGCTGCCCGCGCCTTCTCCAAGACCCTCTTCGACGTCCAGGACCACTGACGTCCAGCGCCGAGTCATACAAGGCTCATGTAGAGTCCGGCCCGATTGCTCACTCCTGTCCCGACTTCCCCCGGAGATCTCCCGCGTGAAGACGTTCCTTGCAAGGACCGCACTGGGCACCGTCGTGGTCTCGACCCTCGTCGCCCTCCAGCCGGGGAGTGCCCAGGCCGCCCCCGCCAGTACCCCGCTCCAGAGCAGCAGCGCCATCGCGCAGGCGACCGTACCCGCCGGGGCTCAGTCCCCCATCCGGGCCAAGCTCGCCATCAAGGAGGTCTACCAGACGACGGACTACTGGTGCGCCCCGGCGTCGGCCGAGATCTCCCTGCGCACGCTCGGTGTCAAGGTGCCCCAGGCGACCCTGGCCAAGAAGATGCGCACCACCAAGGAGAACGGCACGTCCGCCGAAGACCAGCTGCGGGTGCTGAACGCCTACGCCAAGAACACCGGGTACGCCTACGCGCCCGCGTGGGACGTATACAACGCCAAGCGCCTGGGCGAACGGCTCGCCTACAGCATCGGCGTGCTGCGCAAGGCCACTCCGATCCAGCTCTACATCGACCGGCTGCCCTGGTACAAGGGCGTCGACTTCGGCGCGCCGGACGTCGTTCACATGATCGTCGCCTACGGCTACGACAAGAAGGCGAAGACCGTCCTCGTCTGGGACCCCAACACCTTCGCCGGCGGGGGCGGCAGATACACCATCACCATGGCGCAGCTCGCCAAGGCCACCGAGTCGAACAAGCGAAACGAGTCCGGTCACCGCTACTGGGGCATGTACCAGCCGGTCAAGAACTGACCTCACCCAGAGCGTCGCGTAGTCCGCGCAAGCCGGGTGACAGGGGGGAGTGCCCGCGCCGGCCGGGGGCGAGCTTGAGGGGCCGGCTCGGGCCGTCCGGAACCTCCGGGTGGACGCCCCCGCACCGTCTACGGCGTGACGATGGGGAACTGGTGGTCAGGGGCCTCCAGCAGCGAGAGGATCTTCCCGATGACCGTGGCGTCGCCCTCGTGCGCGACGCCGTCGAGCTTGCCGCTCCCCAGCACCTGGAAGAGCTGCGGCTTGGTGAGCGTCACGGTGAGGTCGGCCGGCGGGCCGGACTGCGAGGTGGTGTGCCACAAGACACCGTTGGACAGCCGCATCCGGTAGGACTCGTCCAGGTCGGTGAAGGTCCAGTCGACGGTCGCCTGCTCGTGCCAGGCGCGCGGCCCGTTGACCTTCACCGCGATCGAGTCGAAGATCTGCCCGATGGTGAGCGCGCCGACCAGGTCGGGTCCCGCGGTGTCCGGGGCGGGCGGCTTGATCTCGCCGCGGAGCTCGTCGGCGCCGGTGAGGTAGAAATTGCGCCAGGTGCCGTTCTCCGCGCCGCGGCCGAGCCCGTCGTAGGCCGTGGCGAGCAGTTCGCGGGCCTCGGTGTTGGCCGGGTCGGCGAAGACGACGTGGTTGACCACCGTGGCCACCCAGCGCAGGTCGCCGTCCTCCAGGCTCTTGCGGGCCTGGGCGAGCACGTTGGCGGCGCCGCCCATGAACTCCACGTACCGCTTGGCCTGCTCGACGGGCGGGTGCTCCCACAGGTGCGCCGGGTTGCCGTCGAACCAGCCGAGGTAGCGCTGGTAGATGGCCTTGACGTTGTGGCTGACCGAGCCGTAGTAGCCGTGGGTGTGCCAGCGCTTCTCCAGCGCGGGCGGCACCTGCATCTCCTCGGCGATCTCGATGCCGGTCAGGCCCTTGTTGGCCAGGCGCAGCGTCTGGTCGTGCAGGTAGGCGTAGAGGTCGTGCTGCTCCGACAGGAAGGTGCGGATGCGCTCGCCGTCCCAAGTGGGCCAGTGGTGGGAGGCGAACAGCACGTCGGACTTGTCGCCGAACAGTTCGTTGGCCTCGGCCAGGTACTTGGCCCAGACCCGGGCGTCGCGCACGACCGCGCCGCGCAGGGTGAGCAGGTTGTGCAGGGTGTGGGTGGCGTTCTCCGCCATGCACAGGGCTCGCCGGTCGGGGAAGTAGAAGTTCATCTCGGCCGGGGCCTCGGTGCCCGGGGTGATCTGGAAGACGATCCTGACCCCGTCGATGACCTCTTCCTGGCCGGTGTGGGTGATGTCGAGCGTGGGCGCGATCAGCGACATCGTGCCCATGGAGGTCGTCATGCCCAGGCCGGCGCCGATCTGGCCGGTGGGGCCGCGCTCGAGGTCGGCGGCGTACATGTAGACCGCGCGGCGGGCCATCGCGCCGCCGGCGTAGACGTTCTCGCTGACCGCGTGCTCCAGGAAGCCCGCGGGAGCGACGATGGGGATGTCCTTGCCGTCGGTGACGCCGCGCACGCCGCCGAAGTGGTCGGCGTGGGAGTGGGTGTAGATGACCGCGGTGACCGGACGCTCGCCCCGGTGCTCCCGGTAGAGCGCCAGCGCCGCGCGGGCCGGCTCGACCGTCATGAGCGGGTCGATCACGATGACGCCGCGCTCGCCCTCGACGAACGTCACGTTGGACAGGTCGAGACCGCGAGCCTGGTAGATGCCCTCGCAGACCTCGAAGAGGCCGTGCTTGGAGACGAGCTGTCCCTGCCGCCACAGGCTCGGATTGGCGGTGTCGGGGCACTCGCCCGCCAGGAAGTCGTAGGCGTCGCAGTCCCAGACGGGCTCACCCTTGTCGTTCCTGACGACCGGGTCTTTGAGAGTGCCGAGAAACCCACGTTCGACGTCGTCGAAGTCGGCACGGTCTTCGAATGGATAGTCCCCCATGGCTGCTGGCCTACCCCTTGCGGCTGCGGCGCACCAGCGAGGCCCTGGTCTTTGCCCATTCATGGGCCCGGCAACCCTCGGAGGCTTTGCCAGCCGCTGAGATCACGTGACCCGGCCCTCGGGTAACCCCGCATCATGCGGAGCGACTGGTGAACGGCGCCATCGGGGACGTGCTGCCCCTGGCCCTAGGCGTGGCGATCAGCCCGATCCCGATCATCGCGGTGATCCTGATGCTGCTCGCGCCCCGGGCGGGCGGCACCAGCTTCGGCTTCCTGGTCGGCTGGGTGGGCGGCATCGTGGTCGCGACCACGGTGTTCGCCGTCCTGGCCAACGTGATCGGGCTGCAGTCCGGTGGGCAGCCCTCGGCCGCGGTGTCGTGGATCAAGATCTTGCTCGGCCTGCTCATGCTGGCTCTGGCTTGGAAGCAGTGGAGGAGCCGGCCCAAGGCGGGCGCCCAGGGCGAGTTGCCCGGCTGGATGAAGGCCATCGACCAGATGACCCCGGCCAAGGGCGCGGCACTCGGCTTCGCGCTGTCCGCGGTGAATCCGAAGAATCTCATGATGTGCGTCGGCGCCGGCGTCTCCGTCGCCCAGGCCGGTGCCTATGTCGTGCCCATCGTGGTCTTCACGGTGATCGCGGCTTCGACCGTCGCCATCCCGGTGGTCGCCTACGCGGTCGCCGCCGAGCGGATGCGCGGGCCGCTCAACGAGCTGCGTGGCTGGCTGGAGCAGAACAACGCCACCGTCATGTTCGTGCTCCTGCTGGTCATCGGGGCGGTACTGCTGGGCAAGGGCATCGGCGGCCTGTGATCGTCACACCTGGAGGACCAGGCTGAGGGCCCAGCTCACGACGCCGATGATGAGCGCTCCCCACAGCGCCGGCCAGAAGCCGCTGACGTGGAACGGCAGGCGGAGCAGGCCGGCCACCCAATCGGTGAGCAGCAGCAGGCCCGCGTTGACGACCAGCGCGAACAGCCCGAGCGTGAGCACGTAGAAGGCGCAGCCGAGCACGTGGATGAGCGGCTTGAGCACGGCGTTGACCAGGCCGAAGACCAGGGCGACCCCGAGCAGGGTGGCGATCGCCCCGGTGGTGGACCGCGCGTCCACGTCGATGCCGTCGACGACCATCGTGGCCACCCCGAGGGAGGCGGCCACGATGAGGATCTTGAGCAGTGTCCGCACGTCAGTGGCCTTCGTGGCTCAGATGGTCGATGCACACCACCACGGCGAGGAGCAGCGGGGTGTCCTCGCCTTCCACGATGGAGACGCCGTAGGTGTCGCGGACGCGCATCCAGCGCTTGGAGATGTTCGCGATCTCGACGTCGTCGCGGTGAATGGTGTACTCGTGGTCGACGAAGTCGCCCTTGGCGTGCAACTCGCTCGCGTCGCCGAGGTCGACGGTGAACCGGTCGCGCAGTCCGACGAGGTGTTTGTGCAGGGTGGCCACCGTCTCGTCACCGCGCTCGACGACCATCGTCTCGCGCACCCGGAGGATCCGGCTCTGGATGCGCAGCAGTTCGGCGCCGGAGGCGTCTTCCAGCACGAAGGTCTTGCGCAGGTGGAAGACCTTGCCGTCGACGTGGTAGACGCGCTGGCCGAGCCCGTTCTCGATCCAGTAGTCGTCGCCGATCGACACCATCTTCTGCTGGAGCTGGTACAGGGCGGTGACCGGCGGTGGGTGCTCGTCGTGCTTCCTGCCGAAGATCATGCCTTGAGTGCCTCGACCGTGTCGCGCAGGTCGAGGAGGCGTTCGCGGACCGTGGTGGCGGTCTGGACGTCCAGGTAGGCGATGGCGATCAGGTGACTCATGTCGTCCCTTGTTCTTGAGGGTGGAGACCGGCCTGCTCCCGCAGGTGGCAACGGTGGTGACGTTCCCGCCCGGCAGGCGAGGCAGGCGCAGGGCCGGGCCAAGTCCCGGCAAATCGTCAGGTCCGGCGCGGGTCCTGTCCCGCGATCAGCGGCGAGGCTCAGCGGGGGGTCAAGGTTGCTGGGCGGCGACCGCGGCCTCGTTGGAGTCGAAGTGGGTCAACCGCAGCCCGTAGTGGGTGAGCAGGTCACGCAGTTCCCTGGTGGCTCTGGCCACGACGAGGGTGCGGTGCTGGGCCTGCAGTTTCCCGATGACCTGGCGAAGCGCCTCCGCGCCGGTGGTGTCCACGTCCGAGATCGCCTCGGCGTCGAGGACGATGTCGGTCGCCGTCAGGCCCAGGACCTGTTCCTTGAACGCGGCGGCGTTGGCGAAGAAGAGGGGGCCCTCGAAGCGGTAGACCGCCGGTCCCGGTCCGGGCTGCCGGGCGCGGACGTAACGCCCGGCGGGCCCCGGTTCGAGTACGGCGGTGCTGGGTGAGGACGCTCGCCGTACCATGTCCACCGCGGACAGCAGGAAGGCGATGACCACCGCGGACAGCGACCCCAGGACGGGCACCCCGAGCATGCACACGGTGGCGATCCAGAACTCCGAACGCCGCAGGTGCCACAGCTCGGTCAGCTTGCGCACGTCGATGAGCCTGATCACGGCCACCGCGACGATGCCGGCCAGCGCGGCGTTGGGCAGGTAGGCGAGCAGGTCGCTGAAGAAGGCCAGCAGGACCGCGACCACCAGCGCGCAGACCACGCTGGGGATCTGCGAGCGGGAGCCCACCGAGTCCATGGCCGCCGTGCGGGAGGCGCTGGAACCGATGGTCATCGATCCGGTCAGCCCGGCCGCGATGTTGCTCACACCGAAGGCCATCAGCTCCTGGTTGCCGTCGATCGTGTAGTTGTGCTGCTCGGCGTAGCGGCGGGCGGTGAGCAGCCCGTCGGCCAGGGTGACCGCGCAGATCGCGATGGCGCCGGGGATCAGTGTCGCCCACTGGCCCAGGCTCACCCCGCTCGGGAAGTGCGGCACGGGCAGACCGGAGGGCACCGCGCCCAGGACCGAGACGCCGTGGCGGTCCAGCCCGGCGGCGGCGACCAGGACGGTGGCGGCGATCAGGGCGATCAGCGGACCCGGCAGTGCCGGGGCCACTCGGCGAAGCACCAGGATCAACGCCATGGTGCCGACGCCGACGGCGACGTTCCACCAGTGCGCCTGCGGGATCTTCGTCACGATCTCCCACAGTTCAGGGAAGAAGTGCTCCGAGGTGGTCTTGATGCCGAGGATCTTCTCCACCTGGCTGGTGAGGATCTCGATCGCCAGGCCCGCGATGAAGCCGACCAGCACCGGCTCGGACAGGAAGTTGGCCAGGAAGCCGAGCTTGAAGACGTAGAACAGCAGGAACACCAGCGCGCAGACCAGCGCCTGGGCGTAGGCGAGCTGCACGTAGTTCGTGCTGCCCGCGGCCGCCATGGCGCCGAGCAGGGAGGCGATCAGCGCCGCGATCGGCGCGTCCGGGCTGGCCACGAGCTGGCGGGAGGAGGCGAACAGCGCGAACACCAGCATCGGGACGATCGCCGTGTACAGCCCGACGACCGGAGGCAGGCCGGCGATCTGGGCGTAGCCGATGTTGAGCGGGATCGCCAGGGCGGCCAGCGTCACACCGGCGATGACCTCTCTCGGGAGCTGCGCCCGTGGCACGCCCCGCAGCCCGGCGAACATCATGGCCTGGTGCTACCCGGCCGATCATCCTCCTTGATCCCCGAATCCGGCAAAGTATGAACAGACGCGCATCAGGGCGCGCCACCCCCTGGGCGGTGAATGCCGTGCTGCTCCCCTACGACACCGACCTCCGCCTGCCCATCACCGTTCAGTCAGGCAGCCCGGGCAGCGCATGCCCCAGGTGGGCCGCCAGGTCGCTGGTCCTGCGGGGCGTGAGGCAGTGCCTGGCCAGACCCGCCTCGTCGAGGCGGCCGTCGCGAGCTTGGAAGAGGAACTTGGCGGCCGGGTGCCGTGCCAGGTCGGCCGGGTCGAGGGCGCCGGCGAGGCGATGTGCCGCATGGAGCAGGGCCGGTAGCGAGGATTGCAGGGTGGCGGCCCACTCCTCGAGTGCATCGACCCAGCGGTGGGTGGCTGGGTGGGGTGCGGAGGCGAAGCGTTCGATGGACCGCCTCAGCTCCGGCCAGGTGTAGTCCGGCCAGGGCTTGGACTTCAGGACGGGCAGCTGCCACGCCCGCCTGGCGAGGGACCAGTGGTCTGCGCGCGCCTGGACTGAGTGCAGCGTGGAGCCGGGCAGGCACAGCGCGGTCAGGTTCCAGCCGTGGCAGGCGCCGGTGTCGAGACCGAAGATCCTGCCGTCGCGGATCAACGGCTCGCGGCCCGTCACGTGGTGACCGAAGACGATCGGCTTCGGGTCCTGGTAGTGGTCGTGCCAGTGGCTGTCCGGGAACAGGGTGGCGAGTTCGCGTTCGCCGCTGGTCGAGCCGCAGAGGACCGCTTCCCTCTGGTCTGCCAGCGGGAGGCCGGGCTGGATCGCGGCGTGCACGACCCGGACGTGGTCGTTCTCGAAGTAGTACGGCAGGGTCCGCATCCAGTCGACCGCTTCGGCGTAGCCGTCGCCCAGTTGCAGGCGCGTGATCTCTTGGGCGTAGGAGAAGATGCCGCGCACGTGCTTGCGTTCGTGGTTGCCCATCACCGCGACCGAGTTGGGTCGTTCGCGGAAGAGGCCGATCACTTCTCCGGGCGCCGGTCCTCGGTCGACCAGGTCGCCGACGCTCACCAGCAGGTCGTCGGGGTGGAGGTCGACCTTCTCCAGCAGTTCGAGCAGTTCGTCGAAACAGCCGTGGATGTCACCGATGATCACGGTTCGCCGCATGCGGGCGATCCTAGGCAGGCGCCGGCTGGGCGCTCAACGGAATTCCCGGGCAGGGTGGGGTCGAGGTCGAGGCGCTTCGGAGGGCTTCCTTCGCCGTGGCCTACGGGCTCTCGCACGGGCCGGATCGTCCTGAGGCGTTCCGGCTGGCCGGCCTTTGCTTCGAGGGCACCGAGCATCGGGGGGCGATGACGCCTGGAAGGTGGGTGCGCTGGTGCTCGGCCTGGTCGCGCGAGGCCTCCGTTTCGGCTGACGTTTGACCTCAAGGCGACTTGAGGTTGCACGATGGCCGCGTTGCTTGCTGATCAGAGGAGAAGAACCATGCGAGTGGCCAGAGTGACGCGGTTCGGCGGCCCGGAGGTGCTGGAGCCGGGTGAAGCGCCGGTCCCGGTGGCCGGGCGGGGCCAGGTCCTGGTGGATGTGGCGGTGGTGGGCATCACGTTCGTCGAGACGCAGATCCGGCGCGGTGTGGACCGATGGCATGCCAGGCCGGCCCTGCCGTACGTGCCGGGAGGTGTGGCGGCCGGACACGTGAGCGCGGTCGGGCCGGACGTGGATGCGGCCTGGCTGGGGCGGCGGGTCATCGCGGATGTCGGGGACACCGGCGCTTTCGCCGAGCACGCGGTGGTCGACGTTGCCGGCCTGTCCCCCGTGCCGGACGGGCTGGGCCTGCCGGAGGCGGTCGCCCTGCACAGCGACGGCAGCACCGCGCAGGGTTTGGTGGAGAAGGCCGGCATCGGCCCCGGCGACCGGGTGCTGGTCGAAGCGGCGGCCGGCGGGGTGGGCAGCCTGCTGGTGCAGCTCGCGCTGGCGGCCGGCGCCCAGGTGGTCGGCGCCGCCCGCGGCGCGCGGAAGCTGGAGCTCATCCGGGAGTTGGGCGCGGACGCGGCGGTCGACTACTCCGAGCCGGACTGGACCGAGCAGGTACGGCAAGCGACCGGTGGCCAGGGGCCGACCGTGGTGTTCGACGGCGTCGGCGGGGCGATCGGGCGGGCCGCGTTCGAGGTGACGGCGCGCGGCGGCCGCTTCTCGGTGCACGGCGCGTCGAGCGACGCTCCCACCGTGATCTCCGCGGAGGAGGCACAGAGCCGTGGGGTGACCGTACTCGGCCTTGAGCAACTGGCGGAGTTCGGCCCGGACCTGCCGCGATGGGCGGAGGAGATGAGGTCGCTGGCCGCCGCCGGCACCGTCCGCCCGGTGATCGGGCAGACCTTCCCGCTGGAACGGGCCGGCGAGGCACACGCCGCGATCGAGAACCGCACAGCGGTGGGCAAGACCCTGCTATTGGTCTGAACCCGGCGGCGCCGGCCTCGCGGACGAAACGGTGCAGCTCGTGTCTGCCTTCGGCAGCACTCCATCGAGCAGGTACCGGCCGACCACGGTGTCGACGCACCGGTTGCCGGCCGAGACGTAGACGCCGTGCCGGTACGACCCGATCAGCGTGAGCATCCGGGAGCCGGTCAGCGCGCGGTGCATCGCCCGCTGGCCGGCGTAGGGCGTCGCCGGGTCGCCCGCGGCGCCGACGATCAGCGCGGGCACGGCGTTCGCGATCCTGGTGGCCGGTTCGACCGGCGTGTCCGGCCAGAACGCGCACGGGGAGATGTTGCGGACCAGCGGCCCGAACAGCGGTTCCGCGGCCCGGTGGCGCTGGATGTCGCGGTAGTACAGCTCCGGGTTCGTCGGCGCGGCGCGGTCGGCGCACAGGATCGGCGTCCCTGCCCGGTCCTCGGCCGTGCCGGAGCCGGTGAACAGGCCGTCGAGGAACTCCAGCAGCGACGCGGGCGGCGGGGTGCGTCCGGTCAGGGCGGCGGCCTCCTTCGCGAGGGCGGCGTACTCGGCGGGTCCGTCGTCGTAGAGCCGCGCGAACAGCCAGTACGGCACGACCGAGGCGTCCACCTGATGGCCGTTGACCTGCACCGGCTTCTCGGTGATCTTGTCGATGGCCGCCCGCACCTCCCGCACCGTGGCGCCCAGCCCGTACTCGCCGTCGCGTCCGGCGACCCAGGCGGCCCACCGGCGCAGCGCGGCCTCCAGCGCGGGAGCGTTGTGCCTGAGCAGGCGCGGGCCGTACGTCTCAGGATCGACCGCGCTGTCGAGCACGACACGGTCGGCGTGCGCGCCGAACATCTGCAGGTAGGTCGCGCCCAGGTAGGTGCCGTAGGAGTACCCGAGGTAGGACAGTTTCCTCTCGCCGAGCGCCGATCTGATCACGTCCATGTCCCGCGCGGTGTTCCTGGTGGAGGCGTACGGCAGGGCGCTGCGATCGTCGCGTGCGCATCCCTCCGCCAGCCGTCTGGCGAGGGCCACGCCGGCGTCGAAGGAACGCCGGTCGGGGCCGGCGGAGCGGAGGAACGTGTCGGTCTGCCATCGGCAGCGGATCGGGGTGCTCCGTCCGACGAACCTGGGGTCCATCCCCACCAGGTCGTACCGTTCGGCCAGCGCCGGCACCTTCTTGCCGAGGAGGACCTGCTGGATGCCGGTGGCGCCCGGCCCGCCAGGGTTGATCAGCAGCACCCCTCGCCGGCGGGTGGCGTCGGGCGCCTTGAGACGGGAGATCTCGATGGTGATCGTCCGGCCGGCGGGCCTGCGGTAGTCCATGGGCACCGTGACGCCGGCGCACTGGACACCGGCCTGGTCGAGCAGGGTGCCGAGCTCGTCCGCAGGGTCGGTGGCGCAGGCGCGCCAGGTGATCGGCTGCCGGTGGTAGCGGTCGGGAGCAGGGGCCGAGACCACCCCGCTCAGACCGGCGAGGGCGGTGATCGTGGCCGTGGCGGCCCAGGTGTGCGGCGACATCGTGCTTCCTTCCCGGGTTGCTGAGACGAGGTCGACGGTAGGCGGGCTCGTGCGGTCGTCGCGATCATGCCTGCCGCCGTTCTGGGGCGGGGGTTCGCTCCAGGAGGGGCCGGTGGTCAGCCCCAGGGGCGGCCTTCACCGCTGGTGCTCCGTCCTCGGGAGGGCGAGCATCGCCAGCGCCGTGACCAGGTAGAGCGCGGCGGAGACGATCAGGACCGTGCCGAGCGCGTGGCTGTAGTCGGACAAGGCCGGTGCTGCGGCCGTCGAGCCGGTGGCGGCGGTGAAGAAGAGGGTGCCGAGGACGGCGATGCCGACCGCGGCGCCGATCTGGTTGACGGTGGAGAGCACCCCGCCCGCGGCGCCGGCGTTGCGGCCGGGCACACCGGCGAGGACCACGTTGACCAGGATGGGGGCGGCGAGGCCGAGTCCGAGGCCGCCGATGAGGAGCGCCAGGGCGAGGGGCCAGTATCCGGGGTCGGTGCCGTCCTTGACGACGAGCCACAGGACGAGCTGGGAGGCGGCGACGGTGAGGGAGCCGGTGACCAGGAGCGTACGGCCGGCCTTGGCGGCGAGCGCGACGCCGAGCCCGGAGGTGATGATCGAGCCGAGCGCGTACGGGAGGATCACCAGGCCGGTCGCCCATGCGGTCCGGCCGGTGCCGTACTGCAGGTAGACGGAGAGGGTGAGGAAGAACGGCCCGATGCCCCCGAAGAAGAGCGTCGAGGCGGCCAGGCCGGCCGCGAAGCTGCGGATCCGCAGCAGGGCCGGGTCGAAGACCGGTTCTGCGCCGCGGGCGGTGAGCCGGCGCTCGTAGGCGAGGAAGATCGCCAGGACGAGGACGCCGGCGGCGAGCAGGCCGTAGCTGGTCCAGGTCCATCCCCAGGCCTCGGTCTGGATGATCGGCAGCAGGAGGAGCAGGGCGCCCGCGGCGGCGAGGAACGCGCCGAGCAGGTCCAGCCGCGCGGTCGAGGCGGACCGCGACTCCGGCAGGATCCTCGCCCCGAGGACCAGCGCCAGGATCGAGACGGGCACGTTGATCCAGAAGATCGTGCGCCAGCCGAGCCCGGCCAGGTCGGCGTCGACGAGCAGCCCGCCCAGCAGCGGGCCGGCGACCGAGGCGAGGCCCTGGACCGCCCCGTAGGCGGCGAACGCCTTGGCCCGCTCGGCCGGGGCGAAGGACGCCCGGATGATCCCGAACACCTGCGGGACCATGATCCCGGCGGTCAGTCCCTGCCCGGCCCGCATGCCGATGAGCATGCCCGGGTCGACGGCCAGCGCGCACAGCGCCGAGGTGAGCATGAACCCGGCCAGCCCGAGCATGAACAGCCGCTTGCGGCCGTACTGGTCGCCGAGCCGGCCGCCGGTGATGAGGCCCGCGCCCAGGGTGAGGGTGTAGGCGGCGATCGTCCACTGGATCTCGGCGGCGGACGCCCCCAGGTCGTGGGCGATCGCGGGTGCCGCGACGGTGACGATCGTCGCGTCGAGCAGGTCCATGAAGGACCCGAAGAGCACCACGAGCAGGGCCAGGGAGGCCTGGGTGGTGCGGAGGTTCGAGGTGGCGGTCATGCCGGCCACCATGGCGGGCATAATTGCCATCGAGTGTCCGCTACAGGGCGGAGAATCGGAGCATGGCTGCCACCTCCGCTCGGGCGCTCAAGCTGCTGTCGATCTTCGGAATCGGTGCGACGCTGACCGCCGAGGACCTCGCCGACCGGCTCGGGACCTCGGCGCGAACGGTCCGCCGCGACATCGACACCCTCCGGGAGCTCGGGTACGAGATCGAGGCCGTGCGCGGCGCGGGTGGCGGGTACCGGCTCGGCCGGGCCACGCGGTTGCCGCCGGTGGTCTTCGACGAGGACCAGGCCGTCGCCGCGGCGGTCGCGCTGCAGACGGTGCCGGCGGTCCTGTCCGGCATCCGCGAGAACGCGGCCCGGGCTCTGGCCACGCTGCACCAGGCGATGCCCGCGCGCAGCCGCTTGCACGCCGAGGCGTTCACGGTCACGTCGGCGCGCAACTACTGGGAGTTTCCCGCGCCACCGATCGACTCCGAGATCGTCCGTGCTGTCGGCAGCGCGATCAGCCGGCGGCACCTCGTCCGGGTGGACTACACCGGTGACGGCGAACCCGTCACGCTCACGCTGGAACCGCACGACCTCGTGGTCTGGGCCGCGCGCTGGTACCTGGTCGCCTTCGACCCGGACGCGGGCCGGTGGCGGGCGATGCGCGTGGACCGCATCGGCCCGCACCCGCCGACGCACCTGCCCTTCGACCGGCGGGCGATCCCGCACGGGGATCCCGTCGCCTTCGTCATGACCGCGCACGACCGTGGAGACGCCGCCGCCGAATGGCCCTGCCGTGGCTCCGCCGTACTCGCCCTGCCGGCCTCGACGGTCGCCAGGTTCGCCCCCGGTGGGTCAACGGTCGAGTACGAGACCGACACCACGTGCCGGCTCACGCTCGGCGCGTGGTCGTGGCCAGGAGTGGCCGGGCTGCTGCTCACCTTCGACGCCGACCTCACCGCCATCGAACCGGCCGAGCTCCGGCAAGCCCTGCACTCGCTGCGCGGCCGCATCGACAGGGGTCTTCCCTAGCACCGGCCGTTGAGCGGCGCGAGCGAGCCGGTCAGGTGCTCGGGCCGGACGCCGAGCGCGACCAGGCGGCCGAGCAGGCCGCTGAAGCCGGGCAGATGACGGAGCGTCCGCAGCGGTTGCGGCACGCGCAGCGGTTCGGCCGCCGCTCCGGAGCCGTCCATGGAGGCGGCGACGAACCGCTTCTGGGCCGCCCGCTGGATGCCCTGCGTCACGAGGGCCGGCCACCGGCGTCGCCGCTGCACGCGGGCCAGGTCCCTGGTGGTGACGTGCCCGTTCCGCAGGCCGGGCACGAGGACCCGGGCCGCCGCCACCGCGTCCTGGATGGCCAGGTTGATGCCGACTCCCGCGATGGGGGACATCGCGTGCGCCGCGTCCCCGATGAACAGCACTCCCGGCGCCCACCAGCGCTCCAGCCGGTCGATCCGGATCTGGAGCGCGGCGATGTCGGCCGCTCCGATCGACTCCGCGCGCTCGGCCAGGTACGGCGCCAGCCGTACGATCAGCTCCCGGGTCCGGGCGCCGTCGTCCGCGCGGGCCGCGGCGGCTTCGCCCTTGCCGATCAGCAGGGCCGTCTGCCAGTAGTCGCCCCGGTTGATCATGATCAGGCCGCCGGAGGCGGAGAAGCGCAGGTGCGTCCGCTTCGGATCGCCGGGCAGGCGGGGGATGCGGACGTAGAGGCAGTCGTGGGGGGCTCCGATGTTCTTGGGGCGGAGGCCGAGCAGGTCGCGCATGGTGGACTGCCGCCCGTCCGCCGCGACCACCAGGGGTGAGCGCACCTCGCGGACCATCCCGCCCTTGTCCAGGTAGCGAACGCCGCGGACCGCCGCGCCCTCCCGGATCACGCCGGTCACCCGCGCGTTCTGGACCAGGTGGAAATGCGGCGACTCCCGGCCCGCCGTGGCCAGCAGGTCGAGGAAGTCCCACTGCGGCACCAGCGCCACGTGCTGGTGCCGTCCGGGCAGCCGGCTGAAGTCCTCGTCGAAGCCTCCGTCGTCGAAGCGGACCGTCAGCCGCCGCTCGCGCTGCTGGGGTAACGCGGCGAACCGCTCCCCCAGCCCAAGCTCGTCCAGCAGGCCGAGGGTCGAGGCGTGGACGGTGTCTCCGCGGAAGTCGCGCAGGAAGTCCGGGTGCTGCTCCAGGACGGCCACCTCCACCCCGGATCGAGCCAGCAGCAGACCCAGCACCATCCCCGCCGGGCCGCCGCCCACGACCGTGCATGCCACCGACCGCATGTCCCTGCTCCTTTGCCGCCTAAAACGGGGGGTTATTCCCCGCTTCCTTTGCACGCTAGCATAAGCGGGGAGTTTGTCCACGTTTATCGAGGGAGCCGTCGAGTGGCCGACCATCCGCCGATGCGCGCCGACGCGCGCCGCAACCGCGAACAGATCCTGCGCGCCGCGCACGCGGCCTTCGTGGAGTACGGCCCAGCCGCGCCGCTGGACCAGATCGCCGAGCGCGCGGGAGTCGGCAACGCCACCCTCTACCGCCACTTCCCCACCCGCGAAGACCTGATCCACAGCGTGGCCGTCCACGACATGGACCAGGTCGCCGCGACGGCCACCGACGCCCTGGACTCCTCGCCCTCCGCCTGGGAGGCGATCCGGACGTTCGCCTCCCAGGTGGTCGAGCACCAGAGCGTCGCGATGCTCCCGATCCTCGGCGGCCAGGTCGAGTCCGGCCCCCGCTTCAGCGAGGCCGCCGCCCGCGTGCTGTCGGCCGTGGACTCCCTGGTCGACGCCGCCCGGGCCGAGGGCACGCTCCGGCCCGATGTGACCTCGGGGGATCTGATCCTGTTCCTCGCCGTCGCCACCCGGCCCCTTCCGGCCCTCTCCCCCGCGCTCGCCACCACCTTGCGGGACCGCCTGCTCGGCACCCTCCTGGACGGCTTGCGCGCGGGTGAGAGTGCTCCGCTGCCCGGGCTGGGCATGACCGCGGAGGGGATCGTCAGCGGCTTGAGCGGCGCCGGAACCGAGGAGTGACACCCGGCCGTCAGGCCTTCAGCTGGCCCGAGTCGGCCGAAGAACGCACGCCGGCGCTCTTCGACGCCACGACTCGAAGGCCACGCCTGCCTGTTCGGGCAGCGGGACGGCGGAGGGCAGATGGCCGACCTGGGGGAAGTCCGGGCCCGCCAGCGCTTCGAGCTCGGCGCCATCCCGCTGTCCGAGCCGTCCACCGATCACTGGCACGACGCCGTCGACTCCGTCTACAACCGCAGCGCCCACTCCGTCTGCCTATACGACCGGGTCCCCGACGGCCACGTGCTGCTCGGCTCCGCCTGGTCGGCCGGCGAACGGGCGAACTTCAAGCCGGCCAACGCGGACCGGGCGGACACCGCGCTCATCATCGCCGGAGGCTTCTGCCCGCCGAAGCCCTAGATCATCTAGATCGGCGTCCCGTTGAGTGCGGTGCCGGCGATGGCGTCGGCGTCGCAGCCCAGGCCGGAGAACGGGTCCTTCATGCCCGGCGGCTTGGGCAGGCCGCCGGGGGGCTTCAGGCCCTCGGGCCTGGACGGCTTGTCGCCGTCGGTCAGGGTGTCCTGCTGCACGGTACGGGCCTGGAGGGTGCCGTCGCCCTGGAGCGTGCCGACCACGGTGGTGTACTTGCCGGTCGTCAGGTCGGCCAGGCGCGCCGCGGACTGCCGGACGAGCGTGGTGGAGGCGGACGTGGTGACCTTCACCTTGCCGCCGTCCGCGCCCGTCACGGTGAACGCGCCGTCCCGGATCTGGCTCACCGTGCCCATCGCGATGCCGTGCCCGGCCAGCATCGCGGTGATGCCCGAACCCATCCCGCCGGGGAGCCGGGGCGGCTTCAGCTTCGCGGGCGCGACGAGCACGCTGCCGGCGGCGAGGGTGTCGCCCGCCCGGCTGCCCTCGCCGCGTACCAGGACCGACATACCGGGGACGAGGTCGGCGACGGTCCCGGCGATCTGCCGGGTCACCTTGGCCGTCGGCGCGACGTCGACCCGGATGTCCTTGCCGCCTGCCGTACGCACGACCAGGCGTGAGCCGTCCACGACCCGCAGGGAGCCCGCGGCCACCTGCAGGCTCTCGCACTCGGTGGCGAGCAGGCCCATCGCGGCGACCCGCTGGGCGTCGAAAGCCTCCTCCACCGGGGCGGACGCGGTGCGCGGCAGCAGGACGTACCCGGCGATCGCCACCAGCGCGGCCGCGGCCGCGACCCAGCTCAGCACCGCGGGCCCGCGCCGCCGGACCCGGCGCGGGCCGTCGATCGCGTCCAGCACGCCGCGCAGGACCCGCGGGTGCGGCTGAGCGGCAGGAGCACTGTCGCGTACGGCAGGCGCAACGGCCTGCCACGCGTCGAGCTCGGCCCGGCAGGCCGGGCAGCGGTCGAGGTGGGGGTCGGCCGGCTCCGCCGTACCGTCGGCATGGGCGAGGAGCTCTTCAAGGCTCAGGTGAGGCGAGGCCTTGGTCATGACGCGTATCCCCCTTCGGGCATCGAGCGAACGAGTGCGGCCCGCGCCGCGAACAGCCGGCTCTTGACCGTGCCGACGGGAATCTCCAGGATCTTGGCGATCTCGGCGAGCGGCAGCCCGGTCCTGAAGACCAGGTCGAGCACCTCGCGGTGGTGTCGCGGTAAGGCGCCGACGGCCGTCATCACCGCCCCGGCCGCCATCCGGCCCAGCACCTGCTCCTCCGGTCCCGGCTCGGCAGCCGGGCGGTTGGCCAGCACCTCCTGCGGGACGAGGGTGGGCCGCCGGCGGCGCAGCCGGTCCCGGCACTGCCGCCGGGCGATGGCGATGATCCACGACCGCACCGAGGAGTCGCCGCGGAAACCGCCCGCGCCGCGCCAGACGGCGAGCATGGTGTCCTGCAGGATCTCCTCGCTGAGCCCGTGGTCGTCGGTGAGCAGGACGAGGTGGGAGTAGACCACGCCCGAGTGCCGCTCGTAGAGCGTCACCAGCGCGGCGCGATCACCCTGGGCGATCGCCGAGAGAAGGGTCCGGTCGTCGGGCGCTTCGGGTTGCGTCATCACGAGGTACGGCCCGCCGTCTTGCCGTAGGGGATCCACAGGGTTTCCTCCAACTGGTTCGGTCTCGCGCTGTCGCCAGGTGGGCGGCAGCGACCGGGCGAACGGTGCTGACCCGCTGCGGGGCCGGGTGCTCCCCCAGCCAACTCGGCGGGCGGTATCGTCACGGTGACCAAACCCGGGCCCGGCCGGCGTCCGGGACGGGCGGGACCTCGCGCAGGTAGCGGTCGTGGCCGAGCCGCCCGCGCGTCGCCGCGACGACCAGCAGCGCCAGCCCGACCTGGGTCAGGGTGCGGAGGTCGGCCACGAGGTGCCCGAGATCCGCTCCGGGGAACAGCTCGTAGGCCAGGCTGTGCAGGACGTTCCCGACGGCGTGGAAGAGGACCGCCAGCAGTACGCTGCCGCGCGTGTTGTTGAAGATCCAGGTGAACAGCACCGACCCGGCGGTGACGCCGCCGACGAACGTCGCGAACGACACCGCGAGGCCCGCCGGGTCGGCCGGGGCGCCGTTGTAGCCGGGGACCAGCACGTAGACCGGCAGGTGCCACAGGCCGTGCAGGACGCCCAGGACCAGCGTTCCGGCGAGGGGACCGTGGCGCTGTTGCAGGAGCGGCAGCGCGAACCCGCGCCAGCCCGGCTCCTCGCCCAGCGGACCGCCCGTGACCAGGATGAGGAGGAAGAGTCCCCAGAACGCCGCCGCCGGAGCCTGTGCGCTCGCCCCCTGCGTGAAGCCGAGCAGCAGGAGCAGCGCCGGCCAGCCGAGCAAGACGATCGCGTACCACCACGGCGAGACCCGCCACAGCACGAGCCGCCGCAGCAGGTCCCGGATCCCGGCCCTGCCCTGGGTGAGCGCCGTCAGGACGAAGGCCGCGAGGGCCGGCCCGACCAGCGGGGCCAGCGCGCCGCCGATCCCGAGCATGGGCAGCCGCAGCACGCCGAGCGCCACCGCCATCCAGGTCCAGGAGAGCGTGAAGGTCAGCAGGAAGTAGCCGGTCAGGGGGTGTCGTCGCGCCAGCCTGACCGCTGGGTGTAGGTGAGCCATGCACCTAGGTAGCGGCGGGGCGGCGAAAGGTTCGGCACGTCCAGGGCGGCTGCTCGGCTCGCCCACCCCGTAGGATCCGGTCAATGAAGTGGGAAGCACTCGCGCAGTGGGGCGAGGACGTCACTCGCGTCGAACGGCTCGCCGGCGGGGTCGCCAACGACGTCTGGAGCGTGCGCATCGACGGGCGCCTCGCGGTCGGCCGTCTCGGCACCAGGAGCGACGCCGACCTCGCGTGGGAGACCGAACTCCTCGTCCATCTCGACCGCGAAGGCATGACCGTTCCGGTGCCGATTCCGACGACGGACGGCCGGCTCTTCGCCGACGGTCTGGTGGTCATGACCTACGTGGAGGGCGAAGCGCCCAAGACCCAGGACGACTGGCGCCGCGTCGCCGACACGCTCCGCGAGCTGCACCGGTTGACGAAGGGCTGGCCGCAGCGCCCAGGCTGGCGTTCCTCCACCGACCTCCTGCACGCCGACACCGGCACGAAGATCGACCTGGGCGCGATGCCCCCGGAGGGCGTCGCCCGATGCCGGGCAGCGTGGGCGCGGCTGGCCGGAGGGCAGACCTGCGTCGTGCACGGGGACCCCAACCCCGGCAACGTCCGTATGACCGCGGACCACGTCGCGCTGATCGACTGGGACGAGTCGCACGTCGACGTCCCCGATCTCGACCTGGTCCTGCCCGGCAACGCCGCCGGCCTCGACGACGCGGCGCACGACATCGCCGCTCAGGCGTCGGCCGCCTGGGAAGCGGCCGTCTGCTGGGACGACGACTACTCGGTCAAGCGACTCGCCGAGGTCCGAGCGCTCTGAGCAGGGTGCTGCCGTCCCGCGCGCGGGTCCCCGCACGATGGTGGCATGAACATCGAGCGGGCTCGCGCCGCCCTGGCGGCCGCTTATCGGGAGCTCACCACCGCGGTGAGCGGGATCGATCTATCCGGCCCACCCGGTGCACCGGGCGGGCTGGCTCCTCCACCTAATCGGCGACGCTCAGCGCGCTCTGGTCGCCCTGGCCACGCCCGGCCGGAGTATCCGGATATATCCACCTACGTGCCGGACGCGACGGGCCGCCTGCCATCGGACGACGGAAGGTTCCCCCTGCTGGGACGACCGTCAACCGATCCAGGTCAACGATTGACCGTGAGGGCCGGTGTAGGCCAGCGGCCGCCCATCCAGCGCAAGGACGAAGGCCGCCTCGTCCTCCGGCACCGGACCAGGAGCGCACGTCATCGTCGTCGTGCACGTCAAGCGGATTGAGATCGACATCGGCCCGCCAGGCCACGGCCGGCACCTCTTCCGGCAGCGGGACCGGACCGCTGGTCCGGCACTCGAGGACGACCTGTCCCTCGGCGGGGCCGATCAGCGGCCCGTCGTCGTAGCGGTAGCGGTAGCGGTCCGGGTAGAGGCAGAGGCCGGCCGACGCTCCGACCTCGATCAGAGCCAGAGGCTGCGGCAGTGCGGCGAGGACCGGCAACAGCACGGCGCATCGGCCCGGCTCGTTCGTCTGGGTGAGGCTCATGGCCTGCCGTACTCGATCCCGGCATCACGGCGATCTGTCCCGCCAGCTCCTCATAAGCCGCGGAATGCCGGCGAGCTTCCATGGCCGCGAAGCGCCGATACCGATCCGCTGTGTCCATCGCCCCTCCCTTGTCACGACGCTCTCCGCCAACGGCCAGGGGCATCGGTCCCCTGGCCACTGTGTCAGCCGGGTTCCGTCCCGATCAGGAGCGGTCGCCGGGCCGGTTCACGATCTTGGCTTCCAGCTGCGCGGTCAGGCCCACCGTGCCCGCCTTGAAGGTCTCCTTGCTGCCGTCGGCCCCCTCGTAGGTCCGGTCCTTCAGCCGCGTCGAGTTGGTGCCCAGGTAGCGGAAGGTCTCGGGGTCCAAAACCAGGTAGCTGCGCGCCTCAGCGTCGGTGAGGCTGAACGCCACGCCTCGCCGCCCGTCGGCGACGGGCACGTCCTGGGTCACCGTCATGCCCTGGATCGCCGGCAGCGCGCGGAAGAGCGCGGACCGCACCGCGGGGGCCAGCCACTGCTGGGAGACGAGCTGGTTGACCTCCATGAAAAGGAGCTCGGGCGGGACGTGGCCCTTCAGCTCCTGCGGCCCCCGGCGGTCCTCGTCGAGGATGGCCGCCTCGATCCTGGCGATCACCCCGCCGGGGGTGACCGGCGGCTTGCCGAGCTCGGTCGGGTCGAAGGCGGCACTGCCCTGGAACATCAGCTTGCCGCCCTGGTACCAGGCCGACCGCTTGCCGTCCACGCTGGTCCACCGTTCCCAGGTGTCGCGCTGGTCGCGGTCGGGGTCACCTTCGACTCCGGTCAGTTGCAGCTCCTTGGTGTAGAGCCACTGCCCGGGCCCCGGGGCGGGCGTGGGATCGTTCTCCGCCGCCTGCGCGGCGCGCTCGCCCAGCTCGGCCACGCCGGCCACCGGCGCCATGCCCGGCTGGTCCCTGAACACCACGACGCTGCCGCCGACGACCAGGGCCAACGCCGCAGCCACCACGATCCGCCGGCCGAGCTTCGCCACGCGGGGCTTCTGTACGGTTGCCGGCTCGTGGATCTCCGACATCAGCCGTGCCCGGGCCTCAGCCGCGGCTTCGTCGGTCATCGCCGGGGTGCTCCGGCGGAACTCCTTGATCACACTCATCACAGCTCCTCATCCCCGAGCACGTTCCTGGCCTTCTTCCGCGCACGATGCAGCCGCGACCGTACGGTTCCCACCGAGATGTCCAGCGCCCGCGCCACCTCCTCGTACGACATGTCCTCCCACGCCACCAGCAGCAGCACGTCCCGATGGCCGCGGGGCAACGACGCCAGCGCCCCCGCCAGCTCGCGTTCCCTGCCCTGTGCCATCACCCGCCGCGTCACGGCGTCGGCCAGTTCCTCCGGCAAGGGGTCCACTCCGGTACGGCTCAGCGCCCGCAACAGCCGCTCCTCCTGCCGTCGATGCCTGGCGATCAACGTGGTGGCGATGCCGTACAACCAGGGCCTGGCCAGCGCGAACGACGGGTCGTACGTCCCGCGCCTGCGGAAGGCCGCCAGGAACGTCTCGGCCACGATGTCATCGGCCGCCTGCGTGCCGAGCCGCCGGGCCGCGTACAGATGGATCTGCCTGGCGTAGCGGTCGAACAGCGCGGCGAACTGTTCCGGGTCATGCGCCGAACGACGGATCAGTTCGCCGTCGTCGATCTCGACCGTCTCAGCGCTCAACGCCTCTCCTTCGGTGAGTAGCCATTTCACCGTGCTGTCTCCCGAAGGGTTCCGACGGGTTCCCCGGACCCGCGTCCTCCGGGTCAGCCCAAGTCGGTCACCAGGCGGCGGGCGAGTCGTTCGGACGAGGCCGGGTTCTGGCCGGTGTAGAGGTTGCGGTCGGTCTCGAGGTGCGGCACCAGCGGGATCTTGCCCTTGGTGTAATCCGCGCCGCTCTCTCGCAGCCGGTCCTCCAGGAACCAGAGCGCCTTGCGGCCGAAGCTGTTGAGTTTTCTCCTCGGTGCTGGACAGCGCGGTCATCCGGTATCCGGCGAACGGCCATGAGCCGTCGGCGTCCTTGGCGGCCAGCAACGCGGCCGGACCGTGGCACAGCATGGCCAGAGGCCTGCCGGAGGCGAGCCTTCCGGTCAGGAGCGCACCTGAGACCTCGTCGTGGGCGAGGTCCTCCATCGGGCCGTGCCCTCCGGGGTAGAAGACCAGGTCGAAGCCCCTCTGGCCGACCTCATCCAGGCATCGGGGGGTGTCCAGCTCGGCCTGGATCGAGTCGAGGTAGCGGGCGAGTGCCGTCGTTCAGCGTCCAGTGGTCAGCCGCCGAGACGACGAACAACACCTTGGCCGTCGCATCCCCCTCCGAGCGTCCCCACCTGCTTATGCCACCCGTTGCGCCGCCCCCGAACAGGGACCGACGGTGGGGATCCGTCCTGAAGGTGTGGTCCACCATAGGCAGGCTTGAACCAACACAGGGGAACGGGCGGCCCGGAACAGTCCTACGCTGGGATGGACATGGACTGGGAGGCAACCATGAAATTCATGGACGTCCACCATGGCATGACCGGCATCACCGCGGACCAGCTCAAGCAGGCCCACGACGCCGACCTGGCCATCCAGGACGAAGAGCAGGTCACCTTCGAGCAGGCGTGGGCCGACCCGGAGTCCGGGCTCGTCTACTGCCTGTCCGATGCGCCGGACGCCGACGCCGTCCAGCGCATCCACCAGCGTGCGGGGCATCCGGCCGACGAGATCCATCCCGTGCCGCTGACGATCTGACTGCTCGAAACGCACTGCCCCGCCAGGACGAGAGGGGATGAAGAGCATGATCGAGGTCAAGAACATCGACAAGCCGGATGAACGCCGGGACTTCCCGCGCGGGCACCTGGACGTACTGGGACTGAGCGGCCTCAGCTTCGGCGTCATCACGCTGGAGCCGGGGTGGAAGTGGTCGGAGTCGGTAGGGCCGATCGCCGGGACCGAGCTGTGCGAGGTGCACCACAACGGCTTCGTGGTCCAGGGGCGCATCCATCTGAAGATGCGTGACGGCACCGAGTCCGAGGTGGGGCCCGGCGACGTGTTCGTCTGCCCGCCGGGGCATGACGCCTGGGTGGTGGGCGACGAGCAAGCCGTCGCCTACGACTTCGCGGGCGGGGCCGACGAGTACGCCAAGCCGGCCGGGTGAGGCAGCTCCGCTTGTACGGCGAGGCGGGTCGCTTCGCCGTACAAGCGGCGGGGCTGAGGGGATCGTGCAGCTCCCCCGGGATCGGCTCAGTCGGTGCTGCGGACGATCGGCCAGTCGATCGGGACGCGCTACCTCAACAAGAGCGGCCGCGACGTGCGCGATGACCTCGGTGATCTCCTCCTCGGACAGGTGCCGGGCGGCGGCCTCCAGGTCGTCACCGCGGTTGCGGACCAGGCCGGTGGCCAGGGTCAGGGCGGCATGTTCGGGGTGACGCCGAGTGTCTTCTGCACCCGGGCCAGGAGGTCTGCCGCCTGGCCGGTCGCGGTCTCCGGCTGGATCAGAGTAAGTCCGGACATGTCGTGTTTTCTTGCACTTGGTGGATCGGAGCAGCTCCGCCGTACGGGCGTCGGCGGGCAGCAGCGTCTTCAATCGGTAGCCCCTGAGTGCCGGCTCCGCCGTGGCTAGCGAGGTGATCACCGAGATCAGCCGCAGCTCGCCACGCGGGCTGCTCCAGGTCAGCGGGGTGGCGAACCCGCGGGGCTGCCAGAGACGGCACAACGAGCCGGGTTTCGGGGTGAGGAGTCTCTAGCCGATGACCCGTGGGCCCGAGGGCTGGAAAGGCACGCTTTGATCGAGTATCGTCGATTAACGATGAAGCCTTTGGAGAGAGCCGAAGCCGAGGAGTACGCGAGCTGGTTCAAGGCCCTGGCCGACGCCACCCGCATCCAGATCGTCTCCCTGCTGGCCCGGCAGCGGGAGCCGATGACCGTCGGTGAGATCGTCGCGGCGGTCTCGATCGGCCAGTCGACCGTGTCCCACCACCTGAAGATCCTGGCCGAGGTCCGCTTCGTCCTGGTCGAGCACCGGGGGACGTCGAGCCTCTACCGGATCAACGAAGCCTGCGTGAGCTGCTTCCCCACCGCCGCCGACGTGGTGATGGGCAAGCCGGTCCCGGCGACCCCAGCCTGCGAGTGAGGAATCATGGCCGACGACGAGATCGTGACCCGCTACTCCGACCTGGCGGTCGCCGAGCTGCGCGCCGGGGAGACGGTGCTGGACCTGGGCTCGGGCGGTGGTCTCGACGTGCTGCTGTCGGCCCGCCGGGTCGGCCCGCACGGGCGCGCCTACGGCCTGGACGCCGCGGCCGAGACGGTGGAGCTGGCCAGGCGCGAAGCGTCCGAGGCCGGCGTCGGAAACGTCGACTTCCTGCAGGGCTCGATCGAGAACATCCCGCTGCCCGGCCTGTGGGTGGACGTCGTCATCTCCAACCGCGTCATCACGCTCTCCGACGACCGGGCCGCGGCGTTCGCCGAGGCGTTCCGGGTGCTGCGCACCGGCGGGCGGCTCGGGATCAGCGACATCGTGAGCGCCGACGACACCGATCCGGTACGGCGGGCCGAGGCCGAGCGGCGGGTGGGCTGCCCGGCCGGGGCGCCGTCCGTGGGCGAGTACCGGCGGCTGCTCCAGCAGGCCGGGTTCGTCGGCCTGTCGATCGAGCTCACCGCCGATCACGGCGGCGGGGTGCACTCGGCCCTCGTGCGGGCGTCCAAGCCGAAGGCCCCGCCCGGCATGGTGATCAGGCCCATGCGCGACGAGGACGCCGAGCAGGTGCTGGCCATCTACCAGGCCGGCCTCGACACCGGCAACGCGAGCTTCGAAACCACCGCCCCGGACTGGGCGACGTTCAGTGAGGGCAAGGTGCTCCGCTACGTCGCCGAGGACACCGCGACCGGGGAGGTGCTGGCCTGGGTCGCCGCCTCGCCGGTCTCCAGCCGGTGCGTCTACGCCGGGGTGGTCGAGCACAGCGTCTACGTGCATCCGGGCTGCCAGGCGCACGGGATCGGCCGGGCCCTGATGACGGCGTTCATCGCCGCCAGCGAGGACGCGGGCGTGTGGACCATCCAGTCCGCGATCTTCCCGGAGAACGCGGCCAGCCTGACCCTGCACCAGGCGCTGGGCTTCCGGATGCTCGGCATCCGAGAGCGCATCGGCCGCCACCACGGCGTCTGGCGGGACGTGGTCTTCCTGGAACGCCGCAGCCCGGCGATCGACTGACCGGGTCTGGATATAGACGGCCATCGATATAGACTGTGCTCGACTTCGACGGCTGTCGATATGAGGAACGGTGGAGATGGAACTGCCGCAGCTCCTGGAGTGCAGCCCCCCGCTGGCCCGCCGGCCACTGGACGCCGAGCAGGCCGCGGGGGTCGCCCGGGTGTTCAAGGCCCTGGGTGATCCGGTACGGCTGCGCATCCTGTCGATCGTGGCCAGCCGCGAGGGCGGCGAGGTGTGCGTGTGCGACATCACCGGCGCTTTCGAGCTGTCGCAGCCGACCATCAGCCACCACCTGAAGGTGCTCAAGGAGGTCGGCCTGCTGACCTCGGAGCGCCGGGCGTCGTGGGTCTACTACCGGCTGGTCCCCGAGACGCTGGGCGAGCTGTCGGCCATCCTCGGCTCCCCGGCGGCGGTGTGACCGTGGATGCTCGGACGTCGCGGTCCGTCGTTGCGGGCCTGTCCACGCTCGACCGGTTCCTGCCGGTGTGGATCGGGCTCGCGATGGCCGCCGGGCTGCTGCTCGGCCGGTTGCTTCCCGGGCTCGATACCGCGCTGGAGTCGGTGAAGGTCGGGCAGATCTCGCTGCCGATCGCGCTCGGGCTGCTGCTGATGATGTACCCGGTGCTGGCGAAGGTCCGCTACGACCGCCTCGACACCGTCACCGGCGACCGGCGCCTGCTGCCGGCCTCGCTGGTGCTCAACTGGGTTCTCGGGCCGGCGCTGATGTTCGCGCTGGCCTGGCTGCTGCTGCCGGACCTGCCCGAGTACCGCACCGGGTTGATCATCGTCGGGCTCGCCCGGTGCATCGCGATGGTCCTCATCTGGAACGACCTGGCCTGCGGCGACCGCGAGGCCGCCGCGGTGCTGGTCGCGCTCAACTCCGTGTTCCAGGTCGTCGCCTTCGGCCTGCTCGGCTGGTTCTACCTCGACCTGCTGCCCGGGTGGCTCGGCCTGTCCCAGGAGACCCTGGCCGTGTCGGCCTGGGAGATCGCCTTCTACGTGATCATTTTCCTGGGCATCCCGCTGGCCGCCGGGTACGCCTCACGCAGGCTCGGTGAGCGCACTCGTGGCCGCGACTGGTACGAGCAGCGGTTCCTGCCCAGGATCGGGCCGATCGCGCTCTACGGCCTGCTGTTCACCATCGTCATCCTCTTCGCCCTGCAAGGGCACACCATCAGCGAACGTCCGCTGGACGTGGCGCGCATCGCGGTGCCGCTGCTGGCGTACTTCTTCCTGATGTGGGGCGGGTCGTTCCTCGCGGGGCGGGCGATCGGCCTGCCGTACGAGAAGACCACCACGCTCGCCTTCACCGCGGCGGGCAACAACTTCGAGCTCGCCATCGCCGTCGCGGTCGGCGTCTTCGGCGTCACCTCCGGGCAGGCGCTCGCCGGGGTGGTCGGGCCGCTCATCGAGGTGCCCGTGCTGGTCGCGCTCGTCTACGTCAGCCTGTGGGGCCGTCGCCTGTTCAAGGAGCCCGTCCATGCCTAGCGTCCTGTTCGTCTGCGTGCACAACGCCGGCCGCTCCCAGATGGCCGCCGGGTGGCTCACCCACCTCGCGGGTGACCGCGTCGAGGTGCGCTCGGCCGGGTCCGAGCCCGCCGACCGGATCAACCCGGTCGCCGTCGAGGCGATGCGCGAGGTCGGCATCGACATCACCGCCCAGCAGCCCAAGGTGCTGACGCCGGACGCGGTGGAGGCCTCCGACGTCGTCATCACGATGGGCTGCGGCGACGTCTGCCCGATCTTCCCCGGCAAGCGCTACGAGGACTGGAAGCTCGACGACCCCGCCGGGCAGGGCATCGAGGCCGTGCGCCCGATCCGGGACGAGATCGGACAGCGCGTGCGTGCGCTGCTACGGGAACTGGGCCAGCAACCCGCCTGAGCCGGCCGCGGCTGGTCAGGCGGGAGCGAGTCCGAGGTCGGCGCGGGCGGGCTCGCCCAGCGGAGCGAACAGGGCGCCGAGCTTGTTCACCGCCTCCGGGATGATGCGGTAGTAGACCCAGGTGCCACGGCGCTCGCCGTCGATCAGCCCGGCGGTGCGCAGGATCTTCAGGTGGTGGGAGATCGTCGGGGCGGTCAGGTCGAAGGAGCCGGTCAGGTCGCACACGCACGCTTCGCCGCCGGCGTGGGAGCCGATCATCGACAGCAGGCGCAGCCGTACCGGGTCGGCGACCGCCTTGAGCAGGACCGCGAGGTCGGCCGCGTCGGCCTCCGACAGCGGCTCGCGGGCGATCGGCGCGCAGCACTGGATCGTCACGGCGGTCATCCGGGGCTCCTTAATTCGATCCTCGTCTAAATCATACGCGATGGCGGGCGATCGGGGCCGTGCCGCTGGACCGAGTGATGATCAGGCGGCTTCCTTGACCAGGCCGGCGTCCAGCCAGCACGGACAGGCCGAGCGCCACGACGATCCACCGGCCCTGCCTGGCGTACGGCTGACCGCCGCCCCGACTGGCTAGGGCGGCGGTCTCGGGTTCAGCGGTCACGCCGCGCCGCTCCGGCCGGCGTGGCGGTCCACGTGTCACCGGCCTGGGCGATGAAGCCCTGTGCCTCAAGCCGCCAGGCGAGCGTGCCGGCCAGGCGTTCGGTGTCCAGCCCGTCGTGGTGGCAGAGGAGGCGCAGCGCTTCTTTCTGCGCGGCGGCGGGGTAGCCGTCAGACATTTCCGGACATCCTGCTTCGCAACCAGGTGGTCGGGTTCCTTTCGGAAGCCTGGTCAGCCGCAGCAGCCGCCGCCGGAGTTCACCGTGGCGAGCGGGAGCGGGGTGGTCAGCAGGCCGCCGCTGAGGCCGGTGGCCAGGCCGACGCGCTGCTCCTGGGCCTCGGCCAGGTTGGAGGAGCAGACCCCCGTTTCGGGCAGGTCGAGGTGGGTCTCGCGGGCGGCCTCCCAGTCGCCGGCGAGGGCGGCGACCACCGAGCGGACCTGCTCGTAGCCGGTGGCCATGAGGAAGGTCGGCGCTCTGCCGTACGACTTCACACCGACCGCGTAGTAGCCGGGCTCAGGGTGGGCCAGCTCGTCCACGCCGTGGCCGGGGACGGTGCCGCAGGAGTGCTGGTTCGGGTCGATCAGCGGGGCGAGCGCGCGGGTGGAGCCGAGGATCGGGTCCAGGTCCAGCCGCAGCTCGCTCGCGATGGTGTGGTCGGGGCGGTAGCCGGTGGCGCTGATGATCCGGTCGGCGACGACGGTCTGCTCGTGACCGGACGGGTCGCGGCTGATCACCGTGTCACCCTCGATGCGGTGGACGTAGAAGCCGGTGACGAGGTCGATCCGGCCGGACTCGACGTGCGCACGGAGTCTCGTGCCGAGCGCGCCGCGGGCCGGGAGGGCGTCGGCCTCGCCTCCCCCATAGGTACGGCCTGCCGTACCGGCGCGGATGGCCCAGGTGATGCGGGTGTCGGCGGAGAGCTGGGCCAGGCCGAGCAGGGTGGTCGCGGCCGAGTGGCCCGCGCCGACGACCAGGACGTGCTTGCCCTCGTAGCGGTCGCGGTCGGCGCCGAGCACGTCCGGCAGCGCGTGGTCGATCTCCGCCTGCCCCTCTCCATAGGCGGGCAGGCCGCTCGCGCCCAGCACGTTCGGGGTGGTGTAGGAGCCGGAGGCGTCCACGATCGCACGGGCCTGCAGTTCCTCGCCGCCGGCCAGGCGGATGAGGAAGGGCACGCCTTCACGACCGTTGGTGCGCACCCGGTCGTAGCCGACGCGGCTGATCGCGGTCACCTTCGAGCCCAGGCGGACCTTGTCGCCGAAGAGCTTGGCCAGCGGAGCCAGGTAGTCGGAGATCAGCTCCGCGCCGGTGGGCAGCCAGTCTTCGTCGGGGGCGGTCCAGTCGTCGGCCTCCAGCAGGCGCTTGGCGGCGGCGTCGAGGTTGAAGCGCCACGGGCTGAAGACCCGGACGTGTCCCCACTGCGCGATGGAGGCGGCCACCTGCTCGCCCGCCTCCAGGACGAGGAAGTCCTGGCCGCGCTCGGCCAGATGGGCGGCGGCAGCGAGGCCGACCGGCCCTGCGCCGATCACCACGACCGGCAGGGTGTCGGTGGCGCCGGTGGTGACCGGCTGCTCGAGTTCGAGGGACGGGGTGGTGCCGCAGCAACTGTCGCTCATGACAAGAGTCCTCAAGGTCCAGGGGTGATGGGCTTATCGAAGGGTGAGGGCGAAGGTGCGGACGCGGTCGATGACCGCATCTCACACCTCCTACTTAGAAGACTGTCGAAGTAGTAGTCATGATGCGCCTCTAATTAGAGAGATGTCAAATCAGCGCGTCACAGGCTGACCCGGCTCGGGGCGCGGCGGACATGGGCAGCGAGCCTGACCCGCCTCCACGGCTTCCACCCGGGTGGCGGTACCGCGAGCAGTTCTGCCGCTCTCGCAGAGCTGCAGGGACGTCCTGCGGCACTGCTGCCGACCCACGCGACTAGACCCTGTCGTCCGTCCGCCCAGCGAGCTGCGGGCGTTGGGGTCGCGGACTGGGTGAACAGGAACGCCCCTGCGGTACGCCGAGCGGGAGGAGCACGGTGATGAGCCCGAGATAGAACACCCCGGTGTGGACCTCCGCCGCCGAGGCCGGCATGGTGCGCTCGCTCACCTACGCACCTCTGCGGTGCGGGCCGAGCGTGTGGCCGGCGGCATGTCGGGAGCGGACGGGTGTCAGAGGTTCCATCCGCACACGACCAGGTACCCGTCGACCGTGGTGAGGAGGTCGGAGGCGGGGTCGTCGGGCAGGGGGTGACCGAGGTCGCGGTGACGGACCTCGCCGATCCAGCGGTCGTGCTGGTACTCGTGGTTGATGATCATCATGAGCAGCGACTGTGCCACGATCTTGAGCTGCGCCGGAGCGCCGACGTCTCCGGCCCCGATGGCGTGCATCCGGGCGTGCACCCGCTCGGCGACGGTGGCACGCAAGCCGGCCAGTCGCCGGGGGTCGGGCAGGGGCAGCCGGTTCGCCTCGGGGTTGGCGGAGTCCATGAGACCGTCCAGGTCGGGCGCGGGGCTCGGCTCGGCCGCGGTGAGGTTGCGGACCATGAAGTGCGCGACGTGGGCCTGGTGGCCGAGGTGCCAGCCGATGGGGCTGAAGTCCTGCTCGGGGCGCCAGTGCAGTTCTTCGGTGGTCAGGTCACGCCAGAGCTCGTCGGTGTAGGCGCGGGCGCGGTCGTACTCGGCCAGCAGTTGCGGGATCGCGTACATCGCGGTCACATCCGATCGTCGTAGGGCGGGTCACGAGGCCGTGGCCTCGTGACCGGGCCAAGGGGTACGGCAGGCGGGCGGGACTCCCGCCGCCGGGGAGTCACGATGACATCCCGAGGCCCGGCCTGCTGTCGAGCACCGACTCGCAGCGCGGGAGCCTCCCCCGGCGAAGCCAGGACGGGGCGCGGTAGGTGACCACGACTCTTGGTGCCCGCGTCCTACGCGCGGATGCCGTCGAGGATGACCTTCAGGTAGGCGTCGAGCCGGCCCTGAGGGTCCCCGCTGATGCGCAGGGCGAAGGCGGTGCCGCAGACGAGGTGGTGCAGATCGTCGTCGGTGAGGCCGGCACGCACGGCTCCGGCGTCCCTGGCGCGTTCGACGACGGTCCGGGCCAGCTCGGCGAACTCCTCGCGGTGCCCGGTGGTGCGCGGGGCGGCGTCGTGTTCGGGGCCGGTCGAGACGACTTCGAAGAAGGCCGGGTCGGCCAGCTGCCGCTCCAGCAGCGAGCGCAGGAAGTGGGCCACGCCACGGCCCGCGTCGGGGTGCCGGGCGGCGGCCCGGGCGTCGTCGAGGAGCGCGGTGAACGTGGGATCGGCGAGGGCCTCCACGAGCGCCCGGCGGGTGGGGAAGTGCCGGTAGGCGGTGCCGACGCCCACGCCGGCCTGGCGGGCGATCTCGTTGAGCTGCAACGACAGGTCGCCCGCGTCCACCGCGAGCCGTGCGGTGTCCAGGAGCCGCTCGCGGTTGCGGGCCGCGTCGGCGCGTTGTGCCGGGGTCACCAGCGTCGGCCCGCCTGGCGGGAGCGGTGATGGGCCTGCTCTACAGCCGTCCGATCGACGACGCCGTCACGCCGATCCTCTACGCCGCCACCGAGCCGGGCGCTCCCACCGGCCTGCACATCGGCCCGGGACGCCCCCTGCGCAGGGCCCGGCCGACCTTCGAGACGCTCACCGGGCCGGCCATCGACCCCGACCTCGCCGCCCGCCTGTGGTCACGCTCCGTCCAGCTCACCGGCGTTGACCTTCCCGCGGTAAACGCGCACTGCTGACCGATGCCGGCTCTGATGTGGACGGGCGCCGTGGAGGCTCGCCCGCTTCGTCGGGCGGGGGGCGTCCCGTCAGGGGCGAGCGTCTGCCAAGGCCTTGACTAGTTCCTTCTTGGTCATGCGCGACCGGCCGGAGATCCCGGCCTGCTGCGCTCGCTCGTAGAGCTCCGCCTTGGTGAGCCGGCCGTCGGTGGGCGTGGTCAGGGCTCGCAGCTCCTGCTCGCGGCGTTGCCGGAAGGCCGTGGCCAGACTCCGGAGGCGCTTGGCGTCGGTGGTGCGGGCCAGCAGGGGCAGGAGGGTGCTCTCCTCCTCCTGCACATGGTGGCCGACCGAGGCGGCGAGCAGCTTGTGGGCGTTGACGAAGGCGGCGCTGCCGGGCTCGGCCCGCTTGAGGGTGTTGAGCAGGACCTCTGCCTCCTTGTGCTCCACCAGGCCGTGGTGGGCGTCGAGGCCGGGGTAGACGATGTCCTCTTCGGCGCGAGCGTGGGCGGTGAGCAGGGCGAACAGCTCTGCCACGATGGCACGGGCGTCGCCCTTGCCGGCCTCCAGCCGGGTGAAGAGCTCCTCCACCTTGCGGTGGTCGGCCATGATCAGGGTGATGACGTCGTCTGCCATGCTCCGCCCCTACCCCGCACCCGCTGGTCCACGCCCGCAGCCGCGGTTGCCGGTGCGGCCAAGGGCGACCGAACCTCTGGGAACACGCCCCCGCCGGGGGTGGCGGGGGCGGGTACGGCATGCGGTCATGGTGACCGCTTGCCGTACCCGCACAGACATCCCCGGAAAAGCTCAGCGGCGCAGATCGCGGACGGGGTGCTTGCCCTCGGTCTCCAGCCGGTAGTCCTCGCCGGACTTGGCACGGTTCTCCTCGATGACCCGCTCCGACGGAGGCTGCTCGCCGCCCATCAGCGCCTCCTGCATCTTCTCGAACCGCTCATGGGCGTCCTGGACGTATCCGGTGCCCAGCGTGGTGTAGTCGATCTGGGTGGCGATCAGCTCGCGCAGGTAGGCCTTGTTCGGCTCGAAGGTGACCGGCGCGGGCAGTTCCGGGGCGCAGACCTGCTCGGGGTCGCGTCCGTCGTGCTTCTTGAAGAGCTCGGCGGCCAGCCGCAGGTGCTCCAGCTCCATGTTCAGATGGAGCTCCCAGATGTTCTTCACCTTGGGATCCGACTCGGTCTCCATGAAGGAGTGGTACAGGTAGCACTCGTTGTACTCGTGGTTGAGCAACATCTCCCACCAGCTCTCACCCGGGTCGACGAGCGACTCGTAGTGGGTGACGTGCTCCTCCTCGATCAGCCCGATCTCCTGGTAGAGCTGGCGCGCGATGGGCTCCATGTAGGTCGGGCCCACGTTCATGTAGAAGTTCATGGTCTGCTGCTCGGCCGACATGATCGTCAGGGCGTGCAGCTTGGAGATCGGCGCGGCACTGCTCCGGTCGTACGGCTCGCGCACGTTGTCCACGGGATCGCGGTGGTGGCGAATGGTCGGCCGGCCGGGCATGACCTCGGTGAGCTGATCGACGATCTTCTCCGCCTTGCGGTGCTCGATCATCTCGTACAGGTTGGCGTAGCGGTACAGGTGGTCGAAGTCCTCCAGCACGCCGAACTGGTAGGCCTGCCGGAGATACTCGTCCGGCTCCATCCGGGCCACCCATGCCGTCAGGTCGACGGCCACCTGCTCGTAGGCGATCGTGGTCTCCAGCACTGAAGCCAGACCGGGAAGCAGCCAGTTGACCACCTTCTGCTGCTGCGCCTCGATGTAGCGGACCCGGGCCAGTTGCTGCTTGAGCTCCAGGTCCGGGCAGTGCCGGGCGAGCTGGTGGCTGAACAGGATCGACTCGACCTCGATGCCGTTCATGGTGATGATCCGGCACCGCGTGTACGGGTCGGCGTGGTCGGCGTCGATGGGCGCGACGTTCAGCTCACGCCAGTTCCGTAGCTGCTTGTCGAGCGGGATGCCCCGCTCGCGCAAAGGATTGAAGGTCATCTGCTTGGTGCTCCTTCGCACGTCTTCGTCATGGATGTCCGGCCCGGCGGCCCGCGTGCCGTAACTCCGGCCTCGCA
This sequence comes from Nonomuraea sp. NPDC050328, assembly GCF_044459405.1. Lineage (NCBI taxonomy): Bacteria > Bacillati > Actinomycetota > Actinomycetes > Streptosporangiales > Streptosporangiaceae > Nonomuraea > Nonomuraea sp. NPDC050328. Next base: position 164,735 of record NZ_JBITIW010000011.1, on the reverse strand, counting down.
CCGCGTCACGGCAGGTCAGGACCGCTTGCCGAGGGCCTGACGGATGGCGTCCCGCGCTCGGTCCATCATGGCCACCGGGGTGCCGACGAGGAGGTTCTTGCTCGCCGACTCCGTGCCCGGGTGCGGGTGGGTGGGCGCCATGGCCTCCGCGGCCTTCACGCCCGCGCCCATCGCGCGTCGCTGCGCGGCGGTGGTGTGCTGGATGATCTTGTTGAACTCGTAGCGTTCCTCGCTGCGCGCGTGCGCCTCGACGGCCGCCCGCAGCATGAGCAGATTCTTGGTGAAGTCGCGATCCTCCGTGCCCGCCTCGTCCATGTGCTGCAGGAGTTCCTTGGCCTCGCGCTCCTCGGCCAGGCGGTCGTCCACCACGCCCTCGCCGCCGTCGATCTCGGCGCGGGCGAACGGGTGCACGATCTCCTCCTCCGCGGTCTCGTGTACGGCCAGCAGCCGTACGAGCCGCGTGAACGCCTCCTGCCGCCGGTCCGCCGGCGCCTGCTCGACCTCGTCGAACAGGTTCCGGATCATGCCGTGCTGCGCCAGCAGCAGCTCGATGACGTCCGTTTCCTGCATCGTCTCCGGCTTGGTGTGGCCGTCTGCCATGGGTCGGCTCCCTTCCTCCCGCCCGTGGCTACCCGGCGCCCGGAGCGCCAACCGGGAGCGGAGCCTCTCCGTGCCGTCCGATGGCCAAACCATGCCGCTCGGCGCCCGTCGTCCGCTTCCTCTCACCTTTGCCGGGCTTTCCCTCCGTGCGCAGGTGCTCTCTAATGGACGAAGACCACGCTTTCCCGGGAGTGCCTCAGTGCGTGAGCGGCTCAAAGCCCTGCTGGGCCGGCACATCGCGTGCGAACCGATTCCCGCCTCCGCGGTTGACGTGAGCCGCGAATTCCCCCGGCTCCTCCCGGCCTCACATGTCCCCGCCGTGACCACGGGGCCGGCGTGCTGTATCTGATCGGTGGCACGTCACGGTCGGGAAAGACCCTGCTCGCTCAGATGGTGCTCCGCCGCCGGCACATTCCCTTTCTCTCCGTGGACGTGCTCAAAATGGCGCTGCACGACACCGTGCCCGCGATATTCCCCGGCCCCGACCGCGCCCCATCTGAACTCGCCGACGCCCTCTGGCCCGTGCTGCGGGCCATCGGCCTCCACTCGGTCACGCAGGGACTCCCCTACTGCCTCGAAGGCGACCTCGTCACCCCGGATCACGTCACCGAATTGTCCCGGGACCTGCCGGGGCGGATCCGCGCCTGCTTTCTCGGCTTCCCCACGGTCGCCGCCGAGGAGAAGGTGAAGCAACTGGCCTCCTTCGCCGGCGGGCCGAACGACTGGGTCAACCGGGACCTCGATCGGGCCGGGCGACTCGCGCACGTCGAGGAGATGAAGAGGGCCGGCCAGGCGCTCGCGGAGTCGTGCCGCTCCCGGGGTCTGCCGTTCGTCGACACCTCGCACGCCTTCGAGGCCAGCCTCGAACGCGCCTACGACCGGCTCACCGGCCCGCCGGTCTAGCGCGCCTTCGTCCCCGAGGTCAGCAAGAACGTCAGGACATAGGTCAGCTTCCCGTCCCGGGCCGCCCGGTCGAACTGGCGGACGAAGCGTTCGGCGTCGCCGACCGGGAGCCGGCCCCGGCCCACCGCGTGGTGCGCCCAGTCCCGCAGGTTCAGCACGTTGTCCAGCACATCCGGCCGCCGGACGACCACCGTCCGCGCCTCCACCCCGATGTCGTCGAAGCCGAGATCGACCAGGCGGGCGGCCTGCCGGTGGGCGAGAGCCCCGTTGCGCACCATTTCGTCCGCGCGATAACGCAGAATTCGGCGCGCCAGCTCCTGGTCCTCTATCTCCAAGGCCTGAAGATCGTAGTCCGGGTCGGCGAGAACCAGCCTGCCGCCCGGCCGCAGGACCCGCGCCGATTCGGCCAGGGCGATATCGGGTTGGTCCAGGTGCTGAAAAACGCGGTCCGCATAAACCCCGTCAAAGGATGCCGACGCGAAAGGCAGCAGGTGCGCATCCGCTGCCAGCGCATTCGGAACTCCACGGGATTTCGCCAGGCGGCTCATGCGCAGTGACCGATCGAGGGCCACTAATTCCACCGGATGGCCGGCGAGGAAGCGAATGGCCGCCTCGCCGGATCCGGAACCGACGTCGAGATATCGGCCGCCGCTTCGCGGCCTGAGCAATTCGCGGATCCGCTTCTTGTAAGAGGCGTAGAAGTCATCCGCCGCCAACGCGTCGAGAACTAACGGGTCCCACTCCTGATGCGGAGAACACACCTGGCCGCTATCATCCGATTCAGGCACTCCGGCATCCTATCCACGGGCACTGTTGTCATCGGGGCACGGCGGGAGGCGCGAACGAAAGTGTCCGACGGCGTCGGATTTCTCAGCTACGCCCGGGCCGACGACAGCCGGGACGAGGGCGAGACCGAAGGGCAGATCGAGAGCAGCTGGCTCAGCCGTTTCCGTGAGGCGCTGAGCGCCGAGGTGGAACGACTCACCGGATTCCCTTTCGTCATCTTCCAGGACCGGGTCGATATCCGGTGGGGATCCGACTGGCGGGCGCAGATCAGGACGTCACTGGAGCGCTCGACCTTTCTGATCCCCATCATCACGCCCGGCTATTTCGAAAGTCCGCTGTGCCGGGGAGAGCTGGAGCAGTTCCTCATCCGGGAACGCGCGCTCGGCCGGACCGACCTCATCCTGCCCATCTACTACGAGACCTACGACCCGCTCTATGATCCGCTGCGGCAGGCGACCGACCCCCTCCTCCGCACCATCGCGAGCCGCCAGGTGGACGACTGGCGCGAGCTGCGCCACGAGTCGATCAGCACCCCCGCGATCCAGCGGCGGATCGCCAAGCTCGCCCAGGAGATCGTGACCCTGCTCCCCTCGGCGACCGCGACCGTCGCTTCGAGCCGCGCCCTGGGACACGTCAGGCGGGACCGAGGCGGCAGCTCCCGCTCCAGCAGGGTCGACATCCGGTCGGAGAGCTCAGTCGTCATCGTCGGCGAGGGCGCTCGGGCCCACTTCCGCAGCCTGGCGGCGGCCGTCAGGGAGGTTCCGGCCGGTCTGCGCATCCTGGTCCTGCCGGGCGTCTACCGGGAAGGCGTCGTCATCGACAAGCCGCTGGAGATCATCGGTGAGGGCAGCGACCCGAGCGCGGTGAGCCTGCGCGTCAGCGGATCGGACGCCGTGGTGTTCGCCACCACCATGGGCCGCGTCGCGAACATCTCCATCCATCAGCTCGCCGGCCAGGGCGACTACGTGGCCGTCGACATCGCCCAGGGCCGGCTCGACCTCGAGGACTGCGACATCAGGAGCGAGTCGCTGTCGGCCGTGCTGGTGCGCGGCGGCTCCGACCCGCGGCTTCGCCGTAACACCATCCACGGCTCCAAGGTCCACGGGATCGTGATCATGGAGGACAGTTTCGGGACCTTCGAGGACAACCACGTCCACGACAACACGATGGCCGGCGTGGTGATCAGAGAGGGCAGCGATCCGGTCCTGCGGCGGAACCGGATCGCCCACAACAAGCACCACGGCGTCTACGTGCTCGAAGCCAGCGCGGGGACCCTGGAGGACAACGACATCCACGACAACGGGTTCCCGGGGGTGGCCATCATCCAGGGCAGCGAGACGATCCTGAGACGCAACCACATCCACGACGGGCGCCAGCACGGCGTCTACGTCTCGGAACAGGCGTCCGGCACGATCGCCGACAACGACATCCACCACAACAAGTACCCCGGGCTGGTGATCCTGCAGCAGAGCGACCCCACGGTCACCGGCAACCGGATCCACCACAACCGCGATCACGGCGTCTGGGTGGACGAAGACGGACTCGGCCGGTTGGAGGGCAACCGCGTGACTGAAAACCGCTACTCCGGCGTCTACATCCTGGAGGGCGGGAACCCGCGGCTGGTGGGCAACGTCATCAGCGCGAACCGGGAGTACGGCCTGCACATCCTCGACCGCGGGCGCGGCCACGTGCACGACAACACGATCACGGCCAACCGCGACGGCGGGATCTTCGTCTCCGCGGACTCCTCCCCCGAGCTGTCCGCGAACCACGTGACGGACAACGGCTCGTTCCAGATCGAGATCGAAGAAGCCGAAGGAGAGCCGCCCGGATGATCCCCAGCGGAGATCCCGATGCCGGCCTGAACAACGATCTCATCGGTTTCGGGCGGCCCAGCCCCGCGGCCCGGCTGGTCCCGCTGCGCCGGCGTCAGTCACTCGTAGCAGCGGTGCTGCTCGTCGCCGGGCTGGTGCTGGCTCCGGCGCTGACGATCGAGGTCCTCGTCGCCGCCATGCTCCTCATCATCCTGGCGGTCTCGATCTTCCGCGCCGTGCTGGTGGCCCTCGGCGTCCGGAAGCGGCCTGCGCCCGGCCCGCCGCCCGACCTCCCTGAAGACCGGCTGCCGACCTACACGGTCTTCGTGCCCCTCCACCAGGAGGCCAACGTCGTTCCGCCGCTGATCGAGCACCTGTCGAGGCTGGACTACCCCGCGGACAAGCTGGACGTCATGCTCATCTGCGAGGCGCGGGACGAGACCACGATCTCCTCCGTCCGGAGCAGCCTCCCCGACCCCCGCTTCCGCCTGGTGGTCGTCCCGCCGCCGGACGGCCTGCCGCAGACCAAGCCGCGCGCCTGCAACGTTGCCCTCGCCCAGACGCGCAGCGACCTCTGCGTCATCTACGACGCCGAGGATCGCCCGGAGCTCGACCAACTGCGCAAGGCCGCGCACCTGTTCGCGGTGAGCGAGCCCGCGACCATCTGCCTCCAGGCTCGCCTGGACTTCTACAACCAGGACCACAACTGGCTGACCCGGTGCTTCACCATCGACTACGCCGCCTGGTTCGAGGGCTTCCTGCCGGGCCTGTCCTCGCTCGGGCTGGTCGTCCCGCTCGGCGGCACCTCGAACCACTTTCCCGTCGCCCGGCTGAAGGAGCTCGGCGGCTGGGATCCCTACAACGTGACCGAGGACGTCGATCTCGCCCTGCGGATCTACCTGGACGGCGCGCAGACCGCCCTGCTCGATTCGACCACCTACGAGGAGGCCTGCTCGCGGACGCCGGCCTGGATCCGGCAGCGGACCCGCTGGATGAAGGGGTACCTGCAGACCTGGCTCGTGCACTCCCGATCACCGGCGTTCAGGACGTTGTCCTGGAAGGCGCGCATGGCCTTCCGCGCGCTGATCGCCGGCGAGCCCGTCCTCGCCGCGCTGATCGTGCCCTCGACCGTCCTGTGGGTGGGGGTGCTGGCCGCGCTCGTCACCGGCGGCTCCTTCCTGTCGCTCCCCCTGGCGATCGCCGCGCTGGCGGTCACCGCCGGAACCCATCTCCTGGCCGTCTGCACCGGGGCGATCGTCCGGCGGCCCGGCCTGGCGACAGCGGTGCTGACCGGGCCCGCCTACGTCATGCTCTCCGCCGTCGCGGCCTACCGGGCCGTCTGGCAGCTGTTCCGCCGGCCCCACCACTGGGAGAAGACCCCGCACGGCCTGTCCTGAGCTGTCACATCCACAGCACGCCGTCGTCCTCGTGCTCGCGCACCCGGAAGGCCATCATCCGGCGCAGCAGCTCGCCCGGCACGGGCTCGCCGTACGGGAGCTTGACCGAGCCCTTGCCGGTGGCGAAGCCGGTGAGCTCGGCGTCGAACGCCTCCCGGGTGCTGGGGGTGAACGTGACGTTCGCGTGCTTCGTGTGGGCGCTGACGACGAACAGGATCGTCCCGGACGGGTGCACCCACGCGGGATCTCCCCATTTGATCGCCTCGCTCGCCTCCGGGACCGCCTCGCGGGCCAGCGCGCGGAGCTCTTCCAGCAGCTCGCGGCCCGGCCCGGTGCGGCCCTCGATGTACTCGTCGATCGTCTGCGGCCTGCCCATGGCACCAGTGTGGCACTCACGTCGCCCGGTCAGCGGCCGGCCGACGACGGGCGTGCCGGCGGCGACCTGGCAGGTCGCGTGGATCACCAGGCCGACGGCCGCGCGGGCGCGGTGTGATCGGATCGTTGCCGAGGGCCTGCGCCGGGGCCGTTTATCCGCCCCGGCTGAGGTCAGTTCTCCCGTCATGACAACTCTTCTGTGGATCATCGCCGTCGTTCTCGTCATCGCCGGCGTCTACGTGCTCATCGCCCGCCGCGACATTCTCTGGGGCGCCGTCCTCATCGTGCTCGGGCTGCTGGTCGGGCCGGGCGGCGTCAGCATCTTCAACCCCTGACGCGACCCATCGTGAGAACCCCTCCCCTTCGCCGGGCGTGATTCGTGGAGCAGCCGTGAACGAGCACCTTCCCCCCGACGATCCCCACACCGACGAGTCGCCCAAGGAGCGCATCGACCGGGAGCTGGGCGAACTGATGCAAGGCCTGCGGGTGGCGACCACCGGAATCCAGGTCCTGTTCGCCTTCCTCCTGACCGTCCCCTTCTCCACCGGATTCCAGAGCGTGCCCGAGGGCGAGCGCTGGCTGCTCTATCTCGCCCTCGGCGCCGCCGCGGTGGCGTCGGCCTGCTTCATCACCCCGGCCGCGCAACACCGGGTGCTGTTCAGGGCCGGAGCGGGGGCGAAGGGGCTCCTGGTCCGGCGCTCCAACCTGTACGGCCTGGCCGGGACCGTGGCGCTCATGGTGGCGCTGGGCAGCGTCACGTTGTTCATCTTCCGTCTCCTGATCGCCGACTGGATCGCGGCCGGCTTCGTCGCCGCGCTGGTGGCGTTCATCTGCTGGGCGTGGTTCGCCCAGCCGCTGCTCACCCGCGTCAAGGCCGAGCGCACGACGTCCGAGACGCCGGCACCGGCCGACGACCGAGAGACCGACAAGCGGTCAGCGCTGGCCTGACCCCAGCGTGCTGAACTCACTCCGCGCGCCGAACGAGTGGAAGCATCGGGCGGTCTTGTCTACTCTGACGGTAGCGAGGGGAGTACTTCCCAAGCGTCGATCCGGTCAGTACGGGCGTACCGAGCGCCCCCGGACGGCCGCCCGCCACCCCCGGGTGAAGGAGACCTCGAACGGCTAAGTACGTTCGAGGAGGATTTCATGGCCGTGGGGACGACTTTCGCTGCGCTGAACACGTCCGCCCCAGGTTCTGTCGCCTCACCCCGCCTGTGGGTCATCGCGGTGGTGGTCCTGCTGATTCTGCTGGCGGTGGACATCGCCCTGACCCGGCGGCCCCACGAGGTAGGGATGCGCGAAGCCGTCGGCTGGTCGGTGTTCTACCTGGTGTTGCCGGTGGCCTTCGGCGGCTACCTGTGGGGCGCCTTCGGCGGCACGGCGGCGGCGGAGTTCTTCACCGGGTACGTGGTGGAGAAGTCGTTGTCGGTGGACAACCTGTTCGTCTTCATGCTGCTGCTGGCGGCCTTCGCCGTACCAGCGGAACTGACCCAGCGGGTGCTGCTGTACGGGATCATCGGGGCGCTGGTGCTGCGAGCGGTCTTCATCGCGCTGGGCGCCGCCGCCCTGCAGACGGGCACGTGGGTCTTCCTGCTGTTCGGCGCCGTCCTCGTGGTGACCGCGGCCAAGGTGTTCAAGCAGGCCCGCGCCGGCGACGAGCACAAGATCGACATCCACCAGATGCGCAGCGTCCGGCTGCTGCGCCGCATCGTCCCCGTCACCCCCGACTACCGCGGCTTCCGGCTGGCGGTGCGCGAGCACGGCCGGCTGGCGCTCACCCCGCTCGCCCTGGCCACCGTGGCCGTGTTCGCCACCGACATCGTCTTCGCGGTCGACTCCGTGCCCGCGGTGTACGGCGTGACCGAGGATCCCTTCCTCGTCTTCACCACCAACGCCTTCGCGCTGCTGGGCCTGCGTGCCCTGTACTTCGTGCTGAAGGGCGCCCTGGACAAGCTGCGGCACCTCGACTACGGCCTGGCCGTCATCCTGGCCTTCATCGGCGTCAAGCTGGTCCTGCACTGGGCGCACGGCATCTGGCCGGCCGTGCCCGAGATCCCCACGCTCGCCTCTTTGGGCGTCATCATCGCCGTCCTGACCACCGTCACCCTGACCAGCCTGTACGCCAACCGCCGCACCGCCCCCGAACCGGCCGACGCACTCGACTGAAGCACACCGTCCACGGCAGATCCGGGTCGCGGCCGGGCGACGTAGAGTTCGAGCATGGGCGGGCCCCGGATGACCCTGCAGCTCCAGGCGGTCCTGCAGGTGTTCCTCGCCGATCCGGCGCGGCCTCGCTACGGGCTGGAGCTGTGCACCACGACGGCGCTGCCCTCCGGCACGATCTACGCGATCCTCGCCCGGCTGGAACGCTGCGGCTGGGTCGAGAGCGCCTTGGAGCAGACCACGGAGCACGAACCGCCTGGCCGTCCCCGGCGCCGGTACTACACGATCACCGACAAGGGACGAGCCGCCGCCCCGGCGGCGATCGCCAGGGCGTACGGCCGGCGGCGGCCTCTCCCGGCGTGACGGGCCGGTATCTCACGCTCGAGCTGGCCGACCGGCTGCCGTACTCGATTGCCTTGAAGGGGCACCCGGTGCGCCTGGGCGCCCCCTTCGGTCGGGCGACGGGACCGGCCCGTCGCCCGTCACTAGCTCGGCATCAGGACGGTGTCGATGAGGTACACGGTGGCGTTGCGGGTGTCGACGTTGCCGCAGACGACCTTGGCCTTGCCGGCCGTGTACTCCTCGCCCGAGCCCGACGTGGCGATCTGCCCGCCCTGGAGGGTGGTGAGGTTCGCCTGCCGCAGGTCGGCGGGGCTCTTGCGGCCCTGGACGACGTGGTAGGTGAGGAGGTCGGTCAGCGTCTTCTTGTCGGCCAGCACCTTGTCCAGGGTCTCCTTGGGGATCTTGGCGAAGGCGTCGTTGGTCGGCGCGAAGACGGTGATGCCGTCGGCCGTGTTGAGCGTGTCGACGAGCCCGGCCTTCTGCACCGCGGCGACCAGGGTGGACAGGACCGGGTTGTTGGAGGCGGCGGTGGCCACCGGGTCGGCGGCCATGCCGGTGAAGCTGCCCTTGCCCGAAGCGGGTACGGCGGAGCAGCCCGGCCCGAACGGCTCACCGGCAGCGGTGCCGGAGGCTGTGGGGCTCGGCGCGGAACTGGTGGCCATGGCGGCACCGGTGGCCGAGTCGCCGCCGTCCGAGCCGCAGGCGGCCAGGGAGGCGGCCAGAGCCAGCAGCGGCAGGATCGCGAGGCGGGTGTTCATGGGTCTCTCCTGGATGGTTCGGTCGTGAAGGTGGGCCAAGGCGCGATACGCCCTGGGCTACTTGCCGGGCATGAGGACCGTGTCGATGAGGTACACGGTGGCGTTGCGCGTGGCGACGTTGCCGCAGACCACCTTCGCCCGGCCGATCTTGTAGGTGGAGCCGGAGCCGCTGGTGCGGACCTTGCTCCCCTGGAGCGTCGTGAAGCTCCCCATCCGCAGGTCGGCGGGGCTCTTGCGGCCCTGGACGACGTGGTGGGCGAGGATGCCGGTCAGCTTCTTCCGGTCGGCCAGCACGCGCTTCAGGGTCTTCTTCGGGATCTTGGCGAACGCCTGGTTGGTGGGCGCGAAGACGGTGATGCCGTCCGCGCCGTTGAGCGTGTCGACCAGCCCGGCCTTGCGGACCGCGGCGACCAGGGTGGACAGGGCCGGATTGTTGGAGGCGGCGGTCGCCACGGGGTCGGCGGCCATGCCGGTGAAGCTGCCCTTGCCCGAGGCGGGCACTCCGGCGCACGCCGGTCCGAAGGGATCCGCGGCGGCGGAGGCGGGCGCGCTGCTCCCGAAGGCGGTGGCGGCCAGGGCCACGGCCAGAACCGTCAGCGTGCGGGCGATTCGGCGGACGTTCATGAGGACTCCTTGCGATATGCGGTGAATGGGAGGTGTTGAGGGACGTTCAGATGACGGTCACCAAGACCGAGTGCCAGCCGGTGGCGCCGTCGGGAAAGGTGGGCGCGCGCCGGCTGGTCTGCAGGGCGCCGCCGGCGTCGACGGCCCGCACCTGCAGCCGGTGCTGGCCCGGGGTGGCCTGCCAGGGCAGCTTCCACTGCCGCCAGGTGTCGGGGCCCGGGGTGGCGGCGAGCTGGGCCTGCTGCCAGGGGCCGTCGTCGACGCTGACCTCGACGGCGGCGATGCCGCGGTGCTGGGCCCAGGCGGTTCCGGCGATGACGCTGCGGCCTGCGGGGACGGTGGCGAACGGCTTGGGGACCTCGATGCGGGAGGCGGTCTTGATCGGGGCGCGTTCGGCCCAGCCGCGGGTGGTCCAGTAGGACAGGCCGGTGGCGTTCGCGACCAGCTCGAGGTCGGTGACCCACTTGGTGGCCGAGGCGTAGCCGTACAGACCGGGGACGATGAGGCGGGCGGGGAAGCCGTGCTCGGGCGACAGGGGCTGGCCGTTCATGGCGACGGCCAGCAGTGCGTCGCGCCCGTCCAGGACGGTCTCCAGCGGGGTGGTGGCGCTCCAGCCGTCCGCCGAGCGCGACAGGAGGAGCCCGGCGTCGCGCTGGACGCCCGCCTGGCGGAGGAGGGTGCGCAGGTCCAGGCCCAGCCAGCGGGCGTTGCCCGCGTAGGGGCCGCCGACCTCGTTGGAAACGCAGGTCAGGGTGATGTCGCGCTCGGTCAGGGGCTGGGCAGCAGTTCGCCCATGGTGAGCTCGAACGGGCGGTCCACCAGGCCGTGCACACGCAGGGTCCACTCCTGGGCGGGGACGCGGGGGATGACGAGGGCGGTGTCGACCCGGTAGAAGCCGGTGGCCGGGGTGATGAAGCGGGCCATGCCGGGGATCTGCAGGTCGGTGCCGGGCGGGAGGGGCGGCGCGGGGTAGGCCGGGCGTGGGAGCACGCTCATCGTCGCTCCCGTGGGGCGCAGAGCCGTGATGGCGCGGCTGCTGCCGCCGGCCAGTGCGGCCACCCCCAGCAGGCCGGCGCCCGTGATCAGCAGCGCCCGCCGGTCGACCTCCCGGTTCTCCCGCTGGTCGGGGTGGTCCTGGGCCGGGTCGCCTGCCGTACTGGTGCTGTGAGGCAGGAGACGGCGGCGGACCAGGGTCAGGGCGGCCAGGCCCGCGGCGGCCGCGGCGGCTGACGGCACGATGTCTGTGAGCAGCGCCGTGGGCCGGGTCAGCGCCGCGGCTCCGGCGACCGCCACGAGCCCGAACAGGACCGCGACCGCCGGCCACGGCCGCCGCCGCGTCCCGGCCCATCCCATGAGGGCGGCGACGAGCAGGGCGCCGACAGCCAGGGACAGGAGCAGGACGAGCTTGTCGGCCGTTCCGAAGGTCCGGATGGCGAAGTCCTTGAGCCACTGCGGCGTCAGGTCGATGAAGGCCGACCCGGCCGCCACCAGCGGACCGGCCTGCGGCCGCCCGATCAGGGCAGCCGCGAGCTCGGCCACCGCGAAACCCAGCGCCCCGATCACCATGCCGAAGATCGCCGCTGCTGGGAATCGCTTCTTGCCGGTCACACGAGGAGTTCGGAGCCACCACCGACGCGGATGGGTCTCGTACGGCAGGCATTCTCCCGGACGCCGGTCGGGCCCTAGGGTTCAGAGGTTCACCGCGGCGGCGGTCTCCTTCAGCTCCGTCTCATCCATGTGCGCCACCCGGCTGGTGAAGAACCACGAGTGCCCGAACGGGTCCTCCAGCTCGACCTGCAGGTCACCGTGGAACTGCATCTCGACCGGCCGGATGACGCTCGCCCCCGCGGCGATGGCCCGCTCGGCGAACGCCTCCACGTCCGGCACGAAGACCATCAGGTTGACCGGCGTGCCGCCGATCGTCCTCGGGCTGCGGAAGCGGTACTCGGGGTACTCGTCACGCAGCATGAACACCGCGGCGCCGATCCGGAACTCGGCATGCGCGATCTTGTCGCCCTGGCGGGGGATCTCGATGCGCACGTCCGCGCCGAAGGCCTCGCGGTAGAAGGCGAGGGCCGCCTTGGCGTCGTGCACGTTGAGGTAGGGGACGCCGCCCTTGTACTCCTCGGGGATGGGGTTGGTCACGGTGGTCTGCTTCGTCGTTGTCATGCCTCCATCCTCCGCACCGCGCCTACCAGCAACAACGACGGAAACCGAAACGATCGACAACCTCTGGGTTAGCGATCGAGCTCGGCCTGAAGGAGCGCGAGGAAGGAACGGACCCTGCTGGTCTGCCCGCCGACCGGCCAGACCGGGCCGTACTCGAGGGGCGGCAGGCCGGCGATGGGGACGTAGGCGATGTCCGGCCGGGCGTGGTACCGGGTGGCCTGGCTCCCGACCACGGCCATTCCCGCGCCGCCGCTGACCAGCGTGAGCAGTTCCTGCCGCGAGGTCAGCACGGTCTCACGCCGGATGGCCTGCCCGCCGGGCGTCATCGCCGGGATGATCGCGTCCAGGAGGTAGGCGGGGGCGTCGGCGGGCACCAGCACGACGTCCCGGGCGAGATCCTCGACGGTGACGTGGTCGCGGCGGGCGAAAGGATGCTTGGCGGACACGGCCAGCAGGCGGGGGTCGCGCAGCACGGCCGGCCCACCGGCCAGGTCCGGCTCCTGGACGGGCAGCTCGGTGATCTGCAGGTCGAGCTCGTCGGAGCGCAGCGCGCCGAACGCATCCGACAGGTGCACCTCGCGGATGCGCACCTCGCAGTCCGGGTGGCGGGTGCGGAACTTCTGGGCGGCGGCCATGATCGCCTCGCCCACCAGGGGGCTGGAGAAGCCGACTCGCAACGTCCCGGCGAACCCTCGCCCGGCGGCGACCGCCTTGGCGATGCCCTCCTGGATGCGCTGGTAGCCCGCCTGCACGTCCTCGCGCAGTTGGCCGCCGACCGGGGTGAGCGCCACCTGCCGGCTGGTCCGCTGGAACAGGGCGACGCCGAACCGGCGCTCCAACTGCTTGATCGTCTGGCTCACCCGGGCGCCACTGACGCCCAGCCGCTCCGCCGTACGACCAAAGTGCAGCTCCTCGGCCAGGGTCAGGAAGATCTCGATGTCACGCCGTTCCATAACCCGCAGGTTAGCGATCGTTGCGGAATCCGTCGTTGTCGCAGGTCAAGGCGGCGGCCAGGCTGAAGACCATGAAGAACACCGCACAGGTGGACATCACCCTCGACGTCATCTGCATCTGGTCCTACCTGGCCTTCACCCGCTACCGGCGAGCCGCCGCCCGGTTCCGCGCGGAGGGCGGGCACATCGACCTCACCATCCGCTCGTGGCAGGTGGAGCCCGGGGCGGTGGGCGGCGAGTCCAAGCTCCAGCAGAGCCTGGCCAGGTTCGGCGAGCGCGGGGTGGCGCGGGTCGACGCCCTGGCCGCCGCCGAAGGCATCCCGCTGAACTTCGCCCAGGCGGTGACGGCCGACACTGCCCACGCCCACCACCTGATCGCCATGGCCGCCGCCCAGGGACTGGCCGAGCCGATGACCGCCCGCCTCTTCCAGGCCCACTTCGTGGACGGCGCCGCCGTCGGCGACCTCGACGTCCTGCGCGGGCTGGCCGCCGAGACCGGCGTACGGTGGGACCCCGCGGTCGCCGTGCGCTGGGCACGGGACGTTACCGCGGTGCCGGTGGTCCGCTTCAACCGCAAGCCCGCGCTGAACGGCGGAGCCTTGTCGGAGGAGGCGCTGTACGGCCAGCTTGCCCTGACGTCCGCAGAGCGGCAGGAGAATGTCGGTGGCGAGGGCTAACCTTCGCCGGGTGAGTGAGATGGAGCTGGGCAAGACGCACGTCGACGCGCTGGTGACCGCGGCGCTGGCCTGGTCGGAGCACTCGGTCGGATACGACCGGTTCCAGCGCTACGAGTTCGTCGACCCCTTCCCCGAGAGTCCCACGTACGGGCAGCGGACGGCGCTCACCGAGGCCACCGCCGACCTCGCCGGGCGCGCCCTGTGGACTCCGCTGGCCGTACTCACCGCGATCGACTGCTACGAGTACAACACGCCGTCGCCGGACGAGTGTGACGACGACGCGGAGGGGCTGGCGGTCGGCGAGGCCGCCCGCGGGCTGACCACCTGGTTACGCGGTCAGGCCCTCGGCAACCTGCCCGCGCAACCCCACAGAGCCGCCCTGTGGCCGATCGAAGATCGCGACGTCTTCCTCCCCGTGCAGGGGGAAGAACCGCGGCCACCCCGGCACGACGTCTTCGCCGTCCTCCGGAACGAGTACCCGGCGCCCATCTCGTACGGCGGGCAGGTCTATCCGAGCGTCGTCCACGCCTACTGGGCCCTCGCCGTGACGGACGAGGGCCTGCGCGAGGCGATCCGCGCCGCGCCCGGCCCGCGGGAGGTCAAGGAGCTGGTCTCCTTCGTCCATGTTCGCGACACGTGGCAGTTCGAGTCGGCAGGCGTCCTCGCCGCCCTGATGCGCGCCAAGTTCGAGCAGCACCCCGACCTGGCCGAGCGGCTGGTGAGCATGGGGGTGGGCGGGCCTTTCCACGCGGAGCGGCACGCCGACGGCTGGCTGCACGAGCCGCTGACCCCGCACCTCACCTCGACCCTCCTCGTGGTCATCCGCGGCGAACTGGCCGCCCGCCGCGCTGGGCACACCTTCCTGTGAGAGAGGCGGCCATGCAGCCACCGACCTACCTGCACGACCTGCTGGTCTCGACCCTCTTCACCGAGGACCTGGACGCCGAGATGGATCTGTGGGCGCTGGGCTTCAGCGCCATGTGGATCAAGGGTGCGGACCTCGACGCCCTCGCCCGTGACTTCCACTTCGACCTCGCCACCCGGACGCCGTGTCACCTGAGCGAGATCCTCGATCACGCCATCGACGACGGATCCCGCTGGGTGGCCGAGGTCAACGGCTGGATCGGCGTCATCCCGGGACACGGCGACGGTGAGTTCCTGCGCGCCCTCACCGAGGGCGGCCGCCAGGCCGTCGGCCTCCACATGGACATCACCTTCAACGCCTACTTCGACTACGCCCGCGACGGCCGGACCGTCGTCTCCTTCGACCCTCTCTGGCCCGAGAGCTGGAGGCTGTCCGGCGACGACCCGCACGCGCTCGATCACCTGATGGCGGGACTGCGCTTCCAGCTCAACGAGGGCGACGGCCTCGACGATCGCGTGGAGGATCCGGAGAGCATCAGCTCGGCCCTGGCGCTGATCGGGCGCATCACGGAAACCGACCTCGCCACCGACTGGTTCCTCGCCCAGCACTCCCGCTTCCGGCCTGCCTCTTGACCGCTACGCGACACGGCCGGGCAGCGGCGATCGCGGCTCACCTTTCGCCGGGGTGTCTCGTCGGTTGGATGAGAACCGGAAGCCAAGAGAGGAGACGGCCGAGATGACCGCCAGAGACGACACCCACCCGGAGCCGGCGTTCGGCCCGCCCACCAGCTCGGGATACCTCTATCTGGGCCTGTCGGTCGATCCGCCCGCGCTGCCGCGGGCCGGGCGCAGCGCCGAGCGGGAGGGGGTGGTCGAGCGGTGCCGCGTGCTGGCGCAGCAGCTCGCCGCACGGCCGGACGTGGTCCGGGCGCGGGTCTTCGAGGCGGTGCTGATCCCACCGCTGAAGGGCATGCCGCGCTTCGACGTGACGATGCTGGTGGAGACCACCTCGCCGGACACCGTCGAAGCGGTCCGCGCCTCGACGCCGTTCGCCGAGATCGGGGCGAGCCTGGTGGTTCCGGCGGTCAACCCGGTCACGCTGGGCGACACCGAGCACCCGTCGACCGGGTTCTACCTGTTCAACCACTTCCTCGCCCCGTCCGGTGACGCGGCGGTCGCCGGGTGGAAGTCGGTCGCCGGGTGGTACACCGACGTGATCGGCGTCGACAACTCGCTCCCGCTGCGACCGGTGGGTGAGGCGCCGTTCGCGCTGATCAACTACGCCCGTATCCCGGGCGGGCCGCTGCCGTTCCTGCTCGGTCAGCTCACTCGTCCCAGCTTCCATGGCTTCGTGCGGCCACGGCTCAGGCGGCACGGCCTGACCGCGCTTCCGCTCCTGACCCGGCCGAGGTGAGCCGGGAGGTCCCTCCCTTGACCGCCTGCCGATCGAGGCTCAGCCCTGGTCGTCTCGGGTGTCGAAGGCTTCGCGGGCACGTTCGACGGCCGGCATGTGCTCGGAGGCCCATGCCAGCAGCACCTCGACGGGTGGCCGCAAGGTCTTGCCCAGAGGCGTGATCCGGTACCTGACCGCGACCGGGCGCGTGGAGATGACCTCGCGTTCGACCACCCCGTTGCGCTCGAGGCGGCGCAGGGTCGCGGTCAGCGACTTCTGGGTGACCGCGGGAACGGCCCGTCGCAGCTCGTTGAAGCGGCAGGGGCGTTCACACAGTTCGTTGAGCACGCCGAGGGACCACTTGTCCAGCACCTGATCGAGGAGTTCGCGGTGCGGGGCGTCGATCCGCAGTTCGCCGTCGGTATCCATGGTGAAACCTGGTCTCGTTGAAGTGTCCTTGGCCTACTAGGTAGCTTACAGATACCTACTTCGACGAGGAGAAACACCCATGAGCGTCAAGCACTTCACCCCCGCCGGCCTGCCGCAGCCCACCCCCTACCACCACGTGGCCGTCGGCACCGGCACGACGCAGGTGCACGTCAGCGGGCAGGTCGCCCGCCTGGCCGACGGGACCCCGGTCGCACCCGGCGACCTCGCCGGCCAGGTCGCGCAGGCCCTGCGGAACACCGCCCTCGGCCTGACCGGCGCGGGCGCCTCGTTCGCCGACGTCCTGCGCCTGACCTTCTACGTCACCCGGTGGAGCCCGGAGAAGATCAGCGACCTCATGGCCGGCGTCGAGGCCGTCGCCGACGAGATCGGCCTCCAGCTCCCCATGCCGCCGGCCTCCCTCATCGGCGTCGACTACCTCTTCGAGCCGGACGTGCTGGTGGAGGTCGAGGCAACGGCCCTGCTCGACTGACCCGCTCGCGCTCGGGGGGTGCGCCTCCGGCGCCGGTAGTGCCAGGTGGCCACGCCGAGGACCAGGAAGTCGGCGTACCACAGCAGGCCCCGGGCGGCTTGTGGGTGCGCGTGCTTGGCGGCGAAGGTCGCAGCCGCCGATGGACGAGAGCGAGCGGACCGGCCGCCGCGACCGAGAGAGCACGCCGAACCCTCATTAGCCGACGGCCGCGCTGCCCGTCTGCCCGGCGGCTCCGAAGTCGCCTGGGAACATCGCCGGCAGGCCTATCCCCCCACAGGTGCGGCAAGCCGTACACCACGGCACCCGCACTGGCCACGTAAGCCGCCCACCGGACCAGGCGCGACGGTGCCCAACGTGCCCACGGACGGCGGGTCGGTCACCTGAGGTCCGGTGACCTTGTGCCTCCGACCGGCGACTGGAAGAGCCAGGCGAGTCCGGTATCGACGGCGCAGCGGCCAGGGCGGTCAGTCGGCCAGGAGCCGGCCCTTCCAGCGCAGCAGTGGCCTGGAGGTCACAGGAGGGCGAGTTCGTCCTGGGTGAGACGGAGGTCGGCGGCGGCCAGGTTTTCCAGGAGATGGGCCGGGTTCCCTGTGCCGGGGATGGCCAGGACGTTGGGGCCCTGGTGAAGGGTCCAAGCCAGGCGGATCTGGGCGGGTGAGACGCCGCGGGCCGCGGCCAGCTTGGTCACTGCGTCGTTCTGCTCGGTGCCCGGGCCCTGTTCGCGGCCCGCGCCCGCCATGGCGAAGAAGGGGACGAAGGCGATTCCGCGCTCTCCGCAGGCGCGGACGAACTCGCGTTGTCGTTCGGGAGCGTCTACGCCGAAGGAGTTCTGCACGCAGACCACGGGGGCGATGGCTTCGGCTTCGGCGAGCTGCGCAGGGCTGACCTGGGAGACGCCCAGTTCCCTGATCAGGCCTTCCTGCCGCAGGTCGGCCAGGGCGCCGAAGAGCTCCGAGATGGAGTCGCGGGTGTTGGCGGCGCGCAGGTTGACCAGGTCGAGGTGGTCGGTGCCGAGCTGGCGGATGTTCTCCTCGACCTGGCCGCGCAGTTGCTCGGGGGTGGCCCACCACCAGTCCCCCGCCGGGTCGCGGCCTGGGCCGACTTTGGTGGCGATGACCAGATCGTCTGGGTACGGCGCGAGCGCGCGGTTGATGAGCTCGTTGGCGGAGCGGAGCGGGGAGAAGTAGAAGGCGGCGGTGTCGATGTGGTTGACGCCATGGTCGACGGCCAGGCGGAGGACGTCGAGGGCGGGCTGACGAGGTCGTACCTGCCCGAGATCGAAGGCGGCTGTGCGGGCAGTAAGGCGTGCACGGGAGCGAGGGTTCCGTAGCACGCCGCGGAGGCGATGGGCTGGAGCAGGAATCGGGTGCCGATGAGGATGATGCCGAGCATCTCCCGACATAGGTCAGCGAAGGGTTCGAAGACCCCTCCAAGCACTCCAGCGCCACGACCGCTTCGGAGTCCTTGCCGTCGACCGAGGGCCAGCCCACGCCCGTCCCTGCTCCAGCTCACCCGCACCTCGCGAGACGGCGTCGGGACTCACCCCGGCCGTCCCCGCGTGAGTCCGAAGAAGGAGGGTGCCGTCAAGGGATGAGCAACAGCTTTCCGCTGGTACGGCGAGCCGCCAGGTCCTCGTGCGCCTGCCGTGCCTCCGACAGCCGATAGCGACGAGAGACATCGATCGTCAGCTCGCCCCGAGCCAGCCACTCGAACAGCTCGCGAGCCCGCCACTCCAGCTCCTCGCGGGTCTCGACGTGGTGGTCCAGGTTCGGCCTGGTCAGGAAGAGCGAGCCGTTCCGGTTGAGCTCCTGGACCTCGATCGGCGGGACCGGGCCGCTGGCCGCGCCGTACAGCGCCAGCAGTCCACGCTTGCGCAGGGCGATGGCTGCCCTGGAAGGTGGTGGCGCCCACGCCGTCATAGACCACGTCGATCGTGTCTCGCAGCGCGTCGGCGAAGGTGTCGTAGCGGAACACCTCGTCCGCCCCGGCCTGGCGGGCCGGCTTCTCCTTCTCCAAGGTGCTCGTCGTCCCGAACACCGTCGCTCCCCTGGCCTTGGCGACCCGGGTCAGCAGCAGCCCCATCCCGCCCGCCGCCGCGTGGACCAGCACCCGATCACCCGGCTTGACCTCATAGGTGGACCTGGTCAGGTAGTGCGCCGTCATCCCCTGCAACAGCGCCGCCGCGGCCAGGTCGGTGCCCACGTCGTCCGGCACCTTCACCAAGCGGTCCGCCGGGATCACCGCCTTCTCGGCATAGGACCCCAACCAGGTCGCCCACGCCACCCGGTCGCCCACCGCGAGCCCGGCGACCCCCGCACCCAGCGCCAGCACCCGCCCCGCACCCTCCGAGCCGATCGGCGAGGGCAGATCCAAGAGGGGCGGAGCCGTCCCACATTCGTCACATACGAACGAGCTCGATAAGTGCCCGGTTCTTGGGGCACCCGCATGATCCAGGTGGCGACTCGACGTGTTCGAAGATAGCCCTACTGCGGGCGATGACGGAGCCGGTGGCGTTCCACAAGGTGACGCGCGCGCCCGTCCCGGCCCACCGTTCGAGGCCCTCGAGCGAAGCCTCGAGGGACTGAAGTAGGCGCGATTCGGCGGGCTCGAGGATCAGCACCTCGTTGGTGCTTGCGCATGGTCCGCAGAGCAGCCCTCCGGGGCGCACGCGGCCAGGAGCACGCACGCCACCAACCCGGGGAGAAGCTGCGCCACAGGCTGCACCTGAAGATCGTAGATGACGGATCGCGCCCAACGCGGGTCCTCAAAGCCCGCCGGCTAGCGCGTGCCTGCCAAAGCCTCGACGTGGGCGAGCTGGACGGCGAGGATCTCCTCGAACGCCGCCTCGCGGTCCCCTCCGAGGGGGCGGATGTCGCGGGCGAAGTGGGCCAGGGCCGGGAAGCGTTCGGGGTCGGCGCCCAGGACGGCGACGCGGAACTGCTCCATCCCCTGCTCGTGCTCCTCGGGCGGAACGGTGGCGAACCCGGCCTCGGAGGCGACCAGCGCGGCGATGAGCACCGCGATCCGGTGGTAGCACAAGGGGATCTGCTCCTCGGGCAGCCCGGAAGCGCGTAGCGCCTGCAGCGTCTCGTCGACGATCAGCCGGGAGCCGGTCCCGCCCGAGGCGTAGCGTGCCCAGACCGCGGCGAGCTGGGGGTGCTGGCCGAAGGCCTCTCGCACCCGCCGGGCCATGGTCAGGATGCGCTGCTTCCAGTCGCCCTCGGGGCGGTAGCCGTCCATGGCGGACAGCAGGATCCGGTCGGCGACCGCCCGCAGCAGCTCGGTCTTGTTGCGGAAGTGCCGGTACAGGCTGGAGGAGTCGGTCCCGAGCACCGCGGCGAGCTTGCGCACGCTGAACGACTCGGTGTCGCTCGTGCGCAGCATCTCCGCCGCCGCGTCCAGGATCTCCTCGGTCGACCAGCGCCTTCGGCCCGCCATCGTGCTCCTCTCGACGGTCCCAGCCTAGCCCATGCACTTGGTGTTGCACGCAGTGCGTGCATAATGAGGACATGAGCCCGCCACCCCGCGTGCTCGTCCTGGGACTACGAAAGGACACCTGTCGTGACCAACCCCTTGGACATCGAGAAGCTCGACGCCGCCCTGGAGAACATCCACCGCGCCGGGATGCCGGGCGTGTTCGCCGAGGTGCGGGACGGCGACCAGGTCTGGCGCGGCGCCGCCGGGGTCGCCGACCTCGCCACCGGCCGCCCGATCACCCCCGGCCTGCGGCACCGGGTCGGCAGCGTCACCAAGACCTTCACCGCCGCCGCGGTCCTGCGCCAGGTCGAGAGCGGTCAGATCGGGCTGGACGCGCCGATCGGCCGCTATCTCCCGAAGCTGGTCCCCGGGGATCGAGGCGACGCGATCACCGTCCGGATGCTGATCAACCACACCAGCGGCCTGGCCGAGTACCTCCCCTACGTCTACTCCTCCTTCAAGACGTTCCCCGACCTCGCCGGCACCGGGCCGGAGAGCATGGACGAGCACCGGTTCACCCGGTTCGACCCCGTCGAGCTGATCGAGATCGGGGTCGCCGCCCCTGCCGCCGGCGCCCCGGGCGGCATGCCGGGGCTGTACTCCAACACCAACTACCTGCTCCTCGCCCAACTGCTGGAGCAGGTGACCGGGACGACCGCCGAGCAGTACATCGCCCAGGACGTGATCGAACGCGCCGGGCTGCGTGACACCGGGTTCCCCGACGGGCCGCAGGTCGACGGGCCGCACGCGCGGATCTACGAGTCGTGGTTCGGCATGATCGATCCCCCGCGCGACTTCAGCGTCTTCGACATGTCCTACGCGGGGCCGTCGGCTTCACTGATCTCGACGGTCGCCGATCTCAACCGGTTCTACGCCCTGCTGTTCGCCGGTGAGATCGTCAGCCCGGCGACGCTGGCGCAGATGCGGCGCACCGTCCGTGTCATCTCCCAGGAGAGCAAGATCATCGACTATGGGCTGGGCCTGTACCCGATGGAGACGCCCGGCGGCACCTTCTGGGGACACGGCGGCACCGTCTGGGGCGGCGGCACCCTGGCCATGGTCAGCGCCGACGGCCGGCGGCAGATGGCCGTCGCGGTGACCATGCAGCGGTGGAACCGGCTCGACCCTTCGGGCCGGCCGCAGCCCCATCCCATCGACGACGCGCTCGCGGCCCTGTACGGCCTGGCGGCGGGCACCGCCCCGGCAGGGGAACGATGACCACGACCGACGACACCGGCGGGCGATCCGTGGCCGAGCTGCTGCGCCCCCACCGGTGGAGCTTCGCGGCCGTCGTCCTCCTGCAGGTGGTCGGCGCCGTCGCGGGTCTGGCGCCGCTGCTGGCGGTCGTCGAGCTGGGGCGCCGCCTGCTGGCGCCCGGCCCGATCGATCACGATCAGGTCTGGCTTGTCGTGATCGCCGGTGCGGCCGGCCTGCTCGTCCGGCTGCTGTGCACCGCCGCATCCACCGCGATCGGGCACCTGCTCGACGGCCACGTGCAACTGGCCCTGCGCCGGCTGCTGGCCGCGCGGCTGGGGCGGGTGCCGATCGGCTGGCTGTCCCGGCGCCGGACCGGCGAGCTGACCAAGGTCGTCGGCGACGACGTCAGCGCCGTGCACCCGTTCATCGCGCACGCGCCCGGCGAGCTCGTCGCCGCGTTCGTGGTGCCGCTCGTCTCGCTGGTCTACCTGCTCACCGTCGACCGGCGGCTGACGCTGATCACGCTGATCCCGGTGGCGCTGGCCCTCGCGCACGTCCCGCTGATGATGACCCCGGCCCGGCTGCGCGAGGAGAAGCAGTTCGACGCGGCCATGGGGCGGATCGCCAGTGCCGTCGTCGAGTTCGTCCAGGGCATCTCGGTGGTCAAGGCGTTCGGCGGCGCCGGCCGTACCCACCGCAGGTTCCGCACGGCCACCGACGACTTCGTCGGCATCTACCACCGCTTCGTGCGCGGCCTCTCCTTGGTCGCCGCCGGGATGCAGGTGGTGTTGTCGCCGCCGTTCGTGCTGCTGGTCGTGCTGATCGGCGGGACGGCCCTGATCATGACCGGCGGTCTGGCCCCGGCCGACCTGCTGCCCTTCCTGCTGCTGGGCCTGGGCCTGACCGCTCCGGTGGCGGCGCTCATCGCGCACAGCTTCGACGATCTGCAGAACGCCCGCCGGGCGCTCGGCCGGATCCGGGACGTCCTCGACGTGCGGCCGCTTCCCGAGCCCACCCGCCCCGTCACCCCGCGCGGTCACCGGGTGGAGCTGCGCGGCGTCCGCTTCGGCTACGACGAGGATCATGAGGTGCTGCGCGGCATCGACCTCACGCTCGAACCGGGCACGGTCACCGCGATCGTCGGGCCCTCGGGCAGCGGCAAGTCCACGCTGGTCCAGTTGCTGCCGCGCTTCTTCGACCCGAGCCACGGATCCGTCACCCTGGGCGGCGCCGACCTGCGCGAGATCGGCGGTGACACGCTCCACCGGCTGGTGTCCTTCGTCTTCCAGGACGTGCGCCTGCTGCGCGCCTCGGTCACGGAGAACATCGCGCTTGCCGTACCGCATGCCGACGTGGAAGACGTGGTTCGCGCCGCCCGGATGGCGCACATCCACGACCGGATCCTCGAACTGCCGCGCGGCTACGACACGGTGCTCGGCGAGGAGAGCGGCCTGTCGGGCGGTGAGGCGCAGCGGATCGCGCTCGCCCGTGCCCTGCTCGCGGCCACCCCGGTGCTGGTGCTGGACGAGGCGACCGCGTTCGCCGACCCGCACACCGAGCAGGCGGTACGGCAGGCGCTGGCGACGCTGGGAGGCGATCGCACGATCCTGGTCATCGCCCACCGCCTGGAGACGGTCGCCGGCGCCGACACCGCCGTGCTGCTGGAGAACGGGTCGATCGTCGCGCGGGGCAGACCTGCCGACCTCCTGGCCGGCGACCGCAGGTTCGCCGCCTTCTGGCAATCCAAGGAGTACCGATGATTCGCCTGCTGCTGCGCGTCCTGGGCCAGGAGTACGGCCGGCCGGTGCGCCGCACCGTGGCCTTGATGACGCTGACCGCGGTCGTCGAGGGTCTGTCCTACGCCCTGCTGGTCCCCGTGCTGCGCGGCCTGTTCGGCGGCGACCCCGGGGAGGCCGTCCCCTGGCTGGTCGCCTTCGGCGGCGCGGTCGCGGCCTACGCGGTGCTGCGCTACGTCAGCGACCTGTTCGGCTTCCGTGCGGGGACGACCCTGCTGGGCGGCATGTACCACCGCCTCGGGGAGCATCTGGCCCGGCTGCCCCTCGGGTGGTACGGCGCCGGCCGGGTCGGCGAGGTGTCGGTCCTGGCCGGCCAGGGCGTGCTGGAGACGATGGGCGTGCTCGCGCACCTGCTGTCGCCCTATCTCGGCGCGGTCGTCACGCCCCTGACGATCGTCGGCGTGATGCTCGCCTACGACTGGCACCTGGGTCTGGCCGCGCTGATCGCCGTACCGCTCGTGGTGGCGATCCAGGTCTGGACCGGCCGGTCGCTGGCCGCCGGCGACGCCGAGCGCCACCGGCGTGACACCGAGGCGACCGGGCGGGTCATCGAATACCTCCAGGCCCAGCCGGTGTTGCGCGCCGGCGGCCGGAGCGGCCGGCACTTCACCTCGCTCGACGACTCGCTGCGGGAACTGCGGCGCGCGTCCCGCCGTACCGTGGTGTCGGTGGTTCCCGGCATGATCGGCCTGACGCTGGTGGTGCAGGCGGTGTTCACCGGGTTGCTGGTGCTGGGCACTTTCCTCGCGCTCGGCGGGAGCGTCGGCGTCGCGGAGGTGCTGACGATCCTGGTGCTGGCCGCGCGCTGCGCCGATCCGCTGCTCTCGCTGGCCGACCTCGGCGGCAAGCTCCGCAGCGCGCGCTCCGGGCTGGCCAGGCTCGACGAGCTCCTGCGCGCCGAGCCGCTGCCGGAGGCGCCGCAGCCGCTCCAGCCGGCCGGCCACGGCCTGGAGCTGGAGTCCGTCACCTTCCGGCAGGGTGACCGTACGGTGATCGACAAGGTGTCGCTGTCGGTGCCCGAGGGGCAGCGGCTCGCCGTCGTCGGGCCGTCGGGAGCGGGCAAGAGCACGCTGCTGCAACTGCTCGCGCGCTTCCACGACGTGGACTCCGGCGCGGTGCGCCTCGGCGGCGTGGACGTGCGCGACGTCGGCAGCGAGGCCCTGATGGCGCGGTTCGCCGTCGTCTTCCAGGACGTCTACCTCTTCGACGGGACCATCGAGGAGAACGTACGGCTCGGCCGCCCCGGCGCTTCCGACGCCGAGGTACGAGCGGCGGCGAGCGCGGCGCGGCTGGACGAGGTGATCGAGCGCCTGCCCGGCGGCTGGGCGGCGAACGTCGGCGAGGGCGGCGCGCGGTTGTCCGGGGGCGAGCGCCAGCGGGTCTCGATCGCCCGGGCGCTGCTCAAGGACGCGCCCGTCGTGCTGCTGGACGAGGTGACCTCCGCCCTGGACCCGGTGAACGAGGCCGCCGTCCACGAAGGCATCGAACGCCTGATGGCCGGGCGGACGGTCGTGATGGTCGCGCACCGCATCCGGACCGTCCGGCGCGCCGACCGTATCGCCTTCCTGGACGGCGGCCGGGTCGTGGAGGAGGGCAGCCACGACGAGCTGCTGAGCCGGGGCGGCCGCTACGCCGCCTTCTGGGAGATGTCCCAGTCCGGCCTGCCCGCTCGGTGAGCCGGGGGTGCGAGCCTGTTGGATGAGCGTGTGATTCCCACGCCCGCACCCCCCGGATGGCAGGGGACGACCACGCTGCGGCCGGGCTGGCTGGCCTTCAGCGGCGAGGTCGGCGTCACCGGACCGCACGCGCACGCCGCGCTGCAGGTCCTCGTCGTGACCGCCGGGACGGTGGACGTGACCGACGCCCACCGCACCTGCCTCCGGGTGCGGGCGGCGATCATCCCGCCGCGTGCCCGGCACGCCGTGCGCGGGGGTCCCGGCGCCCGCGCCGAGATGCTGTACCTCGACCCGGCCGGCAGCGCAAGCCGTCACCTGCTCACCGCCGTCACCTGGCCGCGCCACGACCGGGTCGCCGACTGGGTGGCCGCGGCCGACACCCTCCTGCCAGCTGGGGAGGAGACCGCGGGCGCCCCCGGCAGGCTCGGCCCGGACGTGACCGCAGGCGACCCCGGCAGGCCCGACCGGGACGTGACCGTGGGCGGCCTCCGCGATCCGGGTGCGCTCGTGCGGGGCTGGAGCGCACCGGCCCACGGCCCGCGCCACCCGGCCCTGCTGAGGGCCCTGGCCCTGCTGCCGGACCTGCTGGCTGGGCCCGTCCGGCTCACCGACCTGGCCGCCGCCGTGCACCTGTCGGCCAGCCGCCTCGGCCACCTGTTCACCGCCGAGCTCGGCCTGCCCTACCCGGTCTACGTGCGCTGGCTCCGCCTGCGCCGCGCCATGGAACTGGCCCGCCAGGGCGCCGGCCTGACCGAGGCCGCGCACGGCGCGGGCTTCGCCGACAGCTCCCACCTGACCCGCGCCTGCCACGAGATGTTCGGCCTGGCGCCCTCCCGGCTCGTCCACGTCGTGCGGGCGTGACAGGCAGCGGATCCGTCCAAGTCCCCGCGGGCCGTAGGCCACGAGGCTGTACGGCATGCACCGCACCCTCATCCGCTACGGCTACGTCCCGTTCATGCTGCTCGGCGTCAACGGGGCCGCCATCGCCCTGGCCGCCTCCGGCGCGTCCAAGCTCTGGCTGGTCGGCCTGCTGCCGGCCGCCGTCGGCTGCTCCTTCCTGGCCGAACGTGCCCTGCCGTACGAGAGCGACTGGAACACCCCGGCCGGCGACGGCACCCGCGACGTCGCCCACGCCGGCGTCAACGAACTGCTGCTGCTCGTCAGCGTCGGCGTCATCCCGCTGCTGGCCACCACCGTCACGGTCGCCGACGTGTGGCCGCACGCGTGGCCTTTCGCCCTGCAGGTGCTGGCCGCCGTCGTGGTCGCCGACCTCGGGATCACCCTGACCCACTACGCCAGCCACAAGATCGGCGTGCTGTGGCGGTTCCACGCCGTCCACCACTCCATCAAGCGCTTCTACGGCTTCAACGGCCTGATGAAGCACCCGCTGCACCAGACCCTGGAGATGAGCGCCGGCGTCGCTCCGCTCATCCTCATCGGGCTCCCGGTCGACGTCGCCGGCGCGCTGGCCATTGCCGTCGCCGTCCAGCTCCTGCTACAGCACTCCAACGCCGACTACCGCGTCGGCGTCCTCAAGTACGTGCTCGCGCTGAACGAGGGCCACCGCTTCCACCACCTCAAGTGGGCCGGGGTCGGCGACGTCAACTTCGGCCTGTTCACCCTGCTCTGGGACCACCTGCTCGGCACCTTCTCCTACGACCCGGCCCGCCGCTTCACCTCCGACCAGCTCGGCATGGCCGCCAAGCCGGACTACCCCACGGCCTACCTCGCCCAGCTCGCCGAACCCTTTCGAGCCTCCGGCGCCTGCCACACCGATTCCCCGCCCCCGGCGTGACGCGGCTTTCCTGCTGGATCAGCGGAACCGCTCGTTCCGGTCGTCCCAGCGGGCCTCGTCGCGCCGAGAGGGCGGATGGTATCCGTCGAACCAGGCCCACACGCCGAAGCCGGCGACGACCGGCACCGCCAGGATGGGAAGGGCGATCTTCCACCCGCCAGGCACGAAGATCACCAGAATCAGGCAGACCAGCAGCGTCCCGAACAGCACCAGCAGGCCGATACCGAGCTTCTTCCACAACGACATGACCGTATTGTCCCGACTCCCGGCGCGAGGTGCCACGAGACCCGGGCGCTGACCGGCCCGGAACGCCATGAGGCGGGTCTCAGGCCGGGCCGCCTGCCTCGCCGGCGGCCGGGCGCGGCATCAGGCCCCGCGCCTGATCGACGTTGTCACAGAAGGCGAAGGCGGTCGTGCCGAGCGCGTCGAGCCGCTCACGGAACTCCGGCGCCACCCCGGCCAGGAGCAGGAAGCCGTCCGGCGTGCCGGTGACGCGGTGCTGGACGGTGATCAACGCGGCGACGCCGGTCGCGTCCCAGTCGCCGATGCCGCTCAGATCGAGCACCAGCCGCGCCGTGCGCTCCCCGGCGAGCAGAGCCTCCACCGCCGCGCCGAGCTCGCGCGCCGCGTGCTGGTCGAGGTCGCCGGTCAGCGCCAGGACGGTGTGGCCGCCGAGCCGGCGGCGGCTCAGGCTGAACGGCAGGCGGTGGTCACGCTCGGGTAGAGGGAAGACGACCGTCACGGTCGAACCCCCCGGCCCGGTCCGCACGTCGAGGTGCGTGGCCAGGTACCGGGCGATCCACAGCCCGTGCCCGTGCTCGAAGGGCCAGGCCTCGGCCGGTCCGGCGGGCTTGGGACGGCCCGCGTCGTGCACCTCGCAGTGCAGGGCTCCGTCCGTCCGCCAGATCCGGAGCCGTCCGGAGCCGGCCCCGTGCAGCACGGCGTTGGTGGCCAGCTCGTGCATCGTGATGACCACGTCCGCCACGCGACCCTCAGGCAGCCCGGCGTGGGCGAGATGTGCTTCCAAGGTGGCCCGCATCGCGTACAGCGTGCCGCGGTCGAAGGGCTGATCGACCAGGAGCCGGCCGCCCGGCAGCGGATCGCCGGGGCCGTGCTCCCGGGCGCGCGGAACGTCGATGGGCTCGTTACCGGTCATGGACGGTCACCAGATCGAGACCCGGCACCGTAGCGGCGCCGAGGAGGACGAAACGGGCCAGGATGGCGGCTTGGCCACGGATGACGACCTTCCGGGTGGGGGCGAGGCTGCGCGCCGCGTCGAGGATCATGCGGGTGCAGGCCAGGTCGATGAAGGAGAGCTCGGCCATGTTGACGGTCACCTCACCCTCCGCGCGAATGGCCTCGGCCAGCGCCAGGGCCAGCGCGTCCTCGGCCGTCTTGTCGATCTGCCCGGCCAGGCGGATGCCCGGCGGCGCGTACTGCCGGCAGATCCGCAGCAACGGGTCGTGGTGGTAGGTCGCCGCGGCCACCGAGCGAGTGTGAAAGGCCGACACCGAGGCGAGCGTCACCGGGTCGAACCGTTCCCGATCGTACTGGCACAACACCGAGGCGGTCGTGCCGGCCAGCACGGCGGCGATCTCCCGCTCGAAGGCGGGCAACTGCTCGATGCCGCTGATCGGCCGCAGGGCCCAGCTCATGTCCAGGGCCACCCGCAAGCCCGCGCACCCGTCCCGCTCCGCCTGCTCGATCTGGCGGTGCAGCCAGCTCGTCGCCTGCTCGAGCGCGAAGGCCTGCCCGGTCAGCAACTCGTCCTGGCAGGCGCCGACGTCCATCCGGCCGGCCGGATGCATCGAGACGCCGCGCAGTTTGAGAGCGATCGTGGCGTCCTGCGGCGCCTCGCTCAACCACACCACCCGCAAGCCCTCGGACAGGCCGTCGCGGACGTAGGCGGCGGTGAGGTCCAGCAGTTCCTCCGGTTCACCGAAGGTGAGGCAGGCGTGTTCGTTCAGTCCCAGGTCCGTGATCTGAGCATCAGCGTCCAACGTCGTCACGCCACCATTCCCACTGCCGTCCGCTTCATCGACCGCCCAAGAATAGTGATCCGGCCTTGATCGGCAAGCGGCTCCGGCGGACGCGGCCCGGCCCGCTGTCCGTACGGTTCCGCCATGCGTCCTCACCTCGGCCCCCTCTTCGCGCAGGTCCTGACCAGCCCTTCTCGGCGCGGGTGCGACGCTACCCTCAGCCCCGGCCGCCTCACCTCTCCGGGTAGGACGCCCGCCGGGCACCCGGCGTTGCCAGACCAGTAGTCTCCACCGACCGAGTGTCGGGAGCCCTTCCGCCGAAGAAGCCAGGCACCCGATCGACAAAGGACCGGCACGTGCAGCAAGAACCAGAGACCTCCGAAACCAACGGCAGCACGGAAGCGGCTCACCTGGCCGCCCGCGCCCGCGCCAAGCGGGTGGGTGTCCGGGTGACCGTGGCGAGCGACCCCGCCACTCCCCCGGAGATCCTTCACACCATGACGGCAGATCCGTCCCGCGCGGTCAGGCGCGCCCTGGCCGCTCGAACCGACGCACCGGCCGAGCTGCTGCGTGAACTGGCCCGGGACCCGGACCTGAAGACGCGCCAGACGCTTGCCGAGAACCCGGCCTGCCCGCCTGACGCGCTGCTCACCCTGGTGGACGACCCTCACTGGTCGGTCCGGTGGTCGCTCCCCGACCATCCGGGCGCCGGCGTCGAGGTCCGCCGAGCCATCTGCCGATCCGCAGATGACGTGCTGCGTCGGCTGCTCGCCGAGCGCAGCGGACTGGATCGGGAGACGAGTGCGACCCTCGCCGCCGACCCTGCTCCGGCCGTCCGTGCGGGACTGGCCGCGTACACCGACGACGCGGACCTCCTCGCCGCGCTGATAGCCGCCCCCGAGCCCGAGGTTCGCGTCGGCGCGGCCCAGAACGTGCGCGCCACACCAGCGCACCTTCGCCTGCTGGCCGACGACAGGCTCGCAGCCGTCCGTGCGGCCGCGGTGCAGTCGGGGCGGCTCCCTCATGACGCCATGGAGCGCCTTGCCCATGATCGATCGGTCAATGTGCGATGGTGGCTGGCCACCTGGCCCACGACGCCCCCGGTCATTGCGCGTTTTCTCCTTGACGATCCTGACCCCGACGTGGCGGCGCAGGCGCAGGCGAGAGTCGGTCGAGGCGGATGACCGGTTCGCTGCTCAGGTAGCTGTGAAGATCTCGCGCAGGAGATCGGTTCGGCCTGCGGCGTGGGCGAGGAGGGCGGCGGCCTGGGCGGAGGCGGCGACCACGCGGCGCAGAGGCCAGTCGGTGGGTACGGCGGTGCCGGCGGATACGGCGTTCAGGATCACCCCTGCGTCGGGGGCGTCGTCGAGGTCGGGAAGGGGGCCGTCCCAGGTGAGCAGGGCCGTTTCGACCCAGCGGCGGGCGCGGGCGGTCGGCTCGGTGTGCGGGGCGTCGCCGGTCAGGTCGGGAAGGGCGGCGGCCATCGACCCGGCGGCGGACGGGTCCAAGGCGGCGATGGTGGCCAGGGCGTGGAGGCGTAGGCGGGCGTCGGAGCTCAACCCGTCGAACAGGATGAGGGCGGCGTACTCGGAAGGGTGCCGCAGCAGTGCGGCGGCGAGTTCGGCGGGTGAGGAGACGTAGCCGCCCTGGCCACGGCGCGGGTTGAGCTCGGTGGCGGTGAGGTCCGCTGACAGGGTGATGATCGTCAAGAGCTGGCGCAACCGGGCGGGCAGGTCCTCCCCCAGCTGCAGGACGGTCTCCAGTGCGTGGTGCAGGGCGTTGTAAGCGTCACCGTCCGGCTGCTCCTGGCCGAGGGCTTGTGTGACCTCCTTGAAGGTCGTCTGGGCGTCGGTGGCCTCGATGGCGGCGGTGACGGGGGCGGCGCCCGCCATGAGCAGCGCTGAGTAGGCGAGGTGGTGGAAGGGGGCGACGTCCTCGGCGAGGCCGGACACGAGGCGTTCGCCTTCGGAGGTGTCCAGCAGGTCCGGACGCTGGATGGCCAGCCAGACGGCGGCGTGGGCGAGCGCGGCGCCGGCCACTTCTTCCCCTTCGCCGTCGAGGGACATCTCGACCCGCTCGGCCTCCCTCTCGGCCAGCTCGCTGACGAGTTCGTCGTCGGTCAAGCGGGTGAGGAGCGTCCACGGGCTGGCGGCTCCCGAGAGGGAGGAGGTCAGCGTGGCCAGGGCCCGGATCCCCGGCCACAGCAGCTCGTCCGGTCCGGAAGGCGGGACGTCGGGGTTCCATCGGAGGTCGTGGTCGCGGACGAAGTCTTCGACGAGGCGGCGGCCTTGCGCGGCGGAGTCCTCGGCAGCGTGGGTGACTGCTGTCGCGCGGGCTCGGCGCAGGAGTTCCTCGGCCAGGGCCGTGTCGCCGCCTCCGGCTGTCAGGTTCGCCCGGGCCTGGGTCGTGGCCTCCAGGCGGGCGGCGCTGATCAGCAGCGGGCCCAGCGCTGCGGTCAGCTCCCGGGCCCAGGGGTGGTCGGTCGCTGCTGCGACCACGTCGTCCGCGGTGACGGCGGGGGTCGCGGCGCGCCTTCGCAGGGAGTGCGCCGCCGCGGCGAGCAGGTACTGGGCTGACAGGGCGAGGAGTTCCTCGTCCAGGAGGGAGGGCACGGAGCGGCGTGGCCGTCCGATGCCGGCGTGGGTGGTGATCTCCAAGGCGCTGATCGTGCACGCCAGCAGGCCGGGGCTCTGGGAAAGCAGATGACGGCCCAGGGCGGCCAGGGCGACTGCGGCCTGATCCAGTTCCAGGTGCTGGCCGGCGAGAACCAGCTCAACCGTCGCGCCGGCCGGGTGGCCGAGCACGCGGTGGTCACGGATGCGGATGACGCCACCGGGCGCCTCCCAGCCGGATTCGGCCGCCGCTTCGAGAGCGGCCGTCAGCTCCGCCAGGGCGGGTGCTCCCGTGATCCTGATCGTTCCGAGGAAGGTCACGCCGGTGCTCTTCCCTTTCGTCTCTTCCGTGGAACCTGAACAGCCCCGCGCCTTTACATTGTAGATCTGTCAGTTCACCACTGCACGTCGAAGCCGAGGGCCGTGGCCACCGTCGTGGCCTGGACCGAGTCGATGATCGCACCCTTGACCGTGGTCACCTGCGGGTCGAGCGCGCTCAGGTCACTGCCGCGCAGGTCGCACCCGGACAGGTCGGCGCTGTGCAGCCAGGCCCCCGACAGGTCACAGCGCCGCACCTGGGCACCTGCCAGACGGGCCCCGGTCAGGTCGGCTTCGCGCAGCCGTACCTCCGAGAAGGTACTGCCCCGCAGGTCGGCACCGGGCAGGCCGACGTAGGACCAGTCGCCGCCCTCGGCCTTCAGCAGGCCGAAACTGCAGCCGTCGAACATGCTGCCGGTCAGCTTGCAGCCGATGAAGGCGGCCTCGAAGAAGGAGCAGCGGCGGAAGGTGCAGTTGATGAAGGCGGCGTCCTCGTGCGTGGAGACGTTGAAGCGCACGTTGCTGAAGGTGCACTCCTCGAAGACCGAGCGGTGGTTGACCAGCTCGGTCATGTCCACGTCGCGGAACAGCACCCGCGTGTGACGCTCGCCGGTGACCGTACGGCCGTCCCAGTCGGCGGAGATGATCGTCGTCTCGGTGGGCGGCGCGGGGCGTCCGTGCTTGCGTTCGGCCATCAGGACAAGCTAGCGGGTTCAGGTCCCCGGGCTCACCGGCCACGTCCCGGCACGGCCGAGCTGCGCCGGGACCGCGGCGCCGAGGCGCCGTTCGATGAGAGCCGCGGCGGCGAGGGTCGCGGGCAGGTCGACGCCGGTGCGCAGGCCGGAGCGGTGCAGCAGGTAGAGCAGGTCCTCGGTGGCGATGTTGCCGGTCGCGGCGGGGGCGAAGGGGCAGCCGCCGATGCCGCCCGCGCTGGCGTCCAGAGCCGCGGCGCCCGCCTCCAGCGCGGCGAGCGCGTTGGCGTAGCCGGTGTTGCGGGTGTTGTGGAAGTGGAAGCGCAGCGGCGCGGTGGTCGCCTCGCCGACCGCGGCGGCCAGCCGGCGCACGTCGGCGGGCACGCCGACGCCGATCGTGTCGGCCAGCGCGACCTCCTGCGCGCCCGGGCACCGCCGGACGAGCTCGGCGACCCACGCCGGGCTCACCTCGCCCTCGAACGGGCAGCCGAAGCTCGCCGCCACGGTGAGCGTCACCCCGAGCCCGGCCCCGCGTGCCCGCCCGGCGATCGTGCCGAAGCCCCGGACCGCCTCGTCCACGGACATGCCCTGGTTGCGCCGCGAGAAGGTCTCGGTGGCGACCACGACCACGTTGACCTCGTCGACTCCCGCCCCCAGCGCGCGCTCCAGGCCGCGCTCGTTCAGCACCAGGCCCGCGTAGCGCACGCCGGGCACGCGCGGCACGCGCGCCATCACCTGCTCCGCGTCGGCCATGGCCGGCACCAGGCGCGGATGGACGAAGCTCACCGCCTCGATCCGCCGCAGCCCGGCGGCGACCAGCGCCTCGATGTAGGCGACCTTCGCCGCGGTGGGGACGATCACCCTCTCGTTCTGCAGACCGTCGCGCGGGCCGACCTCGACGATCTCCAAGTCGATGGATTGCATACAACCCCTTGCCCAGCCGCCGCCATTTCTCCATCATGGTGCCATTCCGATCGGAGGAATGTACACATGTCGATCGTCGACGATCTCAGGAACCTGATCCTTGACGGCCACTACACCCCCGGGGACCGGCTCGGAGAGGTCGAGCTCGCCGAGTCGCTGGGGGTCAGCCGCACCCCCGTGCGCGAGGCTCTGCGGCGCCTGCAGTCCGAGGGCCTGGTCGAGATCGTGGCCAACCGCGGCGCCCGGGTGGTGGAGTACCCGGCCGAGGATCTGGAGACCGTCTTCGAGCTGCGGGCGCGGATCGAGGGCCTGGCCGCCCGGCAGGCGGCGGCCACGGCCTCCGCCGAGGAAGCGGAGCGGCTGCACGAGGTCGCCGTCGCGGTGAAGGAGCACGCGGAGCGGGACGAGCTGGACCTGGTCTACCGGCTCAACGCCGAGTTCCACCAGGGTCTGGTACGGCTCGGCGGCAGCACGGTCCTCGCCCAGTCGATCAGCTCCCTGATCCATTCGCCCGTCCTGCTGCGCACCTACTCCAGCTTCGACGCCGAAGCCATGCGGCGCAGCGTCAACCACCACATCGAGGTCGCGGCGGCCGTTCGCGCCGGAGATCCGGACTGGGCCGAGGCGGTCATGCGCGCCCACCTGTTCTCCGCGCGCGCGTCGCTGCTCGGACCGAGGAAACCGAGGAAGCAGACATGAGCCCGCTCCCCCTGGACGACCTCCGCGTCGTCGAGCTCGGACAACTGCTGGCCGGGCCGTTCTGCGGCCAGTTGCTCGGCGACTTCGGCGCCGAGGTCATCAAGGTCGAGGACCCGGCCGCGGGCGACCCGATGCGGCAGTGGGGCAGGGAGAAGCCGTACGGCAAGTCCCTGTGGTGGCCGGTGGTGGCGCGCAACAAGAAGTCGGTCACCTGCGACCTGCGCACCGCCGAGGGCCAGGACCTCGTCCGGCGGCTGGTGGCCGAGTCGGACGTGCTCCTGGAGAACTTCCGGCCCGGAACGCTGGAGCGCTGGGGCCTGGCGCCGGCGGACCTGCACGAGATCAACCCGCGGCTGGTGATCACGCGGGTCACCGGCTTCGGCCAGAGCGGCCCCTACGCCCCCCGGGCGGGCTACGGGTCGATCGGCGAGGCGATGGGCGGCCTGCGCCACGTCACCGGCGATCCCGACCGGCCGCCGTCGCGCACCGGCATCTCCCTGGGCGACTCGCTGGCCGCCACCCACGCCTGCGTCGGCACCCTCGTCGCCCTGCACCAGCGCGAGCGCAGCGGCCGGGGCCAGGTGGTCGACTCGGCGATCTACGAGGCCGTCCTGGCCATGATGGAGTCGCTGCTGCCCGAGTGGCAGCAGGCCTCCTACCAGCGCGAACGCACCGGTCCTGTGCTGCCCAACGTCTCGCCGAGCAACGTCTACCCCACCCAGGACGGCGAGGAGATCCTCATCGCGGCCAACCAGGACAGCGTCTTCCAGCGCCTGACCGCCGCGATGCGGGCCCCCGAGCTCGCGAAGGACCCCCGGTACGCCACCCACAGCTCGCGCGGCGAGCACATGGCCGAGCTCGACGAGATCATCGCCGCCTGGACCGCCGGCCGGCCGGCTGATGAGCTGCTGCGCACGCTGAACGACAGCGGCGTGCCCGCCGGACGCATCTACACCGCGAAGGACATGTTCGCCGACCCGCACTTCGCCGCCCGGGAGGCCATCGTCCGGGTCCCGCACCCGGACTTCGGCGAGCTGGCCATGCAGAACGTGGCGCCCAGGCTGTCGGACACCCCGGGGCGGGTGCGCAGCGCCGGTCCCGCGCTCGGGCAGCACAACGACGAGGTCTACGGCGGCCTGCTGGGCCTCTCCGCAGCGGAACTGGCCGCCCTGAGGTCCGCCAGGGTCATCTGAAAGGACTCCCCCATGCTCCATCGGCTCCTCCGCGCGCAGAACGGACCGGCCGCCTCGCCCTTCCCGGTGTCACGGTGATCCGGCCCCACGAGGAGGTGTACGGCCGCTCGCTGCCCTTCGGTGAGCGTCCGGCGCTGCTCCTGGTCGACCTCATGCGGGCCTACTTCGAGCCGGGCGAGGAGCTGTTCATCGGCTCCCGCGCCTGCCTGGAGTCGGCCTCGCGGGTGCTGGCCGCCGCGCGGGCGGCAGCCGTACCCGTCCTGCACACGCGGGTGTCCTTCGGCGCGGACGGCCTGGACGGCGGGCTGTTCTTCCGCAAGGTGGCGCCGCTGCGCCACCTGGTCGGCGACGGGCCCCTCGGCCGGCTCATGCCGGAGGTGGCGCCCGCACAGGGCGAGCTGGTGATCGTCAAGCAGTACGCCAGCTCCTTCTTCGGCACCACGCTGGCCTCCACCCTGCACGCCCTGCGGGTGGACACGGTGGTGCTGGCCGGGGTCTCCACCAGCGGTTGCGTCCGGGCGACGGCCGTGGACGCGATCCAGCACGGCTTCGTGCCGATCGTGGTACGGCAGGCCGTCGGCGACCGCGACGCGGGTCCGCACGAGGCCGGCCTCTTCGACATCCAGGCCAAGTACGGGGAGGTCTGGGACGAGCCGGACGTGGTCGCTCAGCTCGCCCGGTCGATGGCCAGGTAGGTGGAGCGCAGATGCTCCAGGTGCGCACCGGCGGCCTCGCTCGCGCCCCGCTCGTCGCCGGCCTCGACGAAGGCCAGGATCTCGCGGTGGTCCCGGTCGACCTCGTGCCAGAACCGGCCGGGCGCCCGCTCGCGCAGGAACCGCTCGTCGAGCACCCGGAAGACCGGCTGGGCGACGACCTCGAGCACCGGATTGCCGGACGAGCGCAGCAGCAGCGTGTGGAAGCGCTTGTTCGGCTCGTGCATCTCCTCGACCGGCAGCGTCGCCGGATCGAAGAGCGCGGCGCGCAGCTCGGCGAGGTCGGCCGGGCTGCGCCGTAGCGCGGCCAGCCCGGCCGCGGGCACCTCCAGCAGCGCGCGGATCTCCAGCAACTGGTCCACGGTGATCCGGGTGTCGGCGGCCAGCAGGTTGAAGCTGGTGTGCAGGTAGTCGCCGATCTGGTCGGGGCGCGGCGTCACCACGAAGCTGCCGCCGCTCACGCCGCGCAGCGTCGCGATGAGATTCTGGCTGGCCAGCAACCTCAGGGCTTCGCGGACGGTGCTGCGGCTGACGCCGTAGCCGGCCGACAGCTCGGGCTCGACGGGCAGGCGGTCGCCGGGGCGGAACTCCCCGGCGAGGATGCGCTCCCTGAGGCTCGTCGCGAGCCGGTGATAGGCGGGAATGGGCACCCGAGCATCCTAGGCGAAAACGTCAGACTTTCCATTGACGGGCGGCGGGACCACGCGACATCATTTTTGAAATGCCGTTTCACACAGTGGAACAAGAGGTGTTCCGATGCCCCTCCCCCGAGGCGCCTCGCTGTCCATCGCCGGCGGCGTGCGCGAGTTCGGCGCCGCCACCCCTGACGCGATCGCCGTGGTCGACGGCGAGCGGAAACTGAGCTACCGAGGGCTGCGCGACCGCTCCGGACGGCTGGCCAACGTCCTGCTCCGCGCCGGCCTGCGGCCGGGTGAGCGGGTCGCGGTCCTGCTCGGCAACCGCATGGAGTACCCCGAGATCGCCTGCGGCATCGCCGAGGCGGGGCTGGTCATGGTACCGATCGCGCCCCGCCTCACCGCCGCCGAGGCGGCCTACGTCATGGGGCACTCGGGCAGCCGGGCGCTGATCCTGGATCACGCGCTGAGCTCGGTCGCCGCGTCCTGCGCGCCCGGGACCGTGCTGTCGATCGGCGGGACGGGGCTCGGCCCCTCCTACGACGCGATGCTCTCCACCGTCTCCGGCACCGGCCCCCGGATCCCCGTCGACGAGCGCGACCCGTTCTGCGTCGCCTACACCTCCGGCACCACCGGCAGCCCCAAGGGCGTGGTGATCAGCCACCGCTCCAGGGCGCTGACCTTCTACGCCGCGGCCCTGGAGTGGGGCCTGGGCCTCGGGCGGCGCACCATCGCGGTCGCGCCGATGTACCACGGCGCCGGCTTCGCCTTCGGCTACGCGCCCGTCTTCACCGGCGGGACGGTGGCGATGCTCCGCTCCTGGGACCCCGAGCGGCTGCTCGCCATGATCGAGCGCGAACGCGCCCAGTCGGTCTTCCTGGTCCCCACGCACGCCCACGCGATCCGGGCGCTCGGCGAGGCGGCGCTGCGCAAGCACGACCTGTCCTCGCTGGACACGCTCTACTTCAACGCCGCCGCGCTGCCCGGCCCGCTCAAGGAGTGGGTGCTGGACGCCTTCCCCGGCGTCGGCGTGCACGAGCTGTACGGCTCGACCGAGGCGGGGATCGTCGCCAACTGCCGGCCGGCCGACGCCCGCCGCAAGATCGGTTCGGTGGGCCGGCCGTGGTTCATGACCGAGGTGCGCGTCGTGGACGACGACGGCCACGCCGTCGGGCCGGGCGAGCGCGGCGAGCTGTTCAGCCGCTCGCCGTACCTGATGAACGGCTACCTGGACGACCCGGCGGCCACCGCCGCCTGCGTCACCGGCGACGGCTACCTCACCAGCGGCGACATCGTCGTGCGGGACGAGGAGGGCTACATCTCCGTCGTCGACCGCAAGAAGGACATGATCATCTCGGGCGGGGTGAACATCGCGCCGCGCGAGGTGGAGGACGTCATCGCCGCCTTCCCCGGCGTCGCCGAGGTGGCCGTCGTCGGCCTGCCGGACGAGCGGTGGGGCGAGACGGTGGCCGCCTTCGTCGTCACCCTCCCCGGCGCCTCCGTGCCGCCCGGCGCCCTCGACGCGCACTGCCGTACCAGCCTTTCCGGCCCCAAGCTGCCCCGGCGCGTGGAGTTCGTCAGCGCGCTCCCCCGCAACGCCGCGGGCAAGATCCTCAAGCGCACCCTGAAGGAGAGCTATGCGCCCCCACGTTGAGCTGATCCAGGAAGACGACTACGTCTGGCACGGCGCCGAGCTCGTCGGCGGCGAGGGCCGCGCCAGCGAGCGCCGGTTGTCGGTGGACGAGGAGGACGGCTCCTCCTCGCTGCGGATCGACTTCCACACCGGCTGGGGCCGCGGGCCCGGCGTGCACCACGCCGACACCGAGTACTACGTGCTCGAAGGCTCGATGACCTACGGCGGTCGCCGCCTCGGCAAGGGCGGCTACGTGCACGCGCCGAAGGGGGTGCCCACCGAGGCCGTCACCTTCGCCGAGGGCACCCGGATCCTGCACTACCGCGAGTACGGCGACGCCGGGTTCGACCTCGGGGCCACGCGCTGGGACAGCGCCCGCGACGAGGTCATCGTCATCGACAGCGAGGCCATGCGGTGGGACGCCGTGCCCAACCCCGGACCCATGCCGGGCCTGTTCATCAAATACCTGCACGTGGACCCGGTGACCGGCTTCTACACCCGCCTCGTGCACGCCCAGGAGGGCTGGGCCGACCACCGCCTGGCCCACCACCCCTGCTACGAGGAGGCCTACACGGTCCAGGGGCACATGGAGTACAACTTCGGCACGCTCGACCTGGGCACCTACTTCTTCCGCCCGGCCCGGGTCAAGCACGGCCACTTCACCACCATGGAGGGCGGCGCCACCTGGCTGCTGCGCTCCGACGGCGAGCTGCACAACTGGTACACGCAGAACGAGTGGGTCCGCTGGGGCGGCGAAGCGGTCAACTACGGGCCGCGGGGCGGGCGGATGCGCTGGTCGCAGTCCTCGCACGACCTGGCCGCCCGGCCGACCCGGCGCAGCGAGCGCGATCTGGCCGACCTGGCCGCCGCCTGGCGCTTCCAGCACGAGCAGGGCCGGCCGGACGCCGAGTACGTGCAGCACGGCCTGGGCACGGACAAGAGCCTCCTCGCCATCGCCAAGGCCATGGACGCCGCCCGCCTCCAAGGCGGCCGCGACCACGACCACGAGCACGGGCACGACCATGACCATGAGCACGGGCACGGGCACGGGCACGGGCACGACTGGGGTGCCGACCCGAGCACCTTGGAGCACCCCGACGAGCGCACCGACGCCAACGCGCACAACTGGGGGCAGGGCAGGGCGTGGAAGCCCGGGGACCCGATCCCCGCGCCGGTCGTCTCCAGCATCCCGGTCCGGAGCCGTTCGCGCGGCCGGTGGGACGGCGACGGCATGTAGCCCACCGGCGGAATGCCCGGCGCCCCGGCGGCACGCATCTCACCCGAAGGCGGCCGGGGCGCGGGTCAACGGGCCGGACGTGTCACGAGCGCGGAAGATAGGCGCCGCCCGGCGAGCCGACCACCTCGCCGTCCCGGTAGGCGACCCGGCCGCCGACCACGGTGGCCACCGGCCAGCCGGTCACGACGGCGCCCTCGAAGGGGCAGTGGTCCTGCGCCGACAGCAGCAGATCGGTCGTGACCGTCCGGGTCAGCTCCGGGTCGACCACGGTGAGGTCGGCGTCGAAGCCGACCGCGAGGCTGCCCTTGCGGCCCCACAGGTTGTAGGCCTTGGCCGGGTTGGCCGAGGCGATCTCGGCGATCCTGGTCAACGGGATGCCGCGCTTGAGATGTCCCTCGGAGACCAGCACGGGATAGAGCAGGGCGGTGCCGCCGAAGCCGGGCCGGGCCGGCCAGAGCAGGTCGCCCTTGTGCTCCTCCATGCAGCAGGCGTGGTCGGAGGCCACCCAGCTCACCACGCCGTCCCGCACGCCCCGCCAGAGCGCCTCGTTGTGCTCGCGGGTGCGGATGGGCGGGTTGACCTTGCCGCCGAGCCCGCCGCGGGCGTCGAGCTCGTCGTGGTCCAGGCACAGGTGGTGCAGGGTGGTCTCGAAGCGCATGTCCACGTGCCGGTGGAGGTCCCGGGCGGTGGCCGCGGCCGCCAGGGCGTCGGCGCTCGACAGGTGCAGCAGGTTGAGGTTCGTGCCGGTGTGGCCGGCCAGCGTGGTCGCCTCGGCGATCGCGACGCGCTCGGTCAGCGGCGGCCGGGCCTCGCTGTAGGCCCGCAGGTTCTGCGGGGCGCCGCTGCGCCGGACCCGGTCGATGAAGACCCGCATCAGCTCCGACTGCTCGCAGTGCAGGGAGAGCGACAGGCGGACGTCCGGACGGGCGGCCTGCACCGCGGCGAGCTGCTCCATGATCAGGAAGAGGTGGCCGAGGTCGTACTCGTCGCCCATCGTGAACGCCTGGGCGTCCCGGCTGTTGGCGGCCAGGTCGAAGCCCTTGTAGAACATGTAGTACTTGTAGGAGGTGATCCCGTGCTCCTCGACGAGCTGCGGGATCTCGCCGATCTGCTCGACCGTCATCGGCGCCAGGTGGAAGCCGTAGTCGGTGAAGCACCGCCCGGCCACCGCCTCCAGCACCTCGGGGAAGATCTGCTTGTAGGGCCCGGTCCGGTCGAGGTAGTGCTGCCCGGTGCGGAAGTAGGACAGGACGGTCGTCGCCCCGCCGACGAGGGAGGAGCGGGTCTCCTCGAAGGCGTCCAGCGCCATGTCCCGGTAGATGCCGATGTGGAAGTGCGCGTCGACGGCGCCCGGCAGCACGATCTTGCCCGTGGCGTCGATGACCTCGGCGGCCTCGGCCGTGCCGATCTCCGAGGCGAGGGCGGCGACCCGGCCGCCGGAGACGGCCAGGTCCGCGCGGATCTCACCGTGAAAGGGAAGGACGATCAGCCCGCCCTTGACGAGCAGGTCGTAGCGGTGCATCAGGGGATTCCTTTCGATGGCCGAGCTGGGCGGAGAGCCGGTCGGCGGCTTCGAGGAGCGCGGCGGCGCAGGCGTCGGCCTCGCCGACGAAGCGTTCCGCCGGGCCGCAGACGCTGACGACCGCGGCGGGCCGGCCGTGGTGGTCGAGGATCGGGGCGGCGACGGAGGCGGCTCCGCTCTGCCGTTCCGAGATGGACATGGCGTAACCGCGGCGCCGGATGAGCGCCAGTTCGGTGCGCAGCCGGTCGGGGTCGGTGACGGTCGAGGGGGTCAGCCGGGTGAGCGGCTGCTCCAGGTAGTCGGCGATCTCGGCGTCGGTCAGGAACGCCAGGAACGCCTTGGACGACCCGCCGGCGTGCAGGGGGTACGGCACGCCGAGCGAGACCGACATGATCACCTCGCGCTCCGGTGTCACCTGGTCGAGGTAGACCCGGCTGCTGCCGCCCGTGCGGATGGACAGCGTCGCCGTCTCCTGGGTGCGCCGGCTCAGCTCGACGAGCTCGGGGGCGGCCAGGCGCCGCACGTCGATCCGGTCGAGGTAGGCCAGGCCCAGCCGCATCGCGGTCAGCCCCAGCGAGTAGCGCCTGCTCTCCTCGTCGAGTTCGACCAGTCCCCTGGTGCGCAGCGAGGCCAGGACCCGGTGGACGGCCGCCTTGGACATGCCCAGGCTCTCGGCGATCTCCGTCACGCCGAGGGTGAGGGCGCCGGACTCGGCGAACAGGACGAGGACGTCGGCGGCTCGCTCGACGGTGGCGACGGTCTGGCTGCCGACCTCGGTGGCGGCGCGTTCAGACGCGCCGGCGGGCACGCCGGTGGGCCCTCTGGCGGGCACTCTGGCAGGCATGGTGGTGGCTCCTCAGGCTCGTGGGTCCCGTCACTCGCGCCGGAATCCGGCGGCGACCGGCGGGTCGGTCATGATCCTCGTGTCGAGGAAATCCCACCACTCCTCCTGCGTGACGCGCTCGGACTCCCACGAGGTGTCGGCCTTCAGCGTGGCCAGGGCGGCCCGGTAGGCGCCCCACGCCGCCTCGTCCTCGAAGGCGGCCCAGTTCTCCAGCGTGTAGACCTCGCCGACCACGCTGTAGTACCAGCGCACCTCCCTGACCATGGGCAGGTCGCGGTAGAACCAGCGTTCGCGCTCCTCCAGCCAGGCCCAGAACGCCTTCATGTCCCTGCGCGCCCGCGGCGACAGTCGCATCCGGTAGACCAGATAGAGCATCGAGGTTTCCCATCCGGTGACATTGTTTCCTTCTGATGGACCGGCTCGCCCACCATGGGTACAGTTTGGAACACCATTCCGTAAATTGGAACACTGGCTCTGGGAGTTGTGCGGTGCAGAACGGAACGCTCCGATGACCCTGTGGAGGGCCGTGGCGGCGGCCAGGATGTTCGATCTGGCACAGCCCATGCGCAAGGGCATGCCGCAGTCGCCGAACCATCCGCCCTTCCGCATGGCGCTCGAACGGCGGCACGGCGACCTGGTCCGCCCCGACGGCGGCTCGGCGGCCAACGAGGTGATCGTCACCGGCGGCCACGTCGGCACCCACGTGGACGCGCCGGCCCACGTCAGCCAGGACGGGCTGCTGCACGGCGGGCGGCCGGCCGCCGAGCTCACCTCGCACGAGGGGTTCGGCTCGCTCGGCATCGACGAGTTCGAGCCCTACGCCGGGCGCTGCGTGCTCCTGGACGTGGCCGCGGCGCACGGGGTGGCGGTCCTGCCCGCCGGCTACGAGATCACCCCCGATGACCTGGAACGGGCCGCCGCCGGGCTGGAGATCCGCGCCGGCGACGCCGTCCTGATCGGCACCGGCTGGTCCCGGCTGTGGGCGGACGGGCCGGCCTTCGTCGGGCACCGGGACGGCGTGCCAGGACCGGGCGAGCGGGCGGGCCGCTGGCTGGCCGAGCGCGCGCCGCGCCTGGTCGGCGGCGAGAGCATCGCCTTCGAGCACATCGCGCCCGGCCGCGGCCACGCCACCCTCCCCGTGCACCGGATCCTGCTGGTGGAGTCCGGCGTCCACATCGTCGAGACGATGCGCCTGGCCGAGCTGCTCGACAGCGGCGCCCGCGAGTTCCTGCTCGTCCTGGCCCCGCTCCCGATCGTCGGCGCCACCGGCGCGCCCGCCCGCCCGCTCGCCTTCGTGAGCCCGGCATGACGACGCACGTGCAGCGCCTGGCCGCCTTCGCCGCCGGCTGCCGGGACGCCGGCGTGCCCGCCGAGGTGCACGACGACGTGATCGGCCGGATCCTCGACGTCCTGGGCAACTGCCTGGCCGCCTACGCCGAACCCGACGCCGCACCCGACGCCGAATCCGGCGGGCCCGGCCAGGGGGCCGCCCCGGCGGTCCTGCGCGCCGTCCGGCGGTGGGGCGGCAGCCCGGAGGCGACCGCGATCGGCAGCGGCGACCGGCTGCCCGCCCCCTCGGCCGCCCTGGTCAACGGCACCCTCGCCCACGCCCTCGACTTCGACGACACCCACCTGCCCTCCGTCCTGCACCCCAGCGCCCCCGTGGTGCCCGCCGCCCTGGCCGCCGCCGAGGCCGCAGGCGCGAGCGGGAGCACGCTGATCGCCGCCGTCGCCGCGGGCATCGAGGTGTGCAACCGCCTCGGCATGGCCTCCTACCTGCCCGAGGCCCGCAACTCGCTCTTCTTCGACAAGGGGCAGCACGCCACCTCCATCTGCGGCACGATCGGCGCGGCCGTCGCCGCCGGGCTGGTCTCCGGCCTGGACGCCGGCGGCCTCGCCCACGCCGCCGGCATCGCCGCGAGCATGGGCTCCGGCCTGCTCGAGGCCAACCGCACCGGCGGCAGCGTCAAGCGGGCGCACTGCGGCTGGGCCGCCCACGCCGGGGTGTCGGCCGCCGTCCTGGCCGCCGAAGGGCTGACCGGGCCGCCGACCGTCCTGGAGGGCCGCTTCGGCTTCTTCCAGGCCTGGATCGACGGGCGCTTCGACGCCGGCGCGCTGCTGTCGGGCCTGGGTGAGCGGTGGGAGCTGCTGCGCACCGTCTACAAGCCCTACCCGTCCAACCACTTCACCCATCCGGGCGTCGACTGCGCGCTGGCCCTGCGCGCGCGGGGGCTCGATCCGGCCGGGATCGAGGAGGTCGAGCTGGGGGTGGCCGCTCCGGTGCTGCGCACCATCGCCGAGCCGTACGAGGAGAAGATCCGGCCGCGCACGCCGTACC
Source organism: Nonomuraea sp. NPDC050328 (assembly GCF_044459405.1). NCBI lineage: Bacteria > Bacillati > Actinomycetota > Actinomycetes > Streptosporangiales > Streptosporangiaceae > Nonomuraea > Nonomuraea sp. NPDC050328. Next base: position 120,718 of record NZ_JBITIW010000011.1, on the reverse strand, counting down.
ACGCCAAGTTCTCCGGGCCCTACACCGTCGCCGCCGCGCTGCTCGGCGGGGGCGGGCTCGGGCTCGCGCTCGACGACTTCGTGGAGCTCGATCCGGCCCGGCTGGCGCTGGCGGCCCGGGTGCGGTGCGTGGCCGACGAGCGGGCCTCCGAGCTGTTCCCGCGCTCGTTCGCCGCCGTGCTCCGGGTACGGCTGGCCGACGGCTCGGTGCTGGAGCACCGGGTGGACTCCTCGCGAGGCGGCCCCGAGCACCCGCTGTCGCGGGCGGAGCAGGCCCTGAAGTTCCGCGCCAACGCCGGACGCGCGCTGGCGCCGGATCAGGTCGAGGCGCTGATCGAGGCCGCCGGGCGGCTGCCGGACCGCGACGGCGTGGCGAGCCTGGCCCGCCTCACCGTCGTCCCGCGCTGAGGACGACGACCGGGCTCAGCGCCGCCGGAGCAGGAGCCGCCCGGACGGCGGCTCCCGCCCGGCCTCCAGCAGCCCCCACCGGCGTTCCGTCAGCGCGAGCACCTCGACGTCAGCGTCAGGTACGGCAGGCGGACGCTCGTGCAGGACGGTGCCCGCCAGCAGTTCGAGCCCGCCGGGCGGAACCGCGACCGACCCCAGCCGGACCCGCCTCGGCGGCACAGGCGACGGGCCGTCACCCGCCACCCACCTGGGCGGCCCGTCGAAGCACGCCAGCGCCAACGCCCCTGAGGGGGGTGGCGGACTCGAACCTGGGCGCTCCGGCGGGCAGCCAGCCCCAGTCGCCGGGCAGGTAGCCGACCCCGGAGACCCGCAGCTCGCCCTCGAACACCACGAACTCCTCCCCGGCCAGGTAGTGCCCGCGCCCGGGCCTGGTCCAGCCGGGCGGAAAACGCACCAGCGACACCGACCCGCCGTCGCCGTCCAGGCGCAACCGGGCCAGCCGGACCGGGACGGTGGAGCCCGGCAGGACGTACTCCCGGTCGAGCAGGCCATCGTCGAGACCGATCACGACAACAGCCGCCGAGCCTGGCGGACGACCGCCTCGTCGACCATCCGCCCCGCCTCGTCCAGCACCACACCCGCTTCCGCCGCCTCGAAGCGGGCGATCAGCGCGCGGGCCCGGTCGACCTCCTCGGCGGCCGGGGTGAAGACCTCGTTGACCACCGCGACCTGCGCCGGATGGATGCAGGCCCGGCCGCGGAAGCCCAGGCGCCGCAGCGCCTCGGTCGAGGCCCGCAGGCGATCCAGGTCGCGGAAGTCGGGGCTGACCGGCCCGAGCGGCGGGCCGATCCGGGCGGCGGCGCCGGCCGCGACCACCTGCGAGCGCGCCCACAGCAGCTCGCGCTCGTCCGGTCCCGGCTCGATGCCCAGGTCGGCCCGCAGGTCGGCCTCGCCGAGCTGGAGCCTGCGCACCCGGGGCGCCCGGGCGATCTCCGCGGCGGCCAGGACGGCGGCCCCGCTCTCCAGGAGCGGGCAGAGCCCGATCCAGGGGGCGTCGTCCAGCAGCGCGGCGAGCGCGACCAGCTCGGCGGCCGATTCGGTCTTGGCCACGCACACGCCCGTGACCGTCGGCAATGCCACGGCCCGCAGGTCGGCGTGCCCGGGTTCGCCGGGGTTGATCCGCACCCAGATCTCGCAGCCGGGATCGGCGGGCAACGCGCGCAGCCAGTCCGCGACCTCCGCGCGGGCCCGGGCCTTGGCCGCGGGCGCGACCGCGTCCTCCAGGTCGACGATCAGCGCGTCGGCGCCGCGTTCCAGCGCTTTGGCCAGCTTGGCCGGCTGGTCCCCCGGGACGTACAGGGCCGACCTCACCAGCCCACCTTGCCCTTGCCCGACAGCAGCGAGCGGGCGATGACCGTGCGCAGCACGTCGTTGGTGCCCTCGCCGATGGCCATGAGCGGCGCGTCGCGGTAGAGCCGCTCGACGACGTACTCCTGCGAGTAGCCGTACCCGCCGTGGATGCGCATCGCCTCCAGCGACGCCCTGATCGCGGTCTCGGAGGCGAAGTACTTGGCCATCCCCGCCTCCATGTCGGCCCGGCCGCCGGCGTCGGCGCGGGCGGCGGCCCAGTAGGTGAGCAGGCGGGCCGCCTGGATCTCGGTGGCCAGGTCGGCGAGCTTGAGCTGGATGGCCTGGAAGCCGGCGATCGGCCGGCCGAAGGCGGTGCGCTCACGCGAGTAGGCAAGCGCCGCGTCGTAGGCGGCCTGGGCGATGCCGACCGCGCGTGCGGCGACGTTGATCCGGCCGCTCTCCAGCCCGGACAGCACCTGCTGCAGCCCCCGGCCTTCGACGCCGCCGAGCAGGTTCGCGACCGGGACGCGCACGTCGTCCAGCACGACCTCGCACGTCTCGGTGCCCTTGTAGCCGAGTTTGGGCAGGTCCCGGCTGACGGTGAAGCCGTCCTCGACGAGCAGGACGGACATGCCCCGGTGGGCGGGCTCGGTGACCGAGGTCTTGACCAGGACGGGCAGGGGGCTGGCGTGGCGCGCGTTGGTGATCCACGTCTTGGTGCCGCGCACGACGTAGTGGTCGCCGTCGCGGCGGGCGGTGGTGGTGATGCCCTGCAGGTCGGTGCCCGCGCCGGGCTCGGTGAGGGCGATGCCGCTGCGGCGCGCGCCGGTGGCCAGGTCGGGCAGGTAGGCCGCCTTCTGCTCGGGCGTGCCGTACCGGGCGATCATCCGGCACGACAGCGTGTGCGAGCCGAGCACGCCGGCCACGCCCATCCAGCCGCGCGCGATCTCCTCGAAGACCAGGGCGAAGGAGACCAGGTCCGCGCCCAGCCCGCCGTACTCCTCCGGCACGGTCAGCCCGAACAGGCCCATCAGCTTCATCTTGTCGACGATCTCGGTGGGGTAGCGGCCGGTGCGCTCCCACTCGCCCGCGACCGGGACGATCTCCTTGTCGACGAACGCGCGCAACGTCTCGCGGAAGGCGCGCTGATCGTCGTCCAGCTCGAAGTCCATCTCACTCCTTCTCGAAGACGGGCAGGCGGCGGCCGTCGTCCAGGGCGCGCCAGGCCAGCCGGACCCGCTGGTCGCAGTGCCAGCCGGCGTCGCCGACCAGGTTGGTCAGCAGGATCGGCCCCTCGTCCAGGCGGACGCGGGCCACGACGTACGGCGGCCGGTGGCCGGGCGAGGGGGCGCGGTGGACGACGGTGAAGGAGTCCACCACGCCGCGCCCGGCCGACTCCTGCCAGCCGAGGTCCGTGCCGCCGCAGGCCGTGCAGAGCGCGCGGGGGTAGTGCTGCAGGTGGCCGCAGGCCCGGCAGCGCTGAAGGAGCAGCCGGCCCTCCCCGGCGGCCGCCCACCAGGGGGTCATCGGTCGGCTCCCAGCAGGACGGTGGCGTGGGTGGAGAAGATGCCGCCCGTGCCGTGGGCCAGCGCGATCTCCGCCCCGGCGACCTGGCGCGGGCCGCACTCGCCGCGGAGCTGGCGGACCGCTTCGACCAGCAGCAGCAGGCCGTACATGCCGGGGTGGCAGTAGGACAGCCCGCCTCCGTTGGTGTTGTACGGCAGGGCCCGGCTGCGCACGAGGTCACCCGCCTCCCCCGGGCCGCAGAAGCCCAGCGCCTCCAGGGTGAGCAGGACGGTGATGGTGAAGGAGTCGTAGAGCTGCGCCACGTCCACGTCGCGGGGCCGCAGCCCCGCCATGGCGAAGGCGCGGCGGCCCGACTCGATCGAACCGGGGCGCAGCAGGTCGTCGGCGGTGGCCATGCCGGTGTGGGTGGTGGCCTCGCCGTACCCGAGCACCACGACGGGCGGGCGGCGCAGGTCGCGCGCGCGCTCGAGGCTGGTCAGCACGATCGCGCCGCCGCCGTCGGTGACCAGGCAGCAGTCGGCGACCGTCAGCGGCGAGGAGACCATGGGCGAGCCGAGCACGTCCCCGACGGTCAGCGGCCCGGCGCCGTGGCGGTAGGCCCTGGGGTTGAGCAGCGCCCACTCGCGGGCGGCGACGGCGACCTCGGCCAGGTCCTCCCGCCCCGCGCCGTGGACGTGCAGGTAGCGCTGGGCGGCCATCGCGTAGTACGAGATCGGGTAGAGCGGGCCGTACGGGGCCTCGAACTCCGCCTCCGGCGTGTGCGGCTCCAGCACCCCCGCCAGCGAGCGGGAGCGCGCGCTGCGCTGGTCGGAGCCATAGGAGATCAGGACGGTCGTGCACTGCCCGGCCTCGATCGCCTGCGCGGCCCTGGCCACGTACATCTCGAACGCCGAGCCTCCGGCGAAGGTGGAGTCGCTCCAGGAGGGCCGGATGCCGAGGTAGTCGGCCACCTGGGTGGCCGAGAAGCGGGAGACGCCGGCGGTGGCCAGGCCGTCCACGTCGGCGAGGCCGAGCCCGGCGTCGGCCAGGGCGCCGGTGACCGCCTGGGTCTGCAGCTCCATGATGGAGCGGCCGGTCACGCCCAGGTCGGACTCGGCGGCCCCGGCGATGGCGACCGTCATGCGGGCACCACCGTGGCTCCGGCGGGGGCGACCGCGACGCGGCCCGGCTCGCCTCCGGCGCCGACCACCACGACCTGCTGCTCGACGGTGATCACCCCGCCGGCGCGGCTGAGCACCCGGCCGGTGCAGCGGACCGTCTCCCCGGCGAAGACCATGCTGCGGAAGCGGAAGTGCAGGCGGGTGAGGCGGTGGCCGGGGCCGAGCCAGTCCTGGAGCTGTTCGGCCAGCAGGGCGCCGAAGAGCTGGCCGTCCACCACCGGGCGGTCGAGGCCTTCGGGGGCGTAGTGCAGCCGGTGCCAGTCCCAGGTCGCCCCGGCGTAGGCGATCATGTCGGGGAGCTCGATGCGGCGCTCCAGCGGCGGGATCAGATCCACACCAGCACCTCCTCGTTGACGGCCAGCAGCTCGCCGTGCTGGTTGGTGTAGGTGGCGCGGGAGGTGACGAAGACCTTGCCCGCCTTCTCCTCGACCCGCTCGATCCGCCAGGTCGCGGTGATCACGTCGCCGGGCCGGACCGGCTGGTGGAACTCGTAGCTGTTGCCGCCCCTGACCTGGCGGCGGCCGGGCAGGTCCAGCGGCCAGCGGTGGGCGGTGGAGCCGTCCTCGTCCCTGGGCAGGCCGGTGTACTGGTTGGTCTCGCAGATGAGGGTGGGCGGGGCGATCACGCCGGCGTAGCCGTGCTCGCGGGCGTAGTCCTCGTCGGTGTAGAGCGGGTTGTCGTCGCCGACCGCCTGGGCGAAGTAGCGGATGGCGGCCCGGCCGAGCTCCTCCGGGGCGGTGTAGCTGACCTCGTCGCTCACGGGAACACCGCCGTGGGGACGACCTCGATCAGGAACTCCGGGCGCAGCAGGGCCGAGCAGACCACGGAGGTGAGGGCGGGCGCGCCGGGGAAGTAGCGTTCGCGGATCGCCGCGATGCCCGGATATCTCGCGACGCCGTCGGGGGTGACGTACTCGACGAGGCGCACCACGGACTCCCCGCCCAGCCCCGCCTCGCGCAGGACCGCGGCGATCGCCGCGTAGGTGAACTCCGCCTGCGCCTCGAGGTCGCCGGCGAAGAGGGCCCGTTGCGTGGCCGGCTCCAGCGCCCCGAACCCCGACATGAACAGCGTGTCGCCCGCGACCACGCCGGGCTTGTAGGTCAGCGTCTCGTAGCGCCGCCAGCCCGGGTTCACCGCGCGCAGCGGCCGCCGGGAGGCCACCGCGTCGAGCCAGGCCATCGCGCCGGGCACCGGAGGACGGTCCACCAGGATGCCCGCCGCGCCGGGATGCACCGGCCGCCCGTCTGTGCCGGTGCCGCCGAGCAGCTCGCGGCGGGGACGGCCGCAGCGGGGGTAGTCGGCGCGGGTGGCGGTGGCGGTGTAGTCGGTCGTGCGCACCAGCGCCTCCAGGCCGGTTCCGGCCGCTTTCAGCAGCTCGCCGGCGACCTCCAGGCAGGAGCGGTACTGCTCGCCGAAGCCCGCCGTCAGGTCGGCGGGCAGGATGCCGGGCAGGTAGACGATCTCGTCGGCGACGGTGACGACGCCGTGCGGGGTGGGGATGCGTTCGCCGCCGCCCGGCCAGGCGGTCAGCTCGACCGCGGCCGTCCCGTCCAGCAGGCCCTCGACCGTCACCGTGGAGACGGTCACGCCGGCCGGGGCGCGGGCCGCCGCCGGTTCGGTCACGTACTGCACGACCTGGACGAGGTCGTCCTCGGACAGGCCGGTCTCCGCCAGCTCGCTCAGGGCCCGGGCGTAGGCCTCCTGCGCGCCGACGGCGGTCACGGCCGGCAGCCTCACGGTCATGCGATCAACTCCTGGATCAGGGGCTGGAGGGTGGACAGGCTCGGCAGGTTCAGGACGAGTCCGGCCGCGCGCTCGCTCAGCCCGTTGCCGAGGGCCTTGGCGCGGACCTGCTCGGCCGGATCCGGCGAGAGGGGCGGGGACTCGGCCACGGCCGAGGTCCCGTCGGCGAACCGGACGCGCAGCCGTCCCGGCTGGTCGGCGGCGACGCCGGGGAAGGGCGTGACCTCGTGCCGGACCTTCGCGGCCAGCGCCGCGACCTCCGGCCGATCGACGTCGGCGTAGGTGCGCACGGTGACCTCGCCGTCGACGAGCATCGCGGCGACGCTCCACGGCAGGCTGAACTTCGCCTCGTACGGCGTGCGCACCCGGTCCTTGCCCGGCCCGCAGACGATCGGCGCGGCGTCCGGGTGCACCTCGGCGGTGATCTCGGCGATCTCCCCGGCGTCCGCCTTCAAGGTGCGGGCGGCGTCGAGGCTGGCGTGCAGGAGCCGGCAGGCCGGGTACGGCTTGACGCCGATCCGGGTGACCTCCCAGCGCTCGCCCAGCCCGGTGATCGGGTCGAGGCCGGGCCGGCCGAGCAGGGCGCCGTACAGGCCGTGGGCCCCCTCCAGCACGCTGGCGGGACCGGAGGCTCCGGCGCGGGCCAGCCGGGCGGCCATGATCCCGGCCTGCGCGGCGAAGCCGGGGTGCAACTGCTTGGTGGAGGCGCCGGTGTGCAGGAACTCCAGCAGCCCGCCCGCCTGGCTCCCGGCGATGCCGAGCGCGTCCACGCACCGGGCGTGGCTCAGGCCGTAGAGCCGGGCGGCGACCAGCGCCGCGGCGAACACCCCGCAGACCGCCGTGGCGTGCAGGCCGCGCGCGTGGAAGCCGTGCGGTACGGCGGCGCCCAGCCGGCAGATCGTCTCGTAGCCGGTCAGCGCCGCGATCAGCACCTCCGCGCCGCCGGCCCCGGTCTCCTCGCCCACGGCGAAGGCGACCGGCAGCACCGGCGCGGTCGCGTGCACGAGGCCGCCGGCGTGGGTGTCGTCGAAGTCGAGCGCGTGCACGAGCGTGCCGTTGGCCAGCGCGGCGGCGGGCGCCCCCACCCGCCACGGCGTGCCGAGGATCGTCGCCTCCGGGGGGCCGCCCAGGTCCCGCGCGACCCGGACCGCGGGCAGGTCGGTCCCGGCGGCGACGGCGCAGCCCAGCCCGTCCAGCAGGTGCCGCAGCGCCGCCTCGCGGGCTGGTCGCGGCACCTGCTCCAGGGTCAGGCCCAGCGCCCATCCGGCCAGCCGGGCCGCGGCCGTCGGCGACGTCGGCGGTCCCGCCGTCGCGGCCGTCATCGTGGCGCTCCGAAGGCCCCGGCCGCCGCCAGGGCGCCGATCCGCTCGGCCGAGTAGCCGAGCAGGCCGCCGACGACCTCCTCGAAGTGCTCGCCCCGCTGCGGGGCCCGGCGGTGCTCGACCGGCTCGGCGCCCACCCGCACCGGGGAGACGAGCTGGCGCACCCGGCCGTAGCGCGGGTGCTCGACCTCGGCGATCAGGCCGCGGGCCGCGGTGTGCTCCTCGGCGAGGGCCTGCGCCACGTCGTTGACCGGCCCGCACGGGATGCCCGCCGGGGCCAGCACCGCCAGCCATTCGGCCACGGTTCTGGTCCGGAAGACCTCGGCCAGCCGGGGCAGCAGTTCCGCCGCGAACTCGCGGCGCAGCGCGAAGGTGGCGTAGCGCGGCTCATCGGCGAACTCCGGCCCCAGGATGGCGGCCAGCCGCTGCCAGAACTTCTCCTTCGCGCAGCCCACCACCAGCCAGCCGTCCTCGGCGGCGAAGTTCTGGAACGGCACCAGGGAGGGGTGGGCGGAGCCGGGCAGGCGGGCGGGCCGGTAGCCGGTGTTGAGCGCCCACGTGCCGACGTAACTGAGCATGCTCACCGCGGTGTCGTACAGCGACAGGTCGCAGTCCGTGCCCACGCCGTCGCGCCGGGCCGCGTGCAGGGCCGCCAGCAGGGCGATCGCCGCCACGAAGCCGCCGGAGTAGTCCACCAGGGACAGGCCGGACTTGGTGGGCGGGCCGCCGGGGTCGCCGGTGAGCTCCATCCAGCCGGCCAGCCCCTGCAGGATGTAGTCGTAGCCGGGTTCGGCGGCGCGCGGGCCGGTCATGCCGAAGCCGGTCAGCGAGCAGCACACGATCGCCGGGTTGAGGTGCTTGAGGTCGTCGTAGGTCAGGCGCATCTTGGCCGGGACGTCGCCGCGCAGGTTGGAGTAGACCGCGTCGGCGTGCCGTACCAGGTCTTCGAAGACCTCGCGCCCGGCGGGCGTCGCGAGGTCCAGGGAGATCGACTTCTTGTTGCGGTTGAACGTCTCGAAGAACAGCGAGTCCTCGCCCTCGGTGTAGGGCGGCACGTAGCGGCCGACGTCGCCGCCGGCGCGCGGGTCCTCGATCTTGATGATCTCGGCGCCGAGGTCGGCCAGGTGCACCGTGCCGAAGGGGCCGGCGCCGTACTGCTCCAGGCTGACGACCCGGACGTCCTGCAACGGTCTCATGCGGTCAGCTCCCTGATCAGGGTGATGATGCGGGCCTGGTTCTCGCGGATCTGCGCGGGGCTGTTGCCGTACACCGCGGGCGTGAGCTTGATCGTGTCGGCGAGGCCGGCGTACTCGGCGATCCTGGCGGCCACCTGCTCCGGCGTGCCGGTGAGCGCCAGGGGCTCCACCATGCGGCCGGGCACCTCCGCGGCGTGGCCGGAGCGGAAGGCCTCGACCACGCGGGCGTGCTCGTCGGCCAGGCCGTGGAAGGCGAAGAAGTCGCGGTAGGTGGCGACCGAGGCGTAGAAGGCGAGCACGCCGGCGGCGCGTTCGCGGGCGAGGGCGGGATCGGGGTCGATGGAGCAGCAGCCGGAGACCACGACGTCGAAGCCGTCGGGGCGTCCGGCGAGGTTGGGCAGCACGTGCTCGCGCAGGTAGGCGGGCGAGCACAGCTCGTGCGAGATCCATCCGTCGGCGATCCGCGCGGCCAGCCGGGTGAGCTGGGGTCCGACCGCGGCCAGGTAGATCGGGATCCGGGTGCGCACCGGCTGGTACGGCCGGCGGAAGCCGCGCACGCTGAGGCGCTGCCACTCGCCCCGGTACTCCAGCGGCTCCCCGGTGTGCGAGCCGGCGACGATGGCCCTGATCACCTCGACGGTCTCCCGGAGCTGGGCCAGGGGCTTGTCCCAGCGGGCGTTGTGCCAGTTCTCGTTGAGCCGCCTGGCCCCGGAGCCGAGCCCGAGGACGAACCGGCCGCCGGTCAGCTCGTCGAGGTCGAGGGCCTCCAGCGCGGTGACCATCGGGCTGCGGGTGAAGGCGAGCGCGATGGCGGTGCCGACGCCCGCCCGGGTGGTGGCCGAGGCCACCGCGGCGGCGCTGACGGTGGCACTGCGGTGCAGTTCGGGCAGCCAGATCAGCTCCGCGCCCGCCTCCTCGGCGGCTCTGGCCGCCGAGGTCAGCTCGGCCAGGGTCTCGCCCCACGGCCCGTAGGTGATTCTCATGCGGTCAGGGGCCCGGTCTTGGCCTGCGGGAAGTAGCCCTTGTCGTGGGGGGCGTCGCGCCGGTAGACCATGACGGTCCGCCGCCACGACATGATCTCGTCGCCGTCCTGGTTGAGTCCCCGGGTGCGGCAGGAGACGATCCCGGCGTAGGCCCGCGAGGCGGATTCACGCTTGGCCAGGACGAGCGACTCGGCGTAGATCGTGTCGCCGACGAAGACCGGGTGGGTGAGCTTGATCTCCTCCCAGCCGAGGTTGACGACGGCCGTCTGGCTCATGTCCATGACCGACAGCCCGAGGACCACGGCGACGGTCAGGCCGGAGTTGGCGATGATCCTGCCGTAGGGGGCGCGCTCGGCGAAGTGGGCGTTGAAGTGGTTCTGGTTGGTGTTCATGGTCAGCAACGTGAACCAGGTGTTGTCCGCTTCGGTGATGGTGCGGCCGAGCGGGTGCTGGTGAATGTCGCCGACCGTGAAGTCCTCGAAGTAGCGGCCGATGGCTGCCTCGTGCACCGTCACGGGGACTCCCGGGGATCGTGAAACGTCAGACCATTCACGCTAAGGGTCTGACGTTTTCGGGGTCAATCCTTGCGTGGCCTCATGTTCCAATTTGTGGAACATCGTTTCAAGCCACCTCTTCCTGCTCTGTTTCCGAGAGGGTAACTTCGTTTCCATCTCATCGGAGAGGAGCGACGTGGGACCTCATCCGCACGGCTGGTGGATCGTGTTCCACCTGGTGCTGTTCGTCTTCTGGCTCGGCGGGGACCTGGGCGTCTTCTACGCCAGCCGGTACGTGCTCAACCCCGCCCTGGGACCGGAGGCCCGCACGACGGCAGTGAAGATCATGAGCGGGCTCGACCTGGGACCGAAGATCTGCCTGGTGCTCTTCCTGCCCAGCGGGTTCACGCTGATGGCGCTGGAACCCCACGGCGCCGAGCTCTTCGGTGTCGCACTGTTCCCGTGGTGGTCGGTGCTCGCGGTGTGGGCGTTCGCGCTCGGCTGGCTCGCGCTGACGGTGCGGGACCACCACGCGCCCGGGCGGCATCCGCTGGTCAGGCGGGCCGACTGGACGATCAGGCTGGGGCTGATCGCCGCGATCACCGGGGCGGCGGCCTACACGCTGATCGCCGAGCGCCCGTTCGGGGTCACGACCGACCCGCGCTGGCTGGGGGGCAAGCTGGCGCTCTACGCCCTGACGATCGCGGCGGGGCTGGGCATCCGGCTCAAGCTCAGGGGCTTCGGGCCGGCTTTCGGCGCCCTGGCCGCCTCCGGCTCGACGCCGGAGGTGGAGGGGAAGCTGCGCGCCTCGGTCGACGGCTGCCTGCCGTACGTCTGGGCGATCTGGGCCGGTGTGCTCGCGGCGGCGGTGCTGGGCGTGCTCAAACCCGGCGCCGCCCTATGACGGGCGGTGGCCGAGCTGGGCCGACAGCCGCGCGGCGGCCTCGAGGAGCGTCGCCGCCGTCTCCTGCGCCGACGGCTTGAAGCGGGCGCTCGGCCCGGCCACGCTCACCGAGGCGATCACCAGGCCGTCGTGGTCGAAGATCGGCGCCGCCGCCGAGGCGGCGCCCTCCTGGCGCTCGCCCAGGGAGGTGGCGTAGCCGCGCTTGCGCACCGCGGCGAGCTCGGCGCGCAGCTTGCCGGGGTCGGTGATGGTCTTGGCCGTCAGCGGCTCCAGCTTGTGCCTGGCCAGGAAGGCCTCGATCTCCGGCTCGCGCAGGAAGGCGAGGATGGCCTTGGAGGAGCTGCCCGCGTACAGCGGGTACGGGATGCCCAGCGAGACCTCCATCCGCAGCTCCTGGGCGGGGACCACCTGGTCCACGTACAGCCGCGTGTCACCGCGCCGCACCGACAGGGTCGCCGTCTCGCCGGTGCGCGCCGACAGCAGCCGGAGCTCGGGGCCGGCCATCGCCCGCAGGTCGGTCCGGGCCAGGTAGGCCCGGCCGAGCGCGATCGCGGCGTGCCCCAGGGAGTAGCGGCGCGACACCGGATCCAGCGCGATCAGCTCGCGACTGCGCAGGGCGGTGAGGATGCGGTGCACCGCCGCCTTGGTCAGGTCGAGCTCGGTGGCGATCTCGGTCACCCCGAGGTCAGGCCGCGGACTCCGGCCGAACAGCAGCAAGACGTCCATCGCCCGCTCCACCGAGGCGATGGATCTGCTCTGACTCTCCGTCTCGACGCTCACGAGGCCAGTGTATTTCGCTGAGGGAAACATCGTCACATTGACATGAAAATGGCCAGCCGTTACCTTCAGCGTTACAGCGTTTCCATTGAAGAAACAGCGAGGTGTCGTGGAAACGGACTTCCGGGCGGTGATGGCCCAGTGGCCCAGCGGGGTGGTGATCGTCACCACCGGCGCCGCGGGCCACTGGCACGGCATGACGGCCAGCGCCTTCTCCAGCGTGAGCCTCGACCCGCCCATGGTGCTCGTCTGTTTGGCCCGCGGCACCAGGACGCACCACCTCGTCGGCGAGCACGGCGGCTTCGCGGTCAGCATCCTCGGCAAGGACCAGGCCGCGCTCGGCCGCCGCTTCGCCGGCCACCACCCCGACCGCTTCGCCGGCCACGCCTGGACCACCGCGCTGACCGGGGCGCCGGTGCTGGGCGACGCCGTCGGCTGGCTCGACTGCCGGGTCGCGCACGCCTACCCGGGCGGCGACCACACCATCTTCGTCGGCGAGGTGCTCGCCTCCGCCACGCCGCGGCGGGTGGCGCCGGTGCTGTTCCACTCGCGCACCTGGAGCCACCTGGCCGATCCGCTCCCCGACCGCATCTCCGTCGCCGACACCGGCCTGCTCGCCGCCCTGCGTGGCAGGGGGGTCGAGGCCGCGCCGCTGGCGCGGCTGCTGCGGGGGGCGGGCATGCGGGTACGGCTGGCCGGGCCGTGGAACGATCCGGCCCGCCGTACCGATGCCGGGCAGGAGCTCGACCCGGCCACCGCCTCGGCGCTGGTCGACCGGCCCGGCCAGATCGGCGCCGTGGTCAGGGCGGGAGCGGGCGTCGTGGAGTTCGTGGCCGGACGGCCCGGCCCCGCACCGCCGCGGGCAGATGCCGCGACCGCACCCGCAGAAGGCGGCGAGGACGCGGAGGCCCGGGTGGTCGAGGCCGCGCGGCGGGCCGGCCTGGCCACGGTGGCGCACCTGCCCGACTCCTTCGCCGGCGGTGACGGCGTGACCTCGGCGATCGCGCGCCTCGCCGCGCTCGGCTGCGACGAGATCGCCCTGGAGGAGGGCGGCTCGCCCGCCACCCCCATCGGCGTCCGGCGCCTGCTGCAGGACGCCGCGGCCGCCGCGGGCGGGACGAGCCTGCGCGTCGGTCTCCGCGAACGGCACGGCATCGGCCTGGTCAACGCCCTGGTGGCGATGAAGAGCGGGGTGTGGCAGTTCGACACGACGCTCGGCGGGGTGGACGGCGCCCTGCCCGCCGAGGACGTGCTGTTCCTGGCCGGTGAGCTGGAGGTGGACAGCGCCGTCGACCGGGCCGCGCTGGTCGCCGGCGCGGCCGAGCTGGAGAGCTCCTGGGGTTCCGCCCTGCCCGGACGGACCTACCGATTCGCCTGCTGAAGGGGATTGAGCGTGACCGACAGACTGACAGGCGAGCGCCTGGTCGACGACATGACCGAAGCCGAGCGCGCCCGCGCGGAACGGGTGGAGTCGGTGCTGCCGGCGCTGCGCGCCGCGGCGGCCAAGGCCGACGAGGAGGCCCGCTTCCCCGTGGAGCACGTCGCGCTGCTGCGGGAGGCGGGCCTGCTCGGGCTGGTGGTGCCCGAGGAGTACGGCGGGCTGGGGGGCACGCTGCGCGACCTGGCCGCCGCCACCTTCGCGATGGGCACCGCCTGCCCCTCCACCGCCCTGGCCTACTTCTTCCACAACACCAGCGCCTCGCGGGGGCTGCTCCCGCTGGAGGCGATCGAGGCCGGGTTGTTCACCGCGGAGGAGACCCCGGTGGTGCGGGCCTTCGCGGAGAAGGTGCTGACCCGGATGGCGGGCGGCGCCTGGCTGGCCAACTTCGCCTCCGAGTCGGTCAAGAGCTCCGCCGCCAACATCACCATCGCCACCACCGCCCGCCGTACCGAGGGCGGCTGGCTCCTGGACGGCGAGAAGTCCTTCGGCTGCGCGACCGGCGTCGCCGACTACTACCTGACCACGGCCAGGCTCGACGGCTACGACACCGCCGAGGGACTGGTCACCTTCTTCGTGCCGCGCGAGGCGCACGGGGTCGCCACCCGCGCGCCGTGGGACGGGCTCGGGATGCGGGCCACCGCCAACAACGGCATCCGCCTGGACGAGGTGTTCGTCGCCGACGACGAGGCGCTGACCGTGCCTGGCGCCTTCACCCGCATGCTGAAGATGAGCCGCGGCAGCTTCGTGGGCAACCAGCTCGCCATCGCCGCCGTCTACACCGGCTGCGCGCAGAACGTCTACGACGTGGTCGTCGAGCAGCTCACCCGCAAGACCTTCGCCGACACCGGCCGGCCGATCGCCTCCTCCCCCATGCACCAGCAGCTCATCGGCGACATGACCGCCGATCTGGAGACCGCCTACCTGTGGCTGCGCCGGCAGTTGCTCCTGGAGACCTCGCAGCCGCCGCTGCGGCCGAAGGCCGAGGTGTTCCGGCAGTGGCGGCTCGGGAAGGGGTCGGTCACCGAGGCGTGCCACCGGGTGGCGCTGGGGGCGTTCAAGGTGTCCGGCACCTCGGGGGCGATGATGGGCGGGGTCGTGGGACGCGCCCTGCGGGACCTGTCCATGGGGCTGGTGATGACCTTCCCCGCCGAGCGGGGGCGGCTGGAGGTCGCACAGATGGTCACCCAGGACAAGGAGAACGAGCTCTTCGCCACGGCGGAACGGTCATGACCCTTCCGCAGGCGGACCTGGTGGCCGGGCAGTGGGCGGCGTGCACCGAGGACCTCGGTTTCGATCTGGAGAACCCGGCCACCGGAGAGCCGGTCGGCAGAGCGCTCGGCTCCTCCGGCGCCCGCCTGGAGGCGGCGCTGGCCGCGGCCGAACGGGCCGCCCCCGGGTGGGAGGCCACCCCCGCCGAGGAGCGGGCCGCGCTGCTGGAGCGGGTGTCGGCCGAGCTGAACCGGCCGCTGCCGCCCGACGGGCCCGGCCGGTCCTCGGCGTCGGAGGAGCCGGTCACGGTGGCGGAGCGGATCGCCGCGCTGGAGTCCTTCGCCACGGGCGTGCCGATCACGCAGACCGGCGCGCTGGCCGTGATCGTGCACGGCGCTTTCGCGCTGGCGGCGGCCCAGGTGCGAGCGGGCCTGCTCGACGCCTCGCGCGAGGGCGTGGAGGTGCGCCGGATGCCGTGGGGCCCGGCGCTCTGCCTGGTGCCGTGGAACGCGCCCGCGCCGATGGCCGCGCACAAGGCGGCGAGCGCGCTGGCGGCGGGCTGCCCGGTGATCCTCAAGGTCAGCGAGTACGCCCCCTACGGGACGCAGGTGCTCGCCGAGGTGCTGGGCGAGGTGCTGCCGCCCGGCGTGTTCCAGCTCGTGCACGGCGGCCCGCGGGAGGGAGCGCGGCTGGCCGAGGACGCGCGGATCAGGGCGGTCTCCTTCACCGGCGGCCTGGCCGGCGGCCGGTCGGTGGCCCTCGCCTCGGCGGCGCGCCTGCGTCCGGCGCAACTGGAGCTGGGCGGCAACAACCCGCTCCTCGTCCTGCCCGACGCCGATGTCGGGGCCGCCGCCACCGCGGCGGCGAACCTGCTGACGACGCTCAACGGCCAGTGGTGCCGGGCGCTCGGCAGGCTCCTCGTCCCCCGGGCCGCACTCGGGGACATCGTGGCGGCGACCGGGGAACGGCTGGCCGCGCTGCGGATCGGCGATCCGCTGCTGCCGGAGACGGAGTTCGGGCCGCTCGTGCACTCGGCGCACCTGCGCCGGGTCCGGGCGGCCATCGGCCTGGCCGGCGGCCACGCGACCGCCTACGGCGACATCCCGGACAAGGGACACTTCCTCCCGCCCACGCTGATCACCGGCGCCGACCTGGCCGACGAGATCTTCGGCCCGGTGGCCGCCGTCGTGCCGTACGACACGGTGGAGGAGGCGGTCGAGCTGGCCAACGCCACCGGCCACGGGCTGGAGGGGTACGTGATCGGCGCCGACGAGGAGCGGGCGCTCGCGACCGCCCGGCGGATCCGGGCCGGCGAGGTCAAGGTCAACGGCTCCAGCGTGCTGAGCCTGCACCTGATGACACCGCGTCCGGCCTGGGGGCTGTCGGGCCTGGGCGAGGAGGGCACCGCCGAGACCATTCTGTTCTTCACCGGGGCCAGGGTGGTCGGGGTGGAGCGGTGAGCGTCCTCGTGGCCGGCGCCGGGCCCGTCGGCCTGAGCGCCGCGCTCGTGCTGGCGGTCGGCGGGATGCCCGTCACCGTGCTGGAGGCGGGCGACGAACCGGCCGCCGAGTCGCGGGCCTCCACCTTCCACCCGCCGACCCTGGAGATGCTCGCCGACCTGGGGGTGCTGGGCGAGTTGCTGGAGCGGGGCCTGGTGGCCCGCACCTTCCAGTACCGCGACCGCCGCGGCGGCCCGATCGCCACGCTCGACCTGGGCGTGCTCGCGGCCGACACCCCCTACCCCTTCCGCGTGCAGTGCGAGCAGAACAAGCTCTGCGCGATCCTGCTGGAGCACGTGCGGCGGCACGGGGGCGAGGTCCTGTTCGGGCGGGAGGTGCGCGAGGTCGATGATCGGACGGTCACGACCGCCACGGGAGAGCGCCACACCGCCGACTGGATCATCGCCGCCGACGGCGCCCACTCCGCGGTACGGCGAGCGCTCGGCATCGGCTTCGAGGGCCTGACCTACCCGGAGACCTTCCTGGTCGCCTCCGTGGAGGAGGACCTGGCGGCCCTGCTGCCCGGCCTCGCCCCGATCAACTACGTCTTCGACCCCGAGGAGTGGCTGGTCCTGCTGCGGACGCCCGACCATTGGCGGGTCCTGCTGCCGGACGGGCCCGGCGAGCTGCGGGACCGGCTGCGCGCGGTCGCCGACCCGGGACGCGAATGGAAGATCAGGCACGCCACCCCGTACCGGGTGCACCAGCGGGTGGCCACCCGGTTCCTGGCCGGCCGGGTGCTCCTGGCGGGGGACGCGGCGCACGTCAACAACCCGCTCGGCGGGCTGGGCATGAACAGCGGCATCCACGACGCCGTCCTCATGGCCGGAGCCCTCCTCGGCCGCGACTCGCCCGGACGGGTGGCCGCCAGGCGGCGGGCGGTGGCGCTGGAGCACGTGCAGGCGATCAGTCACCGCAACTGGGCGCGGATGCGCTCCCCCGCCGCGCACGACGAGCTGCGCGCGCTGGCCGCGGACCCGGTGGCGGCCAGGGAGCACCTGCTGCGCGCCTGCCTGATCTCCTCGCTCCGGGAGCCGGGGTGATCGTCCGGGAGAACCCGGCGCGGATCCGCGAGGTCGTGGGACGCGTCGCCGAGACCGACCCCGGCGCCGCCGTCCGCCGCGCCGAGGCCGCGGGACGGGAGTGGTCGGCCCGCGCGCCGGCCGACCGGATCGACGCCCTGCGCCGCAGCGCCGCCGCCGTGCAGGCCCGGGCCGGGGAGCTGGCCGTCCTGCTGGCCAGGGAGACGGGCAAGCCGCTGGCCGACTGCCGTGGCGAGCTCGCCTTCGCCCTGGCCCACCTGCGCTGGGTCTGCGATCACGCGCCCCGGGTGCTCGGCGAGCGCCTGTTCGACGACGAGGCGGGCCGGCTGCTGATCCGGCGCAAGCCGTACGGCGTGGTCGTCTGCATCACCCCGTGGAACGCGCCGGTCATCCTGGCGATGCTCAAGCTCGCTCCGGCGCTGGCGGCGGGCAACACCTGCGTGATCAAGCCGTCGCCGCTGGCCCCGCTGGCGGTGAGCGAGGTGGCGGCGGCGCTGCCCGGCGTCGAGGTCGTGCACGGCGGCGCGGCGGCCGGGCAGGCGCTGGTCGGCCATCCGCTGGTCCGCAAGGTGGCGTTCACCGGCGGCGACGCGGCGGGCCGGCAGATCGCGGCGGCGGCCGGGGCGATGCTCACGCCCACCGTGCTGGAGCTGGGCGGCAACGACCCCGCGCTGCTGCTGCCGGACTTCTCGCTGACCGGCCAGGACTACGAGCGCCTGGTGATGGCGTCGTTCGCGACCAGCGGGCAGGTCTGCATGGCGGCCAAGCGGCTCTACGTCCCGCGGGCCAGGGCCGGCGAGTTCACGGCCGCCTACGTCGCGGCCGCCGAGCGGATCCTGCTCGTCGGCGATCCGCTGACGCCGGGCGTCACCATGGGACCGGTCATCAGCGCGCAGGCGGCCGAGCGGATCAGGGCGCTGGTTCCGGGTACGGCGGTGCCGCTGGGCCGCTCCACCGGCGACCTGGGCGCCGGCTATTTCGTGCCCCCGGTGCTCGTGCCGGATCTGCCGGACGACGCGCCGCTGGTGACGCAGGAGCAGTTCGGTCCCGCCGTGCCGCTGCTCCTGTACGACACGGTGGACGAGGCCGTCGCCAGGGCCAACCACAGCGAGCTCGGCCTGGCCGCCTCGGTCTGGTCGGCGGACGAGGACCGCGCGTTCGCCGTCGCCGACCGGCTGGAGGCGGGCTTCGTCTTCGTCAACACGCACAACCGCACCGGGATGTCGTTGCGCGCCCCCTTCGGCGGGGTCAAGCGCAGCGGCCACGGCCGCGAGTACGGCGAGGAGGGGCTGCTGGAGTACGTCCAGAGCACCGTGGTGCACGCTCCGGCCGCCTTCCGGCCCGGCGGCCCCGGCCTGGCGGCCACCGCCTACCCCCTCCCCTGACGCGACCGGCGGCTGGAACCGGTCTTGACTTCAAATGGAAACGCCGTTTCTTTATAAGAAACACCGTTCCGAGGAGGAGCCTTGAGCCTCAGAAGCCTGCCGGCCGCGTTCGTCGTCACCGCGGCCCTGCTGCACACCCCCGCGCACGCCCAGTCGGTCACCAAGATCGAGAACACGGTGGAGATCCGCTGCGCCTTCACCACGCTCCGCCAGAGCAGCGACTGGTACTTCCCGTCCGGCCCGCCGAAAGCCCTGCTGTGGTTACAGCACGGCTTCGCCGGCTCCAACGACGGCATGACCGACACCGCGCAGCGCTTCGCGGCCGACGGCTTCCTCGTCTTCGCCCCGACGCTGCCCTCGGCCAACATCTTCGGCTGCACGCTGCAGAACCTCGGCAACAACACCGCCTTCCTGGGCAACGTCGCCGACGTGCTGGCCGGCGGGCTCGACCGGAGCTTCGCCGACGCCAGGGCCAGGGCGGGGCGGCCCGATCTGGCCCTGCCCGGCGCGTTCGTCCTCGCCGGGCACTCGGCCGGCGGCGAGGCCGTGCCGTACGTCGCCCAGCAGCTCCGGGCCCGCCACCCGGCCGCCTTCGCCAAGGTGCGCGGGCTGATCCTGTTCGACCCGGTGAAGTCGCTCGCCGGCGACAACCTCGGCAGCTCGCTCAACCACCTCGCCAACACCAGCCTGCCGATCCTGGCGATCTCCTCGCCGCCCTACTCCTGCAACAGCGGGGGCAGCGGCACGCAGGAGCTGACCGAGCAGCTCGCCAGGCCCTTCCTGGGCGTCCGGCTGACCACCGGCTCGCACATCGACGTCGAGGGCTCCAGCGCCACCGGGCCGGAGAAGCTGGCCTGCGGCACCCCGCAGGCCCAGAACGTCTCCGCGCTGCAGACCCTCGCCAAGGGCTGGGCGGGCGACTTCGTCAGCGGGACCACGACCCCCGGCCTCTACCCGGGCGGCGACTACTTCGAGAGCCTGCGCTCGGCGGGCGTGATCCAGCCGCTCGTGCCGTAGCCGTGACCCGTGGGGAGATGTCGCGCACTGGACATCTCCCCCGCTTTCGCGAGATCCTGCTTGGAAACACTGTTTCGCTATACGTAACAGGAGGCACCGTGGTGCGTGTCGCCGCCGTGCAGTACGAGGTGGGCACGGACATCGCCGCCAACCTCGCCACCACCCTGCGCCTGATCGACGCCGCGGCGGCGGAGGGCGCCGAACTGATCGTGCTCCCCGAGTTCTGCCACCACCTGTCCTGGTACGAGAGTCGCGAGCAGGCCCGCGCCCTGGCCTGCCGGCACGGCGACCCGTTCCTGAGCGCGGTCGCCGCGCGGGCGGCCCGGCACGGCGCGCACGTCAAGATCGGCGTCACCCTCGCCCGGCCGGACGGCCGCACCACCGGCGCCTCCCTGCTGTACGGCCCGGCGGGGCAGCTCCTCGGCGAGGCCGACAAGCAGGTGCTGATGGGCGCGGAGAACGACCACCTGTCCCCCGGCACCGAGGCCGGCCCGGTCCTGGACACCCCCGTGGGACGCCTGGGCCTGTACGCCTGCATGGAGGGCGTCATCTGCGAGGTCACCCGCGGGCTCGCGCTGCGGGGCGCGCAGGTCCTGCTCAACAGCCTCAACTCCTTCGCCGTCGACGAGGCGTCCCTGCACGTCCCGGTCCGCGCCGCGGAGAACAAGGTCTGGGTCGTGGCGGCCAACAAGGTCGGCCCGCTCATCCCCGCCGACCGGCTGGAGGCGGTGAGCGAGGGCCTGCGCGTGCCGCCGGAGTGGCTGCACGGCGCCGGCGAGAGCCAGATCGTCGCCCCCGACGGCAGCGTCGTCGCCCGCGCGCCCCGCACCGGCGAGGCGGTCGTCGTGGCCGACATCGACCCGGGCGCGGCCGACGCCGAGCGGGCCGCCCTGCTCGCCGGCCGCCGGCCCGCCCGCTACGGCCCGCTCGCCGCGCCCGCGCCGGGCCGCACGGCTGCGGCCGGCGCCGGCAGCCTCCCGGTCGCGGTGGTGCGGGGCGACGCCGCCCTGGTACGGCAGGCCGCCACCGAAGGCGCCCTGCTCGTCGTGCTCCCCGAGGGCTCACCCGTCTCCACCGAGGAGGCGGCGCGAGCCGTACGCGGGACGACCTGCCACGTCGTCACCGGCGACGCCACCCTCGTCGGGCCCGGCGGACCCGTGACCGGCGGGGACGGCCCCGCCGGGATCCACGTGCTCCCCTGGGGACGGCTCGCGATCGTCACCGGCGAGGCCGCCCGGCACCCCGAGGAGTTCCGGCTGGCCGCGCTGGCCGACGCCGACGTGGTGGCCGTGCCGTTCACCCCGCGCGAGCCGTGGGAGCTGCGCCTGGGCCTGCTGGAGCGGGCGGCGGAGAACCGGCTGAACCTGGTCGCCGCCGGGCCGGACGGCCCCGACGGGCTGGCCGGCGCGATCCTCGGCCTGTCCCCCGACTTCACCCTGTGGACCGCCTGGCAAGGCCCCTTCACCGGCCGGATCAGCCATCCCCTCGTGACCCACGTCAAGAACACCGACCTGCTCGTCCACGGCGTCGTCGCCCCCGCGCAGGCCGTCAACCGGCTCGTCTCGCGCGGCACCGACCTGGTGGCCGGGCGGCCGTGGCGGGCGGCCGGCGCCCTCCTGGAAGGACCCCAGTGAACGAAACCCTGCAACACGTGGAGCAGATGCTCGACGAGTCCCCCGTCGTCGACGTCACCGAGACGTTCGAGCGGATGCGGGACCTGCTCGCCGAGCTGAAAGCCAAGATCGACGCCCGCTTCGAGCTGAGCCTCGACCCCGCCTCCCCCGGCGCGTACGGCTCCCGCCCGGACGGGCCCGGCGGCCGGCTCGACGCCTACACCGGGCCGGAGGTCGACTGGATGGTCCACTCCTGGCTCGGCGACCCCACGGCCGGCTTCGCCAACCTGCACCTGACCGTCTGGCTCGGGCCGCACATCCGGGTGCCGCACCTCGGGATCGCCCTGCTCGTGTGGCCGGAGGGCTGGTTCTACCAGGACTTCCTGCCCAGGGCCGGGCTGACCCGGGACGCCGGGTACTTCGACCGCTACTACACGCCGTCCGAGGCCGGCTGGCTCGCCTTCCGGGAGAGCAACCCGGACTTCACCTGGTTCACCAGCCGCGCCGCCTTCATCCGGGCCAGCCTGTCCCCCACCGCCTTCTGCTACTCCTTCCCGCGCGAGCCGGCCCACCTCGACACCGTGCGCGGGGTGCTGCACGAGCGCGTGGACCGCTGGCTGACCTGGGTGGACGAGGCGGAACCCGTCCCGGTCCAGGAGCGGCCGGCCCTGGCCGCGGCGGACCTGGCGACGCGGCGCAACATCGCCGAGCGCGACCCGGCCAACGTGATGGGCGTGCGTTACTTCGGCGAGCGGGAGACCGAACGCCTGGTCAGAGGCCTGTGGGGCGGCGACCGCACGCTGCCGGGGCCGGCATGATCCGCTCGCTGTGGTGGGCGGCCGGGACCGGCCGGTTCGACACCGCCCACCTGAAGATCTACTACCCGGCCGCCGAGGACGGCGACCGGCTGACCGGCGTCTTCCCGCCGGCCGGCGGGCCGTACCCGGTGGTGCTGTTCGTCTCCGGCATCAACGTCGGCCAGGACGCCTACCGCTGGCTGGCCACCGAGATCGCCGCCGCGGGGTTCGTGTGCGTGACCTTCGACCGGGTGGGCGAGCTGTTCGGCGGCGAGTACGGGCTGACGCCCGGGGTGGACCTGGACGCGGCCAGGCCCCAGGTGTACGGCTCGCGCCCGACCTGCCCGGCCCTCGGCGAGATCCTGGCGGCACTGACGGAGATCGACCTGCTCAGAGGCGTCATCGACCTGGAGCGGGTGGCCCTGGGCGGGCACTCGGCCGGCGGCTCGGTGGTGCTCCAGTCGGCCCGCTACTTCCCCGGCGTGCGGGCGGTCTTCGCCTACGGCGCGCACACGATGGTGGCGACCATGCTCGGCTGGCCGCCGGGCACGGTGGTGCCCGCGCAGGTGGACTGCCCGGTGCTGCTGGCGGGCGGCACCCGCGACGGCGTGATCACGGGCAGCGCCGACCGCTACGGCCAGGAGGGCCACGACCCCGTCCGGCGGACCTTCGAGGAGGCGCTGCCGCCCGGCGAGCACCTGCTGGCCGTGCTCGAGGGAGCCAACCACTTCACGATCGCCGACCCGGTGGACCGGACGGCCGCCCGCGCCTTCCTGGACCTGCCCGCCACCTCGGAGCCCCGCGCCGAGCTGGCCCGGTTGTTCACCCTGTTCCTGCGCACGCACCTGCACGGTGACGCGCGGGCGCGGGCCGCCCTCGAGGAGGAGCCATGCTCAAGAACTTCTGGTACGCCGTCGAGTTCAGCCACGCCGTCCAGCGGCAGCCGCGGAAGGTGACCTGCCTGGGTCAGGACTTCGTGCTGTGGCGGCGGCGCAACGGCGAGGTGGCCCTGCTGTCGGACCTGTGCGTGCACCGCGGCGGCGCGCTGTCGATGGGCCGGCTGGCCGGCGACGACCGGATCGCCTGCCCGTACCACGGCTGGGAGTACGAGCCGGACGGCACCTGCGTGAAGATCCCGGCCAATCCCGGCGGCCGCGGCATTCCCAAGAAGGCGCGGGTGGACGCCTATCCGGCCGTGGAGCGCCACGGCATGGTCTGGGCCTTCCTCGGCGACCTGCCCGAGGAGCGGCGCCCGCCGATCCCGCACATCCCCGAGCACGACGACCCCGCCTTCCGGGCGGTCTACTACGAGACGACGATCAACGCCAACTACGAGCGCACGATGGAGAACGTCGTCGACGCGGCGCACGCGCCGTTCGTGCACGGCACCGCGTTCGGCAATCCGGACAAGCCGCAGATCCCGGACTTCGAGCTCACCCAGGACGAGTGGAAGTGCGAGGCCGACATCCGGATGAGCCCGCCGCCCGCCAAGGGCCTGTGGAGCCGGCTGTACAAGAAGGAGCAGCAGGAGGTGGTGGTCACCAACGGCTGGTACCTGCCCAACGTGGTCAAGCTGCACGTCCGGCTGCCCTTCGGCGACATGCTGCTCTACGACTTCAACATCCCGCTGTCCCAGGACCGCACGCTCGTCAAGATCATCGGCTTCCGCAACTTCTTCACCCGCAAGTGGGCCGACCGGGACGCGATCCGGCGGATCGGCAAGATCTTCGAGCAGGACCGGGTGGTCGTGGAAGCCCAGCGGCCCGAACTGCTGCCCTTCGACCTGTCGGCCGAACTGCACATCCGCAGCGACGCCCTCCAGGTCGCCTACCGGCGCCGGCGCCAGCAGCTCATCGACGACGGCTGGTGGATCGGCGACGACGACCTCGTGACCGGCGACGTCCCGCGCCGCCGGGCCACCGTCATCCCCTCGCCCGCCCGGCGCGACAACCCCGAACTGGCCCGCGCGTGGGTCCACAAGACCAGAGGAGGCGGCGATGAGCCTGCCCACGGCGCTGAGTGAGCGCACCCTGGAGCGGCTCGTGACCGCTCTCGGCCTGGAGGTCGCCGAGCAGGTGCCGCTGAGCGCGGGCCACCTGACCGTGCTGCGCGCCCCGCTCGTGGACAAGGTGGTGACCGTCAGCCTGGCGGTGCCGCCGATCGGCCTGGACAGCCACATGATCTTCGCCTTCACGCCCCCGGAGTCCGCGGTCCCGCACTTCACGCTGGACGCGGTCGCCTCGGCCGACTACCACGCGATGCACCTGGACCTGATCCCGCGCGCGGAGCTGGCCACCCACCTGGCCTACCTCGACGCCTGCTTCCTGCCGCTGACCGAACCGCTGGAGCGGGCCTGGCGGCTCGACGGCCTCTCCCCCGCGGCGGTGGGCCCCCGGCAGCGGGCGATGATGTCGCCCTGGATGCTGGTCTGCCGCGCCACCGAGGCGGCCTTCGCCGGGCTGGACCCGACGGTGGACACCTACCTCGACCACTGGCTGGCCCTGCTCGGCGGCGGCGTGCCCCCGGTGGACGGGGACCTGGCCGCGCGGGACGCGGCCAACCGGGCCAACCTCTTCGACCCGGACGTGGACCCGGTCTGGGCCCAGGTGCGCCGGCTCCTCGGCGAGGAACAGGCCGAACGCGTCAGGAAGGAACTCCTCGCATGAGCGAGCCCAGCGTCTGGCAGCAGCGCATCGCCGGCGAGTGGCACGGCAAGCCCTCCCTGTTCGACGCCACCGGCACCTGGGTGGGCTTCGAGCAGGTCACGCGCTCGTCGGTGTTCGAGAACGGCACGACCACCTACTACATGGACGGCGGCCTGGAGGCGGGCGGCCCGCTCGCCGGGCGGTTCCGGCTCGGCGCGCCGTTCGCGTTCGGGGTGATCGACTCCGACGCCGACCGCGTGTACACCGGGCCCGACTTCTACGGCACCGGCCAGCCGTACGGCGGGTTCGTCGACGCCCACTACTACAGCCCCGGCTGGCAGGTGGACCTCAACACCTGGAACCAGACGATCGGCGACCTGCAGGTCTACTCGTCGCTGATGTACCAGGGACCGGCGATCGTGGCCGCCTTCAACGGCCTGTACACCCGCGAGGCCGCTAAGGTCGAGCAGTGGATCGCCGACGAGACCGCCAACGGCCCGGCCTCCTTCATCCTGCCCACCAAGACCGCCGGCGCCTACCGCGGCACGTGCGAGCTGTACGGCGCGGACCAGAAGCCGGGCGGCACGGTGGACATCACCGTGGAGCTGGAGCCGATCACCCTGCTCAGGACCCGCCACCACGTCACCTGGACGGGTGCGCTGGAGCGCCGGCACACCGTCGAGGTGCGCCGTGACGGCTTCCGCTCCTTCTACGAAGGGCCCGGGGCCTGGGGCAACGCGCAGGCGTACGGCAGGGCGAACTATCCCAGCCTGCACTTCACCGACGTGGGGAAGCTCAAGGGCCGGGAGTTCATGGTCGACGCCACCCAGGGCATGGGCGCGGGCAGGACGCTCGCCGTCGTCTACCAGCTGTTCGAGGGCGGCCGGCCGGCGGCCGTGGTCCACGGGGTCCTGACATGGTCATCGTCGTGACGGGCGGGACCCGCGGCATCGGCCGCGGGCTCGCCGAGCACTTCACCCGGCTCGGGCACCAGGTCGTCGTCTGCGGCTCCAAGGACGGTGACGTGCGCGAGCGCGAGCAGCTCCAGGCCGTGTGGGACAGGGCCGTGCGCGAACACGGCCGCGTCGACATGTGGATCAACAACGCCGGGATCACCCAGTCCCGGCTGCCGCTGTGGGAGCTGCCCGCCGAGGAGGCGCACCGCGTGGTCGACGTGAACCTCAACGGGGTGATCAACGGGTGCGCGGTCGCCCTGGCCGGGATGGCCCGGCAGGGCCACGGCCACGTCTGGAACATGGAGGGCCTGGGCAGCGACGGCCGGGCGGTGGCCGGGCTGGCCGTCTACGGCGCGACCAAGCGGGCGCTGACCTACCTGACGCTGGCCCTGGCCAAGGAGGTGCCGCCCGGGGTCTCGGTGGGCCTGCTCAGCCCCGGCATGGTCACCACCGACCTGCTGCTGCACGACCTGACCCCGCGCAGCAGGAAGGTCTATGACATCCTCGCCGACCGGGTGGAGACGGTGACGCCGTGGCTGGCCGAGCAGGCTCTCGCCAAGGCCGCCAACGGCGCGCACGTGCGCTGGCTGACCCCGCGCAAGGTGCTCTACCGCTTCGTCACCGCCCCCTTCACCCGACGGAAGGTGCTCCCGTGACCGACGCGCTCGGCTGGCGGCGCAAGTTCGGCGTGATCGCGCCGTCCACCAACACCGTCGTCGAACCCGACTTCTACCGCATGATCGTGCCCGGGGTGACGGCGCACTTCAGCCGGATCCACATCCGCGACGGCAACATGGCCGGGAACATCGGCATGGAACGATTGCTCGACCAGATCCGCGCGGAGATCGGCGCCGCCTGCGAGCGGGTGCTGACCTGCGAGCCGGACGCCATGGTGATGGGCATGTCGGCCGAGACGTTCTGGGGCGGCGTCGAGGGTAACCGGCAGTTCGTCCGGCAGATCCACGACCTCACCGGCCTCCAGGTGGCCACCGGCGCCGAGGCCTGCGAGCGGGCACTACACCTGTACGGCGCCCGCCGCATCGGCGTCGTCACCCCCTACCAGCCGGTGGGCGACGAGAACGTGGTCAGGTTCTTCTCCGAGATCGGCTTCGAGGTGGCCGCCATCAAGGGCCTCAAGTGCCCGACGGCCGTCTCCATCGCCCACGTCACCGAGGCCGAGCTCAGGCAGGCCCTGATCGAGGTCGCGCCCGGCGTCGACGCGATCGTCCAGTGCGGCACGAACCTGTCCATGGTCGGGCTGGCCGACGAGGCCGAGCGCTGGCTCGGCCTGCCGGTCATCGCCATCAACGCGGCCACCTGGTGGATGGCGTTGCGCTCCAACGGCATCCCCGACCAGGTGCACGGCGCCGGCAGCCTGCTACGGGAGCACTGACAACGCGGCCCGCCGGTCCGCCTCCAGGCTGGACCGGCCCCGCAGCGTCAGCAGCGCGCCGAGCACCAGCGGCACGGCGAGCAGCGCGTAGGCCACCCGCAGCGAGCCGGTGGCCTCCGAGGCCGCGCCCACCAGCAGCGGGCCGAACGCCCCCGCCAGCGACACCACGAACTGCGACAGGGCGAAACCCAGCCCCCGCCGCGCGGCCGGCACCACGTCGGCCACGGCGGCGGTGAGGGCGGGGATGGCCAGCATGATGCCGAAGTTGGCCACCCCCAGGAACAGGAGCTGGACGCCCAGCACCGGCACCGCCACCGACGCGGCCAGACTCAGCGCGCCGATCAGCAGCCCGACGGCGCCCAGCGTCACCCGCCGGTGCGCCCACCGGTCGCCCAGGCGGGCGCTGACCAACGCACCGGCGATCATCCCGGCCAGGCCCACGCCGCCGGCGATCGCGGAGGCCGCACCGGCCGGCAGGCCGAAGGTGCGGGCGTAGAAGGTGGGCAGCCAGAACATCAGGCCGCCCAGGCCGAAGAAGAGCGTGCTGAGGCCGATCACGATCGCGCGCAGCGTCCTGATCGACAGCAGGCCGTACAGCTCCCGCAGGATTGGGAGGCTCGGGGTGACGGGCTGCTCCTTGGGCTGCTCGCCCGAGCGCAGCAGCTCGATGCGGTCGCCGGTGCCCCTGGCCGGCTCGCGCAGGGTCAGGCAGAGCAGGGCGATGATCAGTCCGGGCACTGCGACCAGGAAGAACATCGTGCGCCAGCCGTACAGGCCGGCCAGCGCGCCGCCCGCGATGACGCCGCCGGCCGGGCCGGCGAAGTAGCCGAACCGCTCCATGGCGAAGGCCCGCGCCCGGCTGCTGCCCGGGAAGTAGTCGGCCAGCAGGCTGGAGCCGGCCGGGTTGTAGAGCAACCCGGCGCCGCCGAGCACCACCCGCACGGCGAACAGCATGGCGTAGGTGGTGACCAGGCCGCTGCCGAGCGTCAGCAGCGACCAGACGCCCACGACGGCGGCCACGATCCACGTCCGGCGGCCCCGGTCGGCCAGCCGGCCGGCCGGGATGAGCAGGACGATCCCGGCCACCGCGGCCGCGGAGGCGATCGCGCCGCCGGCGGTGTCGCCGAAGCCGAGCTCCCGCTGGATGACGGGGAGCGCCCCCGCCATCAGGTTGAACTCCACCCGGTCGATGAAGGCGACCAGGGCGATGCAGACGGCGGGCCACCAGCCGAACGGGGCGGCCGAGTCCAGCCTGACCCGTAACGGCGCGCGACCCGCCACCGGGATGTCGACGTGCTCGTCAGCGGTCATGTGCGCGCTCCTCGGCCGCAGGTCCTCGTGCCGCACATCGTTATGGAAACGCCGTTTCCCGTCAACGGCCCGCGCGGCTATTTTGGAAACATCGTTTCCATCCGGGAGGTCTCATGGACTACCCCCTCTCCCTGGCTCTCGTCGACTTCCTGCCGGTGCTCGCCATGGCGGCGGGCGTCGTCCTGCTGGTGCCGCTGCTCGCCGGACCCGCTCGCGCGGCGGGCGGCCTGGGCGGCACGCTCGTCGTCCTCGGCGGCGCGCTGAAGGCGCTGTGGAAGCTGCTGGTCGCCGTCGGCGGGCCCGATGTCGCCCTGCTGTCCGGGGCGCAGTTCTACCTGTTCGCGCCCGGGTTCGCGCTGCTGGCCTGGGCGGTGCTTCGTCCCGGGGCGCCGCTGTGGGCGTTCGCGGGCTTCACCCTGGCCGGATTGGCCGCCGCGGCCGCCACCGGGGGCGTGTGGCCCCTGCTGGTGGTCACGACGGTCTGCGCGACCATCCTCTCCATCCGCCTGCTGCTGCTGTCGCGGCAGCTCGCCGGGCGGCTCCTGTTCGGCTTCAACCTCCTCGGCACCTACGCGATGGGGCTGCTCGCCTCGCGCCCCGAGCAGCCGATCGCCCTGCAGTGGGTCGAGGAGTCGCTCAACACGCTCATCTGGACGGCCTTCGCCGTGGCCGTCTGGCGGCTGCGCGCCGCCTCACCGGTTCCCGCCACGATCGGAGAACAATCATCATGACCTTCCTGAGACGGCCCGCCTCTTTCGGACGGCCGGCCATCTTGCGGCGGCCAGCCTTTTCGGGACGGCTGGCCTTTTTGAGGCGGCCGGCCCTTTCTGGGTGGCTGGCCTTTTTGAGGCGGCTGGGCGTCGCCGGGGTGGCCGCGGTCGCCGTCCTGGCGGTGGCACCCCCGGCGCAGGCCGCCACGCCCGGCTGGGTGAGCAGCCACGAAACGCACATCGGAGCCGACCCCGCCACCGTCCACCTGCCTCCCGGCCGCGGCCCCCTCCCGGTCGCGCTGCTGCTCCAGGGCGGCAACGTGCCGAAGGAGAGCTACACCCGCTTCGCCAAAACCGTCGCCGGTTTCGGCTTCGCCGTGGCGGTGCCCGACCACCGCCGCGCCGTCGGACCGGTCACCGGGCTCTTCCCCGAGAGCCTCCAACTGCAGGCCACCGTGGACTGGGCCACCGCGGAGAACACCCGCGCGGGCTCCCCCTTCGCCGGGCGTCTCGACCCCGGCCGCCTGGTACTGCTCGGGCACTCCTTCGGCGGCGCCGCCGGCCTGTTCTCCCTCGGCAACGCCTGCACCCCGCCGTTCTGCTTCGGCCCCGTCTACCAGCGCCCCGCCGCCCTGCGCGCCGCCGCCTTCTACGGCGCGAGCACGGGCGTCCCCATCGCCAACGCCGGTGTGCCGGTGGCCCTCGTGCAGGGCGACGCCGACGGCGTCAACCTCCCCGCCACCGCGCGGGCCACCTACGACGCGCTCGCCGCACCGCCCAAGGCTTACGTAACCGTGCACGGAGCCAACCACTTCGGCCTGACCGACACCCAGACCCCGCCCGGTGCCCGCCCCGACCCGGTGCCGCAGACGCTCTCCCAGGACGACAGCATCGACGCCGCCGCCAAGTGGAGTGCCCTGTTCCTGCGGGCCGGCCTGGGCGACCCGTTGGCCGCGGCCTACGTCCACGGCTTCGGCGACGCCGCCGACCCGCTCGTCACCGTCGTCCACGAGCGAGGCTGACGTGCTGCACCACGTGGTCCTGATGAAGTTCGCCGATCCCGCCGACGCGCCCAAGGCCAAGGAACTCCTCGACGGGCTGAACGGCCGCGTCGAGCAGATCGAGGACCTCACCGTCGGACTGGACACGCTCGGCACGCCGGTCTCCTACGACCTGTGCCTGATCACCGTCCATGCCTCGCCCGAGGCCCTGCGCGGTTACCAGGAGCATCCCGCGCACCTCGAGGTGGCCGCCTGGCTCCGGCCGCGGCTGGCCGCTCGCGCCGTCGTCGACCACGAGCCGTGATCTCCGCCCTCTACGCCGGGCTGGCGCTGGTCCAGATCGCGCTTTCCGTACGGCTGGCGCGATCCGGGCTGTGGCTTCCGGCGGCGGTCGGGCTGGGGATCGCCGCCGACTCGGCGATCATCGCGTCCGGCCGGCTCCTCGGCGAGGGGCCGGCCCTCGAGGCACTCAGCGTCGGCCGTTTCGCCCTGCACGCGGTGCTCACGCCGCTCCTCATCGTGCACGCCGCAACCCTGGCACGACACCGCCCCGCCGTACCGGCCGGAGTCTCGGATGGGAAGGACCAGCGGGACCTCACCGTCCCAGCCCGGGTCGTGGAGGGGGTGGAGCGGCGGGGTCCCGCCGTACCGGCCGGGGTCGTGGACGGGGCGGACCAGCGGGACCCTACCGACCCGGCCCGGGTCGTGGAGGGGGTGGAGCGGCGGGACCTCGGCGTCCCAGCCCGGATGCTGGCCTGGGTGGCGCGGCGGGGCCTCGCCGTATCGGCGTGGGTGGTGGCCGGGGTGCTGATCACCTTCGACGTCGTGGCCCTCAGCGGGCTGCGGCTGGAGCCCCGGCACTGGCTGGACACCCTGCGCTACGTCGACGCAGAGCCGGGCGGACCTCCCGTGGCCGCGCTCGTCACCACCGTGGCGCTCCTGGCCGCCGGCCTCGCCATCTGGCGACGGCGGCGCCGGCCCTGGCTGGCCCTGGGGGCGATCGCCCTCCTCACCTCGGCCGGAGCCGCCGTCGCCGTACCCATCCTCGGCAACCTAGGCGAAGCGGTGCTGCTGGCGGCGATGGCAGCCACCGGACGCGGCCTCACCGACCACCCCGGCCGAAGCCCGGCCACAGACGGATGACCAGCAGCCGAAGGCCGAAATCAGGTTGCCGGGCCGGCCGCCGGGCCGAGAGGGTGCCACGGTGACGGAGATTCTGCTGTTGCCCGGCGGTGGCCGGACGTCCACGGACTGGCGGCTCGCCGCACCCCTGCTGGAGGCGGCGGGGCTACGCACCGTTGCGGTCGAGTTGCCGGATCTGGGCTCGTGGTCCTGGGCCGGAGCCGTCGAGTCCGTGGGTGAGGCGATCCAGGCCCACGAACTGGAGCGTCCCGCCGTGGTCGGGCACTCGCTGGGCGGCATCGTCGCGGCCCTGTGGGCCTCAGAGCACCCCGACTGCCCGCTCGCCGTCAATCTGGACGGGCACACCAACCCCACCGGGCCCTTCGACGGAGTCGACCCCGTCGAAGCCGAGCACACCATGCGGGCGTTCCTCGCCGAACAGACGGCGGGCGATCCGGAGATGACCCATTTCATCGCGCAGATGGACGCGCTCGACCTCGTCGCCGTCTACCGGGCGGCCCGCTGCCCCCTCCTCGTGGTCTCCTCCAGCGGCTCGGACCTGAGTGCGATGCTGCCTCCGGCCGTCTCGGCGGCCTTCGACGCC
The DNA here is from genome assembly GCF_044459405.1 of Nonomuraea sp. NPDC050328. NCBI lineage: Bacteria > Bacillati > Actinomycetota > Actinomycetes > Streptosporangiales > Streptosporangiaceae > Nonomuraea > Nonomuraea sp. NPDC050328. The sequence goes on along the minus strand of NZ_JBITIW010000011.1, from coordinate 89,109 downwards.
TACGTCCGCGGCTTCGCTCGCGAACTGAGGGCAGCCGCCGCGCAGACCCCGCTGCTGTCCCTCGCCGACCTGGCCACCGGCCACGACATGCACCTGGAGGCTCCGGACGAAGTGGCGCGCCTGATCCTCGGCCATCTGAGCCCCGGACACCGCCCGAGCGCCTGATCCCGGTTTCCTGGCGCTGCGTATGGGACTTTCGGCGGTGCCGGTGCTCCACGGCTCTGCGTATCGTCACCGTCGTGGAAAGAGCGAGAACCGAGCACGCTGGAGGGTGGTGGCCGCCCGTGCTGAGCGCGGTGGCCACGGTGGCCGCGGGTCTGAGCGTCATCAGCCTGTGGTGGGCCGTGCCGACCGCGGTCGCCGCGTTCGTGGCGGGGTCGCGGTCCGGGCGGGCCCGGTCGGCGGCGCTCGTGCTGGTCGCGGTGCTCGCGGTCGTCGTGGTGGCGGTCTCGGTGTTCCCTTCCTGGATCGGGCTGGGGGGCCGGTTCGTGGCGGTGGTGGTGGGGGCCGGCATGCTGCCCTGGTTCGCGGGCCGGTTCCGGCGCCAGTACCGGGAACTCGTCCGGGCCGGCTGGGAGCGGGCCGAGCATCTGGAACGGGAGCAGCGGCTCGTCGCCGAGCAGGCCCGGTTGCGTGAGCGGACCCGGATCGCCCAGGACATGCACGACGTCCTGGGCCACGATCTCAGCCTGATCGCCCTGTCGGCCGCCGCCATGAAGCTCGCGCCCGATCTGCCGGAGGCGCACCGGGCGTCCGCGGCGGACATCAGGGCGAGGGCGGGGGGCGCCGTGGAGCGCCTCGGTGAGGTGATCGGCATCCTGCGCGAGGAGACGGACGGGGCTCCGGCCCAGCCGGTCGGCGCCGACCTCGCGGACCTGGTCGGCAAGGCGTCCGCGTCCGGCCTCGCGGTCACGTTGTCCGTCGAGGGCGAGAGGGGCGATCTGCCGCCGGTGGTCGAACGGGCCGCGCACCGCATCGTGCAGGAGGCGCTGACCAACGTCGCCAAGCACGCGCCCGGTGCGGCAGCGGCCGTCCAGGTCCGGCACACGGCCACGGAGACCGAGGTCCTGGTCGAGAACGGCCCCGCGGACATCGTCGAGTTCCCGTCCCGGGGCGGGGGCCGCGGCCTCATCGGCCTGAACGAACGCGTCCGGCTGGCCGGTGGCTCCCTCACCTACGGTCCCTCGGGCAGTGGCTTCGCCGTCCGAGCCCGGCTCCCGCACACCCCTGCGGCGCCATCGCCGCACCTCCCCGGTCTCGCGTCGCCCGCCGCGGGCGGTGCCGTACCGCAGGCGCACCGGCGCGCCCGCCGCCGGCTCGGCCGCACCCTGACCGCCGCGTTCCTGCTGCCCCTGGTGACGGGCGCGCTGCTCGGCGGGGTCCTGCGAGGGCGGGAGATGCTGACGGCGGGGCAGTCGGTGCTGGCTCCGGAGCACTACGCCGCCCTGCGGATCGGGCAGGATCGTTCCGAGGTGGGGCGGTATCTGCCGGACCAGCAGACGGCCCATCGACCAGGGGCCGCAGAATCAGCAGAACAGGGCATGACGTGCGAGTACTACGCGATGACCGCCGATCCTTTCGACGACCGGTCCGGGGACGCCTACCGGCTGTGCTTCCGGGCGGGCAAGCTGGTGTCCGCGGACGTGCTCGCCGCGTGAGCGTCCGATGATCCGCGTGCTGATCGCCGACGACGAGCCGATGATCCGCGCGGGCGTGCGGGCCGTACTGTCCGCTGACCCGGAGCTCACGATCGTCGCCGAGGCCGCCGACGGCCACGAGGCGGTGGAACTGGTGCAGCGCCACCGCCCTCAGGTGGCCGTGCTCGACATCCGCATGCCGAGACTCAGCGGCATCGAAGCCGCCGCGGAGATCCGCAGGACGGTTCCGGCCACCGGTGTGGTCATCCTGACGACGTTCGGCGAGGACGACTACATCCTGCAAGCGCTCGGCGGCGGAGCCGCGGGGTTCCTGATCAAGTCCGGTGAGCCCGAGGAACTGATCGCGGGAGTCCGCGCGGTGGCCGACGGTGCGGCGTACCTGTCACCGAAGGTCGCCGCCCGGGTGGTCGCCCATCTCGCGGCGACCAGCGCGGGAGCCCTGGCCGGCCGGCGCGACACCGCCCGCAAGCGGATCGAGGCGCTCACCGCCCGGGAACGCGAGGTGCTGGCCTTCCTCGGCGGCGGGCTGTCCAACGGCCAGATCGCCCGCCGGCTGCACGTGGTGGAGGGGACGGTCAAAGCCCACGTCAGCTCAATCCTGGCCCGCCTGGCCGTCGACAACCGGGCGGCGGCGGCCGTGGTGGCGCACGAGGCCGGAATCGTCCCCGCTCAGGCGGCCGAGCAGCGGTGACACCAGCCGCGCCCCCTGCGGCGTGAACGCGAGCAGTACCGCCACCACCACGGTGGCGGCGAGGATCGCGCCGGCGAGCACGTCGTGCGGGTAGTGGACCCCCACCATGACCCGCAGCAGCGCCGCCGCCGCGGCCACCGGCAGGGTCACCGCGGCGAGGCGGGGACGCAGTACGGCCAGCCCGACCGCGAGCCCGGCGGCCAGCGCGGCATGGTTGCTCGGGAACGACCAATCCCCCACCGTGGGACATTCCGCGATCGCCGCCGCTCCCCGCACCACGCGACAGGGCCGCTCCTCGTCCACCACCAGCTTCACCGCCTCACTGATCCCGTAGGCGGCGACGGTGCCGATACCGATCAGGACAGTGGCGCCGACCCCGTGGGCGTCCTTGCGGCGGACGGCAAGCCACCAGACCAGGACGAGCAGCAGCCCGAGAACCACGAGGGTGCCCTCCGTGGCCACCTCCAGCACCGTGCCCACCCATGCCGGCGCGTCGGCCATCGCCCCGGTCACCTCTCGGTACGCGGAGGCCGACGCCCCGCCCACGACCTTCACCGGACCGGCCTCGCCCAACCCGCCCGGAGCAAGCCAGGTGACGGCTCCCGCCCCCGCACCCAGCAACACCGTCGAGCCCAGCAGCCGGCGACCGACATTCCAGGAGTCAGTTCTCATGGCCCCCGACCATAGGAACGGCAGCATCCAGGCACCTTGGTCGAACGGCAGGGCCGGGATTGGACGAACGTCAGGGTTGACAGCCCGTGGATCTTGATGCCGGCCTCCGCGTCATGACGCGGAGGCCGGAGCCGGGGACCGGGTTCGCGGGTACGGCAGGCGGAACAGCCGGTGGAGCCGGCGCAGGGCTTGCCGGTCGCCGGAGGCGGAGGCCGCGCCGCTGCTGATCGCCGCTTCGAGGGTCGACCTGCTGGCGGCGAGGTCGCGGAAGGTCTCCCGGCCGGTCGTGATGACCACGTCGGGGTGCTGGGCCGGGCCGTGCACGGTTTCGATGGTGCCGTCGTCGATGCGCGCGTGGAAGACCTCCTCCTCCACGCGGAACTCGTACAGCGCCTTCAGCCCGGCGGCGGCCTCGGCGTCGAAGCAGGCCTTCAGGCCGAGTACGGCCCAGCCGGGGTGGAAGGCCTCTTGCTCGCGGGGTTCGTCCATGGCCCAGGTCAGCCCCCACCGGGCCAGCGCCATCACCACCGGTTCGAGGTCCACCCCGGCCGGGGTGAGGGCGTATGCGGGGGTGCGGGCCGGCGGCGGGAGGGTGACCTTGCGGGCCAGTCCTTCGCGTTCGAGGTGTTTCAGCCGGGCCGCCAGCAGGCCGGTGCCCAGGCCCCGCAGGCTCTGTTGCAGGTCGCTGAAGCGCTTGGGGCCGGTCAGCAGTTCACGGATCAGCAAGAGCGTCCACCGTTCGCCCACGAGGTCGAGGGTGCGCGCGGTCGCGCAGTACTGGTTGTAGTTCCGCTGTTCCACTTCTGCATCATAAACTCAGCGCTTCTGGTTATTGAACTGATCCAGCAGCAGCTCGGCCAACTGCTGCGGGTGGGTCAGCATCACGTCGTGCGGGCCGTCCACAGGCACGGTCCGGTAGCCGAGCTCCTCGGCGAACCGGTCGAAGGGGTAGGTCTGCGGCCGGCAGTAGAGGGCGGTGCCGGGGATCCGGTCGACGGCTCCGCTCAGCCGGGTCGCCTCGGTGAAGGTCCGCAGAGGGTGCGGCCGCAGACGGGGGGCGAGCCAGCGCGTGTCGTCGGGGCCGGTGACGCCGAAGCTCACCGGGGGCGGGGCCGGGATGAGACGGCCGTCCCCGTGGGCGTCGGCGGCGGCGCGGATCGCCTTGACGAAGGCGTCGGGCGCCAGGCCGAACATGCTCGCGCCGTCCCCACCGGCCCAGCCGTCGACCAGGACGACGTGGTTCACCAGATCGGGTCGCCGGTCGGCGGCCTGCCGGACGACCAGGCCCGCGTAGCTGTGCCCGACCAGCACCACGTCGTCACCGCCGGTTGCGGCGCCGTCCAGACAGGTGAGGACCTCATCGACATGGGTGGTCAGGCCGGCGTCGCCGTCCAGGGTGAGGGCGGGGGCCAGGGTGCGCGTTCCGGCCTGGTGCAGGAGCGGGGTGAGGCGCTCCCAGGCCCAGGGGCCGTGCCAGGCGCCGTGCACGAGAACGAAGGTGGTCATGCGGTTCCTTTCGAGCGAAGCAGGGGCTCACCCTGAGGTTCTCGACCTTAACCGCAGACTTCCTGTTTTTGAAGTGTACGCCACTCTTTCAGGTAGTAAGTGGCTGGGCGGCTCATCGCTCTTCCAGAAGGCGGGCGGCCTGTGCGGTCCGCTGGTACAACACGTAGCGCCCGTCCCTGACCTTGGTGACGAGGCGGGCGCGGTGCAGTGCGCCGAGGTGGTAGGAGACGGTGCCCGGGCTGTATCCCGTCCGGGTGGCGAGCTCCGCGGTCGACCGGGCGGTTTCGAGGTCCGCCAGCAGGGCCGCGCGGGCGTTCCCGACCACTTGGGCGATCCCTCCGAAGCCGCGGTCCCGGCCGGCGCCCACCCGCTGGGCGGGGTAGTAGAGGACGAACTGGCCGGGGACATCGACCTGGATGACGACGTGGGGCCAGTTGAGCACGCCCGGGACCAGGACCAGGTCCCGGCCGGTGACGTCGATCTCGCCGTCCCAGGACTTGGCGAGGGTGACCGCGTCACCGGTCCACTCGATGTCGGGGTGAAGCGCTCCGAGCACTCGGCCGACGCCGTAGGTGGCGATGGCGGTCGCACGGTGGGCGATGTCCTGATCCATGATCGAGCGCAGCCGGGGCCAGCCGTCGGCGAGGGTGTCCCGCCAGAACCGGGCGAGCCCGTTGGCGAGACGCCGCTGCATCCGCCCGGACTCGGCGATCCGGCGGGTCACGGCCCGCAGGGGCCTGCTCCAGTGGGTCCGGGTGTGGGTGAAGACCTGGGTCTCGAGCTCGTCCTGCGCCGTGGCCTCGATCCGCGCGACCTGCTCGTCAAGCAGGCCATGACCCTGCGCGTCCGTCCCTGGCTGCGGGGTCAGCAGGTCGGGCGTGTAGGTGTCGCCGTTCTGCGGCAGCAGCTCCGCGAGCAGGGCGACGTCCGGGTGGGCGAGAGACGCGCGGGCGAGTGGCCCGGGATCCCCGAACACCGGATGCCGCCTCGACCCCGCGGCGAGCTTCAGCCAGGCCACCGACTCCGCCGCCGGAGAGGGCGACAACCGGGTCCTGGACACCGTGTCGGCATCCAACCGCAGCACGAGCACCGCCCGACGCTAGCAGTCGTCGTGGTGGATTCGAACCGGCTCGAATGCTTTGCGGCGCCCGGTCGGCGCGGAGTTGAGTGGGGTCGCCGAACAACGGCACCGAGGCCGGCAGAAGCAGGGAGTGGTGGTCATGGTGAAGCTGAAGGACATGACGCGGGCGAAGAGCGGCAAGAGGAAGGCCGGCGCCGTCATGGCCGCCGTGGTGTCGGTCATCGGGACGATCTGCGTGGCGGCGCCCGCCAGCGCCACCGCCTACCCCACCAGCACCTTCTCCATCCGATACGGACAGAGCTACTACAAGGGCACGGTCACCTGGTACAACCGCGCGGTCAGCGTCACCGGAGCCTTCAAGGCGGTCGGGTGCCGGCGGGTGTACGCGGACGCCCGGATCGCCAACTCCGGCAAGCGGCTGGACCGGCAGAGTTCCAGCACCTGGTGCACCGAGTCCGGCCCCGCGACCCTTCCCCTCGACGCGGACGTCCCCGGCGGGGCCACCAAGGTCAACGTCTGGATGACCACCGAGAACGCCGGCAAGGGCCTCCAACACTTCATCTGCTATCCCGACTACAGCACGTGCTTCGGCGCCTACGAGGGACTGCCGTGGGAGTACCGCTACCAGGCGGATCTGACCGACGTGGGGTGACGCGCCGTCCGGCCTGAGCTTCTCAGCCGGCGCCTTCACTCACTGGGATGTGCGCAGGTCGGCGAGTCGTCCCTCGGCTTCCGTGCCGGGTTCAGCGGACCAGATGATGAGTTGCTGGTCCGGGTTGCCGACCTGCTGGAAGCTGTCCCAGTCCAGGACCATGTCGCCGACGACGGGGTGGCGGACGAGCTTGGTGCCGAAGTTCTGGTGGGCGACCCGCCGCTCGGCCCACCACCGGCGGAAGTCCGCCGAGGCGATCGACAGGTCGCCGACGAGCCGGGAGAGTGCCGGATCGGCGGGGTTGTCTGCGGCGTTCATGCGGAGCACCGCTACGCAGGTGCGGGCGACCTGCTCCCACTCGAGGTAGCGGGCGCGCATCGTCGGGTCGGTGAAGACCAGGCGGACGTAGTTGCGGTCGCGCTCGGCGATGTGCGCGAAGTCGATCAGCAGGGCGGCGGCGAGGTCGTTCCAGGCCAGGATGTCCAGATGCCGTCCGAACACCAGGGCGGGCACGCGATCGAGTTGGCCGAGCAGGCGGGTGAGTTGCGGGCGGACGGACTGCCCGCGCCCCCGCCGGCGATCGCGCGCCGGAGCCGGCGGCGGCGATGCCGTGCGGGCGAGGAGCCTGCGCAGATAGTCGGACTGCTCCTCGTCCAGCCGCAGCACTCGCACGAGGGCGGCGAAGACCGACGCGGAGGGCGGGAGCCGGCCCTGCTCGATGCGGGTGTAGTAGTCGGCGCTGATGGCGGCCAGTTGCGCGACCTCCTCGCGGCGCAGCCCGCTGACGCGTCGCCGTTCGCCCCTTCGTGGCGCGAGCCCGACGTCGTGCGGCTGAAGCTCGCCGCGCCGGCGGCGCAGGAACCGGCCGAGCTCTTGCAGCGCCGTCGACGTGGTGGCCATGCACCCATTCTAGGATCCCTGCCTGCGCCCATATCATGGGCAGGATTCTTCCTAGGATAAAGCTTTCTCTTCCTCCCCCAGCTCGGCTGCCGGACTATCGGTAGTGAGCCCTGCACCGCCCGGCGGGAAACGCCCGTCAGGGATCGCGCTCGGCTCCATCCACGGAGGAGATGACGACAATGGCGAACGCCACCACCAAGTCGGTCCGTATCAAGGCGCTGGCCTGGGACATCGCGGCGGACATCTACTTCCCGCCGGGATTCGACGACAAGCGGCAGTACGCCACGGTCATCAGCGCCCACCCGACCGGCAGCTGCAAGGAACAGACCGCGGGCAACGTCTACGCCGCGGCGCTGGCGCAGGAGGGCATGGTCGCGATCGCGTTCGACGCGAGCTTCCAGGGCGACAGCGGCGGCGAACCGCGGTTCATCGAGGACCCGGGCTTCCGGATGCAGGACTTCAGCTACGTGATCGACTACCTGGTCGCGCAGCCGTACGTGGACGAGAACCGGATCGGGGTCCTGGCCGTCTGCGGCGGCGGCGGATACGCCATCGGCGCCGCGATGACCGAGCGCCGGATCAAGGCCCTCGGCACCGTCGTCGCCGGCAACGTCGGCCGGCTGATGCGAGAGGGTTTCGTGAACTACGACGCTCTGGGCGCGCTGGAGGCCATCGCCGCTCAGCGCACGGCCGAGGCCCGCGGTGCCGGCCGGGTGGTCAACGACCTGCTTCCCCCGTCGCCGGAGGCCGCCAGGGAGGCCGGTCTGACCGACATCGACCTGTGTGAGGCGACCGAGTACTACAAGACCGATCGAGGCCGCCAGCCGCACGGCGCCACCAGCTTCCTGTTCTCGCGCCAAGCCGCGCTGGCCGGCTGGGACGCCCTCGACCGGGCCGAGGTGCTGCTCACCCAGCCGCTGTGCATCGTGATCGGCGACCGGCCGGGCGCCTTCGGCTCCTACCGCACCGGCATGGAGCTCTACGGCCGCGCCGCCTCCAAGGACAAGGAACTCGTCGTCGTCGAGGGCGCCTCGCATTACGATCTCTACGACCAGCCCGAGCCGGTCAAGGTGGCGCTGGACCACCTCATCCCGTTCTACAAGAAGCACCTCTGACCCAGGCGAGCGCGCGGGGGTGGCCGCCTTCCGCGCCTCCGACGGGCGGGTGCTGCTTCGCCACGGGGCCGCCGCCCACCCGGCCGGAGCCGGATGGGCGGGCGCGAGAAACGGTCAGTACACCTCGCTCCGGTTGTTGACGATCTCGTCCAGCAGTGCCGTCGTGTCCGAGTAGCGCTGCGCCGACGAGCTGTTCACCGGCAGCTCCAGCGTGGCGAAGGCGTACCGGACGGCGGCGCCGACGGTGGCTGTGCCGAGGCGGCGGGTGAGGGGGCTGTCGATGCGGGTGGCGGCGTTGATGTGGCGGGCGGCGAGGTCGAAGAGCGTGGCCAGGAGCTGGAACTTGGCCGGACCCGGTTGCGGGCCGCCCGCGGAGAGGACGGCGAGCGCCTCGGGGTCGTCGAGCGCCCCGCTGGCCGAGGTGTCGAAGCCCTGGTAGGTGGCCTGGATGCGGGCCCGCAGTTCGGCGGTGCGCTCGGCGGCGTGGGTCTTCCAGTAGCCGTGCGAACGCGGGTTGCGGGAGGGCGCGACCTCGGTGATCGTGGTCGTGGCCGACGCGGTCACCGGGTCGTAGGTGCAGCCGTGGGCGTTGCCGTACGAGAGGGACGCCTGGTCGGTGAGCTTGGCGCCCGCGGTGAACAGCAGGCTGGGCCGTACGGTGAACTGCACCTGCCGGTCGCCGCCGGCCGCGAGGTCGCCGAGCGTCCAGGTGAGCGTCGTGGTGCCGTCGGCGTTGCGGGTGACCTGGGAGGGCTTGGGGCCCGCGCCCTGGTCGAGCGCCTGGCTGTAGTAGACCTCCTTGGGCAGCGTGTCGGTCAGGACGGCGCCGGTCGCCTTGGCGCTGCCGACGTTGGCCGCCTTGAGGTCGACCGTGATCGCCTCGCCCGCGTTGACGGTGGCGGTCGCGCGCTTGTCGAGGGTGAGCTTGGGCGCATGGGCCTTGGTCGCGGCGGTCGCGACGTTGTTGCCCGTGGCGGCCTCGGCGCCGCCGGCCAGGTCGGTGGCGGTCACGTGGGCCTTGTTGGTCAGGACCGCGGCGTCCTCGACGGTGCACGGGATCACGTAGGTGAAGGTCTCGGTCGCCGTGCCGCCCGCGCCGAGCTGCCCGACCTGCCTGGTCTGGACGTCGCCGGTCGGCGGGGTGTCCTTCACCACGATGGACTTGGCCGCACCGGTGCCGATGTTGTCCAGCCGTACCTGGTAGGTGAGGGTGTCGCCCGGCTCGGCGTCGGCCTTGTCGACGGTCTTCTTCACCGCGAGGTCGGGGTCGTAGGCGGCGAAGAAGGCCACCTCCTGGCGGATCACGGTGTCGAAGCTCAGTTCCTTCTCCACGCTCTCGCCCGCGCCCGCGCAGGTGGGAGCCGAGGCGGGCCAGCCGCTGCACGCCCAGCCGAGCCGGTCGGGCGACTGCGCCCTGAACTTGACGGCGGGCCAGTCGTTGTGGTCCCTGAGGATGGTCAGGCCGTTCTCGGCGTTGATGTCCACCGGGACGGTGGCGGTGTCGATGATCGGGATATTGGTGCCGGCCGTGGCGTTGTCGTTCCAGTTCAGCGGGCCGTTGCCGGCGCCGGAGCGCAGCGGGCGGAAGCCGCTGGCCGGGTTGGCGACGTTGTCGGTCCACCAGAACGTCCAGTCGGTGCCGTCGCCGATGCCGGCGGCCTCGTTCAACCTGTTCTCGTCGAGCTGCGCCAGGCCGCCGCCGGACAGGCCCAGCCGTACGTTGCCGACCTTCCAGTCGCGCATCTGGTTCACCAGCAGCGGCGGCGCGCTGTTGGGGATGCCGGTCTGGAAGAAGTAGTTCATGAGGCTCAGGTAGTTGGGCTTGAAGTTGTCGTTGTTGTCGCCGCCGTGCCGCAGGCCCATCGCGTGGAACAGCTCGTGCAGGATCGTGCCGGCCTGGTCCTGGTCGGTGCCGACCTTCGCGTCGGCGGCTCCGGTGCCGGGGGTCAGCACCTGGACGTCGGTGGCGTGGGCGCTGGTGGTGTCGCAGCGGCGGTTGTCGCCGACGTGGATCTGCGTCCCGGTCGTCACGTCGTCGCCGGCCGCGGTCGTCTGCAGGGTGTCGTCGCCGTTGTAGTCACGGGTGAAGTCGGCGACGCACATCGTCCGCCAGGAGCCGAGGGTGACGATGAAGTCCTTGTTGTTGTCGCGGTTCGGCTCGCAGCACTGGCCGGAGGTGCCCGGGGAGCCCTGCAGGTCGTGGGCGAAGATCCCGTAGTGCGCGTAGCGGGCCAGCTCGGCGGGGAAGTTCGCGTTCCGCGCGTTCCGGTAGGCGTTGCTGTCGAGCCCGAGCTGCGCCTGTTCGGCGAGTTGCGTGCCCTGGAGGTAGATGAGGTCGATGCCCGCGCGGTGCGTTCCCGCGTATGGGCACGGGTTCGCCGCCGGGAACGGCGCCCGGTCCAGCACGTCGCGCGCCAGCGTGATCGCGCCCGGCTTGGGCTGGTGGGAGTGCTGGGTGGCGGGGTTCACGTCGGCCATGTAGTCGAGCTGCAGGATGACGGTCTTCCGGCACGGGTCGGCCCCGAGGGCCGGCAGGTCGGCGAGTACGGTGCCCGCCTGGTTCCTGATCCCGGACAGCTCCACCAGGTCGGGGATACCGTCGAGGTCGGTGTCCGGCATCTCGGCCGAGGCGGTGATGCCGATCCGGGTGATCCGGCCGTCGTTGTCCCGAGGGAAGCCGTGGTCGCCGTCGCCCTGGATGCAGCTCTCCCCCTTGGCCGGCTGCCCGTTCGACTTCACGCACGGGACGCCGAAGACGAGCTGGTCGCCGGAGAGGGTGCCGGAGCGCAGGTCGAAGACCAGGTTCAGCTCCAGGTCGTCGTTGTTGGGGCTGATGTCCATCCGGTCGTCGTTGGTGTTGAGCCCGTCGTCCCAGTCCCAGAGCGTGACGGTGATGTCGACGGTCGGCTTGTCGCCCGGCAGGTTCTCCTGGGTGAACGTCCAGCCGCCCGGCGTCTCCGGCAGGCCGAACGGCTCGAACTCGTCGTCCTCGATCCGGGCTCCCTGGTGCAGCGGGCCGTCGGCGATCTTGACGCGGGGGAAGTAGTCGCCGTCCCCGATGCCGCCGCTGTCCGGGTCCTCGATCTGCCGCAGGTACTCGATCTTGAAGGTGACCTTGATCCCGGGCGCCTCGGCCGCCGCCGGTTGCGCGGCGAGCGGGAGCAGGGCCAGGAGCATCGCGAATATCGCGGCTAAGGTCAGCGGTCTTCTGGTCGGATGTCTTTCGCGCACGGTGGTCCTCCCCTGGAGTGCTGCCAGGAGGGCATCGTGCGCTGTGACAGGGGGGTGGCGCCTGAGTATCGGTATGCCTAAATCGGCGGGACCGGCCGATCAGGAGTCATGGCCTTCCCCCACCGGCTTCGGTTCGGGGGTGCCGCGCAGCCGGTCCATGTACCTCATGACCTGCGTCGCGCTGATCCCGTGCAGCACGACCGAGGCGAGCACGGTGAACGCGGCGATCGCCCACAGTTCCTCCGCAGGGACGCCGAAGTCGGCGTGGCCCAGCGCGTAGGCCAGGTAGTAGAGGGAGCCGATCCCGCGGATGCCGTAGAACGAGATGACGGCTCGTTCGCGCGGGCCTCCGGGGCCGCCGAGCTGGGCCAGCCAGCCGGTCAGCGGCCGGACGACCAGCAGGAGCAGCACGGACACGGCCGCGCCACGCCAGGTGAGCGCGGACAGCCCTCCCGCGATGACGAAACCGCCGAGCAGGAGCAGCAGCCAGGCGGTGAGCAGCCGTTCGACCTGCTCGATGAAGCCGTGCAGGATGCCGTTGTAGCCGTGGTCGCGCTCGGCGTTGCGGATGGTGCAGGCCGTCACGAACACCGCGATGAACCCGTAGCCCTGCACGAGCTCGGTCAGCCCGTAGGCGAGGAAGGTGGCCGCCACCGCGACGAACCCGTCACGGTGCTCGGCCAGGCGCAACTTCTCGGTGCTGGCGTGGAAGGACAGCCGGCCGAGCAGGCGGCCGATGAGCAGCCCGCCGACCACCCCGGCCGCCACCCGGTAGAGCACATCCGTCAGCACCCACTCCCCCGCCCACGCCAGCCCGCCGACGGTGGCGAGGGCGATGGCCGCGTAGACCACGGGGAAGGCCAGGCCGTCGTTGAGCCCCGCCTCCGACGTGAGCGCGAAGCGGACCTCGTCGTCGGCGTTCTCCGCATCGACCGGCTCGCCGACCTGGACGTCGGAGGCCAGCACCGGGTCGGTCGGCGCCAGCACCGCGCCGAGCAGGAGCGCCGCCGCCGGTGGCCAGCCCAGCAGCCAGGACGCCAGCAGCGCCACGGCGACGATGGTCAGCGGCATCGTCCAGCCGAGCAGCCGCCAGGTCGACGACCAGCGGTGCAGACCCACCCTGCGGTTGAGCGCCAGCCCGGCGCCCATCAGGGAGATGACCACGCAGATCTCGGTGACGTGCTCGATCGCCACGCGGTGCGCGACCGGGTCGGGCGCCGACAGCGGGAGCGGCAGCCAGAACAGCAGCATGCCGCCGAGCAGGCAGACGAGCGGGAGGGAGAAGGGCAGCCGGCGCAGCACGCCGGGCAGGACGGCGGCCAGCAGGGCGCCGGCACCGGCCAGCGCGAAGACGAGATCGACGTTGCTCACCCCCAGGCCCTTCCCCGCTGGCGTGAAACCTCTCGGCTACAGCCGCCCGAGTCGGCGATGCATGATCTTGAGGTGAAGGTCCGGAGAGCGGCCTTCTCCGGCGGCTGCCAAGGAGGAGCGGAGCGCAACCGCCCGATGGAAGACGGTTGCGCTCCGCGTCGCGATGGTCCGGCTTAGGCCAGAGCGCTCGGGAAGCGTTCCCACACGCGGTGCAGGGCCAGCAGCCCCGTCACTTCCTCCAGGACGGCGGTGGCCGAGTCGCCGAGCACCACGCCCGGCGCCCCCGCCGGAACGGCCGCCGCGGCGAACGCGTCCCCGGCCTGGCCCCAGCCGCCGAGCGGCTTGGCATGCCGGTAGGCCTCGTTGAGCAACAGCGCCACCCTCGGGTCGACCGGGCCGGGCACACCGGCCTTGGCGTCACGAGCGCCCTGGGCGTCCGCGCCCGGCGCCGGAGCACCGGCGACGAGGATCGCGTCGAACTCCACCGAACGGGCCGCCGCGAAGGTGCGCTGCACGGTGATCGGGTCGCCGTCGCCGGCCAGGGTGCCGCCGGTCGGCGCGATGATCAGCGGCACCATGCCGCCGTCGAGCACCGCCTGCCGTACGGTCCGGAGCGCGTCGAGGTCGGGGCCGGCGACGATGCCGACGATCCGTCCCGCCGTCGGCCACGCCTTGCCCACCTGGGACAGCGCCGGGCTGGGCATCGGATCGCCCTCGGGCGCGCCGCCGGGCACCGGCAGGCCGAGCCCGGCCGCGACCTCCCGGCACAGCACCGGGTCGATCCGGGCCAGCACCAGGAGCTGCCGCTCCTTGATCGCCTGCTCGTAGACCTTGCTCAGCTCGAAGGTGTACGCGGCGATGACGTGCTCCTGCTCCACCGGCGACAGGCTCAGCCAGAACAGCCGCGGCTGGCTGAAGTGGTCGTCGAAGGACGCGGGCGCCACCCGTCCGCGCGCCGCCGCCTCCACCGGCACGGGCACCTCCACGTAGCCGTCGGGCGTGTGGAAGGGGCACCCGCCGTCGAGCGAGTTGGGCCGGTACGGCGCGGCCCCGGCGTGCACGGCGGTCTGGTGCATGCCGTCGCGCAGCATGTCGTTGACCGGCGCGTGCGGCCGGTTGATCGGGAGCTGGTTGAAGTTCGGCCCGCCCAGCCGGGTGATCTGCGTGTCCAGGTAGGAGAACAGCCGCCCGGCCAGCAGCGGGTCGTCGGTCACGTCGATGCCCGGCACCAGGTGCCCGACGTGGAAGGCGACCTGCTCGGTCTCGGCGAAGTAGTTGACCGGGTTGGCGTTGAGCGTCATCAGCCCGATCGGCTGCACCGGCGCGAGCTCCTCCGGCACGATCTTCGTCGGGTCGAGCAGGTCGATGCCCTCGAAGGTCTGCTCCGGCGTGTCGGGGAAGATCTGCACCCCGAGCTCCCACTGCGGATGCGCGCCGGCCTCGATGGCGTCGGCCAGGTCGCGCCGGTGGAAGTCGGGGTCGACCCCGCCCAGGAGCTGCGCCTCCTCCCACACCAGCGAGTGCACGCCGGCCTTCGGCTTCCAGTGGAACTTCACCAGCACCGTGCCGCCGTCGGCGGCGACCAGGCGGAAGGTGTGGACGCCGAAGCCCTCCATCGTCCGGTACGAGCGCGGGATGCCGCGGTCGGACATGTTCCAGAGCGTGTGGTGGGTGGCCTCGGTGTGCAGGGACACGAAGTCCCAGAACGTGTCGTGCGCGCTCTGGGCCTGCGGGATCTCGCGATCCGGGTGCGGCTTGCCGGCGTGGATGATGTCGGGGAACTTGATCCCGTCCTGGATGAAGAACACCGGGATGTTGTTGCCGACCAGGTCGAAGATGCCCTCGTCGGTGTAGAACTTCGTCGCGAAGCCGCGGGTGTCGCGCACCGTGTCGGCCGAGCCGCGCGAGCCCAGCACCGTGGAGAAGCGCACGAACACCGGCGTCTCGGCGTCCTTGGCCAGGAAGGCCGCCTTGGTGATGGACGCGGCTGTGCCGTACGACTGGAAGACGCCGTGCGCCGCCGCGCCGCGGGCGTGCACGACCCGCTCCGGGATGCGCTCGTGGTCGAAGTGGGTGATCTTCTCGCGCAGGTGGTGGTCGCGCAGCAGCACCGGGCCACGCGGACCGGCCTTCAGCGAGTGGTCGGTGTCGGGCAGCCGCGTGCCGGTGGCGGTCGTCAGGAAGGGCCCGCCCTGGGCGCGGCTCTCGGGGGTGTCGCCCGAGGGCTGCCCGGTCGCGGTGAACGGGTCCGGTCCGCGCTGGTCCGGCTTGGGCGGCAGCGGGCCGCGCGGCTCGACCGGTTCGTCGAGGCTCGGCGGCTCGGCTCCCGGGCGTCCGGGAATCTCGGCGGCAGGTCCGTGGTCGGTCACGGCGTCGGTGAGCTTGTCGACGGCCTTGTCCACGGCCTTGGCCAGCGGGTTGGTGTCTTTGGGCATGAAAGCGTTCCCCGAGTTCTAGACGCTGAGCGCGTCGATCAGTTCGTCCTTGGTCATGGAGCTGTAGCCGTTCAGGCCCTTCTCCTTGGCCTGCTCCAGCAGTTCCGCCTTCGTACGGCCGGCCGGCTTGGGCGGAGTGGCGAGCTCCTCGGCCTTGGCCTGGCTGAACACGCGGCCCATCTTGACGAGGCGGTCGGCCGGGATGGCCTTGGCCAGGGCGGGAAGGATCTCGCTCTCCTCCTCCTCGACGTGGTGGCTGACGGCCTTCTCCAGGTCCTTCAGCACATCGAGGAACTCCGGCCGGTCGGGGTCGGAGCGCATGAGCTTGGCCAGCAGTTCCTCGGCCTCGTGGTGCTCCTCGACGCCGTGGTGGACCTCGCCGCGCTCGGACGGGTCGGCCTTGGCCAGCTCTGGGTAGACCTTCGCCTCCTCTGCGCGGGCGTGGGCGACGAACTTGGCGGCCAGCTCGGCGAGGAGCGCGGGCCGGTTCTCCGGCTGCCGCTTGAGCTTGTCGAAGAGCTGCTCGACATCGCGGTGGTCGGCCATGATGAGATCGATGACTGTCTGTGACATGTTCCCTCCAACGTGTGACAGGAGGGGACTACCCATCCTGAAGTGGCACAAGCTCGCTGTCGCTGCGTCATCTGGACGTGCGAGAGCCGGGCGAATCAGACCGCCTTCGCCCGGCTCCTGGTCCGAGTGGTCACTCAGCGTTGGTCGCGGACCGTCGACACCTGGTCCTGCGCGTGCTCCTTGGTCGCCTGGACGGCGTCGCCCGCCGCCTCCTTGACCTGCCGGCCCGCCTCCTGGGCGGTCGTCTTGACCTCCTGGCCGAGCGACTGGGCCGACTCCTTGACCGAGTCGACGACCGGTTCGATGTACTCGCCCGCCTGCTCCTTGACCTGCCGGGCGGCGCGCCGCTCGGCCCGCGTCTCGGGGATCACGGCCGCGGCCAGGGCGCCGACGCCGAAGGCGATCAGGCCCACCGCGAGCGGGTTGCCCTGCGTCTTCCGCATCGCCTGCTGCGGGGCGGCCTTGACGGCGTCCGCGGCCCGCGAGGCGCCGTCCTTGACGGCGTCGGCCGCGTGCGAGGTGGTGTCGCGCACCGCGCCGCCGGCCTCGGACAGGTTGTGCCGCACGCTGTCCGCCGTGTCGTGCAGCCGCTCGCCGGCGTGCCCGGTGGTACCCATCACGCGCTCCTTGAGGTTTCTCGTTGCGATCTTGACGCGTTCGGCCCGGCGCTGGAGGATCTGGGCCGGGCTGGTCTTGTCGGCCAGCCGGTCGACGTCTCGGGCGATCTCGGCCCGCGTCTGCTCGATCTCCTGTTTCAGCTCTTCAGATCGCGTGCCCACGCCGCGTCCTCCTTCAGCGTCTGTACGGTTTTCTCCGGCACCGGCGAGACGGTCTGGAGCTTCTTGCGGCCCGTCACGAACAGCGCCGCCGCGACCGCGCCCCACAGCAGGGTCACGATGAGCGCGGCCCAGCCGGCGTCGATGGCGGCGTCCAGCCCCCACACCAGCGCCAGGCTCGCGAACAGCGCGGTCATCCAGCCCGCGACGCCCGCCCCGCCGAGCATGCCGGCGGCCTTGCCCGCCTTGGCGGCCTCCTCGCGGATCTCTGTCTTGGCCAGCTCCACCTCCTGGCGGAACAGCTTCGACAGGTCACTGCCGAGGTCGCCGACCAGGTCGCCCAGCGAGGGCGAGGGCTGCGGACCTGGCGTGCTCATCGGACGTCACCTTCCGGATACCGGGGCGACGGGTACGGCTCGGCCGGCGCCGGCGTCGTGGTGGGGGCCGCCGGGCTGGAGTACGGCGAGGCCGTGGTCACCCCGTAGCCCGTGGTCGTGGGGGTCGTGGGGGTCGTCGTGGCGGTGCCGGGGACCACCGGGAGGGTCTCGCGCGAGTCCTGCTGGTCCTCCTGGGCGACCTTGGCGCCCGCCTTGGCGATGCGGGTGAACAGGAACCCGGCCGCGGCCGCGCAGGCCAGGAAGACGGCGGGGCGGCGGCGCGCGAAGTCCTGCACGTCGCTCACGGCGCCGCCGAGACCGCGCTCCTCCAGGTAGTCGGCCGCGCGGTGCCCGGTGCCGGCGACCTGGCTCAGCACGCCCTGGACGGGACTGTCGGGCTTGGCGCCGTCGGTCATGCCGTTCAGGTCGTCGGCCCAGTACCGAAGCTTCTCGGCGGCGCGGCGGCTCTGGGCGTCAGCCTGGTCGCGTAGCCGTCCTCGAAGCTGGCCGACCGCCTGGCCGGCCTGGGTCTTGATCTCGCCGCCGACGTTGCGGGCCTGCTGGGCCGCGGTGTGCGCGGTCTCGCTCGCGGCCTGCTTGGCACGATCGACCGTGCCGGATGTGGAGCCGGACTCGGGATATTCGGTACGGCTCGCCGAGGGAAATTCGCTCACTGGGTGCTCCTCTGCCATGCGGTGGGTGCCTGCTTCGGCTTCCCTGGAGAGCCTGCGCAAACGCGCCCGCCCCGCCGGCCGGGCCGCTGTGCCCGGCTCACGGCTCCCGGTGACCGGCCTTCGACAAGGGGTGATGGCATCGCCGACACGGGGCGGGAAAACGTCCAAGAATCATCTGGATTCGGCGGCTGCTGCGCGTCACTCCGAAGCGGTGACAGCCCGGTTCGCGGCCTGAGGGTTCCTGTACTGGCTGGGGGTGAGCCCGACCAGGGAGCGGAAACGGCGGGCGAAGTAGGTCGGGTCGCTCCAGCCGACCTCGGCGCCCACCCGGGCGACCGGCAGGTCGGTGTGGAGCAGCAGGGTGGCGGCCCGCTCGGCCCGGATCCTGGCCAGGTACGCCAGCGGCGACAGCCCCAGGTGCCGGCGGAACAGGCGCCCGAGGTAGTCGGGGTCGAGGCGGACGGCAGCGGCCAGGGCGTCCATCGTCCACGCCCTGGCGGGCTCCCGGGCCAGCAGGCCGCTGGCGGCCCGCACCGCCGGATGCCCGGGAGCCGGCGGGACGGGGTCGCGCCCGTCGGTCAGCGTCCCGAGCACGGTGAGCAGCCGCCCGAGCAGCCGGGCCTCGCCGAGCCGCTGGTACGGCTCCGCGGAAAGCCGCCGGATCTCCGAGATCGCCTCCAGCGCGGCGTCCGGATCCGTCCTGGTCACCAGGACCCCGCGAGCGCCCTCGGCGACCGGGTCCGTCCAGAGCAACCGGTGGATCGCCCCCACCTGCTCCAGCAGCGCGAACTCCGCGCGCAGGGCGGCGGCCGAGACGCAGCAGTTGGCCACGGTGAGCGCGTCGCACCCGCTGAAGCCGTGCCACGCGCCGGGCCGCAGCACGATCACGTCGCCGCGGCGGAGCTCGTGCCCTCCGTGAACGCTCAGGTGGGTGCCGCGCCCCTCGCCGATGACGGCGATCTCCACGAAGTCGTGCCCGTGCGATTCGAGCTCGCCCATCAGCGTGTGGACCCCCGCGAGCACCGGCCCGCCCCCGAACAGCTCCCGCTCGTGCAGGGTCACCGACATGTCGGAATCGTACGGCGAGCGGTCGGAATCCCCCTGGCCGCGACCATCAGCGAAACGCGACGCTGATCGACATGATCGAGGAATACCGAAAGAACGGATTCGTCCGAGTCCCCGGCCTGCTGGACCGGGACGAGGTCGAGCACTTCAGGTCGGCCGCCGAGCGGTTCCTCAAGGAACACCGCGGCCAGAGCACGATGGGGGCCGTGTTCAGCCAGCTCGTCAACGTCTGGCAGCAGGACCCGGTGATGCGCGAGCTCACCCTCCACCCGAAGCTCGCCGAGACCGCGGAACGGCTCGCCGGCATCCCGCTGCGCATCTGGCACGACCACATGCTCGTCAAGGAGCCGCACAACGAGGTGGCCACCGAGTTCCACCAGGACCAGCCCTACTGGCCGCACGCCGGCTCGCGGCACGCCCTGTCCGCCTGGATCGCCCTGGTCGACGTGCCGCCGGAGCGCGGCTGCATGACGTTCATCCCGGAGGCGCACGAGGTGACCTCGCTGCGCCCCCAGGACCTGTGGGACGAGGAGGACCTGTTCCAGCTCGCCCCCGACCTGCGGTGGAGCCGGCGGGTGACGGTGCCGCTGCGGGCGGGCGACTGCACCTTCCACCACAGCTACACCCCGCACATGGCCCTGCCGAACCGGACGGACCTCGCCCGCCTGGCGCACGTGGTCATCTTCATGGACGCGGAGACGACCTACTCCGGCACCCCCCACGTCGTCACCGATCCGCTCGGCCTGCGCAAGGGTGACCGCCTCACCGGAGACCTGTTCCCGGCGCTGAGGTAGGGGCGCCCGCGGCGTAGAAGGGGCGGGCGGCGTCGATCGTCCTGAGCAGGTCGGCCTGCTGGCGCTCGTCGTGGAAGCGGCCGTGCTTCCGCACGAAGCTCGCCAGCAGGTCCAGCCACCGGCGGCAGAAGGCCAGGTCCGGCTCCCGCCGTACCCCGGCCCCGTCGACGTCCAGCCAGGTGGCGCCGGTGTGCGACCACGCATGGTCGGCCAGCACGTCGGGATGCGCCTCGCCCGTGCAGCGGGCCGCCACCCAGGTCGCCTCCTGGACCTCCAGGTCGAGCGAGACCGCGAGCGGGCCGTCACCTTCGGCCGAGCCCAGCACGCGCCCGCCGGCCGTGACCACGTCGAGCCGGCGGGCGTGCGGGCCGTACGCGGCCGCCGACAGGTGGACGCGCCGCCCGGCCGGGCCGTCGAGCCGGCCGCCCTCGGCCTGCCCGTCCACCCGCAGCCGGACCCACGGCCCGTTCGTGACGACCACCGGGCCGCTGCGCAGGGCGCGGCTGAACGCCACCGGATCGTGGTCACCACCCGTCCACGCGTAGACCCGCCCGGAACCCGGCGGCCCGGAGAAGGCGGCGGCCCGGCTGAAGGACAGGAAGACGTCGGTGCCGGCCGTCGGCGCGAGCCGCAGCCCGCACCCCAGCAGGCGGTACCACAGTTCGGCCGGACCGGAAGGGTCGGCCGAGAACAGCAGATCGATGCTGTCGACCAGGCCCAGCGCGGCGTCCACCACCAGCTCCCGCGCCTCCACCGACCGGATCACCCAGTCGAAGAGGTGGTCCCGAGCCGACTCGGCATCCGGGGGGAACGGGCGGACCACCGGGTGGCAGTAGCCGATGGCCGCGCCGCCCGCCCGCAGCTCGGCCGCCGTCTCCGCGTTGGCCGGCCAGTCCCAGGGGTGCGAGCTGCCCTCGTGCCCGGTCGCCCAGCGAGCCGGTGCGGTGTGGCCGCCCGTGGCGTGGAAGTGCCCCAGCAGGTCGTTGCGGAACTCGATCCCGAAGGCCGTCGTGCCGTACTCGTGGCGTAGCGGCCGCCCCAGCCGGCTCTCCACGAGCGCCTGGTCGTAGATCTCGTCCCCGTGCCAGTTGCCGGCGACCAGGCCCATCAGGTCCAGGCCCTCGCCCTGCTGCATGAGGACCGCGTCGTGCGGCGAGACCACCTGGTCGCCGGAGTAGTTGGCGTGCACGTGCAGGTCCGCGCCGCTCCAGCCGCCGCCGTCGCCGTCCCACCAGCGCTGCGGTTCCAGGTGCAGCCGCGTCGTGCGGCCGGCGGGCAGGTCGGCCCGCTCCGAGACCGAGGTGTGCTCCATACCTCGCGCGGCGGTCACTCGCACCACACCGGCGGGCACCTCGAGCGTCGCCTCCCGCGCGTGGAAGAACGGCCGGTCGTGGACGTCGTACTTCACCCGGCCCCCGGCGGGCGCCCACGGCTGGCCCGCCGCATCGACGACGGTCCATCGGACGGGTACGGCGGAGGAGAGCTCCAGCACGCTGACCGGCACGCGGCGCACGGCGGGCGACAGGTCGACCCGCACCGCAGCGGCCCGCAGCGCGCCGAGTCCCGGCTTCGGCTCCACCTCCACCCGGCCGACGGATCCGGCTGCCACCGTCCACGTCCCGGCCGCTCCCGTGACGTCGACCGCGTGGGGCGTGTCGTTCACGACGACCACCAGCACGCCGCCGGGGCACCAGGTGCCGGGGCCGGAGGAGCGGTCGAGCACGTGCAGCGGCTCGCCGTACCTCACCCTTTCGGTCAGGACGTCGACGACGACCACGCCGGGAGGCAGGGCCGCGTCCCCGGCCACGAGCAGCCGGAGCGCGGCGGCGCGGTCGACGCGCCGCTCCTCCCCCATCGCGGCGAGCACCGGGCCGAGGGCCGGCACGCCCCAGCGGCGGGCCAGGTCCAGGACGTCCAGCATGACGTCGGGCGCTTCGGCTCCCCAGTCCAGCGGCGAGGCGGCCAGCAACGCGCGGTAGCGCGCGAGCGCCTCGCCGGCCTCGGGGGACAACTCGTCGTCGCAGCACATGGCAGGTCCTCTCGTGCCGATCCTCAGGCCTGATCAGCAGATCCGGCGGGCGCCGGGTTCGACGAGCGAATCGTCCCAGGGCGTGTAGGAGAGCCGCTCCGGGCGCCAGTAATACATCAGGTCCGCGTCCTCGCCGGACCAGCCTTGATAGATCTCGTCCCAGGGCCGCTCCGCGTGGTTGGTCAGCGAGCGGGCTTCGATCACGTCGTCGCTGCGCTGGTATCGGACGTCCATGGAGATGCGGATCTCGTCTCTGACCGCCGAGGGCAGCGACCGATGGACCGTGAAGCTGGGGAAGGTCACCACGTCTCCCACGGCGAAATCGCCGCCGACCCAGTCGGTCTCCTCCGCGCACAACTGGGCGCCCCAACTGGTCCAGTGCCCGTCGCCGGCGCCGGTGCCGACCGGGAGGCAGCCCTGCCGGTGGGAGCCGCGCAGGATGGCCAGCGGACCGTTCCCGAGCCGGCAGTCCCCGATGGGGAACCAGCTCGTCCAGGTCGAGCTGGTGCCCTGGACCAGCGGGAAGTCCTGGTGGGGTGGGGTCGCGCCGGTCGCCGGGTGCGAGGTCATCGCCCGCATGATGTGCCGGGGATGGACGAACACCTCGTCGGTGTCGAGCAGGATCCGGTAGACCTCCAGCAGCGACGGGTGGTGCGGGAGCCTGTGCAGCTGGGGCAACTTCTGCAGGTCGGCATAGATGTCGGCGGTGACGCCGATGTCGGCGCGCATCCGCTCGGCGGGCAGTTCGGCGAGCCGGGCAAGGTCCAGCCTGCCGCCGAGAGGACCGGCATCCGGGGCGCGCAAGCCATGCCTGGCCAGCACATCGAGGACCTTGGAGCGCAGTTCCAGAATCGGCTCGGGATCGAGCAGCCCGCGGAAGAACAGGTACCCGTCGCGCTCGGCTCGGGCCCGGAGCTCGCCGGGAACGCCGAGGAGGTCGGTGGAGTCGTCGAACGGCGCCAAATCAGCGGGGCCGGAGGCAGGGCGGTCGGCTGGGACGGAATCCCTGGGACGGGTCATGTCCGGAAGGCTAAGATCGCGGCTTCGCGCCGAACAATGCTCGAAACGCTCCGTTCATGGACGATCGGATCGATGCCCCGGGCAGTCGGCGCGATTGTCCGCCGGAGTGGTGACACAAAGCGGTGGTTCGCTGGACAATCTGCCCATGGTAAGCGCGGCGCCGTTCCCGGTCGTGAGCCAGTCGAACGTGTACCAGTTCCCGCCGGACAGGCGGCTGCGGCACGCGCGGGTGGAGTCACGCATGATCCTCATCTGCCGGAGCGGGGGCGGTCGGATCTGGGTCAACGGACACCATCACCTGGTGAGACCCGGGGCCCTCCTCATCCTGCCGTGGGGGCGCTCGATCGAGTACGCCGCGGACACGGTGGACCCCTTCCTGCTGGTCGGCACCCATCTCATTCCGGAGCACGATCCAGGGCGGCCGGTGGAGGCCGGCGTTCCGCACGACCTGGACCATCCGCTGATGGGATGCGGGTGGCGGCGCGACGGCGCGGTCCTTCCCGGCGGCTCGGTGGTGGTCTCCTCCGTCGAGGAACGCCCGCACCTGCTGGATCTCTCCCTGTACGCGGTCGAGGTGTTCCGTCGCGGCGTGCCGGACGAGCCGCTGATGCGGGCGCTCGGGACGCTGGTCGTCCGCGAGCTGTCGGAGGTGCACCGCCCGTCCGGGCCTCCGTACGGACCGCTCGTGCCCGACGACCTGCGCCGGGTGCTGCAGTACATCGACCAGGAGCTGCACCACCAGCTCACGATCGGCGAGCTGGCGAGCGTGGCGGGTTGCGGCGTCGCCACGCTCGCGCGCCGCTTCCGCGAGCACCTCGGCACCTCGCCGATGGGCTGGGTCGCCGGGCGGCGGATCGCCCAGGCGCAGGAGCTGTTACGGACGACCGGCCTGACGGTCGGCCAGGTCGCCCGCCGGTGCGGCGTCGCCGACCCGTACTACTTCTCCCGCCTGTTCCGGCGGCACGTCGGCCAGTCGCCCCAGGGCTGGCGGCGCACCCAGCACGTCCTGTGACCGACAAGCGGCATGTTGACAGGATCGTCCAGCTATCGACCTGTTTCGCCATGTCGCGCCCCGGCAACCTGCCCGAGTCTGGATGTCGAGACAGGCGGGGACGTCCCCTCCGCCTGATGGCTCGACTCCGGGAGATCCTTCGACGCCCACGCCTCCGCTGATGCCGTCCCGTCTCCCCGGGCCCTTCCGGTGATCACGGCGTGATCGATCTCCCCCAGCCGCTCACGCGGCTCACCCCCCAGCGAACGAAAGGTCGGAGCCATGGGCACCAACGGCATCGGACGGCGGCAGTTCCTCCAGCTGAGCGGCATGGGCACCGTCGCCGTGCTCGGCAGCGGCTTCTTCAGGGTCACCGCGGCCGACGCCGCCGAGTCCGCCGAGTCGGCCGCGGCCGGGCTCTGGGAGTTCGATTCGGCCCGGGGCCTGTTCGTCCAGCCGATCACCACCACCGGCACGGCGGTGGCGTGGGAGTTCAACACCGACGGCAACGCCGAAGGCTGGACGGCGGCGCAAGGGCTGGCGCCGTTCGTCGTGCGCGGCGGCACGCTCAGCACCAGCGTCACCGGCTTCGACCCCTACATGACCGCGCCGCCGTTGAACCTCAACGGCATCCGCGACCGCATTCTCCGGTTCCGGATGCGGGCGACCTCCGGCGAGAGCATCGCGGTCTACTTCGCCACCGACAAGTCCCCGACGCTCGGCGTGGACAAGCTGATCGAGATCCCGATCAAGGCCGACGGCGCCTTCCACGAGTACACGGTGGACCTCGCCGCGAAGAACGCGCTGTGGCAGCAGGGAACGGTGAAGGTCTTCCGGCTGGACCGGGAGCCGCCGGCCGCCGACGGCGCCGAGATCGAGTTCGACTACATCCGCATCGACCGGCTCGGCGCCAGGATCGCGATCGCGCCGCTCATCGTCCGGCCGGGCTCGGTCCGCCCCGGCGAGGAGCTCACCCTGGCCGTCCAGGTGTCCAACGTCGGCGGCGAGCCGTCCGTGGCCTTCCCCGCGAAGCTCACGCTGCCGAACGGGGTGAGCCTGGTCACGGGAAACGCGACACAGACGGCTCCCGTCATCCAGCCGGACGGCAAGGCGCAACTGCTGTGGACGGCCCGCCCGGCGACCGACGTGCCCGGCGTGGCCACGTTCGACCTGGAGGCGCCCGGCAGCCGGCAGCAGTTCGGCGCGATCCTGCCCGTCGTCCCCGTGGCGCCTCCGTCCGCCCACTGGTGGCCGAGCGGCGTGCACGTCTTCCAGGACCAGCAAGGGCACGTGCACCTGCAGAACAAGAACGTCCGCGCGATCGTCGTGCGCGGCTCCGGCGGCTACGCCCAGCTCCTCCTCGACGTCCGGCACGGCCAGGAGTGGCGGCGCATGGCGACCGCCCAGCCGCTGAGCTACCTCATCGGCCCCGCCGCCGACGGCGTCAAGCTGCTGCCGATCGTCCCGGACACCGCTCAGCTGGCCGCCGACCATGTCGTCCTGACCGGGCAGGTGACCGATGCCGACGGCGTGCGGTGGACCGCGCGGGTACGGCTCGCCGCCCGGCCCGTGGCCGACGACGCCGGCACAGCCGCGCGCGCCATCCAGGCCACGTACTCGATCACGCCCGACCGTCAGGCGAGGCTCCTGGCCTTCGGCGGCCCCTCGCTCACCGCGGGCGAGGGCAGTTTCGGCAAGCCCAAGCACATGGGGCTCTTCCCCGGGCTGGAATGGCTCGTCGCCGGCGAGAGATCGTCGAGCACCCTCGATGTGTGGCCGCCGGACAGCCTCCGGACGACACCGCATCCGCTGAGGGTCACCGTCCCGGTGATGGCGATCTCCGCGGGCGGTTCGACCGTCTCGCTCGCCTGGGACACGAACCAGCAGTGGGACGGCCAGAACCGATACCCCAGCGCGCGGTTCGCCTCGCCCAACTGGCTCGCCGGGCAGGCCAACCATCTGCTGTCGCTGTTCGTCCCGGCCGTGCCCGACCAAGTCGCGGAGAACGCGCCCTGGGCGACGACACCCTACAGCGCGGCGGCCGGCCGGCCGCTCTCCGTCACCGCCGATTTCGTCGTCAACCCCACCGCCGACGTCCTCACCGCCGTCGAGGACTGGTACTCGCTGCACGGCGTCCCCGAACCCGCGACGATGCCGTTCACCTGGACGGACGAGCTGGCGCTCGTCCGGCACGCCTACCTCGACTCCTACTGGGACCCGGCGGTCAAGGGGTGGGCGGCGTGGTCAGGGCAGCAGGCGATGCAGTACGTGCCGTACGCGGTGAACCTGCACCTCGCCGGGCTCCTGACCGGTGACTCCGCCGCGCTCACCCGGGTGCACGAATTCGTGGTCAGCGTCCTCACCAACAACGGCCCGAGCGCGCTGGGGAACATGGACGGCACCTACAGCGGCTGGTTCCACGCGCCGTTCTACCTCGGCCATCTCGAGGGCGCCATCGCCGAGTTCGAGAAGAACAGGGACGCGAGGATCAACTCGCAGTTGCCGTCCGGCGGCTGGGCCTTCAACCCCAAGGACAAGGAAGACGAGATCCTGGGCGTGCCCGGCACCGAGATCATGGGCGTCTCGACCGTCCACGCGCACGGCCTCCTGCGCTACGCCCGGCTCACCGGCGACCCCGTCGCCCATCAGGCGGGCATGCGCGCGCTCGCCTTCATCGAGCAGTTCGACGTGCCACGCGCCGTGGGCGTCTGGGAGATGCCGATCCACACCCCCACGCTGCTCGGCTCCTCGTACGGCATCGCCGCCTACACCGAGGCGTACCGGCTCACCGGGGACACCCGGCACCTGGACCGGGCGATCTACTGGGCGCGGACCGGGCTGCCGTTCCTGTACGCGTGGTCGGCGCCTGACCGGCCGTACATGCCGTACGCCTCCATCTCCGACTACGGCGCGACGATGTTCACCATCCCGTGGTTCGGCCGGCCGGTGCAGTGGGTGGGCCTGGTCTACGCCTACTTCCTGCTCAGCCTCCTCGACGCCGTCGCCGACCCGTCCTGCACCAAGCCGTTCCACCTGCCCGCCGACATCGGAGGGTTCCCGTGGCGCCGGATAGCCGAAGCCATCGTGATCAGCGCGCTGCACCAGCAGCGGACGACCGAGCCCTACAAGGGCGGCTACCCCGACAGCTGGCTGCTGGTCCCGAACACGCCGGTGAAGGACTTCGACCTCAACCCCGACGACATCCTCAAGCCCGTCGTCATGCTTCTCGGCCACCCCGTCGACGTGCAGACCGCGCTGATCCACCCGAACACCCGGATCTCCACCGCCGCCGACGTGCTGAGCGCCGAGCGCACCTCGTCCAGGCTGACCGCCCGGCTGGGGTTCTTCGCGGGGCACGCGTCGCAACTGCTGGTCACCGGCCTTCCCAGCCCGCGTGCCGTCCAGGTCGACGGCCGCACTCTCCCGCCGGTCACCGATCTCGACGCCGCCCCGGAGGGGTGGAAGCACGGCGCGAACGGCACCACGTTCGTCAAGCTGCGCCACGCCCAGCAGTCCACGCTGACCATCGACTTCTAGAACCCCGGCTTCGCCGTACGAGAAGGAGCACTGTGCCGAGCAAGTTGGAGCTGGACCTGGTCCGCATCCCGCCGGGAACCGCGCGGACCGGGACCCTGAGCACGCAGGTCGACGAGTTCGCCGAGCGTTTCGGCCTGCACCCGTCCTGGTTCGACGGCGAGGTGCCCGGCGCCCGGGTCGAGCTGCCCGGGTACGACATCGGCCGCACGCCCGTCACCAACGAGCAGTGGGCCTGCTTCGTCGCCGACGGCGGCGGCGAGGCGCCCGGCTGGTGGCAAGGCTCGGCCCCGCCGCCGGACCTGGCCGATCACCCCGTCACGCACGTCAGCCTGCACGACGCCCACGCCTTCGCCGCGTGGGCCGGGGTGCGGCTGCCGTCGGCGGCGGAGTGGGAGCGCGCGGCGCGGGGCGACGACCGCCGCCTCTTCCCGTGGGGTGACGAGTTCGCGCCGTCGTCGGCCCACTACGGCGCGCTCGGCACCGCTCCGGCCGGATCGCGGCCGGCCGGGGCCAGCCCGTTCGGCGTCCTGGACCTGTCGGGCAACGTCGCCGAGTGGACCGCCGACCAGCCCGACCCCGCGACCGCGATCGTCAAGGGCGGTAGCTGGCTGACGACGGCCCCGGTCAACCTGCGGGTGGCGGCGGTCGGGCAGTCGGGCTGGGCGCTGAACCGCACGGACTACATCGGCTTCCGCGTCGCGCGAAGCAGCTGAGGAAGAGATGATGAAGCTCGAGCCCATCGCAGGAACCATGAGCGCCTGGCTGAGCGAGGTGCCCGCCTTTCCCGGCGCCCGCTTCTCCCTCGCCTTCCCGGAAGCCATCGGCGACGCCGCGGCCGCCGTCTGGTACACCACGCTCGTGCCGGAGTGGGAGCAGCCGGACGCCCGCCTCTGGCAGGCGACCGGACGCCGGCCCGGCGAGCTGGCCTACCGGATGACGGTCGACCTGTCCGGCGACGACGCCGTCGTGGTCTCCTACACCCTGACGAACGAGAGCGACCGCCCCTGGCGGCACGCCCTGGCCTTCAACTGCCTGGCCTGCGGCGACGCCTGGGACGTCCGGGACCACGACTGCGAGAGGCACTGGACCGGCATCGCCGGCGAGCCCGTGCCCCTGCTCTCCGTGCCCCGCCGGCACAGCACCCGCCCCGCCGTACAGCTCTACTCGACCACCGGCGCGCCACCGGCGACGGACCTGCCGTTCGTCGCCGGCTTCCGCGCCACACCCGACGTCGTCCTCGACCCGTGGCTGGCGGTGCAGAGCCGCGACGGCACCCGCACCGTCGCCACCGTCGGCCGTCCGGCGGCGTTCCTGTTCCACAACAGGGAGTACTCCTGCATCCACGCCGCCAGCGCCTTCGGTCCCATCGCCCCGGGAGAGTCCGCCACGGCGGGCAACGACCTGTTCTTCCTGGACGCTCCGCTGGCCGCCGCGCTGAAGGAGCGCCGGTGGTGAGCCGCCCCGAGCTCGACACCGACGGGTCGCTGCTCCTGCTCAGCACCGCCGGCGTGGTGCACGCGGTCGACATCGCCGGTACGGCACGCCAGGCCGGGTTCGCCCCGAGCCACCGGCTCGACCTGACCGGCCCTCTCGGCGCCGAGGTCGAGCTGCATCTGGCCGGGGACGACCGCCCGCTCCCCCAGCACGGCACCCGGTGGACGGGCTGCGGCAGCACGTGGAGCACCACCGTCCAGAGCCATCGGGCCGAACGGCTGCCGGACGGCGGCCTGCACGTCGTCATCAGCTCGACGGGCGCACGAGGCCTCCAGATGGACCTGCACTTCGTGGCCAGGCCCGATTCGTCCTGCCTGACCCGCTGGACCGGCGTCCGGGCCGCCGAGGGACCGCTGACCGTCGAGCACGTCAGCAGCGGCCTGCTGCGCGGCCTGGCCGCGCACGGCGACTTCGACGCCCTGTGGCTGCACACCTACGACGGTGGCTGGTGCTGGGAAGGCGCCCTGCGGTCGCGGCCGGTAACCGACGCCGGGCTGTACCCGGTGTCCTGCATCAACGCCTGGTCGGTGGAGACGACCGGTTCGTGGTCGTCGAAGCACCTCCTGCCGTTCTACGTGCTCGAGGACCGCGCGACGGGCATCTCGTACGGCATGCAGGTCGACTCCTCCGCGAGCTGGCGCATGGAGGTCGGCGCCGAGTCCGGCACGGTCTACACGCAGGCCGGCGGGCCCAACCACGCGGGTGGGCACTGGCGGCACGTGCTGGGCGCGGGCGAGCGGCTGGAGACGGTGCCGGTCGTGGTCGGCGTGGTGGAGGGCGACCGCGCGGAGGTGGTCGACGCCTTCCACCGGCACCGCCGGCTGCACCAGGCGCCTCGGGAGCCGCGGCGCGGCGTCGTCTACAACGAGTACCACGCGACGATGAACACGCTCGACGCCTCGACCGTCGCGGCACAGGCCGCCGCGCTGGCGGGCACCGGCGTCGAGACGTTCGTCCTGGACGCCGGCTGGTACTCGCCGCAGACGCCCGAGGGGGAGGTGGCCACCTGGTGGACCCTGGCGGGTGACTGGACGCACGACGAGAGCCGTTTCCCCGAGGGCATGAAAGCCCTGGCCGGGGAGCTGAGGGACGGCGGGCTGGTGCCGGGCATCTGGCTCGAGCCCGAGGTCGCCGGGCTCGGCTCGCACCTGGTGGACGAGCACCCGGACTGGCTGCTGCAGCGCGACGGGCGGCCGCTGCTGGACGCCGGCCGCGCGTTCCTCGATCTGCGGCTGCCCGTGGTCCGTGAGCACCTGGCCGGCGTGCTGGACGGGCTCGTCGGCGATGGCTACGCCTACTTCAAGTTCGACTACAACACCGAGGTCGTCCCGGGACCGGACGCGCCGCCGCACGGGCCGGGGCAGGGCGCGCTCGCGCTCGCCGCCGGCTGGCAGGAGGTGCTCGACGGGCTGCGCGCCCGGCACCCGCACGTCGTGCTGGAGAACTGCGCGAGCGGCGGCGGGCGAACCGACTACGGCCTGCTGTCGCGCACCCATCTGGGCAGCGTCAGCGACCACGGCCACTGGCCCGGTGGCTGGCGCAGCTTCCCCAACGTGCTGCGGGCGGTGCTCGACGTGCTGCACCCGGCGCAGGCGGTCAGCTGGGCCGTTCTCGAGCCGGAGCTGAGCCTCGCCGAGACGAGATACCGCCTGGTCACCGGGCTGCTCGGGCGGATGACCCTGAGCGGGCCGGTGGACCGCCTCGACGAGTCCCGGCGGGCGCTGATGGCCGAGGCGGTGGCCTTCGCGAACGCCTCGGCCGACCTGCTCGCGGGGTCCTCGGTGCGCCGGCACGGGCAGGAGCAGCCGCTGCACCGCACCGAGGCGGTGACGGCTCTGGAGGTCTTCTCCGAGGCCGGCTGCCTGCTCGGCGTGTGGCGGCAGGACTGCGAGGACGACCGGCTGCGGGTGCGGCTGCACGGGCTACGCGACGGGGAGCGCTACCGCGTGCGGAGCTTTCCCGCGGGAGCCGTACCGGAGGAGCTGGTGGGCGGGACGGAGCTCACGATCCACCTGCCCGACCGGTTCGACGCCGTCGCCGTCGCCGTACGACCCGAGGGGACCTCATGACACATCTCTGGACGGACGGCACGGCTTCCGGGGTGGAGGTCGACGCCCATGTGGGCGTCCGCGCGGTGGCCGACCTGCCGGAGGCGCGCCGCCTCGTCGTGCGCTTCTCCGCCTCGTGGTGGGCGGTGCTGTACGTGGACGGGACACCCGTCGCCGAAGGCCCGCCGCGCGCCCCCGCCGGCCGCCCGGAACACGTGGAGGTCCCGCTCGACCTGGCCTCCGGCCCGCACGTGCTGGCCTTCCACGTCGTGCACCCGGGCGTGCCGACCGAACAGGCGGCGGTCGTGCCGCCGCACCTGTGGGTCGAGGTGGACGGGAGCCCCGGCCTCGACTGGCGGGCAACGCGGTTGCCCGGCTACCGGTCGAGGGTCCGCCGCCTCAACGACAACCTCGGTTTCGTCGAGTGGTGCGACATGCGAGAGCTGCCCGCGTGGACAGGCCCCGACCTCGCGGCCGACGCCTGGGCTCCCGCGGTGCCGGTGCCCGGCCTGCCCACCCCCCTACCCGACACCGGCCCGCCGGTGTCCTGGACGCCCCTCACCGCCGGCCGCGCGGCGGAGGGGGACCTGGTCGAGCGCCTGCTGCTCTTCGAGGACGACCCCGCCGCCGCGCTGTTCGCCCGGCAACTGGCGCCGGACGGGCAGGTGCCCGCGCAGGGCGTGTGGGCGCGCTTCGACCTCGGTCGCGTCCGGCTCGGCCGGCCCAGCGTCGAGATCAGCGCGCCCGCGGGCGCAGCCGTCGACCTCGTCTACTGCGAGGACCTCGTCGACGGCCGGGTCACGCCGTGGATCTCGATGAGCAACGGCCTGTCGGCCAACCTCGACCACTACGTCGCCGCGGGCGGTCAGCAGCGGCTGGGACCGGTCTCTCCGCGCGCCGGGCGCTGGGTCGAGGTGCACGTGCTGGACTCGCGGGCCCGCATCGGCGAACTGCGCTGGGACGAGCGCGGCAGCGTCCCGGCCGAGCCGGTCGGCGGCCTGGTGACCGGGTCACCCAGGCTCGACCGCATCTGGCAGGTCGGCGTCGACACGCTGCGGGCCTGCTCGGAGGACGCGCTCGTCGACTGCCCGGTCCGCGAGCGCGGCCAGTGGCTCGGCGACGCCGTGGTCGGGATGGAGATCGCCGCCGTCTCGCACGGGGATCTGCGGATCATCGCGCGCTCGCTGCGGACCGCGGCGGCCTGCGCCGACGACGACGGGTTCGTGGCCGGTCAGGGTCCCGGCTCCCCGCGGCACCTCGCGTCGTACTCCGCGCTGTGGCCAGGGGCCGTCCTGCGGCACGCCGCGCTCACCGGCAGCGACGAACTGCTCGGCGAGCTGGCGCCCGCCGCGGCGCGCAACGCCGCGGCCTTCCGCGTCCGCCTCGGCGCGACCGGTGTCGAGGGGCCCCTCCCCTGGCCGTTCGTGGACTGGGGCGCGGCCGACGACGGCCTGTCGATCTCGCTGCTGGCCCTCGACGGCCTGGACGCCTCGGCCCGCTGGCTGCGCGAGGTGAAGCACGGTGACGCCGCGGCCGCCGGCGACGCCGCCGCAGCGCTGCGCGAGACGCTGGCCCGGCGCACGTCCGCCGAGCCGCTCGGCTACCACGCCGCGGCGCTGGCGCTGCGAACCGGCGTGCTGCCGGCGAGCGCCGAGCCGGCAGCCGTCCAGATGGTGCTCGGCCACCTCGACTCCTGCTTCCCCCTCGACCCCGCCGGACCACGGCTGTCCAGCCACCTCGCCACGGGCACGCGCTTCGCCACGCCGTACTTCCTGCACTTCTCGCTCGTGGAGCTGGCCCGGCGCGGCCGGGCGCACGAGGTGCTCACCCGGATCGAGCGGTTGTACGGCTGGCTGCTCGACCAGGGGGCCACGACGTGGTGGGAGAACTTCGACCCTCGGTGGAGCCGGTGCCACCAGTGGTCCGGCACCCCGACCTGGCTGCTGTCGCGGATGCTGCTCGGGCTCTGGGTGGAGCCGGACGGCGGGCTGCGCCTGGACCTGCTCACCGGCGAACGAACCGGGGCATCCGGCCGGCTCCCGCTGCCTGGCGGAGGCACGGTCGAGGTTCGGTGGCGACGGCAGGACCAGGCGCTGCACTGGTCGGCCCGCCCCACCGCGCGCCTGCGGCTGCGCCACGGCGGCCTCGTGCACACGGTGGAGCCCGGCGCGCGACTGGACCTGGTCCTGCCGGCAGGCGTGGGCGGGGCACGATGATCAATGAAGCCGCACCGACTTACGCCGACTACCTGAGCGGCTGCGCCATCACCTCTGAGGACCTGTCCCGGTCGCTGGAGGGTCGCTCGCGCTGGGCGCTCGATCCCCATCTGGGTTTCGTCGAGCGTGACTACGTGATTCCCGGTGGCGGGGCGGAGTTCCCCGGCGTCTGGCTGCCCGGCGGGATCGACGGCAGCGCCGTCTTCGTCCAGGTGCGGGACGATGGGGCGCGGCGTTCGTTCGTGCACGCCGACGGCGTGGCGCGGATCAGCACCTACGGCGACAGCTTCACCCACGGCGATCAGGTGAACGACGGCGAGTGCTGGCAGGAGTACCTGGCCGGGCACCTCCGGGAGCCGATACGGAACTTCGGCGTCGGCGGCGGCAGCGTCTACCAGACCTATCGCCGCATGGTCCTGGAGGAGAGCAAGAACCCTTCCGAGCTGGTGATCTTCTACATCTGGGGAGACGACTCGACCCGGAGCCTGCTCGGCAGGTCGATGCCGCTGATCCGGCACTTGCCGCAGGCCAAGGGTGTCCTCACGTTGTCGGCGCCGAGTATCGCGATCGACCTCGACAGCGGCGCCATGATCGAACGAGACAACCCCTTCCCCACCGTCGAGTCGCTGGAGCGCCTGACAGACGCACAGTGGATCCACGACGCCTACCGCGACGAACTCGCCCTGCAACTCTTCCTCCACCATCGCGGCAGGGTCAGCGACGTGGACGAGGCCAAGGTCGCCCGGCTGGCCGAGCTGCTCGGGTTTCCTCCGAGCGTGTCCCTGCCCGAGACAGGCGACCTGCTGGACCGCTACGCGCAGCGGGCCAGCGTCCACATCCTGGAGAAGGTCACGGCCTGGGCCGCGCGTCATGGACGGAAGGTGCTGGTGGCGCTGTCCGATCCGGTGCGTTCGGTCCGGCAGGTGCATCGCCAGGAGCGTCGCCATGACCAGGACGTCGTGGACCATCTCCGGCGGGAGGACCTCGCGTACTTCGACATGAACGAGGTGCACCTGCGGGGCCACCGGAAGTACCGGCTCGGCTTCGACGAATACCTGAGCCAGTTCTTCGTCGACGGCGCGGGACATTACAACCCGCTGGGCAACCATCTCTTCGCCTATGCCATCAAGGACCGGGTGGTGTCCCTGCTCGACCCCAAGCCGGCGCCGTATCTCCACCCGGCCGAAATGACCGGTCACTTCTAAAACCGTATCCAGGTGAACGATCCGATCGTCCATCAACGGAGCGCTTTCCACATTGTGAACGACCAGGCGAGATCCTAGCCTGTCGGCATGACCCCAACCAGGGATTCGGTTCCAGCGAAACCCCAAGCCGCTGATCTGGCACCGTTCGGCGCACCCGCCGGCCTCCGCCGAAACCCTGGCGAGCTCCGACCGGTGTCCGGTCTCCCGCGGCCTGCCCGGTGCGGAGCCGATCGTGCAGCTTGCCCCTTGGGCCAATCCAGAGTGCTCGTCGACACCATGGCCGGACCACAACGGCCGTGGACCCAGCGGAAGGTATCTCCATGCTCCGATTCAGCATGATCGAAAGCACCCGCCGTGGATTATCACGGCCGCGGAGCTCGACCGCGTTACGGCTGGCCGCCGGCGCCACGGCCGTGGCGGTCGGCCTGGCCGCCTGCGGTGGCGGCGGAGCCGACCCGTCGGCGGACAAGACCCTCACCATCACGCTGGAGGGCCCGAATCAGTGGAACGAGAGCGGTTCGTCCTTCGGTAAGCCGTGGGAGGACCTGATCGCGGCCTTCCAGAAGGCGGAGCCGACCATCAAGGTCAAGACCGTCGTCCTGCCGCTGAGCAGCTTCTCGCAGACGATCTCCACACACCTCGCCTCCGGCACCGCGCCGGAACTGGTGTTCCAGCAGGTGCCCCACCAGCCGCACATGGTGCACCCGCTCGACGAGCACCTCGCGAAGCCCAATCCCTACATCAAGTCCGGGCCGGGCAGCGAGAAGTGGATCGACGTCTTCCGGCAGCGCTACTACGTCCAGGGCAATCCGAAGATCCGCAACGCCGAGGGCAAGGTCGAGCTCGTGCCCTTCAACCTGGTCGGGATCGGGTTGTTCTACAACAAGGAGGCGTTCGCCAAGGCCGGGCTGACGGCGCCGTTCAAGACCTTCGGAGATCTCCTCCAGGGCTGCGCCAGGCTCAAGGCCGCGGGCTACACGCCGCTCGCGATGGACCGGTCCGACATCGGGCCCGAGTGGACGATCCGCGCGATCAGCGGGATGTTGCTGGACAAGCACGTCGACCGGCTCAACACCTACACCTTCGACGGCAAGCCGGGAAAGGCGACGTCGGCCACCGGCGCGCCGGCCGTCGCCGACAAGGCGATGGCGAAAGCCGTACTCTCCGGCGAACTCACGACGAAGACCCCCGAGGTCGCCGCGACGCTGGAGCTCCTCAAGAAGATGTGGGACGCGTGCGTCGACAAGAACTGGTCGGGCAACACCGAGGGGCTCAACGGCGCCGTCGTCGGGCTGCGTGACTTCGCCACCGCCAAGGCCGCCATGGCGTGGGGCGTCAACTTCGGCGTCAGCGCCCTGCAGGACGCGAAGTTCGACGTCGCCAGCATGCCGTTCCCGCAGATCACCGCGGAGTCGACCCCGCTGGCCAGCGGCGCCGCGCCGCGGTTCGGAGCCAGCATCGGCGGCACCAGCTACATGATCCCGTCGACGGTCAAGGGCGAGAAGCTCGCCGCGACGCTGAAGTTCCTGCAGTTCATCAGCACGCCGGAGCACATCGACCCCTGGTTGAAGGCGACCGGCGGCATCTCCGCGGTCGAGGGCGCGACCGGAGCCGAGGAGACGAACGCGTTCGCCGAGGGGACGTGGGGCGACTCGGTTCCCCTGGAGTTCCCTGCCGGGCCGACGAGCGTGACCAAGCTCAGCCTGGTCGAGGGATGGCTGCTGGGCACGAAGTCGCTGGAGGAGCAGCAACGCTACCTCCAGGACCTGTGGGTCAAGGGCGCCCGCCAGATCGTCAAGGACAGGAAGTGGAACGACGAGCCCTGGGCGAAGGCATGACCGACGCCGGGACGAGGTCGCGCAGGCGCTTTCCCTGGTACGCCTATCTGGCCCTCCTGCCGCTCTTCGCGACGCTGGCGGTGTTCGCGTATTACCCGGCCGCGAGCGGGATCTGGCACTCGTTCTACGAGTGGCGGCCGGGCTTCGACTCGCCCTTCGTCGGGCTGGACAACTACGCGACGATGCTCGCCGACGACCTGTGGTGGGACTCCTTCCGCAACCTCGGTGTCATCTTCGTCTTCGGCATCACGGTGTCGTGGGCGATCCCGCTGCTCGCGGCCGAGCTCATCATCACCCTGAAGAGCAGGCGGGCGCAGTTCTTCTTCCGCACGGTCCTGATCGCGCCGATGGCCTTCCCCGGGGTCGTCACCGTCCTGCTCTGGGCGGCCATGTACGAACCCGGCGACGGCGTCATCAACCGCGTCCTGAGATCCGTCGGCCTCGACGCGCTGGCCCAGAACTGGGTGGGCGATCCGCAGTTCGCCCTGTTGTCGCTGCTGCTCATCGGGTTCCCGTTCGTCGCCGGGCTTCCGTTCCTGGTGTTCCTCACCACCCTGCAGAACGTCCCGGCCGAAGTCTTCGAGGCGGCCGCGCTCGACGGGTGCGGCCGGCTGCGACGGCTCGTCTCGATCGACCTTCCGCTCATGATGAGCCAGGTCAAGCTGCTGGTCTTCCTGGCGACGATCAACGTCCTGCAGTACGGCTTCGCCGCCCACCTGCTCACCGGAGGCGGTCCCGACAACGCGACCCAGGTGCCGGTGCTCCGGATGCTCGCCGTGGCGTTCCAGGCCAACGACTGGGGCTACGCCGCGACGCTGTCGACCACGCTGTTCGTCCTGACGATCATCCTGAGCGTCGTCATCGCGTTCGTACGAAGGGAGGACCGGGCCAATGTCCGTCGACTCTGAGGTCGAACCCCGCCCCCGCTCCACGCCGGACCAGGGCGGGGCGGGGCGAGCCGCGACACGGCCGGCCGCGCCCCGGAGTCGCCGGCGCGGCAACCAGTTCGGGATCAAGGCTGTGCTCAGCCTCATCGCGTTCGTCGGGCTCTTCCCGTTCCTGTTCATGCTCATGGCGTCGCTGAAGTCCAACCAGCAGTACTACGAGTCGTGGTGGCTGCCCAGCGCGCCGTTCCACTTCGAGAACTACGCCCGCGCCTGGGCGCAGATCCAGCCGTACTTCGTCACCTCGCTGATCGTCGCCGCCGGCTCCATCGTCGGAGCGCTGGCGCTGTGCACGGTGGCGGCGTTCGTCTTCGCCCGCTACGAGTTCGTGGGGCGGAAGGTGCTGTTCGGGCTGATCGTGGCGCTGCTCATGGTGCCGGGGATCTCCAGCCTGATCCCGATGTTCGTCCTCATGCGCGACCTGGACCTGCTCAACACCCGGGCCGTCCTCGTCATCCCGCACATCGTCGGCGGCGCGGTGCTCGGGACGCTGCTGATGAAGACGTTCGTCGAGCAGTTGCCGCAGGAGCTCTTCGACGCCGCGCGGGTCGACGGCGCCAGCGGGCCGCGCATGTTCGTCTCCATCATGGTCCCGTTGTCGCTCCCCATCGTGGGGACGATCGCGCTGGTGACCGTGATCGGCGTGTGGAACGACTTCTTCTGGCCGCTGCTCACCGTCACGGAGAACGAGCTGCGCACCGTGTCGGCGGGTCTGCAGTTCTTCCAGACCCAGAACGCGACCGAATACGGCCCGCTGTTCGCCGGGTACGCCATCGCGAGCATCCCATTGCTGCTGCTCTTCGTGTTCCTGTCCAAGCATTTCCTCGCCGGGGTGCAGGGCGGCCTTTCCAACGGCGCCGGCAAGTAGACCCGGCCGTGAAGGAGACCACGCGGTGAACCATTCTCCCGGCCCTCTGGACCCCGTGGATCTCCGGGTGGAGGGCGAGGCCGAGCCGCTCGGCCTGGACGCGGACTTCCCGGCGTTCTCCTGGCGGCTGGCAGGCGAGGGCCGAGGCCGTACGCAGCGGGGCTATCGGATCACGGTGAAGGAGGAGGGGCGGCCGGGCAGCGTTTGGGACAGCGGTCCGGTGTCGTCGGAGCGCACGTACGGGATCGCCTACGGTGGCGCACCCCTGCGGCCCCGCACCCGCTATCACTGGCGGGTCAGGGTCGCCGACGAGCGCGGTACGTGGTCGGAGTGGAGCCCCTGGCACTGGTTCGAGACCGGGCTGGGCGACACCGCGGACTGGACCGCGGACTGGATCGGTGCGCCCGAGGAGCCCTTCTCGCCGCGCGTGCCGGCGCTGGAGAGCGTGCCGTACATCTGGGTGTCGGGGGAAGGCGGCCCCTCCCCCGCCACGTCCGCCGGCTTTCGCGCCCGCTTCACCGTGCCCTGTGATGCGCGCCCGCTGTCGGCCCGGCTGGTGGTCGGCGGCGCGGCGCAGGTTCATCTCAACGGTGCCGTCGCCGACGGGGAGATCGTCGACGGGGCGTTCCTCGCCGACGTCGGAGACCTGGTGGGCCCGGGCGAGAACGTGCTGGCGGTGCGGGCCGTCGCCCGCGAGGGCCGGCCGGGCGGCGTGTGCGCGCGGCTGGAGGTCGTGTTCGACGACCGCGCCGCGCAGCCGCAGCCCGCCGTGACGCTCACCTCCGACGGGCGGTGGCGCGGCTGCGCCGTACCCGCCGACGGTTTCGAGCGTCCCGGCTTCGACGACTCCGCGTGGCCGCGGGCCGACCAGGTCGGCCTGCACGGCGACCCGCCCTGGGGCCGCGAACCCGTCACCGACCGGCCCAGCCCGTACCTGCGCACGGAGTTCGACGTGCCGCGCCCCGTGCGCCGCGCCCGGCTGTACGCCTCCGCGCTCGGCGTCTACGAGCTGCACCTCAACGGCAGCCGGGTGGGAGCCGACCACCTCGCCCCCGGCTGGACCGACTACCGCCATCGCATCACCTACCAGTCCTACGACGTCACGGCGCTGATCGCCGAGGACGGCAACGCGCTCGGCGCCGTCCTGGCCGACGGCTGGTACGCCGGTCACCTCGGTTGGTTGGGTCCGTTCCAGTACGGCAGGCGCCCCGCCCTGCGAGCCGAGCTCCACCTCGACCACGACGACGGTTCGATCACCCGGGTGACGACCGGCACCGGCTGGCGCACGGGCAGCGGCGCGATCAGATACGCCGACCTGCAGAACGGCGAGCGCCAGGACCTTACGGCCGAACCCCAGGGCTGGACGGTCGCCGGGTTCGACGACTCCGCGTGGGCGCCGGCGGTCGCGGTCAGCCCGCCCTCGGGCACGGTGACCGCCGCCGTCGCTCCGCCCATCCGGGTCCACCAGGAGCTCGAGCCGGTCAAGGTGTGGCAGTCGCGGCCCGGAGTGTGGATCGCCGACTTCGGGCAGAACCTCGTCGGCTGGGTCCAGCTCACCGCACGCGCGAGCCGGGAGCGGCCCGTCATCATCCGCCATGCCGAGGTCCTCGAACACGACGGGGAGCTCCACCTGGCGAACCTGCGTTCGGCCAGGTCCGTGGACGAGTTCGTGGCCACGGGCGGCCCCCACGCCGAGACCTTCGAGCCCCGTTTCACCTTCCACGGCTTCCGCTACGCCGAGATCAGCGGGCTCGCCGGCCCGCTCACCCCTGAGGCGCTGCGGGCGCGGGTCGCCCACGCCGCGATGACGCCCGCGGGAGAGTTCGCCTGCTCCGACGAACGGCTC
This sequence comes from Nonomuraea sp. NPDC050328, assembly GCF_044459405.1. Classification (NCBI taxonomy): domain Bacteria; kingdom Bacillati; phylum Actinomycetota; class Actinomycetes; order Streptosporangiales; family Streptosporangiaceae; genus Nonomuraea; species Nonomuraea sp. NPDC050328. The sequence goes on along the minus strand of NZ_JBITIW010000011.1, from coordinate 49,502 downwards.
AACCAGTTGCAGCGCAACATCGTGTGGGGCCTGCGCGGCAACTTCCTGTCCGTCCCCACCGACTGCCCGCAGCGGGACGAGCGGCTCGGCTGGACGGGTGACATCTGGGCGTTCGCCCCCACCGCGCTGTTCAACTACGACGTGCGGGCGTTCCTGCGTAGCTGGCTCGTCGACGTGGTGGCTGCGCAGAGCGACGACGGCGCGATCAGCTTCGTGGCCCCCGACGTGCTGTCCGGACGCGGCGGCCCCAAGGCGGCGGGCTCCCCCGGCTGGGGAGACGCCATCGTGCTGGTCCCGTGGGCGATGCATCGCCTTACGGGAGATACCGCCGTCGTGGAGGCCTGCTACGAGCCGATGCGGCGCTGGCTGGACTACCTGGACGGACGGGCCTGCGGCGGCGTCTTCCCGGACGAGGGTTTCGGCGACTGGCTGAGCCTCGGGGCGGAGACGCCCAAACCCCTGGTCGGCACCGCGATAACCGCGTTGTCGGCCCGGCAGTTCGCCGAGCTGGCGGCGGCTCTGGACCGGCCCGAGGACGAGCGGGCTGCCCTCGACCTGTACACCCGCACGCGCCAGGCCTTCCGTGCCGAGTTCGTCTCAGGGCCGGGCGAGCTCGTGAGCGGCACCCAGACCGCCTACGCGCTGGCCATCGCGGCGGACCTGTTCGAGGAGCCGGAACTGGCACGAGCGGGCGCCCGGCTGGCCCGCGACGTTGAGGCCAGGGGCTGGCACCTGTCCACGGGCTTCCTGGGCACGCCGTACCTCCTGGACGCGCTGACCCGCACCGGCCACCTCGACGTGGCCTACCGGTTGCTGACGCAGGAGTCCTTCCCTTCCTGGCTGTATCCGATCGTGCACGGCGACGCCACGACCATGTGGGAGCGCTGGGACGGCTGGAGCGAGCACCGGGGTCTCCAGGATCCCGGCATGAACTCCTTCAACCACTACGCCTACGGCGCGGTCGGCGACTGGATGTACCGCACGATCGGCGGGCTGGTCGCGGCCGCTCCCGGCTACCGGCACCTCGTGGTCCGCCCGCGGCCGGGCGGCGGGATCACCTGGGCCACCACCACGCACCGCACCCCGCACGGGCCGGTGGAGATCGCCTGGCGCGCCGGGGACTCGAACTACGAGCTGGACGTCACCGTGCCGCCCACCTGCACCGCCGAGGTCTGGGTGGCCACGGAAGCCGCGGTCACCGAGAGCGGCCTGCCCGCCGAGCGGGCCCCCGGAGTGTCGCTCGTCCGCCGGGAAGAAGGCCATGCGGTCTTCTCGGTGGGGTCGGGCTCGTACTCCTTTCGCGCGACCTCGGGCTGAAGGGGCTTGCCAGTCAGATCCAAGCAGCGCTCCCAGGGTCCGCAGGAGCTGATCAGGACGACCCAGGGGAACAGGCGATGGCGGATCCTGTACTTCGGGCCGACCGCGCCGGAAGGCAAGGAAACCAACCGGGTCCAGACGATCACAGGGCGGCACTGGTTGCTACTTCCGCTTCTACGGCCCGCTGGAACCGTACTTCGACCGGACCTGGAAGCTCGGAGCCATCACCACTGCCTGACCTGGCACACCCTTCGACCAGCCAAGGCGTTGCCCGCATACAACTCCGGCAGGCACCGGCGACGCGAAGCGGAAACGAGAGAGCCCGACGCCATCCGCAGCGGTTGTCACTCAAAGTTCGTCGTACCCGGACACCTGGCCGACGGAGAAGATGTGCCGGTTACCAGAGAAGGTCGTCTTCAGAACGTGTATGGGGCGTGCCGTAGAGTCGATCATCCGTTGACATCGAACCTCAGCTCCGCCACGGGATTGACGAACTGGCTGACGCGCAGGGACACCTGCATCCGCCACGTTCCCGCTACCGGAAGCACGACCTGCGCGGTGTAGAAGCCCGCCGACGCCTGCGTCAGCGGGACGGCGCCCAGCGTCGCCGTGTCGGAGGCCAGCCGTACCACCGGCGGAGCCACGCCCTCGGCAGGTTCACCGGCGGCGGAGCGCAGCCGGAGGGTGAGGGTGCTGGGGCCACGGGTGAGCGGAGTGAGGGAAGCCTGCACCTTTATGTCGCCCAGTGCCGTGGTGTGGGTGTCGAGGTTGGACGCCGCTGGCGCGGGGTCTCCGTCGGGGCTGGTGTCGACCAGGATGCCGGTCAGGAGGAGTGCGGCAGCGAGGACCGCGCCCTCGATCGTGGTGGCGCGCACCACCGGCCGGGAGAGGCGTTGCCGGCTGGTGGTGGTTGAGGCCTGTTTGAGGCGCGGGAGGAGCGACCATCTGTTCCACGCCGCGATCGCGAGAGCGATCAGCACTATGGCGATCTTGGCCAGTAGCAGCCGGCCGTACTCGGTGCCGGTCAGCGTGGGCCAGGAACCGGAGATGCGCCACACGAGGAGCGATCCGGTGGCGACCAGCGCCAAGAGGACGGCGCTGGCCGTGGTGGAGAACCGGGTGAGCACCTCAGCCGCGACGGCGCCACGGGTCGAGAGGGCCGGCAGGGTGAGAGCGAGACCGGTGATTCCGCCGAGCCAGACGCTGCCCGCGAGGAGGTGCAGGGCGTCCACGCCGATGACGAGGAATTCGGGGCTCGCCGCGCGCGTGTGCCCGACCAGCGCGGGGGCTGTGACCGCGGCCGAGGCTGCCGCAACCGTCGCGAGGCGACGCGGTCGTGAGGCCGGCCCGTGTCCGAGCAGTGCCACAGCCAGCGCCAGGCCACCGGCGACGGTCGTGGCGACGGCGTACTCGGTGAGCGGCAGCGACGCCCAGGTCGCGCCTTCGAGGAGCAGGCCCGGCCCGCCGCCGAGCTGGTAGACCGCGGTGATCGGCAACGTGGTGAGCCACGCTCCGGCGGCGACGGCCGCGGCGGCACGCGCCGAGACGGTGACACGGCGCCGAGGGCGGTCGGCGTAGGACGCCGCAGGCAGGAACATGGCGGCGAACGCGACCAGCCCGGCGGCGAGCAGAAGGCCGAGGTAGCCTGCCGTACGGGCCAGTGTCAGTGGCCAGGAGACGTCGGAGACGTCGCCCGAGCCAGTCGGAGGCGGGGTGACGACAGTGGTCGGCGCGCCGACGGAGAAGGTGAGGGCGCCGCTGATCGGATGCCCGTCCGCGGAGACGACCCTCCAGGTGATCACGGTCGTGCCGGTGCCCAGCGGCGTGGAGAAGACGACGGCGAGCTCGGCACCCTTGACGCTGGGCTTGGCCGCGACCGGCTCGCCTTGCGAGCCGAAGACCTGGACACCGCCCGGGACGCCGCGTACCGCCTCATCGAACGTGAACCGGACGCGGCCGGGCGCGGTCTGCAGCACCGCCCCCTGGGCCGGATCGGTGCTGATGAGGTGCGCGTGTGCGTACGCCGGCTGAGGGAAGCCGAGCAGCACCGCTAAGGCGAAGGCCAGGATCACCGCCCGCCGGTTGATCATGTGAGGCGGCGCTGCCGGACGAGCGCCACGCCGCCGAGGGCCGAGCCGAGGGCGCCGAGCGCCAGCGCGGCGAGCGTCAAGACACCGCCCCCTCCCGAGGCGGACTGAGCGTGGTGGTGTGTGCCGCCGACGGGCTCGGAGACGACGAAGCTCGGCGCGGGCAGTTCGAGCTCTTCGACGTGCTGCCCGTCCTGTGGGACCTCTGCCCAGGCGGCTTCGCCACGCTCGCAGGTCTGAATGGTGGGAAAGACGAGCTTGGTCCCCTTCGCCGCAGGCAACGTGACCTCGAGCTCGAAGACCTCGCGGTAGCCGTCCGGCAGCGGGACCTCCGCACCGAACGTGACCGACGCGACCCGTTGCACGATCTGGTTGCCGTGGGCGTCCACGACCGGCGGGCTGACCGCTTCCATCTGCTTCGTGATCGTCCACCCCGCCGCCCGGGTGGGGGCCACCGAGGTGATCTGCGGCGGAAGCTGGATGGTGATCCTGGTCGTGGGCGAGTTCTCGCAGCCGTGCCCGACGCTGAACTGGAGTACGGCATGCGCCCCGGCCGCGGTCGTGGAAGGCGTGACGGTCACGTGGGCGCTCGCCGGGCACGCGGTGCCGAGGACGACGACGAGCGCAGCAGCACCGGCGTACACGAGGCGCCGCACCCGCGCCCTTCGAACAGATCCGCTGTCATTGCGCCGCATGTCGCATCCTCGCGCCTGAAGACGAGTCGGCTCGCCGGCGTTGCTCCGAGGGTTCGCCGAGCCAGGGGGTCGCTCCGATTCGACCAACAGGCTGAACCGATGTCAAGTATGTGAACCAGCAGAGCCGTACATTGCGCCGTCCCCTGGAGCGCTGTACCGTTCGTTCACATTAGTGAACGGAAGCCCGCATGCTGGACAGCCAGTCAGAGGGAGGACGTCATGCCCAACATCACCGTCGAACTGCTCGCGGGCCGGACGCTGGAGCAACGCAAGGCCTTCGCCCAGGCAGTGGCCGACCACGCCGTCGAGATCCTGGGAGCCCGCCGGCAGGACGTCCGCATGGTGTTCACCGAGATCACCGCTGACGACGTGGCCAACGGGGGCGTGCTCGCCAGCGAGGACGCGAGCCGGGCGGGCGTGCTGGCCAAGCTGAGCCAGGACTGACACCGCGCTCGTACGGCAAGCGCGACCAGCGGGCGGTATCGGAGAGTGAGAGTGACGGGGCTGACCTGCGGCAGGGTCAGCCCCGAAGTCGTTCCGCCGCCGAGGCGTGCGACCGGGTCAGCGCCCCAGCCTGTTGTCGCTCATCGCCGACAGGCGAGCCTTCACGCTCAGCAGCGTCTCGATGATCAGGTCCTCCCGGCCCTGCTTGAGGCGGCTGATCGGAACCGCGACGCTCAGCGCGTCGACCGATCGGCGGGAGAACGGCAGCGCCACCCCGAAGCAGCGCACGCCCAGGCACGACTCCTCGCTCTCCTCGGCGTACCCGAGCCTGGCCGCCTTGTCGATGATCGCCAGCAGGGCGTCCCGGTCCGTGACCGTCTGCGGGGTGATGGCCTTGATCTGCTGCGGGACCAGCGCATCGCGGACGTCTTCCGGCATCTCCGCGAGCATCGCCCGGCCGAGGGCCGTGCTGTAGGCGGGCAGCCGGCGGCCGACCGCCGAGTACATGCGCAACGGGTGCTTGGACTCGCGCTTCGCCGTGTAGATGATCTCGGAGCCTTCCAGCCGGCCCAGGTGCACCGTCTCCTCGGTGGCCGCGGCGATCTCGTCCATCACGGCCCTGGCTCGCGTCAGGACCGGATCGCCGTCGATGTAGGCCGAGCTGACGGTCAAGGTGTGCACCCCGAGCCGGTAGATGCTGCCCGTCTGGTCGGTGTCCAGCCAGCCGCGAGCGCACATGGTGCGCAGGAGCGCGTGCAGGCTGCTCTTGGGGATGCCGAGGCGCGTGGCGAGCTGCAGTTGGGTGCCCTCGCCGTGGGCGGCGATGTCGTCCAGGATGTCGAGGACGCGCGCGGCGGACTTGACCTGCGAGGTGGCAGAGCTGCCGTTGACCGTCTTGTCCGCGCCCACCGAGGCCTCCTTCTCAAGGGATCGATCAATCATGGTGCCTGCATCCGGCAGATACCAATAAACCACAGTTCACATATAAGGACTGACTTCCACGCCTTGACTCGCCATCAAGGCCACAGCTATCGTCGCGCTCAGTTCACATAGCAGAACTTGGTTCACATAAGGAGAAGGACTTGATCGAGGTAAGGTACTCCGCTTCGCCTGACAGCGTGGAGACGGCCACGAACGCGGACCTGCGGAAGAACTTCCTCGTGGACCGCCTGTTCCGCACCGGCGAGGTGCACGCGGTGTACACCCACGACGACCGGCTGGTGGTCGGGGGTGCGGTTCCCGCCGACCGGCAGCTCGAGCTGCCGGCCTGGGACGTCATCGGCACCCCCTCGCACCTGGCCGGCCGGGAGCTCGGCATCGTCAACGTCGGCCGGCCCGGCCATGTGCTGGTCAACGGGGACAAGTTCGAACTCCGCCATCTCGACGGGCTGTTCGTCGGCCTGGGCAACGAGGTCGTCTTCACCGGTCCTGACGCCGCGTTCTACTTCGTGTCCGCCCCGGCACACGCGGCGTACCCCACCACGTTGCTGAGCCACTCGGCGATCGACCCGGTCAAGCTGGGCACGCCGCAGGGCGCGAGCGAGCGCAGCCTCTACCGGTACGCCTGGGGCCAGGAGCTGCGGACCTCGGTGCTCCAGTTCGGCGTGACCGTCATCACCGAAGGTTCGGTCTGGAACACCTTCCCGCCGCACCTGCACGACCGGCGCACAGAGGTCTACCTGTACGTCGATCTCGACGAGAACGACCGGGTCTTCCACGTGATGGGGCATCCCGGCGCCTCTCGTCACCTCATCGTGCGCAACCGCGAGGCCGTCATCTCGCCGCCGTGGTCGATCCACTGCGGGGCCGGCACCGGCTCCTATGCCTTCATCTGGGCCATGGCCGGCGAGAACAACCAGTACACCGATCTCACGCCGGTGGCGCTGGAGGATCTATGAGCTCGCCGTTCGATCTGACCGGCCGCTGTGCCGTGGTGACCGGCGCGGGCCGGGGGCTGGGAAGCGCCGTCGCGCTGGGGCTCGCCCAGGCCGGGGCCGACCTGGTCCTCCTGGGCAGACCGGGAAGTCAGGCAGCCACCCGGGACCAGATCACCGGCCTTGGCCGCGCGGTGGAGGTCGTGGACCTCGACATCAGCGATCACGACGCCATCGGGCGAGCGGCCGCGGAGGTGAACCGCGATCGTCAGGTCGACATCCTGATCAACAACGCCGGCGTCATCGACCGCGAGGACTCGGTGGACGTCACCCAGGAGTCGTGGCATCGCGTCCTGGACGTGAACCTGCACGGCCTGTTCTTTCTCTGTCAGGCGTTCGGCCGCCCGATGACCGAGCGCGGGCAGGGAAAGATCGTCAACATCGCCAGCCTGCTGTCCTTCCAGGGTGGCATCCGCGTGGCGTCGTACACCGCCAGCAAGCACGGCGTCGCCGGCCTCACCAAGGCTCTGGCCAACGAGTGGGCCCGGCACGGCGTGCAGGTCAACGCCATCGCGCCCGGCTACATGAACACCGACAACACGACCGCGCTGCGGGCGGACCCGGATCGATCCCGGTCCATCCTCGAGCGCATCCCGGCCGGCCGCTGGGGGGACGCCTCCGACATCGCCGGAGCGGCCGTCTTCCTCAGCTCCGCCGCCGCCGACTACGTCAACGGCCATGTCCTGGTCGTCGACGGAGGCTGGATGGCCCGCTGACGCTGGCTTCCGGCGCGTCCATAACCGCAAAATACGACAGCACCTGTCGCCATCAGTCCCCCGACGACAGGTTTCTCTTCCCGTCGCGCCCCCCGCCGGCTCCCCCCGGCGCCGAAGAGATCGAGGATCACCCATGAAGATCAATACTCGCCCCACCGTGGTTTTACTGAGCCTCTCGCTCGCGGCCGCCGCCCTGACCGGCTGCAGCGAACAGGCGGCCGGAGGCGGCGACTCCGCCGGCGCGGCCGGCTGCAAGCCGGCTGACGTCAAACTCGTCGGTCAGGTCCGCAACGAGTCCAACCCGTACGAGGCCTCGTGGCTCACCGGCGGCGACGAGTTCGCCAAGACGGTCGGTCTCACCCAGCAGCGCCTCACCTACGGCGGCGACTCCACCAAGCAGCAGGAGCAGATCAGCCAGCTCCTCGCCGGCGACACCAAGTGCCTGGTCATGAACGTGCTGCCGAACGGCGACTCCGACACCACGGCGATCGTCAAGGGCGCCGACAAGGCCGGCGCCTACCTCGTCACGCAGTGGAACAAGCCGGCCGACCTGAAGCCGGCCGACTACAAGACGTGGATCAGCCACATCACCTACAACGGCGTCGAGTCGGGCCGGCAGATCGGTGACGCGCTCGCCAAGGCGATCGGCGGGCAGGGAGGCATCATCGCGCTGCAAGGCGTGCTGGACACCGCGGCCGCGAAGGACCGGTTCGCCGGTCTCCAGGAGTCGCTCAAGAAGAATCCCGGTGTGGAGCTGCTCGACCAGCAGACCGCCAACTTCTCCCGTGCCGAGGCGCGTACGGTGACCCAGACGCTGCTCACCAAGCACGGCGACAAGGTCAAGGGCATCTGGACCGCCAACGACGACATGGCGCTCGGCGCGCTGGAAGCACTCCAGCAGGCGGGCAAGGCCGGGCAGGTGGCGGTCGTCGGGATCGACGCCGTTCCTGACGCGGTCAAGGCGGTACAGGACGGATCCATGACCGCCACCGTCTCCAGCGACGGTAGCTGGCAGGGCGGGATCGGCCTGGCGATCGGCTTCTGCGTGGCCACCGGCAAGCTGGCGGTGAAGGACCTGCCCGCTGCCAATCGCGCCTTCTTCGCCGAGCAGTTCCTGGTGACGAAGGAGAACGCCGCCAGCTTCGCACAGCCGAAGACGAACCCGTCCGACTTCGAGTGCGGCAACGTCTTCAAGCGTGTGGCCGGGGCCTTGACGTGACGTTGGCATCCGAGGTCGCCTCCGTGCCTCGCCGCATCTCCAGGCGAGGCGCGTCGTTACGAGACGCCGGTCCACCGGTCGCCCTGGCCGTCATCTTCCTGATGTTCGCGGTGCTGAGCCCGCGGTTCCGCAGCATCGAGAACGTCCAGAACATCGTCGACGCCGCCGCGGTGCTCGCCGTCGTCACCTGCGGCATCACGTTCGTGCTGGTGATGGGCTCCATCGACCTCTCGGCCGCGGGAGTGATGGGCGCTTCCGCCCTGACCGTGTCGCTCCTGGTGGCCAACAATCGCAACGACAACGACCTCGGACTTCTCGGGATCGGGGTCGCCGTCCTGCTGGGCTGCGCGTTCGGCTGCCTGAGCGGGCTCGCCCTGGTCCTGCTGAAGGTGCCCTCGTTCATGGCGACGCTGGGGGTGTCGGCCGTCGGGCTCGGCGTGGCGACCCTCTTGTTCGCCGGCGTCCAGCCCAACATCTCCGACCCCATGCTCAAGGGCTGGGCGATCGAGCGCTTACTGGGGCTGTCCTATCTCACCTGGATCGCCGCCGCGTGCGTTCTGGCGGGCTGGCTGGTCCAGCGCTACACCCGGCTCGGCCGGTACGCGTTCGCGATCGGCGGCGCCGAGGAAGTGCTCGCCCTTTCCGGCGTCAGGGTGAAACCGTACAAGGTCGCGGTCTTCGCCGTCGCCGGCGCCTTCTACGGCCTTGCCGGAGTCATGGTGACCAGCCAGCTCGGGGCCGGTCTCGTCCAGGCCGGCAGCGGATACGACTTCTCCGCCATCACCGCTGCCGTCGTCGGCGGGACCCTGCTCACCGGGGGCCGGGGCGGCGTCCTGCACTCCGCCGTGGGCGTCCTGCTCGTCGTGGTCCTCACGAACGGTCTGGTGCAGATCGGGGTCAGCCCGTACTGGCAGGGCGGGGTCGAGGGGCTCATCGTCGTGGCCGCGGTGGCGGCCGCCGTCATCCCCCAGCGTCGCAGAAACCAGGTGGTCAAGTGAGCGTCCCAGCCTCGACACCGGCGTTGGAGGTCCGCGGCCTGGTCAAGCACTATCCGGGGGTGAAGGCCCTCGACGGTGTCGACCTGGTCGTCCGCCAGCACGAAGTCCTCGGCCTGGTCGGTGAGAACGGGGCCGGCAAGTCCACCCTGCTCAAGGCACTGGTCGGCCTGGTCGTCCCCGACGCCGGCGAGATCCGGGTCCGCGGCGAGGCGGTCAAGCTGCGCAGCGTCGTCGATGCCGCCGACCACGGCATCGGCATGGTGTTCCAGGAGCAGTCGCTGGTGCCGAACCTGACCGCGGCGGAGAACATCCTCCTCGGCGGGGAAGGGCCGGGAGTCCGCCGGGGCGTCTATCGCTGGGACACCATGCGCCGCCTGGCCCAGGAGCAGCTAGACAAGATCGGCTCGACCATCGACCCGATGGTCCGCACCGACGCGCTGTCCTTCGCCGACCGGCAGATGGTCGAGATCGCGAAGGTGCTGCGCATCGAGCAGCGGAGCCAGCACCCGCCGGTGATCGTCCTGGACGAGCCGACGTCGGTGCTGGAGTCCAAGGAGATCGAGACCCTGTTCGCGCAGATCCGCCGGCTGCGCGAGTTCGCCTCGGTCGTCTTCGTCTCCCATCGCCTCGACGAGGTGCTGGAGGTGTGCGACCGGGTGGCTGTGCTCCGCAACGGCCGGTCGGTCGGCGAGGTCGCCGCGGCCGGAGCCGTCCCCCGCGAGCTGCACCGGATGATGATCGGGTCCACCGGGTCGGACGACCACTACCACGAGAACGCCGCGGCCGTCGTCGAGCCGGGGCAGCCTCGGCTGGCCGTACGCGGGCTGTCGGGTTCGTCGTTCAAGGACATCGACCTGGACGTCGCGGCAGGAGAGATCGTGGCGATCGTCGGCGTCCACGGATCCGGCCGGGAGGACGTCTGCCGCGCCCTGTTCGGCGCCGAGCCGGTCACCGCCGGCGAGATCCGGATGGACGGCAACCAGGTCAAGATCTCCGGCACGCGCGCCGCCTGCGCCGCCGGCATCGGCTACGTCCCGGCCGAACGCAAGACGGAAGGCATGGTCGGTCCGCTGTCGGTGGCCGAGAACATGACCCTGGCCAAGCAGCGGGCCCGGTGCGCGGGCCCCTTCGTGGCGCCCAGGAAACAGGCCGCGCTGGTGGACCGCTGGATCGAGCGGCTGTCCATCCGGACGCCAGGTCGTGACACCCCCATCCAGCGGCTGTCCGGCGGCAACCAGCAGAAGGTCGTCCTGGCCCGCTGGCTGGTCGGCGGCGACATCCGCCTGCTCCTGCTGGACCACCCGACGCGAGGCCTGGACATCGGCGCCCGCTCGGAGGTGTACCGGCTGATGCGGGAGCTCGCGGCGAGCGGGGTCGCCATCGTACTGCTGGCCGACAGCCTCGAGGAGGCCATCGGCATGGCCGACCGCATCCTGGTCATGAACGACGGGCGGGTCGTTTCCGAGGTCGCCTGCCCGGCCGGCGGCAAGCCGAGCCCTCTGGACCTCGTGAAAGAGATGCTATGAGCACCCCCATCACCCTGAAGCCGGCCGCCGAGCCGGCCACCGGTGACAGCGGCCCCCGGCTGGGCCGGCGGCTCACTGGATTCATGCCGATCATCGCCCTGGTGGCGCTGGTGGCCGCCCTGGCCGTCGCCGACCCGGGCTTCCTGACGCAGCGGAGTCTGACCGCGGTGGCCCGTACGGCTGCGCCGCTCATCGTGCTCGCCGCGGCGGCGACGCTCATCGTCCTCTGCGGCGGGATCGATCTGTCGATCGCGGCGATGGCCTCGCTGTCCACCGTCCTGCTGGCCCTGTGGCTGCCGCACCTCGGAGGCCTGGCCACACCCGTGGTCATCCTCGCCGCGGCGGCCATCGGCGCGGTGCAGGGGGTGGCGCATGTTTTGCTCCGAATACCCTCCTTCATCGTCACCCTGGGCGGGATGAGCATCCTGTCCGCCGTCGCCCTCGTCGTCTCCGGCGCCGGCACCGTGCGGGTGGTGGACGACTCGACGGTCAAGTGGCTCGAGCTCTACGTCGGCGGCTACGTGCCGATGTCCTTCGTGATGGCCCTCGTCGTGGTCGCCCTCATCGCCTTGACGCTGAAGCTCACCCCGCTGCGAAGCTGGATCTCCGCCACGGGGTACTCCGAATCGGCCGCGCGGCTGGCCGGCACACCGGTCGACCTGGTCAAGATCGGCGCGTTCGCCGTCTCCGGCGCCGGCGCCGGGTTCGCCGCGATCATGCTGGTCTCCCGCCAGTACAGCGGCGGTCCCACGATGGCCGACAACCTGCTTCTGCCGGCGGTCGCGGCGATCGTCGTCGGCGGCACCGCCATCACCGGTGGTCACGGCAGCGTGTGGCGAAGCCTGGCCGGCGCGCTGGTCGTGACGCTGCTCCGGGTCGGCCTGCCGATCGTCGGCGTCCCGTCCGCCTACGAGCAGATCCTTTACGGCGTCATCATCGTCGTCGCCGTCACCCTCACCCTCGACTGGTCGAAAGTGTCGATCAGCAAGTAGTCCGGACTGTCCATGGAAGGCCGTCATGTCCCACGAGAACTCCCTGCTCCTGCCTGCCGTACGATCGTTCCTCTCCTCGCCCAAGCAGTTGCTCATCGGCGGCGAGTGGGTGGACGCGAAGGACGGCAGGACGTTCGCCACCGTCAACCCGTCGACCGAGGAGTTACTGGTCGAGGTCGCGCACGCGTCCGCCGCGGACGTGGACCGCGCGGTCGTGGCCGCTCGCACGGCTTTCGAGTCCCCGTCCCCGTGGTCGAGAATGACCCCGCGTGACCGTTCCCACCTGCTGTGGCGCATCGGCGATCTCATCGACGCCCATCGCGACGAGTTCGCCCAACTGGAGGCGCTCGACAACGGCAAGCGCGTCGAAGCGGCCCGGGACGGTGACGTGGCCGTCTCCGCCGAGCTCTTCCGGTACTTCGCGGGCTGGGCGACCAAGATGGAGGGCACGACCATCCCGATGTCCGTGCCGGGGCGCGAGTTCCACGCGTACACCCGCCGCGAGGCGGTCGGCGTCGTCGCGGGCATCGTGCCGTGGAACTTCCCCTTGCTGATGGCGTGCTTCAAGATCGTCCCGGCCCTCACCGCGGGCAACACCGTCATCCTCAAGCCGGCCGAGCAGACGCCGCTGACGGCGCTGCGCCTCGGCGAGCTCCTGCTCGAGGCGGGCGTGCCCGCCGGTGTGGTGAACATCCTGCCCGGCTTCGGTGACACCGGGGCCGCGCTGGTCGACCATCCTGGCGTCGACAAGGTCGCGTTCACCGGCAGCACCGAGGTCGGCAAGAAGATCGCGGCCGCGGCCTCGGGCAACCTCAAGAAGGTCTCCCTCGAGCTCGGTGGCAAGGCGCCCAACATCGTGTTCAACGACGCGGACATCGACGCCGCCATCGCCGGCGCGGTGCTCGGCGGGTACTTCAACGAGGGGCAGTGCTGCGTCAACGGCTCGCGCCTCTACGTCCAGCGCGGTGTCTTCGACCAGGTCGTCGAAGGCGTGGCCGCCGCCGCGCGGGCGATCAGGGTGGGCGACGGCTTCGACCCGGCCTCGCAGATGGGGCCGCTGGTCTCCCGGGAGCAGCACGAGAAGGTGCTGGGCTACATCCGTGGCGCGCTTCAGGAGGGTGCCGTGCTGAACGCGGGAAGCGCCGACGCCGTCGGCGATCGCGGCTTCTTCGTGTCGCCGACGCTCATCACCTCGGTGAACGAGCGGATGGCGGTGCAGACCGACGAGATCTTCGGCCCGGTCGTGACGGCGCTACCCTTCGACACCGAGGACGAGGTGGTCGCGGCGGCGAACAACACGGTCTACGGGCTCGCCGCGGGCGTCTGGTCGAAGGACATCGGCACGGCGCACCGCGTCGGCGCCCGGCTGCGGGCCGGCACGGTGTGGCTCAACACCTGGCACGCCGACGATGTCACCCTGCCTCGCGGCGGCTTCAAGCAGTCCGGGTGGGGACGCGAGCTCGGGTCCTTCGGACTGGACGACTACACCGAGCTGAAGACCGTCATCGCCGAACTGCGCTGAGACCACCTTGACGATGTAGGCCCCCGGAAGAGCTCCGGCGGGCCTATTTCGTTTATACCGCCAGCAGTTCACATATAGAAACTCAGCAATAAACACGTTCATGTAGGTGGACCCAGTTCTTGACGATGCATTCCTTTCGGCATAACTTCGGGGCGCCGTGGTGGTTAGCCCACCTCCGCCACCCCCCCCGTCTGCCTCAAGGATCCCCATGAAAGTGCCCCGCCTCTTATCCAGCCCGACCACCGCGGCGTTCGTCGCGTTGCTGGTCGCCCTAGCCGGGTTGACGGTCTCCGCGGCCCCAGCCCTCGCCGCCCCAGACAACGACGGGCGGCTCAGCATCCTGCTGTTCTACAAGTCCAACTTCCACGCCTCCCACGTGCAGGCACGGCAGGCCGTACGCGACCTGGCCACCCAGCTCGGCACCCAGTACGGCCAGCCGGTCGACATCCAGGAGACCGACGACCCGGCGGCCTTCAACACCGCCAACCTCGCCATCCGTGACACCGTGGTCTTCGCCCAGACCGGTGGTGTGCTGTTCGACGCGGCACAGCGCGCCGCGCTCGAAAGCTACATCCGTGGCGGCGGCGGATTCATGGGGCTGCACTACACCGGCTGGTCGGTCGGCGAGAGCGAGCACGACGTCAACTCGTTCTACGCCCGCCTCGTCGGCGCCGTCTCCGAAGGGCACCCGGAGAACCCGGGGGTACGGCCTGGCCGCGTGTTCGTGACGAACACCAGCCATCCGCTCACGCAGGGCGTGACGGCCAGCCTCACCCGCAGCGACGAGTGGTACGACTGGGTCGTCAACCCGGCTCCCTGGGTGCGCACCCTGATCGAGGCCGACGAGACCTCGTACGGCATGGGCCGGCAGGGCTCCATGCACCCGGTCACCTGGTGCCAGCAGATCGACTCCGGCCGGTCCTGGTACACCTCCATGGGGCACGAGGGCACCGCCTACGGCGAGGCGTACATGCGCGCCCAGATGAAGAACGGTCTGGCCTACGCCGCCAAGCTGCTGGCCGCGGACTGCTCGCCGCCGGTGAAGGACCAGGCCGGCGCCTGGAGCGGCGTCACGCCCTGGCCGCTGGTCCCGATCAACATGGCGCTGACCTCTGACGGCAGGGTGCAGTCGTTCGGGAGCGTCGGCGGCTGGGGGAACGACACCACGCCCTACGACTGGACCGGCAACGACTCGGTCACCCAGGGCGGCCAGATGGAGGTCGACATCTGGAACCCGGCCACCCCGCGCACGCTGGCCAACCTGCGCAGCGGCATCCTCCCGAACACCACCTACACCGATCTGTTCTGCGCCATGCAGGTGCAGAGCCCGCACGACCACTCCACCATGACGGTCGGCGGCGACGACGGCATGGGCGGGAACGCGCCCAACGACGGCGCGATCGGCGTCACGAGCTACACCACCAACAACGGGCTGCAGAACGAGGCGCCCATGAACTTCCCCCGGTGGTACCCGACGGGCACCACCATGCCCAACGGCGACATCGTCGTCCAGGGTGGAAGCCTCACCGGCGGGCCCGGCGGGCGCGGTGTCCTCACTCCGGAGATCTACACCCCGGAACAGGGCTCGGGCTGGAAGAAGCTCGACGGCGCCAGGAGCCCGGCCGCCTACGGTGACGGCGGCACCGACCACGCGGGCGCGGACGAGAACCGCTGGTGGTACCCGCGCGCGTTCGTCGCCCCGACGACCGGCACGCTGTTCAACATCAGCGGCACGCAGATGTTCGAGCTGAACCCCGCCGGCAACGGCGGCACCGGCCAGCTGACCCTGCGTGGCACGCTGCCGGCGAACATCGCCAGTCAGGGCGCCAACGGCAACCCGGTCGGCGCCACCTCCACGGCCACGATGTTCCGCCCCGGCAAGATCCTCCAGGTCGGCGGCGGCTGGTGGGCCAACGGCGGCGGTCCGGACGGCGCCCGTGCCGGCTTCGTCGTCGACATCACCGGCGGCACCGCCAACCCGGTCATCACCGCGACCAAGCCGATGAAGTACCAGCGCCACTGGGCGACCTCGACGCTCCTGCCCGATGGCAGGGTGCTGGTCACCGGCGGCGGCCGGGAGAACAACGGCAACGGCGGATACGTCACCAACCCGGAGATCTGGGACCCGGTTACCGGCAACTGGACCGAGGTCGTCCTTCCGCACGAGCGGGCCCGGCTCTACCACTCCACCGCTCTGCTGCTGCCCGACGGCCGCGTGATGGTCGGCGGCGGCGGCGCTCCCGGCCCGCGCAACTACACGGACGTGGAGTACTACTCGCCGGGGTACCTGTTCAACGGGGACCAGGCCGCTCCGCGACCGGTGATCAGCGCCGCCCCGCAGAAGATCGGTTACAACGGCACCTTCCAGATCACCGCGACCGGTACGGTCTCCCGGGTCACGCTGGTCCGCAACGGCTCCGTGACGCACGGGTTCAACAACGACCAGAACTTCCAGGACCTCGCGTTCAGCCAGTCCGGTGGCACGGTGAGCATCACCTCGCCGCTCAACGGCAACTACGCCCCGCCCGGGTCGTACATGCTGTTCGTCTGGGACAACACCGGCACCCCGTCGGTCGCGAAGATCGTGAAGATCGACCCTTCGGTGATCATGACCCAGTTGAACCCGCGGGTGGTGGACCAGTTCGAGTACCCGCGCCTGCCCGCCGAGTGGCGTACCAACAACCCCCCGGCCACGGTCGACGTCGCCCCCGGCAACTCCCGGATGGTTCCCTGGGCCGTGACGAGCCAGGTCCAGCTCGTGCGCGGCAACGCCACCGGTCAGGGCGGCCTCGGCTACACGGGATACCAGCTCGCTCTGGGCGGCTCGGGCAACCTCAGCCGCACGGTCAGCGATCTCACCCCTGGAAGCACCTACCGGATCTCGCTGCGTTACGCCCGCGACGCCCGGACGTCCGGGAGCGCCGCGGCGACAGGCACGCTGTCGATCGGCAACCTGAACGCGACGCTCACCGCCACCACAGCCCTGCCGTCGACCGCCGCCTACGGCACGTACGTCGGCACCTTCACCGCCGCGACGGCCTCCCAGGTGCTCACCCTGCGAGGGACCGCCGGCGGCCTGATGATCGACGATCTGGTGATCGTGGGCGACAACCCACCGCCGCCGGCCACCGGCATCCCGATCCGGTACGAGTTCGAAGAGGGCACGGGTACCACCGCCGCCAACACCGGTACGGCAGGCGCGGTCGGCGCCGCCGCTCTGACCGGAACCACGGGCTGGTCCGCCAACGGCGTGCTCGGCAAGGCGGTCAACCTGCCCGGCGGCAGCACCGCCAACGCGGTGGACCTGCCGGACAACCTGCTCCAGGGCGCGGCGAACTTCTCCACCGCGCTCTGGGTACGCCCCGACGTGAAGAACAACTGGACCGGCCTGTTCCACCTCGGTGACGGGCTCGGCTCGGCCGGAAGCTACTACCAGATCCAGATGCAGACCCAGGCGAGCGGGAGCACCGGGCTCGCCGTCACCTTCAAGGGCAAGACCGGCCCCGAGGAGAGGGTCCACGCCAGCCCGGCGCAGGACGTGGTCGCCAACCAGTGGAACCACGTCGCCTTCACCCGCCAGGGCCCGATCGGCACGCTGTACCTCAACGGCCAGGTCATCGCGACGCGTACCGACCTGACCGTCGGCATGACCGAGGTCGGCCCGACGACCAACAACTGGCTGGGCCGCAACGGATATCCCGACGCGGCCTTCGACGGCCTGATCGACGACGTCCGGTTGTACACCTCCACCCTGACCGCGGCGGACGTCGCGGGCATGTACAACGAAGGCGTCTCCGTCCGCTACACCTTCGACGAAGGCACGGGCACCGCCGCCGCGAACACCGGCGCGAAGTCGTCGATCGGGGCGGCGACGTTGCTGGGTACTACGTCGTGGAGCACGGCCGGTCGCCACGGCCCCGCGGTGAGCCTGCCCGGCGGCGCGGCGACCTCCGGCAACGAGGTCCGGCTCCCCGACAACATCGAGGCAGGCCTGACCAACCAGTTCACCGTGTCCTTCTGGGCCCGTCCCGACACACTGCCGAACTGGGTGCCACTGGTCCAGATCGGCAGCAGCACGGACACCTTCTTCCTGCTCCAGTCAGCCACGACCGGCGGAACCACCGGCTTCGGCGCCACCTTCAAGGCCCCTGGGGTGGCCACCCAGGAACGGCTCCTGCTGGGAGCAGGCAAAGACCTGCCACGCAATACGTGGACGCATGTGACGTTCACGCAGAACGGCTCAGTCGGGAAGATCTACTTCAACGGCGTCCTCCAGGCCACCCGCAACGATTTCACCATCAGCATCGGCGACGTGGGCGTGGGCGGTAACACCACGGCCAACTTCCTCGGCGGGACGAGCTGGGGCGACTCCAGGTTCGACGGCCTGATCGACGACTTCCGTCTGTACAGCTACGAGCTCACCGCGGAGCAGGTGACACAACTGCACGCGGGCCGCCGATGAGCGCGCCGTCCTGGTAGGACACACACTTGGGCCTCGGAAAGCCTTCCGGGGCCCAAGTCGTGCGCGCTGCAGACGCTTTCACCAGGGAACGCTCGGTAAACGCGTGATCGCGGGTAGGCGCGCATCGCTGCTGATAGGCGGTGGCATCGGATGCCGGCTCGCGGCCGGATGGTCACGCCATCGTGTCGCTAAGACAAACCCCCTACCGCGGCCTCGTCGTCGCTGGTCGCGGCGGCCAAGCCGCGCGTGAGCACGCCGAGCTCGATGCGTTCGCCGACGACAGCCGACACGAGGCGGCGCTGCGTGCCGAAGCCGATGGGGAAGCCGTCGGCCCACCGGCCCTAGGCCCAAGGCTGGTCCCGGCCCGGCGCCTCGCTGCCGCCGGCTACATCTGGGCCTTCGCCTCCCCGCGATCCCCCGGCGCTCGTTCGCACTACGACCACCGACGCACCCAAAGGCGACAGGCACACCAGCGCTCTGCGCAACACCTTCAACCGCATGCTCGGCTGCCTACACCACTGCCTCCACAAGGGCACGCCCTACAACGAGGAAGCCGCCTTCCGCAGCCGCGAAGCGATCGCCGCTTGATGACTTGCATAGATCGGATGTCCGCGACCGTCGGATTAGAAGCAAGATCCGTTGATAGGCGAATGTGTCCGCTGATGCCGATCTGTGCGACAAAGCGCCAGATTGCGTGTCTCCCAGTGCCCAACGATGACGCCGTATGCCCGGGGCCCTGCGCCTGCCGATAATCCCGTCCGACCAGGTGAGGGCCTTGCGAAGCCCCGGACGGCATAGGTGGTCTCCACTCGTTAGTGGAGGAGGATTGTTGCGGCATGATGATCGTTCGTGCTTCTTCGTCTGGCCTATCTGACCGTCACGAACGCCTTCGTCGCGCTACGGCTGCTACCGATGAGTGATCGTGACAAGGATGTCGAGATTCTCGCTCTGCGTCATCAGGTCATGGTCTTGGAACGGCAGTTGGGCGCCGATGTGCGGGTGAGGTTCGCTCCCGAGGACCGCTTCTTCCTGGCGGGGCTCCTGTCCTCACTGCCGCGTGCGCTCCTGCGCAGGCTGCGGCTTGTTGTCCGCCCGGACACCATCCTGCGCTGGCACCGCCAGATCGTGAAACGCCGGCATGCCCGGGCCTGCCGGCCGAAGCGACGAGGACGTCCGCCCACGGTCCGCTCCATCCGCGCGCTCGTGCTGCGTCTGGTCCGGGAGAATCCGTCCTGGGGATATCGGCGCGTGCATGGGGAGCTGGCCACGCTCGGCCTCAAGGTCGCGCCGTCCACGGTCTGGGAGATCCTCCAGCGGGAAGGTATCGACCCTGCACCCGAGCGAGCTTCCACCACCTGGGCCGACTTCCTGCGATCACAAGCTGACGCGCTCCTGGCATGCGACTTCATCGAAACCGTCACGCTTACCGGGCAGCGCCAGTACATCCTGGCCGTCATCGAGCACGCCACCAGACGCATCCGCGTGCTCGGCACCACCGCCCACCCCACCGCCGCCTGGGTCAGCCAGACGATCAGGAACCTCGTCATGGACCTGGAGGACGCACGCTGCCGGGCACGGCTCCTGATCCGCGACCGAGACGGCAAGTTCCCCGCACTCGTGAACGAGATCCTCGCCGACGTTGGTATCCAGACCGTACTCACCGGCATCCGGATGCCACGCATGAACTCCATCATGGAGCGATGGGTGCAGACCTGCCGCCGCGAACTCCTGGACCGCTGCCTGATCTGGAACGAACACCACCTACGCCACGCCCTGGCCGAGTACGAACGCTTCTACAACGAGCACCGCGCTCACCAGGCCCTCGACCAGGCGGCTCCACTCCGCGCCGTCCCCGACCCGATCACCGAACCGGCACGCGTCATCGACCTGAACGTCCGGCGACGTGACCGGCTCGGCGGCATTCTCCACGAATACTCACATGCCGCTTGAGCTGCACGGGCGTAATTTTCGGCAGGCGCACAGTTGAGCCCGTCCCAAGCTGAAACCGGACCGCCACCACCAGTCGACCTGGCAATCCATCGGGTCCACCGCAAGCCCATACTCGGCCGTCTCGTCAACGAGTACCAGATCGCCAGCTAACGCACCAAGAATCCGCAGGTCAGACATCGAATCCTATTTTTGAGCCCCACAGGCTGAAGTACCCCCGCTCGACGTCAACGGCACCATCAACCCCCGCCACTGGGAAGAGCCGCTGCGGGCCATCATCGCCAACTGGGCCTCCTGATAAGCGCAAAGGCGAGCCGGATGGCGTGACGCTTCCTTGTCCTCGGACTCCCGAAGCTACGGCAGTCCGAGGCCTTCGTACTGGCACCCCATCCGTCAGCGGTCGTGCTGTGCCCGCTGATCGGCGTTCGGCGTAGAGGGTTCTCGGCCGAGGATGGCTCCGGTCATCAACGCCTTGGAGAAGTCGGCGTCTCCGAGCTCGGCCTGATCCGGCAGCCGGCATCCTCGCACGGTGCATCGAGGCCGAGCCTCGCCACGCCCAACTCATGGGGCATAACCCGCGTCCTACCTGTTTGCGAGGCATCGGCGGTACGTTTCCATCCAAGTCTTTCCAGACGGGCGACAGACCCGTGCCTCTCGCCCCGACGAGGTCAGGACCTTCCGGTGACCGAGCGGCGATTTCAACGAGATGGGTACGGCATGGTCGACACCGTATCCGGCGACGAGTTCTCCCGTTTCCTGGCAGGTCGACCTGAGGGTCACCTTGACCGTGACAGTGGCAGCCGATTCAACCGCCTCACTCTGTTCGACCACCGTGCAGACAATGCCTTCATGCCCGGATCCATCGGCGTGCACGATGAGTGAGGACTGTCCGGGTGCCCCTTCGACGACCGAGATCGGTGCATCGAAGGGTCTACCCGGGTCCTGCGCGCAGGCGGAGGCGAACACGACAAGAGTCAGGGCTGAGCCCCACCGCCGCGCGCAGAACTTGATCATTTCTTGTAGATGTCCTTTCCGACGGCCTTCATCACATCGTGGAAGTCAGTGAAGCCGTGTACGCACACATCCAGAATTGGCTCAGTCTTCGCGTTGGAGACGGCGGTGATGCCTTTCGCCACGACGTAACCGTCAGACCTGAAGGTGTAGACCGGCCCGCCCGAGTCGCCGCCGTTGACGCATCTGCCGGCCTTCTTGCCCATCTGAAGCCAGCGGGTCTTCGCCCCGCTTTCCTTATTTTCGATCTTCCAGCCGAGGTCGGTGACCTTCCATCGGCAGATTTGCCCTGAGGTGATTCCACCCGTGCAGTACTGGTCGCCTTCCTTGGCGGGGACGGAGTATCGTCCGCCTACCCAACGCTTCAGAGAGGAATTCTGGTCACCGACGAAAATGGTCGGGGAGGTCTCCCGGAACAACGTGTTGATCAACGTGAGGTCGCCGTAGTAAGTCGGCTGGCCGGGCAGTTTCACGGTGCCGACTCCGTCGGTGTGGTTGTCCCACTTGACGGTGCCGATGGACGTCATCTGGTTAGCGCCAGCGGTGCAGTGTCCAGCGCTCACCATCAGCTTGTCGGCCGCCGAGCCCATCGCGAATCCCGTGGTGCACTCCCTGCCGTCGCCCGTCGCGGGCGAGGCGAAGAGGGATCCACCATTGACCTTACCGGTGTCCACCTGGCGATTGTCAGTGGCGGCGCTCTGGCTTTGCTGGTCGTCGATCAGGTCGAGCCGATCGGCGTCCGTGCGCAGCCAGATCGCCACACTGTAGGTCCCATACCTGTCCGCCAGCGCTTTGCGTAGCCCGGGGGAGGCGTCTGTGGACTGCACAACCACGAGATTACGCTCAGGCCACAGATGCGTGGCGAACAGCTCGGTCCCGGCGGGGACCGTCTCGTCGAGGTCAAGCACTTCGTCGAGGATGCTGTCAAGCTTCTGGTAGCTGTTGGCCACCTCGACCACGTGCGGGGCGACCGAGTAGTTCGTTTCCAGCGGAGCGAGCGGCAATGCGTGGGCGGCTGGTGAGTCCTCATTCTCGAAGTCGCCCGGGATCGTCTCGTCGGCCTCGCCGTTGGCGTAGGCGATACCGGACAGAGCCTGACCCGCGAGATCCTTGCCCGCTGTGGTGGCCGGGGCGACGACCTGGCCGGTCTCGGGGTCGAAGTACGGCGGGGCGAGCAGGGGCGCGTTCGCCTGGGCCCGATCACTGGCGCCGCTCAGCGCATGGGTGTTGACGCTGGAGACAGGCAGAGTGTCCAGCTTCCATGCAGCGGGAGCAGTGAAGACTTCGACGCCGTCCGGCCCTGCTGGGCTCACGACGGTGGGCCGAGGGGCGGGTACGGCTGTGACCGTGATCTTCGGAGTCAGGTTGGGCATGCCGTATTCGGATGAGGCCAGCACGCGGAAGTCGTCGTCGTCGAGGGTCTCGTCGGGTGCCTGGAGCACGACGCCGTAGTTGGGTTCGCCCGCTGCCCATGACTTGGCGATATCGGTGATCGGCCAGTCGAGCGGGCCCATGTCACAGTCGGGGCCATACGACTGTTTGATCGTTTGCGCACCCTCGGTGGTGGAGGCGGGAGCGGTGTTCCAGGTGATCGTGCTGGCGTCCCACCGGCCGGTCACGCGACGCACTTGGATGCCGTTGACGGTTTCGCCGCATCCGGGGCCGTCGGTGTTGGTCAGGGTGAGCTTGGCGTCGACGATGTTCTGCCCGGTGAGCGCAGTGTCGTCGAACCTGAGGTAGGAGCGGTTGCGAATACCGAAGATGCCGCCAGCGGTGAGAGTGGACGAGCCGGGGTTGGCCGGGTTGCCCTCGTCGGTGATGTCGACGTCCCTGGTTGCGGCGGTACCCACGGTCGCGCCGATGGCGACGGGGTAGGTGGTCTGCGGGTCGGCGAGGAAGGCGGACTCGGGCCGGACGGACAGGGCCTTGGCGGTAGCGCTCGCGGAGATCACCCGCTGCTTGCCGTTCGCCGAGCGCAGGGCGACGGGGGTGGATCGGGCGATTTCCCGGCCGCCGGGGTCCAGCACGGTGGCGGCGCCGTTGGTTCCCGGCTTGACGGTCAGGCCCGGCGCCTGCAGTGGGAAGGTGAAGTCGGTCTTTGCCGGGCGGGAGTTCAGCACGATCTCCCAGCGGAAGCCGGTGGCCAGGGCCGTCACGACCAAGGACGAGCCGGGGCCGGCGGCATCGGGGTAGGCGGCCTTGTTGCCGGTGACGGTGGGTTTGCCGAGTGGGTCGGGCCAGGAGAAGATGATCTGTCCGCGGTCCGGGACGTTCAGGGTGGCCAAAGGCTGTCTCGCGCCGCCGGCAGAGAAGGCGACGTCGGTGGCGGTGATCTTGGGGCGTAGTGTGCCGGCTGATTCGACCAGGGTCGGGTCGATCCACTGCCATGCGTTGTCGCGTCGCACCCGTACGGGCTGTGTCCAGGTCTCGATGACGAGGCGGCCCTCGGGAGTTCTGGTGACGCGCCGGTTCTCGGTGGAGGCGCCGAGAATCTCCCCGGCTGGTGGGGGCTTTTGGGTGAACAAAGCTGGGACCGGGTTGGGGCTGGCTGCGGCGGGTAACTGTTGCGCGGTGGTGACGCTCGCCAAGGTGACGGTGACGAGCACAGCCGATGACAGTTGCCTCACAGGGCTCCTTACAATCGACGACAAGACCGGTTGATCATGAAGGAACTTGTCAGGAAAAGTCAACACTCTGATAAGAGTCTTCACGTGACGGGCTCAAGATTCGGCGGAATCCCCCGGTGAATCAGAACTCGCGGACACGGTGCGCGGCAACGACCTCGAACCCGAGGAACTCGCCCGACTTTGGTAGCAACCGCACCTCCACGGCCACCCACCCAGTCGTCGACGGCCGCGACGGGTTCACCATGCCCATCGCTCCGAGTGGCGTTGGGGGTATGCCAGACCTGTGCGGCCGGCAGGGAGCGCGCGGTTTCTCCCTCGCAGGTCGTCCCCATGCCCGCCCGCGGATCTGGCGAGATGCCCACTCCGTCGACCGGACGCCTGCGTCGCATAAGGCGCACGGCGAACCTCTCCCTGCGGGAGAGACCGGCGAGATCACCGTTCACGGGCCGCACGTCATGGATGGCTATTGGGGTGACCAGGCGGCATCCGAGCAGCGATTTCCCATCGATCCCGCCACGGGCGAGCGGATGCTGCGCACCGGCGACTACGGCTTCCTCGACACTGACGGCGCGCTCACATTCGTCGGCCGCAAGGACGACATCTTCAAGCGCCACGGGGTTCGGACCAGCCTCAGCGAGGTGGAGGCCGCAGCACTCGACATCCCCGAAGTCTTGGAAGCGGCGGCCGCCCTGGTGGGGCCACGGCGGGAATGCGTCCTCTGGGTCGACTCCGCGCTACGCGCCGAGCAGGTCATGAAGGAGATCGCGGACCGGATCGGGTCGGCGAAGGTCCCCGACCGCTGCCTTGTCGTATCGACCTTGCCACGAACCACAAGCGGCAAGATCGACAAAGTCCAGCTCAGCACTAGTCTGGTGGCGGCAGAGTGAACGACCTGGTTGATCGGTACGGCAGCCCCCTCTACATCTACCGCCTCGCCGACGTGAGCGCCGCGGCCATGCAGTTACGCGGGCAACTCCCGGAGCAGGCGAGGCTCTACTACTCCGTCAAGGCGAACCCACACCCTGTGGTGATCGCGGAACTCGTCCGCCAAGGTTTGCACTGCGAGGTCAGCTCAGCCGCTGAGCTGACCGCCGCGCTCTCCGCAGGGCAGGCGCCCGAGCGTTGCCTCATGACCGGTCCGGGCAAGAGCGCGGAAGAGCTCGGTGACGCTGTACGGCGCGGCGTCAGGACCTTCTCGGTGGAGTCTCGGATCGACCTCGACCGGCTGGAGCGCGTCGCGTCCCAGCACGCCGTCGGACTCGACGTGCTGCTGCGGCTCAACGGCGTTCAGGCGGCCAGCAACGTGACCGGCCTGCGAATGACCGGCGCCGCTACCCAGTTCGGGATGTCGCCTGAGACCGCCGTCGACATCCTGCGCACCACCGGCGACAGCACCTCGCTCAACCTGGTGGGCGTGCACATCTTCCCTGCGACCAACATCGCCGACCCAGACGGCCTCATCGCGGAGTTCCAGCTCAGCATCACGACAGCAGCCGAAGTGTTGCGCGAGGCGGGGAAGAGCGGTCGTCTCATCGACATCGGCGGCGGCTTCGCGGCTCCATACGCCCGCGTCGGATCCCGGCCCGCCTACCCGGACCTGCGACGCGCGCTCGAAGCCGCACTCGACCAGAGTCTGCCGGAGTGGCGCTCAGGGCGGCCGGAGATCGCCTTCGAGTCCGGCCGCTACCTGGTGGGCGGTTGCGGGACGCTGCTGACAAGCGTGCTCGACGTCAAACCGCATCCCGGCATCATCTACGTCGTCCTCGACGTAGGTGTCAACGCCCTCGGCGGGATGTCCGGGCTAGGACGCATCCTCACCCCTGACGCCCAGCCGATCGGCCCCGCCGCCGTCGAGACTCGAGCCGACCGGCTGAGCCTCGTGGGACCGCTCTGCACTCCGCTCGACATTCTGAGCCGGTCGGCGAACATCCCCATTCCCGACGTCGGCGATGTCCTGGAGATCCCGAACGTCGGCGCGTACGGACTGACGGCCAGCCTGCTTGGTTTCCTCAGCCGCCCTGTTCCTGCGGAGGTCGTCCTGGACGGCGCGGGCGACGTGCTGGACGCCCGCCGGATCGTCCTGGTCGGCGAGAGCCTGTGACCGGTGTGGCATTCGACATCGCGCTCGTGGGCATCGACGGAATCGGCAGGTCGACGGTCGCCGAGGCTCTGGCTGACCCGCCCTGTCCGCCACAGAGGACGGGGTTCGGATGGCGATCGAAGCAGCGCTCGCCGGGCTCGACGACCTCTACGTCGGGCACAAGTTCTTCCACCGTCGCATGACGCGCCATCCGTCCCTGGTGAGCATCCTCAACGAGCATGGCCACCTGCTCTTCGGACAGCCCGCCGACGCGGCCGAACGATCAGAGATCGAACGCCTGGTGCGCCTGCGGATGACAGTGGCGAGCCACCTGCTCTCCCAGACGCTGGTCAACGCCGGGGAACAAGCCGCACCAGCGCTGGCACCCTTCAGGAACGCCGGCGAAGGCTACACGCGTAACCCGTTCTACACGCCCGTGCGCTGGGCCGGCGGGATCGGGCTGATGGTCGGGGTCGACCTCGTCTACCAGTTCGATCAGGACACGGCGATTCTGTGGAGCCTGGTCGACGGCAAGAGCGCTGAAGAGATCGCCACCGAGCTCGCCGGGCGGGCGGCGACGGCTCGACGCGACCAGGCACTCTTCGTCGGTCACACCGTACGAGCCTGGCAGAAGGACGGGATCGTCGAGCGCCGCCTCTGAGGTGCCGACTCGCCCTTCGCCCGGGT
Organism: Nonomuraea sp. NPDC050328; assembly: GCF_044459405.1. NCBI lineage: Bacteria > Bacillati > Actinomycetota > Actinomycetes > Streptosporangiales > Streptosporangiaceae > Nonomuraea > Nonomuraea sp. NPDC050328. The sequence continues at coordinate 23,238 of NZ_JBITIW010000011.1, read as the reverse complement.
CGAAGGGCGAGCTCGCTACTCGGCCACAGGCATGGGCATCAGAGAGAAGAGCTCGCCCGCCTCCGCTTGTCGGCACATCAGCTCGAACCCCGCCGTCATCAGGCGCTCGTTGCGAGCATGGTCGGTTTGGAGCCTCCGCACGATCCGGTCCAGGCAGAGCACGACCCACATGCCGTCACGGAATTCCTCGGACAGCCCGTCCTCGGCGTACAGCCAGGTGACCATGACGGATCCGGCCGCATGAAGCAGTGCGTTCGTACGGGCCACGGTGAAGGCGTGCGCCCGGAGACGGCGCGACCGGTTATCGGTGATCGCGGGGAGGTCTTTGAGCATCCGGGCCCGCGTCTGGTCGAGCTGATCGAGAAGCGCCTTCAGTTCACCGGCGAGAGCCGAGTCACGTGCTTCCATCAGCTCTACGACACTCTTGGTGTATCGGGGCCAGCCCGCGGTGAGCTCGTCGTCAGCGCCGTTGGTCAGGCGCAGATCGGATCCGGCCGGAAGCCACGGGCGCGGTTGTGAGCCCAAGGCGAACAGGTGGCGCAGCAGTTCGTCGTCCCGGTCGTGGTCACGCTCCCCTCCACCGACCGCCTGAGGCAGTTGCGCAGCGATCCCAGCCAGGTTGACCTGCGTCGTCCCCTCGAAGATGCCGGCGATGGAGATGTCCCGCTCGATCTTCTGGAAGTGCCGGTAGTCCGTCTCCGATCGCAGATATCGTCGCGCGCTGAGGACGGTGGCCAGGCTCGCGACGGCTTCCTCGCAGATCACCGGCACCAGGTACTTAACGATGGCCGACCAGAGGCTCACACGGCCCGGGGCCGCGGAGATCGCTCTGGTGACCGGGATCGTCGTGCACTCGCCAATGAGCAGGTCAAGGTAGGCGTCGAGGAGAACGCCCCTGATCACGGAGATCTCCGTGATCGGCGCTCCGTAGAGCACCCGACCCTGCGCATGACGCAGCGCGATCCGCAGGGCTGTGTCGAGACCTCCCATCGCCAATCCACCGATGAGGGTCCGAGTGAGCTGGAGAGTCTTGAGAACCTTCGCGGCACCGGAGCCTTCTCTGCCCACGAGCGCCTCGGCAGGCACCGGGCAGTCGGAGAAGGTGATCCCCGAGAGGTCGTGACCCCGCAGTCCCAGCGTCCGAACGCTGTCGAGCGGCTCCCATCGGCCTTCGGGCAGCGCAGCCTTGTCCAGGAAGAGAAGCGAGAAGGCATGAGAACCAGTGCGCGCGTAAAGCGTGAGAAAGGAGCCGCGGTTGGCGTTGCCCACCAGCCACTTCGTTCCGTGCAGAACGAAGTGATCGCCCTCACGTCGCGCCCGCATCTCGCAATTGATCAGGTCGCTGCCGTGGTCGGCCTCCGACATCGCGAACGTGCCGCAAGCACCGGCGCGGAGCATGTGCGCGAGCCGACGTCGCTGCGCCTCATCACCCCAGAGCCACACCGGATTGGCGGCCAGAAGCGTGCTTCCGTAGTAGACGGCGAGCCTGGCATCGCGACGGGACAACGCCCGAAAGGCCGCGAACAACTGCTCATAAGAGACGAGCCGTCCGCCCTGGTCACGCGGGACGAGCAGATCCCCGAACCCCCAGTCCCGGACGATGGCGAGAGCGGCGTCCGGGAAGCGGTCCTGCTCATCGGCCTCAACCAGCGCATCCACCGACATCGGCGCGCCAGCCTGAGCGATCAGGCGTTCGAGATCTGCGGCAGCCGCGTAGGTCGCCAGTGGTTCGGCGACCGTCATCGCTCGCCCAGGCACTTGTGCAAGTACGTGGAGAGATCAGACACCGTGGAGTGCTCCCAGATCGCGGAGGGGTCCACATCGATCCCATAACGGTCCTGGATTTCGCTCGTGATCCCCAGGACGTACACAGAGTCGACACCGAGTTCCACCAGAGGTGCGTCAGCGGCGATCTCACCCGCCTCGCAGTCCACATAGAGGGCTATTCGTTCGCACAGCCAGCTGGCGATGGCAGCGGACTCGTCGTTCATTCAGATTCCTTATCGTCGACCTGGGCCACCACCCATCCTGGGTATCGTTCGACATCTGCGTCAACGGAAGCTTCGGACGCGAAAATGCCTTCCAGGGGAAAGCGAGAAAAGCCAACTCGGAGCATGTTCGACGAGTATTAGCCGTTCTTCCGGCAGGTTATCTTGCCCATGTGCTGCCTGGACTGTCCACCAGCTCCGGGATGTCATCTTGGCATGGCTAGTGGCAAGAGTCTGATGACCCTGTGCAGCGCGATCCGGTCGCACGCGCTCCACCACCCCAAGCGGCCCGCCGTCGGATTCGTCCGCGACCCCGGCGACCCCTCGACCGCACGCTGGTGGACCTACACCGATCTGGACCGGGAGGCGCAATCCGTCGCCGCCTATCTGCGCACCCATGCCGAAGCCGGAGCGCGAGTACTGCTGACCTACGCCTCCAGCGGGGAGTTCGTCGTCGGACTGCTCGGCTGCCTGTACGCCAACCTGATCGCCATCCCGTCGTCGCTGCCAGGTCAATACGCGCATTCGCGACGCCGAGTCCTGAACATCGCGCGTGACGCGGGATTCTCCTTTGTGCTCGCCGGCTCGTCGGTGATCGACGAGGTTCACTCATGGGCCGATGAACACCTGCCAGGCACGACAATCCTGGACCACGCGGCCGCCGTCGTTCACCCCGGCCGGTATTTCGACTCCGACGCGATCGACCCCGCCACTGTGGCCATTCTCCAGTACACGTCAGGCTCAACCGGCTCCCCCAAAGGAAGCGTGGTCACCCATGGCAATCTGCGGGCGAACGCGTCTGCCATCCTGACCGCTTTCAGCATCGACCAATCCGATCGCTTCGGAGGGTGGATACCCAACTATCACGACATGGGAATCGGCATTATTCTTCCGCCGCTGCTCGCTGGCGCGAGCACCGTTCTCATGGATCCGGCCACCTTTCTACGCCGGCCGAGCTCATGGCTCAAGCTGATCAGCACGTACGGTGTGACCTTCACAGCCGCCCCGAACTTCGGGTACCGGCTCTGTACCCGCCGGGTGACCGAAGCGGAAGTCAGCGGCCTCGACCTGTCATCCCTGCGGCATGCGATCAACGGGTCCGAACCCGTGGACGCGCGCGTCGTGCGAGAGTTCACCGAGCGCTTCGCCCCAGCGAGACTGCGCCAGGAAGCGATCGTCCCCAGCTACGGCATGGCCGAGGCGACGGTGTTCATCGCAGGCACCCCAGATCGCACCCCTGTGGTGTTCCGATGCGCCGGAGACGCGCTCGCCGACGACCACCTGGTGCCGAGCGAATCCGGCGCCCCCCATCGGGAACTGGTGAGCTGCGGCCACCCCCAGGACCTCGAGATCCGTATCGTCTCCCCCTCAGGCCAGGAACTGGCCGATGGACAGATCGGTGAGATCTGGCTGCGCGGGCCCTCGATCGTCGCAGGCTACTGGAACAACACCGAGGCGAACGCGCGATCGTTCGACGCGCGCATCGGCGACGAGGGTGGCTTCCTGCGCACCGGCGACCTCGGCGCCTTGGTGGACGGCGAGCTGTACGTCACCGGCAGGATCAAAGAGATGATCATTGTCAGGGGGCGGAACATCTACCCACACGATGTAGAGCAGGAGGTCAGGCTGCACCACGACCAGCTCCGCGACGGATGCGGGGCGGCGATCACGATCCCCGGCGAGACAGGCGACGAGCGACTGATCCTGGTGCACGAGGTCGTGGGGCGTGCCTCGCCGGAGGAACTGGCGGCGACCTCGAGGAGCATCCGAGAGACCGTGGTGCGCGAATTCGGCGTTCGCTGCGACCAGGTGGTGCTGGTGCGACGTGGTGCCGTACGCCGCACAACAAGCGGAAAGATCGAACGGGCGGAGATGCGCCGAGCCTACCTCGCCGGCGAACTCCACTCACTGGTGGACGACGCCGTCCAGGCAGACAGCCCGGCCACAGCTGGTCGCTGACGATCGGCTTTCATGCACCGTCTTTCGACTGCCGCTGTCGCGAAGCCTGATCGTCGACTTAGACGATGTCTCATTTGGTGATTCGGCGGTAGCAGATAAGGGCTGCGGCCAGGGCGACGAAGGATGCGAAGTGGTCGGCTCGGCGTTCGTAGCGGCGGTGTAAGCGTCGGCAGCCTGCCAGCCAGGAGACCGTCCGTTCGACCACCCATCGATGGCGGCCCAGGCGCTGGCTGGATTCGATCCCGCGGCGGGCGATGCGCGGGATGATGCCGCGCCCGCGCAGGAAAGCGCGCAGGTGTGGGTAGTCGTAGCCCTGTCGCCGTGGAGCTTGGCGGGTCTGCGGTGGGCGCGGGCCACGGCGGGAACGTATGGGTGGGATGCTGCGGATCAGCGGTTCCAGTGCCAGGCTGTCGTGCGTGTTGGCGGCGCTGATCGCGACAGAGATCGGCAGACCGGTCCGATCGGCGATCAGGTGGATCTTCGAGCCTTCTTGCCGCGATCGACAGGATTCGGGCTCGTCAACTCCCCCCTTTGACCGCCCGCACGCTGACCGAGTCGATCGCGCATCGAGACCAGTCCAGCTCTCCGCGCGAGCCGACCTCGTCCAGCAGGATCCGGTACAGCTTGGCCCACACCAGGGCGGCGCTCCACTCGGCGAAGCGGCGATGCACCGTCTGCCAGGACGCGCCGAAGATCGGCGGGAGCTGACGCCACGTGCAACCGCTGGTCGCTACGAACACGATCGCCGCCAAGACCAGGCGGTCATCGGCTCGTCGCCCACCACCCTGCGGGCGCGTCGGCGACGGCGGTACCACCCGCTGAAACAGCTCCCACAACTGGTCCGGAACCAGCCGATCGATGAACGGATCCATGATCAACCAAACGATTGAACACCAAACAAGACACGGTCTAAAGGCGCAAACGCTATCAACTGGGCCGGGTCCCAGACCTTGCCGATCTCCACGAGCTGCTGGAGTCGTGGGGCGGCCCCCATGTCACCGCATGAATAAGCCCGGCCGCTGTGCGGGAATGCGTGATGGATGCTGAGCACCCTGATGCCTATCGCGGCCACTCCCCACCTGGGGTCTCAGGGCTCAGGCTGTTTGTCCAACCGCACGTGCAACGGGACCACCCGGTACAGTTCCCGGCCATCGGCGACTGAATAGGCGTAGGACACCGAAGAGTGGCATTTCCACCGCAGCGGCCCATGACCGCCACGCCCCGCGAAGTGCTCCACGCCGGCCCTGGCGCGCTGCACGCTCACATAGACGTGTGCCCAGTAGCGGGTATGCGCCTTCGGCTCTGCGGCGGTGTGATCTCGACCAGGTACACCCCGGGTGACTCGCTAGGTAGACCCATGACCCGACGGTAGCGAAGCCATCCCCCTTCCCGGAGGTTGATCAGCTTGGGATCTCCTTGGATCCACATGGCGATAATGACGCTTATCGCCATGTCGAGGGTGTGAAGTCGGGGCATGGATGGTGCTGAGGGAACGGGCCGGCTGGAGTTCCGGAGCCGGCCGTGCGCGGGCTCGGGCCGGGTGTGCCCCTGGCGGCGGGATGCGGACCTGACGGCTTTCTCAGACGAGGACATGCGCCGCCTGATCGCGGCCAGCGACGGCGACACCCGCGGCGGCGCGTTCTCCTTCGAGGTCGCCGAGCGGATGTTCGAGGGCCGCCGCATGGCGTGCCATCTGGATCAGCCGGGCACGGCGCACGCGATGCGGCTGTGCGCGGGCTGGCTGGCGGTGGTCGGCCGGCACCACGCCCGCGCCCGGATGAGCATGCTGTGCGGGCAGTTGCCGGCCGAGGCTCTCTACCCCGACACCAGCGCCTGGCCCGACCTGGTCGACGACCTGGAGGAGCTCCTGCAGCGCCGCGAGGCCCAGCTCGCCGCGCTCGACGGGGCCGATGAGGTCGCCGCGCGGGAAGGATTTGCGGGATGAGCGCCCCGGCAGGCTCAGCTCCCCAGGATCCGATCGTCGGTGCCGAGGCTCCGCCGCTGGACCCATCCGCCGCCGCCACGCCCGTCTCCCCGGCCGCGGTGGTGGATCTGACCGCGCTGACCGGCGGCGCCGTCGTCGTCTCGGGCCCGCCGAGGCGCGGCGCCCCCGCGGCCGGCGACGAGGCTGACGGCGAGGCCCGCGATGGTGAGGAGGCGGCGTGGGGCGAGCTCATCCCGCTGGGCGCGCTCCCCGTCGAGCTGCCGCCCAAGGGCACCTCTCCCCCGGCGCGCACGGCCACCGAGCTCGCCGCGCTGCTGCGCACCGCCGGCGCGGGCGAGCGGCTGCTGCAGGCGACGGGCGGCTGGCTGATGTCGGAGCGGCGGGCCTGCCCGGCCACGCAGCAGGCCTACATCCAGGACGTGTCCTGGCGGCTGTGGGGGGTGCAGGCCCGCGGTCTGATCATCGCCGACGTCGACTTCCTGGAGACCGACCTGTACGCCGCGGCGATGCGGCACGCCGACTGGGCCAGCGCCACCCGGGCGCGCCGGTTGTCGGCGGTGCGCAGCTGGTACGGCCATCTGCTGCGCGCCGAGGCCGCGCAGCGCAACCCGTTCGACGGGATGAAGCTGCCCAAGGTCCGCTCGAAGGTCACCCGGCATCTGACCGGCGGCCAGCTGCAGGCAATGCTCAGCCATGCGCTGGCGTTCGAAAGCGTGCGCACGCAGGCGATCATCGCGACGCTGCTCGACACCGGCTGCCGCATCAGCGAACTGCTCACCCTCACCGTCGCCGACTTCGGCTACAACGCCGGCGAGCGGGTGCTGAACCTGCGGGCCAAGGGCGACCGGGTGCACCAGGTCGTGATCGGCCGGCGCACCGCCGACCTGCTGGACACCTATGTGCAAGAGCGCGGCACCGGCGCGGGGCCGCTCTTCGTCTCTCGTACCGGGCTGCCGCTGCGCCGCTCGTACGTGTTGGAGCTGGTGCAGCGGGTGGCCGGCGCCGCCGGCATCGAAGAGCCGCAGACGCTCGGGCTGCACTCGATCCGGCACAGCGTGGCCACCGACCTGGCCGAGCACCTGCCGCTGGAGGTCGTGCAGCGCCTGGGGCACGCCGACCCGCGCACCATCCAGCGCTACACCCACGACGACGGTCTGCACCGCGATCCGGCGCGGCACGCCGACCGGCGCATGCCGCCGCCCGCGCGAACGCCGACCGGCGCACGGCCGCTGACGGGGATGAGCGCTAAGCCGCAGGGGCCGCCTGACGGCTGGTCAGCCTCGGCTACCGGGCCAGCGGCCGAGCGCATCACTCCACGCCTCGGCGGCCGGGCTTCCCGCCGGCGGGGGCCGGGCAACTGGCGGGCATGGCAGGCAGGCAAGCGGCCGACGCGGCCCGCCTGTCGTCCGGTGGACGCAGGCTCAGACGCAGCCACTCCGTTTCAAGGACTTGGACCAGGCCGGAAGTTCGTCGGTGATCTGCGGACGGGTGACGGACCAGACCTCACGCCCTCGTCCCAGCACGAGCTCCTGGCCGCCCAGGAAGACGTAGGAGGTCTTGTCGAAGATGAAGGATTCGCGGGAGATGGTGCCCCCGGGACCGAGGTTGTCCACCCGGGTCACGGCGATGCCCGTTCGTTAGGAACCCCCTTCTCGGCGCGCATCACCGCGATCTGCTCGTAGTGGAGGTACTGGTCGTCGCGGGGTTCCGGCCACGGGGTGACCAGTTTGTGCCGGAGCTGCTCCTGGTCGGTCGGCCATCCACGCAGGTCGGCGTAGGTGAGTCCGCCATCGCCGGGGCACTGGGTCTCGAGTTCTTTCCTGTGCTCGCCGCGATGGGGGCCGGACAGCGCCGGCTTGCGCCAGCTGAGTCTTGGGCGGGAGCCGTCGACGGACTCCCAGAACTCGACTGCGTCGTCGGCGTCGGGAAGCACGCCCACTTTCGAGTACGCCTTATAGCGGTGTATCTCGGCGCGCTGATGCCGGCGGATGAAGTTGGTCGCGAAGCCGTACAACCAAGGAAGGGCCTCCGGACGGGCGGTGTCGTAGTCGCGGCGCTGCCTGAACGCGGCGAGGAACGTCTCGGAGACGACGTCGTCGGCCGTGTCGTCGCCGAGCCGGCGGGCCACATAGCGGTGGATGTGTCCCGCGTGCCTGTCGAACAGCAAGGCGAAATCCTCGGGATCTCGCCACGACCGTTCGATCAGGGCGGCGTCAGACAGGGTCGTGCTGAGCGGCATGTGGTTGGGCCTTTTCAAGGAAGTGGTGTCGCCCGTCTTTCACACGAGTGAGGAAACGAGTTCACGGGACGCTGCCTACCCCCCGGAAGGCTCGGGTGAAGGCCACGAGAGCGCGCACGCCAAGATTCGCCGCTGCGCGGCCAGGCGCGGGAGGACTCCGTGCTGAAGACTTCCGAGATTACGAAGCGCCGTCCGGGCGCCCGCCCTACCCGGCTGCCGCCCGCCTACGATGGCGTACTCGCCGAGTACGCCGCGGCGCTGGAGCGCGCGCCACTGTCGGACGAGACCCGGCGCACCTACCGCTCCCGGGTGCGCATGTTCCTGTCCTGGCTGGCCGACCACGCCGCCACCTATTCCGCCGATCCCCTCGCCGATCGGCAGGCGCGGGACTGGGCGGTGCGCGACTACCGAATGTGGCTGCTGCGCGACGGCCCCGCCAAGCGCAGCCGCGTCTACGTCAACTCCGCTCTCACCGCACTGGACGACTTCCACGTCCGCCGAGGCTTGGGCAAGGCCGACGTCGCCCGCGAAGACCTGCCCAAAAGCGCACCGCGCGCCCTGCCTGAGCTTCTCCACACCGCGAGCGGTCCACCCTGCTCAGGCCGTCGGCTACTTCTGGAGCCGCGCCCTCGACTACCCGCTCGTGTGGGACCAGGACGAGGAGACCGCGATCCGCGCGCCGCACGGCGGACCCAAGATCACCTGGGGTGGCCCGCCCGTGGCGCCCAAGCTGGGCAAGAACCGGCTGCACTTCGACCTCGCCGTGCCGCCGGGCGGTTCGGCGCGAGAGGAGGCCGAGCGCCTGGTCGCGCTCGGCGCCGCCGTCGTCGGCAAGGAGCCGGGCCGTTTCCTCATGACCGACCCGGAAGGCAACGAGTTCTGCCTGCTGACCGGTCGGTGACGTGGCCGACGAGCCGAAGGTCCCACGAACTGGACCAGATTGTCGGCGCGGTGCGCCTGGCAGCACGAGGGGACGCCCATGCAGCTGCATCCGGGCGACCTCGGCTGGTACTGGCGCTTCGGCGCCCCGGAACTGGCCTCCGCGCTGCGCACGTGGAGCCGCGACGGGCAGATCCTCGCCGTCGGGCTGCTCGACGGCCCCGGGCTGCTGCGGGTGACGTTCGCGCCCGGCGCCTTCGACGACGTGGACCTGGCCGCCCGGCTGGCCGGCGACGTGGCCGCCCCAGCAGGCGGCGTCTTCCCCGCCGGGAAGGCGAGCGTCGAGGCGCCAGCGACCGCCGTCCTCCAGCGGGTGCTGGAGGACGGCGGGCTGGCTCGGCGGCGAGCCGTGGACGCCGCTGCGCCGCGACCTGACGGCTCCGGTGGAGCCGTCCGGCGTGCGCATCGAGGTGGCCGGGCCCGAGGACGCCGAGGTGCGGGCGGCCGTCCAGCGGGCCTCGTTCGACGGCTCGCGCTTCTCCGCCGGCCACTGGCGGGCGATGGCTTCCGGCCTGCCGTACGCCGAGGGGCGGTGCCTGCTCGCCTACGACGGGCGAGGCGAGGCGGTCGCCGCGGTGACCGTGTGGAGCGCGGGCCTGGGCAGGCCGGGCCTGCTGGAGCCGATGGGCGTCCATCGTGACCACCGCGGCCAGGGGTACGGCAGGGCGATCACCGTCGCGGCCGTCGCGGCGCTGCGCGAGTTGGGCGCCACCAGCGCCCTGGTGGCCACCCCGTCCTCGAACGCCGGCGCCGTCGCCACCTACCGCTCGGCCGGTTTCGCCGAGCGCGAGCCGACCCGCGACCGCGTGCGCGACATCTGACGCCTCCCCGGCAGGCTACGCGTCGACGGACCGGTAGACGGTGGTCCAGAAGTCGTGGATGAGCCGCGCCGGGTCGGGCACCGACAGCCCCACCTGGGTCAGCAGGATCCCGACGACCCCGTGGTGCGGGTCGGCGTAGACCGACGTGCCGGTGCCGCCGTCCCAGCCGAACTGGCCGAGCGGCGCGTAGTCGTGCCGCTCGGTGCGTACGGCCATGCCGAGCCCCCAGCCGCCGTGCTGGCCCTGCCCGTGCGACAGGTGCACGTGGTCGAGCGCCATCCGGTGGCGGGCGGCCTGCACGTCGGGCCTGAGCCGGTTGGTGGTCATCAGCTCCACCGCGCGGCGCGACAGGATCCTGCGGCCCTGGTGGACGCCGCCGGCCAGCAGCATCCGGAAGTAGGCGTGGTAGTCGTCGGCGGTCGACACCAGGCCGCCGCCGCCCCGGTGGAAGCGCGGCGGCTTGCTGAAGCTCCCGCCCGCGGCCTCGTCCCACACGTGGAAGGCGCCGGTGGCGGGGTCGGGGACGTAGCTGGGCGGCAGCCGGTCGATCGAGTCCTCGGCGACCCAGAACCCGGTGTCGTCCATGCCGAGCGGCCCGAAGACCCGCTCGGCCAGGAAGTCGCCGAGCGGCCGGCCGCTCACCCGGGCGACGAGCATGCTGAGCACGTCGTGGCTGAGCTCGTACTGCCAGCGCTGTCCCGGCTGGTGGGACAGCGGGATCATGCCCAGGAGCCGCAGCCACGCGTCGGGGTCGACGTCCGAGCCGGCGTCGGTGCTGTAGTAGGCGACCTCCATGATCTTCGCGCCGATCGGCGCGGCCATCAGCGGCAGGTCGATGCCGAGCCCGAACGTCGAGGTCAGCACGTCCCGCACGGTGATCGGCCGGTTCGCGGGCACGGTCTCGTCGAGGGGGCCGTCGGGGCGGGCCAGCACCTGCCGGTCGGCCAGTTCGGGCAGCCACTCCTGCACCGGGTCGTCCAGACGGATGCGGCACTCGTCCAGGAGCACCATCGCCGCGGCCATCGTCACCGGCTTCGTCGTCGAGGCCATGCGGAAGATGGCGTCCCGGCGCATCGCCGGGCCTCCGTCGTGCCGCATCGTCCCGGCCGTCTCGACGTGGACCTCCTCGCCGCGGCTCACCAGGGCCACCGCGCCGGGAATCCGGCCGGAGTCGACATACCGGCCCAGGAGGTCGCGCAGCCCGCTGCCGATCTCGCTCATCGTCACACCTTCGTCTCGCCTGTCGCGCGCACGGTCGTGCGCCACAGCCAGCTTTGACTGCCTGGTCAGCGGCGGCAACGCTCACCTCGGCAACCGGCGTTAAGCGACGCTTACCGCCATCGGGGATGATGGGGGCGTGGAACTGCGTGACATCGAGATCTTCCTGACGCTCGCCGAGGAGCTGCACTTCGGGCGGACCGCCGAGCGGCTCCGGCTGACGTCGGCGCGGGTCAGCCAGCCGGTCAAGAAGCAGGAACGGCAGATCGGCGCGTTGCTGTTCGACCGCTCGTCGCACCACGTGGCGCTCACCCCGGTCGGCCGCCGCCTGCGCGAGGACCTGCAACCGGCCTACCAGGCGCTGCGCAAGGGCCTGGACAACGCCCGGCTGGCCGCCCGCACCGGAGCCGAGTCCGCGGGGACGCCGCTGCGACTCGGGATCGTGGGCGGCGGGCCGGTGGACGACCTGCGCCCGGTCTTCGACGCGTTCGCTGGCCGGTATCCCGAGCATCCGCTCCAGCTGCGGTCGATCCCGTTCGGCCGGCCGTTCGACAGCCTGCGCCGGGGCGACCTCGACCTCGCGGTGCTGTGGCTGCCGGTGCGCGAACCCGATCTCGCGGTCGGTCCTGTGCTGTTCACCGTACCGTTCGTGCTGGCCGTCGGGGTCAGGCACCGGCTGGCGGGGCGCGAGTCCGTCACCTACGAGGACCTCGCCGGCGAGACCACGCTGGCCGCCGACGTACCCGACTACTGGCGGGCCGCGGTGGTGCCCTTCCGGACGCCGAACGGTCAGCCCATCCACGTCGGGCCCACGGTCGACGGCTGGATGGAGCTGGTCGCCGTCGTCGCCAACGGCGAGCTCGTCGCACCCGTCCACGCGCACGCCGTGCGCTACCACGCCCGGCCCGACCTCGTCTACGTCCCCATCACCGGGGTACCGGACTCGCGATGGGCGCCGGTGTGGCGAGCGGGCGCCGAGTCCGACGTCATTCGCGCCTTCCTCGACCTCGTGACCGACCTCGGCCCGCTCCACCTGTGACCGTCGGGCCCGCCGCCAGGGGCAGGCGGGGGCCTGCACCCGACGGCTCTGTACCGGGCCATGATCCGGCTCAGCCGCTGACGGGTGCCGCGCCCGCGGGTGCAAGCCGGGCCGGCTGGCGCAGGACGGTGAGGGCGACGGTGAAGGCGGCCACCAGGAGGGCGGCGGCGATCATGAAGGCGACCTGGTAGCCGCCGGTCAGCGCCGTCGCGGCGTCACGGCCCTCGGACAGGAGGTTCTCCGTGCGGGTGGCGGCCAGCGTGGACAGCACCGCGACGCCGAACGCCATGCCGATCTGCTGGGTGGTGTTGAACAGCCCCGAGGCGAGCCCCGCGTCGTCGGCCTTCGCCCCGGACATGCCGAGCGAGGTCAGCGCGGGCAGCACCAGGCCGCCTCCGGCGATGAGCAGCATGACCGGCAGCAGGTCGGTGACGTAGTCGGCCTGCACGGGGAGGCGTGCCAGCCATCCCATCGCGCCCAGCAGCATCGCCAGCCCGGCCAGCAGGACGGCCCGCTCGCCGAAGCGGGTGTGGGCCGCGGGCGGATCCTGGCCTGGTCCGGGGCGGCTCTGGCGGTGGCCGTCGTGACGTGGCAGTTGGGAGCCGCCCTCCGGGAGTTCGGAGTGCCGCCCGAACTGCTCCCGTTCGGGATGAGTGCGGTGGTCTGCGGAGTGGCCGCACAGTCTCCGAATAGGGCGCAGGAGCGTCGTGGTGCTCTCGCCGGTCATGCTGGCGATGCCCCCCGCTCATGATGGTTGGGCTGTGGGGAATCGCGCTGTTGGGGCTCGGGTCGGCCGGGTTTGTGGTTGCCGCCTTTCGTTCTAGGTCGCTTGCGCAGAGGGCCATTGACGGATGAGTGATGCGCCGGCCGTGGCGCGGCCGTCCTCCAGGCCGTCGCGGACGATGGCGGGCGCGGCCGGGTCGGCGAGCACGCGGGCGAGGCCGGCCATCACCAGGACGTCGGCGACAGCGACGTCGACCAGGCGGACGGGGGCGTGCTCGTAGCGGCCGTTCGGGGCCAGCAGCCGGGCGGACCGGCCGTGGTCGACGGCCTGCCGGCCCTGTGTCGGCCCCAGGACCTCCCACAGGGAGCGCACGCTGGCCAGGGCGATCCCGGCGGCCAGCGGGTCGGGCAGCTCGCCGGGGTCCAGGCCGTCGACCTCCTCCCACCCACGATAGGTGAGCAGCAGCTCCTCCAGCTCGGCCAGCGCGTGGGTGATCTCGTCGTCCAGATCGGGCACCAGGATCGTGCGGACGGCCATCGGGGTCAGCCCTTCCGGTCGGGGGAGTGCCGGACGGCGCGCCGGTCGCGCTCGTCCAGGACTGCCAGCTCGGCCTCGGCGTCGAGGAAGGCCATGCGGCCGGCAGCGGCGAACTCGGGGGGAGTCGAGGATGGCCTGCTGGTCGGCCGCCGGCATGCGGCGGAACAGGCCGGCGCTGATCCTGGTCCGGGTCGCGCTGTCCATGTCAGCGGCCCCAGCGCTCGTGCGCGGACTGGCAGGTCATCCCGGCGGCGTCCTCGATCCGCGCCCAGGACGGCCAGTGCTCCTGCCGGGGCTAATCAGCCGCAGTGTTCCCGGTTCTGCCCGTCGCGCTGCCGGACTTCAGCTCCTCGGACAGGAGCTGCAACAGGCCGGGCAGATGACGCTCGATGTCCTGCCTGGGCAGTGAGACGGCGCTGCCGTTGCCGTGGTCACGCTGCATGATCAGGCCCGCCTCGCGCAGCACCCGGAAGTGATGCGTGCGCGCGGCCTTCTTCACCGGCAGGTCGAACGAGCCGCACGCACGCTCCCGGTCTTCGGGATCGGCCGCGAGTTCGGCCACGACCTGGCGGCGGGAGTCGTCGGCCAGCGCGCGGAACACCTTGCCCAGATCCATAACTCACTCACTCCTAGGTACGAGTTGCATCATACCTAGGCCGATGGCTAGCGTTGGCAGGTATGAAAATTGTCGTACCTGAAGGAAGCGGGGCGGTCGGTATCTACGGCTTCGCCCGGCCGAAGCCCGAGCGCGCCGATGAGCTGGAGCGGCTGCTGCTGTCATTCGTGGAGCCGACCAGGGCCGAGCCTGGCTCGATGCAGTACCAGGTCCACCGAGACGTGGCTGATCCCAGCACGTTCGTGTTCTACGAACTGTGGCGGTCGGCCGACGACCTGCGCGCGCATCTCGCGCGTCCCGAACTCGCACACTTCCAGCAGCACCGCATGCACTACCTACGAGAAGACCTGGAGATCCACTGGCTGACACCCCTCAGCGTGACCCCCTGACCCCATTGTCAGCGTATCCGCGCCGACACGCTGGACAGAGTGACCGACCCTGGCCAGACACCCCCCACATGCGTCGGTTCCCGAAGAATCTCGCCGCCGTCCGCATCACGTGAGCAGGCAAGACGAACGGCCGCCCACTCCCCCTATCGAGGGAGCGGGCGGCCATCGCCGCAACGCTCAGGGTCAGCGCGGACTTCTCGCGGCCATGCTGACCGCTGACAGCAATTGATCACGTGTGTTGCGCCGACCCCTCGAATGCGCCTGCTTCAGCGACGGGCCGTTGCCACAGCTCTGGGCGCTGCGGGACGATCCCGGGCAGCGGGTACGGCGACAGATCCGGCCGAACTATGAATCGGCTCTCCTGCACGCCTCCCTGGCGGTCTCGTCTTCGCGGGGGTCATCCTCGAGGGTGACCTCATCCCTGACGCCGGCGAACAGGAGACGGTGCACAGCCCTCAAAGTCGCCCCAACTGCCATGCGAGCAGGCCCTATACATGCCGCCGGTGAGCGAATAGCCCCTCTCCCGCAGGAAGCCCACGCAGGCTCTGGGTCGGCGTGCGCGGGGGTGATAGCGAGAGTGAGGGCGGCGGGGGCCAGGGCGAGCAGGGCCAGGGTCAGGGTGGCGAGCCGTCGCGCACCGCGCCGTCCGGCGTGGCCAGCGAGGCGTCGGCGATGGTGAACAGGAGGTACTTCTTGCTTAGACCCGCTTGAAGGCGTTGATGAGCTCGCCGCCGCTGGCGTCGATGTCGGCGGCTGGGGGCGGCCGAGACCGACGAGGAGCTCGTGCTCCAGGGGCTCGGCTACGCGCTCAACCCGGTGACCGGCGCGTACGAGGGCGACCCGGCCGAACCGGCCGAGGACCTCGAGGAAGAAGGTGAGGGGTGAGCGCCACGAGCATGCTGCAGGCGGCGCGGCCGCGCGCATCGACCACGCGGTCAGCGGGAGCCGCGAAGGCGGCTGAGCGCCGTGAGGACGGGCGCGGCGCCGTCCTCGCCCGCGACTCCCGCGGCCAGTGCCTCGGCCCGTTGACGGAAGCGAGGTTCGGTGAGCGCGGTGGTGAGCGCGTCGGCCAGCCGGGCGGGCGCCAGCCGGCGGAACGGGATCGGCGGCGGCGCCACCCCGAGCGCGGCGAGCCGCGACGCCCAGAACGGCTGGTCGTTCATGACCGGCACCGCCACGGCCGGAACGCCCGCCCGCGCCACGGCGCCCGTCGTGCCGCCGCCGCAGTGGTGGGCGACCGCCGCCACCCGGGGGAACAGCCAGTCGTGCGGGACGTCGCCGACGCCCAGCACCTCGTCGGTGATCGGCCCTTCCCTGCCGGTCTGCACCACTCCGCGCAGCCCCGCCCGCCGCAAGGCCTGCACGACCAGCTCGGTGTACGGCTCGGCCCCGGTGCCCGCCAGACTGCCGAAACCGACGAACACCGGCCTCGGGCCCGCGTCCAGGAAGTCCGTGAGCACACGGTCCGGCTGCCAGCCTCCCGGGCGGACCGGCCACCAGTAGCCGGTGACCTCAAGCCGGGGCCGCCAGTCGCTCGGCCGGGGCACGACGAGCGGGCTGAAGCCGTGGAAGACCGGCCACTGCGTGCTCTCCCTGTGCCGGTAGAGAGCGCGAGCGGAGGCGGCGGGAAGCCCGAGCCGCTTTCGCATCCGGGCGCTCAAGCCGGACAGCAGCGGCCCGGCCGCCGGAACCTCGAACGCCAGGCGCGCCGCCCGGCGGTTGCCCCAGCGGCCGAGCGAGCGGCGCACCGGGCTCACGACCGGCGGGAACTCGCCCGTCGGTTCCATGGGTTGCAGGTGCACGCCCATGGACGGCACGCCCATCGCCTCGGCGACATGAAAGGCGGGGGCGCCGGCGATGCCGAGCAGGAACAGGTCGGTCTTCTGCTCGGTGAGGGAGGCGAGGCCCTCGACGAGCTGCCCGCCGTACTCACGGAAAGCTTTGAAAGAGCCGCTGGTCAGGGCGGCGAGTGGGTCTCCGGGCAGCGGCACGTGGGCCAGACCGGCGCCGGTGACCAGGCCGGCCTGGGGTGCGTGGGCCGCGATCGCCACCTCGTGGCCCGCCTCGCGTAAGCGGGCGCCGAGGCCCGTGTAGGGCGCGACGTCCCCGCGGGTGCCGCCCCCGACGATCAGTACGCGCATGCGGCCAGCCTGTCACACCGAGGCGCTCCCGGTCAGGCTCAGCAGGGGGCCGAGATCGCGGCCGAAGGTGAGTTCGCGCACGATCGTCGTCGGACGACCGTCGCGCAGTCGCCAGACGAAGGTGTAGAAGACCGGCTCGCCGTCCTAGACCCGGCGCATGACGATGGCGGCCTGGTCGCCGAGCTCCATGGTCGCCGGGAGGTGGCGTCGTCCACCGACTCGCCGATCCGCCAGCCCTGCGCGGCGGGGGCGCGGAAACGGGCCATGAACTGCTCCTTGGTCAGCGTGATCGGCCTCGGCCAGGCACGGGGTGGGGCGGACGGCCACGCCCCTACGGCGCAATGAGAACTGACCTACCTCCTCGTCCATCTGGAGCCGTCCTTTGAATCGGCCAGGCGAGCGCTCGGATCGCTTCCGGCAGCCATTGAAGTGTCACGGGTTCCTGTGGGGACGTTCTGGCGATCAAGGTAGCGTGCCATATCGTTTTTCGATGCTATCGTTCTTCGATAGCATCGAAAAACGATATGGATGGATCGGAGCAGGCTCATGGCTGCACAGCACGGCACGATGGGGAACATAGCGCGCCGACCTGCGGTTTTCGCGGGGCTCGTCCTGGCGACTGGGGTGATCACCGGCTTGGTGCTCTACTCCAGGGCCGGATTCTTCGGCCTGACGCACCAGCACGTGGTGGCCCAGTCACCCAGCAGCTACGGCATCAGCCTCGCCGAGCCGCCGTTCACGGAAATGGCCCGTCCGGGCGTCGTGGCCCTCGCAGGCGATCTTCGATTCATCGACGGTTCGCCGGACACCGGTCAGTACATCCTGCAGGCCCTGACGACCTTTCCGGGCTTCGCCGTGACCGTCGGCGCGTTCTTCCTGCTGTGGCGGCTGCTGTGGCGGGCACGCGATGGCGTCTACCTGCCGCAGGTCGCAGCCCAGGTGCGCGTTTTGGGCTGGTGGCTGCTCGCCGGCGGCCTGCTGGCCCCGCAGATCGAGCGCTTCGCGATGATGACGCTGCTGGACACGATGACCGTGAACGAGTCCTCCTTCGGCATCAAGGAGATTCCCATGATCGTGCCACTCGTCGGGCTCGGGCTGCTGGTGCTGGCGAGCGTCCTGCGCACCGGGGTGCGGATGCGCGACGACCTCGACGGCACCGTCTGATGTCGCCGGCCGAGACGGACACCCCCGCCATCACCGTTCACCTCGGCCAGCTCCTGAATGAGCGTGGCATGACTCTTACCGAGCTCGCGGACCGGGTCGGGGTGACAGTGGCCAACCTGTCCATCTTGAAGAATGGACGGGCCAAGGCCATCCGATTCACCACCCTGACCAAGATCTGCGATGTCCTCGATTGCCAGCCAGGCGACCTGCTCAGCCATCACCCCGCGCCGCCCGGCAAGGGCCGGTGAGCGAACGTGCTCACCCCTTCGCCTGCTCATCGCATCTGCCATGCAAACAGGCGGACGGCGAAGTGCGCCAGGACACGCCAGAGGTTGAGCAACGACGTCGGCCACCTGTGCGCCCGCTGCGGCAGACCAAGAGCCCGCTTCACGGCTCGGGAGAGCTGATCGCGGGCGCGAACAGACCGTTCTCCAGGCGCCATGTGCATCGGCGTTGAGCAGGTCGATCAGGCAGGCGCGGCGGAGGGGCCGCGGTGAGACGCCTGCCGGGTTCCCGTAGGGCTTGGGGCGGCGCGGGGACGTTCATCGTCCAGTAGCCGTCCAGTCTGGCCGATCAGCGGCTCGTCCTCACCCACCGCCGCTTCCCACGACGACGTCAACACTCGCCTTCCGAGATCACGACATACTCAGGACGGGGTCCGGACGAGAGGGTCAGGTCTGCGACCTGAAGATCGCTGAATATTCTTCCTGGAGGTAGCTGGAATGGACGATTCCACCGAGGAGCTGCGCGCCGCTGAACGCCGTCTTCAAGCGGCGCAACTCGCCGGTGACGCCGATGCCCTCGACACGCTTCTCGACGATCGGCTGATCTTCACCAACGGCCTTGACGGAACCCAGTACACCAAGCAGGACGATCTCGACCTCCAGCGTTCCGGCGCCCAGTCGTTGACGCAGGTGGAGGAGGAGGATCTGCGCGTCCTTGTTGACGGCGCGACCGGCGTCACCTGGTTTCTCGGCACCATCGCCGGCACGGCCGGCGGGCAGACCTTCCAAGCCCAGATGCGCTACACCCGGAGCTGGGTCAGGGATGCCGCGGGCGACTGGCGGGTCGTCGCGGCTCACGCCAGCATGGTGCCCCCGCAGGCGTAGCCGTACGACACTCACAGCGCCCGCTGCCTCCGCCCCCGTCCGCTGTCATCCGTGGTCGACGGTGAGCTCGCTGGTCAGTGCGGCCAGGCGGGAGCGCGCCGCGTTGTCGTAGGCCTGTTCATGAGCCTGCGTGTCGGGGAACCGGTCGAAGTAGCGGCCCGTGACGGTCTCCAGGTCCGGATCCGTGATCAGCCGGATCGTGGGCCGGGCTCCCGCATCCGTGCCGACCTGCGGTGTGAGGCCGTACTCCCGTACGGCCCGCGTGTCCATGAGGTGGGCCGGGTGCAGGGCGTTGACGGTGACCTGGTGATCCGCGAGTTCGAACGCCGACATGATCATCGCTAGTTTGCTCCGGCAGTAGGCGTCGAGCCCGTGGTAGCCGCGCTCCAGCATCACGTCGTCGAAGTCGATGGCGGCCTGTCCTGTCGATGCGACGTTGACGACCCGCGCCATGGCCGCGCTGATGGGAGCCTTCGTAGGCTTCAACATGCAGGGAGGCCATAGGTGCGGCGTTGAGTGAGCGTGGGGTCCGCGCTCGGCGCCTCGCGCACCGTGGCCGCCTCCAGGTAGAGACCTTTGCGGCCAGCAGCCATCCGCCGGGGCCGGTGGCGATGTCGCCATCCACGGTCGGCCTGGTGACGATCCGGCCGGGCTTTTCAGCCCGCAGGCTTACTGCGGGCCTGTTTCGAGGTGGTGCATGGGGTGGCATAAAGGCCACAGCGTGTGCCGCACATGTGCGGCTGACACGAGTGCGGCTGTTTCGTGGCGCTTCTGGCATGGGCGGCGCGTGGCGCTGACGCCGGTGCCCGAGCCATCCGGAGGGAGAACACGGTGACGAAGGTGTTGTTCGTGGTTACGGCGGCTGATCACTGGACGCTGAACGATGGCACGAAACACCCCTCGGGCTTTTGGGGTGAGGAACTGGCGATGCCGCACAAGGTCTTCACCGAGGCGGGGTGGGAGATCGTGATCGCCACACCCGGCGGCCGGCGGCCCACGCTGGACCGGCTCAGCATGGGCCGCCTGGCGGGCCTGCCGGGCACGATCCGTGAGGTCGCCCGCTACCTCGAGGTGATCCAGGGCGAGTTGGACGCTCCCCGGTCCCTGGATGAGGTCGAGCAGGCTGACTTCGATCTGATCTTCTACCCCGGAGGGCACGGGCCGATGGAGGACCTGGCCTACGACGAGGTTTCCGGCGCGCTGCTCACCGACCGACTCGCCTCCGGCCGGCCGCTCGCGCTGCTGTGTCACGGACCGGCCGCGTTGCTGGCCGCCAGACAAGCCGACGGGTCGTGGCCGTTCGCCGGATACCGGGTGACGGCGCTGTCGAACTTCGAGGAGCGGCTCAACAGCTTCGCCCGTAAGGCGCCGTGGTTGCTGGAAGATCGGTTGCGGGAGCACGGCGCCGACTACGCCAAGGGCGCCATTCCGCTGGTTCCGCATATCGAGGTCGACCGCAGTCTCTACACCGGCCAGAACCCGGCCTCCGCCGAACGGCTCGCCCGCCGCCTGGTGACCGACGTGAGCTGACCTATGAGGGCGACGACGCGCACCGGGGCCTCGGCCGGCGGTCGCTCAGCGCGGCCCACATAGAGGCCTCCGCAGGGCGGATCAAAGGGCGATGGAACGAGGCGTTAGGCGACGATCTGACCACCCGGTGGCCAGATCGAATGCAAACTTTGTATCCGTCTTCCGGGTGACCACTTCGCGGACGCGCAGCGCCCGGGTAGACCTGGGCCATGACCACCAAGCGCACCCCGATGGACATAGCCGCGGTCGCCCGCATCATGTCGGCGGCCGCCAAGCGTCCCGGCAGCAAGACCGCCCAGGACGGGTTCGGCCGGCGGACCCAGTCCGCCGGCGACAAGAACACCGAACGGCGTCTGCTCGACGGGTTCGAGGCGTACTTCGGCCCGTCGGCAAAGCGCTGAGCGGCGTGTTCCGCCCTTCTGTGACACTTCATCGCCTCCGGCGACGCCTGGTACCAATCGCTCACGGCGCTTTTCCTACTCGTTCTCACGATCGCGTCATGGCATTTCAGGCCGGCCAGCAGAAGGCTGTTGCCCGCAGCCCGGGACGAGGAGGCACACGGCCAACGCGTGACGTGACCTGTTCGACGACCGAGGTGACCAGGGGCGCGTCGTAGGACGCCGCCCGGCCCTCCGGCGTGGAGCAGCCGACGTCACATGTTGGCCGCGTGCCTCCTCAGCACAAAGAACAGCCGGCCGCCCGGTACGGCGCATCGAGAGTTCCTGCCGTGGACGAGCGGGTCGCGGCAGAGCCGGAACAGCTCCGAGACCGTCATGGTGTCGCCGGCGTGCGCCTTGGCGGCGATCTTGCCGAACGCGGGCCGGCCGAGAGCGGGGATCTTGAAGGTGGTGGCGGGGTCCTCGAAGAGGAGGACGCCGTCGCAGGGCGGAACCCCGCGGCGACGCCTTCGGTGCGCACAAGAAGGCCGACCTCGGTGAGGATGTGGCGCTGCCCCAGCAGGGACTGGGTCGCGGTGGAGACGCGGGAGTAGACGATCTGCCCCGGGCTCTTCCTCGGAAGGGTTGGAGCCCCGATTCTGCTGTTGGACAATCCTGTCGTCAGTTCAAGTGCGGAACCGGCCATCCGACGTCACGGCTCATCACTCGATGACCGGTTTCGAGAGGGCTCGCGGGGGCCCAATCAGAGGGTGTCGTTAAATCTTCTATTTCCGACACTCACATATCGCCAGTCAAAGACCAATCACACCGTGGCTGGGGCTCCAGTTAAGGAACGGAGCGTTGGGCGCCCGGGCGGATAGCGGGCCGGCTCAGGCGCGACCAGGATGTCGCCCAGCGGACAGGAAGCGTGGCATGCCTTCAGTTCCGGGCGTTGGGCAGCCTTGTCGGACGTCTTGTCGGCGAAGATCTTGCGGCCTTCGGAGGTGCTCGGCGCAGTCGAGGGCGCGAACCCTCTGTTCTGCCACGGCGGTGCACAAGCAGGTGAGCTGGGTTCGTTCTTGGCCGGCGAGTATTGCTCGAGCGCCGCCCTGCCCTGCACCGATCGCGCGGGGTGACATGATCGCCTGTATCGGTTGACGAGGGGAACCGGTGCGCTGCGGCGCCATCGAGGCCGCCCTCGATGGCTCACCGACCACGTGAGCCCAGCGTCTGCAGGAAGAACAGGAAGAAGTCGCGCCATGGCATCGGAATCCCGCTTCCGCCTCGTCCCCATGCGACCACGCGATCCCGGTGAGGTCGGACGGGCTGCCTCTCCGCTGGAGTTGTTCTTCGACCTCGTCTTCGTGGTGGCGGTCAGTGTGGCGGCGGTGAACCTGCACCACGCGCTCACCGAGGGGCACGTCCTGGACGGGGTCCTCAACTACGGGATCGTGTTCTTCGGGGTCTGGTGGGCCTGGATGAACTTCACCTGGTTCGCCACGTCGTTCGCCACCGACGACTGGCTCTACCGGGTCTTGACCATCGTGCAGATGGCCGGCCTTCTCGTGCTCGCGGCCGGTATCGAACCGGCGTTCAACCGCGGTGACTACGACGTGCTCGTCTACGGCTACGTGATCATGCGGGCCGCGATGGTCGTCCAGTGGCTCCGGGCCTCACGGCACGCCGGTCCCAGCCGGCGCGCCACCCAGATTTACGCCGCCGGCATCGCGACGGTCCAGGTGCTCTGGCTGGTCAGGCTCGCCCTTCCCGAGCCTGCGGCCACGGTCGCGCTCCTCGTCCTCATCGCCGCGGAGCTGGCCGTACCCGTCATCGCGGAGAAGACCGGCACGACTCCGTGGCACCCGCACCACATCACCGAGCGGTATGGGCTGTTCACCCTGATCCTCCTCGGTGAGAGCCTGCTGGCCTCGTCCAACGCGATCATCGAGGCGCTCCGCGACACCGACGACCTGGGGCCTTTGATCTCGATCGCGGCGCTGACGCTGATCGCCACGGCGGCGCTGTGGTGGATCTACTTCTGGCCGCCGCACCACCGCGCCATCGGCAGCCTCTCCAGTTCCCTGGCCTACGGCTACGGCCACTACTTCATCTTCGCCGCGGCCGGGGCCTTCTCGGCCGGCATCGAGGTCGAGATCGACTTGCTCACCGGCCACAGCAAGCTGCAGGCCCCCTGGGCCTCCTTCGCCTACACGATCCCGCTGGCCGTGTTCGTGCTCGCCATCTGGGCCCTGGCGATCAGGCCCAACGCCGACCGCGTCGTCAACACCGTCGTGCCGCTGGCCGGCCTCCTGGTTCTGGTGGACCCGCTGGTCCCGGTGCCGTTCGCGCTCACCGCGCTCATCTTCACCGCCCATCCTCACCGATCACATCAGGCTCGGCGCCATTGTCAGCCGACTTCAAGACCGCAGCAGCTCCGCGCCGATGCCCGGGCAGGGTTCGCCCCGAAGGCCGCCGGTCACGATCCGGCTCCGAGCTCCTGAGC
>NZ_JBITIW010000010.1:0-425191 GCF_044459405.1 Nonomuraea sp. NPDC050328 | reverse complement strand
GCACACCGCCGGGGGGGGGGGGGCCGCGCCGCCCGCCCCCCCCCCCCCCCCCCCCCCCCCCCACCCCCCCCCCGCCCCCCGGGGCGGGGGGGGGGCCCCCCCCCCCCCCCCCCCCCCCCCCGAGCCCGCGCACGCCCGGCAGCTTGAGCGCGTTGCGCCAGGCGGCGTAGGCCAGGTCGGGGGTGTCGCCCGGGTCGCCGCCGAGCAGCAGCGCGGGCAGCGTGGTGGCCCGCATCACGCGGTCCATCTCCGGCACCACGGGGATCTTGAGCCAGGTGCGCGCCGAGGTGGCGCCGAGCGCCTGGCCGACGTTGATCGCCTTGATGACGCCCTCCGGCGACAGGTCGTGCCCGGAGCGGTGCGACCAGAACGGCTCGACCATGGCGATCAGGTCCCGGGCGGCCAGCTCGCTGACCGCCCGGGCGCACGCCTCCAGGGTGGCCGCGGTGCCGTGCTCGTCGAGCGCGATGCGGCAGAGCATCTTGCCGCCGTCCAGCCGCATGCGCGCGATGGCGTCGGAGTCGAAGGCGGTGAAGCGGTCGTCGAACTCGAAGACCGCGCCCTGGATGCCGCCCCGGTTCATGGAGCCGATGACGATCCGATCGTCCAGCGCGCCGAGCAGCAGCAGGTCCTCGACGATGTCGGGGGTGGCCAGCAGGCCGTCCACGCCCGGCCGGGCCAGGGCGGCGACCAGCCGGTCGAGCAGGTCCTCGCGGCTGCCCATCGCCAGCGGCCGGCTGCCGACGCCCAGCGCGCCACGGGCCGGGTGGTCGGCGGCGATGATGAGGAGCTGCCCGTCGCCGGTGAGCGGGCGGCGGCGCCGTTGCGCGGCGGCTTCGGCGATGCGCTCGGGATGGCGGGCCCGGATCTCCCGCAGTGCGCCGTAGTCAGCCAACGCCCAGCGTCCTTTCGATCCGCTCGATCGTCGGCATGGCCGGCGCGCAGGCCAGCTCTCCGGCGACGATCGCGCCCGCCGCGTTGGCGTATCTGAGGGTTCGTTCCAGCGGCCAGCCGGCCAGCAGCCCGTGGCAGAGCGCGCCGCCGAAGGCGTCGCCCGCGCCGAGGCCGTTGACCACCTCGACCTCGACCGGCTCGACCAGGACCTGTTCGTGCCTGGTCAGGCCCAGGACCCCGGCGCCGCCCTGCTTGACCACCGCGAGCTCGACCCCGGCCTCCAGCAGGGCCCGCCCCGCCTCGTACGGCTCGCGCAGCCCGGTGGCCACCTCGACCTCGTCCAGGTTGCCGACCGCCACGCTGACGTGCGGCAGCGCCTTGGCCACCTGCTCGCGGGCGGTGGCGGGCGAGTCCCAGAAGGCCGCCCGGTAGTCGAGGTCGAGCACGGTGTGCGTCTTGCGCCCGCGGGCCTCCCAGGCGTGGAAGTGCGCCGCCCGCGACGGCTCCTGCGACAGCCCGGTGACCGTCGCCCAGAACAGCCCGGCTTCGCGGATCGCGGTGAGATCCAGCTCCTCGGGGCGGATCTCCAGGTCGGGGGCCTTGGGGAAGCGGTAGAAGTAGATCGGGAAGTCGTCCGGCGGCCGGATCTCGCAGAAGGTCACCGGCGTCGGCAGCCCCTCGACCGCCGTGACGTACCGGTCGTCCACCCCGTAGCCGCGCAGCGCGTCGTGCACGAACTCGCCGAACGGGTCGGCCCCGGTGCGGGTGATCACCGCCGCGCTGCGGCCCAGCCGGGCGGCGGCCACCGCCACGTTGGTCGGGCTGCCGCCGAGGTACTTGCCGAAGGTCTCCACCTCACGCAGCGAGACCCCGACCTGCAACGGGTAGACGTCGACGCCCACCCGGCCGATGGTCAGCACCTCAGGCACGGGCGATCCCCTCCAGGTAGGCCAGGCTCCGCCGGACGTCGGCGGCCGGATCGTCCGCCTCCCCGGTCAGGACCACGTCCTGCTCCATGACGTACCACCCGGCGTAGCCGTCCTTGTCGAGCGCGGCGACCAGGCCCGCGACGTCCACGTCGCCCTGGCCCAGCGGCCGGTAGAGGCCCTGCCGGACCGCCTCGGTGTAGCCGATCTCGGGCACGCGGGCGGCCAGCGCGGCGTCCACGTCCTTGAGGTGCACGTGCGCGATGCGGCCGGGGTCGCGCCTGGCGATCTCGACCGGGTCGGTGCCGCCGACCAGCAGGTGGCCGGTGTCCAGGCAGAGCGGCGCGACGCTGCCCGCCAGCACGCCGAGCACCTCGGCGCGGCTCTCGACCATGGTCCCGACGTGCGGGTGCAGGGTGACCAGCCGGTCGAGTTCGGCGGAGGCCCGGTCGAGGTTGGCGCAGAGCGTGGTCAGGCCGCGCTCGTCCAGCGCCGGGCGCGAGTCGTAGCCGTCCTGGCCGGTCGCGGCGGCGAGCACCATCACCTCGACGCCCGCCGCGGCGAACTCGGCGGCCTTGCGCCGCAGCTCGGGCAGCGGGTCGTGCTCCGGGTCGTGCAGGACCACCGGGATGAAGCCGCCGATGCCGTGCATGCCGTACTCGATCAGGTCGGCGGCGGACAGGAAACCGTCCGGGCCGAGTTCGGTGGCGGTCAGGCCGAGCGCGCGCATCTCCGCCAGCACCCGCTGCGCCGGGAGCTGGTGACCCCAGCCCGGGACCTCGCAGACACCCCAGGAGATGGGGGCTCCCGCGATCTTCATACCTTCTCCACTTCCACGGGGCGCCCCTCGCGGCGCGAGCGGTCGGCTGCCTCGGCGATCAGGAGCGCCGCGAGGGCGTCCTCGATCGTGCACGGGCTCTCCCGGTCGCCGCGCGCCGCCTCCAGGAAGGCGCGCAGCTCGGCCCGGTAGGCGTCCTCGAACCGGGTGACGAAGTCGGGCCAGGGCTCCGCCGGGCGGGTGCCCTCGTCGAGGCTGGCCAGCGGGGCGCGGGGCCCGAGGCCGACGGCCTGGGTGGCCCGCGTGCCGGCCACCTCCATGCGCACGTCGTAGCCCGCGCCGTTGTACCGCGAGCCCTGCAGCGTGGCCAGCGTGCCGTCGTCGAGCGTGAGCAGGGCGGCGCTGGTGTCCACGTCACCGGCCTCGGCGAAGAACGCCTCGCCCCGGTTGGCGCCGGTGGCGTAGACCGTGCGGGCCTCCCGGCCGGTCACCCAGCGCAGGATGTCGAAGTCGTGGATGTGGCAGTCGCGGAAGATGCCGCCCGAGGTCGGGATGTAGCCGGCCGGCGGCGGCGCGGGGTCGGCGGTGAGCAGGTGCACCCGGTGTACCTGCCCCAGATCCCCGGCGCGCACCGCGGCGCGGGCGGCGGCGTACCCGGCGTCGAAGCGGCGCTGGAAGCCGATGTGCACCATCGTCTCCCCGCGGGCGTCGAGCACCGCGCGGGTCTGCTCGACGGTGAGCGCGACCGGCTTCTCGCAGAACGTCGGGATGCCCTGGGCGCAGGCACGCAGCAGCAGCTCGGCGTGGGTCGCCGTCGGTGTCGCGATCACCAGGGCGTCCGCCTCGAAGGGGTCGCCCGGCCTGCCGTACGGCGAGGTGCGCACCGGGTCGGCGACGATCAGCTCGTCGACCAGAGGGGCCAGGGTTTCTGCGTGAAACGCCCCGATTCTTCCTAATCCAAGCAATCCCACCCGCATGGCTACTGGTCTAGCCGGTGCCTCCGGTATCAGTCAATAGTTTGTCCTGACATTCTGACTTTTAGCGCCCGTACGGCCGGCAGCGCCCGGTGCACGGGCACCCGCGCGAACCCGGCCACGATGGCCGGCGGCCCCGGCGTGAACCGCATCGGACCGACCGGCTCGGCGGCCAGCCCGAGGTCCTGGGCGGCCCGCGCGACGGCCACCTCGTCGCAGCCTCGCGGGAGCTCCAGGTAGATGTGCAGCCCGGCCTCGATGCCGTGCACGCTCACCTCGGGCAGCTCCTCGGCCAGCGCCCGCACCAGGGCGTCGCGCCGGCGCCGGTACTCGCGCCGCATGCGCCGCAGGTGCCGGTCGTAGCCGCCGGTCCGCAGGAAGTGCGCCAGCGCGTACTGCTCGACCACCGGCGAGCCGAGATCCAGCTCGCCCCGCGCCCGCCGGATGCGCGCGGCCACCTCCGGCGGCGCGGCCACCCAGCCCAGCCGCAGGCCCGGCGCCATCGACTTGCTCACGCTCCCGCACAACACCACCCGATCGGGCGCCAGCCCCTGCAGGCAGCCGACCGGGTCGCGGTCGAAGCGGAACTCGGCGTCGTAGTCGTCCTCCAGGATCAGGCCGCCCCACTCGATCAGCGCCGCGCGGCGGCCGGGCGACAGGACCACGCCGGTCGGGTAGTGGTGGGCCGGGGTGACCAGCACGGCCTGCGCGCCGCTCGCCTCGACCGCGCGGGCGTCGATGCCCGCCGCGTCCGCCCTGATCGGCAGCAGTTCGGCGCCCGCCCGGCGCAGCAGCGGCACCTGGCGCTGGCTCGTCGGGTCCTCGACGGCGAGCCGGGTGCGGCCCAGGACGTGCAGGGTCAGGCTGAGCCCCTGGGCGACCCCGCCGACCACGACCAGGTTCTCCGGGCGCACGTCGGCCGCCCTGACCCGGCGGAGGTAACCGGCCAGCTCCACGCGCAGCTCGGGCACGCCGCCCGGATCGCCGTAGTCGAGGGCGTCCGACGGCAGGGTGGTCAGCACGTGCCGCATCGCGGCCAGCCACCGCTCGCGGGGGAAGAACCCGAGGTCGGGCGAGGTGGGCCGGTGACCGTGGTAGGGGACGCCCAGGCCCGCGGGCTGCGCGGCCGGCTCCTCCTCGTCGCTCGGGACAGCCGCCGTCGCCGTACCCGCCGCCGTACCCGCCGCCGTGGCGGCGACGGTGGTGCCCAGGCCGACGCGGGAGACCAGGAAGCCCTCGGCGACGAGCTGCTCGTAGGCCTCGACCACCACGCCCCGCGAGACCTGGAGGTCGGCGGCGAGCTCGCGGGTCGAGGGCAGCCGCGCCCCCGCCGCCAGCCGCCCCCGCCGCACGGCCTCCCGCAGCTCGGCGGCGACCTGGACGGCGATCCCGCCGCCCTGCCGGTCGATGGAGAGATGCAGATCGGCCAATGGTCCACTCTTTCCGCGCCGGATTGGACTCTACGAGAGAGCCATTACCTCCCTAGCATCTCAGGCATGCACAAGGGAGTCATCGGCGCCGCCTCGGCCATGGTCCTCGTCGGCACCCTCGCCGGCGCGTCCGGACTGATCGCGGACTATCCGATCTACGGCGGCCAGGCCGTGCGCTACCTGATCGCCGCGCTCATCTGGGTGGCGGTGATCCGGGTCATGCGGGTGCGCCTGGTCCGGCTGACCGCCAAGGAGTGGCTCCTGCTGGCCGGCCTGACCCTGCTGGGCCTGGTCGTCTTCAACGTCGCGGTGATCGAGTCGACACGCGCCTCGGGGCCCGCGCTCGCCGGGGTGGTACTCGGCACCGTGCCGCTGGCCCTCGCTCTGGTGAGCGGACGGCCCGCACCCCGCCTGCTGGCGGGTGCGGTCGTGGTGGTGGGCGGCGCGACGCTCGCCACCGGGCTGGGCAGCGGCAACCTGCCGGGGCTGCTCTGGGCCCTGGTCGCGCTGGTCGGTGAGGTCAGCTTCTCGCTGCTGGCCATCCCGCTGCTGCCCAAGCTGGGCGCGGTCCGGGTGTCGGCCTACTCCACCGGGCTGGCCGTGCCGATGCTCTTCGCCGTCGGCCTGGTCAGCGAGGGTACGGCGATGCTCCGCGTGCCGACCCCGGCCGAGGCCCTCGGCTACCTCTACCTGGCCTCGGTGGTCACCGTCGTGGCGTTCTTCCTGTGGTACTCGTCCCTGCCGAAGCTCGGCCCGGGCCTGGCCGGGCTGTTCGCCGGGCTCATCCCGGTGGGCGCGATCGGCACCGGCCTGCTGCTCGGGATCGCGGTGCCGACCGTGCCGGACCTGCTGGGCGCGGGGCTGGTGATCGTGGGCATCGTGATCGGCCTCAGCGCACCACGAACCCCCGCCAGATCACCCGGCGCCGCCGCAGCACCGGCCACTGCCCGGTCCTGATGCCGCTCAGCGCCATCGCCGCCAGCGCCCCGGCCATGCCGCCGACGACCAGGACGCCCATCACGAGCATGAACACGATCTCCATGACGCCTCCATGTAGTTGAAAGTTGGACTACATAAGCCGATACCGGTCCCGCGTATTCCCCGGGGGCCGTAGGCTCTAGGAGGACCGAAAGGATCGAGGACAATGCCCGAGTTCGACTACACCGACCTGCTTCCGCTTGGCGCCGACGAGACCGAGTACCGGCTGATCACGGCGGAGGGGGTGCGGAAGGTCGAAGCGGCGGGCCGCACGTTCCTGGAGGTCGACCCCGAGGCGCTGCGGCTGCTGACGGAGACGGCCGTGCACGACATCTCCCACTTCCTGCGCTCCTCGCACCTCGCGCAGCTCCGCAAGATCGTGGACGACCCCGAGTCGAGCGGCAACGACCGTTTCGTCGCGCTCGACCTGCTCAAGAACGCCTCGATCTCGGCCGGCGGCGTGCTGCCGATGTGCCAGGACACCGGCACCGCGATCGTGATGGGCAAGCGCGGCCGGCACGTGCTGACCGACGGCGCCGACGCCGAGCACATCTCGCGCGGCGTCTACGACGCCTACACCAAGCTCAACCTGCGCTACTCCCAGATGGCCCCGCTGACCATGTGGGAGGAGAAGAACACCGGCTCCAACCTGCCGGCCCAGATCGAGCTGTACGCCGAGGACCCGGGCGGGCACGCCGACGA
The DNA here is from genome assembly GCF_044459405.1 of Nonomuraea sp. NPDC050328. Lineage (NCBI taxonomy): Bacteria > Bacillati > Actinomycetota > Actinomycetes > Streptosporangiales > Streptosporangiaceae > Nonomuraea > Nonomuraea sp. NPDC050328. The sequence continues at coordinate 418,509 of NZ_JBITIW010000010.1, read as the reverse complement.
GTACAAGCTGCTCTTCATGGCCAAGGGCGGCGGCTCGGCCAACAAGTCGTTCCTGTACCAGGAGACCAAGGCGGTGCTCAACGAGAAGCGCATGCTGCAGTTCCTGGAGGAGAAGATCCGCTCGCTCGGCACCGCGGCCTGCCCGCCGTACCATCTGGCGATCGTGGTGGGCGGCACCTCGGCGGAGTTCGCGCTGAAGACGGCCAAGTACGCCAGCGCCCGCTACCTCGACTCCATCCCCACCGAGGGCTCGGCCAGCGGCCACGGCTTCCGCGACCTGGAGCTGGAGCAGAAGGTCTTCGAGCTGACCCAGAAGCTCGGCATCGGCGCGCAGTTCGGCGGCAAGTACTTCTGCCACGACGTGCGGGTCATCCGCCTGCCGCGGCACGGCGCCTCGTGCCCGGTGGCCATCGCGGTCTCGTGCAGCGCCGACCGCCAGGCGCTGGCCAAGATCACCGCCGAGGGCGTCTTCCTGGAGAAGCTGGAGACCGACCCGGCCCGCTTCCTGCCGGAGACCACCGACGAGCACCTCTCCGACGACGTGGTGCGCGTCGACCTCAACCGGCCGATGGCCGAGGTGCTGGCCGAGCTGACGAAGTACCCGGTCAAGACCCGGCTCTCGCTCACCGGCCCGCTGGTCGTCGCCCGCGACATCGCCCACGCGAAGATCGCCGAGCTGCTCGACGGCGGCGGCGAGATGCCGGCCTACCTCAAGGACCACGCGGTCTACTACGCCGGTCCGGCCAAGACACCCGAGGGCTACGCCTCCGGCTCGTTCGGCCCGACCACGGCGGGACGCATGGACTCCTACGTCGAACGGTTCCAGTCGGCCGGCGGATCGATGGTCATGCTCGCCAAGGGCAACCGCTCCAAGCAGGTGACCGAGGCGTGCCAGCGCTACGGGGGCTTCTACCTGGGCTCCATCGGCGGCCCGGCGGCCCGGCTGGCTCAGGACTGCATCAAGAAGGTGGAAGTGCTGGAGTATCCCGAGCTGGGGATGGAGGCGGTCTGGAAGATCGAGGTCGAGGACTTCCCCGCCTTCATCGTCGTGGACGACAAGGGCCAGGACTTCTTCGCCGACACCACCGGCCCGGTGCTCACCATCGGACGCCGCTAGGGCTCAGGCGGCCACCAGGCCACGATGCGGGTCCACCACGCGGCCGTCGGGCAGGAGCAGGCCGGTGTCCTCGAACAGGATGACGCCGTTGCACAGCAGGCTCCAGCCCTGGTCGTGGTGGGACCGCATCACGTGGGCGGCTTCGCGGTCGAGCGAGTCGGCGGTGGGACAGAGCGGCTGGTGCTTGCACATTTCGCACACCTTCTTCTGGGTGACGAGCTCCTGGCGGGTGGTCGTTCAGTAGGGCAGCTTGCGCCCGGACGGAGTACGCAGGTCGAGCGAGGACTTCACGGGCCTGCTCGGCCTTTTCCTGACCTGGGTCTGTCGCATCCTCATCACGTCCTTCAACGACGGTGTGGTGATCGCGAGTTCCGAGGGCGTATGCCTTCATTCTGACGATCCCGACCGACACTTTTTCGTGCTCTGTCCGGAGGATGAACCCGCCCGCTTACCGCAGACCTACAGACCGCTGACACGCGCATTGCATGACGCGTCAGGTCAGACAACTTGACCCCACATCGCAACATTTAATCGGCCCCGCCTCTACAGGTACGTTTGGGCGAATCGGTAAGCTGCCTGGCATGCGTGCGCCGTCCGGTTATCTCCTTGCCGCGCGCTATCGGCTCCTGGAGCCGGTCGGCCGCGGCGGCATGGGCACCGTTTGGCGAGCACATGACGAACTGCTGGACCGCTACGTCGCGGTCAAGGAGGTCCGGCTGCCCGTCGTCATCGACGAGGACCTGCGGATCGAGCTGTGCGCGCGCACCGAGCGCGAGGGCCGGGCGACCGCGATGGTCGCGCACCCGTCGGTCATCACCGTCTACGACGTCGTCACCGAGGACGACCGGCCCTGGATCGTGATGGAGCTGCTCCAGGCCAGGTCGCTGGAGCAGCTCATCCAGGACAACGGGCCGCTGCCGCCGCGCTTCGCCGCCGAGATGGGCCGGCAGATCCTCGGCGCGTTGCGCGCGGTGCACGGCAAGGGCATCCTGCACCGCGACGTCAAGCCCAGCAACGTCCTGGTGACCGAGCAGCGGGCGGTCCTCACCGACTTCGGCCTGGCCGCCTTCGAGGGCGAGATCTCCATCACCCAGGCCGGCATGGTGCTCGGCTCGGCCGGCTACATCGCGCCCGAGCGGGTGCTGGGCGCCAAGGCCAGCCCGGCGGCCGACCTGTGGTCGCTCGGCGCGACCCTCTACACCGCCGTCGAGGGCCACGGCCTGCACGGCCGCCGTACGGCTGCCGCCGCGCTGGCCGCGCTGACCAGCGGCGAGCAGATCCCGATGCCCAAGGCCGGGCCGCTGGCCCCGGTGCTGGAGGCGCTGCTGCGCATCGACCCCGAGACGCGCATCGACTCGGTGCGGGCCTCGCTCATGCTCGCGCGGGTCGCCGCGGGCGGCTCCGCCGAGCAGCCGCTCAGCCAGTCCGGCCGCCGCCCGGCCCTCGCCCTGGCCGGTCCCGCCTTCGCCCGGCGTCCCACGCATCGCGGACTGCACCGGGCGGAGGCCCAGGCCGCTGCCGTATCATCGGGGGCGCAGGCCGTACCTCTTCCCCGTGGCGGGGTGCACCGCAGGCCGGGATCACCGCCCACGGCGTACGGCAGGCTACGGGCCAGACTGATCAAGCTCTTCCTCCCGCGCCGCTTCTGGCCCAAGGAACTTCGCAAGCGAGGGTAAAGCACTTTCTAAGCAGGAATAGATATCTTCTTCTCATGTCGGAACAGCACAAGGGCGTGGCGGGGCGCGTGCTCGCCGGACGGTACGAACTGCTCGCACCGCTCGGCCGGGGGACGATGGGGACGGTCTGGCGCGCGCACGACCGGACGCTGGGCCGCGAGGTCGCCATCAAGGAGATCCGCCAGGACTCGGGCCTGAGCGAGGCGCAACGAGCCGAGCTGCGCGAGCGCATGGTGCGTGAGGGGCGGACCGCCTCCCGCATCAACCACCCCTCGGTGGCGGCGATCTACGACGTGCTGATCCACGACGACAGCCCCTGGATCATCATGGAGCTGGTCGAGGCCCGCTCGCTGGAGCAGGTCATCGAGGAGGAGGGGCCGCTGCCGCCCCGCCTGGTCGCCGAGATCGGCGTCGACCTGCTCGGCGCGTTGCGCGCGGCCCACGCCCAGGGCATCACCCACCGCGACGTCAAGCCCGGCAACGTGCTGATCACCGAGCACGGCCGGGTCGTGCTGACCGACTTCGGCATCGCCAAGGCCGAGGGCGACACCAAGCTCACCAAGACCGGGATGGTCATCGGCTCGCCCGGCTACACCGCGCCGGAACGTGCCAGGGGCGAGTACACCGGGCCGGAGTCGGACGTGTGGTCGCTGGGGGCGACGCTGTACTTCGCGGTCGAGGGACGGCCGGCCTACGAGCGGTCGAGCATCGCCGAGACGCTGGCCGCGCTGATGACCGAGAGCGCCGACCCGCCCACCCAGGCCGGTCCGCTGCGGCCGGTGCTGGACGGCATGCTCAACAAGATCCACCAGCAGCGGCTGAGCACCGCCAAGGCCGAGACGATGTTGCGGATGGTGGCCGACACGCCCACGCACGAGTTCCCGGCGGTGGAGGAGCCGATCCGGGTGCAGAGCGCCGAGTCGTGGCAGGTCCCCCAGCCCACCTCCGACGCCTGGCCCCGGCCCCAGCAGAACCCGTGGCAGAACCACCAGCCCCCTGCCGCTCCCCCGGCCCAGCAGCCGGCCCAGCAGCAGGGTCATCCCCCGGTGCAGCACCCCGGTCATCCCCCAGTGCAGCAGCCCGGTCAGCCGCCGGTCGAGGTGCCGGGGTGGTCCGGTGGGTTCGACCCCGACCAGGACCCCAACCGCACGGTCACCGTCGCCCGCCCGAAGCACCCCCTGAACCAGCCACCCGGCCCCGGTCATGCTCCTGGCACCCCCGGACCCGGCCACGCCCCGGGACCGCAGGGCCCGCCCCCCGGCTACGAGCCCCAGCCGCCGAGCTTCGGCGGCCCCCTGCAGCCGGCCGACCCCCGCCCGCCGGTCTACGACGAGAGCTCCGAGACGACCCGGGTCGTGCAACCGCACCCGCCGGGCCAGCAGGTCTACCCGTCCCCGCCGCAGAACCACCAGCAGGGCCACCAGCAGAACCCGTGGCAGAGCCACCAGCCCCCGCCCGCCGCCCCGATGCCCCCGGAGCGCGGCCTGGGCACCGACCTGTTCGCCATCGCCGGCCAGTCAGAGGCGCCCCGCAAGGCCAGCCGTACCGGCATGTTCATCCTGATGGCCATCGCCGCCGCCGCGGCGGTGATCATCGCCATCCTGGTTCTGACCGGCTGACCGGCCTGATACAGACTGGGAGCATGAGCGAATACCGCACCGAGCACGACTCGATGGGCGAGGTCCGCGTCCCCGCCACGGCGCTGTGGCGGGCCCAGACCCAGCGGGCGGTGGAGAACTTCCCGGTCTCCGGCCGTGGGCTCGAACCCTCCCACATCGCCGCGCTGGGCCTGATCAAGGCGGTCGCCGCCGAGGTCAACGGCGAACTAGGCGTGATCGACAAGGAGATGGCCGAGGCCATCGCGCAGGCCGCGGCCGACGTGGCGGAGAACGAGCACGACGAGCACTTCCCGGTGGACGTCTTCCAGACCGGCTCCGGCACCTCCTCCAACATGAACGCCAACGAGGTCGTCGCCACCCTCGCCGAGCGCCGCCTGGGCCGCGAGGTGCATCCGAACGACCACGTCAACGCCTCGCAGTCGTCCAACGACGTCTTCCCGACCTCGATCCGGGTGGCCGCCGCGACCGAGGTCTCCTACCACCTGCTGCCCTCGCTGACGCATCTGGCGGCGACGCTGGAGGGCAAGGCCGAGGAGTTCGCCGGGCTGGTCAAGGCCGGGCGCACCCACCTCATGGACGCCACGCCGGTCACCCTCGGCCAGGAGTTCGGCGGTTACGCCGCCCAGATCAAGCTGGGTCTCACCCGGGTGGGCGGCGCGCTCAACAGCGTCCTGGAGCTTCCGCTGGGTGGGACCGCGGTCGGGACCGGCATCAACACCCCGCCCGGCTTCGCGCCGCGGGTCATCGCCAAGCTGGCCGCGGCCACCGGCCTGGACTTCACCGAGGCCGGCAACCACTTCGAGGCGCAGAGCGCCCAGGACGCCATCGTCGAGCTGTCCGGCGCCCTGAAGGTCGTCGCCGTATCCCTGAACAAGATCGCCAACGACCTGCGCTGGATGGGCTCCGGCCCCCGGGCGGGGCTGGGCGAGATCAACCTGCCCGACCTGCAGCCCGGCTCGTCGATCATGCCCGGCAAGGTCAACCCGGTCGTCCCCGAGGCGGTCTGCATGGTCGCCGCCCAGGTCATCGGCAACGACGCGGCGATCACCTTCGCCGGGGCGTCCGGCTCGTTCGAGCTGAACGTGCAGCTCCCGGTGATCGCCCGCAACATCCTGGAGTCGGTCCGGCTGCTGGCCAGCGTCTCGCGGCTGCTGGCCGACCGCTGCGTCGCCGGGATCACGCCCAACGCCGAGCGGCTGCGCGAGTACGCCGAGTCCTCGCCCTCGATCGTCACCCCGCTGAACCGGTACGTCGGCTACGAGGAGGCCGCGCGCATCGCCAAGCAGGCGCTGGCCGAGCGCAAGACCATCCGCGAGGTGGTGATCGAGCGCGGTCACGTGGCCAACGGCACGCTGACCGAGGAGCAGCTCGACTCGGCGCTCGACGTGCTGTCGATGACTCAGCCGGCCAGCCGCTCCTGAACCTGCCCCACGCTGGGGTTGACCAGGGCTCCGCCGTCCGGGAAGACGACGGTGGGGATCAGCCAGGAGCCGCCGTTCAGCTCGCTGATCAGCTCGATCGCGCCGGGCGTGTCGTCCACATCGATCTCGGTGTAGGCGATCCCGGCGCGGGCGAGCTGGCCCTTGAGGCGCTGGCAGTGGCCGCACCACGGGGCGCTGTAAACCTTGATCATGTTTTCCATCTTTGACCCTGGACCGAAGGAGCGAATACTCTCATGTGCCACTTGGATATTACCGGTAGACATCGCAGGTAGGCCGGTTGCACGAAATGGGGTCCCGCCGTGACCGACAGCCCTCTCGCCAGGCGCTCCTTCCTCCTCGCCACCGCCCTGATCGCGGGCACGGGCGCGCTGGCCGCCTGCGGCTCCGGCGGCGGCTCGGGCTCCAGCCCCGCCCCGGCCGGTACGACAGGCGCACCCAAGACCGCCGACCTGCTCCGCGTAGCACTCCCCTCCTCGCTCAGCACGCTCGACGTGAGCAAGGAGGCCGGGATCATGAACTACGTGGTCGCCCTCCTCTGCCAGGAGGCGCTGGTCGCGGTGGGCGAGGACGGCGGCCTCCAGCCCTCGCTCGCCGCCTCGTGGGAGCGCAAGGACGCCAGGACCTACGTCTACCAGCTCCGCCAGGGCGTCACCTTCGCCGACGGCGCGGCCCTCACCGCCGCCGACGTGGTCGCCAGCCTCAACCTGCACGCCGCCAAGGGCTCCACCAGCGCCTTCGCCTACGCCTACGCCGGCGTGGAAAGCATCGAGGCCACCGCGCCCGCCGAGGTGACGATCACCCTCAAGCAGCCGGACGCCTCCTTCGCCTGGACCCCCTCCCCCGGCACCCTGCTGGTCACCAGCGAGAAGTTCCTCAAGGACACCGGCGCGGACCTCGGCACCCCGACCGGCAAGATCCTCGGCACCGGCCCCTACAAGGTGACCGAGTTCGCCCCCGACTCGCACGTCACGCTGGAGCGCAACGACGCCTGGTGGGGCGGCGAGGCCCCCTACCGGCAGATCAGAATCGACTTCATCCCCGAGGAGTCCACCCGCCTGCTGGCCATGCGCGGCGGCCAGGTGGACGTCGCCCTGAACGTCCCGGCCGAGCAGATCGACCAGTGGAAGGCGGTCTCCGGCGTCCAGGTCATGACCGCCGCCGACCGCTCGCTGGTCACCCTCGCCTTCAACACCGCCAAGAAGCCGTGGGACGACGTGCACGTGCGCCGCGCGGTCGGGCACGCCGTCGACCGGGCCGGCATCGTCAAGAGCATCCTGCGCGGCCACGGCGCGGTCGCCACCACCATCCCCGACCCGGTCCAGTGGGGCGGCGTGCTCGGCGAGGCCGAGGTCAAGGCGCTGTACGCGAGCATCCCGCAGGTCGAGTTCGACCTGGCCAAGGCCAAGGCCGAGCTCGCCCAGTCGGCCAGCCCGCAGGGCTTCGGCGACACCGTGACCTACCCCAACAGCGGCCCGCAGATCGGCCGCGCGCTGCTCACCCTGGCCCAGAACCTCAAGACCATCGGCATCACGCTGGAGGTCAAGGAGGTGCCGCTGGAGCAGTGGATCGCCGAGCTCGGCGCGCACTCGGCCGGGATCTACGCCGGGTGGTACTTCGCCACCACCGGCGACCCCTCCGAGTACGTCAACCAGCTCCTGGACGGCGGCGCGACCGGCAAGAACGGCACCAACATCGCCGAGTACGCCAACGCCGAGGTCACCAAGCTCCTCGCCGACGCCAAGGCCAGCACCGACGACGCCGAGCGCGGCAAGCTGCTCGGCCAGGCGCTGCTGAAGTCGGCCGCCGATCTGCCCTACCAGCCGCTGTGGTGGGGTGAGGCGGCCACCGCCTTCGGCCCGTCGGTCACCGCCACCGGCTTCGGCCCGTACTTCTTCGTCGGCCCGTGGGCCGCGAAGGTCGCCCCGCGCTGATGGCCGCCCCGCTCGACGTCCACCGCGCGCTGCGCGGGCTGCGGGTGCCCGAATGGGTCGCCCTCCACCCCGGCGGCGCGGCCGTGGCCTGCGTCATCGACGGCCGGGCCCACGTGCTCGACCTGCCCACCGGCGCGCTCCGCCCGCTGGCCGCCGCCGAGGGCGAGTGGCACGCGCTCACCCGCTGGATCACCGGCAACCGGCTCCTGCTCGCCACCGCCCGCGGCCCCCTGCTCGACCACGTCGAGGTACGGCTGGCCGTCGGCGAGCCCCCGTGGCGGCTGGACACCGGCGCCGAGATCGAGGACCTGATCCCCGCCGGCGACCGCGTCCTGCTGCGCCTGGCCGACCCCGGCAGCGAGCGCGACGGCAGCCATCTCGGCCTGCGCGTCCACGACCCGGCCGACCCGGTGGTCCGCGAACCGGGCGCCCGGCTGCGCCGCCTGGCCCTCGCCCGCGTCGGCGACGACCGGCTCACGCCCGTCCCGCTCACCGCCACCGTGTGGGACGCCGACTGGCGTGGCGGTCCCGTCGTCGCGGTCACCTCGGCCGACGAGACCCCGGGCGGCTTCTACCGCCCGAACCTGGACCTCATCGACCCCGAGACCGGCCAGACGCGCACGCTTTACACCACCGGCTGGCAGCTCGCCCGCCCCAAGCTCGCCCCCGACGGCCGCACCGCCGTCGTCCTCGAAGGGCTGTCCATCGTCTCGGGCCGCGTCCTGCGCGTCACCGGCCTCGACGGCGGCGACACCCGGGTCACCGCGCTCGGCGACCTCGACGACGTCACCGACCTGGGCTGGCTCGACGAGCGGCGGCTCTGGTTCACCGGCTGGGACGGCACCGGCACGCACGGCGGCCTGCTCGACGCGGTCACCGGCGAGGTCCTGTCGCGCTGGGTGCGGCACGGCACGCTCGGCGGGCCCGGCGCCCAGCCGTCGCTGTCGCCCGACGCCACCGGCACGCTGGCCGCCGCTCCCTGGGAGGACGCCGGGCAGCCGCCGGAGATCGCGCTGGCCGACCCGGCGACCGGCGAGTGGCGTGCGGTCACCGCGCTCAACGCGGGGCTGGCTTCGCTTGCCGTACGGCAGGAAAAGGTGCGGTGGGCCGCGCCCGACGGGCGGGAGATCGAGGGCCTGCTGCTGACCCACGGGGAGGCGGACGGGCCCCGGCCGCTGGTCGTCATGGTGCACGGCGGCCCCACCTGGTTGTGGTCGAGCGCCTTCGCGCCCGCCGAGTCCAACCAGCTCGCCTCGCCGCTCGCGCACGCCGGGGCCGCGGTCCTGCTCGCCAACCCGCGCGGCAGCAGCGGGCGCGGCCAGGAGCACGCGCGGGCCGTCATCGGCGTCGCGGGCGAGGCCGACCTGGACGACCTGCTGGCCGGCGTCGACCACCTCGTCGCGACCGGCGCCGCCGATCCCGGACGGATGGCGATCATGGGGCTCAGCTACGGCGGGTACATGACCGCGTGGGCGACCACCCGCACCTCGCGGTTCCGGGCCGCGGTGGTCATGTCCGGCGTCGCCGACTGGCTCAGCTTCACCACCGCCAGCAACCTGGCCGGCGGCTTCGACCCGCTCTACCACGCCGGCGCCGACCCCGTCACGCCCGAGGGACGCGAGTTCCTGGCCGCGCGCTCGCCGGTCCACCACGCCGCCGAAGCGAGCACGCCGACCCTGATCCTGCACGGCGAACTCGACCGGACCACCCCCGCGGGCCAGGCCGAGCAGCTCTATCGTGCCTGGTCGGCGGCCGGGATCCCGGTCCAGCTCGTCGTCTACCCTCGGGAGGGGCACGAGCTGGTCGAGGACGGGCACCGCCGGGACGCGGCCGAGCGCACGATCGCCTGGCTGAGGGGGAACGGGGTCTTGTGATGGCGGGCTGGGGGTCGTTCCTGCTGCGGCGGCTGGCCGGGACCGCCGTCGTCGTCGCCCTGCTGTCGGTGGGCGTCTTCCTGCTGCTCTACCTCGCTCCGGGCACCCTCCAGCAGACGTTGCTCGGCACCCGCCCGGCCACGGCCGAGACCATCGCCGCGATCACCGCGCGCTACCACCTCGACGAGCCGGTCTTCGTGCAGTACCTGCGCTGGCTGGGCGGCGTGCTCACCGGCGACCTGGGCGTCTCCATCCGCACCGGCGTGCCGGTGAGCGGCATGCTCGGCGACCGGGTGCCGCTCACGCTGGAGCTGACCGCGTACGGCACGCTGCTGGCCGCCCTGGCCGGGATCCCGATGGGCGTGCTGGGCGCGCTGCGCCGCGGGCGGGCGCTCGACCGGCTGGTGGTGGTCACCGGCATCGTCGGGCTCAGCGCCCCGCCGTTCGCCGTCGGCCTGGTCCTGCTGGTCGTGTTCGCCTCCGGGCTCGGCTGGTTCCCGGTCTACGGCACCGGCGAGGGCTTCGCCGGGACGGTGTGGCACCTCACGCTGCCCGCCGTCGCGCTGGCCGCCGGGGCTCTCGGGCTGCTGCTGCGCTTCACCCGCGCGGCGCTGGTGCGGGAGCTGGAACAGGACTACGTCGTCTTCGCCCGCGCACGCGGCCTCGGCTCGGCGACGGTGCTCGGGTACGCCCTGCGCAACTCGCTCGTGCCGATCCTCACCGCCACCGGGCTCGTGGTCACCAGCATGCTGGTCGGCACCGTGCTGGTGGAGGTCACCTTCGCGCTGCCGGGGCTGGGCTCGCTGCTCATGGACTCGGTCACCTTCAAGGACGTGCCCGTGGTGCAGGCGCTGGCCCTGCTGCTCACCCTGCTCATCGCCGCGATCAACCTGCTGGTGGACGTGGGCTACTCGATCGCCGACCCGCGCGTACGGAGGGCCTCGTGAAGCCGGCCTCGCGCCCGCCGCTGACCGTCCTGGCGGCCCTGCTGGTGCTCGCCGTCGCCGCGGTCTGCGCCGCCTTCGCGCCCTGGCTGGTGCCGGGCGCCACCGAGCAGGACCTGATGACCGGCCTCACCGGCCCCGGTCCCGGCCATCCGCTCGGCACCGACGACCTCGGCCGCGACGTGCTGGAACTGCTGGTCGCCGGGGCGCGCACCGCCGTGCCGGGCGCGCTGGCCGTGGCGCTCGGCTCCATGATCCTCGGCAACCTGATCGGCCTGCCCGCCGGCTACTTCGGCGGCTGGGCCGACACCCTGGCCATGCGCTGGGCCGACCTGATGTTCTCGCTGCCCGCGCTGCTCGTCGCCATCGTGGTGGCGGGCGTGCTCGGCGGCGGGTACGGCCTGGCCATCCTGGTGCTCGTGGTGCTCTTCGCGCCCACCGACGCCCGCGTGGTGCGCGGGGCCGTCCTGGAGCAGCGCCACCGCCCCTACGTCGAGGCGGCCCTGCTGAAGAGCCTGCCCGCCTGGCGGATCATGATCCGGATCATCTGGCCCAACATCGCGCCGGTCGCCCTGGCCACGGTCTTCCTCAACTTCGCCTTCGCGCTGGTCTCGCTGTCGTCGTTGTCCTTCCTCGGGCTCGGCGTGCCGGCCGGCTCGCCCGACTGGGGCCGCACGCTGGCCGACAACCGGGCCCAGCTCGTGGCCAACCCGTGGGCGGTGATCGCCCCCGGCCTGGCCATCATCGTCACCGCCGCCGCGCTCAACCTGGTGGGCGACTGGCTGCAAGAGCGCGTCGACCGGCACGGAAGGACCCGCTGACATGGCCGTTCCCGCCGTTCCCGCCGCTGCCGTCCCGCCTCCCGCGCTTTCCGTCGCCGGGCTCGCCGTGCGCCAGCCCGCCACCGGCCGCACGCTGCTGTCGGAGGTCGGCTTCGAGGTCGCGCCCGGCGAGTCGCTCGCCATCGTGGGCGAGTCGGGCTCGGGCAAGTCGCTCACCGTGCGGGCCCTGCTCGGCCTCCTGCCGCCCGGCCTCACCGCCACGGGGACGGTGCACGTGGCCGGCACGCGGGTCGACGCCGACGCCGACCGGCTGCGCCGGGCGCGCGGGCGGGCCGTCTCGCTCCTGCTCCAGGACCCGTTCACGTTGCTCAACCCGCTGCGCAAGGTCGGCAGGCAGCTCGCCGACGGGCTGCCGCGCGGCGCCGACGTCACCCGCCTGCTCTCCGAGGTCGGACTCCCGCCCGAGACCGCCGGGCGCCACCCCTTCCAGCTCTCCGGCGGCATGCGCCAGCGCGTCGGCCTCGCCGCGGCGCTGGCCGGTGACCCGGACGTGCTCATCGCCGACGAGCCCACCACCGCGCTCGACGCCACCACCCAGCGTGAGGTCCTGGCCCTCATCCGCCGCATCCAGCACGAACGCGGGATGGCCTTCGTGCTCATCACGCACGACCTGCGGCTGGCCTTCTCGATGTGCGACCGGGTCATGGTCATGTACGCCGGGCGGGTCGTCGAGACCGGCCGGTCGGCGGCGTTGCGCCGGGAGCAGACCCATCCCTACACCCGGGCCCTGCTGGCCGCCGAGCCTCCGGCCGACCGCCGCCTGGCCCGCATCCCGGCCGTCCCCGGCTCCGTGCCCGCCCACGACGCCGTCCGAGACCGCTGCGCCTTCGCCGACCGCTGCCCCGTCGTCCTCCCCGTCTGCCTGACCGCCCAGCCACCCCTGCTGCCCGTCCAGGAGACCGCCCAGCCGCCCGTTTCCCCGGGCTCCGAGCCGTCCTTGCCGACCCTGGGTGCTGCCGACGCGCGGTCCTCGGCCTGTGTGCGTGCCTCCGGTCTGCCCCCGGCCCCGGAGCCCGCTCCGGGTGTCGCGGCCCCCGCGCCCGCCACCGCCGTCCCCCTGCTCCGGGTCGACACCCTGTGCAAGACGTACGGCACAGCCGCCCGCCCGGCCCTGGCCGGCGTGAGCCTCACCGTCGCCCCCGGCGAGGTGGTCGCGGTGGTCGGCGAGTCCGGCTCGGGCAAGACCACCCTGGCCCGCTGCGTCGCCGGCCTCGAACACCCCGACTCCGGCACCATCCACCTCGACGGCCAGGACGTCTCCGACTACGGCCGCCTCACCCGCCCCGCCCTCCGCCAGGCCCGGCGCACCGCGCAGATGATCTTCCAGGACCCCTACTCCACCCTCAACCCGGCCCGGACCGTCGGAGCCACCCTCAAGGAGGCCCTCCAGGCCGACGGCCGGCCCGCCACCGGCCGCGACGTCGCCCGGCTGCTCGAATCCGTGGGCCTCGGCCCCGACCTGGCCGCCATGCGCCCGGCCGGCCTGTCCGGCGGGGAGCGGCAGCGGGTGTCCATCGCCCGGGCGATCACCGGGGAGCCGCGGCTGCTCATCTGCGACGAGCCGGTGGCGGCGCTCGACGTGTCGGTGCAGGCGCAGGTGCTCGACCTGCTGGCCGACCTCCGAGAGCGGCTGGGGATGGCGATGTTGTTCATCACCCACGACCTGGCGGTGGTCCGGCAGGTGGCTGACCGGGTCTACGTGCTGCGCCGCGGCGAGCTCGTGGAGAGCGGCACCGCCGGGCAGGTGCTCGACCACCCGGCCGAGCCGTACACCCGCGCGTTGCTGGCCAGCGTGCCCGACGGCACCAGCGCCTGGCTGACCCCGCGCCCGTGAGAAACCCGGGGCCTGGCTGACCCCGCGTCCTTGAGAGGCCGGGGCCTGGCCGTTCGCCGTCAGACGTCCGCGTAGGAGATCAGGGTCAGCACCCGGCACGGCCGATCCGTCGTGACGTAGGCGTGCTCGCCCTCGGCCGCGAACCGCACCGCGTCCCCCTCGCCCAGGGTCACCGACCACTCGGCCGTCTCGACGATCACCTCGCCGGACACCACGTAGGCGTGCTCCACCGCCCCACGCCCGTGCGCGCTCTTCGCGCTGCGCACCCCGGGCGGCATGTCGCCCTCGGACAGCTCGAACCGCCGCCGGTCCGGGGCGTCGAACAACATGCGCACGCTGCCCTCGCCGGCCGGGCCGCCCTCGCCCCGCCGTACCACCTCCGGGCCGGTCAGCCGTACCCGCGTCAGGTCGGCGAAGGTCAACCCGAGCGCGTCGGCCAGCCTGGTCAGCACCTCGACCGTCGGGTTGGCCACCGCCCGCTCGACCTGCGAGATCAGCGCCTTGCTCACCCCGGTCAGCTCCGCCAGCTCCCGCACGCTCAGCCCCCGCGCCAGCCGGGTGCTGCGCAGGTTGCCGGCGATCGCCCCTCGCACACCCCCGCCCGCCGGCGCGATCACCGCATCCGGCGCTGCCTTCTCCTGGCGCACGTACGTCCTCTCTCGTGGTCCCCTCCATCATGCAGGATGGCGGGCGGGTGGATAATGGGCAGGTGAACCGGGAGGATCTGGTCCGGTTGCGGCGGGCACGTGACCTGATGGACCGCAAGTACGCCGAGCCCCTCGACGTCCCCGCCCTGGCGCGGGTGGCGCTGATGTCGCCCGGCCACTTCTCCCGCAGCTTCCGCGCCGCCTACGGCGAGACCCCGCACTCCTACCTGATGACGCGCCGGATCGAGCGGGCCAAGGCGCTGCTGCGCCGGGGGGACGTGTCGGTGACCGAGGCGTGCTTCGCGGTGGGCTGCTCGTCGCTGGGCTCGTTCAGCGCCCGGTTCACCGAACTGGTCGGCGAGAGCCCCAGCGCCTACCGCGCCCGCACCCACGAGCACGCCGCCTCGATCCCGGCCTGCTACGCCAGGATCTACACCCGGCCGGTCCGCGCGGCGGAGGCCACGCAGGACCGCCAGGTGTAGCGTGACCGGCATGAACCTCGCACTGACGTACTGCACGCTGGTGGTTCACGATCATGAGGAGGCGCTCGCCTTCTACCGCGACACCCTGGGCTTCGAGGTGCGCAGCGACGTCTCCTACGAGGGCATGCGCTGGGTGAGCCTCGGCTCGAAGTCGCAGCCCGACGTGCACATCGTGCTGGAGCCGCCGGGCGCCGACCCGGGTGTCTCCCCCGAGGACCGCGAGACGATCGCGGACCTGCTGGCCAAGGGGCTGCTCGGCCGGATGGTGTTCAGCACCGACGACTGCGACGCCACCTACGAGCACATCCAGGCCTCCGGCGCCGAGGTGATGCAGGAGCCGATGGACCAGCCGTTCGGCGTCCGCGACTGCGCCTTCCGCGACCCGTCCGGCAACATGGTGCGCTTCGCCCAGCCGCGCCGCTGAGCGCGCGCCAGGGCGCGTCCCACACAGCCGGGCGCCGACATATGTCCGCCACCCCCATGTGCGCCGGACACCCCAGCGCTTAGGGTCCAGGCATGGCGGACGAGCTGACCGGGCGCACGGCCCTGGTGACGGGGGCGGGCAGCGGCATCGGGCGGGCGTGCGCGCTCCGGCTGGCCGGTGCGGGCGCGCGGGTGCTGGTGGTGGACAAGAACGCGGAGAGCGCCGGGAAGGTGGCCGCCGAGACCGGCGGCGTGGCGGTGGCCGCGGACCTGGCCGAGCCGGGCTTCGCCGAGCGGCTGCCGGACGAGCGGGTGGACATCGTCGTCAACAACGCCGGGTTCCAGCACGTGGCGCCGGTCGAGGAGTTCCCGCCGGAGGTGTTCGCGGCGATCCTCAAGGTCATGGTCGAGGCGCCGTTCCTGATCACCAGGCGCTACCTGCCCGGGATGTACGCCCGGGGCTGGGGGCGGATCGTGCACATCTCCTCCGTGCACGGGCTGCGCGCCTCGCCGTACAAGTCGGCGTACGTGGCCGCGAAGCACGCGCTCGAAGGCCTGTCCAAGGTGATCGCGCTGGAGGGCGCGGCCAAGGGCGTGACCAGCGTGTGCGTGGCGCCGGGCTACGTGCGGACCGAGCTGGTCGAGCGGCAGATCGCCGACCAGGCCAGGGCACACGGCATCCCGCCGGAGAGCGTGGTCGAGGAGATCATGCTGCAGCCGGCCGCGATCAAGCGGCTGATCGAGCCGGAGGAGGTCGCCGAGCTGGTGGCCTACCTGTCCGGGCCGCACGGGGCGTTCATCACCGGCGTCTCGCTCCCGGTGGACGGCGGCTGGACCGCGCGATAGGACAATGGGCTCCATGCACGTCTATCTCGAACTCCTGGCCAGGGAGGCCTCGGCCGTCGAGTTCGAGGGCCCGATCATCGAGGCCCGGGCCCGCGGCGCGAACCCGGCCGAGATCGCGGAGCTGGAGCGGGCCAAGGTCGAGGCGCTGAAGGTTCGTGAGCTGCTGCGCCGCCGGGCCAGGCGCGAGGCGGAGCTGTCGGCGCTGTACGACACCGCCAGCGACCTGGCGGGCCTGCGCGACGTCGACGCGGTGCTGGAGGCGATCGTGCACCGGGCCAGGCAACTGCTGGCCACCGACACCGCCTACCTGACGCTGCACGACCCCGAACGCGGCGACACCTACATGCGGGTGACCGACGGTTCGATCTCGGCCGCCTTCCAGAACCTGCGGCTGGCGCTGGGCGCCGGGCTGGGCGGGCTGGTGGCCCAGACGGCCAGGCCGTACTCCACCGCCGACTACTTCGCCGACGCCCGCTTCCAGCACAAGGACCACATCGACTCCGCCGTGCACGAGGAGGGCCTGGTCGCCATCCTCGGCGTGCCGCTCAAGCTCGGCCAGCGGGTGATCGGCGTGCTCATGGCCGCCAACCGCAGCGCCCGGCCCTTCCACCAGGAGGAGGTCGCGCTGCTGACCAGCCTGGCGGCGCACGCGGCCGTGGCGATCGACAACGCGCGGCTGCTCCAGGAGACGCGCAACGCGCTGGAGGAGCTGTCGGCCGCGCACCGCAGCCTGCGCGAGCACGGCAACGCGGTCGAGCGGGCGGCCCGGGCGCACGACCGGATGATGGAGCTGGTGCTCCAGGGCCGGGGCATCGAGGACATCGCCGCCGTGGTGACCGAGACCGGCGAGCTGACCGTCCTGGACGGCCAGGGCCGCCCGATCACCGGCCCGCACACGCCCGCCGATCCCGGCATCCTGGAGGCCGCCCAAGCCTCGCGCAGCCTGGGCCGCACGGTCCGCCGGGGCGACCTGCTGATCGCCTCGGTGGACGTCGGCGGCGAGCCGCTCTGCACGCTGATCCTGCGTTCCGACGACGCCGACGAGCGCATCCTGGAGCGGGCGGCGCTGGTCTGCGCCCTGCTGCTGCTGTTCCGGCGCAGCGTCGCCGAGGCCGAGGGCCGGGTCCGCGGCGAGCTGCTCGACGACCTGATCGCCCGCCCGGAGGACGAGGGCCTGGCCGAGCGCGCCCGGCGGCTGGGGATCGACCTGGCGGAGCCGTACACGCTGATCGTGGCCCGGCACCAGGGCCAGCGCGAGCGGGCGGCGTTCTGGGCGTCGGCGGAGGCGGCGCTGGCGCACGGCCTCGCGGCGGCCCGCCCGGACGAGGTCGTGCTGCTGCTGCCGGGCGCGCAGGACGCGCGCCGGGTCGCCAAGGAGCTGAGCGCCGCGCTGGCCAGTCCCGCGACCGCCGGCGCCGCCGGCCCGGTGCGCGGCCCCGGCGCGGTACGGCCGGCCTACCACGAGGCCCAGCGCTGCGCCGACGCGCTCATCGCGCTGGGCCGCCGCGGCGACGGCACCAGCGCGGCCGAGCTCGGCTTCCTCGGCCTGCTCATCGGCGAGCACCGCGACCTGCCCGGCTACGTCGCGAGCGCGCTCGGCCCGGTGCTCGACTACGACCGCCGGCGCGGCACCACGCTGACCGCGACGCTCGCCGCCTACTTCGCCACCGGCGGCTCGCCCAGCCGGACCGCCGAGGCGATGCACATCCACGTCAACACGGTCTCCCAGCGCCTGGAGCGCATCGGCCGGCTGCTGGGCGACGGCTGGCAGGAGCCGGAACGAGCCCTCGAGCTCCAGCTCGCCCTCCGCCTCCACCGGCTGAGCACATAAGCCCACCGCCGACTGTGGGTGCCGCGCCCATAGGAGTGACTCCCGTCACTTCGTAGCGTGAGCGCACTCCCCAGTCAGAAACGGTGTGATATGTCCATCAAGAAGATCGTGGGCGCGAGCCTGATCGGCACCACCATCGAGTGGTACGACTTCTTCCTGTACGGCTCGGCCGCGGCCCTGGTGTTCAACAAGCTCTTCTTCCCCGACTCCGACCCCCTGGTCGGCACCCTGCTGGCCTTCCTGACCTACGCCGTCGGCTTCGTCGCCCGCCCGCTCGGCGGCCTGGTCTTCGGCCACTTCGGCGACCGGATCGGCCGCAAGACGCTGCTGGTCGTGAGCCTGCTGATGATGGGCGTGGCGACCTTCCTGATCGGCTGCCTGCCCACCCACGCCGCCATCGGCAGCGCGGCGCCGATCCTGCTCACCGTGCTCCGCCTGGTGCAGGGCTTCGCGCTCGGCGGCGAGTGGGGCGGCGCGGTGCTGATCGTCTCCGAGCACGGCGACGCCGAGCGGCGCGGCTTCTGGGCCTCCTGGCCGCAGGCGGGCGCCCCGGGCGGGAACCTGCTGGCCACCGGCGTGCTCGCACTGCTGGCCGCGGTCCAGTCGGAGGCGACCTTCCAGAGCTGGGGCTGGCGCGTGCCGTTCCTGCTGTCGGGCGTGCTGGTGCTGATCGGCCTGTGGATCCGGCTGACCATCACCGAGTCGCCGGTCTTCCAGCAGGCCCCCGAGCTGGACAAGACCCCGCTGGCCGCGGTGCTCAAGAACCACAAGCGCGACATCCTCATCGCCATCGGCGCCCGGCTGGCCGAGAACATCTCGTTCTACCTGATCACCGTCTTCGTGATCACCTACGGCACGACGGCCGTCAAGCTGGACAAGGCGACCGTGCTCAACGCGGTGCTGATCGCCTCGGCCATCCACTTCATCACCATCCCGATGTGGGGCGCGCTCTCCGACCGCGTCGGCCGCCGGCCGGTCTACCTGGTGGGAGCCGCGGGCGTCGGCGTCTGGATCTTCGCCTTCTTCCCGCTGATCAACACCGGCAACTTCGGGCTGATCACCCTCGCCGTCACCGTCGGCCTGCTCTTCCACGGCATGATGTACGGCCCGCAGGCCGCCTTCTTCAGCGAGCTGTTCGGCACCAGGATGCGCTACACCGGCGTCTCCATCGGCGCCCAGCTCTCGGCCATCGTGGCCGGCGCGCTCGCGCCCGTCATCGCGACGGCGCTGCTCAAGGACTTCGGCAGCAGCCTGCCGATCTCCCTCTACCTCGGCGCGGCGGCCGTGCTCACCCTGGTCTCGGTCTTCGTGGCCAGGGAGACTCGCGGCACCGACCTGGCCGGGCAGGAAAGGATCAAGGTATGAGCGTCATCTTCGTCCACGGCAACGTCTCCTCCGGCGCGTTCTTCGAGGACCTGCGCCTGCCCGGCGCCAAGGCCGTGGACCTGCGCGGCTTCGGCGCCGGGCCGCGCAAGCCGGTCGACGCCACCCGGGGCGTGCGCGACTTCGTCGACGACGTGCTCGCGGCCATGTCCGGCGAGCCGGCCCACCTGGTCGGCTGGAGCCTCGGCGGCGGCGTGGTGCTGCAGCTCCTCCGCGACCACCCGCACCTGGTCAAGAGTCTCGTCCTGATCAACCCGGTCTCGCCCTACGGCTTCGGCGGCACCACCGGTCCCGAGGGCACGCTGACCCACGCCGACGGCGCCGGGTCCGGCGCGGGCGGCGCCAACCCCGACTTCGTCAAGGCGCTGCAGGCCGGCGACCGCGAGACGATGCGCCAGGTCTTCCAGTTCGGCTACGTGAAGGACCCGGCGGTCACCGAGGAACGCTGGCTCGACTCGATGCTCACCACCGAGGTCGGCGACGACAACTACCCGGGCGACTCGGTGCCCTCGCCGAACTGGCCGGGCACCGCCCCGGGCGGCCGCGGCGTGCTGAACGCCATCGCGCCCGTGCACTTCCGCATCGACGACCTGCACACCCTCGACCCCAAGCCGCCGATCCTGTGGATCCGCGGCGCGGACGACGCGATCGTCTCCGACGCCTCGATGTTCGACGTGGTGCACCTGGGCGCGATCGGCGCGATCCCCGGCTGGGACGGCACCCCCGCCCAGCCCATGGTCACCCAGACCCGCGCGGTCCTGGAGCGCTACGGCAACTACCGCGAGGTCGTCCTGGACGAGTGCGGCCACAGCCCGCACATCGAGCGCCCGGAGGAGTTCCTCCGCCTGCTGAACGAGCACCTGGCATGAAGATCCTCGCCCTCACCCTCCTGGCCAACCTGCTGGCCGCCCCGGCGAGCGCCGAGCTGCGCGTGCCCGGCGCCGAGCACGTCATCAGCGCCCAGCTCGCCGACCTCACCACCGCCGGGACCGTCGCCACCGGCCACACCGATCCCGCCGACTGGGCCGGCCTGCACAGCAAGGCCACCGTCAACCCCACCGGCGTGCCCGGCATCCAGCTCGACGGCTACTTCCCCGACACCTCCACCGGCAACACCACCCGCGGCTGGAACCACGACTCGCAGTTCGTGATCCGCCTGCCCGAGCGGTGGAACGGCGGCCTGGTCGTCGCCGGCACCCCGGGCAACCGCGAGCAGTACGCCAACGACTTCACCATCTCCGACTGGGTGCTGGCCAAGGGCTACGCCTTCGCCTCCACCGACAAGGGCAACGTCGGCCTCACCTTCCACGAGGACGGCCGGCGCCCCGGCGACGCCATCGCCGAGTGGAACGAGCGCGTCACCCAGCTCACTGTCGCCGCCAAGGCCGTGGTCAGGCAGCGGTACGGCAGAGCCCCCGAGCGCACCCTGGCCGCCGGCATCTCCAACGGCGGCTACCTGGTGCGCTGGCAGTTGGAGAACCGCGGCTGGCTCTACGACGGCGGCCTCGACTGGGAGGGCACGCTCTGGCGGCTCAAGGGCGACAACCTGCTGGAGTTCCTGCCGCAGGCGCTCAAGGACCCGCTCGCGGCGGGCTTCCCCGCGGAGTCGGAGTTCCTGTGGCCCTTCCACCGGCAGTACTACTGGGAGCTCACCCAGCGGCTCTACCAGCAGGAACTCGACCCGACCTACACCGGCGCCCCGGCCGACTACGTCTACGCCGAGCGCCGGCCGTACCGCGCGGTGGCCAGGATCGCGCTCACCGGGCGCATCACCAAGCCGCTCATCACCGTGCACGGCACGCTGGACGCCCTGCTGCCGATCGCGCGCAGCTCCGACGTCTACGCGCGGATGGTCGGCCCGCACCGCCCCTTCCGCTACCACCGGGTCGAGGGCGGCAACCACCTCGACGCGCTGGTCGACGCCTACCCCGACCGGCTCAGGCCGATCCTGCCGGTCTTCCGCAGCGCCTTCGAGGAGCTGGAGGAGTGGGTCAGTCGCTGAGGTAACGCCGCCGGCCCGCCCGGGCCAGCCTCGCCAGGTGGCGGGCGCCCGGCACCCGGCGGGCCAGGCGGCGCAACCGCGAGTCGTGCACCAGCAGCCGGCGGCGCTCGGGGTCGACCTGGGCGACCGGCTGGACGGACACCTCGCCGCCGCGCATCTCCAGCCCGAAGCGCAGGCCGGTCTCCGCGCCGCCGGTGCGCAACGAGGTCAGCCACGCGCCGGGGCCGAGGTGGTCGCGTCCCGGCAGCACCCGCTTGACCGGCACCTTCGCCACGAGCTGGCCGGGCTGCCGGCCGGGCACGCCCGGCTCGACCATCGCCGGCGCGGTGATCTCGCGCAGCCGGCCCGAGGTGTTGCGCAACACGAGTTCGAGGGCCGGGCCGCCGCTGGGCGGCACGTACGGCACGGGCACCACGACGAAGACGTGGTCGTCCTGCCGCGTGACGCTCGCGCCCGGCGAGACCAGCGCCACCGACTCGGGGAAGGAGCCGGGCTCGATGGCCAGGCCCAGCTCGCCCTCGTCGCTCCAGCAGGGCACCACCAGACGGCGGCGCGGCATGGGAGCGAGCACGCCCAGGCAGTTGAGCGGGCCTTCGGGCCGGCTGACCCTGGCCCTGGCCTGGTGGGCTCCGCCGTACATCCGGACGTGGACCTCCCAGTGCCCGGAGCCGAGCGGTTCGCCGAGGGCGGCGCCGGTCACGTCCACCCGCGCCTCGCCCACGATCTGCAGCCGGAGGCCGGTCCCGTCGGGCACGCGCTGCACCCGGTAGTCCACCGGCACGAAGTAGCAGTCGCCGGTGTCCTCCTTGCGCAGGTAGACCTCCATGCGGGCGCGCCCGGCGGCGTAGGTGACGTCGGTGACGCCGGGCGGCAACGCCAGGCCCAGGTCCGGCGGCGACCAGTGCAGCCGCTCGTCCTCGGCGTGGAAGAGCACCGGCTCTCCCGCCGCGTCGAACAGCTCGACGGTCAGCCCCAGGACCAGCACCTCCTCGTCCCAGCGCACCTCGTGCAGGTCGGCGCGGACGGCGGTGCGGCGGGTGGCGTTGGCGAAGGTGACGAGCTGGTCGAGCCGCCCCTCGCGCAGGATCAGCGCGATGGCCCGCAGGTGCGCGGGCAGGTAGCGGTCCAGCCGGTCGGGGAAGCGCTCCAGCACGAGCTCGCGGCAGAGCCCGAACAATCGGCTGCGGTCGAGCGAGGACCCGGCGAAGCGGGCGGTCATGAACGGCCGCAACACCGTGGAGCGGAACCAGTGGGCATACATCCGGTCGCGTTCCCGGCCCTGGGTGTGCTCGTCGATGACGTCGAGCAGTGCGCGCAGCTCGGCCACCATGGCCAGCGGCTCCTCCTCGCGCTCCGGCCGCTCGCCCAGGTGGCAGCAGATCGGCTCGGCGAGCACGGTGATGACCTTGGCCAGCAGGTAGGCCCGCACCGCGAAGGCCTGCTCCGCGACCTGCCCACCCGGTACGGCGAAGCCCAGCCGATGCTCCTCCAGGAAGGTGCGCCGGTAGAGCTTCTGCGGCCCCAGCAGCCCGAGCAGCCGGTCGCCCAGCACGTCGGCCCGCGCCCGGTCGCTCTCGAACGCCGGCAGCGGCGGCCCTGAGTCGCGCACCAGCCGCCCGACCAGCACGTCGGACTCGCACTCCACGGCCCGTTCGTACATGACGCGCAGCGCGTCGCGCTCCAGCCGGTCGTGCTGGTCGAGCAGGTAGACGTACTCGCCCCGGGCGCTGGCGATGCCCACGTTGCGCCCGCGCACGGGGGAACCGGTGTGCGGCAGGTGCAGCACCCGCGCGTTGGACCGCACGGCCGCCACCGCGTCCAGCCGCTCGGCCATGCCGTCCGTGGAGCCGTCGTCCACGAAGATGACCTCGTAGGAGTCGATCGTCTGCTCCAGCGCAGAGCGGATGCACGGGTCGGCCGTGCCGCCGGGATTGTGGATGCTGACGACTACGCTGACCTTCACGCCCATGTCAGCTAGCGTGCGTCGTCACCTCGGCGCGGACCCGCAGGCTTGCCGATCGAAGGGGGTGTCAGTACCAGCCCTTGGCCTGTGAGTGGCCCCAGGCCCCGCACGGCGAGCCGTACCTTCCCTTGATGTAGCCGAGACCCCACTTGATCTGGGTGGCCGGGTTGGTCTGCCAGTCGGATCCGGCGCTGGCCATCTTGGTGCCGGGCAGCGACTGCGGGATGCCGTAGGCGCCGCTGTAGCGGTTCATCGCCCGCTCGTTCCAGCCGCTCTCCTTGTGCCACAACTTCTCCAGGCAGCCCCACTGCTCGGCGCCGAAACCGAAGGAGGCGAGCATCTCCTTGGCGATGGCCTTGTTGCTGCCGGGGTCGGGGTCGCTGCCGGGCGGGAAGTTGACCGGCGGGAAGCCGTCGCCCGCGGGCGCCTGCTCCTCGACCTTGACCTTGTCGAGGGTGCCCTTGTTGCCGGCGCGGAGCTGGGCGAGCTGGTCCTTCTTGTAGGCTTGGGCGGCGGCGGCCTTCAGCTCGTCGTTCTTCGGCTCGGGGACGTAGCCGCCGACGAGCGCGCTGAACTCCTCCGGGCCGATCGGGGTGCGTGCCTCCTTGGCGTTCTCCATCGCCCGGTGAACGACGAATCCTCCGCCTCCGGCGATCACCAGCACCGACGTCGCGATGATGGCTGCCCGCTTGGGGCCCTTGGAGCCTTTGGATTCCGGTCGCTTTCTGAGCACGCCCCTGAGCTTGCCCTGTGGAGGGGGGTGGTCCGCAACCGGAACCCGCCATTCAGTTGGCGAAGGCTTGACCAATCTCCAGGTTGGCGGGACGTTTGCCAACGGCTGTGACTTTCGTCACATTACTCGGACTCAGGGTGCCCCGCGTTTTTTGGGATCCGGTGCGCGCGATGTCACGTTTTCATGACAGAACCCGGATATTCGCGGCCAGCATAAATAATGTGCCCGTGGCAGGCATCCTCTTGGTGGAAGACGACCCCTCTGTCCGGACCGCGCTGGAATTAGCGCTCACCCGGCAAGGGCACTCGGTGACGTCCTACGCCACCGGCGAGGAGGCTCTCGACCACATCCGGTCCCGCCGCCCGGAGATCGCGATCCTCGACGTCATGCTCCCCGGCATCGACGGCGTCGAGGTCTGCCGCCGCATCCGCCGCCTCGACCAGCTCCCGGTCATCCTGCTCACCGCGCGCGGCGACGACCTGGACGTGGTGGTCGGCCTGGAGGCCGGCGCCGACGACTACGTGGTCAAGCCGGTCGAGCCCCGCGTGCTCGACGCCCGCATCCGCGCCATCCTGCGCCGGGCCGAGTCGGCCGCCTCCGACCGGATCGCCTTCGGCGACCTGATGATCGACCGGGGCGCGCTCAAGGTCACCCTGGCCAACAAGGAGATCCACCTCACCCCCACCGAGCTCCGCCTGCTGCTGGAGCTCGTGCGCCACCCCGGGCAGGTGCTCAACCGCCGCTACCTGCTGCGCGTGGTCTGGGACCACACCCACGTCGCCGACTCACGCCTGGTGGACGCCTGCGTGCAGCGCGTGCGGGCCAAGATCGAGCCCCGGCCGGCCGAGCCCGTCTACATCCACACCGTCCGCGGCTTCGGCTACCGGTTCAGCCCGCCGTGAACCGCCTGCCGACCGGCCTGCGCGCGCGACTGGTGATCACCTTCACCCTCGTCGCGGTGATCTCGTCGTTCCTGGTCGCCAGCATCGGCTTCGAGCTCGCCAAGAACGCCCTGGTCAAGCGGACCGAGGACAACACGGTCGAGCTGATGACCAGGGAACTGGTCAAGATCAAATTTCCGTTCGGCCGGCTCCGCGAAGGCGAGGAACGGCCGCGCGACGCCGACCTCCAGCACCTGGCCAACGAGCTGGACACGCCCGGCGGCCACGTCATCGTGGTCTACGAGCGCAACGTCTACAGCGACTCCGAGCACGTCATGGAGGAGCGCGACCTGCCCCAGGAGCTGCGCGGCCGGGCCAGCGCCGGCTTCGTCAGCCAGCGCAAGTACATCCGCGGCGACCTGTGGCTGATCGTCGGCACCGAGGTCTTCCGCGCCGACGAGCTCAACCGGCCCGAGCCGACCGGGATGCGCGTCTTCAGGTTCGTGCCGCTCAAGAACGACCTGCAGCAGCTCGCCTTCCTGCGCGGGGCGCTGCTCCAGGCCGGCGCAATCACGCTCCTCATCGCGCTGACCGTCGCTTTAGTGTCCGCCCGGCGCGTGCTGCTGCCGGTCCGCCAGCTCAGCGCCGCCGCCCAGGCCCTCGGCAACGGCCAGCTCGACACCCGGCTGCCGGTCCAGGGCCAGGACGAGCTGGCCGACCTCACCGTCCGCTTCAACGACGCCGCCGCCGCGCTGGAGGCCAGCGTCACCGAACTGCGCAACCTGGAGGCGATGTCGCGGCGCTTCGTCGCGGACGTCTCCCACGAGCTGCGCACCCCGCTCACCGCGATGACCGCGGTCACCGACATGCTCTCCGACGAGGCCGACCGGCTGCCGGACGAGCCCGCCCAGGCCGTGCGGCTGGTGCTCAAGGAGATCTCCCGGCTGAGCGAGCTGGTCGAGCACCTCATCGAGGTCAGCCGCTTCGACGCCGGCACCGCCACGCTCAACCTCGAACCGGTGAACATCGCCGAGGAGATCGTGAGCTGCCTCGAACTGCGCGGGTGGCAGGACAAGGTGCGGATGAACGCCAATCCGGGGCTGACCTTCGACGTCGATCCCCGGCGCTTCGACGTCATCATCGCCAACCTGGTGGGCAACGCGCTCAAGCACGGCGGGCCGCCGGTCATGATCACTGCCAGGAGCACGGCCAACGGGCTGGAGGTGAAGGTGCGCGACCACGGCAAGGGCATCCCGGCCGCGGCTCTGCCGTACATCTTCGACCGGTTCTACAAGGTGGACGGCGGGCGCAGCCGCAGCCACGGCAGCGGGCTCGGGCTGGCCATCGCCCGCGCCAACGCCAAGCTGCACGGCGGCACCATCTCGGTACGGCAGCAGCAGCCCGGCACACTCTTCACGGTCTGGCTGCCCCCCGCATGAGGCGCCGGCTGATCGCCCTCCTGCTGCCGGTGCTGCTGGCGGCCGGCTGCGGGCTGTCCCCGGGCGACGTGACGAGCGTGGCCGTCCCCGCGCCGGTGGTGCAGATCCCGCCGCTGCCCCACCGGATCGTCCTCTACAAGTACGGCAGGCCGGTCCTGGCCCCGGTGCACCTGCGCAACGCCGACATCGACGAGCTGATGAAGCGCCTGTTCGACACCCGCCGCCGGGGCTACGAGACCGCCATGGCCGAGATGTTCTACGACTGGGCCAACACGCCGCCGCGCTCGTCCGAGGGTTCGCCCAGGGACCTGGACTCCCGCCGGACCACGCTCCAGGTCTTCGTCTACAAACACAGCAAGATCACGGAGAAGGCCGCCCTGCAGATCACCTGCACCGCCGTGCGGAACTGGGAGAACCTTCTCCGTGTCGAGATCTACCGTGGCAACGAGGACGACCTCTACGGGTCGTTCCGCTGCCGGGACGATCTCACGCTGATCAGAGAGTGAGATCCTCCAGCATCTCGGTCACCAGCGCGGCGATCGGCGAGCGCTCCGACCTGGTCAGCGTGATGTGCGCGAAGAGCGGGTGGCCCTTCAGCTTCTCCACCACCGCGACCACGCCGTCGTGCCGCCCCACCCGCAGGTTGTCGCGCTGGGCGATGTCGTGGGTGAGGACCACGCGCGAGTTGGCGCCGATCCGGCTGAGCACCGTGAGCAGCACCCCACGCTCCAGCGACTGGGCCTCGTCCACGATCACGAACGCGTCGTGCAGCGACCGGCCGCGGATGTGCGTCAGCGGAAGCACCTCCAGCATGCCCCGGTCGAGCACCTCCTCGATCACCTCAGGTGTGGTGACCGCGCCCAGCGTGTCGTAGACCGCCTGCGCCCAGGGGCCCATCTTCTCGCCCTCGCCACCGGGCAGGTAGCCGAGCTCCTGGCCGCCGACGGCGTACAGGGGGCGGAAGACGATCACCTTGCGGTGCTGGCGGCGCTCCAGGACGGCTTCGAGGCCCGCGCAGAGCGCCAGCGCCGACTTGCCGGTGCCGGCCCGGCCGCCGAGCGAGACGATGCCGATCTCCGGGTCCATCAGCAGGTCGAGCGCGATGCGCTGCTCGGCGGAGCGGCCGTGCAGGCCGAACACCTCGCGGTCGCCGCGCACCAGCTTGACCGACTTGTCGGGCAGCACGCGCCCGAGTGCGGAGCCCTTGGCCGACAGCAGCCGCAGACCGGTGTGCGTGGGCAGTTCCCTGGCTTCCTCCAGCTCGGCGCTGCCCTGCTCGAAGAGCGAGCCGACGTCCTCGGTGGTGACGTTCAGTTCCGCCATGCCGGTCCAGCCGGACTCGACGATCAGCTCCGCGCGGTACTCCTCGGCGGCCAGGCCGATCGAGGCCGCCTTGACCCGCATCGGCAGGTCCTTGGAGACCAGCACCACGTCGGCCCCTTCCGCGGCGAGATTGCGCGCCACGGTCAGGATGCGGGTGTCGTTGTCCCCGAGGCGGAAGCCCGCGGGCAGGATCGACGGGTCGCTGTGGTTGAGCTCGACCCGGATGGTGCCCTCGCCGACCGGGATGGCCTCGTCCAGCTTGCCGTGCCGGACCCGCAGGTCGTCGAGGTAGCGCAGCGCCTTCCTGGCGAAGTAGCCGAGCTCCGGGTGGTGCCGTTTGCCCTCCAGCTCAGTGATCACCACGATCGGGAGGACCACGTCGTGTTCGGCGAAGCGCGTCAGCGCCGCCGGGTCGGCCAAGAGGACAGAGGTGTCCAAGACGTAGGTGCGCTTGGACTGAGGGTTTGCTGCCACGCATTCTCCCCCGGGCGCCCGGTGGGGCGGGCACCCTGCAGACGAGGTGGGAATCGGACCGGGCCCGTGCCTTCTGAGAGGCGCCGGATCCCGGCCCCCCTCAGCAGGTGCAGATGCAAAGGCGGGCCCTCTCCAGAGCGTTCGACGCTACGACCTGGATACCCAGTTTCAGGAGCCGTAACGCCGATGCCTCGCGGCGTAGTCGCGGAGCGCCCGGAGGAAGTCCACTCTCCGGAAGTCGGGCCAGTAGGCCTCGTGGAAGTAGAACTCCGAGTGGGCGCTCTGCCACAGCAAAAAGCCGGACAACCGTTGCTCCCCGCTGGTGCGAATGAGGAGGTCCGGGTCCGGCTGGCCGCGAGTGTAGAGATGCTCGGCGATGTGCTCGACATCGAGAACCTCGGCGAGGTCCTCGATGGTCGCCCCCTTGCTGGCGTGCTCCTGAAGGAGTGAGCGCACCGCATCGGCAATCTCACGTCTTCCACCATACCCAACCGCAACGTTCACAATCAGACCAGGACGATGCGAGGTGACTTCCTTGGCATTTTTCAGGACATTCGCCGTCCTGTCGGGGAGCAGGTCAAGCGCGCCCACCGGGCAGACCCGCCACCCCGCGCCGACCAGTCCCTGGACCGTCTCCTCGATGATCAGCAACAACGCGTCCAGCTCGTCCTTGGACCGGTTGAGGTTGTCGCTGGACAGCATCCAGACCGTCACGACCTCGACCCCGGCCTCGTCGCACCACGTCAGCAGCTCGGAGATCTTGTCCGCGCCGCTGCGGTGCCCCCGGCTGACGTCGGCGATCCCGCGCGACTTCGCCCAGCGGCGATTGCCGTCGATGATCACACCGACGTGGCGCGGCATGCTGTCCCTGGACAGCTTGGACTCCAGCCGGCGCTCATACAGCCGGTAGACCAAATCGCGCAGGCCCACGGAGCCCTCCCCGGTGTCGGAACCGCCTCAACAGGCAATTATCGCCGGGTTTAGTGGCTGCCCGCCCCCTCAATCGGATTCCTGGCCAGATCCCGCCCGCCCAGGCACGCCTCGGCCTCGGCGAGCAGCTCGCCGACGAAGGCCGCCAGCTCCGAGGAGGACAGCACCGCCCGCAGCCCCACCCCTTGCGTGCCCCACGCCTCCAGGTAGGCCCGCCTGGTCAGCAACCAGCGGCCCTCCGGCTGCCAGATCGGGATGGTCCGCAACTGGCAGCGCAGCTCACCGCCCGGCGAGCCCAGCCTGGTGCGGTAGCGGAAGGCGAACAGCTCGCCGTCATCGGGGAACCTGTCCTCCGGGTCCGGCCAGCTCGCCTCCGCCCGCGCCTCGTCCACCCCGCGCGCCAGGCGCGCGAGGAACCACCCGCACCGCTCCCCCACGGTCCCGTACGGCGAGCCGTCCCGGTGCAGCGCGAGGGTGATCTCGTAGGGCACGCCGACGCTGTCCTTGCACGGCACCGGCGTGACGGTCAGATAGGAGCCGTCCACACAACGCAGTCCTCCCACGTCACTGACGTTTCCTGGTTATCACCTGTTAAACGGCTTTTCAGCGGTCAAAGCGGTAGAACTCCCGCGCGGTCCCGCCCAGGACCCTGGCCGTGTCGCTCCCGCTCAGGAGGGTACGGTAGGCGTCCCACACCCGCTCGTAGTCCCCCGCCAGCAGGCACACCGGCCAGTCGCTGCCCGCCATCAGCCGCTCCGGGCCGAAGCAGGCCAGCGCGTGCGCCACATACGGCCTCAGGTCGTCGAGGGTCCACCGCTCGTGGTCGGCCTCGGTCACCAGGCCCGAGACCTTGGCGTGGACGTTGGCGAACCGGGCGCACTCGGCCAGTTGCCCGGCCCACGGCTCCCAGCCGGCGTCCTTGATCCGCGGCTTGGACAGGTGGTCGATCACCAGTCTCAGGCCCGGGTGGCGGGCGGCGGTGGTCACCACGTGCTCCAGGTGCCTGGGGAGCAGGGAGACCACGTCGAAGCTCAGGCCGTGCTCGGCCAGCAGGCCCAGGGACTCCTGCACCGGCTCCCGCACCAGCCAGTCGGGGTCCGGCTCCTCGTGGATCAGGTGGCGGACGCCTACGAACTTGGGGTGCTTTCCGTAGGTGCCGAGGGCCGTCGCGGTGGCCGCCGGGTCGGTGAGCGGCAACCAGCCCACCACCGCGCCGATGAACTCGTGCCGGTCGGCCTGGGCGAGCATCGCGTCGGTCTCCGCGAGCGAGTCTGCCGCCTGGACCAGCACCGTGCGGTCTACGCCCGCCTGGTGGAGGTGAGGTTGGAGGTCTTCCGGGGCGTAGTCTCGGTACAGCACGCCGAACTCGGGGGTCAGCCAGCCGTACCGGCCGCTCTCCAGGGACCAGAAGTGCTGGTGCGCGTCCACAATCACGCGGCAAACATAGGATCTCTCGACCGGTCAGGACAAGAGCCCGGCCCTCGGTTAAGGGTCCAGCGCCACTACCGGCTACGGGGAGAGACGTCGGATCCAGCGTCGCCACCGCGACTGGGGGTGCCGTTTCCGCAGCCACGTCGCGAAGTCCTCGGCGTCGGCGCGGTAGCCGGTCGGGGGTTCCGTCCTGGCCGCGGCGTAGGCGGCGAACTCGCGGGCGTAGCCGGCCCCCGCGATCTCCCGCAGGTCAGGCCGCAGCCGGGCGACGACGGCGCGCCGCTTGGCCACCAGGCTCGCTGCCTGCACCGCCATCCGCGCGGGATCGAACCCGGCGGGCACCTCACCCCGGGCAACCAGCGCGGCCACCACCCGGGCCTGCCCCTCAGCCAACCGCCCCCGCGCCCCAGCCTCCCGCTCGGCGGGCCGCTCGGGCGACGGGTCAAGCCCCGCCACCACCGCAGCCTCCGCCGCCGCCGCAACCTCCGCCGCCGCCTCCGCTGCCGCAACTGCTCCCACCGCTGCTCCCGCCGCTGCTCCCACCGCAACCGCCGCCGCAGCCGGTGGCTGAGCCGGAGCCGCGACCCGCTCGAGGGCGTCCGCCGGTGCGGACGCGGCCGACGCGGCGAGGGACGCGGGCGGCCGTGGCGGTGGTGAAGGCGAGCCGTACCTCAGGGTCCACGATGGCCGGGATACCCCCCAGGGCAACGGCCATGACGGGATCGGCGGTCTGAACGAGCAGGGCGAGCGCCGAACGACCCGAGTCGGTGGCCCGAAGCCCGAAGAGGCCGCGGACGGCCAGCCCCTGCTCCCGCAACCGCGCCTCGGCGGCCCGGGCCGAGACGCCCTGCTCGACCCGCCGCCAGATGGCGTGCAGGTGGTCGGCCCGCTCCAGGGCCAGGCGCTCGATCGGGTCCCGGGCGACGGCCCCGGAGACGGGCATCAGCCACGACCCGCGCGACAGGCGTAACCGCCCGTCCTGGATGAGCCCGACGAGTACGGCCAGCGCGACGCGCCGGCGCCCGCCGCTGAGGTAGGCGGCGTCGTTACGGTCCATGGCCCACGACCTTCCGGATCCGGCCGAGTTCGGCGGCGAGCGCCGCGTCGCTCGGGTAGTCGTCATCCCACTCCAGTAGAACCCCTGGAGGCGAGGTCCGCGCGCACAGCTCGGCGAGAACCTCGAGCACGGGTTCGGGGACGGCGTGGGTGTGGGTGTCGTGCCAGATCCCGGCGTGTTCCTCGCCTCCGGCGACGTGCACGTAGGCCAGCCGTTCCAGGGGCAGGTCGTCGAGCGCGTCGAGCGCGGACAGGCCGAGGTTGACCTGGTTGGTGTAGAGGTTGGCGACGTCGATCAGCAGCAGGACGTCGGTGCGTTCGACCAGTTCGGTGCGGAACTGCGCGTCGGTCAGCTCGTCCTCGGGCCAGCCGAAGAGGGCGGCGACGTTCTCCAGGGCGAGTGGCACCGGCAGGGAGTCCTGGGCCTGCCGTACGTTCTCGACGATGACGCCGAGGGCCTCGCGGGTGCGCGGGACGGGCAGGAGGTGGCCGGCTTCCAGGCCGCCGGCTCGCACGAAGGCGAGGTGTTCGCTGACGAGGGGCGAGCCGAGCGCCTCGGCGCAGGCGGCGAGATGCGCCAGCCGTACCGCGGAGGGCCGGGCGGCGTCGCCGACGCCCAGGCTGACGCCGTGCGGGACGACCGGCAGGCCGCGGGAGCGGAGCACCTGGAGGGACTCGGGCAGGTGCGGAGGGTGCAGGTGCTCGGCGACGACCTCCGCGAAGTCGACGCCGGGCAGCCGTTCGACGGTCAGATCGATCTCGGCGCGCCAGCCGATGCCGACGCCCAGCCTCAGGAAATCCCCCATGGGAGACGCTTAGCACCTCCCATGGGGTTCCGCCAGGGGATCAGGCCAGCCGGTCCAGCAGAGCGTTGTACTCCTCCCACAGTTCCTTGGGAAGGTGCGTGCCGAACTTGTCGAAGTGCGCCGGGATCAGCGACGCCTCCTCGCGCCAGACCTCCTTGTCGACGCTGAGCAGCGTCGTCAGGTCGTCCTCGGAGATCGACAGCCCTTCGGTGTCGATCTCCTTGGGCAGCAACCCGATGGGGGTCGGCACGGCCGACGCCTCGCCGTTGAGGCGGTCGACGATCCACTTGAGCACGCGGCTGTTCTCGCCGAAGCCCGGCCAGATGAACTGGCCCTGCTCGTTCTTGCGGAACCAGTTCACGTAGTAGATCCGGGGCAGCTTGGCCCCTTCACGCCGGCCGATCTTCAGCCAGTGGCCGAAGTAGTCGCCCATGTTGTAGCCGCAGAACGGCAACATCGCGAAGGGGTCGTGACGCAGCTCGCCGACCTTGCCCTCGGCGGCGGCGGTCTTCTCGGAGGCGACGTTGGCTCCGAGGAAGACACCGTGCTGCCAGCTCAGCGATTCGGTCACGAGCGGGACCGCCGTGGCGCGGCGGCCGCCGAACAGGATCGCGGAGATGGGCACGCCCTTGGGGTCCTGCCACTCCGGCGCGATGGTGGGCGCCTGGGCGGCGGGGGTGGTGAAGCGGGCGTTGGGGTGGGCGGCCGGCTCCGCGGAGTCCGGCGTCCAGTCGCGGCCCTTCCAGTCGGTCAGGTGCGCGGGGGGCTCGTCGGTGAGGCCCTCCCACCACACGTCGCCGTCGTCGGTGAGGGCGACGTTGGTGAAGATGCTGTTGCCCCACAGCGTCTTGACCGCGTTGGCGTTGGTGGTCTGGCCGGTGCCGGGGGCGACGCCGAAGAAGCCGGCCTCGGGGTTGATGGCGTACAGGCGGCCGTCGTCGCCGAAGCGCATCCAGGCGATGTCGTCGCCGACCGTCTCGACCTTCCAGCCGGGGATGGTCGGCTGGAGCATGGCGAGGTTGGTCTTGCCGCAGGCGCTGGGGAAGGCGGCGGCGACGTAGCGGGTCTCGCCGCTGGGCGGGGTGAGCTTGAGGATGAGCATGTGCTCGGCCAGCCAGCCCTCGTCGCGGGCCATGGCGCTGGCGATGCGCAGGGCGTAGCACTTCTTGCCGAGCAGGGCGTTGCCGCCGTAGCCGGAGCCGTAGGACCAGATCTCGCGGGTCTCGGGGAAGTGGCTGATGTACTTGGTGCTGCTGCACGGCCAGGGCACGTCCTGCTGGCCGGGCTCCAGCGGGGCACCGACGGAGTGCACCGCCTTGACGAACTCGCCGCGCTCCTCGATCAGCCGCAGCGCCGGCTCGCCCATGCGGGTCATGATGCGCATCGAGACGACGACGTACGGCGAGTCGGTGATCTCCACGCCGAGCTGGGAGATGTCGCCGCCCAGCGGGCCCATGCAGAAGGGCACGACGTACATCGTGCGCCCGCGCATGCTGCCCTGGAACAGCTCGCCGAAGGTGCGGCGCATCTCGGCGGGGGCGATCCAGTTGTTGGTGGGGCCGGCGTCCTGCTCGCGCTCGGAGCAGATGTAGGTGCGGTCCTCGACGCGGGCCACGTCGCTCGGGTCGGACTTGGCGTAGAAGCTGTTGGGGCGCTTGGACAGCCTGGTGAAGGTGCCCTGCTCCACGAGCAGGTTGGTCAGGCGGGTCCACTCCGCCTCGGACCCGTCGCACCACTCGATCCGGTCAGGCTGGGTCAGGGCAGCGATCTCATTGACCCACGCGACCAATTCTGCATTGGTCGTGGGGGCTTTCACTTCGACGGATACGGACACGGCGGCGGCTCCTCCACTCTCTCCCTGCGGCCCAGACATCATTAACGACAATGTGCCGCAAAGGCCAATTGGCATAGACCTCTGTACGGCTGTCGCCGCAGGTGATTGGGGGAGCCTACCCACAGAGAAGCAGATTAACTAAAACCATTCATCGACTGGTTCAGTCCATTCAGGGTGGTCTAAACCAATGCCGGAAATGGTTTAGTCCATTTTCTGGCCGCCGACATCGGGTCCGGCGGCGCGCACGCGGTCCACATGCTGCAGCGCGTCGCGCAAATCATTCAGCCACGTGTCGGTGTGCCGGCCGACGAGTCGCACGCACCAGGCGAGCGCGTCGCTGCGGCTGCGCGCCACGCCGGCGGCCACCAGCGTGTCGAGAACCTGGCGCTCGGACTGCCGCAACCGGGTCATCACGGGCACGGACAGTGTGGTGAACATCACCGTGTCGCCACCGCAGGCGACCCCCCAGGCCACCTTGCGGCGGAAGCGGCGCTCGGCCTCGCGGGCGATCTCGATGCGGCGCTCGCGGGTCTCCTCGCGGAAGCGCCGGATGAGGCCGTCGATCTGGGCGGCCTTCTCCACCTCGGACTCGGTGGCGGGTTCGGGCAGGGTGCCGATGACGGCGATCTCCTCGCGGTCGATCACGAGCTCGACCGGACCGGTGAACCAGTCCTCCGGGAGGCGGCCGGTGAACCAGCCGCGGAGCTGGGCTACTACCTCGTCACTATCCATGTAATCAACATTACATCGTTTCCCGGCACTGCCAAGGTCTTGACAGGCGCGTCATGATGGCCGGAACAAAGTTCTGGGAGAAGGAGTCACGGGTGGATCTCCGGCAACACGCGGACGCCGTCTGGCGCGGCGAACGCCTCGACAACATCGCCGCCCTCGCGGCCGGCCGCCGTCCCGTCGCCGACGTGCTCGACGGCGTCGGCTTCGTCAGCGGCTTCGGCAACTCCGTCGTCTTCCGCGGCGAGGGCGAACTCGTCCTCTTCGACACCGGCAACCCCATGGGCGCCCAGAAGCTGCACACCGACGTCCGCGCCTGGGCCGTCGAGCCGCTGGGCACCGCGATCTTCTCCCACGGCCACATCGACCACGTCTCGGGCGTCGGCCCCTTCGACGCCGAGGGCCCGGTCACCGTGGTCGCCCACGAGGCG
This sequence comes from Nonomuraea sp. NPDC050328, assembly GCF_044459405.1. NCBI lineage: Bacteria > Bacillati > Actinomycetota > Actinomycetes > Streptosporangiales > Streptosporangiaceae > Nonomuraea > Nonomuraea sp. NPDC050328. The sequence goes on along the minus strand of NZ_JBITIW010000010.1, from coordinate 383,586 downwards.
GTCGCCGAGCGCTTCGACCGCTACGTCCTCACCAACGGCTACAACGCCGTCATCAACCAGCGCCAGTTCCAGATCCCGGACCTCACCTGGCCGCTCGATTACCGTCACCCCGACCTGACCTACCGCGACGAGCTCACGCTCCAACGCGGCGGGTGGACCTTCGAGCTCTTCCACGCCAAGGGCGAGACCGACGACGCCACCGTCGCCTTCGTCCCCGAAGCCCGGATCCTGCTGCCCGGCGACCTGTTCATCTGGGTCTCGCCCAACTGTGGGAACCCCCAGAAGGTGCAGCGCTATCCGCGCGAGTGGGCGATCGCGCTGCGCCGGATGGCCACCCTGCGCGCCGAGATCATGCTGCCCTCCCACGGCGCCCCGATCTTCGGCGCCGACCGCGTCGAGCAGGCGCTCGTCGAGACCGCCGAGTGGCTGGAGAGCATGGTCGAGCAGACCCTCGACCTGCTCAACTCCGGCGCCCGCCTCGACACCATCGTCCAGGCCGTGCGACCCCCCGAGCGGCTGCGCGACCGGCCCTACCTGCAGGCGCTCTACGACGAGCCGGAGTTCGTGGTGCGCAACCTCTGGCGGCTGTACGGCGGCTGGTACGACGGCAACCCGGCCCGGCTCAAACCCGCCCCCGACGCGGTGCTGGCCGCCAAGCTCGCCGAACTCGCCGGAGGCCCCGCCCGCCTGGCCGAGGCCGCCCGCACCGCGCTGGCCGACGGCGACGCCCGCCTCGCCGGCCACCTGGCCGAGCTCGCCGTCCAGGCCGCGCCCGACGACCCGGCCCTGCACGAGATCAGAGCCGAGGTGTACGGCAGGCGAGCCGAGACCGAACCCTCGCTGATGGCCCGAGGCGTCTTCGCCTGGACCGCCGCCGAGTCGCGCCGGCTCAGCGAACCCGCGCCGCCACCTGCGGGCTGATGCGCACCACCCCGGCGAGGTTCTTCGTCGTCACCGGCGCGAGCTTCACGACGTCGCCGGTGCGCGGCGCGTGCAACATCTGCCCGTTGCCCCAGTAGATGGCGACGTGCGAGATGTAGCCGGGGTTGGTGGGGTCGTGCCGCCAGAAGATGAGGTCGCCGGGCTGGGCCTGCGCCAGCGGGATCTGCGGCCCGGCGACCCACTGCTGGTGGGTCACCCGCGGCATCTTGATCCCGGCCTGCGCGTAGGCCCACTGCACCAGGCCGGAGCAGTCGAAGCTGTCGGGCCCTTCCGCGCCCCAGACGTAGGGGCGGCCGAGCTTGCCGTACGCGGCCTGCAACGCGGTCTGGAGCTGCGAGACCGACATGAGCGGGGTGACCTGGAGCGTGGCGGTGGGCGGCGCGACCGGGTTGACCGTGGCGATCTGCGTGCCCCTGGGCAGCAGGCGCAGCAGCTTGCGGCGCAGCGCCGCGGAGTCGGTCTCGGGCGCGCTGACGATGAGCGCGTTGTCGCGCGGCAGGCCGAGGTCACGCGCGGTGCGCTTGGAGACGAGCGCGTCGACCGCGCCCAGCCCGGTGGTGGCGTAGGCGCCCACCCGCAGCGGACCCTGCGGGCCGCGGACCTTGCGGCGCAGGGTGAGGCCGCCGTCGGTGCCCAGCACGAAGGAGACCGCGATGTCCCCCGCGGCCACCGTGCTCCACAACGCGTCGGAGGAGGCGGTGACCTTGGGGGTGAAGGCGCGGAAGGTCGAGGGGTCGATGCCGAGCGTCTGCACCCGCTTGCCGTCGATGGTCACCGCGGCGGCGTCGGCCAGCTCCAGCGCGCGCACGCCGCGCTGGGCGGCGACCTTGCGGAGCTGGTCCATGGTGAACGGCTTGCGCGTCACCACGAACAGGTTGGGCTTGCGCAGCTCCCCCAGCGGGGCGACGGCCGGGCGCGACGGGGGCGGCTGGACGATCTCGGCGGCCGGTGAGGTCCGTGGCCGTTGCTGCGCCACGCGCTCGGGCTCGGGGGCCGCCGGGCCGTACAGCAGCAGGAGGTCGACGATGAGGACGGCGGTCAGCGTGCCGGCGATGTAGGGCACGAACCGCCGGTGGTCACGCCGGCGGGGCGGCTGCGGCGGCGGAGCGCCCCAGTAGGGCAGCGGCTGCGGGACGGGCTCGGGGGGACGCCGGCGGAAACGGCGGAACAGATAGGCCAGGTCCCCCCTGATCCCATGCGAAAAGTCCGCCGGGCCTAAGGGGGCCCGGCGGATCCGTTCTTCTGGGGTCAGTTGCCGACGTACGGCACAGCCTCGAGGATCTCGACCGTGTTCTGGCGGCCGTTGGGCATGGCGTAGGTCGCCCGCTCGCCGATCTTCTTGCCGTTGATCGCCGCGCCGAGGGGGGACTTGGGCGAGTAGACGTCGATCGGCGCCCCGCTCTCCTCGCGGGAGGCCAGCAGGAAGGTGACTTCGTCCTCGTCACCCTCGAACCGGATGGTGACGGTCATGCCGGGGCCCACCACGCCCTCGGTGGTGGGGGCCTCGCCGACCTTGGCGTTGTCGAGGATCTGCCGGAGGTGGAAGATGCGGGCCTCCATCTTGCCCTGCTCGTCCTTGGCGGCGTGGTAGCCGCCGTTCTCCTTCAGGTCGCCCTCCTCGCGGGCGGCCTCGATCTTCTTGGCGATGTCGACGCGCCCGGGGCCCGAGAGGTGCTCGTACTCCGCCTTCAGGCGGTCGTACGCCTCCTGCGTCAGCCAGGTGACGTTCTCATCGCGCGAGTCGGCCACGGGTTCTCCTTGCTTGCCTAGGGGGCCCTGTCAGTTGGGTCCGCTGAATTGCGAAAGGCTAACAAGTCAGCCGTTCGATCGCTTCCCCAAATGTCTCACTATACGAGATTGCAGTACTGGATGTGGACGGAAGACGCCTGAGCACTGGTCTGCAGGCTCTCCTTGAGTTGGTTCATACCCTCACCAGCGGCAATCGTTACTTCCTTGCTGCCGACTTCCACGTGGTTCTTGTCCAGGGCCTGGATCCGGCAGCGGGCCGTGCGCTCGTCGGGCTTGGTGAGGGCGAAGGTGATCTCGGCGCGGTCGGGCGCCTTCACGTTGAACGTGAGCACCCGGCTCGGCACGCCGGCGTCGCCGGTCGCGATCCAGACCACATACCCCCATCCGCCCATGAAGATCGCCACCAGCACCCCGATGACGACGTGCACGACCAGGCGTCCTTGTCGCTGCGGCCGGTCGGGGAAGTCGTCGGGGGTGCCGAGAACTGGACCGTTCTCGACATCTCTGGTGGCCATGGCGGAATCTCCCTGCACTTCCTCGGCGTTATCCGAGACAATTGTCGCCCGCGGGGGTCTTGCCCCTGCGCCCGACGCCCGATGTGAAACTATCTGAGGATCCCAACTGTGAGTGCACCCCTGAGACTGATGGCAGTCCACGCGCACCCCGACGACGAGTCGAGCAAGGGCGCCGCGACGATGGCACGCTATGTCGCGGAAGGCGTGGACGTGCTGGTCTGTACGCTCACCGGGGGCGAGCGGGGCTCGGTGCTGAACCCCAAGATGGACCGCCCCGAGGTCGTGGCCAACATCGCTGAGGTCCGCCGGCTGGAGATGGAGCGGGCGCGCGAGATCCTGGGCGTGAAGCAGCAGTTCATGGGCTTCATCGACTCCGGCCTGCCGGAGAGCGAGGAGGAGGAGCTGCCCGAGGGCTGCTTCGCCCTGCAGCCGCTGGAGAAGGCGGCCGCCCCGCTGATCGCCGCGGTGCGTGAGTTCCGCCCGCACGTGATCATCACCTACGACGACGACGGCGGCTACCCGCACCCCGACCACATCATGACCAACCGCGTCTCGGTCGAGGCGTTCGAGGCGGCCGGCGACCCCGACCGCTACCCGGGCACCGGCGAGCCGTGGCAGCCGCTCAAGCTCTACTACCACATGGGCTTCACCAAGGCCCGGTTCGAGGCCCTGCACGAGGCCATGACCGAGCGCGGGATCGGCTCGCCGTACGCCGACTGGATCGCCCGCTGGGAGGACCGCCCGCAGAAGTGGCCGGTGACCACCCGCGTGCCCTGCGCCGATTACTTCGAGCAGCGCGACAACGCCCTGCTGGCGCACGCCACCCAGATCGACCCGGACGGCTGGTTCTTCTCCTGCCCGCGCGAACTGCAGCAGGAGATCTGGCCGACCGAGGACTACCACCTGGCGCGCTCGCTGGTCGACACCGACCTGCCCGAGGGCGACCTGTTCGCGGGCATCCACTGTGAGGAGCTCTCCAGGGCTGAGTAGTCTGGAAGGGTGAACAGCAGCGTTGCCAACAGCCCGTACGGCCCCGGGGTCATCGCCTTCCTGGTCGTGGCGCTCATCGGCGTCGCCCTCTACTTCCTCATCAAGTCGATGAACAAGCAGATGGCGAAGATCGAAGTTCCGCGCGAAGCCGACCTCGACAAGGACTGACATGGGCCTGGAAGTCACCGACGCCCCCGAGCGGAGCCGGTTCGAGATCACCCTGGACGGGGAGCTCGCCGGCTTCGCCGAGTACCAGCTCCGAGGCACGACCGTGGTGTTCACGCACACGGAGGTCTTCCCGGAGCACGAGGGGCAGGGGCTGGCCGGCAAGCTGGTCAAGCACGCCCTCGACGTCTCGCGCGACACGGGCCTCACCGTCCGGCCGCTGTGCCCGTACATCTCGCGGTTCATCGAGCGGCACCCGGAGTACAAGGACCTGCTCGCCCCGGCCTGAGGCTCACTCCGGCGACCAGGCGCGCTCCAGCGCGGCGGGCAGGCCCCACCAGCCCAGCGGGGTGAGCGCCTCGTCCTCGTCCACCACGCCCAGGTGCGCCCAGAGCGCGACCACCTGGACGAACAGTCCCTCCAGCGTCTCCACGTCGTCCGGCTCGTCGTCGGCCTGCTCCACGTCCACGGAGTCGGCCACCAGCCGGGCCAGCCGCTCGGGCGAGGCGGGCGTGCCCGGCCCGAGCCGCGCCAGCGCCGCCACCACGGCCAGCCAGTCGGCGTGCGAGATCGAACACAGCGCGGCCAGCGCCTCGTCCTCCGGCGTCAGCTCCTCGTCCAGGCGCCCGAACTCCTCGGGGTCGTCGTCCTCCTCCGGCAGGTCGGAGATCGGCCCGGCCACCCCGGCGGTGACCGCCAGCCACAGCTCCTCGGCCCCCTCGGGCACCGCCCGGTCGTCGAAGCCCGCGCACGCCCGCAGCACGTTGCCCGGGTAGCCGGGGAAGTCCAGCACCTGCCGCAGCCTGCTAGCCGCGGCCTCCAGCGCCGCCTGCGGCCGTCCGGGCCGGGCCGGCAGCTCGTCCAGGATGCGGCGCAGCTCGCTCAGCGCCAGTTCCTCCTGCTCGTCCCAGCCCGCCATCAGCTCGGCGTCCTGCTCCTCGGCGACGACGTGCTCGGGGACGCGGCCGTCCGGCAGCGGCGTGTTCAGCCACGCCTCCTGCACCTGCTCGTAGGTCCGCCGGGCCGTCCCCTCGCCGCGTGCCAGCGCGTCGGGGTCGATCGTGCCCGCCTCGACCAGCGCCTCCAGCTCCGCGACCAGCCGGGCGTGCATCTCCTCGGCCACCGGGCCGCGCTCGTCCTCCTCCGGCCACAGGAAGTAGGTGGAGGTCAGCAGGATCGGCTCCGTGCCGGTCGCCTCCAGCCACCGCTGCACGTCCCCCACGGTGGCCTGGCCCGCCTCGATCGAGCTCAGCGTGGCCTTGGCGCTCTCCCAGAACGTGACCGACAGCGGGTTGCCCGCCGCCAGCAGCTCCTTGCGCAGGTCGGGCAGCGCCACCAGCGCCACCCCCGACGGTACGGCCAGCAGCGCCCTGGCCACGTCCCGCCTGGTCAGCGCCAGCGGGGAACGGCCGGCGTGCGCGCACACGTAATCGAGGTCCACGCTCACGGAGACTACGCCCTGACCCCCGGATGTCGGCATACCCCGGCCCGCGACGGCCTGGTTAGGCTGAACCGGTGAACCGGTTGCGGAACGCCACGAGCCCATACCTCCTCCAGCATGCCGACAATCCCGTCGACTGGTACGAATGGGGGCCCGAGGCCTTCGAGGCCGCCCGCGAGCGCGACGTCCCCCTGCTGATCAGCGTGGGCTACAGCGCGTGCCACTGGTGTCATGTCATGGCTCACGAGAGCTTCGAGGACCCGGCCACCGCCGAGCTGATGAACACCTTCTTCGTCAACATCAAGGTCGACCGCGAGGAGCGGCCCGACGTGGACGCGGTCTACATGTCCGCGACGCAGGCGATGATCCAGCAGGGCGGCTGGCCGATGACGGTCTTCGCCACGCCCGGCGGCGACCCGTTCTACTGCGGCACCTACTTCCCCCGGCCGCAGTTCCAGCGGCTGCTCGTCGCCGTGCACCAGACCTGGACCGACGACCGTGACTCGGTGCTCAAGCAGGGCGCCAAGGTCGTCGAGGTGCTCAACGCCGGCACCGCGCTGCCCAAGGGGCCGGCGCCCACCGCCGAGACGCTGGAGCTTGCCGTACAGCATCTGGGGTCGGCGTTCGACGGGGTCAACGGCGGGTTCGGGGGCGCGCCCAAGTTCCCGCCGTCCATGGCGCTGGAGTTCCTGCTGCGGTACGGCGAGCGGGAGATGAGCGGGGCCACGCTGGAGCGGATGGCGCGCGGCGGGCTGTACGACCAGCTCGGCGGCGGTTTCGCCCGCTACAGCGTGGACGCCGAGTGGGTCGTGCCGCACTTCGAGAAGATGCTCTACGACAACGCGCTCCTGCTGCGCGTCTACAGCCACTGGTGGGCCGTGACCGGCGACCCGCTGGCCAGGCGGGTCGCCCTGGAGACCGCCGACTGGCTGCTGCGCGAGCTGCGCACGCCCGAGGGCGGCTTCGCCTCGGCGCTCGACGCCGACAGCGAGGGCGAGGAGGGCCGCTTCTACGTCTGGACGCCCGAGCAGCTCACCGAGGTACTTGGGCCCGAGGACGGCGCCTGGGCGGCCGAGCTGTTCGAGGTCACCGGCACCTTCGAGCACGGCTCCTCGGTGCTCCAGCTCCTCGCCGACCCCGGCGACCGCGCCCGCTACGACCGCGTACGGCAGGCGTTGCTGGCCGCCCGCGAGCTCCGCGTCCGGCCCGGCCGTGACGACAAGGTGGTCGCGGCCTGGAACGGCCTGGCCATCGCGGCGCTCGCCGAGACCGGCCTGCTCTTCGACCGCCCCGACCTGATCGACGCCGCCACCGCGGCGGCCCGCCTGCTCGACGAGGTGCACTGGCGGGACGGCCGGCTGGTCCGCACCTCCCGCGACGGCCGCGCCGGCCACAACGCCGGCGTGCTGGAGGACTACGCCGACCTGGCCGAGGGCCTGCTCGCCCTCTTCGGGGTGAGCGGCGAGCCGCGCTGGTACGAGCTGGCCGGGGCGCTCCTGGAGGTGGTCCTGGAGCACTTCGCCGACGGGGAGGGCGGCTTCTACGACACCGCCGACGACGCCGAGCGGCTCTTCCAGCGGCCCCAGGACCCGACCGACAACGCCACCCCCTCGGGCCAGTTCGCCGCCGCCGGCGCGTTGCTGACCTACTCGGCGCTGACCGGCTCCCCACGCCACCGTGAAGCCGCGCTCGCGGCCCTGGCCACCGTCTCGGTGCTCGCCCGCGGGCACGCCCGCTTCGCCGGCTGGGGCCTGGCCGTCGCCGTCGCCGCCCAGGCCGGCCCGGTCGAGGTGGCGATCGTCGGCGACCCCGCCGACCCGCGCACCCGTGCCCTACAGCGCGCGGCGTTGCTGTCCGGCGTCCCCCTCGTGCTGGCCACCGGACCGGGCGCGGTGCCGCTCCTGGAGGGCCGCACCCCGGTGGACGGCGCCCCGGCGGCGTACGTGTGCCGGAACTTCGCCTGCCGCCTGCCGGTCACCACCCCGGAGGACCTACGCGCCGAACTACGCCGCTGACCTCGGGCGGCTGAGGTCAGACGTCCTCCGGGAAGCACTGTCGCCACGCCGTCGCCTCGGCCTGCTTCAGCGGCAGGGAGACCAGGCCGTACCCGCCCGGCTGCGCCACGTGCTCGTAGAACCAGGGGGACAACACGAACGACATCGTCCCCTCGATCGCCGGGACCCCGGCGGCCAGCAGCCGGGTGTAGGCGAGCGCGGAGCCGGCCGGTCCGTCGTCGGTCTCGCGCACCTCGCCCGCGTGCACGGCGACCCGCAGCGCCGAGCCCCTCGGGCCGGTCCAGACCCAGGCCAGCTCCCGCGCCAGCGCCTCGGCGAAGGGCGCCTTGGGCAGCTCGCCGGGCGCGAGGATCAGCAGGCCGTCCTCGTGCTCCACCAGGCGGCATGCGTTCAACGCGATGCCCGCGCGGGTGAAGGCCGAGCGGACCAGGCTCGTCTGCCTGCGGCCGGGGATCCCCCGGGCCTCGATCGCCACGATCGTCGGCCACTCGTCCGGAGACCGGCCCTCGTCCCCCAGCTTCGACCGGAGCACCTCGGCTTCCGGGTCGCCGAACTCGGCGAGCAGGTCGTGGGCCCGCCGCCACGCCTGGCGCGCCTGGGCCGCCGCGCCGGTCTCGGCGCGCAGGTCGCCCACCCGGCCGAGCGTGACCGCCTCGCGGTACCGGTCGCCGGTCTCCTCGAAGAGGACCAAGGCGCGGCCGTAGTGGTCCAGCGCCTCGGCCGGCTCGCCGCGGTGCTGGAGGAGCTGCCCCAGCTCCTCCAGCACCCGCGCCTCACCGGCGACGTCGTTCAGGTCGAGGTAGAGCTCCAGCGCGGCGCCGAGCAGGGCGAGGGCCTCGGAGTAGCGTTCCTGCTCGGCCAGGAGCGTGGCCGTCTGGGTGAGCGCCCGGGCCTCGCCGTGCCGGTCGCCGATGGCCCGGAAGGCGGTCAGGGCCAGTTCGGCATGGGAGGCGGCCTCGGCCCGCCCGGCGTGGCGCTCCAGCAGCTCGCTCAGCACGAGCCGGGTGCGTCCGGCCCCGCCCCGGTCGCCCAGCCGCTCGTAGCCCGTGAGCGCCTGCGTGAAGCACTGGACGGCCTGCTGGAACCGGCCGAGCTGCGCGTAGGCCAGCCCCAGGCCGGACCGGGCGTCGGCGACGGCGGCGTGGTCGCCCAGGCGTTCGGCGGCGGCCAGGGCGATCTCGTGGCTGTTACGGAGCTCGCGCCAGCGGCCCTGCTGGTCGAGGTAGGGCGTGATCCCCTGGGCCAGCAGGCCCACCCGGTCGTCCAGGGCCTCCGCCGCGGCGATGGCCACCAGGGACACCACGATGTGGTTTTCCCGGTGCAGCCACTCCGGCTCGGCCGCCGAGACGCGCTCGATGTAGTGGTCGAGCATGCCGAGCAGGGCTGAGCGTCGCTCCTCGGGGTGGTCGGCGGCCAGCGACTCCTCCCGGGCGTAGCTGCGGAGCAGCTCGTGCAGGCGGTACCGGTCGGCGGAGACCTGGCCCAGGAGCGAGGCGGCACGGAGCTCGTGGAGCGCGGCCCGCCCTTCGGCCAGGTCGAGCCCGGCGAGGGCCGCAGCGGCGGCGGCGCTGAACTCCGGCCCCGGATGCAGGCCGAGCAGGCGGAACATGCGCGCGGCTGCCGGGGTGAGCGTGCCGTAGGCCAGCGAGAACACCGCCCGCACGTTCAGGTCGCCGGCCTGCAGCTCGTTCAGCCGCCCGCGGGTGTCGCGAAGGTCGTCGGCCAGCGCGGCCAGCGGGAGGAGCGGCTGGGCGCTCGCCCGGGCGGCCACGATGGCCAGGGCCAGCGGCAGGTGGCCGCAGAGCCGGGCCAGCTCGGCGAGCGCCTCCGGCTCGGCCTCGGCCCGGCCGGGTTCCAGCCGCCGGGCCAGCAGCTCGACGGCCTCCGCGGCGGGCAGGTCGGCGACGCTCACCTGTCGCGCGCCGACGCTCGCGGCCAGCCCGGGAAGCCCCCGGCGGCTGGTGACGAGCACCGTGGGCCCCGGCGTGCCCGGCAGCAGGGGCTGGACCTGCTGCTCCGATCCGGCGTTGTCCAGGAGCACCAGCATCCGGCGACCGGCCACCTGGCCGCGGAAGAGCGCCGCGCGTTCCTGGACGTCCTCGGGCAGCGTGTCCGGGTCCGCCCCGAGGGCCAGGAGGAAGCGCCGCAGGATCGTGGCGACGTCCGACCGGTCGCCTCCGCCCAGGTCGGCGTAGAGCTGCCCGTCAGGGAAGCGCTCGCGGGCGATCCGGGCGAAGTGCAGGGCCAGGGCGGTCTTGCCCGACCCGCCCATCCCCGAGATCACGGTGACGAGGGGCGCGGCACCGGACGTGTCCATGGCCAGCAGGGCGTCCAGCTCGGCCTGGCGGCCGACGAAGTGCGGCGTGCCCGGCGGCAGGTCGGCGGGCAGGGGCGGGACGGCGGACTTGGCCGGGGGCGGCTCCTCGGGCGGGCAGGGCCACAGGGTGACCGTGATGAAGCCGCCCTCCTTCGCCACGGCCGGTGTCGGGCTGCGCTCGCTGCGGCAGTCGCGCAGCGCCGACGGGATGCCGCTGCCCTCGCCCTCGACCAGCCGCACCAGCGACAGCAGGTGCGCCAGGCGGTAGTTGCGCTTGAGCGACTGGCCGTCGAAGCCGGTCAGCTCCTGGGGCTCGCCCTCGGGCAGGTCCTTGCCCAGCCAGTCGCCTGGGCTGCTGATCTCCAGGCGGTCGTCGAAGACCCGGACGTGCACGCAGGCCTCGGCCCTGGAGTAGTCGCGGTGGACCACCGCGTTGGCGATCACCTCGCGCACCGCGATCATCGGGTAGTCGTAGACCGGGGCGGCCTCGGCCTGCTCGGCGCTGGGCCGTTCGCCGCGCCGTACATGCCGGGCGACGAAGGCGCGGGCGGCGACGATCTGGTCGGGCAGGGGACCGAGGCAGTCCTCGATGTCGCGGCGCGCGGAGCGGTCGAGACCGTAGTAGCGCACGCATTTCACCATCGCCGACGAGCAGGCGGCGGTGGGGCTGACGCCGAACAGCAGGGCGCCGGCGCGGGTCAGCCGCCCGTCGGACCAGACCTCGGCGCGGGCGAGGAACTCCGCCGGGCTCAGCGCGGCCGGCAACCGGACGACGGCCTCCTCGCGAAGCTGCCCGCGGAAGCGCTCGATCGCGCGGTGGTCGGGGGTCGCCGCCGGGCTGGGCTCGTCGAGGTACTGGCCGTTGCCGCCGGACGGCCGGGCGGGGGCGGGGTCCGGCGCGGCCGGGACCGGCGGGAAGCGCTTGGCCAGGGCCTGGAGCAGGTCACGCAGGCCGGCGGCCGGGTCCTCGTGGTAGCGGGCCACCTTGGCGCGGACGGCCAGTTGCTCGACGTAGGCCTGCTTCTCCATCTGGACGACGAAGACCCGGCTGTCGCCGTCGGAGTGGCCGGCGTTCACGATCTGGTGCGCCCACGCGCTGCCGACCGCGCGGGTGGTCGCGCACAACACGATCGGCGCTCCGGAGCTCAGTGCTCGCGCCGCCGTGCCGACGTGCGACTCCCCCACCTCGACGGTGCCGCTGTGCGTCACCTCGTAGCCGGCCTCACGCAGCGGTTCGGCCAGCCGCTCGGCGAGCGGTTCCTCGCCCTGGGCGCACACGATGTAGAGAGGTTGTCCGCGCACGGCTCACCTGAGCGCCCGGTGCAGGGCGTCGACGCCGCCCGCCCAGTCCGTGGTGAGGTCGGCGTACTTCACGTCGGCGAGGATCGCGGGTGGCGAGCCGCCGGTCAGCCGGACCGGCAGGACCCGGACGCCCGCGCCGTCGAGCTGGCGGGCCAGGGCCGACATCCACTCCCGGCTCATCCACGGGGTGGCGACGCCGTGATCGGAGTAACACAGGACGACGTAGGCCGAACCGGTCAGCCCTTCGTTCATCCGGCCCACGATGGAGTCGCCCAGGCCGATCTCCCAGGTGTCCAGCCAGACGTCGTGGCCACGCCCGCGTAAGTCGGTGGCCAGCCGTACCGCGGCGTCCTCGTCCGGGACGCGGTGGCTGAGGAAAACACTAGCCATGCCCCTCCAACCCGTGGCTGACCACGATAGCGGCCGGAGGCCGGGTCAGCCGGTGGGTGTGGTCTGGCTCGTGGACGGGGTGTCGTCCTGGCTGGGTGGGCCGAAGTCCTGGCGGCCGTCGTCGCCGCCCTGGTTCTGGCCGTTCTGGCCGGGGCTCTGGTCGTTCTGGTCGGACGGGGCCTGGTCGGTGGGGCCGTCGCCCTGGGCGTCGGGGACGATGGGGGTGATCTCGGTGGTGTCCTGGTCCTGGGGGGCGCCGCCGTTCTCGTCCTCCCAGAAGTCCTCGTCCTCCCACGGGTCCTGGGACGGGGTCTCCTCCTGGCGGCCCGTGTCGTCGCCCTGGTCGTAGGAGTAGACCGGGGTGGAGGGCTCGGGGAAGGGGACGACCGGCTTGCCGTCCATCGCCTCGCTCATGAAGGCCCGCCAGATCTGGGCGGGGATCTGCCCGCCGTACTGCGCGCTGCCGCCGACGACGACGGTCTTGTTGTCGTCGCGGAAGAGGTTGACGGCGGTGGAGAGCTGCGGGGTGTAGCCGGTGAACCAGGCGGCGGCCGAGGCGTCGGTGGTGCCGGTCTTGCCGGCCACCGGCCGGTCGTACAGGCGGGCCGAGGTGCCGGTGCCGGAGGTGACGACCTGCTCCAGCGCGTAGGTGGTGTCGGCGGCGGCCTGCTTGGTGACGACGGTGGCGCGGGTGGGCGTGATGGTCGCCTTGCGGCCCTTGGAGTCGGTGACCGAGCGCACGACGTGCGCCTCGACGTGGACGCCGTTGTTGGCGAATGCGCCGAAGCCGGAGGCGTTCTGGACGGCGCTGACCGAGGCGACGCCGAGCGGCAGGGTGGCGGCCGAGGCGTGCGGGCGGAGCTGCTCGGCGGGCAGCCCGGCCGCCTGGGCGACCTTGACCACCTTGTCCAGGCCGACCTGCTGGCCGAGGTCGACGAAGGCGGTGTTGACCGAGCTCTGCGTGGCTCTGACCAGGGTGACCTGGCCGTAGGAGGCGCCGCCGGAGTTGGGGATGCGCGCCCCGGCGACCCGCATGGGCGAGTTGCCGTCCACCCGCGACTGGAGGGTGAAGCCGTTGTCGAGCGCGGCGGCCAGCGTGTAGGCCTTGAAGGTCGAGCCGGCCTGCACCTTGGCCGAGAAGGCGTTGTCGTACTGGTTGTCGGTGTCGCGCCCACCGTAGAAGGCGACGACCTCGCCGGTGGCGGGATCGACGGCGGCCAGGCCGGTGCGGACCTGTTTGGGCGTGCCGGCCGGCAGCACGCTCTTGACCGCGCGCTCGGCGGCGGCCATGAGGCTCTTGTCGAAGGTGGTGACGACCCGGAGCCCGCCGCCGTTGATGTCCTCGTCGGTGTAGCCGCGCCGGTTGAGCTCGGCGCGCACCTGGTCGAGCATGTACTGGCCCTGGCCCTTGAGCTCGAAGGGCTTCTTGGGCGCCTTGAGCGTGGGGAAGGTCTCGGCGGCGGCCTGCTCGCGGGTGAGCGCCCTGGTCTGCGTCATGGCGTCGATCACCGACTGCCAGCGGGCCTTGGCGGCGGCCAGCTCGTCGCCCTTGGGGTCGGCGAAGCGGCTGGGCTGCTGGATGACCGCGGCGAGGTAGGCGCCCTCGGCGGTGCTGAGCTGCTCGACGTTCTTGCCGAAGTAGGCCTGCGCGGCGGCCTGGACGCCGTTGGCGCCGCGGCCGAAGTAGATCGTGTTGAGGTACTGCTCCAGCACCCAGTCTTTGGACTTGGACTGGTCGACCTTGAGGGAGATGAGGATCTCCTTGAACTTCCGCACCACGGAACGTTCCTGGCTCAGGCCGCTGTAGTAGTTGCGGACCATCTGCTGGGTGATGGTGGAGCCGCCCTGGAGCTGCTGCCCGGTGACCGTGGACCACAGGGCGCGGGCGGTGCCCTTCACCGAGACGCCGCTGTCGTCGTAGAACGAGCGGTTCTCGGCGGCGATCACCGCGTCGCGCACGTGCTGCGGCACCTTGGCCAGCGGCACGTTCTTGCGGTTGACACCCTGCTGGGCCAGCACGGTCTTGCCGTCGCGGTAGTAGATCACCGAGCCCTGCGCGGTGGCCTGCTTCTGCGTGCTGTCGGGGATCGGGGTCATCGCCCACGCCACGGCGAACAGCCCGAGCCCCGTCACCAGGCCGGCCCCCATGACGATGAGTATCCAGCGAACCACCCGGCGTTTCGGCAACCGCACGCGCAAACCCCCCCGATCACTACTGTGTGGCGAAAGGATAAACGAGGGGTAACGGTGCTCAGCTCGTACGGCGGCGCGGAACGTCGCTGACCAGAGGCTGGATCCGGTACGGCACGGGCGTGTCGAGCACGATGGTGGAGGAGGTCCTGAGCACCCCCGGGATCTCCACGATCTGGTCGATGACCCGCTGCAGATCGGCGTTGGACCGGGCGACCACCCGGCACAGCAGGTCGGCGCCGCCGGTGATGGTGTGCACCTCCAGCACCTCGGGGATGAGCGCGAGCCGGTCGGCGACCGGGTCGTGCCCGGCGAGCTGCCGGATCTCCATGGTGACGAAGGCGGTGACGTCGTAGCCGAGCGCCTGCGTCGAGACGTCCGGCCCGTAGCCGGTGATCACCCCGCGGGCGGCCAGCCGGTCGAGCCGGGCCTGCACCGTTCCACGCGCGACGCCGAGCCGCCGGGAGGACTCCAGCACGCCGAGCCTCGGCTCGGCGGCGAGCAGATTGAGCAGTTTGGCGTCAAGCTCGTCGATCGTCATGGGCACATTGTCCACTCATTTAGGCAACTGTTGCACAACCCGCCCATCAAAATGAATCGTTGGCCCTATGAGCGACAACTTTCCGGTGAACGGCATGGACGCGGTGGTCTTCGCGGTGGGCAACGCCAAGCAGGCCGCCCACTACTACTCGACCGCCTTCGGCATGAAGCTGGTGGCCTACCGAGGCCCGGAGAACGGCAGCCGGGAGGAGGCGGCCTACGTGCTGACCTCCGGCAGCGCCCGGTTCGAGTTCCGCTCCTCGATCCGGCCCGGCACCTGGCTGGCGCGGCACGTGGCCGAGCACGGCGACGGCGTCATCGACCTGGCGATCGAGGTGCCCGACGTGGAGGCCGCCTACGCGCACGCGGTCGCGCAGGGCGCCCGCGGGCTGGCGGAGCCGTACACGATCGAGGACGACAACGGGAAGGTCGTGCTCGCGGCCATCGCCACCTACGGCGAGACGCGGCACACGCTGGTCGACCGGTCCAACTACTCCGGCGCCTACCTGCCCGGCTACGTCCCGGCGAAGCCGCTCGTGGCGGCGCCCGACGTCAAGAACGGGCGGCTGTTCCAGGCGGTCGACCACTGCGTCGGCAACGTGGAGCTCGGCAAGATGGACGAGTGGGTGGAGTTCTACCGGCACGTCATGGGCTTCACCAACATGGCGGAGTTCGTCGGCGACGACATCGCGACCGAGTACTCGGCGCTGATGTCGAAGGTGGTCGCGGACGGCACCCGCAAGGTCAAGTTCCCGCTCAACGAGCCGGCGATCAGCAAGAAGAAGTCGCAGATCGACGAATACCTCGACTTCTACGGCGGTCCGGGCGTGCAGCACATCGCGCTGGCCACCAACGACATCCTCACCACCGTCGACCACATGCGGGCGGCGGGCGTGCAGTTCCTGGACACCCCCGACTCCTACTACGACGACCCGGAGCTGCGCGCCCGGATCGGCGAGGTGCGGGCGCCGATCGAGGAGCTCAAGAAGCGCAAGATCCTGGTGGACCGCGACGAGGACGGCTACCTGCTGCAGATCTTCACCAAGCCGGTGCAGGACCGGCCGACCGTCTTCTTCGAGCTGATCGAGCGGCACGGCTCGCTCGGCTTCGGCAAGGGCAACTTTAAGGCCCTGTTCGAGGCGATCGAGCGCGAGCAGGAGCGTCGCGGCAACCTGTAGGAATCGCCGGGTTTCCCTTGACCCGCGAATGGTGATCTTGGCGACATGGCACCACTCGCGGGTCGCTGGCGGCGGCTCTTCGCAGGCATCCTCGACATGATCATCGTGGGGATCGTCTCCTCGCCGTTCAGCTGGACCAGTTACCGGGACGTCTGGAACGAGAGCCTGGGGATCTGGGAGCGGGTCCCGGTCGAGCACGTCTTCGCCGCCGGGGTGATCTCCTTCCTCTACTACTGGCTGCTGCACTCGTTCTGGAACGGCCAGACGGTCGGCAAGAAGGCCTTCGGCATCCGGGTGGTGGACGTCACCGGGGTGCCGGTCGGCGTCGGTCAAGCCGCTTTGCGGCAGTTCGTGGAAGTCGTCCTGGGTTGGCTGTGCTGCATCGGCAGCCTGGTCAACCTCGGCTGGATCCTGTTCGACGAGCGCAAGCAGGCGCTGCACGACAAGGCGGCGAAGACGCTCGTCGTAGATGCCTGAGCGAGTGGCCCGCCTGTCGTAGGCTTCCTGTTCCATGAGGTCACTCGCGGTGGTCACCGTCTTGCTGAGCGCGCTCGCCTGCTCTCCCTCAGGCGGGAGCGCCGCGCCCACCCCCGCCGCCCGCCCCCCGGTGCAGGACGCCGGCGCGCCGGGCATCGGCGACCGCGACTTCCCCCTCGACGGCAACGGCGGCTACGACGTCGCCCACTACGGGCTCAAGCTCGGCTACGACCCGGGCCGGCGCTTCCTCACCGGCACCGCGACCGTCCAGGCGAGCGCCAAGCAGGCGCTGAGCCGCTTCAACCTCGACCTGGCCGGGCTGACCGTCGACCAGGTGAGCGTGGACGGAGCCAAGGCCACGTTCGACCGCAAGGGCGACGAGCTGACCATCGTGCCCGCCGCCCCGATCGCCGACGGCGCCCGCTTCACCACCGTGATCACCTACTCCGGGCGCCCCCAGCCGGTGAAGGACTCCAGCAACCTCGGCACCTACGGCTTCATCCCCACCCAGGACGGCGCCTTCGTCACCTGCGAGCCCAACGGCGCCAAGACCTGGTTCCCGGCCAACGACCACCCGGCCGACAAGGCGCGCTTCGACTTCGAGATCACCGTGCCCAAGGGGCTGGTGGCGCTGGCCAACGGCGAGATGAGCCGGCCCGCGGCGACCTCCGGCGGCAAGACCACCTACCACTGGCGCGAGCGGCACCCGATGGCGACCTACCTGGCCACGATGACGCTCGGCAAGTTCGAGCTGCGCCAGGGCAGGACCCCGGCCGGCATCCCCAACCTGGCCGCGGCCGACCCGCGCTTCCGCTCCGCGCTCGACCGGCTCCACACCAACACCGGGAAGATCACCGACTACTGGGCCACCGTCTTCGGCCCCTACCCGTTCTCCTCCACCGGCGGCGTGGTGGACGACTTCCCGGCCGGGTACGCGCTGGAGAACCAGACCAAGCCGATGTACGGCGGCTTCGACCCCGACGAGTCGATCGTCGCGCACGAGCTGGCCCACCAGTGGTTCGGCAACTCGCTGACCATCAAGCGCTGGCGCGACCTGTGGCTCAACGAGGGCTTCGCCACCTACGCCGAGTGGCTCTGGTCGGAGCACAGCGGCCGGAGCACCGCCGAGACCATCTTCGCCGGCTTCCGCGCCCGGCCGGCCTCCGACCCGATGTGGGCCTACCCGCCCGGCAAGGCCCGGCCCGGCGACCTGTTCAACGAGTCGGTCTACACCCGCGGGGGCATGACTCTGCACGCGCTCCGCAAGGCCGTCGGCGACCAGGTCTTCTTCAAGCTGGTCAAGGAGTGGGCGACCACCAACCGGCACCGGCACGTCAGCACCGAGCAGTTCGTGGCGCTGGCCGAGAAGCGGTCCGGCAAGCAGCTCGACAGCCTCTTCGACGCCTGGCTCTTCCAGCCCCGGCGGCCCGCCTGAGCGCTCCTGCGCCCCCGCGGGACGCGTGTTATGTTCAGCGACATGCCGAGGGGTACCGACGAAGTCAGCGAGCCCATGTACTTCGTGCTGACCGCGCTCCTGGACGGACCGCTGCACGGTCACGCGATCATGAAGGTGGTCACCGGGCTGTCCGGCGGCCGGGTGAAGCCGTCGGTCGGCACGCTCTACGGCATCCTCGAACGGCTCAGTGACCGCGGCGTGATCGTGGTCGACCGCGAGGAGGTCGTCAACGGGCGCGGGCGGCGCTACTTCCGGATCAGTGACACCGGCCGGGCCCTGCTGGAGGCGGAGGCGCGGCGGATGATGGAAGCCGCCTCCCTGGTCATGAACCGAAAATTCGCATGACGCGCCTGGAGCGGCGTTACCGCGCGATGTTGCGGTTCTATCCCGCCGACTACCGGGACGCGCACGGCGACGAGTTACTCGACGTCCTGCTGGAGACCGCGGAACCCGGCCGCACGCTGCCCGCGGCCCGCGAGTGCGCAGGTCTGGTCGTCGGCGGGGTGCAGGCCAGGGTGCGGGCGAACACGCGCACCAACCCGTGGTGGGACGGGCTGCACCTGGGCCTCACCGCGATCATGGTGGCGCAGGCGGCGGCGTTCCTGCCCTACACCGGGTCGGTCCCGATCTGGACGGCCCTCTCGCTGGCCGCGCTCCTGGCCGTGCTGCGCGGCCATCACCTGATCGCGTTGCCCCTGGTGGCGCTGACCGGCGTCAAAGCCTTCACGATCTCCGACGGGCAGCAGTTCTTCGAGCTCACCCTGCTGCCGGTCTATCCCGACCTGCTCACCGACCAGCCGCTGTTCAGGTCGACCACGCCGTTCGCGGTGAGCGCGACCTACGTGCTGGTGGCGGTGGGCCTGATCGCACTCGCCTCCCGGCGGGCCGGGCACGTGCGCTCCGGCTGGTGGCTGGCGCTGGCGCCGGCGCTGGCCTGGATGGGGCCGGAGTGGATGGACCGCGACCTCGGCTACCCGCTCAGCCTCAGCCGGCTGATCCTGGAGGCGGCCCTGCTGGGGGCCGGCGTGTGGGCCGGCTACCTCGCCCGCGACCCGCGCTGGGCGCTCGGCGGGGCGCTCTACCTCGTCGCCGTCTCCACCGAGATGGCCCAGCACCTCAGCGACCTGACCGGGCAGCACCTCGGGTACTGGGGGCTGCTCGGGTTCATGACCTTCGCCGCGGCGGCGGTGCCGTACCGGCAGCGGAGGCACGCGCTCGACTGAGCCCGGCCCTTGACGATACTCCGCGAAACGGAATATCGTGCCGCCATGCCCAGGGATGCCGCCGCCATGAGCGAGCAGACGTACTACGTGCTCGCCGCACTCCTGGACGGCCCGCTCCACGGGCACGCCATCCTCAAACGGGTCGCCGCGCTCACCCACGACCGGGTCGTGCTCGCCGTCGGCACGCTGTACGGCGCGCTCGACCGGCTGGCCGCCCACGGCGTGATCGTGGTCGAACGCGAAGAGGTGGTCAACGGCCGCCGGCGACGCTACTTCCGCATCACCCCCGAGGGCAGCGGCCTGGTGGCGGCCGAGGCCCGGCGCATGCAGCAGGCCGCCGCCCTGGTCACCAGCCGCACGCTGGGGGCCATCTGCGCATTCTGACCTGAGATCCGCCTCCGCCGGCGCGAGCTCTGTCCGGCCTGCCGGAAAACTCCCGCACCCCCTCTGAACCGGAGCACCCTCTGTGTCCACCCGACTGATCGTCAGCGGCGCGCTGGGCCTGGCGCTGCTCGCCGGCTGCGCCGCCGCCCCCAGCGGGACCGGAGGGAGCGCAGCCCCCGCGCCGAGCATCACCGCGACCACGGTCAACGACAAGCGCCGCGAGCGTGAAGCCGTGATCGCCGACTGCATGAAGCGGAAGGGCTTCAAGTACGTGGCGATCTCGACCCCGCGGGTGCAGGCCGAGGTCAGCAAGCGCGCCGACAACGGCGACTACGAGGCGATGAAGGAGATCCGCGCCAAGCTCGGCCTGCAGATCTTCTCCGTCTGGGTCTACCCGAACGAGCTGCCCGGCGGCCAGAAGGTGATGCCCGCCGAGGCCAACCCCAACGTGGCCATCCGCGACTCGCTCTCCGCGGCCCAGGCCGAGTCCTACGACCAGGCCAAGGAGGCGTGCTTCGTGACCGCGGTCCGGGAGGTCTTCGGCATCAGCGTCAAGTCGCAGCTCGCCTACTACGAGCTCATGGACAAGGAGACGCAGCGGATCAACGCCCAGGTCGACGGCGACGCCAGGTTCGTCGAGCTGGCGGCGGCCTACGCCGAGTGTCTCAAAGGCAAGGGGTACCCGATCCGGCGCACCAAGCCCAGCGAGCTGACCTCGTGGGTCTGGGAGCACTTCAGCCCCGAGTACGACGCGCTCATCGCCGAGTACGGCGACCCCAAGGACCCCTCGAAGTTCCCCCAGGTGCCGCCGGCCGTGGCCCGGCCGCTGCTGGACAAGGAGATCAAGGTCGCCATGGACGACCTGGAGTGCGGCAAGGACTTCTTCGCCGCCTTCAACCCGGTCTACAACGGGCTCTACGCCGTGATCCTCGACAAGTACGGGCTGGTGCGCGTCTGAGATGCGATCGCGACGCGTCAAGCTGCTGCTCGTCCTGGCCGCCGTCTTACTGGTCGCGGCCGGCGGCTGGGTGGTCAGCACCCGCCTGCGCTCGCCCGCCGACGAGGCCGCGCTGCGCACGCCGCCCAAGCCGTCGCTGGTCACCGCCCCGGTCGAGCGCCGCAAGCTGGTCAGCACCGTCGTCGTCGCCGGAACCATGGAGTACGGCTCGCCGCTCCCGGTGACGCTCGCCGGGGTGGTCGGCGGCAGCGACACCGCCCAGCGCGCCACCCGGGCTCCCCAGCCCGGCCGGGTCAAGGAGGGCGGCGTGCTCATGGAGGTGAACGGCCGCCCGGTCTTCGCCTTCACCGGCAAGGTGCCGATGCACCGCACCCTGGCCCCGGGCGCCAAGGGCTCCGACGTCAGGCAACTGCAGCGCGCGCTGCGCAAGCTGGGCTTCGGCGCGCCCAGGACCGGGGTGTTCGACCAGGCCACGGTCGCGGCGGTGCGGAAGTTCTACGCCAGGCGCGGCTACGAGGCCCAGCAGCCCACCCTGGAGCAGCGCCAGCAGCTCGACACGCTGCGCAAGGCGGTCCAGGCCGCCGAGGAGACGTTGCTGACCCAGCGCAAGGAGCTCGACCGGGGGCACGACGTGGTGCCGCTCAAGCTCAAGCTGGACAACGCCAAGCAGGACCTGCGCGAGGCGGAGAAGGCGCTGGCGACCGCCGAGGAGCAGGAGTACACCCCGGAGGACGAGGCCAAGCTGGAGGCGGCGGCGGCAGCCGTACGGGCGGCTGAGGAGAAGGTGCTGGCGGCGGAGCAGGAGCTGGCGGCGGCCCTGACCCAGCCGACGCCGGCGGCCACGACGACGCCCGCGCCGCAGCCGACGCCGGTGGACACCAGCCTGCTGGACCTCAAGCTGGCCAACGCCCGCGCCGATCTGGCCTCCGCGCGGGCGGCGCTGAGCCGGGCGCGGGAGGAGGCCCGGCTGGCGCGCGCCAAGCGGCTGACCGAGCTGCGCAAGGCCGTCCGGGTCGCCGAGGAGGCCCATGCCAGTGCCGAGCAGGCGTTGCGGCAGGCGCGGGAGCTGTCGCCGGTGAGGCTCAAGGTGGCCAACGCCAAGCGGGACCTGTCGGCCGCGCGGGCCCTCCTGGCCGAGTTCTCGCGCACGCACGGCACCACGATCCCGCCCGGCGAGGTGGTCTTCCTGCCGAAGCTGCCCGCGCGGCTGCACAAGGCCGGGGTGAAGGCCGGCGAGCTCGTGGACAAGGCCTTCGCCACGGTGACCAGCTCCTCCTTCGTGGTCAGCGGCTCGGTGGACGTGACCGAGTCCGACCTGCTCAAGGAGGGCCTGACGGCGGAGATCGAGACCGAGTCCGGACGCAAGCTGCCCGGCACGGTGACCGCCGTCGGCGACAAGGCCGAGCTGGCCGCCGAGGACAAGCCGCAGCAGCAGGAGGAGGAGGGCCCGCTCAGCTCCGAGCCGGTGCTGATCACGCCCGACTCGATGAAGGGCCTCAAGGGCCTGTCCGGCGCGACGGTCACCGTCCGGATCACCGTCGGCGCCACCGACAAGCCGGTGCTGGTCGTGCCGGTCGCCGCGGTGATCACCGCAGCCGACGGCCGGCCCCGCGTGCAGGTCGAGGTCGCGCCCGACCAGACCAAGGAGGTCGAGGTCCGCACCGGGCTGACCGCCGACGGCAAGGTCGAGGTCACCGGCGACCTGGAGGAAGGCGACCGGGTGGTGGTGAACAGTGCCTGACGATCCCCCGGTCATCGAACTCGACGAGCTGACCAAGGAGTTCCCCACCGAACCCCCGGTGCGGGCCCTGTCGGAGGTACGGCTCAGCGTGCGCCGGTCGGACTACCTGGCCATCGTCGGACCCTCGGGCTCGGGCAAGTCCACCCTGCTCAACGTGCTCGGCCTGCTCGACCGGCCGACCCGGGGCAGCTACCGGCTGGACGGCATCGAGACCACCACCATGCGCGACGGCGCCCGCACCAAGCTGCGCGGCAGCCGGATCGGCTTCGTCTTCCAATCCTTCCACCTGCTACCCCACCGCAGCGTCGTGGAGAACGTCATGCTCGCCGAGGTGTACGGCAGGCACCCCCGCCGCGGCCGGCGCGAGCGGGCCCTGCGCGCGCTGGAGCAGGTGGGCCTGTCGCACCGGGTGGACTTCCTGCCCGACCGGCTGTCCGGCGGCGAGCGGCAGCGGGCGGCCATCGCCCGCGCCCTGCTGGGCCGCCCGTCACTGCTGCTGTGCGACGAGCCCACCGGCAACCTGGACAGCCGCAACACCGCCGCGGTCCTCGACCTGTTCGACGAGCTGCGCGCGCAGGGCCTGACCATCGTGGTCATCACCCACGAGACCGAGGTCAGCGACCGCGCCGAGCGCCGGGTGCGGATCACCGACGGCGTGCTGGCGGAGGTGTGAGCCGCCATGCATCCCCGTGACCTGCTCGACGAGGCGATGGCCGGCATGCTGGCCCGCCCGGTGCGCTCGGCGCTGACCACGCTCGGCACCGTCCTGGGCATCACCACGCTGGTGATCACGCTGGGCGTCGCGGCGACCGCCGGCAACCAGATCGTCGGCCGCTTCGACGAGCTGGTCGCCACCTCGGTGACCGTCGAGGTGCCCGAGGACGCGGCCAAGCCGCTCGTCGGCTGGGACGCCGTCGCGCAGGTGACCCGGCTGCGCGGGGTGACCTCGGCGGAGGCGCTGGGCGAGAGCAAGAAGAGCGCCAACCTGAGCGTCCGCTCCAACAACCTGCTCGACCCGACCCGGGTCACCGACCAGACGTTGAGCGTGGTCGCCGCCGGGCCCGCCCTGCCCGCCGCGGTCAAGGGCCGGCTGCTCCAGGGCCGCTTCTACGACGCCGGGCACCTGGCCCGCAAGGACCCCGTCGTCGTGCTCGGCCAGCAGGCCGCCAAGATGCTCGGCGTCACCCGCCTGGACCGCGCGCCCGCCGTCTTCATCGGCAACCACGCCTACACGGTCATCGGCATCCTCGGCGACCTGCGGCGCGAGAAGAACCTCGCCGGCGCGGTGCTCGTCCCGCCGACCATCGGCAAACGCTTCGGGCTGACCACCGTCACCCGGGTGCTGATCAACACCAGCCTCGGGGCCGCCGACCTCATCGCCCGGCAGGCGCCGCTCGCGCTCAGCCCGGGCAACGAGGGCATGCTGCAGGTCCTGTCACCGCCGAGCCCCACCCGGGCCCGCGACGGCGTGCAGGACGACGTCAACGCGCTCTTCCTCATCCTCGGCCTGGTGTCGCTGGTCGTCGGGGCGGTCGGCATCGCCAACGTCACCCTCGTGACGGTCATGGAGCGGGTCAGCGAGATCGGCCTGCGCCGCTCGCTGGGCGCCGCCCGGCGGCACATCGCCGCCCAGTTCCTGCTGGAGTCCACGCTCACCGGCCTGACCGGCGGGGTGATCGGCGCCTCGCTCGGCGTGGCGGCGATCGTCGCGGTCTCGGCCGCCAAGCATTGGACCCCGGTGCTCGACGCGCGGCTCGCCGTGGCCGCGCCGCTGGCCGGGGCGCTCGTCGGCCTCCTGGCCGGGCTGTACCCCGCCCTCCGGGCGGCACGGATGGAACCCGTCGACGCCCTCAGATAGGAGAACCCATGGGCCTCACCCGATCCGGCCCCGTCTTACCGCTCCTGCTGCTTGTCGTGACCGGCTGTGCGGCGGGGGCCCCAGCCGGTACGGCAGGCGGCCCCGCCCCAGCCAGCCCCTCCGCCACCGCCACCGCCAAGAGCCTGGAGGAGCAGGAGCGGGCGGCCGAGGAGTGGAAGGCGGCCTGCATGAAACGCAAGGGCTTCCGCTACGTGCCCTTCGTGCCGAAACGCCCCAAGACCGCCGACGCCGCGAAGCTCGACAACGGCGACTACGAGGCCACGAAGCGGTACCGGGCCAAGTACGGCTTCCACGCCTTCGCCGCCTTGGTCATGCCCAAGGACCCTCAGGCCAACCCGGCCTCCATGTACGACGACAACCCCAACGACAAGATCACCAGCAAGCTGTCCGAGAGCCAGGCGGCCTCCTACTTCAAGGCCAGCGAGAAGTGCTTCGTCGAACGCGTCAAGGCGGAGACCGGCAAGACCGTCAAGGGCTACGTGGATCACAGCGAGCAGTACTCGAAGGCCTGGGAGGCGGTGACCGCCCGATTGCTCGACGGCGACGCCCGGCTCGCCGACCTGGCCGTCGCCTACGCCGACTGCCTCAAGGGCCAGGGGATCAAGGTCACCTCGGCCAAGCCCAGCAAGATCGGCCGGGCCGCCTCCGACCTGATCTTCGACGAGCTCTGGGCGCTCGGGAAGAAGCAGTACCCCAAGGCCACCATGAACTACATGCCCCGGATGACGCCCGAGGAGGCGAAGCCGTACTTCGCGAAGGAGGTCAGGACGGCGCTCGCCGACCTGGACTGCGGCCGGGAGTTCGACGAGGCCGCCCGGCCCAAGCAGAAGGAGGTCGGGGAGATCATGGACCGGGAGTGGGGGCGGGGCATCTGAGCCGGGCCGGCGGCGTTCAGGGGTTCCAGTAGCGGCTCTCGGCCAGGAGCAGGGCCGCGGCGCCCACCAGGCCGGCGTCCTGGCCCAGGGCCGCGGGGAGCACCCGCACGCGGCGGGTGAAGTCGAGCCGGGCGTGCTCGCGCAGGGCGGCCTCCAGCGGGCCGAAGATGAGCGGCCCGGCCTGGGAGACGCCGCCGCCGATCGTCACCACGTCCAGGTCGCCCAGCGCGGTCGCCGAGGCGATGGCCACGCCCAGCGCCCAGCCGCCGCGGGCCAGCGCGGCCAGGGCCACCTCGTCCCCCGCCTCGGCGTCGGCGGCCAGGTCCCGCCCGGTGACCGGGCGATCCTCGCGATAGGCCGCGCCGGCCGGGCGGTCCTCTCGATGAGCCGCGCCGGCCTGGCGGGCCTCGTCGCCGTCGGTGGAGCGGGTGCCAGGGGTCCAGCCGTGGGCCAGGGCCCACTCGACCAGGGCGGGGCCGCGGGCGATGGCCTCCAGGCAGCCCGAGCCGCCGCATCCGCAGACCGGCCCGCCCACCGGCTCGACCACGACGTGCCCGATGTGCCCGGCGTTGCCGCTGCCGCCGTCGATGAGCCGGTTGCCGAGGATCAGCCCGCCGCCCACCCCGGTGGACACGACCATGCCGAGCATGTTCGCGCTCCCCCGCCCCGCGCCACGCCAGTGCTCGGCGGCGGCCACGCAGATGGCGTCGTTGTGGATGCGCACCTCGCCGAAGCGCTCGGCCAGCCGGGCGCGCAACGGGAAACCGCGCCAGCCGGGCATGTTGAGCGGCGAGACCGCCCCCTCCGGCCAGGTCATCGGACCGCCGCAGCCCACGCCGACGCCGTCGGCCTCGCCGTACGGTTCGATGAGGGTTTCCAGGGTGGCCCACAACGCCTCGGCGCCGGCGCCCTGCGGGGTGGCGGTGCGGCGCGAGTCCACGACCGTGCCGTCGGCGGAGACCAGACCGGCGGCCATCTTGGTGCCGCCGATGTCGATCGCGAGAATCACGAGGAGAACACTAGGACCGATGCGGTGAATCCGTGCACGTGGTTGTGGCCGGCGACCGGCCCGACCTCGCCGGCGGCGAAGAACCCGGCCACGCCGACCGGCCCGAGGGTGTCGCGCACGGCCACGGCGTCGTGGTCGGCGCTGCCGAACATGGCCGAGCCGCGCCCGTTGCAGGAGAACAGCAGGGCCCCGTCCACCTGGCCCAGCCGCTCGCGGTGGGCGTCGAGCAGCGAGTGCAGGTCCTCGTCAGCGGTCTCGGCGTCGCGCACCTGGAAGCGCACGGTCCGGCCGAGCTCGACGACGTCGCCGATGGCGACCGCCTCACGTTCGGGGTCGATGCCGAGCACGCCGCGGATCAGGAAGTCGCCGCGCTCGTGCCGCTCGGCGTACTCGTTCATGGCCAGGCCGATCTGCAGCCCCGAGGCGACCAGCTCGCGGTCCTCCTCGTCCAGCTCGCTGACGATGTCCTCCAGGCGGGCCAGCGCGGGCTGCCCGGCCAGCTCCAGCAGCAGGTTGTCCTCGGCGCGGGTGACGGCCATGGTCGGGCCGATCGGCCGGCAGCCCTGGCTCACCACGGTGCTGACCTTGACCTGGCCGCCGATGAGCACGCCGATCGCGCCCTCGGTGTAGACCTCGCCGTCGGCGAACAACCGCACGGACTCGCGCCCGGCCAGCCCGTTGGCCAGGCCGCCGATGAGCGGCAGGTCGCCCAGCGCCTCGCCGGAGCGTTCGACGAAGGCGTCGGTCGGGAAGCTGTAGGGATCGGCCAGCAGGATCGCCACCCGGTCCTCCGGGCCGCGCTCGGGCAGGCCCACCACGACGAAGCGGTCCTCGGCGGTCAGCGTCTCCAGGGTGAAGGTGGTCAGCTCGGCGCCCTCCAGCGAGGCCGCCCACGCGCTCACCGCGGGCACCAGCTCGACGCCGCGCCCCTCGCCGATCACGCCCGTGGCGCTGCAGCCGATCACCTTGGCCCCGCCCGCGACCGCCATCGCGCGCAGGCCGGCCCGGGTGACCTCGTCGGGATCCTCGCCGCAGACGAAGAAGCAGACCAGATCGGCGGGCCCGCTCAGCCGCGACAGCGCCTGGGTCACGGCGGACTCGGCCGCGGCCACCAGGTCCGCTCCGACGGCCAATCCGTCGGCGAAACGGCTCGTCAACACTGCCACACCTGCATCCTCCCCAGAACGATGGGATGCACGCGTACGAATTGGTCAAGAGCCCCGCCGATGGCGAGATCAGCGATTTCTCCCAACTCGCCACGATGCGAACTCGCGCCGGGACACGTAGTCTCGTTCCCGTGCAACAGCCACGGATTCTCCGCGAGTTGCGAGAGAGCGGCCACGTTCATCGCACCGTGAAAGCCGAAATACGCCACAACCTGCTGGCCAGGCTCCGCGCAGGCGAACCGCGCTTCCCCGGGATCGTCGGCTTCGACGACACCGTCCTGCCCCACCTCGAACGCGCCCTGCTGGCCGGGCACGACCTCGTCCTGCTGGGCGAGCGGGGCCAGGGCAAGACCCGGTTGATCCGCACGGTGACCGGCCTGCTCGACGAGTGGACGCCGGTCGTCGAGGGCTGCGAGATCAACGACCATCCCTACGCGCCCGTCTGCGCCCGCTGCCGCCGCCTGGCCGCCGAGCTGGGCGACGAGCTGCCGGTGGCATGGAAACACCGCGAGGAGCGCTACGGGGAGAAGCTCGCCACCCCCGACACCTCGGTGGGCGACCTGATCGGCGACATCGACCCGATCAAGATCGCCGAGGGGCGCACGCTGGGCGACCCCGAAACCGTCCACTACGGCCTCGTCCCGCGCACCAACCGCGGCGTCTTCTCCGTCAACGAGCTGCCCGACCTCGCCGAGCGCATCCAGGTCTCGCTGCTCAACGTGCTGGAGGAGCGAGACGTCCAGGTGCGCGGCTACAACCTGCGCCTGCCGCTCGACCTGCTGCTCATCGCCAGCGCCAACCCCGAGGACTACACCAACCGCGGGCGGATCATCACCCCGCTGAAGGACCGCTTCGGCGCCGAGATCCGCACCCACTACCCGCTCACCATCGAGCACGAGCTGGAGCTGATCCGCCAGGAGTCGCGGGCCGACATCGGCGCGCAGGTCCCCGGCCACCTCATCGAGGTGCTGGCCCGCTTCACCCGGCTGGTGCGCGAGTCCACCGCCGTGGACACCCGCTCGGGCGTCTCGGCCCGCTTCTCCATCGCCGCCGCCGAGACCGCCGCCGCCTCCGCGGTGCGGCGGGCCGCGCTGACCGGCGAGGCACAGGCCGTCGCCCGCGTCTGCGACCTGCCCGTCGTCGTGCACAGCCTGCGCGGCAAGGTGGAGTTCGAGGTCAGCGAGGAGGGCCGCGAGCTGGAGGTGCTCTCGCACCTGCTGCGCCGGGCCACCGCCGAGACCTTCCGCGGCCGACTGGGCGGCATGGACCTCACCGCGCTCACCGACCGCTTCACCGAGGGCAACCAGGTGGAGTCCGGCGAGCTCGTGCCCGCCGGCGAGCTGCTGCGGCAGATCGGCCCGGTCGAGGGCCTGGCCAAGATCATGTCGCGGCTCGGGCTGGAGGAGGAGTCGCCCGGCCACGCCGCCGCGGCCCTGGAATTCACCCTGGAAGGCCTCTACCTGATGCGCCGGCTGTCCAAGGACGACAGTGACGGAGTGATCACCTACCGGACGTGAACATCGCGGCGGTCTCGCGCGTCCTAAGGGTGTCGATGTCCGGCCACCTCCGGGGGAACCGCCACCATGCACGTGCTCGCCGCGTCCTCACTCGTCCTCGGGCTGCTGTCCGCGCCCGCCGCCGCCCCCACCCAGACCCTGTACGGCGTGGCCTGGGCGGACGGCGCCGGGCACCTGCGGATCACGCCCATGACCGCCACCTACGCCAAGCCCAAGGGCCAGCCCGCCCGCTACGCCCTCAAGCACAAGAAGGGCGCCAAGGAGATCCGCCTCGACTACACCGGGGCCGCCTTCTCCCGCGTGTACGTCGAGTGCCACCTCAAGGAGTCCGAGGGCCAGTTCAACCTGGACAAGCAGGGCTTCGGCAAGACCCGCTGCCCGGCCAAGGACATCGGCTGGGCGCTGGCCCTCGGGCCTGAGACCGTGCGGATCGAGTACCGCGGCGGCAAGGCGATCCGGGTGCGGGAGTTCCTCAACTTCGACTTCGCCTCCAAGACCCAGCGCGGCCAGCTCAAGCGGCTCGACGACAACACGCTGCTGTTCAACGGCCGCAAGCTCGGCTACAACGGCCACCTGACCTTCTACCGGGTGACCGCCAAGTGCAACGCCGGCTGGCTCACCGGCGAGCCGGTCAACGCCGACCGCAACGGGCTCGGCAAGAAGGCCTGCTCGGCGGCCGATCTCAACCGGGCGCTCAAGGGGCACAAGTACACCTGGCTGGCCCAGGTCGAGTACTACGACGTCCTCGGCATGGCCCTCGTGGTGCGGGAGGTCTTCGGCGACGCCTGACGCGCCGGTCGCCCGACGAGGGCGGACATGCCCGGACATTAGCGGCCACGCTGCGGGTGCCGTAGCGTGGCCTCATGGCCTATCGCTATGGCGAGTACCACGACGGCCCCGACCCGCTGGCTCCGCCGTACGACGTGCGGGCCGCCCTCGACGAGATGGGCGACGCCATCCTGTCCGGCTCGACGCCGGTGCACGCCCTGCGCGACCTGCTCCGCCGCGGTCTGCCGGGCCGTACCGACAGCAGGGGCCTGGACGACATGCTCCGCGAGGTACGGCGCCGCCGCCGCGAGCTGCGCGACAGCGGCCGCCTGGACGGCACGCTGGAGCGCGCCAGGGCGCTGCTGGACAAGGCGATCGGCCAGGAGCGCGCCGAGCTGTTCCCCGACCCCTCCGACGAGGCCCGGCTGCGCGAGTCCGAGCTGGACGGCCTGCCCGACGACACCGCCAGCGCCATCCAGCAGCTCAGCACCTACCAGTGGCGCTCGGCCGCCGCCCGGCAGACCTTCGAGGAACTACGCGCGCTGCTGCGCCAGGAAGTGCTCGACAGCCAGTTCAGGGGCATCCGGCAGGCGCTGGCCGACCCCGACCCGGCGGCCATGGAACGGGTCCGCCGGATGATGACCGACCTCAACGAGATGCTGGAGCGCGACTCGCGCGGCGAGCACACCCAGGAGGACTTCGACCGCTTCATGGGCGAGTACGGCGACCTGTTCCCCGAGCGTCCCCGCACGCTGGAGCAGCTCGTCGACCTGCTCGCCCGCCGCGCCGCCGCCACCCAGCGGATGCTGGCCTCGCTCACCCCAGGCCAGCGCGAGGAGCTGGCCAACCTGATGGCCCAGACGCTGGAGCAGGCCGGGCTGGCCGAGCAGATGCGCCGGCTCGGCGACCAGCTCATGACCCGCCGCCCCGACCTGGCCTGGAACAGCCCCGAACGGCTGACCGGCGAGGAGCCGATGGGCATGGCCGACGCGGTCACCGCCCTGGAGGAACTGGCCGACCTCAACCAGCTGGAAGCCGCCCTGCGCCAGGACTCCCCCGGCGCCCGGCTGGAGGACATCGACGAGGAGGCCATCCGCCGCGCCCTGGGCCGCTCGGCCGTGGACGACCTGGCCGCGCTCAAGCGCATCGAGCGCGAACTGGAGGAGCAGGGCTACCTCAAGCGCCGCCGCGGCAAGCTCGAACTCACCCCCAAGGCGGTCCGGCGGCTGGGCGAGACGGCCCTGCGCCGCGTGTTCACCTCGCTGGAGGCCGGCCGGCGCGGCGACCACGACCAGCACGACGCGGGCGCGGCCGGCGAGCTCACCGGCGCCACCCGGCCGTGGCGGTTCGGCGACGAGCAGCCGATCGACGTGGTGCGCACCCTGGTCAACGGCATCCGCAGCCGCGGCAGCCGTACCACCACCGGGGTGCGGCTGACCGTCGACGACTTCGAGGTCGCCGAGACGGAGCGACGCAGCGCGGCGGCGGTCTGCCTGCTGGTGGACCTGTCGTACTCGATGGCGCTGCGCGGCACGTGGGCGGCGGCCAAGGAGACGGCGCTGGCGCTGCAGACGCTGGTCGCCTCGAAGTTCCCGCAGGACGCCGTGCAGATCGTCGGCTTCTCCAACTACGCGCGAGTGCTGCAGCCCGACGAGCTGGCGGGGCTCGACTGGGACATGGTCCAGGGCACCAACCTGCACCACGCGCTGCTGATCGCCGGCCGCCACCTCGACCGGCACCCCGACTTCGAGCCGGTCGTGCTGGTGGTGACCGACGGCGAGCCCACCGCGCACCTGCTGCGCGACGGGCAGTCGGCCTTCGAGTGGCCGCCCTCGCGCGAGACGCTGGAGCTGACGCTGGCCGAGGTGGACAAGATGACCCGGCGGCGGGCGACGATCAACGTGTTCATGCTGGCGGCCGACGAGCGGCTCAAGGAGTTCGTCGGCGAGGTGGCCCGGCGCAACGGCGGCCGGGTGCTGTCGCCCAGCGCCGACCGGCTGGGCGAGTACGTGGTCAGCGACTTCCTGCGCCAGCGCCGCGTCAGACGCTGAGGCGCTGGATCGGGGGTCAGGCGGTGAGGCTGAGGCGCTTGTAGTAGTCGAGCGCCACGTCGAAGCCGTCGCGGCAGTTGCGGTGCGAGCGGTAGCAGGGCCGCCAGGCCGAGCTCGCGCCCACCCCGGCGCGGGCGTCGGCCAGCGACTCGGGCACCCGCTCGGGCCGCGGCAGCAGCCCGCCGCCGAGGTAACGCACCCCGGCCAGCTCGGTGTGCCGGTCGGGCCCGCCGGAGACGAACGCGCCGAGACGCCACCCGCACTCCTCGTCCCAGACCAGAGCCGAACCGTCGCCGAGCAACACCGTCGCCTGACGCGGATCGCAAGGCCCGGCCCACCACTCGGCGCCGCCGAGCTCGGTCACAACTTGCCGGACATAGGAAACCGGCTGGCCCAGCCATTCGCCGGTGTACGGATCCACGTGCCTGATGGCCACGACGGCACCCCTTTGTGCCTAAGCGGTGAGGGAAATGAACAGTTCTCAACCCTACCGGCGCTGAACTTATTCCTGAGCCGGTGCGTCCTAGTCATTACGGATGATATTCCGCAGCCTTCGGGGGAAGGGGGACGGCCTTATGATCGCCATGATTCTTCTGGTGACGCTCATGATCGTCGCCATCGTCGCCTGGGAGGCCTGCATGCGCTGCCCCTCCGTCCTGCCGGAGGAGCAGCCAGTGGAGGCGACTCCCGCCGAGTGAATGTCGCCCGGGAAGATCCTGGGCGACTACTCTCGTCGGCATGTCGTTCCACGGGATGTCCACAGCCCTGCTGTGGTTGCACATCGCCTTCGCCATCTTCACCATCGGGCCGCTGACCGCCGTGACCATGGCGGCGCCACGGGCCATCCGTAAGGGCAACGTGCCCGTCCTGGAGAACCTCGCGCGCACGACCCGGATCTACGGCCTCGGCACGCTGGGCGTCTTCCTCTTCGGCGCCTGGCTCGGCGGTGTGGAGCGGCTCCTCGGGCAGTGGTACATGAGCGCGTCGATGACGTTGTTCATCGTGGCGCTGGTGCTGCTGTTCATCATCGACCGCGACCTGCGCGGCGCCGTACGGGTGCTGTCCAGCGAGACCATCGAGGACGACGCCAAGGTCCAGAACGGCCGCATCGCCGCGCTGAGCGGCGTGATCTCGCTGATCTGGATCGTCATCCTGATCCTCATGATCGTCCCCACCCCGGGCTGAGGCCGGCCCGGGGCGGGTCCGCAGATCAGCCGAGCGCCTCGCTGAGGTCGGCCAGCAGGTCGTCGATCGTCTCGATGCCGACCGACAGGCGGACCAGGTCGTTCGGCACCTCCAGCGGCGAGCCCGCCGCCGAGGCGTGCGTCATCCGGCCGGGGTGCTCGATCAGCGACTCGACGCCGCCGAGCGACTCGCCCAGTGTGAACAGCTTGGTGCGGTTGCAGATCTCGACCGCCTCGGCCTCCCCGCCGGTCACCCGGAAGGACACCATGCCGCCGAAGCGCTTCATCTGCTTGGCGGCGACCTCGTGCCCCGGGTGCTCGGGCAGGCCCGGATAGAGCACCTGGCTCACCTTCGGGTGCGCCAGCAGCAGGTCGACCACGCGCTCGGCGTTGTCGCTGTGCCGGTCCATCCGCACGCCGAGCGTCTTGAGGCCGCGCAGCGTCAGGAACGAGTCGAACGGGCCGGCGACGCCGCCCATCGCGTTCTGGTGGTAGGCCAGCTTCTCGCCGAGCTCGGCCGAGTTGGTGACCAGCGCGCCGCCGACGACGTCGGAGTGGCCGCCGATGTACTTGGTCGTCGAGTGCACGACGACGTCCGCGCCCAGGTCCAGCGGCCGCTGCAGGTACGGCGAGGCGAAGGTGTTGTCCACCACGAGCAGCGCCCCGGCCTCGTGCGCCAGCTCGGCCAGCGCGGCGATGTCGGAGATGCCGAGCAGCGGGTTGGTCGGCGTCTCGACCCAGATCAGCTTGGTCTTCGGCGTCATCGCGGCGGCCACCGCGTCCAGGTCGCCCAGCGGGACCGGGTCGTAATGCAGGCCCCACGGCTCGTTCACCTTGGCGAACAGCCGGTAGGTGCCGCCGTAGGCGTCGTTCGGGATCACGACGTGGTCCTGCGGGCGGCACAGCGCGCGCAGGACGGTGTCCTCGGCCGCCAGGCCGGAGGCGAAGGCCATGCCCTTCACGCCGCCCTCGACCGCGGCCAGCGCCTCCTCCAGCGCGGTGCGGGTCGGGTTGGCCGACCTGCTGTACTCGTATCCGGACCGCAGGCCGCCCACGCCGTCCTGCTTGTAGGTGGACGTCGCGTAGATGGGCGGCACGACCGCGCCGGTCAGCGGGTCGGGCTCCTGCCCGGCGTGGATAGCCAGCGTCTCGAAACCGTTGCTCATGCCCTCACGCTATCCCGGATCCGCCCCTGACCTCCCCGCCCCGCCCCCACGGCACGAGCCCGCGCTTCGCGTGTCACCCGGCATGCCTTCGGGTGTCGCCCCGCATGGCACGAGCCCGTGCCTCCGGGTCCCCCGACCCGGCCCGCACGGGCTCGCCACCTGCCTGATCCCTCAGGCCGCCTTCGTCTCGCGCCCCGCAGGACGCTGCGGCAGCGGAACCACCTCGCCACCGATCCTGGGCGCGTTGATGTGCCGGCCGCTCGACCCCTCGGCAGGCTCCCCGTTGATCCGCGAGAGCAGCACCGGGTCGGCCAGCGCCAGCAGCACCGCGACCACCATTCCGAGGCCCAGCATCGCGAACCCGATGACCACCATGTCCTCATCCCCTTTCCGACCTCTTCAGCATCGCCCGGCCACCCCCGCCCCGGCCTCCGCTGAAGGACCGGTCCTGACCCTGGCGGGTCGGCCGAACGGTTGATATGGGCAGTCAGACTTCCGGCTTAGGCTCTGGTGACGTGGGGGATTCCAAACGCTTCGTCTACTGGGCGCAACGGCTCAGCGAGATCGCCATGATCGGCTGGCTCAGCCTGATGCTCCTGGTCGACCTGGCGGTCGCCGTGGGCGTGGAAGGCGTGCAGTGGCTGGTGCCGATCTGCGGCGTGACCGGCCTGGTCGCGCTCATCCTGCGCCGCCGCTACCGCATCCAGGGCTACTGCGCCCTGCTGGCCATGTCGCTGGGCACCTCGGCCCTCATCGCGCTGACCAACACCCCGGGCGTGCCCGGCACCGCCGAGAGCGGCGCGCTGCTCCTGCTGACGATCGGCATCCTGCGGCACGTCACGCCCATGCGCCACGCCGTCCTGCTCTCCTTCGTCGCCCTCATCGTGCTCATGGCCGAAGGCGTCGGCCGCGACTCCAACGCCAACTCCTCGGGACTGGCCTTCTCGTTCGTGCTGTTCGTCGGCTGGTCGATGGCCGAAGGCGTGGGCCTGTACATCCGCATCCAGCAGGACCGCCGGACCGAGGCCCTCTCCTCCGTACGGCGAGCCGAACGGCTGGAGCTGGCCCGGGAACTCCACGACCTGGTCGCGCACCACATCACCGGCATCGTCGTCCAGGCCCAGGCCGCCCGTACCGTCGCCGAGCTCAAGCCCGAGGCTGTGGTGCCCGCGCTCGACGCCATCGCCAACGCCGGAGCGGACGCGCTCACCTCCATGCGGCGGCTGGTCGGGGTGTTGCGTGCCGACGACGAGGCCGCCCGCCGGCCCGGCACCTCCCTGGCCGACCTGCGGGTTCTGGCCGACAACTTCGCCGCCAACGGGCCGCAGGTGGCTTTGGAGATCGGGCAGGGGTTGTCCAACGGGTCTTTGCCGCCTGAGGTGATGAACACGGTGTACCGGGTGTTGCAGGAGGCGCTCACCAACATCCGCAAGCATGCTCCCGGGACCGGGTGGATCGAGGCCGATCTGCGTCTTGTCGGCGGGGCCGAGGCCGTGGCGGTGCTTCTTCCGCCTGGGCCGGGGGTTCGGTTGCGGGTGCGGAACTACAGCTCCTCGGCCGACCCCCGGATCAAGCGGTTGGGGGGTGGGTTCGGGCTGGTCGGGATGGCTGAGCGGGTCGAGGCTCTGGACGGGCGGTTGTGGGCGGGGCCTACGGCTGAGGGGGCTTGGGAGGTTGTCGCGGAGTTCCCCCTCCGGGGGTGAGGCTGGGCCCCGTTCGCCTCGCCGTACCCTCCCGCCCACCGCCCAGAACCGCGGCCTCCTCACCGCATCGGTGGGGTAGTCAGACGGCTGACCACCGCCCAGGATCACCACCCACCGCAGGACTTCTCGCCGCATCGGTGGAGGGAGGGGTGGGCCGCCGTAACGGACGCCCCGCCGTACACCCGCCCTCCCACCACGCGCAGTCTCCCACCCAACAGCCCTTTTCCCAGCCCTGTTGCCTGGCCGCCCACCGGACTGCCCGTCCGCCTGGCTGCCCGCCCACCTGCGGACCCCACCTACCTGCGGGGCGCCCGCCCACCCGCCTAACCCCCGCGCATCTATGCGGCGGGAAGACAGGGCAGCGGGAGGTGATCCTGTACGGCGGGGCAGCCGGGGCGGTCCTCGGGAGAAGTGCGGCGGAAAGGACGGGGCGGCTGTCCAAAAGGCCGGGGGCCACTCACCCACCCCCGAAAGACGGGAGGAAAGTTGAGTGGCCCGGAAAGAAGAGCGACTAAGCCACGCAAAGGGTCAGCGACTCGCGAGGAAGGCGAGGAGGTCCTGCCGGGTGATGACCCCACTCGGCTTGCCATCGTCCAGGACGACGGCAGCGTCAGCCTTCTCCAAGGCCTCCACCGCACGAGCCACAGGCTCCCCCGCGCCGATGGTGGGCAGCGGCTGGGACATGTGGTCGGCGATGAGGGCGTCGGCCACGAGCCGCCCCCGGTAGAGGGCGTCGAGCAGGTCACGCTCGACGACGGCGCCGACGACCTCGGCGGCCATGACGGGCGGCTCCTCCTTCATGACCGGCAACTGCGACACCGAGTACTCGCGCATGATCGAGATGGCGTACCCCACGGTCTCGTGCGGGTGGACGTGCACGAACTCGGGCAGCCCCGACCCCTTGCGCGCCAGGACGTCCCCCACGAGCCCCTCGTCGGAGGAGGTGGTGAGGAAGCCGTAGTCGGCCATCCAGTCGTCGTTGAAGATCTTCGACAGGTACCCGCGCCCGCCGTCCGGCAGGAGCACGACCACCACGTCGTCGGGCCCGGAGCGGGCGGCGACCTGGAGGGCGGCGACGGTGGCCATGCCGCAGGAGCCGCCGACGAGCAGCGCCTCCTCACGGGCCAGCCTGCGGGTCATGTTGAAGGAGTCCTTGTCGGACACCGCGATGATCTCGTCGCAGATCTCGGTGTCGTAGGTGGCCGGCCAGATGTCCTCGCCGACGCCTTCGACCAGGTAGGGACGGCCGGTGCCGCCGGAGTAGACCGACCCGACCGGGTCAGCACCGATGATCTTCACGCGCCCGTCGCTGACCTCCTTGAGGTAGCGCCCGGTGCCGCTGATGGTGCCGCCGGTGCCGACGCCCGCCACGAAGTGGGTGATGCGGCCCTCGGTCTGCTCCCAGATCTCCGGCCCGGTCGAGTGGTAGTGCGACTCGGGGTTCTGCTGGTTGGAGTACTGGTCGGGCTTCCAGGCGTTCGGGATCTCCTGCGCCAGCCGGTCGGAGACGGAGTAGTAGGAGTCGGGGTGGTCGGGCGAGACGGCCGTGGGGCAGACCACGACCTCGGCGCCGTAGGCGCGGAGCACCGCCACCTTGTCCTGGGCGACCTTGTCGGGCACCACGAAGACGCACCGGTAGCCCTTCTGCTGGGCCACGATGGCCAGGCCGACGCCGGTGTTGCCCGAGGTGGGCTCGACGATGACGCCGCCGGGGCGCAGGGCGCCGGACTGTTCGGCCGCCTCGATCATCCGGACCGCGATGCGGTCCTTCACCGACCCGCCGGGGTTGAAGTATTCGACCTTGGCGAGCACCTGAGCGGGCAGTCCCGCGGAGACCTTGTGCAGCCGGACGAGCGGGGTGTTGCCCATGAGCTCGACCAGGGAATCGTAAACGCGCACCGAGGTGTTCACCTTCTTTTGCCGCTTGCTCGGTCCGAGTCCGATTGGGTGGCCGGAGCTCGGTTAGTTTCCTTTCAAACGCTACCGTCGCGGAGCAGCAGGGGGCGAAGACCCACGAGGTCTTGGGGGGGACGGACGACGAATGATCTGGACTCCAGGGGTGGCGCGCACGGCGCGCAGGATCGCGGCGGCGGCCGCTGTGGGCGGGGGCGGCCTGACCGCGCTGGGGGTGACCGCGTACGGGCTGCTGCTGGCCGAGGGCATGGTCGCCCGGCGGGTGATCGGCCGGCCGCACGGCATGGAGGGCCCGCCTGCCGACGGGCTCTACGGCGACTTTCCCGGCGAACCGATCAAGCTGGTCATGCTGGGCGATTCCACCTCGGTCGGTCTCGGCATGACCGACCCGGCACGGACGCCGGGCGTCCTGCTGGCCAACGGGCTGGCCGCGGTCGCCGAACGTCCGGTACGGCTGCGCGTGGTCGGCAAGTCGGGAGCCGCCTCGGTGGACCTGCGCGGCCAGGTGGACCGGGCGCTGAAGGAGGAGCACGACATCGCGGTGATCTTCGTGGGGGCGAACGACGTCACCACGCAGACGCCGCCGGCGACAGCCGTACGCCATCTGGCCAAGGCGGTGCGGCGGCTGCGGGAGGCCGGCGCGGAGGTCGTCGTCGGAACCTGTCCCGACCTGGGCAGCATCCGCCCGATCGCGCAGCCGCTGCGCTGGGTGACGCGGCGCTGGAGCCGGCAACTGGCCGCCGCGCAGACGGTCGCGGTGGTCGAGGCGGGCGGCCGGACGGTGGCCTTCGCCGACCTGCTCGGCCCGGAATTCCTAACGAACCCCCACGAAATGTTCGGACCCGACCGTTTCCACCCAAGTGACCGAGGCTACGCGCAGGCCGCTTACGCGGTGCTACCGTCTGTATGCGCTGCGTTGGAGTTGTGGCCCGAGCCTCGACCCGCCCGTGGCGAAGGACTGCAACCGATTTACCTTGCGGCGGCGACCGCCGCGGAGAAGCCGGGCACCGAAGTCAGCGCGACCCGCGTCGAAGGCCGTGCGACGGGTCCCTACGGCAGGTGGGTGACGATGCTGCGCCGTCGTCCCTGATTCTCCGCGCCGGAGCCGTCAACCCCCCTAGGAGTGGATTGACCGTGTTCCGTGCGACACCGGCCGCCAACCTCAGCATTGCACTCGCCGGAATGCTAGCCCTGGCCGCCTGCTCCGGCAGCGACGCCGCCACCGCGGAGTTCCCCGTCTGGCACAACACCCAGGTCAACGCGGTGAGCCGGATGGCCACCGGCGGCGGCGTCGTGGCCACGACCTCGATGAAGCCCGACGGCGCCCTGGAGACCGTCACGCTCGACCAGGTCAACGGCAAGAAGTTGTGGGCGGCGCCGACCACGATGGCCGGTCGGCTGCCGGGCATGGGCGTCTCCGCGCCGGCCGTCGTCGAGACCGGCCAGGACCAGGCGGTGATCGCCTCGCTCGACCCGATCAAGAAGGGGCGCTGGAACGCGGCGCTGACCGCCCGCGACGCGCGCACCGGCAAGCAGAAGTGGACCCGGCCGGTGCACTCCACCTTCGGGCCGCAGCGCTGCGGGCCGTACCTCTGCCTGTCGGAGCACACCGCGCTCAAGACCGCCCGGGTGGTCGTGCTCGACCCGAACACCGGCAAGACGATGTGGTCGCTGCCCGGCATCGCCGAGGTCGAGTGGTCCGACCAGGCGCGCGTGCTGCTGCTGCGACTGGCCGCCAACCCGATGATCGAGTCCTACGACCTCAAGACCGGCAAGATCCAGTGGCAGCAGCCGATCGCGCAGGCCCTCGGCCCGGGGATCGACATGTCCGGCGGCTGGGCCTTCGGCGCGACCGGCGACAACCTGGTCGGCTACGTGGCCCCGTACACCAACCCGCGCACCCGCAAGACCTCTACCTTCGGCCTGTTCTCGCTGAAGATCGCCGACGGGTCGATCAACTGGATGCGGCCCTCGGTGGTCCGCGTCTACCCGAGCGGCAACCCGGGCTACGCGCCCATCGTGCGGCCGGTCGACCAGCAGGGGCAGTACGGCGGCTTCGCCCGGCTGGAGGCCGACAGCGGCCGGGTCGCCGGGCAGATCACCGCCGGCCAGGTGCCCGGTTCCGGCTGGTGGCTGGCCTTCCCCGACACCATGGACCGGCTCGGCTTCCTCAAGCACAACACCAAGGGCACCAACTTCGACCTGGCCACGGGCAAGGAGCTGCCGGTCGAGGAGCAGCGCGGCTGGTCCTTCTGCGTCACCGACCCCAAGCCGCTGCCGCTGCGCCAGCAGATGCCCGGCTTCTACTCGGTCGCCTCGGTCTGCCAGTACGACCTGTCCACCGGCAAGCGCGCCGGCGCGGCCGACGCCGCGCCGCCGTCGTGGTTCACCGGCAGCCAGAACGGCTGGCGGCTGTGGCGCGACGAGAAGGGCGCCGTCCACGGGCTCAACGACGGCACGCCCACCACTCCCGGCATGTACGGCTGAGCCCGCCCCACCGCGAAGGCCGGACGGTTGTCACCCGTCCGGCCTTTCGCTTTTTCCGCTAACAGTACAAAATTCTGTTCTACCCACCCCCGGGTCCCAGCGACCGGGCTACCAGACGGTAACCTCGCGAATGGAGCCCAGAAAGAGGAGAACCCCATGCCCGAGGCAGTAATCGTCGCAACCGCACGTTCGCCTATCGGCCGTGCGTTCAAGGGGTCGTTGGCGAGCATCCGCCCCGACGACCTGACCGTCCAGATGATCCAGGCAGCGCTGGCCAAGGTTCCCCAGCTCGACCCCACGACGATCGACGACCTGATGCTCGGCTGCGGCCTGCCCGGCGGCGAGCAGGGCTTCAACATGGCCCGCGTCGTCTCGGTGATGCTCGGCCTGGACACCGTCCCCGGCACCACGATCACCCGGTACTGCTCCTCCTCGCTGCAGACCACCCGGATGGCCTTCCACGCCATCAAGGCCGGCGAGGGCGACGTGTTCATCTCCGCCGGCGTCGAGACCGTCTCCCGGTTCGCCAAGGGCAACTCCGACTCGCTGCCCGACACCATGAACCCGCTGTTCGACCAGGCCCGCGAGCGGACCAAGACCTTCGCCGGCGGCGGCCAGACCTGGCACGACCCGCGTGAGGACGGCACGGTCCCCGACATCTACGTCGCCATGGGCCAGACCGCCGA
The DNA here is from genome assembly GCF_044459405.1 of Nonomuraea sp. NPDC050328. Classification (NCBI taxonomy): domain Bacteria; kingdom Bacillati; phylum Actinomycetota; class Actinomycetes; order Streptosporangiales; family Streptosporangiaceae; genus Nonomuraea; species Nonomuraea sp. NPDC050328. The sequence goes on along the minus strand of NZ_JBITIW010000010.1, from coordinate 343,208 downwards.
GAACCTCGCCCAGCTCAAGGGCGTCTCCCGGCAGGAGCAGGACGAGTTCGGGGTGCGCTCCCAGAACCTCGCCGAGAAGGCGCTCGCCGACGGCTTCTGGCAGAAGGACATCACCCCCGTCACGCTCCCCGACGGCACCGTGGTCAGCAAGGACGACGGCCCCCGCGCCGGCACCACCTACGAGGCGGTCTCCCAGCTCAAGCCGGTCTTCCGCCCCGACGGCACGGTCACCGCGGGCAACTGCTGCCCGCTCAACGACGGCGCCGCCGCGGTCATCGTGATGAGCGACACCAAGGCCGCCGAGCTCGGCATCACGCCGCTGGCCCGCATCGTCTCCACCGGCGTCACCGGCCTGTCCCCCGAGATCATGGGCCTCGGCCCGGTCGAGGCCTCCCGGCAGGCGCTCGCCCGCGCCGGCATGGCCATCGACGACGTGGACCTCGTCGAGATCAACGAGGCCTTCGCCGCCCAGGTCATCCCCAGCTACCAGGACCTCGGCATCGAGATCGACCGGCTCAACGTCAACGGCGGCGCCATCGCCGTCGGCCACCCGTTCGGCATGACCGGCGCCCGGATCACCTCCACGCTGATCAACAGCCTCCAGCACCACGACAAGTCGATCGGCCTGGAGACCATGTGCGTCGGCGGCGGCCAGGGCATGGCCATGCTCCTGGAGCGCCTGAGCTGACCTGCTCCGGAGTACGGCAGGCCCGGTCGCCCCAGGCGGCCGGGCCTGTTGTCCGGATCAGCCGTGCCGGTCGGGGCCGGCCTTGGTCAGCTTCACCCGGATGACGACCCGGCGCTCGCGTTCCATGGCCGCGCGGTAGTCGTCCCAGTCCTCGTGCTCGCCGGAGATGCCCCGGTAGTAGTTCTCCAGGTGCTCCATCGCCTCGGGCAGCCTGATCACCTCGGCGGTGCCCTCGATCTGCGCCCAGGTCCCGAAGAAGCCGTCGCTGAGCACGCAGAGCGCGACCCCGGGGGTGCGCAGGACGTTGCGGCACTTGGCCGCGGTCTCGCGCGTGCTGATCACCGCGTAGCCCTCGGCGTCGAGGCCGACGAGCACGGGAGACATCTGGGGCCCGCCGTCGGCCCTGGTGGTGAGCAGGACGGCGCGGTGGTGGTCGCGCAGGAAGTCGCGCGCGGTAGCCAGTTCCATCCCTACATGATCGCGCGCCCGGACCGGCGAGGCCGGCACGGGCGCGGAGGGACGACGATGAGGTTCTAGATGAATCCCATCCGGGTACGGCGGTGGCGCTCGTGCTCGAGGACGATCGCCGCGGCGTAGCCGTGGGTCAGACCGTGCTCGTCGGCCAGCCAGTTGGCCCGCTCGTCACAGCGGAGGAACGATGGGCCGTTGTCGATGGCTTGAAACCACTCTGGGAGTTCGCGTCCCGTGATGGTCGGGACCCTTGCGATCAGCTTCGTCTGCGTCTCCGGTGAGTGGTTCAAGGACATGGGCACCTCCACGGATTGGCTTCTTTGCTCGACACTGCAATACCCACACCAGAAAGGCAACCCCCCAGGCGGCAGCGTTTGGTTGCCGGGGCGTTGCGGTGAGCGAAACGCGCAGCGAGATCCGGGGGAACAAAACAGCCCCCGCCGCAGGTCGACGGGGGCTGTGGTGCTGCTGGGTCAGTCGCTGCTGGAGAAGAAGCTCACCAGGCGAAGAATCTCGAGGTAGATCCAGACCAGGCTCAGCGTGAGCCCGAAGGCGCACTGCCAGGCGAACTTGGCCGGCGCCCCGCCCTGCACCGCACGCTCGATGTCGTTGAAGTCGAGCAGCAGGAAGAAGCAGCCGAGCAGGATCATCGCGAGGCTGAAGGCCACGCCCAGGAAGCCGAACTCGCGAAGCCCCAGGCCGCCGGGGATGAAGATCCCGGCCACCAGGTTGATCAGCATCAGGCCGAGGGCGCCGATGGACGCCGCGATCACGAAGCGGACGAACTTCGGCGTGACCCGGACGATCCTCAGGGCGTAGACGGTCAGCGTGCCCGCGAAGGCGAGCACCGTGCCGATCACCGCCTGCAGGACCACGCCGTAGAAGGTGTCCTCGAAGCTACGGCTGATCGCACCGACGAAGACGCCGTAGAACAGCGCGTAGCCGAGGATCAGCGCCGGGTTGGTGCTCTGCTTGAACGAGGCGATCAGGCCGAGGACCACGCCGACGAGCGCCGCGACGGCGGCGACGCCGACCGGCACCTTGAGCACCCATGACGCGGCGGCGGCGACGACCAGCGTGCCCAGCGTGAGGAAGCTCTTGACCACGACGTCGTCGAGGGTCATCGTCCGGTACGCGGGCGGCGCCGGGGCCTGGTAGGCAGGCTGGTCGTACATGCCGTGCAACTGGTCAGGGGTGGGGGGCGGTCCGGCCCATCCGCCCTGCGGGTGGGTGTACTGGGACCGGCTGAAGACCGGGTTCTTGCTTTCCATCGCTGCCTCCACGCTGCGACCTGTGCGATCACCTTAAGGGACGGGCCCCGCAGGGGTCACTCACGTTTGGATCCGAGTTCAATCGAGACTGTTCAACGAGCGGCTCCGCCGCTGAGTTCCCACCCTAAATGCGGACAAAAGTAATGATTGTCCAATTACGAGGGCATGCCAGTGCCCCCGGCGGGAGTCGAACCCGCACGTCAACCCTTTTAAGGGGTTTGCCTCTGCCATTGGGCTACGGGGGCGCGGCAATCATACGATTCGGACCATGCTTCCGAGGAGCACAACTTGGCATCAGCCGTCACAGATGTCAGATGTGCGGTGAGTGGTCCGGGTTCGGGGTGAAAGCCGAAGGTTTTGAATGGCATCAGCATCGATCCTGACGCGCTTCCGTGACCATGGCAACCGCCTTTGCGGCAAACGACCGCGCCCCGGCGTGCCGTAGCACACCGGGGCGCGAGCCGGGCCGGAACCTAGCTGTTCACCGCCGCGCGGAAACCGTCGCGGGGGTGCTCGATCTCGCCGAGCGAGATGGTCTCGCGCTTGAACAGCAGCGCGAGGGTCCAGTCCACGACCACGCGGACCTTGCGGTTGAGGGTGGGCACCCGCGACAGGTGGTAGGTCCGGTGCATGAACCAGGCCGGGAAGCCGCGGAGCTTGACGCCGTAGACGTTGGCCACGCCCTTGTGCAGGCCGAGGCCGGCGACCGAGCCGACGTACTTGTGGCGGTACTCCTTCAGCGCCTGGCCGCGCAGGTGCCGCACGATGTTGTCGGCCAGGACCTTCGCCTGCCGTACGGCGTGCTGGGCGTTGGGCGCGCAGTACTCGCCGGGGGCGGTGACGTCGGGCACGCCGGCGATGTCGCCGGCGGCGAAGGCGTCCGGGGTGTCCTCGACGTTGAGGCGGGTGGTGGTGCGGATGCGGCCGCGCTCGTCCACCGGCAGATCGGTGGCGTTGACGACCTGGCTGGGCTTGACGCCGGCGGTCCAGACGAGGGTCTCGGCGTCGAAGGCGGTGCCGTCCGACAGCTCGATGCGGCCGCCCACCGCCGACAGCAGCCGGGTCTCCATCCGCACGTCGATGCCGCGCTCGCGCAACTGCTCCAGGGTCCAGCGGCCCATCTCGGGGCCGACCTCGGGGAGGATGCGGTTGCTGGCCTCGACCAGCACCCAGTGGATGTCCTTCGCGCTGATGTTGCGGTAGTACCGCGTCGCGTCCTTGGCCATGTCCTCCAGCTCGGCCAGGGCCTCGACCCCGGCGAAGCCGGCGCCGACCACGACGAAGGTGAGCGCCCGGCGGCGCAGCTCCGCGTCCTCGGTCGACTCGGCCACGTCCAGCAGGTGCAGGACGCGGTTGCGCAGGGCGATCGCCTCGGCGACCGACTTGAAGCCGATGCCGACGTCGGTCAGGCCCGGGATGGGCAGGGTCCGCGAGATCGAGCCCGCGGCCATGACGATAACGTCGTAGCCGAGCTCGATCGACTCGCCCTCGGCGGGCTGGAAGGTGGCCGTCTTGCCGGCGTGGTTCACCTTGGTGACCAGGCCGTTGAGGATGCGGACCTTCGGCAGCAGGCGGCGCAGGGGCGCGACCATGTGCCGCGGCGAGACGTTGCCTGCCGCCGCCTCCGGCAGGAACGGCTGGTAGGTCATGTAGGACTGCGGGTCGATGACCGTGAGTCGGACGCTGCCGCTCTTCAGCTCCTTGCCGAGCTTGCGCTGCAGACCCAGCGCCGTGTAGAGGCCGACGTACCCGCCACCGACGATCAAGATGTCCTTCACCCTGACCCACTCCTTAAGTGGAAGCTTGTGAAAGCATTCACAAGCGTAAACCACGAAGGGTGTTTCGTGCATTCCCCTGCCTACGTGTGCCTCGTCACACCTCTGTGGCGCGGCGGAAGATCTGGTCCAGCATCGGGGCGGTGACCCGGCCGGTGAAGGTGTTCTGCTGGCTGGGGTGGTAGCAGCCGATCAGCTTCACGGCTGCCTCGCCGTACCGCAGATCGACCTCCACGCCGTGCCCGAAGGGCGGGCGGGCCTTGGGCAGGGCGTAGCCCGCCTCGCGCAACGCGGGCCAGAGCGCCTGCCAGGCGAAGCCGCCCAGCGCGACGATCACCCGCGTCGAGCCGGCCACCAGTTCCACCTCGCGCACCAGCCACGGGAAGCAGGCCGCGCGCTCCTCCGGCAGCGGCTTGTTGGCCGGTGGCGCGCAGCGCACCGAGGCGAGCATGCGGGCGCCGAGCAGTTCCTGGCCGTCCCCGGCGTAGGTGCTGGTCTCCTGGGCCGCCCAGCCGGTGCGGTGCAACGAGGCGAACAGCCAGTCGCCGCTGCGGTCACCGGTGAAGATGCGCCCCGTCCTGTTCCCGCCGTGCGCCGCCGGGGCCAGGCCGACGATCAGCAGTCGCGGCTCCTCCGACCCCCACCCGGCGATCGGCCGCCCCCAGTACGTCTCCTCCGCGAAGGCCCGCCGCTTGACCGTGGCCACCTCCTCGCGCCAGGCCACCAGCCGCGGGCACGCCCGGCACACCGACTGCCGCGCCGTGAGCTCCCCGAGCGTACGGCAGGCGTCCGCCAGCTCGGCGACCTCCGCCGGGTCGTGGGCGACAGGGGTCTCGGGAGTGGCCGGGTCGTCGGGCCAGCCGCTGCCGGGCGGTACGAAACTCATGCCCCCGATGGTGCCGCACCCGCCCGCCGGTTCCGGAGCGCGGCGCGACGTTCGGCCTCAGGCCGCGGTGAGCGCGGGAGGGTGGCCCTGCTCGTCCGCGCCCGGGAACGGGCCGCTACGTGCGTTCTGGGCGCTTCTGCGGGCAAAAGAAACCGGACGGCGCTCCTCACGGAGTGCCGTCCGGTCGAAAACCTCAGGGCTTAGCTGTCCTGGGTCTTGGTGTCGTCCGGCTTCGGAACCTCAGTCGGCTTGCAGGTGAAGCTCCAGTCCTCCTTGTCGGAGGCGGAGACCGCACCGGCCGAAGCGGTGAGGGTCAGCGAGCCGGAGGCCGCGCTGATGTCCTGCGCCGGGATCGACTGGGTGCCCTCGGCGGTGAAGGTCAGCGCGGTGGTGGTGCCACCGAGCGAGACGTTCACGACGACGGCCTTCTCGACCTTGCCCTTGAGGGTGACGGTGCCGACGGCCTTGCCCGAGGGGTTCTGGCCGGTCTTGCACTCGTTCTGGGAGACCGTCAGGTCCACCGAGAGGGCGATCGGGTCGTTCGTCTTGCACGGCGCGGCGTAGTCCTGCGCGATGCTGTCCGAGTTGTGCGGACCGACCACGCTGACCGTCATGCGGCCGGCCTTGGTCGGGTCGCTCAGCACGACCGCGGGCATCTCGACGGTCTTCGAACCGGCGGCGGCGAACTCCACCGAACCGCTGTGGCTCTTGCCGTCGATCGCGAAGGTGTAGGTGACCTTGCCGGCGCCGGTCGAGGAGACCGTCGCGTGGGCGCTCACCTTGCCGGTCGGGCAGCTACCGTGGTCGGCCGCGGTGGTCAGACCCGAGACGGACACCTTGGTGGCCGGGGCCTCGTCCTTGCAGACGACCTTGTAGTGGACGCGGTTGGAGTCGTGGGCGTCGCGGCCCAGCAGCTCCAGCACGGCCCAGCCGTGGTGGCTCTCGCGCGGCGAGAAGCCGAAGCCGACCTTGCGGGTGTTCCAGACCTTGACCGCACCGCCGTCGACCGCGCGGCCGTTCAGGATCCAGCGGTACTTCACCCAGCGCGGGTCGTCGACCTTGATCAGACCGGTGAAGTAGATCTTGTCACCGGGGGTGCAGGTGCCGACGTACACGTCAGGGTTGACCCAGGCGCGGGCGTAGGCGTTGTTGGCGCGCGGGGCGGCAACACGCTCGTCGGCGCAGTCGACCGAGAAGTAGCCCTTCTTGGAGGTCACCTTGCGCGGGCTGAGGACCTGCAGGACCTCGGCGCCCTTGACGTCGCCGTTGAAGGTCAGCGACTGCCGGACGGTGACGGACTTGGTGCCCTTACCGCTCAGCTTCAGCGTCTTGACCTTGCTCGCCGAACCGTCCCCGTGCAGCCAGCGGTAGGCCAGGACGGTCTTCCCGCCGGTCAGCTTGAGCTTGACCTGGGCGGAGAAGTCCACCCGGGTGGGACAACTGCCCTCGTAGTTCCGCTCCTTCGCCGTGGGCGTGGAGACCGAGACCTTGGGCTTGGGGGCGGCGGCGGACTGGGTGGCCTTCCCAGCCGTCACCGAGGTGGCCGCCTGCGCGGAGCCGGCCATCAACCCCGTGACCATGGTGGCCAGCACCGCGGTGGTGGCGCCCAGCGCCGCCACTCGACGGGCCAAACCGAGAGACTTCATGTGAGAGTGCTCCATTCCTAGGAGGAAAGACACGCTCGGGAACGGTCGCCACGCCGTCACTTTCTGTGCACGGCCAGATGGCAAAGCCCCCGCAAAGCCTCTTTACTAAAGCACAAAACAGATTGCACGCTCAATACGGACTACCGCCCCCAAATGTCGCTATTTCGGGACGGAGTCCGGAGTAATTTTCGGCCTCGAGTGCGCTACCTGCGGAAATACTCCGTTGTACGGCGGATGCCCCGCGGTACGGGGCCGGGAAAATCTCCTACCACGAACTTCGCCCCACGCTCAAGCCAGCGACCAGGCGATGCCGTCCAGGATGTCGTGCTCGCTCACCACCACCTCGCCGAACCCGAACCTCCTGACGATCCGGTCAAGAATCAACGCCCCGGCGCCGATCACGTCCACCCGCCCCGGATGCATCACCCCGAGCGCCGCCCGCTCGTCGTGCGTCATCGCCAGCAGGCTCCGCGTCACCTCGTGGACCTGCGGCGCCGCGATCTTGGAGTGGTGGATCCGCTCCGGGTCGTACTCCGCCAGGCCGAGCGCGATCCCCGCGACCGTCGTCACCGAACCGGCCAGCCCGACCAGCGTCGTCGCCTGCCCGACCGGGATCGTGTCAGCCACCCGGTCAAGCGCCGCCTCGATGTCGGCCACCACCGCCTCCAGCGCACCCGCGCCCGGCGGGTCACCGGCGTCCTTCAGGTGACGCTCGGTGAGCCGGACACAACCGATGTCCACCGAGATCGCCCCCTCGGCGGACCGCTCCCCCACCACGAACTCGGTCGAGCCGCCGCCGATGTCCACCACGAGGTACGGTCCCCCGCCCGCGCCCTCACCCAGCTCACGCGTGGCCCCGGTGAAGGAGAGCTGCGCCTCCTCGCCCCCGGTGACCACCTCGGGCTCGACGCCGAAGATCTCCCGCACCCCGGCCACGAACTCGTCCCGGTTGGCGGCGTCCCGGGTCGCGCTGGTGGCGACCACGCGGGTGGCCACCGCGCCGTGCTGGTCGATCAGCTTGCGGTAGCCCCGCATGGCGGCGAAGGTCCGGTCGAGCGCCTCAGGCGCCAGGCGGCCGGTCCGGTCGACGCCCTGGCCCAGGCGGACGATCTCCATCCGCCGCTCGACATCGGTCAGCGTGCCGTCCGCCAGATCGGCGATCAGGAGCCTGACCGAGTTCGTCCCGCAGTCGATGGCCGCGACGCGGGTCACGCCTCGTCCTCCAGCCGCACCGAGACCATGGTGGTGAAGCTGCCGCTCTCGTCCGACTGCACGCACACGCACGACCCGTCGGCCCACCACTCCGGCAGCAGGTCGAGCGCCTCCCGCCCGAACGGGTTGCTCCCCGGCACCGCCAGCTCGTGCGCCACCAGGGCGTGCAGGCACTTCACCCGCAGCGGCATCCCGCCCGTGCTCTGCGTGCCCGGCGGCAGCGGCTCCACGCCCTCCTCCTGTGCCGCCTTGTCCCGGCGGGCCAGGTAGTCGTCGTGCGCCGCCTGGTAGGCCGCCGCCAGCTCGGGGTCGTCGGCCAGCCTGGCCTGCATCTCCTTCATCACCCCGGCGCTCTCCAGCTTGCCGATCTCCGAGGCGGCCTTCGGGCAAGTCAGGTAGTACAACGTCGGGAACGGCGTGCCGTCCGGCAGCCTGGGCGCGGTCTCCACCACGTCCGGCCGCCCGCACGGGCATCGGTGCGCGACGCCGCGCAGTCCCCTCGGCACGCGGCCGAGCTGGAGCTCTACCGCCTGAATGTCACTGGCTTCCACTTGGTCCCCCCGAATCCGGTTGCCTGGCCGTGTCCACGGCCACCACGGATTCCCACAACGTCTCGTACCACGGCGGTGCCGCGGTGTCCTGCTTGGCCGCCACCGGTCCCTCGTTCTGCTTCGCCTTGGGGACCAGGTAGCACTTCGCGCCCGGATCGCACAGGTGCAGGCGTTCCCGGGCGGCGCGTTTCGTCCAGTTTGGGTCGAGGACCCGGCGTTGCTCCTCCTCCACGCGCAGCCGCTCGGCCTCCACCCGGTCGCGCTCCGCCTCCAGCCTGGCCACGTCCCGGCGGGTGGAGATGTACTCCCGGACGGGGTAGGCGAGGCTCATCGCGATCGCGCACACCACCACGGCCAGGATCGCCGCCCGGCCGGTGAGCTGCGGTCGCCGCGGCCTTCCGGGAGGGTTACCCTTTCCTGCACCGTTCCCGGGCCTGGGGCCCCCGTTGCCGGGGCCGCCCGACCTGGGCCCCCCGTTGCCGGGGCCGCCTGGCCTCGGTGGGCTGCCGGGGCCTCGGGGTGGGCGGGGGGTTGGGTCGGGGGTCTCGGCCAGAGGCAGCAGCTCGTCCTCAGAGCCCGGCCCGCCGTCCCCGGCCGGCCGCCCTTCGGACGCCGCAGCCGCCCGGACCCCGTCCCGGCCCGGTCGGCCGTCGGGGCCCGAGCCGCTCCGGCTCCCGTCCCGGCCCGGTCGGCCGTCGGGGCCCGAGCCGCTCCGGCTCCCGTCCCGGCCTGGTCGGCCCGCCGCAGCGGGGCCCGTCTCTCGTGGAGGGCGGCCCCCGGCTGAGGGAACCGTCTCTCGGGAGGGCCGGCCGGCCGCAGCGGGGCCGCCGTCGCGTGGCGGGCGTCCCGGGGTGGCGGGGTCGCCGTCCCGGAGGGGGCGCTTGGCGGGCGGCGGTTCGGCGTCTCGGGCGGGGCGCCTGGGGCGGCCGCTCGTGGGGGCGGGGCGGTCCGTGTCGTCCTGGGAGTGCGGGTCGGTCCCACGGCCGGAGCCGCTGACCGCCCGCAACCGGCTGTCCCGCCCCGAGCCACCGGCCCGGGATCCAGAACTCCGCGACCCGCCGTCACGACCGGCCCCGCCAGCCGACCGGCCGCCACCCTCACGACCGGAACCACCGGACGATCGGCCGCCACCCACACGGGCGGAACCACCATCTGACCGGCCGCCATCCTCACGAGCGGAGTCGGCGGACAGGTCGGGGAGGTCGGGGAGGTCCGGCCCCGAGCCTCGCCCGCCACCGGTAGACCGCCCACCACCGGAAGACCGTGGGCGGCCTGAGGGGGTGTGGGGGTCGGGTGGGGTGGGTCGGGGCGCCGGGTGGTCTCGACGGTCGCCGGGCCTCGCCTCGTCACTCATGCGCTAGCTCCAGTGTCCGGGTCCGGGGGCACGGCTCGCGCCAGACATGCGGCGCGAGCCGTACAAAAACCTAGCGCCGGAACCGAGGGAAAGCCGCGCGACCCGCGTAGCGGGCGGCGTCGTCGAGGAGTTCCTCGATGCGCAGCAGCTGGTTGTACTTGGCGACCCGGTCGGAGCGGGCGGGCGCGCCGGTCTTGATCTGGCCGCAGTTGGTGGCGACGGCGAGGTCGGCGATGGTGGTGTCCTCGGTCTCGCCGGAGCGGTGCGACATCATGCACCGGTAGCCGCTGCGGTGGGCCAGGTCGACGGCGTCGAAGGTCTCGGTGAGCGTGCCGATCTGGTTGACCTTGACCAGGAGGGCGTTGGCGGTGCCCTCCTCGATGCCGCGGGCCAGCCGCTCGGGGTTGGTGACGAACAGGTCGTCGCCGACGAGCTGCACGCGGGAGCCGAGCGCCTGGGTGATCTTGTTCCAGCCGTCCCAGTCGCTCTCGTCCAGCGGGTCCTCGATGGAGACCAGCGGGTAGGAGTCGACCAGCTCGGTGTAGAAGGCGATGAGCTCGTCGGCGGACAGGCCCTTGCCGTCGATGGTGTAGACGCCGTCCTTGTGGAACTCGGACGCGGCCACGTCGAGGGCGAGGCCGATGTCCTGGCCCGGGGTGTAGCCGGCCTTCTCGATGGCGACGAGGATGAGGTCGAGCGCGTCGCGGTTGCTGGGCAGGTTGGGGGCGAAGCCGCCCTCGTCGCCGAGGCCGGTGGCGTAGCCCTTCTCCTTCAGCACGGACTTGAGCGCTTGGTAGACCTCGGTGCCCATGCGCAGGGCCTCGCGGAAGCTCTCCGCGCCGATCGGCGCGATCATGAACTCCTGGACGTCCACGTTGGTGTCGGCGTGGGCGCCGCCGTTGAGGATGTTCATCATCGGCACCGGCAGGACGTGCGCGTTGGGGCCGCCGAGGTAGCGGAACAGCGGCAGCTCGGCGCTCTCGGCGGCGGCCTTGGCCACGGCCAGGGAGACGCCGAGGATGGCGTTGGCGCCCAGCTTGCCCTTGTTGGGGGTGCCGTCCAGGTCGATCATGATCTGGTCGACGATGCGCTGGTCCTCGGCCTCGACGCCGTGGATCTCGTCGAAGATCTCGTCGGTGACGGCGAGGACGGCCTTCTCCACGCCCTTGCCGCCGTAGCGGTCGTCGCCGTCACGCAGCTCGACGGCCTCGAAGGCGCCGGTGGACGCACCGCTGGGCACGGCCGCGCGGCCGGTGCTCCCGTCGTCGAGGACGACCTCGACCTCGACGGTCGGGTTACCACGGGAGTCGAGGATCTCGCGGGCGTAGACGACCTCGATGGTAGCCACGTCAGGCGCTCCTAAGAGTCGAAGGGCTGTTGCGTCAGCAGCCTATCGAGGTCTACTTGCTGGTACGGCTACCGCCCCAGCGTCCAGGTCCTGACGCGGCCTCCGTCGACCGCCACGGCGACGAGGTCCAGCCCGGCGGCCACTGCGGTGATCTTGTGCCCCGCGGCGAGGAGCCGCCGGGTGCGGCCGTCGGGCGAGTGCACGACCAGCCCGCGCCTGCCGTCCACGACCGTCCCGTCCCCGGCGGTCACGACCAGGGGCCCGCCGGCTTCGACCGGTTCGCCCACGGCCAGGAAGTCGGCCGAGTAGGTCTGGGTGCGCGTCTCGGTGGTCACCGAGAGCCGCCCGCCCTCTAGCACGGTCACCGCGTGCACCGGTTCCGGCAGCACGGTGGTTTCCGGGCCCCGTCGCACCTCGCCGAGGTCGGTGCCGGCCACGATCTGCTCGCCGTCCCACCCGAGGGTGAGGATGCGGCCCTTCACCGTGTGCCGCACCTTCGGCGCGCGCCGGCCGAGCAGGTCGGTCTCGATGATCCTGCCGTCGGCGCAGCCGGCGTAGACCGAGGATCCGGCGAGGGCGAGCCGGGCGGGCCCGCCGCCGCAGTGGTAGAACGGCCCGCTGCGGTCGGCTCGGCTGAAGTAGGTGCGCAGGGTGCCGGTCTCGTCCGTCCAGGCGGTGACGGTGTCGTCGCCCGCCTCGGTCGTCACCGGGCCCGCGGCGACGGTCACGACCTGCCGGGCGGGGCTGAGCGGCAGGTCCTCCCACAGGGATCCGGCGTCCGGGTCCCACAGCTCGACGACTTCCTTGGTCTCGTCGGGGACGACCACGAGCGGCTTGCCGTCCACCTCCGCCACGCCGAGCGCGTGCGCGGTCAGGCCGGAGGAGCCGAACACCCGCCCGGTGCTCGTCTGGGGCTGGGAGGCAGAGGGCTGCGTGATCGGGGTCTGGGCGCCGGGCCGTACCACCGGGGACGTGGTCAGCGTCTGCTCGCGCCACAGGAACGTCCCGGCGAGCATGGCGGCGGCCAGCGAGGCGGCGAGCACGGTCCAGCCGCGCCGGGTCAGCCGTCCGGCCGGCCGCCGCACGTCCGTCGGCTGCTTCCCGCCCGCCCGCCGCTTCCCGCCCGCCGACGGCTTCCCGGCCGACGAATGCTTCCCGGCCGGCGAATGTTTCCCGGCCGGCGGTTGCTTCCCGGCCGGCGGGCGGGGCGCCGCGTGCTGCCCGGCCCCGGTACGGCGCAGCAGCAGGTCCAGGACCTCCTGCGCGTCGGGCCGCCGAGCGGGGTCCTTGTCCAGGCAGGACTCCAGCACCGACCGCAACGGCTCGTGCACCGCGGCCAGGTCGGGCGAGGCGTTGAGGATGCGGTGCATGACCGCGGGGATCGACTCCCCGTGGAACAACGACCGCCCGGAGGCCGCGTACCCGATGGTCGCCGCCCAGGCGAACAGGTCGGAGGCCGCGCTCGCCGGCTCCCCGGCGATCTGCTCGGGCGCCATGTACCCGGGCGTCCCGATGATCGAGCTGGTCCCGGTGGTGGCGGCGTCGGCGGTCCTGGCGATGCCGAAGTCGATCACCCGCGGCCCGTCCGGCCCGAGCAGCACGTTGCCCGGCTTGAAGTCGCGGTGCACGATCCCCGCGCCGTGGATGGCGGCCAGGGCGGTGGCGGTGCCCACGGCCAGCCGGTCGAGCTCGCCGCCGCGCAGGGGCCCGCGGGCGGTGACCAGCTCGGCCAGCGAGGGCCCGTCCACGTACTCGCTGACCAGGTAGGGCCGTTCCTCGTCGAGCCCGGACTCCAGGACGCGGGCCGTACAGAAGCCGGCGATCCTGGCCGCGGTGGCGGCCTCGGCGAGGAAGCGGCGCACGGCCCGCCGGTCGCCGAGCAGGCGGGCGTGCAGGACCTTCACCGCGACCTTGCCGCCGTCTGGGGCCAGGCCCAGGTAGACGGTGCCCTGGCCGCCGTCGCCCAGCACCGAGGTGAGGCGGTAGCCGGCGATCTCCCGCAGCTCGCCACGCCCCAGCGCTCGCGCCCGCGTCATGGGCCTCCCCCGCCTCGTCCCGCATCAGTCAGCGCACGATCCTGACATTCCTCCTAAATTTCCGCGACCTCACCGATGAGTTCCGCGTGTCCCCGCGGTCTCCCCTTCAGACGAACTTCGGCAGGAAGAGGATTGATCAGCATGGAAGCGGTCAACTATCTCGACGTCCCCGGCGCCCGGATCTGCTACGAGGTGCGCGGCAACGGCCCGGTCCTCGTGCTGGCCGGCTCGCCGATGGACGCCCCGTCCTTCGCCGCGCTGGCCGAGCTGATGGCCGACGAGCACACCGTGGTGACCCTCGACCCGCGCGGCGTCTCCCGCAGCACGGTCACCGACCCGGAACAGGACACCACGCCCGAGCTGCGCGCCGACGACGTCGTGGCGATCCTCGACGCGCTGGGCGCCGACACCGCCGACTTCCTCGGCAGCAGCGGCGGCGCGGTCACCGGGCTCGCGCTGGCCGAGCGGCACCCGGGCCGGCTCCGCGTGCTGGTCGCGCACGAGCCGCCGCTGCTGGAGCTGCTCCCCGACGCCGCCGAGCAGCGGGCGGCGACCCAGCACATCATCGACACCTTCCACCGCGAGGGCGCCGGGGCGGCCATGGCCGCGTTCATGGCCAACGCCGGCTACGACCTCGACCAGATGGAGATGGTGATGGGCGACCCCGAGGAGAAGTCGCCGGAGGATCAGGCCAGGGAGGAGGCCGAGGCCGCCCGTTTCTACAACCACGAGCTGCGCGGCACGGTCAGCCACCGGCCCGACCTGCGGGCGGTGGCAGCGGGCGCGGCCAGGGTGGTCGTCGGGATCGGCGAGGAGTCGGGCCCGCTGGTGACCCACCGCACCTCGACCGTGCTCGCCGAACAGCTCGGCGTCGAGCCGGCGGTCTTCCCCGGCGAGCACGTCGGCTTCGTCACCCACCCCGGCGACTTCGCGCAGACGCTGCGCAAGGTGCTGGCCGGCTGAGGGCTAGCGCGACTCCCAGTTGAGCACGCGGTCGCGGTAGGTCAGTGCCGCGGCCCGCAGCTCGGCCTCGGGATCGAGCCCGGCCTCCAGGCAGCGCCTGACCAGGTCGAACAGCTCGCGTGCCACGCCCTGGCCGACCGCGTGGGCCAGCGAGTCGGGCACGCCGGAGCGTTCGGCCCGCTTGATGAGCTGGGCGGTGAGCGAGAGCGCGGGCTGGCCGGTGGGCACGCCGTCGAAGACGTCCTTGTCCGCCCGCTCGGCCGCCTTGATCGCCTCCCAGTTGGCGTTCACGTCGTCGGCCGTGTCGGCCCGGACGTCGGCGAAGACGTGCGGGTGCCGCCGGACCAGCTTGTCGACGATCCCGGCGGCCACGTCGTCGATGTCGAAGTGCTCGGCCACCCGGGAGTGGAAGGCCACCTGCAGCAGCACGTCGCCGAGCTCCTCGCGCAGCCCGTCGAGGTCGTCCATCTCCACCGAGTGCTGGACCTCGTAGGCCTCCTCGATGAGGTACGGCACGAGCGAGGCGTGGGTCTGCTTGCGATCCCACGGGCACTCGGCGCGCAGCCGGTCCATGACCGACACCAGGTCGAGCACGCGCGCCCCGGGCAGGTCGTAGGAGCCGGGCACGACCTCGATCTCGGGCGGCTCGTCGAGCGCCAGCGCGGCGTGCCCGAAGGCGCGCATGAGCTCCTCGGCGGCGTCGAGCCAGACGACGGTCTCGCCGGCGGCCCGCCGCGCGGTCGCCGCCGGGTCGGGGGTCACGACCTGGAGGTCCACCCCCGCCTCCCGCAGGTACGGCAGGGCCGGATGGTCGTCGACCGCGGTCAGCACCGGCCCCGAGGTCAAAAGCTGCCAGGCCCGGTGGCTGAGCAGGCCGGGGGCGACCCGGGGCGAGGTGACGACGACGACGAGCGGCATGTCAGCCCTGCGGGGTCTGCGGCTGGGTCGTGGCGGTGAGCTTGCCGAAGCGGCCGGTGTCCACGAAGCCCTGCTGCTGGGCGTCGAAGGCGCCGTAGCGGGGGTTGTAGGTCACCTTGAACTTCTGGAACTCCTTGCCCAGCGGCTCGGTGGCGCGCTCCTGCGCCGCCTGGTCGGTGCCGCCGCCGAACTTCTGGATCAGCTTCTGCACCGAGATGATGCTGCGCAGGTAGGTGCGGCCGATGCTCGGCGGCACGGCGCTGCGCATGAGCTGCTCGTTGACCGACATGCCCTGGGCCTGCTGCTCGGCCGCGGCCACGAACTGGTCGATCTCCGCCTCGGTGACCTGGACGCCGCTGGCGGCGGCGACCTGGAGCGAGCGGCTGCTGTCGACCATGCGGTAGAGCACGGCCTGGTTGAGGGGGATCCCGATCTCAGCGGGATTGATCTTGGCCGTCTGCATCGCGGTCTGCAGCTCCTGGACCCTGGCGTTGAGGTCCTGGGCGGCGATGCGCTCCTTGCCGACGACGGCCGCGGCCCCGGCCTCGACGGGCGTGGAGCAGGCGGTCAGCGCGATACCGGCCGTCAGCGCGGCAGCGGCCATACGAATCGACTTCACGGTAAGAGTTCCCTTTCCGAACAAACCGCGGCTAGCTTACCCGTGCGGGCTCGAGGAACATCGCCTCGACCAGGTCGCCGCACCATTTGAGCAGATCCAGGTCGCGCAGCGGCTGCCCGCCCACCGGTTTCGTCTTGGGCACCGGCACGAGCAGGGTCTCGGCGGCCTGCTTGTGGATCGCGCTCTTGTACAGCCGCTGGAGGCGCACCTGCTGCGACTCCTTCAGCACGACCGGGCTGAACTTGATGTTGGCGCCCTGGAGCACCACGTCGGTCAGGCCGGCCCTGCGGGCGTTGATCCGGAACCTGGCGACGGCCAGCAGGTTCTCCACCTGGACGGGCGGCTTGCCGTACCGGTCGGTGAGTTCCTCGCGCACGGCGGCGATGTCCTCCTCGGAGGCGATGGCCGCGATGCGCTTGTAGGCCTCCAGGCGCAGCCGCTCCGAGGTGACGTAGTCGTGCGGGATGTGCGCGTTGATCGGGAGCTCGACCCGCACGTCGGGGCGCTCCTCCGGCTCGCTCTCGCCGGAGAGCTTGGCCTTCTGCTCCTGGACCGCCTCGGCCATCAGCCGGACGTAGAGGTCGAAGCCGACGCCGGCGATGAAGCCGGACTGCTCGGCGCCGAGCACGTTGCCGGCGCCGCGGATCTCCAGGTCCTTCATCGCGACGTACATGCCCGCGCCCATCTCGGTGTGCTGGGCGATGGTGGCCAGGCGCTCGTGCGCGGTCTCGGTCAGCGGGCGCTCGGGCGGGTAGAGGAAGTAGGCGTAGCCGCGCTCGCGGCCCCGGCCGACCCGGCCGCGGAGCTGGTGGAGCTGGGACAGGCCGTAGTTGTCGGCCCGGTCGACGATGAGGGTGTTGGCGTTGGGCACGTCGAGGCCCGACTCGACGATGGTCGTCGAGACCAGCAGGTCGTACTCGCGCTCCCAGAAGCCGACCATGATCTGTTCGAGCTGGTGCTCGTTCATCTGGCCGTGCGCGACGGCGATGCGCGCCTCGGGGACGAGTTCCTTCAGCCGGGAGGCCACCTTGTTGATCGAGGCGACCCGGTTGTGCACGAAGAAGATCTGCCCGTCGCGCATCAATTCCCGGCGAATGGCTGCGGCGATCTGCTTTTCGTCGTAAGGCCCGACAAAGGTCAGAATCGGGTGCCGCTCCTCCGGCGGCGTGAGAATGGTGGACATTTCACGAATTCCGGTGAGGCCCATCTCCAGGGTCCGCGGAATCGGCGTGGCCGACATCGCCAGCACGTCCACTTGGGTGCGCAGGTGCTTCATCGCCTCCTTGTGCTCGACGCCGAAGCGCTGCTCCTCGTCGATGATGATCAGCCCGAGGTTCTTGAAGCGCACCTCCGGGTTGAGCAGCCGGTGCGTGCCGATCACCACGTCGGTCTTGCCCTCGCGCAGCTCCTCCAGCGTGTTCTTGACCTCGGCGTCGGTCTGGAAGCGGGAGACCGGCTTGACGGTCACCGGGAAGTTGGAGAAACGCTCGTTGAAGGTGGACAGGTGCTGCTGCACCAGCAGCGTGGTCGGCACCAGCACGGCGACCTGCTTGCCGTCCTGGACCGCCTTGAAGGCCGCGCGCACCGCGATCTCGGTCTTGCCGTAGCCCACGTCGCCGCAGATCAGCCGGTCCATCGGGACCGGGCGCTCCATGTCGCGCTTGACCTCGTCGATCGCCTCGAGCTGGTCGCCGGTCTCGGCGTAGGGGAAGGCGTCCTCCATCTCGCGCTGCCAGGGCGAGTCGGGCGCGAAGGCGTGACCGGGCGAGGCCATCCGGGCGCTGTAGAGCCGGATCAGCTCCCCCGCGATCTCCTTGACCGCCTTCTTCGCCCGCGACTTGGCCTTGGCCCAGTCGGCGCCGCCCATGCGGTTGAGCGTGGGCGCCTCGCCGCCGACGTAGCGCGTGACCTCGTCGAGCTGGTCGGTCGGCACGTAGAGCCGGTCGCCCTTGGCGTACTCGATCACCAGGTACTCGCGGGTGGCGCCCTGCACGGTGCGCTGCACCATCTCGACGTAGCGGCCCACGCCGTGCTGCTCGTGCACGACGAAGTCGCCCACCTTGAGCTGCAGCGGGTCCACCATGTTGCGGCGGCGCGAGGGCAGCCGGCGCATGTCCTTGGTCGAGGCCTTCTGGCCGACCAGGTCGAGGTGGGTCAGCACCGCCAGGCCGGGCGTGATGAATCCGTGCTCCAGCAGGCCCGTGCTGACGTGCACGATCCCCGCCTCGGGCGCGCGGTCGATCGACTCCTCCAGCCGCGCCGGCACGTCCACGCCGCGCAGCAGCTCGACCATGCGCTCGGCGGGCCCGTGGCCCTCGCTGAGCAGGACGACCGCCTTGCGCTCGGCCAGCCAGCCCTTGATGTCCTCCAGCGCCTTGCGCGTGTCGCCGCGGTAGGCCTCGCTGTCGTGCGCCTCCAGTTCGACGCCGGTGCCGAAGGGCGCGATCGACCACCAGGGCAGGCCCAGCGCGTCGGCGTGCTCGCGCACCTCCTCCAGCGAACGGAACGCGGCCGCGTCGAGGTCGATGGGCGCCTCGCCGCCGGCCGCCGCGTTGATCCACGACGCCTCCAGGAACTCCTGCGAGGTGCGGACCAGCTCCTCGGCGCGCCCGCGGATGCGCTCGGGGTCGCAGACGAACACCGCCGACTCCTTGGGCAGGTGGTCGACCAGCAGGTCCATCTCCCCCGCCAGCACCGGCGCGAAGGCCTCCATGCCCTCCACCGGCGAGCCCTCGGCGAGCTGGTCGAGCACCTCGGCCAGCGCCGGGTGCTCGCGCGACAGCTCACGGGCCCGCTCCCGTACGGCAGGCGTCAGCAGCAGCTCGCGGCACGGCGGCGCGAACAGCCCGTCCACCGCCACCTCCAGCGAACGCTGGTCGGCCACCTTGAACCAGCGGATCTCCTCGACGGTGTCGCCCCAGAACTCCAGCCGCAGCGGGTGCTCCTCGGTCGGCGGGAAGACGTCGAGCAGCCCGCCGCGCACGGCCACCTCGCCGCGCTTCTCCACCATGTCCACCCGGTGGTAGCCGTTCTCCACCAGCCGCTGGACCACGTCGTCGAGGTCGGCGTCGTCGCCCGCGCGCAGCCGGATCGGTTCGAGGTCCCCCAGACCCTTCACGATCGGCTGCAGCAACGCGCGCACCGGCGCGACGATCACGGTCAGCGGCCCGGCCGCCAGGTCGCCCTCGACCGGGTGCGCCAGCCGCCGCAGCACGGCCAGCCGCTGGCCGACGGTGTCGCTGCGCGGGGAGAGCCGCTCGTGCGGCAGGGTCTCCCAGGCCGGGAAGACCGCGACGGTCTCGGGATCGATCAGCGAGGTCAGCGCGGAGGCGAGGTCTTCCGCCTCGCGTCCGGTGGCGGTGACCGCCAGCACCGTGCGCCGCTCGCGCCCGGCGAGCGCCGCGACCGCGAACGGGCGCAGCGCGGCAGGCGCGATCAGCGCGGCGTCCCCGCCCGCGTCGAGCGCGTCGGCCAGTTTCTGGTCGGCGGAGACGAGATCAAGAAGACCGGAAAGACTCATGCCCACAGCCCCACGATGGCAACACGACCACCCCCGGCCAGGACGGACACGGGGGTTCTGGTGTCCCAGACTATCCGGTGGCCGCCCAGGAGCGAGAAATCCCGCACGAAACGACAGCGAATGACTACTGTGGGTGACATGTCTGAGGTGCGCCTGACAGGGGATCTTTTCGGCCAGCGGATCCGCGAGCAGTGGACCGAGCAACTGGGCCGGCGGCTCGACGTGCTCCACGCCGGGTGCGCGTACGGCCACGGCCTCGACCTCGAACGGATCGACGCGCGCGTCACCGCCGTGGACGAGGACCTCGCGCCGGTACGCGAGCAGCTCGAACGGAGCGACGACGTCGACGCCTGGAGTCTCGGCGACCTGCGGTCGGTGCCGATCCCGCCACGCTCCTTCGACGTCGTGCTCATCTCGTTCCTGCTGGAGCGGATCCAGCACACCGAGCTCGTGCTCGACCGCATGCTCAACGGGCTGCGGCCGGGCGGGCTGGTGCTGCTGCGCATGCGCGACCGCGGCTCGGCCTACGGCTTCTGCGACCGCGTCGTGCCCGGCTGGGCGCGGCGGCTGGCCTGGCCGTACGTGGTGATGGACGGCACGCCCGGCCCGCTGCCGGCCTGCTACGAGCCGGTGACCTCACGCGACGGCATCCACGCCTTCTGCCTGACGCGCGGGCTCATGGTCACCGACGAGGAGCGGACCACCGGCGGCCCGGCGATGGGCCGGCTGGGTTCCGCGGCGGTGGGCCTGGTGGACCGGATGAGCCGAGGCCGCTACACCTCGGCCCACGACGAGCTGTCCATGGTCATCCGCAAGCCGCAGAACCACTTCGCCCGGCTGATCTAGCGGCGCGTCAGCACGGGGTACCAGCGGCCTTCGTCGCCCTTCTGGTAGGTCGACAGCTCGGTCACCTTCTTGCCGTCGACGCTGGTCATGACCAGGCTGCTGTGGAACTCGTTCGAGCACTTCCGGTAGCAGCCCAGGCCGATGACGTTCTCGTCGTCGGCCCAGGCCCACTGCTGCAGGAGCCGCTGCTCGCCGAGGACGGCGCCGTCCCTGCCGACGACCTTGGTGGGCAGGCCGTCGCCGGTCAGCAGCTTGGTGCCGTCCGGCGACCAGCGCGGCTCGCTGCGGTAGGAGTCGGCGGTGGCCTTGTCCGGCGCCTCGGCGGGCGCACCGTCGAGGGTGAGGTAGACCTTCGCGGGCTGGGTGGCGGTCGGCATCCACAGCAGGACGCCGTCGTGGCTCCAGCCGAGGTCCTGGCGGCGGTTCATGTTGAAGGGCTTGCCCTCGGGGTCGCCGAACTTGCTGTCCTCCATGGACGGCAGCGCGTGGTGCTCGGCGTTCCCGGTCGCCGGGTCGATCAGGTAGTAGCCGGTCCTGACCGGCTTATGCACGTCGGGGTGCTGCTCACCGTCCTTCTGCACCATGTCGGGGTACTCCGAGTAGGTCGTCGCCAGCAGCCGGGAGCCGTCCGGCGACCACACCAGCGAGCCGGCCGGCTGCTCCAGGTCGATCCACCGGAGGACCTCCCTGGTCGTGAGGTCCATGATGCCGACCCGGCGGCCGAGGCCGTCGCCCTCCAGCACGGCGGCCAGGTGGAGTCCCGGGGCGACGTCCACCCAGGCCCAGCCGGTGTCCTCGTAGCCGCCGCTGCGCGGGTCGTACAGCGACCAGCGGCGCTTGACCGGGTCGCCGTTGGACTCCCCGGCCTGGTAGGTGAAGTAGGCCGAGACGGCGTACTGCCCGGCCGCGATCAGCTTCTTCGGCGGGTTGTTCTCGGTGTCGGTCCTGACGTCGGTCTCGGCCGCCGGTCTCGGCGGGTAGGTCACCTCGACGGTGACCGAGGCGGCCGGGTCCGGGGTGGCGGGCTCGCGTTCCGGCACGAAGACGGCCGCCAGCGCCGCCGCGGTCGCCACCGCCGCCCCCACGGCCAGCCAGCGCCCGGGCTTCCTCCGGCGCCCGCGCAGCGCCCGGTCGGCCAGGTCGTGCGGCGTCCTGGCCTCGTCGGCCCACTCGGCCAGTCCCTCGCGAAGCAGGTCGGTCATGCCACGGTCTCCAGTTCCTTGGCCAGTTCTGGGGCGATCTCGCGCAGCCGGGCCAGCGACCGGTGCGCGGTGCTGCGGACGGTGCCGACGGAGACGCCCAGCTCGCGGGCGACCTGCTGGTCGGTGAGGTCCTCGAAGTAGCGCAGCACCAGCACGGTCCGCTGGCGCGGGGTGAGCTTGGCGAGCGCGGCGCGCAACACCATGCGCAGCTCGCTGCGGTGCGCGGGGCCCTCCTGGGCGCGCTCGGGCGGTTCGGCCTGGACGACCTCGCCGCGCCGGCCGGCCGTCCGCCACCAGCTCACCTGCTGGCGGTACATGATCTGCCGGACGTAGGCCTCCGGGCTGTCCACCCGCGCCCACTTGGCGGCGAGCTTGGCCAGCGCGGCCTGGAGCAGGTCTTCCGCCGCGTGCTGGTCACCGCCCGCCAGCAGGTAGCCCAGGCGCATCAACGCGGGGGACCGCGTCGAGACGAACTCGCGGAAGCCTCGCTCCTGTGCGGCGTCCACGATCACCTCCATCGGGGATTGTTGTCACCCTCCCAGACGCGCCAAGTGCGGCCGGACTATGCGTGCCTTCCGTAAGACTTGTCTCAGCGGTTACAGTTGTTTCCTACCAAGTCGATCGGAATAGTTGGATGACACACGCGGAGTGGACCCCCGACGCGCACGAGCTCGCCGACCTGGAGCTGCTGCTCTCCGGCGCCTTCCAGCCGTTGACCGGGTTCATGGGCCACGACGAGGCGCACGCGGTCGCCGAGACCGGCGCTCTGCCCGACGGCACGCCCTGGCCCGCCCCGGTCACCATCCACCTGCCCGACCACCTCGCCGCCGGGTCCGGGACCGAGGAGGTCACCCTGCTCGACCCCGAGGGCGTGCCGCTGGCCGTCCTCACCGTGGCCACCGGGCAGGTCAGGGCGCTGGGGCCGATCGAGCACGGGCCGTTCGCGCGGCTGCGCCGTACGCCCGCGGAGGTCGTCAAGGAACTCGGCGGCCGGCCCGCGCTGGCGGTCACCATGCGCGGCCCCCTGGACTCGCTGACGGAGATCCGGGCCACCGCGCAGGAACTCGACGCCGCGATCCTGCTGCTCCCCCTGGTGTACGGCGAAGCCGGCCCCGCGATCGTCCGGGCGGCGCTGAAGTCGGCCAAGGAGCTCGACGCCACCGTGGTCGCGGTGCCGCTGGCCCCCCGCGAGGACCCGGAGATCGACCTGGAGCTGCGCGAGTACGTCGCGGAGAACTACGGCGCCACCGAGCACCTGCCCGGCCCCGAGCCGATCGTCCTGCCCGGCCCGCCGCACCGCCGCGGCCTGGTGGTCTTCTTCACCGGCCTGTCCGGCTCGGGCAAGTCCACCATCGCCCGCGGCCTGCGCGACGCGCTGCTGGAGGAGGGCTCGCGCAAGCTGACCTACCTCGACGGCGACGTGGTGCGGCAGCTCCTGTCGAAGGGCCTGACCTTCTCCCGCGAGGACCGCGACGCCAACATCCGGCGCATCGGCTTCGTCGCCGCCGAGGTGGCGCGGCACGGCGGGCTGGCCATCTGCGCGCCGATCGCGCCCTACGCCGCGACCCGCGAGGAGGTGCGCGAGCAGGTCGAGGCGGTCGGCGCCGACTTCCTGCTGGTGCACGTCTCGACCCCGCTGGAGGAGTGCGAGCGCCGCGACCGCAAGGGCCTGTACGCCAAGGCCCGCGCCGGCCTGATCCCCGAGTTCACCGGCGTGTCCGACCCCTACGAGGAGCCGGACGACGCCGACCTGGTCATCGACACCACGCACGTCCCGGTCGAGAGCGCGGTCGCCCGCGTCCTCGGCGCCCTGCGCAGCGGAGGCTGGATACGTTGATCGATTTCCCGCTCGTCGCCGGTTCCTTCCTGGTCGCCATCGTCGTGGGGCTGACCGGGATGGGCGGAGGCGCGTTGATGACGCCCATGATGATGCTCTTCTTCAACGTGCCGCCGCTGGCCGCGGTCTCCAGCGACCTGGTGACCTCGGCCGTGATGAAGCCGGTGGGCGGGATGGTCCACCTGCGCCGCGGGACGGTCAACCTGCGTCTGGTGGCCTGGCTGTGCGTCGGGTCGGTGCCGGCCGCCTTCTGCGGGGTCTTCCTCATCCGCGCCTTCGGCGAGGGCGCGGCGGTGCAGGGGGCGGTCAAGTCGGCGCTCGGCGTGGCGCTGCTGCTGGCCGTGGCCGGGCTGGTGCTCAAGACGCTGTTCGGCGACCGGGGCGGCTCGGTCGGCGCACGGGAGATCTCCGTGCGCCCTGTCCCTACCGTCCTGGTCGGCCTGGTCGGCGGGCTGGTGGTCGGGGTCTCCTCCGTCGGGTCCGGCTCGCTGATCATCGTGGCGCTGCTGGCGCTCTACCCCATGCTCAGGGCCAACGAGTTGGTCGGCACCGACCTGGTGCAGGCCGTCCCGCTGGTCACCTCGGCCGCCCTGGGCCACCTGTTCTTCGGCGACTTCCGGCTGGATCTCACCGTGTCGTTGCTGATCGGCTCGATCCCCGGCGTCTACCTGGGCGCCCGGCTGTCGGCCTGGGCCCCCGCCGGGGTGATCCGCGCGCTGCTGGCCTACGTGCTGCTGGCCTCGGCGCTGAAACTGCTCGGCGTCGGCAACACCGCCACCCTGTGGATCCTGGCCGCGGCGGTGCCGGTCGGCGTGCTGGTCTGGCGTCTCAAGGGCGGGGCACCGGCGTCGCGTGGAAACGCCGATCTCGTGCCAGCCTCGCGAACGCCTCAGCCGCCCGCGGAGTGACGTCGAAGCGCGTGTCGCCCCGCGGCGCGCGCGGCGAGTCGAAGTAGACCAGCGCCTTGATCTGCGGGTAGCCGCCGAGCTGAGCCCGCACGGAGTCGAAGAAGGCCGGCTTGAAGTCGGGCTGCCCCGGCCGCTCGAAGGCGCCCCACTCGGCGACCATGATCGGCTTGCCCGGGAAGCGGCGCTGCATCCACCGGTAGAAGCCCGGCCACTGGGCGTACTCCCGGCGCGTCTTGTTCACCAGGCCGCTGAAGTCGGCGACCCGCGCGTCGGCGTAGGGGTCCATCGCCACCCAGTCGACCACGTCGTCACCGGGGTAGAGCCGCTCGAACCACGACTGCGAGGCCCAGTTGGGCGCGCCCATGTAGGTCATCACCGTCACCGCGTTGCGCACGCCGCGCTCGCGCAGCCGGAGCACGACGTGCCGGAACATCGCGGCGTAGTCGTCGGCGGTCATGCCCGAGCCCTCGGCCGGCGAGACGTCGTCCTCCGGCTCGTGGTGGACGGTGAGGAAGAACCGTTCGGGGAAGCGGGTGCGCAGGTGGGCGGCCAGCCGGTCGATCCGGCTGTCGAGCGCGCCCTCGGCGATCTCGGCCCAGGTGTGGTCGAAGGACGGCTTCCAGTTGATCAGGAGCAGCCTCGGCGTCTCCGGGTCACGGGCCAGCTCGATCTCCTGCGCGGTGGGGAAGAGCTCGCTGCCCCGGTGGTAGACGTGCAGGATGTCGGCGCTGCGGCCCATCCGCCGCTCGGCGCGTTCGAGGGCGCGGCGCGGGCGCAGGCCGGTGAAGACCTCCGGC
Organism: Nonomuraea sp. NPDC050328; assembly: GCF_044459405.1. Classification (NCBI taxonomy): domain Bacteria; kingdom Bacillati; phylum Actinomycetota; class Actinomycetes; order Streptosporangiales; family Streptosporangiaceae; genus Nonomuraea; species Nonomuraea sp. NPDC050328. The sequence goes on along the minus strand of NZ_JBITIW010000010.1, from coordinate 318,360 downwards.
GCCACACCCCACCAGGCGCCGCAGGAGGGGATCAGCTTGGCGGTCGCGACGCATGACTGAGGGGTCACGGTAGGGCGGGCGGCGGTGGCGGTCGGAGCCGCACCACGGGCGCCCGAGCAGGCGGTGGCCGGAATCACCGCCGCAAGAATGCAGGCTATTGTCCGGAAATAAGCCTTTGTCCGCATGAATAACCGGACCTCTTTCTCGGAATTCTCGAAATTCTGGAAATCGGGACAACGTACTCCAGGGCGCTTCGCCGTACCGGAGAAAATCTTCTGTATTGAGTCAGGGAAATGTCGGTCCACCCTATAGTGACCCAGAGTCGTCACTCGACAACGCACTGTACAAGGAATAGTCCTACATGATCCCGTCGCACGGCACGGACCTGGCCGAGCACCTCGCCCTCTTCCGCAGGCGCAGGCTGCTCTTCCTCGCCTGCGTGCTGCTGGGCGGGCTGGGTTCGGCGCTGGCCCTGCAGCTCGTGCCGCCGGCCTACACCGCGACCACGCAGGTGCTGGTCAGCCCGAGCGGGATCCAGGAGCAGAACAACCAGGTCACCGCCCGGCAGCGGGAAGCGCTCAACCTGGACACCGAGGCGCAGATCGCGCAGTCGGCGGTCGTCGCGGCCAAGGCCGCCGAGCTGGCCGGGACCACGACGCTCGCCCGCCCCGAGGTCACCGTGCCGCCCAACTCCGCGATCCTGTCGATCGCGGTCACCGGGCCCGACCCGGCGCTCGCCGCCGCGCACGCGCGGGCCTACGCCAAGGCCTACCTCGCCCACCGCAAGGAGAACGCCCAGGACGCGCTCGACGCGCAGCTCAAGGCGCTCTACACCAAGATCAAGCAGGTCAACGCCTCGCTGACCGAGGTGGTCGCCGGGCTCACCAAGCTCACCAGAGGCAGCGCCGAGCGCACCCTCGCCCTGCACCGGCAGACCGTGCTCAGCCGGCAGGCCACCGTCCTGACCACCAGGTACGACGCGCTGAAGACGGTCGCGGTGACGCCGGGCACGGTCATCAGCCCGGCCGAGCCGCCCGCCGCGCCGAGCCGGCCCAGTCCCCCGCTCTACCTGGGCACCGGGCTCATGGCCGGGCTGCTGGCCGGGACCGGGCTGGCGCACCTGCGCGACCGGCTCGACACCCGGCTGCGCACCGCCGCCGACGTCGAGCGACTCACCGGGCTGGCCGTACTGGCCGACCTGTCGGCACCCGCGCCGGACCCGCACGAGCCGGCCTCCTCGCTGATCGCCTCCTGCCGGGGCGAACGGCTGCTGGTCCGCGCCGTACCCCGCGAGCCGGTCGAGCAGCCGGTGCTGCCCTTCGCGTTGCCGTTCGCCCTGCTCGACGGTTCGAGCGTGCACGACCTCGGGCTGGCCGACGCCGCGGTGCTGCTGGTCACGCTCCGGCGGGCCACCGCCACCGACGTCGCAGCCGCCGCCCGCCACCTTCGCCGCCACGAGGTCCCCGTCGTCGGCGTGATCACCCGCTCCGCGGCGAAGACGCCCGCCGCCCCGCGGCCGTCGGGCCACCCCGGCGAGACCGCCCCGATCCCCGTGGTCACGGACCAGGCATGAAAGGGCCCGCCTGGCCGATCACGGCCCTGCTGGTCGGCTATCCGCTCTGGTGGGCGCTCGGCTTCGGCGGGCTGTCGGTGGTCGTCCTGGCCGTCCCCATGGCCGTCATCCTGTGGCGGCGACGCCCGATCCGGCTGCCCAAAGGCTTCGGCCTGTGGGCGCTGCTGCTGGCCGGCTACCTGATCAGCGCGCTCATGCTGGGCGAGCTGCCGCCCGGCACCTACGGCGAGCTCGGCACCGGCCGCGTCGTCGGCTACCTGATGCGGCTGTCGCTCTACCTGGCCATGCTGGTCATGGTCCTGTACCTGGGCAACCTCACCGAACGCGAGCTCCCGCAGCTCCGGCTGGTCCGGATGCTCGGCGTGCTGTTCTGCACCACCGTCGCCGGCGGCCTGCTCGGCGTGCTGCTGCCGGGCTTCGCCTTCACCTCGCCGGTCGAACGGCTGCTCCCGGACTGGCTCGCCGGCAACTCCTTCGTGCAGAACCTCATCCACCCCACCGCCGCCCAGACCCAGAAGGTCCTGGGCTACGCCTCACCCCGCCCGGAGGCCCCCTTCGAGTGGGCCAACGCCTGGGGCAGCAACCTGTCGGTGCTGCTGATCTGGTTCGTGGTCGGCTGGTGGGTGTACGGCGGGCCGCGCCGCAGGACCTTCACGGCGGTCATGCTCGCGCTGGCCACGATCCCGGTCGTGTACTCGCTCAACCGGGGCCTGTGGATCGGCCTCGGCCTGGCCGTCTGCTACCTGATCGTGCGCGTCCCCCGCACCCGCCTGACGTTGTGCCTGACCGCCGGGGCGGGCGCGGCGGTGTTCCTGCTGAGCCCGCTGGCCCCGCTGGTCGCCCAGCGGCTGGACAACCCGCACAGCAACGACATCCGGGGCTTCACCGTCTCGGCGACGATCCAGGCGGCCGCCCACTCGCCGGTGATCGGCTACGGCAACACCCGCAACGCCCTGGGCAACCACCGCTCGGTCACCACGGGCAAGACCCCGTGGTGCCCGCAGTGCTCCCACCCGCCGCTCGGCAGCGACGGGCAGCTCTGGCACCTGCTCATCACGCAGGGCTTCACCGGAGCCGCGCTCTACGTCGCCTTCTTCCTGGGCGCCGTGCGCCGCCACTGGACGGACCGCAGTCCCATCGGCCTGGCGGGCGTGCTCGTCATGCTCCTGGTGCTGCTCTACATGTTCGTCTACGACGGCCTGGTCACCCCGCTCAGCCTGTACCTCATCTCCTTCGCCCTCCTCTGGAGGAACCAGGCGCCATGCTGACAGATGCCCGACTCCGCCTGCGCTACCTGCGCCAGACGATCAGCCTGCTCTATCCCGGGCCGGGGGCTTGCCGGCCGTACAGTGTGCTGCCGCACGCCGTGCTCCCCCGCCGGCTGGCCCCGCGCCGGTGGTGGCACGCGGCGCTCGGGCCGCGGGTCGACCTGCCCGTCGAGGGGTCGATCGAGAGCCACCTGAGCGAGGTGCTCGGCACGCCGGTGCGCGCGGTCCTGCTGGTCCGCCCTGCCCGGCGGGCCAACCGCAAGCCGATCCTGGAGGCGCACGACGCCTCCGGACTGATCGCCTACGTCAAGATCGGCGACACGCCGCAGACGCGGGCGCTGGTCGACGCCGAGGCCGCCACGCTGGCGCGGCTGGCCGACCTGCCGCTCAAGACCGTGGTGCCGCCGGCCGTGCTGCACCACGGCACCTGGCGCGGGCAGGCGGTCCTGGCGCTCGCGCCGCTGCCCGTCCGGCCGGGCCGGGTGCCTCCCGGGCTGCTCGCCGAGGCGGTCGCCGAGATCGCCTCGACCGGCCCTGGGGCCTGGCACGGCGACCTGTCGCCGTGGAACGTCGCGCCCTCGGCCGACGGGCGGCTGCTGGTCTGGGACTGGGAGCGGTACGAGCTGGGCGTGCCGCTCGGCTTCGACGCGCTCCATCACCACTTCCAGCGCTGCCTGCGCCGGATGGACCCGGCCACCGCGGCACGCGCCTGTCTGGCCGGGGCGCTGCGCACGCTGGAGCCGTTCGGCCTCAGCGCCGCCGAGGCCCGCCGGACCGCGCTCGCCTACCTGATCACACTCGCCGGACGGCACGCCGCCGACGGCCACGAGCCGCTCGGCCCGCCGGACCGCTGGCTCAACCCGCTCGTCGACCACCAGGAGGCACTGCTGTGAACGCGATGAAGCGGTCGGTCCTGTCGGTGTCGCGCGCGGCGGGGCGGCTCACCGCCGCCGGCCGCGTCCTGCCCGGCTTCCTCATCGTGGGCGCGCAGCGGTGCGGCACCACCTCGCTCTACCGCGCGCTGGCCCAGCACCCGCTGCTGCTCAAGCCGGTGCTGCACAAGGGCGTGCACTACTTCGACACCGGCTACGAGCGCGGCCTCGACTGGTACCGCGGCCACTTCCCGCTGACCGTCGGCGCGGCGCTGATCCGCCGCCGGTACGGCAGGCGCCCCCTGCCTTTCGAGTCCTCCCCGTACTACCTGTTCCACCCATTGGCCGGCCGCCGCATCGCGCACGACCTGCCCGGCGTCAAGCTGATCGTGCTCGTGCGCGACCCGGTCGAGCGGGCCTACTCCGCGCACGCCCACGAGCTGGCCCGCGGCTACGAGACCGAGTCGAGCTTCGAGTACGCCGTCGAGCTGGAGGCCAAGCGGCTGGCCGGGGCCGAGCGGCTGCTGCGCGAGGAGCCGCACGCCGTCCACCACTCGCACCGCCACCACGCCTACCTGGCGCGTGGCCGCTACGCCGAGCAGCTCGACCGGCTGGAGCCGCTCTTCGGCCGCGAGCGCATCCTGGTGCTGGACAGCCACCGCTTCTTCGCCCAGCCCGAGCGCAGCTACGAGCGGGTGCTGGAGTTCCTGGGCGTGCCCCGGATGGGCGACCCGGTCTTCGAGCGGCACAACAGCCGCCCGCGGCCGAGCCCGTTGCCCGCCTCGACCCGGCAGGCGTTGCTCGACCACTTCGAGGTCTACGACACCCAGCTCGTGCGCTGGCTGGGCGGTGAGCCGTCGTGGCGGTGAGCCTCGCGCGCGCCGGGCTGGCCGGGCTGGCCGGCGCGGCGGCCGGCGCGCTCGCGCAGTTCGGGCTCGTCGTCGTGGTCACCCGCACCACCAGCCTGGAGGAGGCCGGGTCGTTCCTCGCCGCGGTGGCGCTGGCGCTCATGACCGCCGGGATCTGCCGGCTGGACGCGGGCAACGGGCTGATCTTCTTCATCTCCCGGGCCGAGACCTACGGGTACCGCGGCATCTCGGGTTACCTGCGGGCGGCGCTGGTGCCCTCGGTGGCGCTGGCGGTGCTCGCCGGGGTGCTGTTCGAGCCGGTGCTGGGGCCGCTCGCCTACGCCGTGCCGGTCATGGTGGCCGCCGACATCCTGCTCGCCGCGACGCGGGGCTTCGGCAGCATGCGGCCGACCGTGCTCTGCGACGGGCTGCTGCTGCCCTTCGCACAGCTCGTGCTGGTCAGCGCCGCGGCGTGGGGCGCGGTCTCGCTGATGCCGGTGGCGTGGGCGGTGCCGTACGGCGTGGTGCTCGTGCTGGCCATGGCCGCCCTGCGCGGGCGGATGCCGCACACGCCCTACCTGCCCGGCACCGGGCGCGACCTGTGGCGGCACACCGGGCCGCGGGCCGTGGCCGGGGCGATCCAGGCCGTCTTCCAGCGGCTCGACCTGGTGATCGTGGCCGTGCTGGGCGGGCCGGCGCAGGCCGCGGTCTACGCGGCGGCGACCAGGTTCCGGGTCGTGGGGCAGCTCGCCAACCAGGGGCTGGCGCAGGCGGCCCAGCCGCGGCTGGTCCGGGCGATGGCCGCGGGCGACCTGCCGCGGGCGCGTGAGCTCTACCAGACCACCACGATGTGGCTGGTGCTGCTCACCTGGCCGGTCTGGCTGGGGTACGCCGCGGTCGCGCCGTGGCTGATGCGGATCTTCGGCGCGGGCTACGACGCGGCGATCCCGATCGCGCTGGTGCTCTCGGCCACCATGATGATCTCCACCGCCTGCGGCATGGTCGACGTGGTGCTGACCGCCGCCGGGCACACCGCCGCGAGCCTGCGCAATCTGCTGTGCGCCCTGGCGGTGACGGTCGCGCTGGACGTGGCGCTCATCCCCGCCCACGGCGCGTTCGGCGCGGCCGTCGGCTGGTCGGGCGGCGTGCTGGTCAAGAACCTGCTGCCGCTGTGGCAGCTCCACCAGCGCTACGGCCTGCGGCCCTTCGGGCGGCACACGCTGCGGGTGCGCGAATGGGCCCTCACATGACGCCCGTGCTGGTCACCGGCCTGCCGCGGAGCGGCACGAGCTGGACCGGGCGCATGCTGGCCGCGGGCGGCGAGCTGATCTACGTCAACGAGCCGCTCAACCCGCAACATCCGCCGGGCCGCTGCCCCGGCGTGTTGCGGGCCTCGGTCACGCATCGGTTCCAGTACATCTGCGACGGGAACAGCGCGGCCTTCCTGCCCGCCTTCCGTGACACCGTGGCCCTGCGGTACGGCTTCCTGGCCGAGCTGCGGGCCAACCGCTCGCCGTACGACCTCGGGCGGCTGGCCCGGTACGGCGGAGCCTTCCTGTACGGCAGGCTGACCGGCCGGCGGGCCCTGCTGGACGACCCGTTCGCGGTCCTGTCGGCCGGCTGGTTCGCCACCGAACTGGGCTGCAAGGTGATCGCCCTGGTCCGCGACCCGGTCTCGTTCGTGGCGAGCTGGCAGCGGCTGGGCTGGACGGTCCACTTCCACGAGCTGCTCGACCAGCCGCTCCTGGTGCGCGACCACCCGAGCGTGCTGGAGCTGCGCGCGCTGGCCGGCTCCGGGGACCGCATCGCCAAGGCGGTGGCGTTGTGGCGCTTCGCCCGGCAGGTGCTGGAGGCGACGCCCGGCATCCGGGTGGTCGGCTACGAGTCGCTGGCGGCCTCGCCGATCGCCGGGTTCATGGAGCTCTACCACTACGCGGGGCTGACCTGGAGCCCTCGGGCGCGGCGCCGGATCACCCGCGCCTGCACCGCCCCGGCCGGGGCCGGTCCCGGGTTCGCCTGGTCGGGCCTGTCGCGCACCGGGTTCCGGCCGATGGACTCGCGCCAGGCCCTGCGTTCCGGCGCCCGCGGGCTCACCCCGGACGAGGTGGCCCGCATCCGCGACCTGGCCGGCCCCGTCCACACCTAGCGCCCGCCGCGGCCCTGTCCCCCTCCGCCAGGTCCCCCGCCCCTAGCGCCGGCCGGTCAGGAGGGCGGGCAGCCGCTCGGCGAGACGGTCGTAGTCGGCGGTCGTGTTGTAGATCTGCGCCGACAACCTGAGCAGCCCGCCCGGCTCGATCTTGATCTGGTAGCCGAGCCGGTCGAGCACCAGCTCACCCAGCGCATCCGCCTCGGCCCTGGTCGTGCCCAGCCCGGGGCCGAGCCGTACGACGCGCATCGGCACGCCCGGCCACCCCGGGACCGCCTCGCCCGCCAGCGCCTCGGCCAGCACCCGCTGACCGTAGGCGGCCAGGGCCTCGTTGTGCGCCCGCACGCGCTCGATCCCCAGCCGTTCCAGCACCGCCAGCCCCTCCGGCGCGGCCAGCCACGAGCTGTAGTCGCCGGTCCCGCGCCACTCGACGGAGGCCGGGTAGCCCTCTCCATAGGAGACCACGAGCGGCCGCACCCGCTCCCGCCAGTGCGGCGCGACGGCGAGCATGGCCGCCGGGCGCGGCGCGAAGGCCCATTTGTGCAGGTTGCCCACCCAGAAGTCGGCGCCCAGCGCGTCGAGGTCGAGCGGCAGCATGCCGGGCGCGTGCGCCCCGTCCACGACGGTCACCACCTCGCGGGCGGCCAGCTCCTTGGCCAGCCGCGCCACCGGCAGCAGCCGGGCGGCCGACGAGCTCACGTGGTCGAAGACCGCGATCCGGGTGCGCTCGGTGACCGCACCGGTGATCGCCGCCACCGGATCGGCGCCCAGCTCGGCCCGGACCAGCACCGCGCCGGTCTCGGCGGCGTGCCGGCGCAACGCGAGCTCGACGGCGGCGTAGCCGTGGTCGGTGTGGATGATCTCGTCGCCCGGCCTGACCGGGATCGAGCCGAGCGCGACGGCCACCCCCTCGGTGGCGTTGGCGACCAGCGCCCCGCCGCCGGTGCCCAGGAAGGCGGCGATCCGCCCGCGCGCCTCGGCGAGCCGGCCGGGCAACCGGACGAAGAAGCGGTCGGGCGCCCGCTCCAGCTCGTCCCGCCAGCGCCGCTGCGCCTGCTGCACCTCGATCGGGACGGCGCCGAAGGAGCCGTGGTTGAGCTGGACGATCTCCGGATCGAGGGAGAACAGCTCCCGCGCGCCGGGCAGGGGGACGATCACCGCGAGCACCTTCCTCGACCTCGACCCGGACATCCTGTCACGGGGTCGGGCGAGGGGGCGTCGCCGCTACCGGCGGGCGAGTGCGGCGCGCACCAGCATCCGGGCGGCGAACGGCAGGTCGTCCAGCAGGTAGCGGCGAGCCAGCCGCCCCGGCTCGCCGCCCAGCCGGAACAACCACTCCAGCCCGGTCTCCTGCATCCACTCCGGCGCCCGGGCGGTCGCGCCGGCGGCGAAGGCGATGGCCGAGCCGCAGCCCAGGAACCACGCGCCCGGCAGGTCGCCGCGCAGGTTCGCGATCACCTGTTCCTGCTTGGGGAAGCCGAGCCCGACGAAGACGAGCTCCGGCTTGACCGCGACCAGCGCCTCCCGCACCCGCGCGAGACCCTCCTCGCTCCGCTCGAACCCGTACGGCGGCGCGTCCACCCCCGCCACCTTCAGCCGCGGATGCAGCGCAGTGAGCTGCCCGGCGGCCTGTTCGGCGATCCCGGGCGGGCCGCCCAGCAGGTAGATCGGATGCCCGTGCCGGGCGGCGGCCTTGCTCAGCGACCAGATCAGGTCGGCCCCGGTCACCCGCTCGGGCAACGGCCGCCGCTGGATCCTGGCCGCCCAGACCAGCGGCATGCCGTCGGCCAGCACCAGCTCGGCCTCCGCCAGCAGCCGCGCCAGCCGCGCGCTGCCGGCCACCTGGCGGCAGATGTCGACGTTCGGCGTGACGATGTGGCCGCCCCGCCCGGCCGCCAGCGCCCGGACGACGTGCTGGACCACCTGGTTCTCGGTGAGCGGGTCGATCGCCACCCCCGCGACGACCACCCGCTCACCGGAACCCGTGACCGGCCCGGCGGAGCAGCCGGTCATATTCCGCGCCCCCGGCCGTGCAGCAGGGACAGGACGGTGCGCGCGGGCACCAGCCCGGCGGCGACCGCCAGGGCCAGCGGCCCTCGGGGTTCGCCGGGCCGGGTGGTCAGGGTGCGCCTGGCCCAGCGCGCGGCCTCCCTGCGCTGGCCGAGTGCCGCATGGTGGAAGGCCAGTTGACCGTAGATCCGCGCCGCGCCGCGCGGATCTACGGCCAGTTCGGGGTGCCGGGCGAGCATCCACTCCAGCCCGGCGATGCGGTCGGCCCACCGGGTGGCGTAGTGCGACGCCCCCCAGGTGACCCGGACCAGCGGACGGTCGACGTGCACGATGGGCTGGCGCTTGGCGGCGCGCAGGGCGAGGTCCCAGTCCTCGTTCTGGCCGCCGGGCGCGCTCTCGTCGGCCCACAGGGTGCCGCGCCGGAACAGGAAGGTCGAGGAGTGCACCATCACCATGCGCGAGCGGGACAGGTCGTCCTGCGTCACGGTGTCGGTGCCGGCCAGGCGGCTGACCCGGCGCTTGCCGTACGCGACCTCGATGGCGCAGCTCGCGAACTCGGCGCCGCTGAGCACGAGCTGCTTGACCTGCGCGGCGAGCTTGCCGGGCAGCCAGAGGTCGTCGTCGTCGCAGAAGGCGATGAACTCGGTCGCGCAGGCCGAGATGCCGGTGTTGCGCGAGCCGGGCAGGCCGGGGCTGAGCCGGTTGGGCAGCACGCGGACGCGCGGGCGGCTGGTCTGGACGGGCGCGGGCACCAGGACGCCGGTGGCGACGCGGCGGCCGGCGGAGAAGACCTCGCCCATGGCCGCGTCGGCGCTCACGTCGGCCGGGGCGAGCACGTCGGCCAGGTCGTGCGCCACCTTGCGCTCGTCGGCGCCGTCGACCACGACGACCACGTCGAGCTCGCCGTCGTAGGCCTGGGCGAGCACCGCCTCGACGGCGGCCCTGAGCTGGTCGGGCCGGTCGCCGGTGGTGGGGACGACCACACCGATCGAGGGCTTCATGCGGCGGCTCCGCGGTAGCCGTACCGGGACAGGAGCGGCCAGGTGAGGCCGGTCACCAGAGTCTGCTGCGGGCGCGGCAGGCCGTCGTGCCAGGCGTCGTCGCGGGAGAGCTCGACGGCTCCGACGGCGAAGCGCATCGGGTTGCCGGAGACGGTGTGCGCCGGACGCAGGTAGGCGGTGCTGCCGGACAGGAACGGCGGCTGCGCCGACGGCAGGCCGAGGGTGCCGGCCAGGCGGGTCAGGGTGAGCTGCGGCTCGGCGAGCAGGTCCTCGTAGCGCACCCGGGTGACCTGGCCGCCCTGCCGGGTGAACAGGTCGAGCGCGAGGTTCTGGGCGGTCCAGTGCATCGCGGTGCGGACCGCGCCCCAGCGGGTCATCGGCCGGCCGTCCTCGGGGCGTTCCACCCGGCGGCGCCAGGAGTGCGCCACGGCCCGCGGGTCGCGCACGACGTGCACCACGCGCACGTCCACCCCGCCGGCGAGCAGGCAGAAGGCGAGCGAGGCGTGCTTGCTGGAGTCGATGACCGCTCCTGCGCCGGTGATCTCGGCGGCGGCGGAGTAGACCCGGCGGTAGCCCTCGACGTACTGGCCGAGGTCGCGGTGGTCGACGTACGGGATGCGGCGCGTACGGTCGACCCGGTGACGCAGCGTGAGCATCTGCCGGGCCAGCGGCTCCGTCCAGCCCTCGAAGGCCCGCTCGCCGACCTCGTGCCAGAACCGGCAGGCGGCGAAGGCCGACCCGCAGCCGCAGGGCTCGCCCGCCAGCACGCCGCGGGCCCACAGGTGCACCACCTCGCCCAGGGGCGCGACGCCCGGGAGCTGGCCCAGCAGCCGTTCGAGCAGCGTGGTGCCGCTACGGCCGAGGCCACCCAGGAAGATCACCTGCGGAACAGACACGAAGCACGGACCTCACGGAGAGCGAATACGAACCGTGCAGACGCTAGCGCAGAGAGTAATCATTGCACCGTGGAATCCCCAAACGATCTACCTACGGCCGCTCACCGATCGTGATCGGTCAAGGTCCGGCAGGCGGCGTCCAGCGCCGGCCCGAGCCGGGGGGTCGGCAGCACCCCGCGCCGCGGCAGCCGTTCGGCGACCGCGGTGCCGAAGCCGGCCATCCGCACCACGTTGGTGACGAAGTCGTCGATCTCCTCCGGCCACGGGAAGCCGGGCTGGGCGATCAGCAGCGAGACGCAGCCGTGGATGGCCGCCCACATCCGGGTCGCGAGCTTCTCCGGCTCGCCGGTCAGCACGCCCGCCTCGACGCAGTCGCGCACGGTCTCCAGCATGAGGTCGAAGCAGGCCTGCGCGGCCCGGTGGTCGGCGGGGCGCATCAGCAGCACGCGGTACTGGGTGGGGTGGGCCAGGGCGAAGCGCGCGTAGGCCTGCCCGCGCCGGGCCAGCCGGGCGAAGGGGTCGTCGGCCCGGGCCAGGCGCATGCTCTCGGCCAGTTCGTCCCACGCGCGCAGGCACACCGCCTCGATGAGCGCCTCCTTGCCGCTGAAGTGCAGGTAGACCGAAGGCGTAGAGACCCCGGCGCGGGCGGCGACCGCGCGCAGCGTGAGCGCCTGCTCGGTGCCGGTCTCGGCCAGCAGTTCCTCGGCCACCCGCAGGATCTCCCCGCGCAGGAGCGCGCCTTCTCCCGGATTGGCTCTCACCCGTCGCATGCAGGCACGTTGACACCGTCAGGTTGACGATGTCAACCTGATCCCGGAGAGATTGGGGCAAAACGATGGGCACCTTCACACAGGCCACCGCGGTCACCGGGCAGGACGGCACCTTCCACGCCGACCTCGACCCGCAGTGGGCGGTCGGCACCAAGCTGCACGGCGGCTACCTGCTCGCCGTCCTGGGCCGCGCCGCGCTCATCGGGCAGGAGCACCCGCACCTCACCACGATCAGCGGCACCTTCCTCGTCTCCCCCGGCCCCGGCCCGGCCGAGATCAGGGTCGAGACGCTGCGCAGCGGGCGCACCACCGCCAACCTGCGCGCCCAGCTCGTCCAGGGCGGCCGGATCTGCCTGGACGCGCAACTCACCCTCGGCGTGCTGGACGAGGCGGACTCCTGGTGGGCCCGCGAGGAGCCGGTCGAGCTGCCCGAGGAGGCGGCCTGCTTCCACAGCCCCGCCGACGCGGGGGGCGGCTTCACCATCCCGCTCTTCGACGTCGTCGAGCAGCGGCTGCACCCCGGCAACCTCGGCTTCGCCGTGGGGCAGCCGGGCCGTACCGGGTCCATCGCCGGCTGGCAGCGGCTGGCCGACGGCTCCGACTGGGACCCGCTCTCGCTGCTGGTCGCGCTCGACCCGGTGCCGCCGGTCTCCTACGACCTCGGCATCCCCGGCTGGGTGCCGACCATCCAGCTCACCGCCTACCTGCGGCGGCTGCCCGCGCCCGGCGCGGTGCGGGTGCGGCTGCGGGCCGACGACGTGGTCGGCGAGCGCATGGACGAGACCGCGCACGTCTGGGACGCCAAGGGACGCCTGGTCGCGCAGGCCACGCAGTACGCCGCGGTCCGCCTGCCGGGCTAGGCCCGCCCGGCGCGCAGGTGGTCGACGGCCAGGTGGGCCGTGGTGCCGATGACCGCGTCGGCGCGGGGCAGGTTGGCGGCCGGGCTGAAGGCGCGGGTGAAGACCGCGACGGCGTAACGGCCCCCGTCGGGGTACTCCACGACGCCGACCTCGTTGCGGATCGTCGGCAGGCTCCCGGTCTTGCCGCTGACCTCGACGTCGTCGTACGGGAAGCCCGAGGCCAGGCGGTGCGGCCAGACCTGGAGCCCGAGCAGGCCGCGCATCCACGCGCACAGCTCCGGGGAGGCCGCGCAGTCGGTCCAGATCAGGCCGAGGAGCCGGGTCATCTCGCGGGGGGTGCTGCTGTTGGCCCTGGCCGGGTCCAGGACGCGCATCCGGGCCAGGTCCTCCGGCTCCTGGTAGGGCCAGTCGTGGCCGGTGTCCTCGGCCATGCTGGCGTACAGGCTGGTGGTGTTCATGACGACCTGGGTGCGTGTGAGGCCGAAGCTCCGCAGCATGGCGTTGACCGCCTCCAGCCCCACCCGTGCCGAGAGCACGTCGGCCGCGGTGTTGTCGCTCACCGCGATCATCAGGTAGGCCAGGTCACGCAGCGAGATGGTGACCTCGTCGAGCATCACCGACAGGCCCGTGGGGCCGAAGGCCCGCTGCCGGGGTCCCACGGTGATGCGCTCGGTCAGGTCGAGCCCGCCCGCGTCGGCCTGGCGGCTCAGCTCGACCAGCAGCGGCAGCTTGAAGATCGAGGCGATCGGCAGCGCGCTGTCCGGCCGGTGGCCGACCTCCCGCCCGCTCTCCAGGTCGGTCGCGTGCAGCCAGCCCTCCACCCCGGCCGCGGCGAACATCGGGCCCAGGTCCAGCTTCCCGCTCATGCCAGGGTCCCCGGCCGGCGGCTGACCCGCCGGATCGGCGCCGGGCCTCGTTCTGCCATTCCGCCGCGCTCCTTGAGTGTCCGTACGGCTACCGCCGCGAAGTCCAGCACCGCCGGCGAAGGGCTACGCCAGGCGGTCGAGAGCCGCCAGGTCAACGCCCCGCCGAGCAGCGGCCGCCACACCAGCCCGTCCGGACGGCCCGAACCGGCCGGCCCGGCGGCACGGTCGTGGCCGGTCGGGCCCGGCTCCTCCGGCGCCGGCCAGAACGTCACCGCCGCCCCGGCGAGGACCAGGCCGAGCCCCGACCCCTGGTGGATCTCCGCAGGAACATAGCCCCGCCGCCGGCATTCGGCCAGCGTCTCGGCCCAGAACCCCGGCTCGCCCTCCTCGGGCGGCATCAGCAGGTCCCGCCCCGCCAGATCGGCCGGGTGCACCTCGGCCTGCCGCGCCAGCGCGTCCCCCTCGGCCAGCAGCACGCCGAGCGGCCGGCTGAGCTCGGGCCCGAACCGCAGTCCCGGCGCGGTCACCGGGTGCCGCACCAGCCCGACGTCGAGCGCCCCGGAGGCCAGCGCGTTGACCTGGTCCACCGTCCACATCTCGGCCGGTGCGAGCCGGACGCCCGGGCGCAGCTCGCGAAAGCCCGCGACCATCGCGGCCACCACGTCCGCGGCCAGGTCGGGCGGCGCGCCCACCTTGAGCACCGCGCCCTCGCCCGCCTTCACCAGCTCGCGCATCCTGTCCACGCGGGCCACGATCTCGCGGGCCTCGCCGAGCAGCAGCCGTCCCGGTTCGGTCAGCCGGACCTGCCGGGCGGAGCGGTCGAAGAGCCGGACGCCGAGTTCCTCCTCCAGGCGCTTGATGCGCTGGCTGAGGGGTGGTTGCGCCATGCCGAGCCGGATCGCGGCGTTGCCGAAGTGCAGTTCTTCGGCCACCGCCACGAAGTAGCGCAGGTGCCGGACGAGGTCCATGACCAGCCACTATATCCAGAAATATATTGATCTGAGGTTGATATCCGTATTGGACATGAATGTGAGGTCTCTGGTGTCCTCGTCGGCATGACTGACTTTGGGGGACGTCGTCGCCGCCGCTGGCCGTGGATCACCGCAGGCACCCTGGTGCCGGCGTTGGTCGCCGGCGGGGTGATCTGGATGGTGCGCACGCAGGGGGCTCCGGAGGAGACCGCGCGCGCCTACCTCGCGGCCTGGCAGCGACAGGACTATCCGGCCATGCGCAAGCTGGTCGCCGACCCGCCGGCCGACTTCGAGCGGCTGCACCGCCGCCTGCGCGCCGACCTCAAGCTCGACCAGCTCGCCTTCGAGGTCGAGGACGCCGAGGATGGCCGGGTGGAGTTCACGGCCAAGCTCACCGGCAAGGGCCCGGACCTGGCCTTCACCAACCGGCTGAGCCTGGTCGAGCAGGACCGCGCCTGGAAGGTCGCCTGGACCCCGGCCGCCCTGCACCCCGACCTCAAGCCCGGCCGTACGCTGCGCCTGGTGACCGACGCGGCCCAGCCGGTGCCGATCCTGGCCGCCGACGGCGCCCCGATCGGCGGCACCGAGGTGCCGGGCTCGGTCCAGCAACTCGTCGCCGGCCTGCGCGAGCGCTACGCCGACCGGCTCGCCCCGCCGCGCACCGCCCGCATCCAGCTCATCGAGGACGGCCGGGCGGTCAAGACGCTGGCCGAACGCGAGGCCGCCAAGCGCTCGCCGCTCCGGACCACCCTCGACCTGGCCGTGCACCGGGCCGGCGCCGCCGCGCTGGAGGGCACCAGCAAGCCGGCCGCGCTGGTCGCGCTCAAGGCCTCCACCGGCGAGGTCCTGGCCGTGGTCAACAACCGCGGCGGGTTCGACCGGGCGCTGCTCGGCAAGTACCCGCCCGGCTCGACCTTCAAGGTGGTGACCGCCTCCGCGCTGGTGGCCGGCGGCCTGTCGGCCGAGCAGACGGTCCGCTGCCCGGCCGAGCAGAACATCGGCGGCTTCGCCTTCCACAACGCGGGCTTCCGCGACTTCGGCAGCCTGCCCTTTCGCGACGCCTTCGCGCACTCGTGCAACACGACCTTCGGCGCGATGACCGTCGACTCGCTGGGTGGCAGCCGGCTGGCCAAGGTCGCGGGGGACTTCGGGTTCGGCGTGCCGATCGATCCGGGGGTGCCTGCCGTACGGGCGGAGTTCCCGGCTCCCAAGGACGCCACCGACCTGGCCTCGGCCTCGATCGGCCAGGGCCGGGTGCTGGCCAGCCCGCTGAACATGGCCTCGGTTGCCGCCGCGATCTCCAGCGGCGTGTGGCAGCCGCCCCGGCTGGTGCCGGCCGGCTGGTTGCCGGAGCGCGGCCAGCCCCGGCGGCTGGAGGGCGGCGTGGTCGCGGCGCTGCGCAAGCTCATGCCCGCCGTGGTGAACGAGGGCACGGCGCACGCCGTCCCCTTCCCCGCCGGTACGGCAGGCAAGACCGGCACCGCCGAGTACGGCGAGGGCAAGGAGCCCCCTTCGCACTCGTGGTTCATCGGCTACCGGGACGACGTGGCCTTCGCCGTGGTCGTCGAGGGCGGCGGCGCCGGGTCGGCGGTCGCGGCGCCGATCTCGGCCCGCTTCCTGTCCGCCCTGGCGCCCGCCCGCGAGTCCTAGCCGCGCGCCTCGACGATCATCCCGGCGCCCACGGTGGTGTTGCTGCTCTCGTCCACCAGGATGAACCCGCCGGTGAGCCGGTTGCGGGAGTACTCGTCCACGAACAGCGGCTGCGTCACCCGCAGCGAGACGCGGCCGATCTCGTTGAGCCCGAGCGAGGCCGCGCTCTCGTCGCGGTGCAGCGTGTTGACGTCGAGCCGGTAGTGCACGTCCCGCACCAGCGCCCGCGCGGCGCGGGTGGTGTGCTTGATGGTCAGCTTCGAGCGGGGCGCGAGCTTCACCGCGTCGGTCATCCAGCAGACCATGGCCTCCAGCTCCTGGGCGGCCTGCGGCTGGTTGTTCGGCCGGCAGATCAGGTCGCCGCGGGAGATGTCGATGTCGTCCTCGAAGCGGAGCGTCACCGACATGGGCGGGAAGGCCTCCTCGACCGGCCCGTCGAAGGTGTCGATGGAGGCGATCCGCGTGGTCAGGCCGGAGGGCAGGTGCAGCACCTCGTCGCCCGGCTTGAGCACCCCGCCGGCCACCTGGCCGGCGTAGCCGCGGTAGTCGTGGAAGGCCGGGTCGGTCGCCTTCTGCGGCCGGATCACGTACTGCACCGGGAAACGCACGTCGACCAGGTTGCGGTCGGAGGCGATGTGCACGTTCTCCAGGTGGTGCAGCAGCGAGGAGCCGTGGTACCACGGCATGTTCTCCGAGCGGGAGACCACGTTGTCGCCGTGCAGCGCGGAGATCGGGATGAAGGTCAGGTCGGGCACGTTGAGCTTGGAGGCGAAGGAGGTGAACTCCTCGCGGATCTCCTCGAAGCGCTCCTCGGAGTAGTCGACCAGGTCCATCTTGTTGACCGCGAGCACCAGGTGCGGCACCCGCAGCAGGCTGGTCAGGAAGGCGTGCCGGCGCGACTGCTCCAGCACGCCCTTGCGCGCGTCGATCAGGATGATCGCCAGGTCGGCGGTCGAGGCGCCGGTGACCATGTTCCGGGTGTACTGGATGTGCCCGGGGGTGTCGGCGATGATGAACTTGCGCCGCGGCGTGGCGAAGTAGCGGTAGGCCACGTCGATGGTGATGCCCTGCTCGCGCTCGGCGCGCAGGCCGTCGGTGAGCAGCGACAGGTCGGTGTACTCGGTGCCGCGGTCGCGCGAGGTGCGCTCGACCGCTTCGAGCTGGTCCTCGAAGATCGCCTTGGAGTCGAAGAGCAGGCGCCCGATCAGGGTGGACTTTCCGTCGTCAACGGAACCGGCGGTGGCGAAACGAAGAATGTCCATCTTAGAAGTAGCCCTCACGCTTGCGGTCTTCCATGGCGGCCTCGGTGAAGCGGTCGTCGGCGCGGGTGGCGCCGCGCTCGGTGATCCTGGTGGCCGCGATCTCCTCGATGATCTCCTCGACCGTCGCCGCCGTGGACTGCACGGCTCCGGTGATGGTCAGATCGCCGACGGTGCGGTAGCGGACGACGGCCTCGAAGACCGGCTCGTCCTCGCCGCGGGTCACGAACTCGCTGTCGGCCAGGAGCATGCCGTCGCGCTCGAAGACCTTGCGGGTGTGCGAGTAGTAGATCGACGGGATCTCGATGCCCTCGCGCCGGATGTAGTCCCAGATGTCGAGCTCGGTCCAGTTCGACAGCGGGAAGACCCGGATGTGCTCGCCCTTGCGGATGCGGGCGTTGTAGAGGTTCCACAGCTCGGGCCGCTGGTTCTTCGGGTCCCACTGGCCGAACTCGTCGCGGAAGGAGAAGACGCGCTCCTTGGCGCGGGCCTTCTCCTCGTCGCGCCGGGCGCCGCCGAAGACCGCGTCGAACTCGTGCTCCTCGATCGCGTCGAGCAGCGTGGTGGTCTGGAGCCGGTTGCGCGAGGCGCGCCGGCCGGTCTCCTCGGCCACGCGGCCGGCGTCGATGGAGTCCTGGACGCTGGCCACCACGAGGCGGGCGTTGAGCTCGGCGGCCCTGCGGTCGCGGAACTCGATCACCTCGGGGAAGTTGTGCCCGGTGTCGACGTGCATCAGCGGGAAGGGGATCGGGGCGGGCCAGAAGGCCTTCTCCGCGATGCGCAGCATGACGATGGAGTCCTTGCCGCCGGAGAAGAGCAGACACGGGCGCTCGAACTCCGCCGCGACTTCGCGCATGATGTGGATGGCTTCGGCCTCTAGCACATCGAGCTGCGACGTGGTGTAGTCACGCTGAAGCATTCGTTCTCCTCTAGCGGTGCAGATCGCGGATCCCGGCCAAAAGGCTTGGCCCTAGTTCCGGTAGGGAAACAAGGATATCCGGAAGTGTGGGATCGACCTGGTTGTAGGTCAGCGCCGAGCCGTCGATCCGGCTCGTGTGCGCCCCCGCCGCCTGCGCGACGGCCACCGGCGCGGCCGAGTCCCACTCGTACTGACCCCCGGCGTGGACGTAGGCCTCCACCTCACCGGTCAGCACCGCGGCGATCTTCGCCCCGGCCGAGCCGATCGGCACCAGGTCGGCGCCGAGCAGGTAGGCGAGCTTCTGGACGAACTCCGGCGGCCGGGTGCGGCTGACCGCGATCCGGAAGCGGCCCCCGTCGAACGGCGGCAGCTTGGGCGGCTCGCCCGTGCTCAGCGTGCGGCCCTGCGCGGGCAACGCCACCGCGCCGGCGACCAGTTCGCCACGCTCCCACAGCGCCACGTGCACCGCCCAGTCGGCGCGACCCTCCTCGGCGAACTCGCGGGTGCCGTCCAGCGGGTCGACGATCCAGACCCGCTGGGCCTGCTGCCGCCTGGGGTCGCCGCGCTCCTCGCGCGTGGCCTCCTCCGACAGCACCGAGTCCGACGGGCGCAGCCGCGCCAGCGACTCCATCAGCAGCAGGTGCGCGCTGCGGTCGCCCTCGGCCCGCAGGGCGGGCGGATGCTCGAACCCCAGGCGCTCGCGCAACTGGAGCAGGGACCGGCCGGCCTCCTCCGCCAGGTCGGCGGCGAGCGCGTGGTCGTCACGAATCGTCATCAGTACGCTCCCTGTCCGCGAGCTACGGCTGACCAAGTCTTCCACAGGATCTGCAGGTCGAGCATGAGGGACCAGTTCTCGACATACCGGAGGTCGAGACGGACCGACTCCTCCCACGACAGATCCGACCGGCCGCTCACCTGCCACAACCCGGTCAGCCCCGGGCGCACCAGCAGCCGCCGCCGGACGTCGTCGCCGTAGCGGGCGACCTCCTCCGGCAGCGGTGGCCTCGGGCCGACCAGGGACATGTGGCCGCGCAGCACGTTGAGCAACTGCGGCAGCTCGTCGAGCGAGTGCCGGCGCATGCGCGTGCCGAGCGGGGTGATCCGGGGGTCGTGGCGGATCTTGAACAACACGCCGCCGCGGTCGCTGGTCAGTGTGATCTTGCGGTTCTCGGCGTCCCGCCACATGGTGCGGAACTTCAGGATGGTGAAGGGGCGGCCGTCGCGGCCGATCCTGGTCTGCCGGAACAGCACCGGGCCGGGGCTGCTGAGCCGTACGGCCACCGCCAGCGCGACCAGCAGCGGGCTCAGCGCGACCAGCAGGGCCAGGGCGACGGCGCGGTCGAACAGGTTCTTCAGCAACTGACGGGCTCCGGCCAGTTCGGGGTGCTCCACGTGCAGCAGCGGCAGCCCGGCGACCGGCCGGATCGTGGTGCGCGGCCCGGCGACCTCCATCAGGGCGGGCGCGACGACCAGTTCGGTGTGCGAGCGCTCCAGCCGCCAGGCCAGCCGGCGCAGCGCCAGGCCGTCCATCTCGGGGCAGGCCAGCACCGCGACGGTGTCGGCGTCGTACAGCCCCACCGCCAGCGCGATGTCGGCGAAGGCGCCCGCGACCGGCACCCCGGCGACCCGCTCGTCGGGCGCGTCGCGCGGCAGGCAGACGGCCACCACCTCCATGCCGTGGTAGCGCTCCTTGCGGAACAATCCGACCAGCTCGGCGACCGCCTCGGGGTGCCCGGCGGCGACCACCCGCCGCAGGCACCGGCCGCGGGCGCGCCGCCGGTGCAGGGCCCGGCGCAAGCCGTACCGGAAGACCAGGGTGAGCAGCACGGTGAGCGGCAACGCGATCACCACGTAGCCGCGCGCGACGTCGGTCTTGGTCAGGTAGGCGCAGACCGCCAGGCCGGTGATCAGCACCAGCCCGCACCGCGTGATCCGGCGGAACTCCTCCGAGCCGACGCCGAGCATGCGCGGCTCGTAGGCCCGGTTGAGCGCGATCGAGCAGACCCACACCAGCGGCAGGGCCAGGCTCAGCACGACGTACGGCGTGGCATACGTGGACACCTCGCCGAACCGCACCAGGAAGGCCACCCCGGCGGCGAAGCCCGCGCACCCGAGGTCGGCCAGGAAGGCGAGCCAGACGTAGGGCCGGATCCAGCCGGGCCCGCCGGCGCCCGCCCGCCGGCTGAGGACGGGCTCACTCCGGACGACGGTCATCAGCCCCTCGCCCTTGCTCACGCACGCCTCCACGACCGCCGGTCAACAGATGGTGACCAGAGCGTAGCGGCGGGTGAACCGCGCGGCTGGGCGAACGGTCCTATGCGGGGATCAGCGAGGAGGGCCGGAAATGTTCAGGTCCATGGCGTGGAAGGAGTTCTGGGTGGGCTCCAGACCCCGCTCCATCAGCGACTCGGTCAGGTCGGCCGCGCGGTCCACCAGGAAGGGCAGGTCCTTGCGCTCGGCGGTGGCGAAGTCGCGCAGGACGTAGGCGGCCGGGTCCATCCGGCCGGGCGGGCGGCCGATGCCGAACCGCACCCGCAGGTAGTCGCGGCTGCCGAGCGCCTTGGTGATGGACTTCAGCCCGTTGTGCCCGTTGTCGCCGCCGCCCAGCTTGGCGCGGAGCGCGCCGTAGGGCACGTCGAGCTCGTCGTGCACGACGATGATCCGCTCGACCGGGATCTTGTAGAAGTCGGCGAGGAACTTGGTCGGCCCGCCGGACAGGTTCATGAAGGTCAGCGGCTTGGCCAGCACCGCGCGCTGGGTCTCCAGCACCTCGGCGCGGCTCTTGTGCGCCTTGAACCGGCCGCCGGCCCGCGCGGCCAGCTCGTCGAGGGTCATGAAGCCGGCGTTGTGCCGGTTGCCCGCGTACTCCGCGCCGGGGTTGCCCAACCCGGCGATCAGCCAGCGATCCATCCGCCCATTCCCGTCTCGTGTCGTGCGGTCGTGCGAAAACGGGGCAGCCCCGCAGCTCGATCGCTGCCGGACCGCCCCGGATTCCAGGCGCTGGGAGAGTTACTCCGCCGCGGCCTCTTCCTGGGTCTCGCCACCCTCGGCGGCCTCCTCGGCGGCCTCGGCGGTCTCGCCACCGGTCTCCTCGTCGACCTCCTCGGCGGTCGGCTTGGCGGTCACGTGCAGGACGAGGGTGTCGGGCTCGGCCACGAGCGTGGTGCCCTTGGGCAGCTTGAGGTCGCCCGCGGTGATCTGGGTGCCGACCTCGAGGCCGTCGACGTCCACCTCGATGCCGGTGGGGATGTGCGTGGCCTCGGCCTCGACCGAGATCGACATGAGCTGCTGGTCGAGGATGCCCTCGGAGTTGACGTCGCCGACGGTGGTCACCGGGATGTCGACGGTGACCTTCTCGCCGCGCTTGACCAGGAGCAGGTCGACGTGCTCGACGAAGCCCTTGATCGGGTCGCGCTGGACGCCCTTGGGCAGGGCCATCTCGTCGATGCCGTCACCCTCGAGGCGGATCAGAACGTTGGGCGTGCGCAGGGCGAGCAGGATCTCGTGGCCCGGCAGGGTGAGGTGCTTGGGGTCGATGCCGTGGCCGTAGAGGACGGCGGGCACCTTGTCGGCGCGGCGGATCTTGCGAGCGGCGCCCTTGCCGAACGTGGTGCGGGTCTCAGCGGCGATCTTGACTTCGGACACGACATCTCCTAGGGATGCGAAGGAAGGTGACTGCGCTCCCCCTCACCCGCCCTAGCGGAAGGCGTTACGAGCGCAACCCGTATAGGCTACCCGCCCTCCCGGACCACGGCGACCTCAGCGCCGTCCGGCGGCCCGCTCAGGCCGGCCGCCAGACGGCGGGAGGGCCGGTTAGACGGCGCCCTCGAACATGCTGGTGACCGAGCCGTCGTTGAACACCTCGGTGATCGCGCGGGCGATCAGCGGGGCGATCGACAGCACGGTCAGCTTGTCGAACTTCTTCTCCTCGGGCAGCGGCAGCGTGTTGGTGACGATGACCTCGGAGATGCGGGAGTTCTTCAGCCGGTCGACCGCCGGGTCGGAGAAGACCGGGTGGGTGGCGGCGACGATGACGTTGGTCGCGCCCTGGTCGTAGAGGGCGTCGGCGGCCTTGCAGATCGTGCCCGCGGTGTCGATCATGTCGTCGATGATCACGCAGGTGCGCCCGCGCACCTTGCCGACGACCTCGTTGACCTTCACCGAGTTGGCGACGTCGAGGTCGCGCCGCTTGTGGATGAAGGCCATCGGGGTGCCGAGGTTGTCGGCCCAGCGCTCCGACAGCCGCACGCGGCCGGTGTCGGGCGAGACGACCGTGGTGTTCTCCAGGTCGAGCCGGTCCTTGAGGTAGGTCTCCAGGACGGGCATGGCGAACAGGTGGTCCACCGGGCCGTCGAAGAAGCCCTGGATCTGCGAGGTGTGCAGGTCGATCGACATGAGCCGGTCGGCGCCCGCGGTCTTGAACAGGTCGGCGATCAGGCGGGCGGTGATCGGCTCGCGGCCGCGGCCCTTCTTGTCCTGGCGCGCGTAACCGAAGAACGGCATGACCACGGTGATGCGCTTGGCGGAGGCCCGCTTGAGCGCGTCGACCATGATGAGCTGTTCCATGATCCACTTGTTGATGGGCTGGGTGTGCGACTGGATGACGAAGGCGTCACTGCCGCGCACCGACTCCAGGTAGCGGGCGTAGATCTCGCCGTTGGCGAAGTCGACCAGCTTGGTGGGGGTGAGCGAGATGCCGAGGTGCTCGGCGATCTCTTCGGCCAGCTCGGGGTAGGCCCGGCCGGAGAAGAACATCAGCTCTTTCTCACCGGGCTGCTTGATGCTCGTCACCTGGCCACGCTCCCGTGCCCGCTTCCAAGCCTGCTCATGTGCCACTCTCCTGCTGTTCTTGCTCGGCCAGCGCCTTTTGGGCCGCCGCGGCCGACTTCGTGCCCGCGCGCCTGCGCAAGACCCATTTCTCGATGGTGCGCTGACGCGCCCTGGCCACCCCGATCGCTCCCGGGGGGACGTCCTCGTTGATGACGGAGCCGGCTGCCGTGTAGGCGCCGTCGCCCACGGTCACCGGCGCGACGAGGGAGGTGTCGCAGCCGATGAACGCGCCGTCGCGCACCGTGGTGCGGTGCTTGTCGACGCCGTCGTAGTTGACGAACACCGTGGAGGCGCCGACGTTGACGTCGACCCCCAGCGTGGCGTCGCCGACGTAGGTGAGGTGCGGGACCTTGGAGCGGTCGCCGACCGTGCTGTTCTTGATCTCGACGAAGGTGCCGGCCTTGGCCCGCACGCCGAGCTCCGCGCCGGGCCTGAGGTAGGCGTACGGGCCCACCTGCGCCTCGGGGCCGATGACCGCGCTCTCGCACACCGCGTTGCGCACCTTGGCGCCCGGGCCGACCCGCGTGTCGGTCAGCGTGGCGCCGGGGCCGATCTCGGCGCCGGTCTCGGCGTGCGTGGCGCCGCGGAGCTGCGTGTTCTGGTAGACGGTGACGTCGGGCTCCAGCGTGACCTGGACGTCCACCCACACGCTCTCGGGGTCGACCACGGTGACGCCGGCGCGCATGTGCGCCTCCAGCAGCCGCCGGTTGAGCACCTTGCGGGCGAAGGCGAGCTGGACGCGGTCGTTGACGCCCTCGACCTCGACGTAGTCGGCGGCCACGTGCGCGCCGACCCGGTGCCCCTCCTCGCGCAGGATGGACAGCACGTCGGTGAGGTACTCCTCGCCCTGGGCGTTGTCGGTCGAGACGCGCTTGACCGCGTCGGCCAGGAGCAGGCCGTCGAAGGCGTAGACGCCGGAGTTGATCTCGCGCAGGGCGCGCTGGGCGGGCGTGGCGTCCTTCTCCTCGACGATCTCCAGCACGGCGCCGGCCTCGTCGCGGATGATCCGACCGTAGCCGGTCGGCGCGGGGACCTCGGCGGTCAGCACGGTGACCGCGTTGCCGTCCTCGGCGTGCCGTACGAGCAGGCCCGCCAGGGTCTCGCCGCGCAGCAGCGGCGTGTCGCCGTAGGTCACCAGGACGGTGCCGGCGATCGTGCCGACCTCTTCCAGGACGGTGCGTACGGCGTGGCCGGTGCCGCGCTGCTCGCGCTGGACGACGGCCCGCGCGTCGGGACTGGTCTCGGCCAGATGGCCGCCGACGAGCTCGCGGGCGTGACCGATCACGACGACGAGCTGGGCGGGGTCGAGTTCGCGGGCGGCGGCCAGCATGTGATCCACGAGCGTGCGCCCGCAGACCTCGTGAAGGACCTTGGGGGTCTGGCTCTTCATCCGGGTGCCCTCGCCTGCGGCGAGGACGATCACTGCGGCCGGGCTTACCGGGTTAGGGCGCGGCACACTCACGGACTGAGGCTCCCTGTGACTGGGCGGTTCAGGGCATCTGGTGCGGTACGGCTACCGCACGGCTACCCTCCCGACACGCTGAGGATACCTTCCCGCTCACAGCGCCGTCCCGCCGCCTCCCGTGCAACGTGTTGGCTCCCGGAAGAGGACTCGAACCCCTACAAAGTGGACCAAAACCACTTGTCCTGCCAATTAGACGATCCGGGATCAATCGGACGCCGCGCGCGGCGTGCCGGAACTAGCTTACCGACCTTCGACCGCCCAAGCCGACCGAGATCTTCGCCGCTTCGACAGGCTTATAACAGCCCAGCCGAAATTGGGCAAGGCATGGAACGCACATCAGGGGGCAGGACAGAACGTCACCTTCCCTACATTCGCTTCTTAGCCGTTCCTTAGCTACGGTGGCGTAAGTTACGGTTGCGTAGCCCGGACATACTTCACCATCTGTGTCGTGAGAGGTAGCCCATGACCATCGCCGTCGAACGCCCGGCCCCGACCCCGAAACCCGAGCATGATCCGTCCCGCCGCTCCAAGGCAGAACTCGTCGTCTTCGGTCTCGTCGTCGGGATCCCGCTGATCGCGCTCGCGGCGGCCGTCCCCTTCGCCTGGGGATGGGGCCTGACCTGGACCGATGTCATCATCGCGTTCGTCTTCTACATCTTCTCCGGCCTCGGCGTCACCGTCGGGTTCCACCGGTACTTCACCCACGGCTCCTTCAAGGCCAAGCGCCCGTTGAAGATCGCCCTGGGCATCATGGGCAGCCTCTCCCTGGAGATGTCCGTCCTCGACTGGGTGGCCGTCCACCGCAAGCACCACAAGTTCTCCGACAAGGACGGCGACCCGCACTCCCCGTGGCGCTTCGGCACCAGCTTCGGCGCCCTCACCAAGGGCCTGCTCTACGCCCACATGGGCTGGCTGTTCGAGGCCGAGCGCGCCAACCGCGAGAAGTACGCCCCTGACCTGATGAAGGACCCCGACATCATGAAGATGCACCGGGCCTTCCTGCCGATCGCGCTCTTCTCCATCCTCGGCCCGGCGATCATCGGCGGCCTGGTCACCATGTCCTGGTGGGGCGCCTTCACCGCGCTGTTCTGGGCCTCCTTCGTCCGCATCGGCCTGCTGCACCACGTGACCTGGTCGATCAACTCCATCTGCCACGTCTTCGGCGACGAGCAGTTCGAGTCCCGTGACAAGTCCCGCCAGGTGTGGATCCTCGCGATCCCGTCCTTCGGCGAGTCCTGGCACAACCTGCACCACGCCGAGCCCACCTCCGCCCGCCACGGCGCCCTCAAGGGCCAGTTCGACATCTCCGCCGAGCTGATCCGCATGTTCGAGAAGCTGGGCTGGGCCTACAACGTGCGCTGGCCCACCGCGGAGCGCCTTGCCGCCAAGCGCATCTCCTAGTACCGGCATGATGGAACCTGTGACCTCCCGTAAACGCATGACCGGTCGGGAGCGCCGGGAGCAGTTGATCCGCATCTCCCGCTCGCTCTTCGCAGAAAAGGGATTCGACGCCACCTCCATAGAGGAGGTGGCGGCGACGGCACAGGTTTCCAAACCGGTGGTCTACGAGCATTTCGGCGGTAAGGAAGGACTCTACGCGGTCGTCGTCGACCGCGAGATGCAGAAGTTGCTGGGCATGATCACCGAAGCGCTGGCCGCGTCGCACTCGCTCATCAAGCTGGAGCGCGCGGCCCTTGCCTTGTTGCGGTACATCGAGGAGAGCAGCGAGGGCTTCCAGATCCTCGTCCGCGACTCGCACGCCGCCTCCGGCACCGGCACCTTCGCCAGCCTGATCAGCGAGATCGCCAGCCAGGTGGAAGACGTGCTGGCCGACGAGTTCGTCAGCCGCGGCTACGACCCCAAGCTCGCGCCGATGTACGCGCAGATGCTGGTCGGCATGGTCGCGCTCACCGGGCAGTGGTGGCTCGACGTGCGCAAGCCGAGCCGCGAGGAGGTCGCGGCCCACCTGGTCAACCTGGCCTGGAACGGCCTGACCGGACTCAACCCGAGCCCGGCGATCACCGCCGCGACCCGCAACCACATCCCCAGGACGCTGCCGCCCCGGCCGGCCGCCGAACTCGACCCGCGCGAGGCCGAACGCCAGCGCCGCGAGGCCGAGAAGGCCCGCCTCAAGGAGCAGCGCGAGGCGGAGAAGGCCCGCGAGCGCACGCTGAAGGAGCGCGAGCGGCAACTGCGCGAGGCGGAGAAGGCCGCGGAACGCGCCGAGAAGCTGCGCCAGCGAGAGGCCCGGCTGGCCGAGCGCGCCGCCCGGCTCGCGGGCAAGGAACGCGCCGAGCAGATCACCGTCGAGCGCATCCTCACCGAGCAGCCGGCCCTGGAACAACTCATCGAACCGGTCGTCGAGGGGCAGACAGAGTAATCCGTTGAGCGGGAGTTAACGTGCCGTTCAACGAAGTTGGGCAATATAGCCAATATGTCCGCGGAACTGCTGCACCCTGGAGATGACCTGCCCCTGCCCCAGGAGCGCTTCCTCAACCGGGAAGAGAGCTGGCTGCAGTTCAACGAACGGGTGCTGGAGCTGGCCGAAGATCCCTCGCTTCCCCTTCTAGAGCGAGTGCGCTTCCTGGCCATCTTCTCCAGCAACCTGGACGAGTTCTTCCGGGTGCGGGTGGCAGGTCTCAAACGCCGCATGGCCACCGGGTTGTTGTTGCGGACCAAGAGCGGGCTCAAGCCGCGCGAGGAGCTGGCGCGCATCGGCACCATCGCCGACGGCCTGGCCAAGCGGCACGCCGACGTCTTCCACGAGCGCATCTGCCCGCAGCTCGCCGCCGAGGGCATCGAGATCGTGCGGTGGGAGGACCTGGCTCGCGAGGAGCGCACCGAGCTGCGCAAACTGTTCCGCGAGCGGATCCGGCCGGTGCTCACGCCGCTGGCCGTCGACCCCGCACACCCTTTTCCGTATATTTCAGGACTGTCGCTGAATCTGGCCGTCGTGGTGCGCAACCCGGCCAACGACCACACCGTCTTCGCCCGGGTGAAGGTGCCCTCCCAGCTCCCGCGCTTCGTCGCCGCCTCCAAGGAGCGCTTCGTCCCGCTGGAGGACGTGATCGCCGCCCACCTCGGACAGCTCTTCAAGGGCATGGAGATCGTCCAGCACCACGTCTTCCGCGTCACCCGCAACGAGGACCTCGACGTCGACGAGGACGTGACCGAGAACCTCATGCAGGCCCTGGAGCGCGAACTGCTCAAGCGCCGCTTCGGCCCGCCGGTCCGCCTGGAGGTCGAGGAGACGATCAGCCCCGAGGTGCTGCGCCTGCTGGTCCAGGAACTCGACGTGGCGCCGCACGAGATCTACCGGGTCCAGGGCCCGCTCGACCTCAGCGGGCTGCACGCCATCGCCGACCTCGACCGCTCCGAGCTCAGCTACCGGCCCTTCGTGCCCGCCGAGGCCGTGCACGCCGAGGACGACGTCTTCGCCGTGCTGCGCGAGCGCGACCTGCTCGTCCAGCACCCCTACGACTCCTTCGCCACCAGCGTGCAGCGCTTCATCGAGGCCGCCGCCGCCGACCCCGACGTGCTGGCGATCAAGCAGACGCTCTACCGGACCAGCGGCGACTCCCCCATCGTGGACGCGCTGATCGACGCGGCCGAGGCGGGCAAGCAGGTCGTGGTGGTGGTCGAGATCAAGGCCCGCTTCGACGAGCACGCCAACATCGAATGGGCGCGCAAGCTGGAGAAGGCCGGCTGCCACGTCGTCTACGGCGTGGTCGGGCTCAAGACGCACTGCAAGCTGGCCCTGGTCGTGCGCCAGGAGGCCGACGGCGAGCTGCGGCGCTACTGCCACATCGGGACCGGCAACTACAACCCCAAGACCGCGCGCCTCTACGAGGACTTCGGGCTGCTCACCTCCGACCCGCTGGTCGGCGAGGACGTCACCGACCTGTTCATCCACCTCACCGGCTACAGCAACCACTCGGCCTACCGGCGGCTGCTGGTCGCGCCGCACTCGCTGCGCGGCGGGCTGCTCGCGCGGATCGAGCGGGAGATCGCCCACCAGTCGGCCGGGCGCCCGGCCAGGATCAGGATCAAGACCAACTCGCTGGTCGACGAGGAGATGATCGACGCGCTCTACCGGGCGTCGCGGGCCGGCGTGCCGGTCGACCTCTGGGTGCGCGGCATCTGCACGCTCCGACCCGGCATCCCCGACCTGTCGGAGAACATCCGCGTTCGGTCAATCTTGGGGCGGTTTTTGGAGCACTCCCGGATTTATGAGTTCGGACTGGGCAGGCGTCCAGAGGTGTGGATCGGCAGCGCGGACCTCATGCGCCGCAACCTCGACCGGCGGGTCGAAGCCCTGGTCAAGGTCACCGGGCAGCAGCACCGCGCCTACCTGATCGAGCTCATGGACCTCGCGATGGCCGACACCACCAGCTCGTGGTGGCTCAACTCCGACGGCACCTGGACCCGCCAGCCCGGCGACGACCTGCAGAGCCACCTGATCGGCACCCGGCGGTGGAGGACCGTTGACAACTGAGATCCGCGCGGCCGGCGCCGTCGTCTGGCGAGGCGACGAGCACGCTCCCGAGGTCGCGCTCATCCACCGGCCGCGCTACGACGACTGGACCTTCCCCAAGGGCAAGGCCAAGGCCGGCGAGCACGACCTGGCCTGCGCGCTGCGCGAGGTGCAGGAGGAGACCGGGTTCACCGTCGTGCTCGGCCGGCCCCTGCCTACCAGCCACTACCTCCACCTCGACCAGCCCAAGCGGGTGCGGTACTGGTCGGCCCGCGTCGTCTCGGGCGACTTCGCTCCCGGACCCGAGGCCGACGACCTGAAGTGGGTGCCGCTGCACCAGGCGCACCACCGGCTCAGCTACGACCGCGACCGGGCCCTGCTCGGCGAGCTGCTCACCGCGCCGCTCGCCTCCGAACCGCTCATCTTCGTACGGCACGGCACCGCGGGCTCGCGTGAGGCCTGGCACGGGCCCGACCACCTGCGGCCGCTCGACGCCCGGGGGCACGTCCAGGCGCGCACGCTCGCGGGCATCCTGCCGGCCTACGGACCCGGACTGCTGATGAGCTCGCCCAGCCTGCGGTGCGTGCAGACGCTGGAGCCGTACAGCACGGACATGGTCCTGGAGCCGCTGCTCAGCGAGGAGGGCATGGACCCGGCCAAGACCCCGGCCCTGGTCTCCGGGCTCACCGGGGCGGCCGTGCTCTCCACGCACGGGAAGGTGCTGACGGAGCTGCTGGGGCTGCGGCTGGAGAAGGGCGAACTCGCCGTACGGCACCGCGCCGACGGCCGGGTGATCGCCGAAGAGCGCCACCACACCGCCTGACTGTGCCCCCTCCTGTCCTTTCTGGTGCGGCGGCCTTCTCGTGCGGTGCTCAGAGCGACTTGGCCACCTTCTTGCCCGCCTTCTTCCACACCCCCGGAAAGTCGGCGTGCGCCTGCTCCGCCCGCGCCCGCTCGATCCCGATGAGCAGGCCGTACGTGAACGTGTCCTCCCCAGCCCGCCGAGCCACCTCGGCCTCCTTGAGCAAGGTCTCCTGCGCCACCACCCCATCCTGATGCCGCCCGAGCACCTCCTGGATCGCCTTGGCCCCGGACGCCAGCCCCGCCATCCGCTTGCCAAGCACCGGACTCAGCGCCTCAGCCGTGTAACGAGCCCGCTTGGCCGCCTTACGCACCTCATGCATGGCCAGCTCCCGACGCTCGGGCTCCTCGATCGCCTGAGCCTCGTCGTAGGCCTCCGTCACCCGCTCCCACCCCTTGGCCGCGGCCCGCCTGAGCGTGCCGGTGGCCGGCGCGGTGGCCCGCTTGCTCAACTCCGGCTCCGCCAGCAGCCGATCGAGCCCGTCGAGCAACGCGAAGTACCGCTCACCGCGCATCGCCTCACGGATCCGGCCATGGGCCTGCTGCTCACGCCCGTGCAGATCGTCGCCAAGCCGGGCCTGGACCGGCCCGGCGAGCAGCTCGGGCGCGAGCCCGCGCAGGTGACGGGCGAAACGGGCGCGCATGACCTCCAGGTCGCGGGCCTCGCCCAGCACCTGGCCGAGCCAGCGCAGTTCGTCCTGAAGGTGGTCGGTGCCGGTGATGACCACTTTGAAGGCTTTCAGCGCGCTCCGCAGCCGCCTGGACGCCACCCGCATCTGGTGGACGGCGTCCTTCTCCGCCTGCCGTACCCGGGGATCCTGGGACAGCACCGCGGCGACCTGCGTGCCCAGGTAGTCCATGACGACCTCGCCGGCGCTGCCGGACTTGGTGACGACCCGGTCGAGAGGCTGGGGCTCCAGCAACCGGGCGAGCTTGCTGGCTCCGGCCGCGGGCGTGGCTCCGGCCTTGCGCAGCCGCTTGCCCACCTTGGCCAGCAGCTTCTCGTCGCCGTCCAGCACCTCGGCCTCGACCTCGCGCCAGCGCACCGGCTCGCGGCCGAGCGCCGTGCCCTTGACGCGGTCGTCGGCCACCTCGACCAGGTTGCCGAGCCGGATGGCGGTGCGCTTGGTGTCGAGCTCGGCGACGACCTGCAGGTCCGCGCCGCGGGTGTACCCCGCGACCAGGTCGGCCAGGTCCTCCGGGACGACCTTCACGCTCCGGGTGAGCGGACGGGCGATCTCCAGGCGGCCGCGGGCGGCGGGAAGCTTCAGATGCCAGCCGGGATCGGCGCCGCCGCGCCGCCGCCGCAGGGTGATGCCCCGGCGGGCCAGCCGCAGGTCGGGGGTGTCGTAGTACAGGGCGACGAGCTGGTAGGTCGTCGTCCGCACCGGGTCGGCCAGGCCGCTCAGATCCGGCACCTGGTAGTCGGGCGGTACGTCGAACTTGTCCTCGATCTCGATGCCCACTAGACCCCCTAGACGGCTGATTTCGGACAATCATGCCACCCGAAGGTGAACATCACACGGGCTGGAGCAGCTCGATTCGATTCCCCACCGGGTCTTTGACGTAAATCCGCCGGTAGCCCGGGAAAAGGTCATCCGGAATGGCGCCGGGGATGAGCTGGGCGAGTTCGTCGAGATTATCGACGAGAAAGGCGGGATGCGCCTTCTGGGGCGGCTCGAAGCCCTCCTCGATGCCGAGGTGCAGCTCGACCCCCGGACCGCGGAACCAGACGCCGCCCCGCTTGGCGAGCTCCGGCGGCTTCGGCACCTCGGTCAGGCCGAGAATTCTTGTGTAGAACTCCCTGAGCCGCGGCTCGCTGCCGGCCGGTGCGGCCAGGAGCACATGATGGAATGCGACGATCATTTCTCGGCCACCACGAAGATTCGCCGGAAGGGAAAGGCCGTGCCGTACGGCTTGCGCGGATAGACGGCGTTGAGCTGTTCGCCCAACTCCTGGGTGAATTCCTGCGCTTCCGCCTCGGTCAGGCGGTCGAACACCGGGCGCAGCGCGGTGCCGGAGATCCACTTGAGCACCGCGTCCTCGCCCTGCAGCAGGTGGACGTAGGTCGTCTCCCACGCGTCCACGCGGCAGCCGAGGCCGGTCAGCCGGTCGAGGTAGTCCACCGGGTCGTCCACCGGGCGCTCCCGCGGCAGGTCGCCGAGCTTGGACCGCCACCGGCCGGCCTGGCACATCTCCCTGATCAGCCGGTGGCTGCCGGCGTCGAAGTTGCCCGGCACCTGGAACGCCAGCCGGCCGTTCGGCGCCAGCAGGCCCACCCAGGTGGCCAGCAGCTCGCGATGGGTCGGCACCCACTGGAGCAGCGCGTTCGAGACCAGCACGTCCACCGGGCGGTCGGGGCGCCAGGTCGTCGCGTCGGCCACCTCGAACGTCAGACCCACGTCCACGGGCGTCTTGTCGATCATCTTCGGCGAGGAGTCGAACCCGTGGACCGCGGCGTCGGGCCAGCGGTCCTTCAGCGTCCTGGTCAGCTCGCCCGAACCGCAGCCCGCGTCGACCACGTATTCCGGCTCCACGGCGGCGATCCTTTTGACAAGATCGAAGAACGGCCGGGAGCGCTCGTCGGCGTAAGTTGCGTAGACCTGCGGATCCCAGATATCTCTCGACATGAAGATAATTGATATCAAGAGAGATATCTCGACGTCAAGACAGTAAACTCTGTCGCTATGAACACCGATGAGGTCGACCGGCTGGTCTCCGCCTGGCGGCAGGAGCGTCCCGACCTGGACGTCGAGCCGCTCCAGGTGCTCAGCCGGGTCTCGCGTCTGGCCAAGCACCTCGACCGTGCCCGTCGTGCCGCCTTCGCCGAGCACGACCTCGAGCCTTGGGAGTTCGACGTCCTCACCGCCCTGCGCCGGGCGGGCAAGCCTTATGAGCTCTCGCCGGGGGCCCTGTTGCGGGCCACCCTGGTCACTTCCGGGACGATGACCAACCGCATCGACCGCCTGGCCCAGGCCGGACTGGTCCGCCGCCGCCCCGACCCCGAGGACCGCCGTGGCGTCCTCGTCTCCCTCACCCCCGAGGGGCTGGAGCGGGTGGACGCCGCCTTCTCCGACCTGCTCCGCCGCGAGCGCGAACTGCTGGCCGGCCTGGGCGCCGCCGACCAGCGCTCCCTGGCCGACCTCCTCCGCACCCTCCTGGCCCCCTTCGACACCTGACAGCCCCCGGGCCCCCCCACGAGCCCGGGCCACCCTCACGAGCCACTCCCCGGCACGAGCCCCGGCCTCGACCACCCTCCGAGGCCACCTTCTGGGCCACCCGGCCTGGCCGCCCGCCCAGCCTCCCCGGTGGGGCCCCCGCACCCCACCCAGAGGAGCCCGGCCTCAGGTCCTACGGCTCACTGCCAGAGCAGCCGCTGTTCACTCCCCGAGCCGCTCCGCAAGCTCAAGCCACTCGCCCTCAACGGCATCCTTCTGCGCCAGCACATCCCGCAACTGCGCGTCGAGCTCCCCCACCCGCACATAGTCGCTGGCCGCATCCGCCATGGCCGCGTGCAGCTTGGCCTCCTGCCCGCCAAGCTTGTCGAGCTGCCGCTCCAACCGGTTGAGCTCCTTCCGAAGCTCCCGCTCCTCCTTGGCCGACAACCCCGCCGCATCCAGGCCAGGCGCCTCCACCACCTCAGAGACAGCCCCACCCCCGGCAGCGGCCTTCCCCGCCACCCGAGCGGTGACCGCGTTCCCCCCGGCCCGCCGCTCCAGGTACTCGTCCACCCCACCGGGCAACATGGACAACCGCCCATCCCCCAGCAGCGCCACGGACCGATCGGTCACCCGCTCCAGGAAGTACCGGTCGTGCGACACCAGGATCAGCGTCCCGGGCCATCCGTCCAGCAGGTCCTCCAGCTCGTTCAACGTCTCGATGTCGAGGTCGTTCGTCGGCTCGTCCAGGAGCAGCACGTTCGGCTCATCCATGATCAACCGCAGCAGTTGCAGCCGCCGCCGCTCCCCGCCGGACAGATCCCCGACGACCTTCCACTGCGCGTCGCCCTTGAACCCGAGCCGCTCCAGGAGCTGCGAAGCACTCCACTCCTTCTTGCCGACCTGGATGTACTTCCGCACCTCCTCCACGGTCTCCAGCACGCGGCGCGTCGGGTCCAGCTCGGCCAGCTCCTGTGACAGGTACGCCAGCCGTACCGTCCGCCCGCGGACCACGCGCCCCGAGTCGGGCTGCACCTGATCGGCGAGCAGCCGCAGCACGCTCGACTTGCCCGACCCGTTGACCCCGATCAGCCCGATCCGGTCACCCGGCCCGAACTGCCACGTCGTCCGATCCAGCACCAGCGGCCCGCTCCCCGGCCCGCCAGCGTGCAGCGTCACATCCTCCAGGTCGTACACCGTCCTGCCCAGCCGCGCGCTCGCGAACTTCAGCAGCTCGACCGTGTCCCGCACCGGAGGCTCGTCCGCGATCAGGGCCTGCGCCGCCTCGATCCGGAACTTCGGCTTGGACGTCCGCGCGGGCGGCCCCCGCCGCAGCCACGCGATCTCCTTGCGCATCAGGTTCTGGCGCCGTTCCTCGGCCGCCTGCGCGATCCGGGCCCGCTCCGCCTTGGCCAGCACGTACGCGGCGTAGCCGCCCTCGTACCGCTCGACCCGCCCGTCCACGACCTCCCAGGTCCGCGTGGACACCGCGTCCAGGAACCACCGGTCGTGCGTCACCACCAGCAGTGCCGACTTCCGCGCCACCAGATGTCCGGCGAGCCACGCGATCGCCTCGATGTCGAGGTGGTTCGTCGGCTCGTCCAGCATGATCAGATCGTGCTCGTCGATCAGCAGCTTCGCCAGCGCCGCCCGCCGCCGCTCCCCACCCGACAGCTCAGCAGCCTTCGCGTCAAGATCCAGGTCCCCTACCAGGTTCGCCAGAATCTCCCGGATCCCCTGGTCACCGGCCCACTCATGCTCAGGCCGATCCCCCAGGATGATCTCCCGTACGGCTTGCGCCGGATCGAAATCGTCCCGCTGCGCCAGCAGCCCGATCCGTGTCCCCCTCGTGTGCGTCACCCGCCCGCTGTCCGGCTTGAGGGTGCCCGCTAGAACCGCGATGAGCGTGGACTTGCCGCCGCCGTTCCTGCCCACCACTCCGATGCGCTCGCCCGCCTCGATACCGAGGGAGACGTCGCTGAGGAGCGGCTTGGGACCGAACGCTTGCGAAACAGACTCGAGATTGACCAGATTCATGGCTCTCCAAGGGTATCGGCCTCCCGACACCGCCCATCTCCCCCAGCCCCACCCCGCCCGAGCCGACACCACCCTCGCCAGGCCCCACCCCGCCTGCACACCTCACAACTGAACTCCAGCCCACCACGTCACCACCGCTCAGCCCAGCCCGCCAGCACCACCATCCCTGGACCCCAGCCCTCCAGCACCACACACCGCTTATCCCAGCCCTCCAGCACCACCGCCGCTTATCCCAGCCCGCTAGCACCGCACACCGCTCATCCCAGCCAGCCTGCACTACACACCGCTGAGCTCAGTTAGCCTGCACCACTCACCGCTGAGCCCCTGGCCTGCGCACCCAGGGCTGGCCCCCACGCCCCCCACCACCGCACAGCAACCTGAACCGCCGCCGAGCCGCACCACCGCCCCGGCCTGAGCCCTCCCGCCACCCATGGCCAGGTCCAGCCCATCCTTCAAGCCCAACCAGCCGGCTAGCCAGCCATCGAGGTTCGTCACCAAACCGCTCAGACCGGACCCGGTAAGCGGGCGCCCACCATCAACGGGTTGACCAGACCACGCGCTCTCACCCACCTAGGCGGCCATGATCTGAGCCCCAGGCACCTCTCCATAGGCCGTAACCGCCGTACGACAAACCCCAGCCCCCATCAAGGCCACAGCCAACTTCTCAGCCTGCTCCTCCCCAGCAGCCAGGAACGCACAGGTCGGCCCAGACCCGGACACGATCGCCCCAAGCGCCCCGAGCTCCTGCCCGACCTCCAACGTCCGAGCGAGCGACCGCCGCAACATCACCGCCGCCGGCTGCAGATCATTGGCCAGAAGCGCCCCCAGCCCCGCAGCATCCCCCTCCCGCAGCGCAGCCAGCAGCGGCTCACTCACCTGCGGCCAGGCCACCTTCTCCCCGGTAGCCTCCCGAAGCCGATCACACTCCCCATACACCGTCGCCGTGGACAACCCCCCGTCAGCCACCGCGAACACCCAGTGAAACCGCCCCCGAGCCGGTACAGGAGTCAACTGCTCCCCCCGCCCCGTCCCCACCGCAGTCCCTCCGAGCAGCGAGAACGGCACATCGCTCCCGAGATCAGCCGCGATCTCCATCAGATCCTCGCGCGGCAGTCCCAACCCCCACAGCTCGTTGCACGCCACCAACGCCCCGGCCGCATCCGCACTGCCCCCAGCCATTCCGCCCGCCACGGGAATGGCCTTCCGAATGATCAGCTCGACCCCGTACGTCCGCCCCGCATGCTTGGCCAGCGCCCGCGCCGCCTGAATCGCCAGGTTGCTGTCGTCCAGCGGCACCTGCTCGACGTTGTCCCCTTCGACCCGCACCGTGACCGCCTCGGACTCCTTGGCGACCACCTCGTCGAAGAGCGAGACAGCGTGGAAGACGTTCACCAGGTCGTGGTAGCCGTCATCCCGTAGCGGTCCCACGGCCAGTTGGACGTTGACCTTGGCGGGCACCCGTACGGTCACCGAGCTCATCGTTCTTCTACTCTCATCCCAGCGATTCGAAGGCTTCTGATCGTATCGGGGACCGTTCCCACGGCAGGCATTCCCCGCAACAAACCCCACCCGAACTGCGGCGATTGCCTGCGTGAGAGCTAAATGCGAAGCGTTCTTTACCTTTCCCAGGCCCCTTCCGGTGCCATGCAGTTCCGACGCCGAGGGACCGGACCCTGGGGCTGGACTTGGACTCGGGGCCCGGGCTACGGGAACCGAACGTCAAGAGCCGGGTGTCGGCGTGGGTCGGAACGGACTGCTCTCGCCGGTACGGGGGTGCCCTCCACCGGCCTGATCGGTGGGTGACCAGGTCGGCGGACGACTGGCAGGCGGACGACCAGGCCGGTGGATTGCCAGGCAGACCGACCGCCACCAGACGACGGACGAGGGCTAACGGAAGCGGTGGTTAGCCGGGGCGGACGGCGCCGCGGTAGATGGGGCGGAAGTACCTGGACTTGAGGAACTGGGTCTTCTTCACGTAGTCGCCGGTCCTGGGGGCGTGGACCATGACGCCGCCGCCCAGGTAGAGGCCGACGTGGGTGGGGTCGCCCTGGCCGCCGCCGAAGAAGACGAGGTCGCCCTTGCGGAGGTCGCGGATGGAGACACGGCGGCCTTGG
This sequence comes from Nonomuraea sp. NPDC050328, assembly GCF_044459405.1. Classification (NCBI taxonomy): domain Bacteria; kingdom Bacillati; phylum Actinomycetota; class Actinomycetes; order Streptosporangiales; family Streptosporangiaceae; genus Nonomuraea; species Nonomuraea sp. NPDC050328. The sequence goes on along the minus strand of NZ_JBITIW010000010.1, from coordinate 281,512 downwards.
CGGAACTGGGTGCCGGTGTAGTGGCCCAGCTTCACGCCGGCTTTGGACCAGGCGTAGAGGGTGAGGCCGCTGCAGTCGAAGCCGACCGTTCTGGCGCCTCGGCCTATACCGCGGGTGGCGCCGGTGGAGGAGCCGCCGCCCCAGGAGAAGGGGATGCCGAGCTTGGTGAGAGCGGCGGAGGCTGCTCGGTCGCCCTTTGAGAGGCGTGGAGGTGCGGGGGGCTTGGCGGGGCGGTGAGGGGTGGGGCGCTTGGGAACTGGGCGGTCGGGGTTCGGGTGGTCGAAGCTGGGGCGGCCCGGGTTCGGGTGGTCGGGGTTCGGGTGGTCGGGGTTCGGGTGGTCGGGGTTCGGGCGCTCGGGGGTCGAGCGGCCTGGGGTCGGGCGCTCCGGGTTCGGGTGGCCGGGGGTCGGGCGGCCTGGGGTCGGGCGCTTGGGATTCGGGCGCTCCGGTCCGGGTCGGTCCAGGTCCGGCAGACCCGCACCGGGTCGATCGAGGTTGGGCCAGTCGACATCCCATCGGTCGAAGCCTGGGCGGTCCGAGCCGGGCCAATCGACGTCCGGCTGGTAGAAGGCCGGGCGATCCGCGCCCGGCCAATCGGTGACCCACCGGTCGGAACCTCGGGGGCTGGAGGGAAGGGGCGGGGTGGGCCAGGCGTGGTTGGTGGTCCAGCGGGCTAGCCAGGCGGGCCAGGTCGGGGGGTGGGCTTGGGTGTGGGTCCACTGGACGGCTCGCCGGGGCGAGGTTGAGGGGGTAGACGGGTGGGTTGTGAGCGCATCGGCTCTGTTGTTGGGGTGGGCGGCGTGGTTGGCGGGTGGCTGGCTGCGGGTGGTGGGTGGGTTCTTAGGGGCTGAGGGCGGTTCCCCGGGGGCGGTGGAGGGTGGTTCCGCAGGGGCGGTGGAGGGGCTTTTTGGGGTCGACAAGTCATCCCTTGAGGCCGAGAGGGAACCAGTCGGGGCCGAGGCGAGGTCGGCTAGGGGTGAGGAGGGGCTTGTGCGGGTCGACGGCGATTGGGTGGGGTCGAAGGGTGGGGCGGAGTGCGGGGGTGTCGGTTTGGGTGGGGTGGAGGTGAGGGTTATGCCGGCTTTGGATAGGGCTGCGGCGTAGGCGGGGTGGCAGGCGGCGGGAGGGAGGGTGAGAGGGATCTTTACGTGGGCGACGGGGGTGGGGGTGGGGTCGTCGAAGAGGGGGGCGTAGGCGCTGGGGAGGGTGACTGTGCCCTGGCACGGCGTTGGCTGGGAGGGGGCTGCGGTCGCTGGTGGGGTGGGGAGGGCGGTGAGGGTGGCGAGCATGCCTCCGCTGATGGTCAGGAGGGCTGGGAAGGCGGGCATTAGGTCTCCTCGAAAGTGAGAGCGAATTGAGGAGGCCAGGATGTGATGGGGGGCGGGCGGGGCCGCAGCGGTGAACGGCGTTCTGTGGATGAGGGTGGCGGTGGGGCGGGGGCTGTGGATATCGCTCGTGACCGCGCTCGGTCCGGGAGACAGCTCGCCGGGCTTTGCGATGGGTGGCCGCATTGGGGAGACGGCGTTGCCGCTCAGGAGACAGCTCTGGTGCTCGGGAGGCAGCTTTGGTGCTCAGGAGGCAGCTCTGGTGCTCAGGAGGCAGCTCTGGCGCTCGGGAGGCGGGGGTGTGGCTGGGGTGGGGCTGTCGCTACGAGCAGCGAGGAAGGCCGGGTTCAGGCGTGGGAGTGTGCCTGGGGCATGGACAACCGAGCGGGCTTAGGACGGGCATCCGGCCGCCATCCGTGGCGCCACATGGGGCGGACTGGGTGGTTGGCGGCGACACCGAGCTCCGGGTGACCGGGGGCGACACGGTTTGGGGCTTCGGTTGCCAGTGGCCAGTGCTGGGCTACGGCGGCGGGCGGCGGCAGCGGTTGTCACCGGGTGACGGATGGTGACCGGGCTGGGCTACGGCGGCGGGCGGCGGGCGGCGGCTGGCGGGTGGTGACCGGGCTGGGCATCGGGTGGCGGGCGGATCGTGGGTGGCGGCGGCCGGTGGACGGCGGGATTGTGGATGGGGAGGGGGCGAGGGTGAGCACTGCGGAGGGGGGCCCGCGATGGGTGGCGACAGCCTGGGAGATCGGGCGTTGACGCCCCCGTCCCCGGAGGGTGAGGCGGTCCCGGGGGGTGGAGGCGGTCCCGGGGGGTGGAGGCGGACCCGGGGGGTGGAGGCGGACCCGGGGGGGAGGCGGCCCTGAGGGGGGTGGAGGCGGACCCGGGGGTGGAGGCGGGCCTGGGAAGGGGCCTGGGAGTCTCCCGGGAAGGGACTGGGAGGGGGTGGGGTGGCCGGGGTTAGGTGGGTTTGTGTTCGGCGATGCGGGCGAAGTCGGTGACCTCGAGTTGTTCGCCGCGCAGGGAAGGGTCGACGCCGGCGGCGCGGAGGGCCTGTTCGGCGCGGGCGGCGGTGCCGGCCCAGGTGGAGAGGGCGGCGCGGAGGGTCTTGCGGCGCTGGGCGAAGGCGGCGTCGATGGCGGCGAAGACCTCCGCACGGGTGGCCGTGGTGGTGGGCGGGTCACGGCGGACCATGGAGACCAGGCCGGAGTCGACGTTGGGGACGGGCCAGAAGACGGTACGGCCGACGGGGCCGGCGCGGCGGACGTCGGCGTACCAGGCGGCCTTGACGGACGGCACGCCGTACACCTTGGAGCCGGGACGGGCGGCGAGGCGGTCGGCGACCTCGGCCTGAACCATGACCAGGCCCTTGCGGAGGGAGGGGAGCTCCGCGAGGAGGTGGAGGACGACGGGCACGGCGACGTTGTACGGCAGGTTGGCCACGAGCGCGGTGGGCTGGTGGCCGGCGAGGTCGTCGGCGTGGACGCGCATGGCGTCGGCCTCGACGACGGTGAGCCGGTCGCTCAGGCCACGGTCGGCGACGGTGATCGGGAGTTGCCGCGCGAGCACCGGGTCGATCTCGACGGCGACGACTCGCGAGACCTCGTCGAGCAGCGCTAGCGTGAGCGAGCCGAGGCCCGGCCCGACCTCGAGCACGACGTCGGACTCCGCGAGCTCGGCGGTACGGACGATCTTGCGCACCGTGCCGCCGTCGATCACGAAGTTTTGACCCAGCCGCTTCGTGGGACGAAGATCCAGCCTCTGCGCCAAATTACGTATTTCCACGGGACCGAGCAGACTCATACTGTTCCCCTCATCCATCCAGTCTCCCGCACCGAACTACCTGCGATGGCCGAGGGGAGGGTGGTTGTGGACGACGAAGGGACTTCCCCGATGGATCCAACGGGTGCCGCGCCGCTCCGGCCGACGGATCGGCGGGAGATCGGGCCGTATCGCCTGCTCGGCCGGCTGGGCGAAGGCGGCATGGGCACGGTGTACCTGGCAAGGGCTCCCGTGGGGCGACTTGTCGCGGTGAAGGTGGTCAAAGCGGAGTACGCGAACCAGCAGGGTTTCGCCGCGCGCTTCCACGCGGAGGTGGAGAACGCACGCCGGGTGGCGTCGTTCTGCACGGCCGAGGTGCTCGACAACGGCAACGCCGACGACGGCCGGCCGTACATGGTCACGGAGTACATCGCGGGCACCCCGCTGTCGGAGCAGATCGCCCGGTTCGGGCAACTGGACGCGGGGACGCTGCACGGGGTGGCGCTGGGGGTGGCGGCGGCGCTGGCGGCGATCCACAACGCCGGGCTGGTGCATCGGGATCTCAAACCGGCGAATGTCATCCTTTCGCTCTCCGGGCCTCGGGTGATCGACTTCGGGATCGCCCGGGCGTTGGATCGGGAGACCGGGTTCACCTTGTCCGGGGAGTTGCTGGGGAGTCCGGGTTGGTGGGCTCCTGAGCAGGTACGGGGGTTACCGATCACGCCTGCGGCGGATGTGTTCGCTTGGGGGTGTGTGGTGGCTTATGCCGGGAACGGGCGGCATCCGTATGGTCGGGGGGATGTGATCACCCTGGCCACTCGGGTGTTGAACACCGAGCCTGATCTGGGGGCGCTTCCGGCTCCGCTCAATGAGCTCGTACGGCAGGCGACCGGGCAGGAGCCTGGGGAGCGGCCTACGGCGCAGGAGTTGGTGCTTGCGCTGGTGGGGGGCGGGGGGCCGGTGCGGCGGGAGGTGGCTGCCGATCCGCCTACGGTGATCGCGACGGAGATGTTGCATCAGTCGTGGCAGCCGCCGCAGAACGTGGTGGAAGGGCCCGATTCGGCTGCCTCCGGGTCGGCCGGGGAGGCGGAGCGGCCGCGTAAGGGTGGGGTGCTTCGGCGGCGGCAGGAACGGCGGGAGCGGGAGCGGGCCGAGCGGGCGGCGTTGGAGCAGGAGTTCCAGGAGGTGGCCGGGCCGCTGGCGGGTGGTGCGGGGGCTGTGGACGCCGAGCTGGATGAGGGAGTCCCAGGCGGGTCCAAGGAGGGGTCGCGGCCCGGGGAGCGGCCGGCCGAGCGGGACTCTGCGGCTGGGCGGGGGGTCTACCAGGGAGAAGGGGAGCAGGCGCCCGGAACCCGACACCAGGGAAGCGGGCCTCAGCAGGTGGAGCCGAGGCAAGGGTCCCAGCCGGGGGGTTGGGCGCCGCAGGTGGAGCCGGGGCAAGGGTCCCAGCCGGGGGACTGGGCGCCGCAGGTGGAGCGGGGGTCGCAGCCCGGCGGCTGGGCGCCGCAGGCGGAGCGCGGGTCGCAGCCTGGGGAGTGGGCGCCGCAGGTGGTGCCGTGGCAGGCGGGGGCGGGGGTGGAGGGCACCAGGGTGCCGTCCGAGGAGGATCACACCAGTCCCGCCGAGCCGGCCGCGAAGTCGCTGAGTGCGCGGTGGTTGATCGCGGCGGGGGCCGCGTTGGCGGCGCTGGCGGTCACGGGGGCGATCCTGATCACGGCGACGAAGCCGACCACCACGACAACGCCCAGGGCCTCGACCGGTGTGTCGACGCCCGGGCAGGTTGTTCGGAGCAGTGATGTCGGGCGGCGTTACGCGCTCGGCGATGAGGTCGATGCGTTGCAGCTCATCGTCACCGGGCGGGCGGAGTGTGGGCTAACCAGCTATGAGGAGGTCACGTCCAGCAACGGCCAGCTCTGCGTGGTCAGGTGGACGTTGATCAATCCGAGTGGGACGGCCAGGCCGCTGGGCAACCCCACGGTCAGCCTGATTGATGACCAGGAAGCGGGACATGAGCCGGTTTCGGTGGAGTTGCCGGCGACGATCGTTCCGGGAGGCCGGCTGGACGGGGTGTTCGTTTTCGACCTCGCGCCGTACCGTAAGGCCGCCAGACTGTCCGCGACCACGCCGGACGGCAGCCGGCAGATCGAGGTGCGCCTGTGACCGGCCGAACCATGATCGGGGTGTGCCTGCTGACCGGCCAAACCATGATCGGGGTGCGCCTGCTGACCGGCCGAACCATGATCGAGGTGCGCCCATGACCCGCTCCACCGTGATCGTCGCGGCCATGCTGCTGCTCGCGCTGCCCCCGTTCCACCCCGCGTCCGCCCAGGCGGCCCAGCGGGGTGCCGCGTGTGACACCACCACCGTGGACGACCACGACGGGGACGGGGTCGAGGATGCGGTGGTCGGGGACCCGTTCGCCGGCCCGGGCGCGGCCTACCTGCTGTCGGCCGGCAAGGCGGTCGCCCTGCCCGCCCCCGAGCTGGCCGAGGGCGACGGCTACGGCTGGACGGTCCGGCTGGCCAGCCTCAACGGTGACGGCTGCGCCGACGTCCTGGTCGGCGCCCCGTACGCGGACGTCGACGGTGTACGGGACGCGGGCGCGGTCTACGTCCTGTACGGCGGAGCCACCGACCCCCCGAGCCGCCTGGTGGCCACCTCCCCCCAGCCCGACGCGCACTTCGGCTGGTCCCTGGCCGCCAAGGGCGACCTGGTGGCCATCGGCGCGCCGTACGAGGACGAGGCGAGCGCCAAGGACCAGGGCGCGGTGTACACCGGCAAGGTCGACGCCCTGCGAAGGCTGAGCCAGGAGCCCCCCGAGGTGCCCGGCAACGGCGAGACAGGCGACCAGTACGGCTGGGCCCTGACCTTCGCCAAGGACAACAGCCTGGTGATCGGCGTGCCGTACGAGAACAACGACGGCGCGGGCCGGCAGGTGGACGAGGGCCAGGCCGACACCGGCTCGGTGTCGGTGATCCACGACGTGCTGGCCGAGCGGATCACGGCCACCAAGTGGGAGGCGCCCGACCTGCCCCCGGGCGCGCGGTTCGGCTATGCGCTGGCGTACTCGGACGAGGCCGGGCTGGCGGTGAGCGCGCCCGAGGAGGGGGTGATCCGCTTCTACGGGGCCGACCTGAAGCAGACCAGCCAGTTGCGCCAGCCCAGGGCGGTCTCGCTGGCCGCGTCACCGGACGGGCGGCTGGCGATCGGGGTGCCGGGGACGGGCGAGGTCCGCGTGGTGGGGCCGGGCAAGAACGACCGGACGCTCAGCCCGGCCGAGCCGGAGGGGCGGATGGGCGCCGCGGTCTCCTTCAGCGGGAACCGGCTGGTGGTCGGGCTGCCGGATCGCGGGCCGTACGGGGCGGTCGCGGTGCTCGGGCGCAACTCGGACGTGCGGGAGACGATCCAGCCGGACACCGGAGCCGACTTCGGCGCCGCCCTCGGCTGACCCTGACCAAAAGCCGACTTCACCTGCCCCCAACCGAAGCCGACCTCATCACCGGGCCGGGCGACACACCGCAGCGAGCTCAGCTGAACAGCCGGCCGCCACAGTTGGGCCACTGCCCCTGCCACCGCCCGGCCACCCGCTGGTACAGCAGTTGCGCCCGGTAGGTCTGCTCGGCCTCCGGCCAGGCGATGGGCGTCCGCGTCCCGCCCACGGCCCGCCACATCGGCAGGCTGAACTGGTAAAGCCCGTAGTACCCGCCCGCGCTGTTGACCGCCTGCGGGTTCCCCTTCGACTCGCACTCCGCCAGCGCCGCCCAGTTCAGCCGGGCCACCGACGGCGGCACCGGCGCGACGGGCATCACCCGGATGACCGTCCCCTGCTTCGGGAAGCTGTCCAGCGCGGGCGTGACCCGGTCGCCGGGCCCGAGCCGGACCCCCTTCTCCTTCAGCACCTCCCGCACCGAGGCCCCGGTCGTGTACATGACGCTCCGGTTCTCCCCCTTGACCAGCTCCACCTTGCGCTCGGTGAACACGGTCAGCCCGGAGACCGGCAGCGTGCTGGTCCGGGGCGCCGACACCCGGCCGGGCCCGATGTCCAGTTGCTCCAGCGCGCCGCCCACGTCGTCGGCGGTGACGTGCCCGGTGACCGGTTCGCCGTCCACCACCACCTCGACTCGCCGGGCACGCCGGATCTCGATGCGGGCCCCGTCCTCGAGCTCGCCCTGCCGCGCGGCGCTGACGTAGTCGTGCGGCCCCACCGAGATGTCGGCCTCGTCGAGCAGTTCGAAGACCGTCCCGGCGGAGGTGCGCATGGCGGTGACCCGCTCGTCGACGACGAGCTGGATCTCCTTGCCCATGCTGAGGGCGGTCGTCCCGGCGGTGACCAGCAGGGCCGCCGCGCCGTACGACAGCAGAGCCCAGGGCCCCAGCCAGGGGCTACGGGCGCGCGGCTTGCGTCTCGTTCCGCTCATAGGGCGAGAACGCTAGGGCTCGCTCACCCAGCGTCACAACCGGTTCACCGAAAGATGCCTACCAGCTACCGAAGGCGGTGATCCCGTTGGTGTTGACCGCCTCGCCGAGCTCCTCGACTGAGGTGCCCTTGACCTCGGCCAAGCAGCTCGCGATCAACGGGAGGTAGGCGGGAGTGTTGGGTTTGCCCCGATACGGGACGGGCGGGAGGTACGGCGAGTCGGTCTCGACGAGGATCAGCTCCAGGGGCGCCACCGCGGCGGCCTCCCGGAGTGATCCGGCGTTCTTGTAGGTCACCGGCCCGGAGAAAGACATGAAATATCCGGCCTCGGCACACTGCCGTGCCATGTCCGCATCACCCGAGTAACTATGAAAAATCACGACCTCGGGGGGCTGTTCCGCCTTCAACACCGCCAGCACGTCGTCATGCGCGTCCCGGTCGTGGATGACCAGCGCCTTGCCCGTCCGCTTGGCGATCTCGATGTGCGCCCGGAAGCTCGCGTGCTGGTCGTCCTTGGACGCCCAGTCGCGGTAGTAGTCGAGCCCGGTCTCCCCCACCGCCCTGACCTTGGGCAGCCGCGCCAGTTCCTCGATCTCGGTCAGCACCTCGGGCGTCGCGGCGAACGCCTCGTTGGGGTGGATGGCCACCCCGGCGTAGACGTCGCGGTGCACCTCGGCCACGTCGGCGTTCCATCGCGAGGACGGCAGGTCGTAGCCGATCGTGACCAGCCGGGCCACCCCCGCCGCCTGGGCGTCGGCCACGATGCTCTCCACCGTCGCGGCGGCGGCCTGCGCGGCCTGGGCGACCGGGTCGCCCGAGGAGGCCTGCCGGTTGCCGACCATGATGTCGAGATGGCAGTGGGAGTCGAACATGCTCAGCTCTCCAGGCGCGGGAAGAGGATCTCCCCCTTCGTCACGGTCGCGCCCTCGGGCAGCCGGCCCCACGTGCCCGCCTCGGCGATCCGCTGCTCGGCGAGCGGCCCGAGGTGCTCCTCGGCGCCGAGCGAGACCCACAACTTCTCGGCCGTCGCCGGCATCACCGGGTTGAGCAGCACGGCGACGCCGCGCAGCGCCTCGGCGGCGGTGTAGAGGATGGTCGCCAGCTTGGCCCGCCCCTCGGGCGAGTCGTCCTTGGCCACCTTCCACGGCTCCTGCTCGGAGAGGTAGAGGTTGACCTTGCGGACGAAGTCGAAGATGTGCGCCAGGCCGCCGGCGAAGTCGAGGTCGTCGCCGATCGCCCGGTCGGCGTTGGTGACCGCGGTGGCCAGCGCGCCGGAGATCTCCGGCGTCTCGGCGGCCGGGGCGGGCAGCTTGCCGTCGAAGTACTTGCCCACCATCGCCGCCACCCGGGAGGCCAGGTTGCCGAAGTCGTTGGCCAGCTCGGAGGTGTAGCGGGCGGAGAAGTCCTCCCACGAGAACGAGCCGTCCTGGCCGAACGGGATCGCGCGCAGGAAGTAGTAGCGGTAGGCGTCGACGCCGAAGTGCTCGGTGAGCTGGCGCGGCGAGATACCGGTCAGGTTGGACTTGCTCATCTTCTCGCCGCCGACCATCAGCCAGCCGTTGGCGAAGACGCGGCCGGGCAGCGGCAGGCCCTGGGCCATGAGCATCGCGGGCCAGATCACCGCGTGGAAGCGCAGGATGTCCTTGCCCACCAGGTGCACGTCGGCCGGCCAGACGCGGTCGAACTTCTCCTGGTCGGAGCCGTAGCCGACGGCGGTGGCGTAGTTGAGCAGCGCGTCGACCCACACGTAGATGACGTGCTTGCCGTCCCACGGGATCGGGATGCCCCAGTCGAAGCTGGAGCGGGAGATCGACAGGTCCTGGAGGCCCGACTTCACGAACTGCACGACCTCGTTGCGGGCGGAGGCCGGCTGGATGAAGGTCGGGTTGTTCTCGTAGAACTCCAGCAGGCGCGGGCCGTACTCGGAGAGCTTGAAGAAGTAGTTGTCCTCCTCCAGCCACTCCACCGGGCGCTTGTGGATCGGGCACAGGTCGCCTTCGAGCAGCTCGCCGGGCGACTTGAACTCCTCGCAGCCCACGCAGTAGGGGCCGGTGTAGCTGCCCTTGTAGATCTCGCCCTTGTCGTAGAGGTCCTGGACGAACTCCTGCACGCGCTGGGTGTGCCGCGGCTCGGTGGTGCGGATGAAGTCGTCGTTGGCGATCTCCAGGTGCTCCCACAGGGGGCGCCAGGCCTCGGCCACCAGCTTGTCGGCCCACTCCTGCGGGGTGACGCCGTTCGCGTCGGCGGTGCGCATGATCTTCTGGCCGTGCTCGTCGGTGCCGGTCAGGAACCACACGTCCTCGCCGCGCTGGCGGTGCCAGCGGGTCAGCACGTCACCCGCCACGGTCGTGTACGCGTGGCCCAGGTGCGGGGCGTCGTTGACGTAGTAGATCGGCGTCGTGACGTAGTAGGCGGCCATGGGGAAATCCTATCGGTGCCTCCTCAGCCGCACGCCCGCTACGGTACGGCCCGCCGTACCCGATCGGCTTCGGGTACGGCGGGCCGGAGGCCGGCTAGCGGCGCACGTCGACGTAGTCGGCGGCGCTGCCGGCGGCGACGTACCCGGTCGCACCGGCGTAGACGGCCTTCCAGTTGCCGTCCTTCGAGGCGGTGAAGGAGCGGGCGAAGACGCCCTTGCCGGAGGTGGTGACGGTGGCCATGGTGGTCCAGGTGGTCTTGCCGACCGGCTTGAACAGGATGTTCACCCGGGCGCCGTTCAGGTGGCCGTACCCGGTGCCGGCCGCGTTGGTGGCCAGCAGGCTGCCGGTCACGGTGAGCTTGCGGCCCTTGCGCACCGGCTCGGGCGAGGCGTTGAGCGAGCCGAACTTGGTGTGGCTGCGCGCGGCGTAGGAGAAGGTGCCGGTGGCGCTGATGCCGTGGGTGTTGGACACCTTGACGCTGCAGGTCGCCCGGCTGGGGTCGCCCGGCTCCAGGTGGAAGCCGGAGTCGAAGACGCCGCTGACGGTCTCTTCGAGGGCCACGGTGAAGCCGGGGCAGCTCACGACCGCCTGGTCGGCGTCGCTCTTGGTGTAGACGGTGACGAACACGGGGACCTGGCGGCCCGGGTAGCGGACGCCGCTCGTGGAGACGGTGATGCCGGAGATCGCGACCGGGAAGAGCGCGGCGTCGAGCGCGGCCTGGGCGGCCTTCACGCGCTTCTCGGCGTTGTCCCAGATCTCCTTGAGCCGGGCGGCCTCGCCGGCGAGCTGGTCGGCCTGCGCGCGGGCGTCCTTGGCCGCCTCGGTCAGCCGGACGTGCTCGGCCTTGGCCTCGCGGTACTCCCGGGTGGACTCGGCGCTCTCCAGCGCGTCGAGGGCCTGCTGGGCCGTGGCGAGCGCGGCGTCGGCGGCGGTCTTGGCGGTGGCGGCGGCCCGGGCGGCGCTCTCGTCCTGCCCGGCGGCGGCGGTCAGCCGCTCGGCCTCGGCGCGCAGGCCAGGGAGCCGGTCGGCGGCCTCGTCGCGGCGGCGCTCGGCCTCGCGCAGGTCGGCCTCGGCCCGCTCGGCCTTGGTGACGGCGGACTCGTAGGCGGCCTTGGCCTCGTTGCGGGCGGCGAGCGCCTCGGCCCGCAGGGCGGCGAGACGGTCGGCCTCGGCTCCGGCGAGCCGGACCTCCTCCTCGGCGGCCGCGCGCTCGGCCTCGGTGGCGTCCGGGCCGAGCGCGGCCAGCGCCTGCCGCGCCGCTTCCAGACGGGCGACGGCCTGGACGTGCTCGCGGCCGGCGGTCACGAAGGAGTTCTGCGCCTGGTCGTAGGCGGACTTGAGCGGGGCGATCGCGTCGCGGGCCTCGGCGGCGGCCGCGGCGAGGCCGGGCAGGGCCTCCTTGGCCTCGGCCAGCGCCTTCTCGGCGTCGGCCACCGCGCCGGTGGCGCGCTCGGCGGCCTCGGCGGAGCCGGCGGCGGCCTTGGCGAGCCGCTCGGCCTCCTCTGCGGCCTTGGTGGCCTCGACCTTGGCGGCGGCGACGGCGGCGACCGCCTTCTCGTACTCGACGCTGGAGGCCACGCCGGCCAGCGCGTCCAGCTTGGCCTTGGCCGCGGCGACGGCGTCCTCGGCGCGGATGGCGGCCAGTTCGGCGTCGTTGGCCTTGGCCGCGACGGCCAGGTAGGCCGTCTCGGCCGCGTCGGCGGCCTTGGTGGCGGCACGCAGCTCGGCGCGCAGGTCGTCGATGCTGGGGCCCTGGACCTCGGCGAAGACGGGGGCGACGGCGGCGGCCGGGGCGGTGATGACGCCACTGGTGGCAGCAGCCGCGGCGAACAGGGAAACGAGGGCGCGCTTGCGCACGAGGTCCTCCGGAGGAAGGAAGAAGGGAAGGAAGAGAAAGGGGGAGGCGGCCGCATCCCTCCGCAAAGAGCGCGCAAAGGGGAGCCAATGCGGACATCTAATCATTAACTTCTCTTTATGGACAAATCGCCCATTCGATCATTACTGCAGGTCAGCGCCATCCCCGTGGCCGCCGGAACTTTCGCGCCCCTTCCCGCATCTCACTGGGCATGACTGGTGCGCTCGCCCCCGGCGACCCCCTCCGCATCGGCTCCTACGCACTCGCCGGCCGGCTCGGCTCCGGCGGCCAGGGCGTCGTCTACGAGGCCTACGACCCGCAGGGCGGGCGCGTCGCCCTGAAGGTCCTGCGCGCCGACGGCATCGCCCGCCCGCTGGGCAAGGAGGTGACCGCGGCGCAACGCGTCTCCTCGTTCTGCACCGCGCGCATCCTCGCCTTCGACGTGGCCGGCGAGCGCCCGTACATCGCCAGCGAGTTCGTCGACGGTCCGAGCCTCAAGGCGGCCGTCGAGGCGGCCGGGCCGTACCGGGCCGACGACCTGCACCGGCTGGCCACCGGCGTGGCCACCGCGGTGGCCGCCATCCACGAGGCGGGCGTCGTGCACCGCGACCTCAAGCCGGAGAACGTGCTGCTCGGCCCGGACGGGCCCCGAGTGATCGACTTCGGCATCGCCCGCATCGTCGAGGGCTCGCTCACCGCCGAGAGCGGCCTGATCGGCACCCCCGCCTACATGGCCCCTGAGCTCTTCCACGGCACCAAGGCCGGCCCGGCCGCCGACGTCTTCTCCTGGGGCGCGGTCGTCGTCTTCGCCGCGACCGGGCGGCCGGCCTTCGGCGGCGCCAACGTGGCGGCCATCGCGCACCAGGTGCTCAACGCCGAGCCCGACCTGCGGCCCCTGCCCGAGCCGCTGCGCGACCTGGTGGCCGCCGCCCTGGCCAAGGACCCGGCGGCCCGGCCGAGCGCCCGCGACCTGCTGCTCGGCCTGCTCGGCGCGGGAGCCGCGACCGGCCCGTCCCGGGTCAACGGCTCGTTGCTCGCCCACGGCAGCCACGCCGCCGCCGCGGTGCACGCCCCGCACCGCCTGGCCGCTCCCAGAGCCGAGCTCGGCGAGCTGGCCGAGGCCACCTACAACCAGCTCGACCCGGCCGACCAGGCCGCCGTGCCCCGCCTGCTGCTGCGGATGATCGGCGCGAGCGGCGACGACCTGCACGCCGTCGAACCCGGCGAGATCGACGCCTCCCCCACGATCGCCGCCCGTTTCGTCGAGGCGGGCCTGCTCCTGCGGCTCCAGGACCGGCTCACCCTCGCCAACGCCGCCCTCCCGCACGCCTGGCCGCGGCTGCGCCAGTGGCTCGCCGACGACCGCCCGGGCCTGGAGAGCCTCCAGCAGATCCGTACGGCGGCGCACGCGTGGGAGACGGGCGGCCGGCGCGACGGCGACTTGCTGGGCGGCAGCTCCCTGGAACGCGCGACCGAGTGGGCCGCCACCGGCCGCAAGCACGTCGAGCTGACCGCCCGCGAACGGTCCTTCCTCAACGCCAGCATCACCCACGCCCGCCGCCGGGTCCGCTTCCGCCGCCTGGCCGTCATCGGCCTGACCATGCTGCTGGTGCTCTCGGTGACCCTCGGCGGCCTGGCCGAGCTCCTGCGCCGCCAGTCGGAGCGCTCGCTGGCCACCGCCAGAGCCGAGCGGGCCAACGCCGACCACCGGCGCGACATCGCCGTCGCCAACAGCCTCACCGCCCGGGTCGCCGAGCTCCGCCAGTCCGACCCGCGCACCGCGCTGCGCCTCAGCGTCGCCGCCCACCGCATCGCCCGGACCGACGAGACCCGATCGGCCCTGCTGGGCTCGCAGCAGCAGCGCGAACTCGACGTGCTCGCACTGGACGGCGCGGTGCGCTACGACCCCCCGGCCAAGCTCGCCCTGGTCGCCAAGGGCCGCGACCTCGAAACGCGGCGGCTGCCCGGCGGCGAACTGGTCAGCACCCTGCGCCAGGCGGTGGACGAGCGCTACGACCCGGTCTTCACCGCCGACGGCCGCTACGTGATCGCCGCCGAGGCGCTCTGGGAGGCCGCCTCGGGCAGGAAGCTGCGTGCCGGCCTCACCGCCGACCACGAGGTCACCCCGGCCCCCGACCTGGTCGTCGCCCTCGACCGGCCCACCGACTCGCGCCGGCTCCTGCGGCTGCCCGATCTGGCCCCGGTGCCCGGCCTGCCGGTCGCCTCCTCGGGCGGCATCGCCGTGGACCCGGCGGGACGGCTCGCGGTCGTCGACACCGGCAAGGGCTTCGACGTCTACGACCTCGGCGCCTCGGCCACGCTGCGCATGCGCGTGCCGTACGGCAAGCGCGGCGGCCCCGAGTCCCCCGGCGCGGTGGCCGTCAGCCCCGACGGCCGCCTGCTGACCTACGGCGTCTACCAGCGCGTCGCCCTGCAGTCCCTCGACGACCCCGGCGCGAAGCCGCGCTACGGCGAGGTGGCCAGGGGCTCCGGCGAGGGCGACCTGACCCAGTACGCCGTCTTCAGCCCGGACGGCCGGCTGCTGGTGTCGGCGAACGGGTGGATGGTCCAGGTGTGGGCGACGGCCACCATGACCGAGGTGGCCCGCTTCACCACGCCCGGCTTCGGGGTGAACGGCCTGGGCCTCAGCCGGGAGGGCGTGCTGAGCATCCACGGCCTGGACGGCTCGGTCCGGGTCGTGGACGTCGGCGCGCACACCGCGCCGCGCTTCCTCGGCGACGACCGGCGGCCCGCGGCGGGCGTGTCGCTCAGCCCGGACACGAAGGTCGTCGCGACGCTGCACAAGCAGACCCTGCGCTTCTGGGACCGCGAGAGCCGCGCCTTGCTGGGCAGCGCGGCCGGGCCGTGGCCGCTGTGGTGGGAGACCATGCAGAGCACCGCCGTGGTCGTCCCGGCGATGGCCTTCTCCCCCGACGGCAAGACCCTCGCCCTGCCCCGCACGCTCAACTCCGTCGTGCTCCTGGAGGTGCCCTCGGGCCGCACGATCGGCACCATCACGCTGCGCGCGAACGACGTGGACCACCCGCAGAACGTCTACGCGCTCGCCTTCACCCCTGACGGCCGGTCCCTGACCATCGCCTCCGAGGACCGGGAGGTGGCGGTGTGGGACGTGCGCCGGCTGGTGCGCACCGGCGCGGTCGCCTCGCCCGGCGAGAGCCTCATCACCGCACTGGCCTGGAGCCCCGACGGGCGCACGCTGGCGCTCAGCCACTCCTCGCTCACCTGGCTGTGGCAGCCCGGCGGCGGCCGGCCGCCCGCCGAGCCGTTCGCCAAGGAGCACAGCAGCGAGGCCCTGGCGTGGAGCCCGGACGGCAAGCAGCTCGTCCAGCGCGGCGAGAACGACTGCTCGTGCGCCAGCCAGATCGGCCCGGAGATCGACGCCCGCGCCTGGGTGTGGGACGCGGTCACCACCAGGCCGCTCTATCCGCCCCTGGTCGGCCACACCAACGCGGTGCTGGCCGCCACCTACTCCCACGACGGCAAGCTGATCGCCACCGCGGGCGCCGACGGGCAGGTCCGGCTCTGGGACGCGCGCACCCACCGGCCGGTGGGCCTGCCCGTCCTCGACCACGGCCACGAGGTGCGCGCGGTCGCGTTCAGCGCCGACGACACCCTGCTGCACACCGTCTCGGCCGACGGCGGCGTGGTGAGCACCAACCTGGTCCCGGACACAGCGGAGGCGGTGGTCTGCGCCCGGGCCGGACGCGGACTCACCGCCGCCGAATGGTCGGAGCTGATCCCCGACGTGGCCTACCGAAGGACCTGCTGAACCGCTACCGGGTGACCTGGTCGCCGCGGGTGACCGCCTCGGCGGCCTCCTCGGCGGCCTTGGCCGCCACGTCCAGCGACGACTCGCGGGTCCGGCGGATGCCGAGGATACTGACGAAGAGCGCGGCGAAGATGGTCTGGAAGCTCATGATCAGCGCGGTGGCCGCCGGCACGACGATGCGGAGCGACTCGCGCGGGTCGAGCTGGCCGAAGCTGCGCACCTGCCAGTGCACCAGCGACATCACCAGGCCGACGAGGCCGGCCAGGGCCAGCAGGCCGCCGATGACCAGGCCCTTCTCCAGCGTGACGATGCTGACCAGCTTGCGGATGCGCGGCGACTCGGGCAGGAAGCCCTCCTCGGCCGCGTAGACCTTGGTGAAGACGCCGAACAGCGCCGCCTGGAAGCCGATGACCACCATCGCCGAGGCCCCGACCAGGGTGTCGACGTCGAAGGCGAGCTCGCCGATGCGCACCGGGCCGAAGGTCAGCGCGGTGCCGGCGACCAGGCCGATCACCATCAGCACCACGCCGGGGATGAAGAACAGCCACTTGGGGCTGTACAGCATGAGGAAGCGCAGGTGCCGCCAGCCGTCACGCCACGAGCGCAGGTGCGGCGGGCGGGAGCGGCCGTCGGGCGAGAGGGTCGTGGGCACCTCACGCACGTCGAGACCCTGCAGCGTCGACTTGACCACCATCTCGGAGGCGAACTCCATGCCGCCGGTCTGCAGCCCCAGCTTGAGGATGGAGTCGCGGCGGAAGCCCCGCAGGCCGCAGTGGAAGTCGCCGATGGCGCTGGGGAAGAACAGCCGGCCGATGAAGGACAGCACCGGGTTGCCGAGGTAGCGGTGGAGCGGAGGCATCGCGCCCGGGGCGATGCCGCCCTTGAAGCGGTTGCCCATCACCAGGTCGGCGCCCTCGCGCAACTGCTCCACGAAGGGCAGCAGGGCGGTGAAGTCATAGGAGTCGTCGGCGTCGCCCATGATGACGTACTTGCCGCGGGCCGCACGGATGCCGCCCATCAGGGCGTTGCCGTACCCCTTCTCCTCGACGTGGACCACCCGGGCCCCGGCGTCACGGGCGAGCTGCTGCGAGCCGTCGGTGCTGCCGTTGTCGGCGATCAGCACCTCGCCCTCGATGCCGTGCTCTTCCATGCAGGCCAAAGCCTTGCGAATACAGACTTCGATGGTCTCCGCCTCATTGAGGCAGGGCATGACCACGGTCAATTCCACGACAGAGAACCCTTCAGTCACGACACAGGCCAGTGAACCATCATGCCCTCTGCCCACCAATGCTCGGGTCAAGTCCGGAAAACGCCTGGCATCCTTGAGGGCATGGTGAGTGTCGCGGAGCTTTCCACCTCGGACTCCTCCGCCTCCGGCCTCGGCGCGAGAGCGCGCCGGGTGCTGGGCCGGAATCGGATCTTCGCCGCAGTCTTCGCCGTCGGCGCGGTGCTGCGGGCCGTCACCATGCTCGGGTACGGCCCGGCGATGTGGTTCAACGACACCTACCAGTACGTCTCGGTGGCGATGCACCCCCGGCCCGACGTCATCCGGCCGAGCATGTACGGGCTGTGGCTGGCGTTGCTGAAGCCGTTCAGCAGCTTCACCCTCGTGGTCTTCCTCCAGCACCTGATGGGCCTGGCCACCGCGGTCATCGTCTACGCGCTGCTGAAGCGCCGCTTCGGGGTGCCCGGCTGGGCGGCCACGCTGGCGGCGGCCCCGGTGCTGCTGGACGCCTACCAGATCCAGATGGAGCAGCTCGTCATGTCCGACTCCATGTTCACCCTGGTGGTGACCGGAGTCGTGGCGCTGGTGCTGTGGAAGCGCGAGCTGACCTGGCGGGTCGGCGCGGTGGTCGGGGCGCTGCTGGCGCTGGCGGCGCTCACCCGGTCCATCGGCCTGGCGGTGCTCGGGCTGGTCGTGGTCTACATGCTGATCAAGCGGGTGGGCTGGAAGCCGATCGTGG
The DNA here is from genome assembly GCF_044459405.1 of Nonomuraea sp. NPDC050328. Classification (NCBI taxonomy): domain Bacteria; kingdom Bacillati; phylum Actinomycetota; class Actinomycetes; order Streptosporangiales; family Streptosporangiaceae; genus Nonomuraea; species Nonomuraea sp. NPDC050328. The sequence continues at coordinate 263,977 of NZ_JBITIW010000010.1, read as the reverse complement.
CGATGGTGATCGCCTGCGCGCTGCCGGTCGGCGGCTACATGAGCTGGTTCGCCGCGGCCAACGGCACGTTCGCGATGACCTACAGCGACGGGCTCATCCTCTACATGCGCACGGCCTCCTTCGCCGACTGCCGCCAGATGGACCTCAAGATCCCGCAAGAGCTCGACATGGCGCTGCTCTGCCTCGACGCGCCTGGCCGCAAGGGCCACGCCCAGTGGTACCTGTGGGGCATGGGACGCGGCGAGAACAAGGTCGGCGTCTCCGGCGAGGTGCTGCACCGGCAGGGCAGCAAGAAGTTCGACCGGGAGCGCAACGACGCGGCCGGGCGCTTCGCCAAGCGGGCCATCCTCGCGCAGCCGGGCGACTACCTGAGCGTGGTGTTCACCGACTTCATGCGCTCGTTCGCCTGGCAGCGCACCGAGTTCCCCGAGCCCAAGACGTACTCGCAGTACGAGTTCCGGCCGGACGGCTACGAGCGGCTGCCCACCTGGTCGACCTACGGCGGCGGCAACGCGGGGGCCGACGCCTTCCGCTACGAGCAGGGGCCGCCCGAGACGAACGTGCGCCAGCCGTGGGCCAACATCATGGCCGGCTACCAGGACGTCTTCTACCTGCGTGGCACGCTGCTGGGCGCGATCCTGCTGGTCGGGCTCTACGGGCTGGTCGCGCGCTGGCGGCGGCTCGGCGGGCCGGTGCTGCTGCCGTGGCTGGGCGCGGTCGGGCTGCTGCTCGCGCCCGCGGCGACCGCCGAGTTCGACTACCGCTACGTGCTGCCTGCCGTACCGCTGGCCTGCATCGCGGCGGCGATCACGCTCAGGCCCAGGTCCGCAGCAGCATCCGCGCCCACCAGTCCGGATGCAGCACCGTCTGGCCGCTGAGCACGGGCGACAGCCACCAGAAGTTGATCAGCACGACGAGAGCGTAGGCGCCCACCGAGGCCGCGCCCACCGCCCGGCGGAGCGGTGAGGCGTCGGCCCGGCCCAGCACGAGCCCGGCGACCAGGGTGAGGGCCAGGATCATGAACGGCACCAGCGGCACCATGTAGAAGAAGTACATCGTCCGGTTGTGGGCCAGCGCGTAGTACACCCACGGCGCCCACCCGGCCGCGTAGGCCAGCACCACCGAGCCCGCCCGCCAGTCGCGCCCGGCGACGTACCACGCCACCATCCCGAGCATGGCCAGGGCGGCGGCGAACCACAGCGCCGGGGTGCCGACCGCCAGCACGTGCTGCACGCACTCCTGGCCGCCGCAGTCGATCTTGCCCTGCCAGTAGAAGGAGATGGGCCGCTGCAGCAGCGGCCACTGCCACGGCTCCGACATGTAGGTGTGCGGCTGGGCGAGGGTGGAGTGCCAGCTCAGCAACTGCGTCTGGTAGCCGAGCCAGGAGCGGAAGGAGTCGAAGGCGAAGAAGAGCGGGCCGGAGGAGGTGGCCTGGTCCCAGTTGCGACCCCAGCCCTTGTCGGTCACGAACCAGCCGGTCCAGGTGGCCATGAAGACCAGCGCCGGCGCGAGCGCCATCGCCCCCAGGGCGGTGGGCAGGTCCCGGTTGATCGCCCCGATGTACGGCTTGCGCAGCCCGACCGCCCGCCGGGCGCCCATGTCCCACAGGAACGACAGCAGCGCGAAGGCCAGCAGGAAGAAGATCCCCGACCACTTCACCGCGCACGCCGCGCCCAGGCACGCCCCGGCCGCCAGCCGCCAGGGCCGCAGGCCCAGCCACGGCCCCTCCAGGGTGGCCGCCGAACGTTCGTGCCACTCCGCCAGCCGGCCCCGCGCCTTGTCCCGGTCGACCACCAGGCAGGCGAACCCGGCCAGCACCCAGAAGGCCAGGAAGATGTCGAGCAGCGCGATCCGCGACATGACGAAGTGCAGCCCGTCGAGGGCGAGCAGGAGGCCGGCGAAGCAGCCCAGCAGCGTCGAGCGGGTCATCCGGCGGGCCAGCCGCGCCAGGATGAAGATCATGAGCGTGCCGGCGAGCGCCGCGGCGACGCGCCAGCCGTAGGGGTTCATGCCGAAGATCCACTCGCCCACGGCGATCATCCACTTGCCGAGCGGCGGGTGGGCGACGTAGGAGGCGCAGTCGGGAGCGGGCGGGCAGCGCTCCCAGATGTTCAGGTCGCCGGCGATCAGCATCCGGTCGGCGATCGGGTTCTTGTCGTCGCCCAGCGTCTCCCGCTCCGCGCCGAACCGCAGCAGCGCGTAGGCGTCCTTGGCGTAGTAGGTCTCGTCGAAGACCACCGCCCGGGGGTGCCCGAGGTTGAGGAAGCGCAGCACCCCGCCCAGCAGTGCCACGAACGCCGGTCCCAGCCACCCCCACAGCCCGCTCTCCTGCATCCGGGGCACTAACCGGTGATACGTGGACATGAGGGGACCCTACGTGGCGCGAAGTCTCCTGTGAACCGCGTCGTACAGCTCGCGTTTGGGAAGTCCCGCTTCCTTGGCGACCTCGGCCACGGCGTGCTTGCTCTGCTCGCCGGCGGCCACGCGCCGGTCCACCTCGGCGACGGCCTCCTCGATCGAGCCCTGGACCTTCACGTGACCGGCGACGACGACGGTGATCTCGCCCTTGACGCCCTCGGCCGCCCACGCGGCCAGCTCGGCGAGGCCGCCGCGCCGTACCTCCTCGTAGGTCTTGGTCAGCTCGCGGCAGACGGCGGCGCGGCGGTCGGGGCCGAAGGCCTCGGCCATGGCCTCCAGCGCGTCGGCCAGCCGGTGCGGGGCCTCGAAGAAGACCATGGTGCGCTGTTCGGCGGCCAGCTCGGCCAGCCGGCGGGCGCGCTCGCCGCTCTTGCGCGGCGGGAAGCCCTCGAAGCAGAAGCGGTCGGAGGGCAGGCCCGAGATCGCCAGGGCGGTCGTGACCGCGGAGGGGCCGGGCAGCGCGGTGACCGGGATGCCCGCCTCGACGGCGAGGCTGGTCAGCCGGTAGCCGGGGTCCGACACGCCGGGCATGCCGGCGTCGGTGATGATCACCACGGTCCGGCCGTTCTTGAGCGCGTCGAGCAGTTCGACGGCCCGGGCGGCCTCGTTCTGGTCGTAGTAGGAGACGACCCGCCCGGAGATCTCCACCTCCAGGTCGGCGGCCAGGCGGCGCAACCGCCTGGTGTCCTCCGCCGCCACCACGTCCGCGCCGGCCAGGACCTCCCTCAACCGGGGCGAGGCGTCGCCCGCCTGCCCGATCGGAGCCCCCGCCAGCACCAGCCTGCCGTGTTCAGTCACTTGACCATTGTGGCCGTGTTTCTTAAGGAAGCACCCGCTTGAGCCCTTACGATGGCCGAATGGCGGTGACCGATTTCCCAGCGCTTAAAGAACCCGGCGCCCGCACCAGGTCGGTGCGCGAGCGCCTGGTCCCCGCCATGCCGGGCGACCGGCTCTGGGGCTGGCTGGGCCCGATCCTCGTCATGATCTTCGGCGGCGTGCTGCGCTTCGTGAACCTGGCGCACCCCAAGACCGTCGTCTTCGACGAGACCTACTACGCCAAGGACGCCTTCTCGCTGGTCACCTGGCTGGTCGAGCGGACCTTCATCAAGGACGCCGACAAGGCCCTGCTGGCCGGCAACACCGACATCTTCGAGAAGTGCGAGGCGATCGACAAGTGCGCCTCGTACGTGGTGCACCCGCCGCTCGGCAAGTGGATGATCGGCCTGGGCGAGTGGCTGTTCGGCATGAACACCTTCGGCTGGCGCGTCTCGGCCGCGGTCGTCGGCACGCTGTCGATCCTGATCATTGCGCGGCTGGCCCGCCGGATGACCCGCTCGACGCTGCTGGGCTGCTTCGCCGGCCTCCTGCTCGCCCTGGACGGCCTGCACTTCGTGCTCTCCCGCACCGCGCTGCTGGACATCTTCCTGATGCTCTTCGTGCTGGCCGGGTTCGCCTGCCTGGTGGTCGACCGGGACAAGGCGCGCGAGCGGCTGGTCGACTGGTACGAGTCCTCGCCGCTCAGCGACGAGGGCCCCTACCTCGGCCTGCGCCCGTGGCGGCTGGCCGCGGGGCTCTGCCTGGGCGCGGCGTGCGCGGTGAAGTGGTCGGGCATCTTCTTCTTCGTCCTGTTCCTGATGTCGTGGATGTGGGACGCGGGCGCCCGCCGGGCGATCGGGCTGCGCCGGCCCTACGCCGGGGCCTTCCGGCTGGACCTGCCGACCGGGCTGCTGGCCGGGGTGGTCGCGCCCTCGCTGGTCTACCTGGCGAGCTGGACCGGCTGGTTCGCCTCGCCCCGTGGCTGGGGCCGCAACTGGGAGCAGGCCACCTCGTCCGGGCCGCTCTTCTTCGTCTTCGACTCCTTCCGCTCGCTGGTCAAGTACCACTTCGAGGTCCTCGGCTTCCACGCGCAGCTCACCAGCAGCCACCCCTACCAGTCGGAGCCGTGGTCGTGGCCGCTGCTGCTGCGGCCGGTGGCCTTCTACTACGAGGGCAAGCAGAACGCCTGCGGGGTCAAGGACTGCTCGGAGGCGGTGCTCGGGGTCGGCACCCCGGTCATCTGGTACGGCGCGCTGGCCGCCCTCGTGGCGCTGATCGCCTGGTACGTCTCCTCGCGCGACTGGCGGGCGGGCGCGGTGCTGCTCGGCTACGCGGTGGCGTGGCTGCCGTGGTTCTACTTCGCCTTCAAGGACAACAGGACGATGTTCCTGTTCTACGCGATCCCGATGGTGCCCTTCATGGTGCTGGCGATCACGTTGTGCGCGGGTCTGCTGATCGGTCCCTCGTGGGCGACGCAGACACGCCGTACAGTGGGAGCTGCGGCAGTGGGGTCGTTCGCGCTGCTGGCACTGATCAACTTCTGGTGGCTCTACCCGATCCTGTCCGCCGAGGTCCTGCCGTACGTCGAGTGGAAGTCCCGGATGCTCTTCGAGAAGCGGTGGATCTGACCCCGTTACCGGTCGCTAATTCGTGATTTCGTAGGGTAGTCGCTGTGCAAGAGCAGATACGCACCGGTTTCGGTCATCGTCAGGGCCGGGGTCGATACGGCAGACTTCGAGGCATGCCTGCACCGGACGTGGCCGCGCTCCTCATGCGGATGGATCCCGCCATGGCCGACGAGGCCAGGACCGCCGTGGAGTGGCTCACCGGCGGTGAGCCTCTGGAGTCGGTGACCCAGCTCGACGTCTGCGAGTTCCTCTGGTTCACGCTGCCGCTCAAGGTCGACGGCGACCGGGCCCGGCTGGCCCGTGCCCTCGGCCGGCTGCTGGAGCTCGGCGGCATGGAGCGCTACGCGGAGCTGTGCGCCTCGCCGGTCACCCAGCGGGTGCTGCGCGTCTACGCCCGTGACGGGGAGGACGCCGGCACCGCCGCCTACCAGGAGGCCCTGGAGGCGACCGGGGTGCTGCCGCCGGACGTGCCGGAGCTGCGCTGGAGCACGATCATGGGGCCCGAGGAGATGGGCGCGCACGTGGCCTGCTCTGCGGCCCTGGAGCTGGCGCTGCAGTCCGGCTCGCGGGTGGATCGCGTCGAGCTGACCCGCGAGTGGCTCACCCGGCCGCGCGCCGACCTGGGCGGCGACAGCTGGCTCAACCGGGTGCACGGCGAGCGGCTCAACCGCTGGGTGCTGGGCCGCGGCGAGGCGCGCCGCGAGCTGGCCCAGCCCTTCGAGGTGCGGCTGCACGCGCCGGTGCCGCTCGACCCGTCGCTGGAGCCGGTGGCCCGGCGGCTGATCACCAGCGAGGCGGACGAGATCGCGCTGCTGCTGCTGGCCGACGGCTCGGCCTGGCCGGCCGCCGCCCTGCACGAGCGGGTCGTCCTGATCAGCGGGACCGGCTCCGACGTGCCCGACCGGCTGCTCTCGCTGGCGCTGGCCGCCACCGAGCACGACGGCGTACGGCTGACGCCGACCGGGCAGCTCGTCGCGCTCGCCGCCCTGCGGACGCACGCGCTGCGGCCCCGCAAGTACGTCACGCCCGGCTAGCTCCCGCGCGGGTCCCAGTGCTTGAAGCCGGTGGCGAGGTGCATCTCGGCCTCCGGCAGGAGCGGCAGGCCGCTGGCGGCGTCGAGCACCACCCGCGTGCCCAGCGGCTCGCGCAGGCGGACGTCGGTCTCGGCGTGGTGCAGCATCGCGTTGCAGACCCGCACGTCGGGCTTGGGCCGCACGTCGGCGTCCACGACCACCACCTGCGGCGTCTCGTAGGCCCGGCCGCCGTGCGTGGTGTCACAGGAGCCGTACCCGAAGGTCAGCCTCAGGCTGGTGCCGTCCGCCCGGTAGGTGAAGACCTCCTGCCACTCGCCCTTGCGTTGCTGGGGCGGGCCGCCCATCGCGGCCGGGTCCACGGCGACGCGCCGGAACGGCTGCGGCAGGCCCGCCACGGCGAACTCCCAGACCGGCACCCGGGCCTCGCCCCGGCTGGTCGGGAAGGGCGCCCACCCCAGGCTCGCGGCGGTGACCCGCAACGGCCGGCAGCCCTTGGCCGGGCACTCCTCGTCGGCGAAGTCGCGCGGGCGGCTCATCGCCCGGTAGGCGGTCTCCGCCGTGACCAGCGGCAGGCTCAGCTCCGAACCGTCCGGCCAGGTCAGAGTCCCCGGTTCCGGCCGCGCGGCGGGCAGCTCGGTGGCCAGCTCCCAGACGGCGTTCAGCTCGCTGACCCCGGTCCACTTCGGCATCCCGCGCGAGGGCGGGTCGATGGTCAGTTTCGCCAGGGGCACGAAGCCGTCCGTCCAGGCCTCGCGTTCCGGTGCGGCCTGCCAGCGTTCGGCGATCTCCCGGGCGCGGGCGTGGAAGTCGTCGGCGGTCGTCGGCGCGGGGGACGTGCCGCACGCGGCCACCAGCAGGAGCAGGACGACCGGTAATCTCCGCATACCTCGTAGACGCGGGCGGCGCCCGGCCGGTTCGCACCCTGTGGTTTTCCACACCCTGAAGACGGCCGCCTGCCTCATGGTGGACGCAACCCGCTTTTTCCTAGGTTTGCGGTCATGACGGAATGGCTGATCTCCCTGATGGAATCCCTCGGCGCCCCGGGAGCCGGGCTCGCGATCGCGCTGGAGAACCTCTTTCCCCCGCTGCCGAGCGAGGTCATCCTCCCCCTGGCCGGCTTCACCGCCGCCCGCGGTGAGATGGACCTGCCGAGCGTGCTGGCGTGGACCACGGCGGGCTCGGTCATCGGCGCGCTGGCGCTCTACTGGGTGGGCGCGTTGCTGGGTCGCGAGCGCACCCTGGCCCTCGCCGCCCGGCTGCCCTTGCTCAAGCTCTCCGACATCGAGCGGACCGAGGCGTGGTTCGGCCGGCACGGCCGCAAGACGGTGTTCTTCGGGCGGATGATCCCGATCTTCCGCAGCCTGATCTCCGTGCCGGCCGGTGTCGAGCGGATGCCGCTGGCCAGTTTCACACTGCTGACCACGGCCGGGAGCCTGATCTGGAACACCCTCTTCGTCATGGCCGGATACCTGCTGGGGGAGAATTGGGCCATCGTGGAGACCTATGTCGGATTCGGAACGAACGTGGTGATCGCCGTCGTGGCCCTGGCCGTGCTGGTCTTCCTCGGCGTCCGGCTGAGCGAGCGGCGACGTGGCCGGCACGCGGCGTAGGGCGCTGCGGCTGCCCGGCACGGTGTTGCTCGGCGCCGGCAGCGCGCTGGCCGGGCTGCTCTTCGTGCCGGCCGCCCTGCCCTTCGCCGGGCGGCCTGCCGTACGCGCGGCGGCCCGGCGGCTGACCCTGCTGGAGCTGCGCCGGCTGGGCCTGGCCCTCGACCCGATCGACGGCAACGAGCTGCGCTACCTGGCCGCCCGCATCCCCGTCGGGCTGCTGGGCGGGGTGGTGCTCTTCCTGCTGGCCTACGGCACGGGAGCCGCCGCGGTCTTCGCCTGGTCCTGGCCCCGGGGCCAGGCGGTGGACGGGATGCTGCCGAGCGTGCCCCTGGTGCTCTACCTCGCGGTGTTCGGGCTGGTGCTGCTCTTCCTCGCTTTGTCCGGTCTGGTCGGCGTGGACGTGCTGGACCGGCGGCTGGCCGCGCACCTGCTGGCCCCCGACCCGGTGGCGGCGTTGCGGCGGCGGATCACCGAGCTGACCGAGAGCCGGGCCGGCGTCCTGGCCGCCGTCGACTCCGAACGCCGCCGCATCGAGCGCGACCTGCACGACGGCCTCCAGCAGCGGCTGGTCGCCCTGTCGATGCTGGCCGGCCGGGCCCGGCGCGGGCGCACCGAGCTGCTGGAGCAGGTCCACGAGCAGGCCCAGCAGGCCCTCGTCGAGCTGCGCGAGGTGGCCTGGCGGGTCTACCCGTCCGGGCTCGACTCCCTCGGCCTGGCCGACGCGCTGGCCGGGGTGGCCGAGCGGGCCGGCCTGCCGGTCAAGGTGCGGTGCGAGCTGCCCGCCCGTCCGCCCGCGGCGGTCGAGACCGTGGCCTACTTCGTGGTCAGCGAGGCGGTCACCAACGCCGACAAGCACTCGCGGGCCTCCCAGGTGACCGTCGAGATCCACCAGGACGCCACAATGGTCGTCGTGCGCATCGAGGACGACGGCATCGGCGGCGCCGACGCCACCAGCGGCGGCCTGTCCGGCCTCGCCCGCCGCGTCGCGGCCCTGGACGGCCGCTTCACCGTGACCAGCCCGCCCGGCGGGCCGACGACGATCCTGGCGGAGCTCCCGTGCGCGTGATGCTGGCCGAGGACTCGACGCTGCTCCGGGAAGGTCTCGTGCGGCTGCTCGCTGAGGAGGGTCACGACGTGCTCGCCGCCGTGGGCGACGGCGACGCGTTGCTGGAGGCGGTCGCCGGCGAACAGCCCGACGTGGTGGTGGTGGACGTGCGGATGCCGCCCACGCACACCGACGAGGGCCTGCGCGCGGCGCTGGAGATCAGGAAGCGCTGGCCCCGGGTGAAGGTCCTGGTGCTCTCGCAGTACGTGGAGAAGAAGTACGCCACCGAGCTGATGAGCTCCGACGTCGAAGGCGTCGGCTACCTGCTCAAGGACCGGGTGGCCCAGGTCGGCGACTTCCTCGACGCCCTGGAGCGCGTGGGCGCCGGCGGCGCGGCCTTCGACCCCGAGGTGGTCCGCCAGCTCCTGGCCCGCACCAGCCACGCCGACCCGCTCGCCCAGCTCACCGCCCGCGAGCGCGAGGTGCTGGAGCGAATGGCGCAGGGGCTGACCAACGCCTCCATCGCGCAGTCGCTGCACGTCTCGCAGAGCGCGGTGGAGAAGCACGTCAACGCGCTCTTCGACAAGCTGGAGCTCTCGCACACCTCGGGCTACAGCCGGCGCGTGCTGGCGGTGCTCCGCTACCTCGGCTCCTGAGCCCGGCTCATCCTCGTCCCCGGCCACCTGCGACAATCACCGCTCATGGAGATCATCGACAGCGGCCGTTTCGAGCCGGCGGCGGACGGGTCCGCCAACTTCGTGGAGCACCTCCAGGTGCCCGCGCTCAGCTTCGGCACCTACTCGATCCCGGCCGGGGCCGCCGACCCGCAGTCGCCGCACAACGAGGACGAGATCTACATCGTCACCCGTGGCCGGGGCTCGTTCACCTCCGGCGACCAGACCGTCGCGGTCGAGCCGGGCACCGCCCTGTTCGTCCCGGCCCGCGAGGCCCACCGCTTCCACGACGTCACCGAGGACCTGGTCGTGCTGGTCTTCTTCGGCCCCGCCTACAGCGGCATCCCCGCCGACTTGCAGCTCCAGCAGGGGGAGCTGCCAGGCTGACCGGCATGGACCTCCTGCCGATCGGCGAGCTGGCCCGGCGCGCCGGGCTCAGCGTCAAGACCGTCCGGTTCTACGCCGACCGCGGCCTGGTCCCGCCCACCACCCGCACCGCCGCCGGCCACCGGCTCTACGACGCCGCCGCCCTCGACCGCCTGGAACTGGTCCGCACGCTGCGCGACCTCGGACTCGACCTGGCGACGATCCACCGGATCGTCACCCGCCAGGTCTCCCTCACCGAGGTCGCCGCGCTCCACGCCGAAGCGCTGGCCGTCCAGATCCAGGCCCTCCGCGTACGGCAGGCGATCCTGACCCGCGTGGCCCGGCACGGAACCGCTCCGGAGGAGATGGACATGACCCATCGGCTCGCCACCATGGCCGGCGACGAACGCCGGGCCCTGATCGCCGCCTTCCTCGACCACGCCCTCGACGGCGTGCCGGAAGGCGTCCGGACCACGATGACCCCGGTGCTGCCGGACGACCCGTCGCCCGAGCAGGTGGAGGCGTGGATCGAACTGGCCCTGCTCGCCACCGACCCCGGCTTCCGCGACCGGCTCCGGTCGGCCGTCGCGCCCTACGCGGTCCCGCCGACCTCGCCGCCGCGGCCCGACCCGGCCGCGCTCGTGCGCCGGGCCGTCGCTCCGGCGCTCGCGGCGGGGCTCGACCCGAGATCTCCCGAGGCGGCCGCCGTGCCGTTGCCGGAGGTCGACCTCGACCGGCTGGAGACCGTGCTCGATCCGGACCGGGACCGCTACCTCGAACTGCTGGCGATCATCAACGGCTGGCCGGCCCCCGAGCCCCTGGCCCCGGCGCTGGCCTGGGCGCTCGCCCGCTACTCGGCGACGGCTTCCAGCAGGTAGACGTCCAGCGGCAGGCCGGTGGTCGCCGTCAGGGTGAAACCGGCCGAGCCGAGCAGGTCGCGGTACTCGGCCAGGGTGCGCTCCCGGCCGCCGAGGTTGTTGACCATCATGTGCACGTCCCAGGCCGGGGCGAGCGACGGCTGGGCGGGGTGGTCGGGCAGGAGGCGCTCGACGACCGCGAGCCGGGCGCCCGGCCGGACGGCCTCGCGGCAGCGTGCCAGGACGGTGGCGCACGCGGCGTCGTCCCAGTCGTGCAGGATGCGGGACAGGACGAGCAGGTCGCCGCCGGGGACGTGGGTGAACAGGTCGCCGCCGACGGTGGTGATCCGCTTGCCGTACCGGCTGGTGAGCTCCTCGCGCGCGGCGGCGACGGTGGCGGGGGTGTCGAACAGCACGCCGGTGGTGTGCGGGGCGGCGTCGAGCAGGCGGCCGAGGAGCGCGCCCGAGCCGCCGCCGAGGTCGGTGACCGTCTCGACGCCGGTCAGGTCGAGGCGCTCGGCGAGCGCGTCGAAGACGTCGCGGCACTGGTCGGCCATCGCGCGCTGGAAGACCGCGGCGTCGGAGGCGTTGTGCTCCAGGTGGGCGAAAGGCGCGTTGCCGTAGGCCAGCTCGAACCCGCTCCTGGCGGTCCTGACCGTGTCGGGCAGCTCGCCGAAGCTCCAGTAGAACAGCCCGCCGTACAGCAGCGCGACCCCGTGCAGCGAGGAGTCGGAGTCGCGGGCCAGCGTCGCGCCGAGCGGGGTGAGCGAGACCAGTTCGCCGGTCCGGGTGACGACGCCGAGCTGTTCGAGGTAGCGCAGCAGCCTGGCCAGCCGGTCGGCGGGGCAGCCGAGGGCGGCGGCGAGCTCGCCGGTGGTGCGGCGGCGGCCGAGCAGTTCGTCGGCGAGGCCGAGCTCGGCGGCGGTGCGCAGGGCCTGGGTGGCCCAGGCCCCGGTGAGCAGGTCGAGCATCCGCCGCCGCTCGTCGTGCTGCTCGCCGGTGAGGTGGCGGGCCAGGTGGGCGCCGGCGTGACCGGCGGTCACGATCTCCAGCCGGTCGGCCCCCGGCTCGGGGCGGAAGTAGAAGACGCTGCGGCCCTCGGCCGGGTTGTAGCCGCCGCCGTCGGGCCGGTGACCGTCGGCGCGCAGGGCCTCCAGGACGCCGAGCGTCGCAGGCGGCGTCTCGAAGGCCAGGTGCGTCTCGCGCTCGTGGAAGCGCTCGTCGTCGGCGATCCGCTCGGAACAGCCGGCGGCGAGGAACAGCTCCAGCGTGCGCCCGTGCCCGACCTCGACGTGCGCGATCGTCACGTCGAGGCCGTCGAGCCCGTAGCGCGTGGTCAGCCGCTCCCTGACGACGACGCTGGGCACCGTTCTGAGCACCGGGAGGTCGTCGAGCGCCGCCTCGACCGAGTCCGGGAAGACGAGCAGGCCCGCGTGGTCGAACCGCAGGCCGTACGGTCCTTGGCGGCCTTCGCGGGCGATCCGCGCCATCCTGCTGACCCGCAGCGTGTCGGACTCCCCCAGCGCGCCGACCTTGATCTCCGCCGACAGCACATTCCCCTGATCCACGCGGTCAGGCTAACAGCACTCGGCGTAGTTGATTGAATCCGCTAAGTGGCTATCCGCGCCCTCAGTGCACCGACGCCTCGGGGTCCGGGGCGGGGGTGCGGGCGACCTCCAGCGTGGCGCGGCCGGACGGCAGCCGGGTGGCGATCGCGATCACCGCGATGGCCGCCAGCCCCGCCGCGATCAGCAGGGTCTGCACGCTGACCACGTCGGCCAGCGGCCCGAAGACCATCATGCCGACCGGGGTGGCCAGAGCCATCACGATGCCGACGTAGCTGAACACGCGGCCCTGCATCCCGGGCTCGACGGTCTCCTGGATCAGCGTCATGAACGGCGTCGCGAACGGCGGCACCAGCAGGCCGAGCACGAACATGAACCCGTAGAAGACCCACAGGTTCCCGCTCAGCCCGAGCGCGACGGTCACCACCCCGAACCCGTAGACGGAGAACAGGATCAGCCCGACCTTGCCCCGCTTGGCCAGCAGCGTGGACATCAGGAACCCGCCGAGCATCATGCCCAGGCTGAAGGCGATCTCCAGGACCGCCAGCATCCACTTGTCCGAGCCGAAGGTCCGCGTGATCATCAGCGGCGTGACGAACGAGGGCGCCACGGTGAGCAGGAAGATCACCGCGTACACCACCAGCAGCCAGCGCACGACCGCGTGGCTGCGGATGTAGCGCATGCCCTCGACCAGGTCCTCCCGGTAGGTCGCGGTGGACTGCGCGATGCTCTCCAGCGTCGGCACGGCCACCAGCGCCAGCAGCCCGATCCCGAGGACCGCGGTCACCACGTCGAGGAAGAACACCGGCACGATGCCGAAGGCGGCGAAGATCGCCCCGGCCGCCGCGGGCGCGAGCAACGCCATGGCCGACTGGATCGTCTGGAAGATCCCGTTCACCCGCATCAACTGGTCGCTGGGCACGATCTGCGGGATCATCGCCTGTACGGCAGGCGTCTGCACCCCGGCGCCGACCGACCGCACCGCCACCGCGAGCAGGATGATCCACAGATCGGTGATCCCGTTGGCCATCAGCACCGCGAGCACCAGCGTGGCGGCGGCGATACCGCCGTCGGCGATCATCACCAGCACGCGCCGGTTCATCCGGTCGGCCAGCACCCCGCCGAACAGCGACACCAGCCCCTGCGGGAGGAACGCGGCGACCGCGTAGAGCGCCACCGCCACGCCGGACTTGGTCTCCAAGGTGATCCACCACATGACCGCGTACTGCACGATCATGGAGCCGAACAGGGACACGGTCTGGCCGGTCAGGAACAGGGCGACATTGCGCCGCCAGGCGGTCGTCTCGGTCATCATTCCCATCTTTCTGCACGTCTTTCAGCACGCGGTCGAGCGGATCCCGGGCCTTCGCGGAGGTCCTGCGGCCGCCGGTGGACGAGCTCGGAAGGGCGGCGCGGACGAGGGAGACCTCGCCGTCCGGAAGCAGCGGACCTGGCACCGGACGCCGGCGACCGGCCGGCGACCGGTCAGAACGCCGACCGGACTCTGTCAGCCTGCCAGACGGGTGTGACAGAAAGCATGGGACGAAAGTCTAGGGACCCCGTCGAAGGGCTCGGATTCCCGCCTTTCGGCTGGTGAGGCCGTCGGAGACGTCGATGTCGGGCTGGCCGGAGGGCCGGTCAGGCCGCCACCGTCTCCAGGGTCGCCACGATCTCCTCGGCGAACAGCAGCCCGGCCAGGCCGTGCCCGTGCTTCTCCCGGCGCACCAGGGAGAGCACGTTCCGGCTGAAGCCGCGGTCGCGCACCGGGCGGAAGGCGAGGCTGCCGTGGTGGTGCTCCTCGGCGATGTCGAACCGGCTGAGAAAGGCGATGGCCTCCCCCGCGGCGGCGAGCCGTTTCATCGTCTCGATGGAATTGGTGTGGAAGGCGGGTTCGACCGCGATACCGGCCTCGGCGAAGGTGTCGGCGATTATGCCGTGAATGACCATCGAGCGGTCGGCGAAAATCAGCGGATAATCCGCGCAGTGCGCGAGTGGAATGGATTCCATCCGGGCCAGCGGGTGCTTCGGCGAGATGACCGCGCCGAGCCGGGTGTCCAGCCGCCAGCAGACCTCCAGTTGCGGCGAGGCCGGGATGTTGAAGCCGAGCCCGACGTCGGCCTCGCTGTCGGCCACCGCCCGCAGGATGTCGTGCGTGGACATCACCCGGATGGAGATGCGCACCTCCGGATGCCTGGCGTGGAAGTTCGCCGTCGCGGCGGAGACGACGCCGCTGGCCAGGCCGGTCATCGTGGCGATCACCACCTCGCCGCTGGGCAGCGACTGCAGGTCGCGGATGTCGGCCACGGCCTCGCGGTACTCCTGCATGGTCCGGCGCACGTGCGCGAGCAGCACCTCACCGGCCGGCGTGGGCCGCATCCCGCGCGGCAGCCGCTCGAACAGGGCCTCGCCCAGTTCCTCCTCCAGCAGCAGGATCTGCCGGTTGATCGCCGACGGCGCGACGTGCAGCCTCGCCCCCGCCGCCCGGATGGACCCCGAGCGTGCCACCTCGTCGAGGTAGTGCAGCAGGCGTGAGTGGAGCATGGGGCCTCCCTGGCCGGACGTGTGCACAAAAAGAGTACAGTCCGTGCGAAAACCGCTGCTTGTCAGCAACGGTGGCATGCCATTTCATATCACCAGAGTGAACGAGGGCCGACTTCTAGATCATCTCGTTCGGCGTCACGATTTTTTATGCCAAAGAGCAGTGAGGAATTCCCATGGCTGATTTTTCGGGTCATTACCAGCATGTCCGGACGGTCTTCGACATTCTCCAGGGCGAGCGCGAAGCCGATCTGCTGCTCCGGAATCTCAGCATCTTGGACGTGCACAGCGAGACGGTCTTCCAAGGCTCGATCCTCGTCTACGACGAGCGCATCATCGCCCTGGACCCGGACGAGTCGGTGGTGCGGGTGCGCGAGGTCTTCGACGGCGAGGGCCTGTACGCCATCCCCGGCCTGATCGACGCCCACCTGCACTTCGACGCCCAGCTCGCCCACCCGGCGGCCTTCGGCGAGGCGATCGTGCCGAGCGGGACGACCACCATCTTCGCCGAGACCCTCGACTTCGCCAGCGCGGCCGGAGACGAGGCCGTCGAGGCGGCCAAGGCCTTGTTCAAGGACTACGACAAGCTGCCCTACCGCGTCTACGCCTTCGCCCCCGGCAAGAAGACCTCGGTCGAGGTCACCGAGGCTATGCTGCAGATGGAGCCGGTGATCGGCCTCGGCGAGCTGGCCCACCTGTCCTACATGACCGGCAACGACGACGACTTCCGCAAGTCGGCCCTGGGCCGCGCCAACGGCGGCTACGTCAACAGCCACTGGGGCGTGACGGCGCTGCCCGACATGCTCCTGAACTACATGCCGGCCATCGGCGCGCACAACAACCACGATGTCTGGAACGAGGCGGACATCGAGAAGAGCCTGCGGCACGGCTTCCACACGCAGATCAAGTTCGGGGTGGGCAGCCCCGAGGTGATCAAGACCATGCTGCGCGCCCTGGTGAAGCGCAGCTGGCCGGCGGAGAACTTCCAGCTCTGCGCGGACAACATCTCCGTCGACCGGGTCCTGAAGCGGGGGCACATCGACTGGGTCATCTCGCTGGCCGTCGAGATGGGGCTCAACCCGATCCAGGCCATCAAGATGGGCACGCTCTACGCCGCCCGCTCCTTCGGCATGGACCACGACTTCGGCTCGCTGGCCCCGGGCCGCTACGCCGACATCGTGCTGACCGACAGCCTGTCGAAGATCAACCCGCGTTACGTCTTCAAGGGCGGCGAGCTGGTCGCCAAGGACCGCACGCTGCTCAAGCCGGTCGACCTCGACTACTCCGGCATGGTCAAGGAGCCACGGCCCGGCCTCGCCGACCTCACCCCGGGCGAGCTCGACCTGACCCCGCTGGAGGTCTCGGCCGACGGCAGCCGGGCGAAGGTCCTGCTGTTCGACGTCTACGGGCGCGGTCACCTGAAGTTCGCCCAGGAGGTCTGGGTGCCGTTCGAGAACGGCGTGGTCGTCCCCGTCCTGGACGGGGTCACCCTGAACCGCATCTCGGTCGTGCAGCGCTACCGGGACGGCTCGGCCGAGCGGCACGTCGTCAACGGCCTGTTCAAGGGCGTGTCGATCGAGCGCGGCGCGGTCTCCACGTTCTGGCCGGCTCCTTCGGCGTACTTCGTGGTCGTCGGCGCCGACAGCGCCGAGATGTGCGGCAACCTCAAGCAGCTCGACACCTTCGTCGGCGGCTGCATCGTCACCGAGGACCGGCAGGTGAAGGCGGAACTCCCGCTGGACATCTACGGTGTCATGGCTGACATGCCACTGTCCGAGCTGGTCGACGCCACCCGGACGATCGACGCCGCGCTCGCCGAGCTGGGCCACCACAACGAGGGAGAACCCGTCGTCAACAAGCTCCTGACGCTGTTCATCTCCCTGGACCGCTTCGGCTTCATGCGCTGAGCCGGTTCACCCCCCACCCCCACACCGCAAGGGAATCACCGTGCTCAAGCATGAACAGGACGCCGGCGTCGTCGACACCGGAAGTCTGGTCCGGCGCTGGATCACCTACGTCGCCGGCATCTACGTGCTGACGCTCGGCGTCAGCCTGGCCATCAGCGCCGGCATCGGCATCTCCCCGCAGAGCAGCCTCACCCGGACCATGACCCTGGTGCTGCCGGGGATCAGCCAGGGGACGTTCAACTTCATCCTCGAACTGATCATGCTGGCGCTGACCTACCTGGCCATGCCGAAGGACTTCAAGCTCAGGAACTTCCTGTCCCTGGTGCCCGCCTTCGCCCTGGCCGCCTTCCTCGACCTGAACCTGATGCTGACGAGCTGGATCGCGCTCGACGCCTATGCGGCGAAGTTCGCGCTCCTGGTCTTCGCGGACGCGACCCTGGCGTTCGGCCTGTTCCTGATGATCCGCGCGAACCTGGTCCTCATGCCGGTGGACATGTTCGTGAACACGATCTTCAAGCGGACCGGGTGGAAGTGGGGGAACATCAAGACCGGCTTCGACTGCACCCTGCTGGTGATCTCGGCGGCGATCGGGCTGCTGTTCCTCAGCGCCCCGCACTTCATCCGCGAGGGGACCATCATCAACGGCATCCTCGTCGGCCAGTACGTCAAGCTCTACTTCTTCCTGTTCAAGAAGTACGGCTCCCGCAAGCCCGCCGACGACCTCGGCCCCAGCCTCACCTAGCTCCCCCGGCTTCTGCCGCGCGACCTACCTGGTCAACACCACAGGTTCGCGCGGCAGTCGCCCGTCCACCACCTCACCCAGCAGCCCGGCCAGCCCCGGCGGATAGAAGGTCTCCACCCCCTCCGCCGCCCCCAGCTCAGCCACCGACCACCACCGATATCCGCTCGCCTCCGCTTCCAGCCGCACGGGCCCCCTCGTGGCGCCCGCCCTGGCGAGGAAGAACCGCTCCTGCGCCCGGTAGACCTCCCCGGCCCAGCGCGCCTCCAGTTCCCGGACCCACAGGCACGATCCCCAGTCGAGCCCGGTCAGCCCGGTCTCCTCCAGCACCTCCCGGCGCGCCGCCTCGATGAAGCTCTCCCCGGCCTCGACCCCGCCGCCGGGCAGGATCCAGAACGTCGCCGGCGTGGGCGCGCCGGGGACCTCGATCACGCCGTCGTTCCGGACCCGCAGCAT
This sequence comes from Nonomuraea sp. NPDC050328, assembly GCF_044459405.1. Classification (NCBI taxonomy): domain Bacteria; kingdom Bacillati; phylum Actinomycetota; class Actinomycetes; order Streptosporangiales; family Streptosporangiaceae; genus Nonomuraea; species Nonomuraea sp. NPDC050328. The sequence goes on along the minus strand of NZ_JBITIW010000010.1, from coordinate 246,324 downwards.
GAGCAGCCGGTCCTCCGGATCCAGGACGACCGCCCGCGCTCCTCGCCTGATGCGCACCCGGATGCTCCTTCAGAGACCGTCGATCCAGGCGAGCAGCCGCGCGCCCTCCCGTTCCATGACCGCCGGGTCGCGCAGGGCGCTGGCCAGCAGGGACATGCCCTGGTAGGCGCCCACCAGGGTCAGCGCCAGCCCTTCGGGATCAGCCTGGCCGAGCTCGCGGAACTGCGTCTCCACCCAGGTGAGCAGGCGCCGGATGACCCGTCCGGCCTCCTGGTCCAAGCCGCCCTCGTCCCGCTTGTCCAGCTCGACGGCGAGGGTGCCGGTGGGGCACCCGTACCGGGCGGCGAGGCCGGCCTGGCCCACCCAGCCCTCGATCAGCCTCCTCAGCCGCTCCCGGGGATCGGCGAGCTGGTCCAGCCGCTCGACGAGCAGGTCCAGTTGCCGCTCGTGCTCGGCCAGCGCGGCGGCGACGAGCTCGTCCTTGGTCTTGAAGTAGTAGTACACGTTGCCCACCGGGACCTCGGCCGCGCGCGCGATGTCGGCGATGGTGGTGCGCTCGACGCCCTGCCGGTGGACGACGTCGGCCGCGGCTTCCATGAGCCGCCTGCGCTTCGCCCCGGCCGCTCCTCCGCGGCCCGGCTTCTTCAAGTCAGTCACCTGACTAACTATACGGCTCGGATCCGTGCTACGGTTCTTCTCAGTCAGCCAACTAACTAACAACTGGCAGGAGCTTTCCATGATCGTTGTCACCGGTGCCACCGGAAACGTCGGCCGCACGCTGGTCCGCCTGCTGGCCGAGCAGGGCCACGAGGTGACGGCCGTGTCGCGCCGCATCTCCCAGGCCGACGTCCCGCCCGGCGTCCGCGCCGTCGCCGCCGACCTCGCCCAGCCGTCCGCCGACCTGCCTGCCACCGCGGACGCGGTCTTCCTGCTGGTCGGCGGCGACCTGATGATGGCCGGCGACCCCGCCGAGGTCATCGCCCCGTTCGCGGGCTACGGCAAGATCGTCCTGCTGTCCTCGCAGGGCGTGGCCACCCGGCCCGACTCGCTCTCGCACGGCCGGGCCTTCGCCGCCTACGAGCAGGCCGTCATGGACTCCGGAGCCGACTGGACCGTGCTGCGCCCGGGCGGCTTCGCCTCCAACGCCTACGCCTGGGTGGCCTCGATCAAGGCGGGCCGTACCGTGGCCGCGCCCTTCGGCGAGGTCAGCTTGCCGGTGATCGACCCCGACGACATCGCGGCCGTGGCGGCCGCCGTCCTCACCCGGGACGGCCACAGCAAGGCCGTCTACGAGCTGACCGGCCCCGCCCCGATCACCCCGCGCCAGCGGGCCGAAGCCATCGCGGACGCCATCGGCGCGCCGATCACCTTCACCGGCCAGACCCGCGAGGAGGCCCGCGCCCAGATGCTCGCCTTCATGCCGGCCCCCGTCGCCGACACGACCCTCGACATCCTGGGCACCCCGACCCTGCGCGAGCAGACCGTCAGCCCCGACGTCGAGCGCATCCTCGGCCGCGCCCCCGCCCCCTTCGCCGCGTGGGCCCGGCGCAACGCCGCCGTCTTCGCCTGAACGGGCGGCTCGCCCGGCCGCGCGGGTGCGGCCGGGCGCTGGAGCGGTCATCACCCGCTGATGGTGACGCCGAACTCCGCTTCGATGATCTGGAACATCGGGTCCCAGGACTTCCACTCGGTGTTGGTGTGGACCGCCACGGCGTGCCGGCCGTCCGGGGTGCCGACCACGAAGCAGTAGGAGCCCCAGACGCTGCCGCCGACGCCGCGCAGCGTCACGCCGCCGGTCGCCCGCTGGTCGAGCTCGAACATCCCCAGGCCGTAGCGGGAGTGCGGCATCCAGTAGCCGCCCTCGGTCGAGACGGTGGTCCACAGCTCCCGGTGCTGCGCGGGCGGCAGCAGGCTGCCGGTGGTCATGGCCTGGAAGAAGCGGATCATGTCGCCGGTGGTGGAGACGACGTTGCCGGCCGAGTAGCCCAGGGAGGAGTTGTACTCGGTGACATCCAGCGGCGGCAGACCGGGCTCCTCCATCAGCGACTCCCAGTTCGCCGGGGTGATCGTCGAGGGGTCGGCCCCGTCCTTGAAGAACAGCGTGGAGTAGCCGCGGGCGTGCGGCTCGGGCAGGCCGGTCTCCTCGTCGGGGCGCACGCGGGTGTGCGTGAGGCCGAGCGGCCGGACGACCCGGCGGTCGACCTCCTCGGCGTAGCTGTTGCCGGTGACCTTCTCGATGATCGCCCCGGCGATGTAGAAGCCGCCGTTGGAGTACTCGAACCGTTCGCCGGGCGCGCCGACCGGCGGCTGGGACACCGCCACCCGCAGCAGCTCGTCCAGGGTGAATCGGTCGAAGCGGTGCTCGGCGAACCCGGCGCGGGTGGCGTAGCGGTGGCTGACCTCCGGCGCGATGCCGGTGGCGAACAGGCCGCTGGTGTTGCTGAGCAGGTGCCTGATATTGATCTTGTCGCCGGCGTAGCCGTTGACGTCCAGCACGCCGGGCAGGTGGGCGTTCACCGTGTCGTCGAGGCTCACCAGGCCCTCGGCCTCCAGGGACAACATCACGGCGGCGGTGAAGGCCTTGCCGCTGCTGCCGGCGTGGAAGTACTCGCCCGGCCGGCGCGGCGCCCGGGTTTCGAGGTCGGCCACGCCGGCGGTGCCGAACCAGGTGCGGTCGCCGTCCCGGACCTCGGCGACGATGCCCGGGATGCCGAGCTGCGCCACGGTCTGGTCGAGCACCTGCTGCACGTTCTCGTTCGCTGCCATCTAGCTGCCTTTCTGGGCGTTTCTGCTGATGTCCTCAACGATGTCCGGCAGCTCTGACAGGCGGCTTATATCCCGCTTCCCGGGACACCGTCCGGCCGTAAGCGAGGGCTTGATCGGTAGCCTGGCAGGCATGCGGATCGAGCTGCTGGGACCGGTGCGGGCGCATGCCGACGACGGCGCGCCGATCGAGCTCGGCGGCGCCAGGGTTCGCGCGCTGCTGGCCAGGCTCGCGCTGGCCGGTGGCGAAGGGGTGTCCGTCGACGCGCTGATGGAGGCCCTGTGGGGCGAGCGCGCGTCCGGCGACAGCGTCAACGCGTTGCACGCGCTGGTGCACCGGCTGCGCAAGACCCTGGGCGAGGCGGGCGTGGTGGAGCGGATGCCCGGCGGCTACCGCCTCGACGTCCGCGCCGAGCAGGTCAACGCGCTCCGCTTCGAGGAGCTGGCGAAGCGGGGCCGGCACGAGCTGGGCGCGGGCGAGCTGCCGCGCGCCGCCGCCCTGCTGGAGGAGGCGCTGGCGCTCTGGAAGGGCGAGGCGCTGGCCGACGTCCGCGACCTGCCCTTCGCCGGTACGGCAGGCGCCCGCCTGGACGAGCTCCGCCTCGGCGCCCTCGAAGACCGCTTCGAGGCCGAGCTCCGGCTGGGCCGCCACGGCGAGATCCTCGCCGACGTGGAGGCGGCGGCCTCCGACCACCCGATGCGGGAACGGCTGGCCGGGCTGCGCATGCGGGCCCTGCACGCGGCCGGGCGACAGTCGGACGCGCTGGCCGTGTTCGAGCAGGTCCGCGCGACGCTCGCCGAGGAGCTGGGCGTCGACCCCTCCGAGGACCTGCGCAAGACGCACCTCGCCGTGCTCCGCGGCGAACTGGACGCCCCCGAACCGGAGCAGGCCCGGCCGGAGGCGGCCCAAGGGCGGCTGCCGGCCCCGCTGACCAGCTTCGTCGGCCGGCAGGACGAGCTGCGGCTGCTCGCCGGAGCGCTGGAGAGCTCCCGGCTGCTCACCGTCGTGGGCCCCGGCGGGGTGGGCAAGACCCGCCTGGCGGTGCAGGCGGCGAGCCGGCACCGGGCCCACCAGCGCGGCCGCGTGTGGCTCGTCTCCCTGGCCGCCGCACACACCGCGGACGAGCTGGTGGCGGCGGTGCTGGGCACGCTCAGCATGACCGACGCCCAGCCGGCCGGACCGCCGCTGGAGCGGATGGTCGCCCTGCTCGCCGGGGGCGAGGGCGTGCTGGTGCTGGACAACTGCGAGCAGATCTCGGGCGCGGTCGCGGAGCTCGCCGGCCGGTTGCTGGAACGCCTGCCGTACCTGAAGATCCTGGCCACGAGCCGCGAGCCGCTCGAGGTCATGGGCGAGACGTTGTGCCGCCTGGGCCCCCTCGACCTGCCCGCGACGCCCGCGGAGGCGGATCGGGCCTCGGCGGTGCGGCTGTTCCTCGATCGGGCGGCAGCCGTACAGCCCGGTTTCGTCCTGGACGCGACGACCGTGACCCCGGTCGTGGACATCGTGCGCCGGCTGGACGGCCTGCCGCTGGCCCTGGAGCTGGCCGCGGCCCGGCTGCGGACCATGAGCGCCGAGCGGATCGCCCGGCGGCTGGACGACCGCTTCCGGCTGCTCAGCACCGGCAACAGGACCGCCCAGCCCCGCCAGCAGACCCTCCACGCGGTGATCGAATGGAGCTGGGACCTGCTCACCGACCAGGAGCGCACGCTGGCCGCCCGGATGTCGGTCTTTCCCGCGCGGACCGGTCTCGACGCGATCGAGGCCGTCTGCGGCGACATCTACCTCCTGGACTCCCTGGTCGACAAGTCCATCGTGGAGCGGACGGGCGACGCCTACCGGATGCTGGAGAGCATCCGCGCGCACGCGGCCGACAAGCTCCGGCTGGCAGGCGAGACCGACGCGGTCCGGCGCGAGCTCATGCGTTACTTCGCCGACCTGGCCGAGGAGCACGAGCCGCTGCTGCGCTCGGACCGGCAGGCGGAGTCGCTGCGGCTGTTCCAGGCCGAGTACGACAACCTGATGTTCGCCCTGCAGACGGCCGTCGACAGCGGCGACGCCGCCACCTCCGCCCGGCTCCTGGGCCCGCTGTACTGGTACTGGGTCATGCTCCGCTACGACGCCCGCGCCGAGGACTACCTGGCCAAGGTCGCCGCGTTCGGCGACGCGCTGCCCCCGGAGGCCCGGGCCGCGTTCACCGCCCTGCACCTGCTGGGCGCCGAGGGCCGCCCGCTCACCGACCCCGGACGGCTGCGCGCGGTCGTCGACGACTGCGTGCGCACCGGTGCGCTGCGCCGCTATCCGATGCTGCTGACGACCGTCGTGGTGATGGCCGCGATGATCGGGCTCGACGACCTGCTCGACCAGGAGATCGCCCGCGTCCGCGGCGGCTCGGACCGCTGGGCGATCGCCTGCACCCACATGATCGAGGCCATGCGGTACCGCGAGCGGGAAGACGCGATGACCACGGCGCTGCGCCTGTTCGAGGAGGTCGGCGATCGGTGGTGGACCGCCAAGGCGCTGTACGGCCTGGCCCAGCGGCACGCCGTCGCCGGTGACCACGCCAGGGCGATCACCGCCTACGAGCGGAGCCTCGCCCTCGCCACCGGCCTCGGCTCGCAGGACGAGGTCTCCACCCGGCTCGGGCTCGCGGTCGAGCGCATGCGCGCCGGCGACCTGACCGGCGCCGGACGCGACCTCGACACCGCCGAGCGCGCGGCCTGGCGGCGCGGCCAGCCTGCGCTGGAGATCGAGGTGCTCGGCGTCCTGGCCGAACTGCACCGCCGCTCCGGAGAGGTCGCACGCGCCGACCACGAGCTCGACCGGATGGAGGCGCTCCTGCGCAAGCTGACCCCGTCCGCGGAGGCCCTCGACCCCCGGCTGCCGGCCGCGCGGGTGGCCAACCTGCTCGCCGCCGGGGACACCGCGCGCGCCCGAGCCCTCCTGCCCCACGTCGTCCAGGCCGCCCAATCGATCATGGACGCCCCCTTGGCCGCGCAACTGCTGGCCAGGCTGCTGTTCCTCGAAGGCGATGCGGCCGGCGCGGCCACCGCGCTCGGCCTCAGCCAGGCCCTCCGCGGCTCCTTCGACCACGGCGACACCGAGCTGCGCGCCCTCGCGGCGACGCTCGCCGACCGGCTCGGCCGTCCCGGCTACGACACCGCCTACCGGCGCGGCGCCGCCCTGAGCCCGCAGGCGGCCGCCGAGCACCTGGCCGAGCTGCGCCTGCCGTAGCCCTCGGTTTGTCGGTGCGGTGATCTAGTGTCCCGGGCCATGACTTCAGCGACGCAGGCGCACCGGTCCCACGCGCCTTCCCCCCACGTCGCCGGCCCTCTCGGCCCGGCGACCCAGGCAGCCCTCCCGCTCGCGGCCCGGCCCGCCGTGGAGGGCTCCCGATGACCCGCTGGACCGAGATCTGCGAGCTGATCGCCGCCGGTGAGACCGCCCGCCTGACCACCATGCTGGTCGCCCTCACCGAGGAGGAGCGCGCCGACCTGAGTGGCCTGCTGCCCGGCCTGGTCAAGGGCTTACGCCGGCTCCGCACCGAGCAGGTTCGCGCCGAAGATCCCGACGAGGCCGAGTTCCTGGCCTCGTGGGAGGTCGGCGAGATGCTCGACAAGCTGGCCCCCGCGCTGCTGCTGGCCGGGGTCGGCCTCATCACCGGGCCCGCGGCCGCGGTGGCCTGGATGACCAGCCGCGACGTCAACCGCCGCTGGGCCGACACCCCCAACCTCGCCCGCGTCTGCCGGGTGGCCGCCGCCCGGCCTCCGGCCTGGCGGCACGATGTCGCGGTACGGCTGGCCCAGCGGATCCGGCGTCCCGCCGACCGCATCGCGCCCATCGCCCTCGCGTTGCTGCGGACCTCCGGCGCGACGCCGCCCGAGCACGACCCGCTGGTGGCCGCCTGGCTCAGCGAGCCGATCGTGGTCAAGGACCCGCTGGCTCCTGTCCTGCTGCCGCGCGTCTTCGAGGCCGAGGGCGCCGGCCGCGCCCTGCGTGAGGAGCGGCTCGACCCGCTGCCCAGCCGCTGGCTCGCCACCGCGGCCCGCGACCTGCCCAGGCAGCAGGCGCTCGACGGCTGCGTGAGCCGCTTCCTGCGTGGCGGCGACGCCCAGGACCTCCGGTTCTTCGTCCGGCTCCACACCCTCCTCGACCCGTCCCCCGCCGAGTCGGCTCCCCGCCTGCGTGACTACCTGCGGCTGCTGCCGTCCGCCCCGGGCACGGTCGCCGAGCTGGCCGCCGAGCAGGTGCGCAAGGCGCTTCCGCTCGACCACGCCGACCTGGTCGAGGCGGTGGACGCGCTGACCTTCCGCGAGGAGGCCAAGCTCGCCGCGCTCGGCCTGCGCTGGCTCGGCCAGGCACTCCGCGCCACGCCCGAGACCGCCGGCGACTTCGTGACCGCCCTGGTCACCGCGTACACCCACAAGTCCTTCGACGTGCGCACCCGCGCGGTCGAGCTGACCTTGAAGCACGCCGGCCTGTTCGCCGGGGACGCCGGCACCATCCTCGACGGCGCCGGCCACCTGCCCGCCGACCTCGCCGCCAAGCTGGCCGCCCGGTTCGGCGGCGAGGTTCCCGTCGAGGACCTGCCGGCACGCAAGGAGCTGCCGCCGCTCCCCGCCCTGCCGGAGCTGCGGCCCTTCCCGGAACCGTCGCTGGCCGCCAACCACGAGACGACGTGGGTCAGGGAAGAGGGCTGGCTGGCCGCCTTCGTCGCCGGAGGCGCCGCCGGCCGGGCCGCCTTCGCCCCGCAGATCGAGGGCGGACCGGCACACTGGGCGTCGGACCAGGCACGCACCGAGCCCGCCCAGTGGCGCGCGGCGCTCGCCGCCGAGCTGGTGACTCCCGGGAGCGTCCGCGAACTCCCGCCATTCGAGCCGGAGAAGTTCTGGGACCGCCCCAACCACACCCTGCGGGTCAGGAGGCTCACCCGTGGTCAGGAGCCGGACCCGGAAACGGGGATGAGGTTCATGATCAGCAGCTCCTACCGGCCCGGCCGCTACCTCGACGACGACGCCCCGATGCGCGCCATCTTCCTCACCTGGACCAGCGACGACGGCCCCGGCGCGGCGGTGGCGACCGAAGGCGACCGGCAGATCCCGTTCGCCGACGGCAGGATCCACCTGTACGGCCCGCAGGGCATGCCGCCCGACGCCTTGTACGACGACTCCGACGAGGCCATGCCGGACTTCATCCTCGACCGGGCCTTCGACCGCATGGCCGAGCTCGGCGTGGATCCCCTCCGGATCGCCGCGATGCGCGCCGGGAAGCCGCTCCCGCCGCCGGAGCCCGACGAGCCGCTGGTGGAGGTGACCGTCATCTTCGTCCCGGCCCGGCTGCGATCCTTCATGCACGAGCCGCTGCCCGAGCACGAGGAGTGGCGGCGGCGCAACCAGCTCCCCCGTCCCAACAGCGTCACCCCGCTGCACGACTTCCAGTTGCACCGCTACGCCGAACTCCTCGACGCGCTCAGGAACGACGCCCTGCCGCCCGTCCTGCTGGCCACGCCGAGCTGGCTGAGCGGCCATCTCGAACCCGACGTGCTGGTCGACCGGCTGGAGACCTGCGCCGCCGCCGGCGTCGAACCGCTGCCCGCCGACCTGGCGCAGGCCCTGCTGCGGCTGCCCCGAGGCAGCCACCCGGCCGCCGCGGACCGCGCCGCCAAGATCGACTCGGCGGGGGCCCGCTCGGCCGCCCGCTGGCTCGCCGGGGACGGCCTGGCCGACCCCGAGTGCGGCCTCGTCTGGCGGCACATGGAAGGCGCGACCATGGTCGAGTTCGGTGACGGGGAGCCGGAGCACTTCACCTCAGTACGGCTGAAGCCGGTCCTGCGGGTGACGACGCCGACCGGGCACCCGCTGATCGACGAGGTACTGCTGCGCGAGCCGTACGACTGGCCGGTCGACGACTACGGGGACTCGTTCAGCAGGTGGTCCGGCACGCTGCCCTCGCATCGCGAGGTCCTGTCCGTCAACTGCCTGCCGTACCTGCTGCGGGGCGGCTGGGGCCATTCGGTGGGGCCGGCCGAGATCGCCTCCCTGCCGCTCACGCGGGGGCCGCTGGGCGAGGCGACGGCGGCCATCCTCGCCTTCCAGCTCGTCGCCGGCCTGCCGGGCGCCATCCCGCTGATCCTGACCCTGGCCGCCGCGGACGACCTGCCCGCCGAGGCGATGGGGCGCCAGATCGCGCTGATGCTCCGCCGTACCTGGCTGGAGGTCCGTCCCGCCATCACCGCCCTGACCCAGCTCGCCGAGGCGGGCGGGCATCACGCGGTGTGGCGCATCCTGGGCACCCTGCTGCCCGCCCTTCTGCCCGGCCCCGGGCAGCGCGCCACCGTCACCCACAGCGAGCTCGTCGCCCTCGCGGCCGACGTCGCACTGTGGACCGATGCGCGCGGCGAGCTCCCGGTGATCGCGCAGCACGCGGGCAGCCGCCGTACCACCCGCTTCGCCCACGAGTGCCGGCGGCTGCACGCCCAGCTCATCGGGGGCGCGTCGTGACGGCTGTTGGCGATGGACGGCAACCCCCTATGATCCACAAGGTGATTCTTCGCCCCCTAGCTGGCGCTCTGACCGGAATGGCGCTTTGTTCCGGAATGATGCTTTTTCCCGGAGCCGCCCACGCCGAGCCGATCACCGGCGCCCCCGAACTCACCCACAACGACCTCTACAAGGCCAAGCCGGCCGGCGTCCGCTGCGCGCTGACCAAGGGCACGAGCGCCTCCTCGACCAAGAAGTACATCACCGACCTGGTCGGCTGCCTGAACAAGGCCTGGAAGCCTGCGATCAAGGACTTCAGGCAGGTCCAGGTGACCTTCAAGGAGGCCGACGACAAGCAGTCCTGCTCCACCGGCCTCGACATCGACGCCTCCTTCTCCGAGATCTGCCAGACCGAGCTCCACGTCCGCCTGGCCGGCGACTGGATCAAGGCGAAGAGCGACGTGGCGGTGTTCACCTCCATCACCAGGACCTGGAGCGGCGTCGTGGCCGGCCAGACCGGCATCGGCCAGGCCTGGTGGGCGCTGCAGAACAGCGCTGACGAAGCCGAGATGAACCAGCAGAACCGGCGCTACTACCTGCAGCTCGACTGCTTCATGGGCGTCTCGGCGAAGGCGCTGCGCCGGGTGGTGAAGGACTGGCGGCCCACCGCCAAGGGCAAGCTGTTCTGGGAGAGCTTCCTGAAGAACAAGTACAGCGGCACGAGCACCAACCGCCTTTACTGGCTTGAGCAGGGGTACAAGAGCGGGAAGCCGGGCTCCTGCAACACCTGGAAGGCCCCCGACCCCAAGGTCGCCTAGCCCCACCACGGTCAGAGGCCGTTCTCCCGGCCTCTGACCGTGGCCATCCCCCTCACGCCGCCGCTTCTTCCAGAGCACGAAAAGAGATCCGCGTCGCAGCCTGGTCAGGATCGCGGACGTGTTCCTCCGCCTCGCCCTCCGGAACCAGCCGCCTGTGCTGGACCTCGAACTCCGGCCTCCACTCCAGCACCCGGACCTCCGCCCGCCAGTACGACCGGACGAGCACCAGACCCAGCTCATGCCCGCGCACGCACTCGCTGCGCGAATACCCCAGCAGTCGGCTCCCGACGACGGTGACGCACGCTTCTTCCAGCATCTCCCGCCGCAGGGTCTCCTCGACGCTCTCCGCCCCTTCAGGCCGTCCGGCCGGGAACCCCCAGTGCTCGCCGTCATGACTGATCAGCACCATCTCCCCGCCGGCTGTCACGCAGACGCCCGCGGCTCCATGCGGTTCCCCTTCGGGCGGGTCATCGACGGGATGCCAGGACACCACCCAGTCCTGACCGTTGGAATGCGTCACCATCCGCTCTCCGTCACGGGCGGGGGCGATGGATGTCATGTGGGTGTCCCGTTGTGGGGTGCCGGGTCAGCGGGTGGCGTCGGTCGGGTTCACTGTCACGCACGGGTGCGCCTGGTCGAGCCACTCGGCGCTCAACCGGACTCCCGTGGTCTGCTCGATGAGCGCGAGCCAGGCGGCTCTCCAGTCATAGTCGTCGCCGCGTTCCTCGAACTCGACGAAGAAGTCGGTCATCGTCTCGAGCTCCGGCCATTGACCGATGCCCGGGTAGTGCTGCGGACGGCCGGGAAACAGGGCGTCGATCATCAGGACGCACTCCCCGTCGACGGCGAAGCTCAGCCGGTTGTGGCGGTTGACGTTCCACCAGGCGCTGTAGACGCGAGCCCGGTGGCTGAGACGCTTCAGGACAGCGGAACTGGAGCCGAGGTAGTCGTATTCGATGACGACCGCGGCCGAATCGAACCAGTCGATCAGCACGGGGTACTCCCCCGCGTACAGCAGATCCCACAGCTCACCGAAACGCATGGCGTTGTGGACGCGATGAGCGGTGCCACCGCTGAGGCGGGCTGCGACCTGGTCGAGGCTGAGTTCCGTTCCGGCCTCGGGGACGATCACGGTCCAGCACATCGCCACGTCCAGCCCGCGGGTGTTGATGAGTCCGCGGTAGTGCTCGCGCAGGTCGGCGGTCGATGGCTGCCCTGTGCTCACCGCGCACTCCCTCCTTTCACACGTCACCTGCTGCCGGCTGTACCGGCTGACGCAGGATCGTCCTGCACGCACGCCATGGTGCCCGCGACGCCGCAGAGGGCTGCGGTGACGGTCACGATCCCTCCTCCAGAAGGATCATCAGGTGAGTGACAAGCTGGTCGGGCGCGGTGGTGGCCGGATCGGACACATACACCTCGCGGATCGGCCCCGCAGGCTGGTGCCCATGGTCGGCACACCAGGTCAGCAGCGTGTGGGCGGTCAGATTGATCTGGTCATAGGGCCCGACATGCGTGGCGGCAGCCAAAGTCCCCCCAGGCAACACCTCGTCACCGGCCCCGCCATCGATGACGACGGCCGCAGTGACCTCGAAGGCTTCCGACAGATCCAGCGGAAACAGTCCGATCAACTGCGCCGCCGGCCCTACCGGCATCAACCGCGCGATGGCGAGGCTGGTGGCCCGCCCGATGTCGTCCGGCCCGGCGGCCACCTCACGCGCCAGCCGTACGCGCAACGGCTTCTCCCGCACCAACCGAACCTGCGTATACGGAAGCCCATCTGCCATCACCCGGCGCAAGGTCGCCAGAGTACGGCTCCGCCGTTCAAGCTCGGCCTGCAGTTCCCGCTCCACCTCGTCCAACACACCCTCCGCACCGGCCAGCACCCGCCCAATGGCCGCCAACGGCACATCCAGCGAACGCAGCAACCCGATGGTGAGCGCGTCGCGGGCCTGACCGGGCAGGTAGTAGCGATAGCCGGTGCCGGCATCGACATGGGCGGGCTCCAGCAGCCCCAGGTCGGCGTAATGGCGCAGTTGCTTGACACTCAGGCGCGAGAGCCGCGCGAACGCGCCGATCGTCAGCAGGTCGTTGTGGTGCACGAATCCAAGGATGGACCCTGCTCCCGTGGGGGGAGTCCAGGGGCGCAAGGCGTATCCCGCCTGCTGGGGATCGCTTCCTCAACTGATTGCTCGGCACCGTCAGGTGCCGTGAGGTTCAGGGGCCGTCAGACCAGATGTACCAGGGGCCCGTGAAGTGCTCATACCTTCCCTCTGCCGGGTCGGGTGCCCGATCCGGCAGAGGGGCGAAGCCGTAGCTCTTCCACTCCACCGTGACGTCCGTGACCACGAACCCTTGCTCCGCCCGAAATCTTCTCCACCTCGTCCACGAAGGGCAGACCCCACCATTGCTCGCGTCATAGTCATCGTGCACCGACCGGGCGTGGCGTTCCAGGCTCGGCTCCGACAGGGCGAAGCGCACGCGAAGGGGCGCATCGGCCTTGACAAGCAGCAGGATGCCCAGCACCAGGACGAGCGGGACCAAAATCCACGGCGCCCACCCCCGCCGACCCGACATCCAGGACCAGGCGATGGCGAGCGCCAGCGCTGAGCGAGGCGTTGATGCACGGCGGATGCACGGCCGAGCACGCGCGGATACCCGCTCGACGTGGGCCGGACGGAATGGGGCTCCAAAGTAGCCACGGCGTGATCCCCACGGAAAGGAATCCTTCATGCGTGTGTTGATGTGCGGTCTGCTCGGCCTGGCGGTGCTGACCGGCTGCGGGGCATCGCCTGCCCCCACGGCGGACGGCGACGCCACGGTGGACAAGGTACGCGAGCGGGAGGCCGTCATCGCCACCTGCATGAAGCAGAAGGGCTTCCTCTACACCCCCTCGGTCAGCCGCCCCAAGCAGTCCGATGCCGACCCCGCTGACTACGAGGCAATGAAGGCCATCCGCGGCAAGGAGGGCTTCGGCGTCTTCTCCGCCATCGTCTATCCCAAGCCGCCGGAGAAGGGGGCGCAGGACCCGAACAAGGCGACGATCGACGCTCTCCAGGGCGCCAAGCGGGACGCCTATCTCAAGACCATGAACGAGTGCAGGGTCGACGCCCTCCGCCGGGTGAACGGCCTGAAGGTCACCTCGCTGGCCGACTACCAGGACCAGATGAGCAAGGAGATCGAGAACATCGACAAGGCGCTCGACGGCGATCCCAAGCTCCTGGAGCTCGCCGCGCCCTTCGCCGAGTGCCTGAAGTCCAAGGGCGAGCGGGTGGCGTCCGCGAGGCCGCTGGCGCTGGGCGGTCGCGGCGTGGAGGTGTGGAGCAAGCAGCTCGAGAAGCTACGGGAGGCGGGCGAGGTCACGGCGGAGGCGGCCAGGCCGTACCTCGTCAAGGAGATCAAGTCGGCGCTGGTCGACCTGGAGTGCGGCAAGGACTTCTACGCCGCCCTCGTTCCCCTGGCGAAGCGGCTCAACAACGCGGCCAGGGTGAAGTACGGGTTCGAAGCACAGTGATCCGCACCCCTCGCGGCAAGCTGCTGCTCGTCCTGGCCGCGGTCCTGGTGATCGCGGGGACCGGCTGGGGAGTGGGCACGATGCTGCGTTCCCCCGCCGACGAGGCGGCCGCCCGCAAGCCGCCCAAGCCGTCGCTGGTCACCGCCGCGGTCGAGCGGCGCAAGCTGGTGGCCACCGTGGTGGTCAGCGGCGCTCTGGAGTACGGCTCGCCGTACCCGGTGTCGCTGGCCGGCGTGGTCGGCGGCAGCGAGACTGCTCAGCGCGCCACGCGCGCTCCCCGGCAGGGCACCCTCACGGAGGGCTCCTTGCTGATGGAGGTGAACGGGCGTCCGGTGTTCGTCTTCTCCGGCACGGTGCCGATGCACCGCAGTCTGGTCCCCGGCGTCAAGGGGGACGATGTCAAGCAGTTGCAGAAGGCGCTGCGCGCGCCCGCCACCGGCGTGTTCGACCAGGCGACCATCGCGGCGGTGTCGCGCTTCTACGCCAAGCGGGGCTACGAGGCGCAGCAGCCCACCCTGGAACTGCGGCAGAAGCGTGATGACCTGCGCCGGGCCGTACGGACCGCGCAGGAAGTGCTCGCGACCGAGAGCAAGCTCCTGGAGCATGGCCGGGACGTGCTCCCGCTGAAGGTCAGGCTCGCCAACGCCAGGCAGGATCTGCGGGAGGCCGAGCGAGCGCTGAGCAACGCGCACACCATCGACGAGGAAGCCAAGGTCGAGGCGGCGGAAGCCGCCATCCGGGCAGCCGAGGAGAAGCTGCTGTCGGCCCAGCAGGACCTCGACAAGGCCATCGCCACGCCGACTCCCAGCGCTAGTCCGTCCGCCGGCCCGTCTCCCGACACCCGCCTGCTCGAACTCCGGGTCGCCAACGCGGAAGCGGATCTGGCCGCCGCCAGGTCGGCGCTGGAGCGCGTGCGGGAGGAAGCGGCGACCGCGCGGGCCACGCGGCTGGCCGAGCTGTCCAAGAACGTACGGGTGGCACGCGAGGCCGTCGTCACCGCCGAGCAGGCGCTCAAGCAGGCGCTGCAGCTCTCTCCTGCCAAGCTGAAGGTGGCCAACGCCCAGAGTGATCTGGCCGCGGCCCGAGCGCTGCTGGCCGAGTTCTCCAGGACCTATGGCACCACCGTCCCGGCGGGAGAGATCGTCTTCCTGCCCAAGTTGCCCGCCCGCCTGCACAAGCCGACCGTCAAGGCGGGCGAAGTGGTGGACCGGTCGGTCGCCACGGTGACCGCCTCCACCTTCGTGGTCGCCGGTTCGGTGGACGTGGCCGAGGCCGAGCGGCTGAAGACCGGCCTGAAGGCGAGCATCGAGACGGAGGCGGGCACGACCATCCCCGGCACGGTGACCTCCTTCGGCGGACGCGACAAGCAGGGCGCCACGCCGGTGATGATCACTCCTGCTTCGATGAAGGGCCTCAAGAAGCTCGCCGGCGCGCCGGTCACGGTCCGGGTCACCATCGGAGCCACCGGCCAGGAGGTGCTCGTGGTTCCCGCCGCGGCGGTCGTCACCGCCGCGGACGGCAAGGCCAGGGTGCTGGTGGAGATCGCGCCCGATCAGACCAGGGAGGTCGAGATCCGCACCGGTCTGTCCGCCGACGGAGCCGTGGAGGTGACCGGCGACCTCGAGCCGGGCGACAAGGTGGTGATCAACAGTGTCTGAGCCGGTCATCCTGCTCCACGACCTGACCAAGGAGTTTCCCGCCGATCCTCCCGTTCAGGCGCTCTCGGCGGTCAACCTGCGCGTGGAGAAAGCCGACTACATGGCCATCGTCGGTCCTTCCGGATCCGGGAAATCCACCCTGCTCAACACCCTCGGCCTGCTCGACCGGCCGACCAGCGGCAGCTACCGGCTCGACGGCCTCGAGACCGTCTCCATGAAGGACAACGCGCGGACCACGATCCGCGGCAGCCGTATCGGCTTCGTCTTCCAGTCCTTCCATCTGCTGCCGCACCGCAGCGTCCTGGAGAACGTCATGCTCGCCGAGGTCTACGGCGCGGCCCGGCGCGGGGGGCGGCGGGAGCGCGCGATGCGTGCTCTGGAGCGGGTACGGCTGTCGCATCGGGTGGACTTCCTGCCCGGCCGGCTGTCGGGCGGTGAGCGGCAACGCGCCGCCATCGCCCGCGCCCTCATGGGCGAGCCGTCCCTGCTGCTGTGCGACGAGCCCACCGGCAACCTCGACAGCAAGAACACCGACGCCGTGCTCGACCTGTTCGACGAGCTGCGTGCCCAGGGGATGACCATCGTGGTCATCACTCACGAGAACGAGGTGAGCGACCGGGCCATGCGCCGGGTGCGCATCACCGACGGCGTCCTGACGGAGGAGTAGAGGTGCACCCTCGCGATCTGCTGAACGAGGCCGTGGCGGGCCTGCTCGCCCGCCCGGTGCGCTCGGCGTTGACCACTCTGGGCACCGTGCTGGGCATCACCACGCTCGTGGTCACGCTCGGCGTCGCCGCGACGGCGGGCAACCAGATCGTCGGCCGCTTCGACGAACTGGTTGCCACCTTCGTCACGATCGAAGTCCCGAAGCACGCATTCCCTCTGGTCGACTGGGCCGACGTCGGCAGGGTGACCCGGCTGCGCGGGGTGGCCTCCGCCGCCGCGCTCGCCGAGGCGGAACAGAGCGCCAATCTCAGCGTCCGCTCCAACGACATCGTGGACCCGACCAGGGTCGTCGACCAGACGCTGACCGTACTGGCCAGCGACCCCGGCCTGCCCGCCGCGGTCAAAGGCCGGATGATCGAGGGTCGCTACTTCGACGCCGGGCACGTCGCCCGAGGGGACAAGGTCGTCGTGCTGGGCCAGCACGCGGCCAGGCTGCTGGGCATCACCCGGCTGGACCGGGCCCCGGCCGTCTTCATCGGCACCCAGGCGTACACCGTCATCGGGGTGCTCGGCGACCTGAAACGTGAGAAGAGCCTCGCGGGCGCGGTGCTGCTGCCGCCGGCCGTCGGCAAGCGCTACGGCCTGAGCACCGTGACCCGGGTTCTGGTCAACACCGGCCTCGGCGCCGCGGAACTGATCGCCGAGCAGGCGCCGGTCGCGCTCAGCCCGGGCAACGAGGCCCTGCTCCAGGTCATCTCGCCGCCCAGCCCCACGCGGGCACGTGACGCGGTGGAAGGCGACGTCAACGCGCTCTTCCTCATTCTCGGGCTGGTCTCCCTGGTCGTCGGCGCGGTGGGCATCGCCAACGTCACGCTAGTGACCGTCATGGAGCGTATCGCCGAGATCGGCCTGCGCCGCGCCCTCGGCGCGGCCCGCCGTCATATCGCGGCGCAGTTCCTGCTGGAGTCCACCCTCACCGGAATGACCGGCGGCGTCATCGGGGCTTCAGGAGGCATCCTCGTGATCGTCGCGGTGTGCGCCGCCAAGCAGTGGACTCCGGTCCTGGACGTACAGCTGGCCGCCATGGCCCCTGTCGCCGGCGCCCTCGTCGGGCTGCTCGCGGGGCTGTACCCGGCCCTGCGTGCCGCTCGTATGGAACCAGTCACGGCATTGAGGTAGATATCGTGCATTTCATGACATCACTCCTGCTCGTCGAGGACGACGCGGTGATCCGCACGTCGGTCAGCATGGCCCTGGAGCGCTACGGCTACCGCGTGACCACCGCCGACGACGGGCTGAGCGGCCTGGAAGCCGCCCAGGCAGGCGGCCACGACCTCCTGCTGCTGGATGTGATGCTGCCCAGCCTGGACGGCATCAGCCTGTGCCGCAAGATCAGGGAAACCAGCCAGGTGCCGATCCTCATGATGTCCGCCCGAGGCGACGGCCTGGACATCGTCGCCGGGCTGGAGGGCGGCGCCGACGACTACGTGGTCAAACCGGTCGACCTACCGGTGCTGGTGGCCAGGATCCGCTCGCTGCTGCGCCGGGCCACCATCGCCCAGCCGCAACCTTCGCCCGCGACCGGGCAGGCCGACGCCACGCTCACCTTCGGCGAGCTGAGCGTCGACACCGGTTCGCTGGAGGTACGCCGAGCCGGGCAGCGCCTTGACCTGAGCCCGACCGAGTTGCGGCTGCTGCTGGAGTTCGCCGCCCACCCGGGCATCGTCCTGGAACGGGCGACGCTGCTGCGCACGGTGTGGGACTACGGATGGGACGGCGACAGCCGCGTGGTCGACCTGTGCGTGCAGCGACTGCGCAAGAAGGTCGGAGCCGAGCGCATCGAGACGGTCCGCGGCTTCGGCTACCGGCTGAACACCACATGAATCCGGCCTCTCTACGCTGGAAGATCGCCGCCCTCGTCACGCTCGCCGCCACCGTCGTCGCGGCCGTGGTGGGGCTCCTGGTCCACCGGGCGACCTGGGAGCGTGAGCTGGGCATCGGCGAAGCCCGGGCTCTGGAGGCGCTGACTCTCGCTGACCCGGTCGCCGTCGAGCAGCTTCCCGACGAACTGGCTGCCCGGCTGCATCCCGGCCGTCCGGTGACCTGGTACGGGGTCGACTACCGGGACGAGCCGTGGATGTGGGCGGCTCAGCCGTACGGGAGCGACGGACGCCAGGCGGTGATCGCCCAGATCTCGATGGGAGGGGAGCTGCGCGGCCTGTACGCACTCGACCGCAACATGGTCAAAGCCGGCCTGCTCGCCCTGGCGGGAGTGATCCCGCTGTCGGTGCTGGCGGCCGAGCTCCCCAACCGGCGGCTCCGGCGCATGGCCCGTACCGCCCGGGAGATCGCCGACGGCGACCTGTCCGCGCGCACCGACGCGGGCGGCAGGGACGAGATCGCCGAGATCGGCGCCGGGCTCAACTCCATGGCCGCCAGCCTCCAGCAGCGGCTGCTGGCCGAGCAGCGCTTCACGGCCGACGTCGCGCACGATCTGCGCACTCCGCTGATGGGGCTGCTGACCGCCGGCCAGCTGCTGCCCGACGGGCAGGCCACCGACATGGTCCGCGAGCGGATCGGCGTGCTGCGCGGCCTGGTCGACGATCTGCTCGAGATCTCCCGCCTGGACGCCACCGGCGAACAACCGGACCGGCAGCCGGTGCCGCTGGCCGACCTGGTGCGCGAGTCGCTGCGCCGGGTCGACGTACCCGCTGACCTGGACCTCGTCGGCGACCAGCGCGACACCACAGCCGTCACCGACCCGCGCCGCCTGGAGCGCATCGTCGCCAACCTGCTCCTCAACGCTCGCGCACACGGCGCGGCCCCGGTGACGGTCGCCGTGCGATCCCGCCAGATCGTCATCCGCGATCACGGCCCGGGTTTCCCGCCCGACCTGCTCACCACCCTGAACAAGGGGCAGGCGCAGCGCTTCCACACCGGACGCAGCGAGCGGGGCCGCGGGCACGGGCTCGGCCTGACCATCGTGCTCGGCCACGCCCGCGTCATCGGGGCGAACCTGCGGTTCGACAACCCTGCCGACGGCGGCGCGCGCGTCACCGTCAGCCTGATGCCCGACTGATACACGGCCAAGCCCCTGCGGAGATCCGCCCACGGCCGTACGGACACGCGGGTGGCCCACCGTGGTCGGCATGCGACGTTCCTTCGTGTCCCTTCTGCTCCTGCTGCTGACGAGCTGTGGAACCGTGCCGCCCGTCTCCGGCGCCGTCCCCTTGCCGTAGCCGGCCGAGGGCCAGGCCGCCGTCGAAGTGGAAGGTGTGGGCAGCCTGGGCGCCAGTGGCGGCACCGACCCGCTGCCCATCGCCAGCGTGACCAAGGTCATGACCGCCTACGTGATCCTGCGCCGCCATCCGCTCCGGCCCGGCGACGGCGGCCCGCTCATCACCGTGGACCGTACGGCCGAGGACGAGTCCTACGTGCCGCAGGAGTCCACCGCCCCGGTCAGAGCAGGGGAGCGCGTACGGCTTCGCCGGCTGCTTGAGCTGATGATGGTGCCCTCGGGCAACAACGTGGCCCGACTCCTGGCCCGCTGGGACTCCGGTTCTGAGGAGCGCTTCGTCGAGCGGATGAACGCCGCCGCCCGCCGCCTGGGCATGGCCGCCACCACGTACACCGGTGCCAGCGGCAACGAGGACAGCACCGTCAGCACCGCGGCCGATCAGCTCAAGCTGGCCAAGGAGGCCATGCGCGACCCGGTCTTCCGCGAGGTCGTGTCCCAGGCCGACACGGCCGTGCCCGGCTCCGGGCGACGGCTGCCCAACACCAACACCCTGCTGCACAAGCACGGCGTCATCGGCATCAAGACCGGCTCGGGCACCGCCGCGGGCGGCAACCTCATGTGGGCCTCCCGCGTACGCGGCCACCTGGTGCTCGGGGTGATCCTCGGACAGGTCGCGAACACCAACCCGACCGCCGCCAAGGCCGCGGCGCTGGAGGCGGGCGCGAAGATGAGCGCCGCCGTGGAACGGTGGCTCACCGTCTCCGCCGCACCCCTCCCGTAGAGACGTGCGGTCAGCCACGGCATGCCGCCCGACGGCAGCGTCCAGCGGACGTGATCGGGAGGCTCCGGGGATGATGCGGCGACAACGGCAGGCGGTCCGGGTGCCGCTCCTGACACCGCTCGCCTGACCCGTTTGGCCGACCAGATCGGCTTCCCGGGCAGGCTCGGGACCGTCGGCCGGGCCGTCTCCCGCGCCCAGGCTCGTGACAAAGGTGATGCGGAACGTGGTGCTGCTCTGCGAGATCTCCCTAGGGGAAGAAGGGGCGCCCCGTCCAAGTCACTCACTCTCGCCCAGGCAGAAGCCGCTGGCGCTCGGTCCGGGAAGGCAGTGACCAAGACCCGTAAGTCCCGGCGCACGCTGGCCATGCCGAAGCGGTGCGGGGAACCGGCCTAAGCCTGACAGAACGCCATGGAGTGGACGCCCCGGGAGATGCGGCACAGCTTCGTCCCGCTGCTGTCGAATTTCGGCGTCCTGCTGGAGAGCATCTCCCGCCTGGTCGGCCACCGCAGCACCTCGGTTGCCGAGACCGTCTGCCGGAAGCAGCTCCGCCCGATGCTCTTGGAAGGAGCTGAGGCTCTGGACCAGCTTTTCCGGACTGATTATGATCGCCAATCCGAACAAAAATACGAAGGATGTCGCATGTGGCCGTTCCGGAGAAAGAAGCGTGAGCAAGTCGATCCGGAAGAGCGGTCACCAGAGCTTGGAATCAAGTACAAGGACCTGATGGTGATGCATCAGCTCACCAAAGCAGGAGCTGATCTTGAGCAGCCTCGTCATGTGGACTTCTACTTGCACGCTCCGACCCTCGATGCCGCTCAGAGCATCGCGAAGGAGGCCCACGGCGCCGGCTATGGCTTGCGTCCCGAGATCGGGAAGCCCTCCCCGGAGCATCCGGACAGCTGGCCGGTGACCTGTGAAACGACCGCGGTGATCTCGCCCGACTTCGTGCGGGAGACGGGCAACCTGTTCGATGACCTGGCGGCTCGGTATCACGCCGAGTACGACGGCTGGGGAGCCGCTGCCACCCCGTGAGGCGTAGTCACTCGGTGGGTCACCCAGCAACGCAGAAGGCCGCTTCCGATCTCTCGGAAGCGGCCTCTGGCTTGGGTGGAGATGAGGGGATTTGAACCCCTGACCCCTTCGATGCGAACGAAGTGCGCTACCGGACTGCGCTACATCCCCAAGGACTCGACCAGATTAGCAAACTTCCAAGGGTCCTCGCGCCATCCTCAGTCCCCAACCGCCCGACGGGGAGGTTCGGCGTACTGGTCGAAGAGCACATCCCCCTGCCGAGCCGTGAAGGCGATGATCTCCGCCTCGGCCTGAGCGGCGGCGAGTTCGGCGGCACGGCGCTGGTCACGGAGGCGGCGGCGCTGGCGCGCCCGGGCCTCGGCGGCACGCGCGCGACGCTCACGGTCGACACGGACGGCGATCCGGAGCACAGTGGCATAGCCGAAGAGCACGACGGCAGACGGCGCGACGCCCCACCACGGGATGACCTTCACCGCGGCCGTGACGACGGAGGCGAACACCAGCAGGAGCGAGAAGAACAGCAATCGCCGCCGCCGCGCGACGATGATCGACCGGTGGCGGGCGCGAATGTGCCGGAAGTCCGCGAGCGACCGCTCAAGGGTGTCCGGATCGTACGTTTCCTGGGCCTCGTCCAGCAGTTCGTCGGCGTCGTAGAACTCCTCCTCCAGCTCCTGGAGGTGCGTCTTGTCCCGGCGCAACCACATCGGGACCAGGACGCAGAGCCACATGACGACGATGGCGAGGTAGAGGAAGACCGGACTCACGGCCACCTCCGGGCAGCACGAAAACGAAGGGCGTCGGTTCGCGTCTTCGATGTGCTCACGTCACGCACCGTAAGACCGCGTGTCACTGATTGACGAGCATTCGATGCGGTGTGTCGCGAGATCGTCAAAGCTCTTCAACGGCGGACCCCGCTCGACGCCACTGGACGAGCAGGCCGCGAGGGGCGTCCTCGACGGTCAGGGCGTAGCAGATGTGGTCGCGCCAGGCGCCGTCGATGTGGAGATGTCGCCGTCTGACGCCTTCCTCCCGGAAGCCGAGTTTCTCCACCACCCGGCGGCTGGCCGCGTTCTCCGGCCGGATGTTGGCCTCGATGCGGTGCAGTCCCGCGGTGAAGAAGCAGTGGTCGACCGCCATGGCCAGCGCGGTCGGGGTGATGCCGTGCCCGGCGAGCGCGCCGTCGATCCAGTAGCCGACCTGCGCGGACCGGGCCGAGCCCCAGACGATGGCGCCGACGGTGAGCTGCCCGGCGAAGCGGCCCTGATAGGTCATGACCCACGGCATCGACATGCCCTGCCGGGCTTCCCGGCGCAGCGTGCCGACCATCGAGATGTACGGGCCGAGCCCGGTGCGGAACAACGGCGTCTCGGGGTTGCTCGGCTCCCAGGGACGCAGCCAGTCGGCGTTGCGCAGCCGGGTCTCGCGCCACACCCGGACGTCCGCAAGGCGCAGCGGTCGAAGGCCGACCGGTCCCTCGGTCAGCGTCGCCGGCCAGCCACGAAAACGATCCACACCTGCATCATCTCTCAGCGCGGGTGGTCACCACCACGGATCTGTTCCACCGCGTGCCGAAGGATTGGCGTCAGTACGGCAAGGCCGTCACGGACACCTCCGGTCGATCCGGGCAGGTTGACGATCAGCGTGTCGCCGGCCTGTCCGGCGAGCCCACGGGAGAGCACCGATGTGGGCACTCTGTCGCGGTTGGCCTGCCGCACCGCCTCGGCGATCCCCGGAATCTCGCGGCTGATGACGCGGGCGGTCATCTCGGGCGTGAGGTCCTGCGGGGTGAGACCGGTGCCACCGGTGGTGACGATGACGTCGTACCCCTCCTCGACGCCGCGCCGCAACGCCTCCTCGACGGGCTCGCCGTCGGGAACCACCTGCGGCCCATCCACCTCGCATCCGGCCTCGGCCAGACCGCCGGCCAGGATCGGGCCGGACCGGTCGGCGTAGACGCCGGCCGAGGCCCGGTTGGACACCGTGATCACCAACGCGCGCATCAGGCCGCCCTCCCCCGCGTGCGACCCCGCCACGTCACGGGCGGTTCCAGACGCCGGTCTTGCCGCCGGTCTTCTCCTCCACCCGCACGTCGGTGATCACTGCCGCGGGGTCGACCGCCTTCACCATGTCGATGAGCGCCAGGGCGGCCACCGAGACCGCGGTCAGCGCCTCCATCTCGACGCCGGTGCGGTCGGCGGTCTTCACCACGCAGGTGATCTCCACTCCGGCGTCGACCACCTCCAGTGACACCTTCACCCCGTGCAGGGCGATCGGGTGGCACAGCGGGATCAGATCGGGCGTGCGCTTGGCGCCCATGATCCCGGCGATCCGGGCCACGCCGAGCGCATCCCCCTTGGGGACCTCGCCGGAGCGGAGCAACGCCACGACCTCGGCCGACAGCAGCACCCGGCCGGTGGCGGTAGCCGTACGGACAGAGGTGTCCTTGGCGGAGACGTCGACCATCCGGGCGGCGCCGGTCTCGTCGAGATGGGTGAAGCCTGGCGTGCCGCTCACAGCCGGATCACCCGCACAGTCGCGCCCGACGGCACCTCGGTCAGCTCCTCCGGCACGACGATGAGCGCGTTGGCCGAGGCCAGCGCGGCGAGCTGGTGCGAGCCCTGCCCGTGCACCGGCATGACCGTGCCGTCGTCGCTCAGCACTCCGCGCAGGAACGAACGCCGTCCGGCGGGCGAGCGCAGCGGGGCGACGACCTGCGCGGTGGTCGCCATCGACGGCCCGTCGGGCAGCCCGCTCATCTTCCGCAACGCCGGAAGCACGAAGAGCACGAACGACACATAAGACGAAACGGGATTACCCGGCAAGGCGAAGATCGGGACCTGGTCCTCCCCCACCACCCCGAACCCCTGCGGCATCCCCGGCTGCATGGCGACCCGCTCGAACCGCACGGTGCCCAGCGGCGAGAGCGCCTCCTTGACCGGTTCGTAGGCCCCCATCGAGACGCCGCCGCTGGTGATCACGACGTCGGCCCGGACGAGCTGCGCGTCGAGCTGGTCGAGGAAGTCGGCGGGGTCGTCACCCACGATGCCCACCCGGAAGCTCTCGCCCCCGGCCTCGCGCACCGCCGCGGCCAGCGTGTAGCTGTTGGAGTCCCAGATCTGCCCGGGACCCAGCGGCGTGCCCGGCTCCACGAGCTCGGCGCCGGTCGAGATGACCACGACGCGCGGGCGCGGCCGTACCCAGACGCGACGCCGGCCCACCCCGGCGAGGATGCCGAGCTGGGCGGGGCCGATCAGCGTGCCGGGCTTCAGGACGACCTCGCCGGCCTGCACGTCCTCGCCGGCGCGCCGGATCGCGTTGCCCACTGGCGCCGCGCGATCGATCGTCACCGTGGCCGTGCCGCCGTCGGTCCACTCGACCGGCACCACGGCGTCGGCTCCGGCCGGCACCGGAGCGCCGGTCATGATCCGGACCGCGTGGCCGGGACCGACCGCGCGCAGCTCGCCGGAGCCCGCCGCGACGTCGTCGATCACCGGCAGGGTGACCGGGACCTGCGCCAGGTCGGCGGCGCGTACGGCGTAGCCGTCCATCGCCGAGTTGTCGAAGGGCGGCGACGGCACCGGCGAGGCGACCTCCTCAGCCAGCGTCGTGCCGAGTGCCCGCTCCAGCTCGACCTCGAGCGGGGCCAGGGTGCGCACCGTGGCGAGCACCTCGGCCAGATGGGCGTCAACCGATTTCATCAAGGAACTCCCGCAACCACGGCACGAACTCGGGCGCCAGGTCGGGCCGGTCGGCCGCGAACTTCACCACCGTGCGCAGGTAGTCGAGCTTGTCACCGGTGTCGTAGCGCCGCCCGCGGAACAGCACGCCGTGCACGGGGCCGCCCTCGTCGGTGGACCGCCCGGCCAGCGTGCGCAGCGCGTCGGTCAACTGGATCTCGTTGCCGCGGCCGGGCGGGGTGTTCTCCAGCACCTCGAAGACCGCGGGGTCGATCACATACCGGCCGATGATCGCCCAGTTGGAGGGCGCCTCGTCCACCGGGGGCTTCTCCACCAGGTCGGTCACGCGCACGACGTCGTCCTCCGACGTCGCCGAGATGGTGGCCACGCCGTACAGGGAGACCTGCTCCTTGGGGACCTCCATCAGGGCGATGACGCTGCCGCCGTAGGTGTGGCGGACCTCGATCATGCGCTTGAGCAGCTCGTCACGGTGGTCGATGAGGTCGTCGCCGAGCAGGCAGGCGAAGGCGTGGTCGCCGACGTGCTGCTTGGCGCAGAGCACGGCGTGGCCCAGGCCCTTGGGCTCGCCCTGCCGTACGTAGTGCAGGGTGGCCAGCGCCGCGGGCTCGCGCACCTGGGACAGGCGCTCGTCGTCGCCCTTGGCCTCCAGGACCTCTTCGAGCTCGAAGGCGCGGTCGAAGTGGTCCTCGATCGAGCGCTTGTTCTTGCCGGTGACCATGAGCACGTCGAGGAGCCCGGCGGAGGCCGCCTCTTCGACGACATACTGGATCGCGGGCTTGTCGACGATCGGCAACATCTCCTTGGGAGTTGCCTTGGTCGCCGGAAGGAACCGGGTGCCCAGACCCGCGGCGGGCACGACGGCTTTCGTCACAGGGTCGAAGTCAGACATGGTGTAGACCCTAGTGGAGGTGCTTCGTGGACAAGATAGGACTCCGTCGCAAGCTGATGGACAGGCGGCGGTCACTCTCCCCGGAGCAAAGACGGGCAAACTCGGTCGTCATTCGGGAAACCCTCCTGGATCAGCCGTGGGTGCAGATGGCCGGGCTGGTGGCCTGCTATGTATCTATCGGATCCGAGCCCGAGACACACGGGCTGGTGTTCGCCCTGTGGAAACACGGCGCGACAGTGATCTTGCCTGTGCATAACCCTGACGATGATCTGGACTGGGCGGTCTATGACGGCCCGGACACCCTCAAGCCGGGACGGTCCGGAATTCCGGAGCCGATCGACACCAGAAGGGGCGTCGAGGCGATCCGCACGGCCGCGCTGGTGATCGTCCCCGCGCTCGCCGTGGACGCGACCACAGGGGTACGGCTCGGCCGCGGCGGCGGCTCCTACGACCGCGCGCTGGCGAGGGTCGGGCCGAACGTGCCCACGGTCGCCCTGCTCCACGACGGCGAGCTGATCGAGGGCGTCCCGGCGGAGCCGCACGACCGGCCGGTGCGTTACGCGGCCACACCTGCGGGGCTAAAGGTGCTGCGCTGATCTAGTCTTATGCCGTAGATGAAGCCTGATGTCTGGATTCTGCTCGGCTCTGCCGTCGTCATTGCCGCCATCGCGTCGGTCGCCGTGGCGCATCGAAGCGGCCTGCCCAGCCTTCTGCTCTTCCTGGGCTTCGGCCTGCTGCTCGGCGATTCCGCGATCGGCATCCCGTTCAGCGACCCCGAGCTGGCCCAGCACATCGGGCTGTTCGCCCTCGCCGTCATCCTGGCCGAAGGCGGCCTGACCACCAACTGGCGACATGTCCGTCCATCGGTGCCCAGCGCGCTGATCCTGGCGACGCTGGGCGTGGGCGTCAGCATCCTGGTCGTGGCCACCGCCGTCCACCTGCTGCTCGGCACCGACCTGCGGCTGGCCCTGATCCTGGGCGCGGTCCTGGCCTCCACGGACGCCGCCGCGGTCTTCTCCGTGCTGCGCCGTCTGCCGCTTCCGCCCCGATTGTCGGGAATCCTGGAGGCGGAGTCGGGCTTCAACGACGCGCCGACGGTCATCGTGGTCGTGCTGCTGAGCAACGTCTCGCAGCCTGTCCCCAGCCTGTGGACGTTCGTCTGGAACGCGGCAATGGAGCTGGCGATCGGCGCGGTCGTGGCGTTCGTGGTCGGCCCCGCGGGCGTCTACGCGCTGCGCCGCGTCGCCCTCCCCGCCTCCGGCCTCTACCCCATCGCCGTCCTGTCCCTGACCTTCGTCTCGTACGGCGGAGCCGTACTGTTGCACGGTTCGGGGTTCCTCGCGGTCTATGTCACGGGTGTGCTCCTGGGGAACGCACGACTGCCACACCGCGCCGCGACCCGCGGTTTCGCCGAGGGCGCGGCCTGGCTGGCACAGATCGGGCTCTTCGTCATGCTCGGCCTCCTGGCCAGCCCGAAGAACATGGCCACCTCGATCGTCCCCGGCCTGATCGCCGGAATCGTCCTCATCCTGCTCGCCCGGCCGCTGTCGGTGATCGTCAGCGCCTTCGCAGCCAGGATCGGGCGGCTCGACCGGATCAACTGGCGCGAGCAGACCTTCCTGTCCTGGGCGGGATTGCGGGGAGCCGTACCGATCGTCCTGGCGACCATCCCGTGGGCGAGCGGCGTGCCGGGTTCGGAGGACCTCTTCGACCAGGTCTTCGTGATCGTCGTGGTGTTCACCCTGGTCCAGGGGCCGACGCTGCCCTTCCTCGCCCGCGTGCTGCGCCTGGACGGGCCCGGCGAGGCGCTGGATCTGGAGGTGGAGTCGGCGCCGCTGGAGGAGCTCAACGCCGACCTGCTCCAGATCAAGGTGCCGCCCGGCTCGCAGCTCCACGGTGTGGAGATCTTCGAGCTGCGGCTGCCGGCCGATGCGCAGGTCACGCTCATCGTCCGGGAGGGCCGCTCGTTCGTGCCGACCGACTCCACGCGCGTGCGCGTGGACGACCAGGTCCTCGTGGTGACCGCGGCGAGCTGCCGTGAGCAGGTCGAACGCCGGTTGCGCGCGGTCTCGCGGCGCGGCAAGCTGGCCGGGTGGCACGGCGAGCGCGGTATGGAATGAGTCAGCCGGTTGCGTCGTTTATGATTAGCAGTCGCGTTGGTAGAGTGCCAGAGTTTCCACGGGAGGAGCGTCGTGCCCACCTATCAGTACGTCTGCAACGACTGCGGTGAGCCGCTCGAGGTCGTCCAGAAGTTCTCCGACGACGCCCTGACGGTCTGCCCCTCCTGCGAGGGTGAGCTCCGCAAGGTTTTCTCCGCCGTCGGCATCGTCTTCAAGGGGTCGGGCTTCTACCGCACCGACAACCGCTCGTCCTCCTCGACCTCCACCGCGTCGACGACCGCGTCGGGCACGAACGGCAAGAGCGCCACGGAGACGAAGACCCCCGCGTCGACCTCCTCCGAGGCCAGCAAGCCGGCCGCCGCGGCCAGCTAGCCGGTTATCCACAGAACGCGATTCTGGAGCGGATGACGGTCACGGGCGCCCGCTAGTCTCAGCGCCATGGTCACTCGCGCTGAGATCGGCGTCATCGGCGGTTCGGGGTTCTACTCGCTGCTCGACGACGCGGAGGAGATCGAGGTCTCGACTCCTTACGGCCCGCCCAGCGACGTCGTCACGGTGGGCCGCATCGGTTCCCGTTCCGTCGCCTTCATCCCGCGCCACGGGCGCGATCACCGCTTCCCGCCGCACCGCATCCCTTATCGGGCCAACTTGTGGGCCTTGCGGGCGCTGGGCGTGACGCAGGTGCTCGCGCCCAGCGCCGTGGGCTCGTTGCGGCCGGAGATCGGGCCTGGTGCGCTCGTCATCCCCGACCAGTTCGTGGACCGCACCTCGGGGCGCGTCCAGACGTTCTACGACCTGAACGGCGCGGTGCACGTCTCGCTCGCCGACCCCTACTGCCCCACCGGGCGTTCGGTGGCGTTGTCGGCCGCGCGCTCGGCCAACTGGGAGACCATCGACGGCGGCACCCTCGTGGTCATCGAGGGGCCGCGTTTCTCCACCCGCGCCGAGTCCCGCTGGTTCACCGCCAACGGCTGGAGCATCGTCGGCATGACGGGCTTCCCCGAGGCCGTCCTGGCCCGCGAGCTGGCCCTCTGCTACACCTCGCTGTCCCTGGTCACCGACCACGACGCCGGGGTCGAGGCCGGCGAGGGCGTGACGCACGAGGAGGTGCTCGCCTTCTTCGCCGCCAACGTGGCCCGGATGCGTACTTTGGTCTCCGAGGCGGTCGCCGCCCTGCCCCGCGAGCGCACCTGCTCCTGCGGCTCGGCCCTCGACGGCATCAAGCTCCCCTTCGAGCTGCCCTGATGCACGCCTGGATCCGCCGGTTCGGCCGGCGCCGCCGGCTCATCGCGGCCGTACTGACGGGGGTGGCCCTGCTCTGCGTGCTGTCCGCCCTCCGTCCGGGGGCCGGATCGACGGTCCAGGTGCTGGTCGCCGCCCGCGACCTGGCTCCCGGCGTGCTTGGGGCCGGAGACGCGCATACCGTACGGCTGCCGCGGGCCGTGGTGCCCGACGGGGCGCTCGCGGCCGACCCGGTGGGCAAGGTGCTCGCGGCCCCCATGCGGCGCGGCGAGCCCTTCACCGACGTCCGCCTGCTGGGCGACTCCCTGCTCGCGCGGCTGCCCGCTGGGCAGGTCGCCACCCCGGTGCGGATCGCCGACCCCGACGCCGCCCGGCTGGTGCGCCCCGGCTCCACCATCGGCGTGCTCGCCTCCTGGGACGAGTCACCCGCCGCGCTGCCGGTGGCCGACGCGGTCACCGTGCTGTCCACACCCTCCGGAAACTCCGAGCACGGAGCTTTACTGGTGCTTGGCACGACCCCCGAACAAGCAGCTCAGCTCGCTGCCGCGCAGGCCGGCGGGCGACTCTCGATCATTCTTAAACATCACTCAGGGTAATCTCTACACTACGATTCGTCGCATGAGTGGATTCAAGAAGTTCCTCATGCAGGGGAACGTCATCGATCTCGCCGTCGCCGTGGTCATCGGCGCGGCCTTCACCTCCGTGGTCAACGCCTTCGTCACCAACCTGCTCAACCCGCTGATCGCGGCGATCGGCGGGCAGCCGGACCTGTCGGCGCTGACCTTCAACATCGGTGCCGGCGAGTTCAAGATCGGCCTGTTCCTCAACGCGGTCATCTCGTTCCTGCTGGTCGCCGCGGTGGTCTACTTCCTGATCGTCCGGCCGTACACGATCTTCCGCGACCGCCGGGCGGCGCTGGAGGAGAAGACCACGCGCGACTGCCCCGAGTGCCTGACGGAGATCCCGATCAAGGCCCGACGCTGCTCCCACTGCTGCGCCGAGGTCGGGGCCGCCGCCTAGAGGATCGAATCGGACTTGGGGTCGTACTCCCAGTGCCACGGCTCGAAGGGGCTGGAGTACGCCCAGTCCGGATGGATCCAGCCGTACCGCTTGCCGTTCTTCTCCAGCCAGTTGAACTCCGCGCTCCTGAAGCGCTCAACCCCTCCGCACAGGTCGACCGCCAGGCCGAGCCCGTGGTTGCTCCGTCCGGGCACCGCGGCGAAACCTGGGCGGCGGTAGTAGATCGACTGCTGCTCGCTCAGGTTGCGGTAGGCGTCGGTGACGCAGATGGCCCGGCCGAACTGCCGCCGGTAGGCCTCGTTGAGGCTCACGAAGGCGATCGCCGCGTCCGCCCTGAGCTGGTGCCCGCGCTGCTGCAGCGGGCACAGCAGGTTGCCGGGGATGAGGCCGTTGGGGTAGTCGTCGGCCAGGCTGATCTGAAGCGGGTTGCAGCCGAGCGCGTCCCGCTCCACCTTGTCGACCTTGATGCCCAGCTTCACCAGGGCCTGGGTCAGCGACTTGACGATCTTGTCCGAGCGCTGCCTGATCAGGTCCACCTCGGCGGAGAGCTGCGCCTCGGCCAGCAGGTTCGTGGCCCGTAGCTCCTGTGCCTCGCCGGCCAGCCTTGCCGCCTCCGCGTGCAGCCGGCCCGTCTCCTCCACCTCGCGCTGCCGTGCCGCCACGATCTCGCCCGCGTCGGCCATCGCCCGCAGCGTGGTCACGCCGGCGTCGCCGGACATGAACGACATGAACCCCTGGCTCATCGGCTGCTGGTACAGCGTCTCGGCGATCTGTGCCACCGGCTGGCGGCGGACGGTCAGCTCCTTCTCCGCCTTGGACAGGGCGGTGAGCAGGGTCTTGAGCTCCTTCTCCACCGTGGCTATCTCGGTCCGGCGCTTCACCAGGGCCTTGTCGGCCGCTTCCAGCTCCTTGGCGGACTTCTCGGCCTCCTTGCGGAGCTCGGTCAGATCCTTGGGGTCCTTGAATCCCTGTTCGGCTCCGCCTGTAACGGGGACTCCCTCTTGGGCGACTCCCTTGTGGGCGGCGGCCGCTGTGCCCGAGGTCGCCGCCGGGGCGCCGACGACGAAGCTCGTGGCCATGACGACCGCGATCAGACCCGCTGATCGGGGAGATGGCACCTCGGCTCCTCCGTTTGCCCACTCGTTACCCTGGTCAGGCACGCACGTTACTACAGGCTCCTCAGTGCCCGGACCCAACTCCGGAGAGCCGTTATGTCCCATTCACCGGGGTTGCCGGTCCGTTTTGCGGTCGATCCGCGACAACCTCGACACCCTTCAGGCATCCGGACCTTGGGGGATTTGCCGGGGTTTGTTCTGACGGCGCTGGTGACCCATCCCTCAGGCTGCGCGCAACCCCTTCTACGGCGAGCCCGAAGCAGTGCGTCCTAGTGTTGTACGCCGCTCGTTACAGCTCCTTGAGAGGCTTGCGGCACCCTGTGTGCCGACTCCCCCGCGCCGCCGCTCAAGACTCACGACAACTCCCACCGAACCCGCCACCCATGCGCGACACTTCCACCGCCTACCGCTCACACCTGCAGGCCTCCCACGCATCGCCTTCCGCTCACGCGAGCAAGACCCGGCGTGTCGCCGCCCACGACTCCCGCCAGCAAGGCCCCGCATTGCCGCCCATCACTCACGCCAGCAAGACGGGCACCGCCGCCTCCAGCTCAGGCCAACAAGACCCGTGTCATCGCCGTCCGCCTCTCAGGCCCGCGGCAACTCCTCCACCGCCTGCCGCTCATGCTCCCGACAGAGCTCCCACAACCAAGTCTCCCGCCACTCCCCCGGACACCCCGCCCGCGGCCGCACCCGCCTCTCAACCCGCGGACTCGGCCTCGCCCTCGTCCGAGGCTCCACCTCCCGCGGCACCACCGACGAACTCACCTCCGGCACCTCAGCCGCCACCACCGGCCGAGGCGCCGCCGACACCGGCTCCGGCAAAACCCCTTCATACGTCACATCCGGATGCGGCGGCGCCGGCGCCCAGGTCGGCTCGAACGCCACCACCCTGACCTCCACCCACCGAGCCCCCTCAGCCTCCCGCAACGGCACCACCCGGGCCCCCTCGCTCCGCCCCTCAGTGCCCCCGGCCTCCAGCCCGGCCCGATACCCCAACTCCCCCACCATCAGCCCCCCGGCCAGAATCGCCGGCGCCACCAAGGCCACCCCCAACGCGACCGGCCGCCTCCCCCGCTCCCGCCCGCGCGTCCGTTTACCCCGTCCTCTGGTCACCGTGGTGACGTTAGCCAGCTCCGGTGAACGCCTATGAGTAGCCTTGTCATGGCTTTACCGCAGTTCAGGCAGGCTATGACCTCCCTCCCGCCCGCTGTAGTGCGCGGCTGGTGCGGAGCGCCCTCAGCTTTCGCTAGGCTTAGGGAGATCCGCCTCCGTAGCTCAGGGGATAGAGCACCGCTCTCCTAAAGCGGGTGCCGCAGGTTCGAATCCTGCCGGGGGCACTCTTCTCCACCAGGCATTTTGGCCTCTGACCTGCGGTTTCTCAGCCGCAGGTCTTTTGCTTTCCAGACCCGGGTAGGTCGCCGAGAGCAGCCGTGTGCAGCCGTAGGACCTTGATCACGGGACATATGCGGGATGATCTTGGTGGTGACGCAGGCCACCCGAGGACCACGATTCTCGCTGCCGAACCCAATCCTTCGAACGACACCCCCTCGGCCTTAGCTAGGCAGCTCACTTCTTGTCGGCTGCCACGACAGCGCGAGGGTTTCCGGTAGATCGCAACCGGAAACGCCCTTCGGATTGAACCCGCCCGCGAGCGGGATGCGTACTTTCGGCGAGCCTCCGCCCATATCAGTTCGGGT
Organism: Nonomuraea sp. NPDC050328; assembly: GCF_044459405.1. Taxonomy (NCBI): domain Bacteria; kingdom Bacillati; phylum Actinomycetota; class Actinomycetes; order Streptosporangiales; family Streptosporangiaceae; genus Nonomuraea; species Nonomuraea sp. NPDC050328. The sequence continues at coordinate 213,593 of NZ_JBITIW010000010.1, read as the reverse complement.
GGGAGGCCTCGGGGTGAATCCGGATGGGAGATAGCCTGCGCATGTCCGCTGAAGATGCCGGAGGCCGGTCATGACCGAGCCACCCCTGGAGCTACAACCCAAGCCGTTCGACACTCAGTACTCCGGGATCAACCCGGATGTGATGGACCGGTTCGAGTCCCTGTTCTCCCGAGTCGGCGACCTGCTGCGGAGGAACGAGCCCGCGGTGCGGCGCGCCCTGGAGAAGCTGGAGCTGGATATCTCAGGGCTGAGCGCGATGCGGGAGGCGGAGATATGGATCCGCGCCACCAAACCTGAGCTGCAACGGCGCAACGACACGATCAAGGCGATGAACGACACGTGGAAGGTGTCGTCCGGGAGCGGTCTGATCGGGTTCGACGAGGAGTTGCACAAAAAGGTATCTCACGATCCTGACGCGTATGCGGCAGCGGTCTTCCTGCAGCAAAGCGCGAAGAGCTCCGAGGTGAACAAGCAGGCCCTGGCCCAACTGGAAAAGCATGCGAAGGACCCTCAGTTCGCGCTCAAGCTCCTGAATGCGCTGGGACCCGAGAAGTTCAAGGACGTGGCCGCCACAGCCGTACTCGATGAGAAGGACAAAGACGCGCAACGCCTGCTGGCCGCCCTCGGCACGGCACTGGGCGCGGCCAGCGCACAGCTCAGCTCCGAATGGCGACGTGGGCTCACCTCGGACCTCAAGCTCGGCCCGCACAGGGGTCTCGCTCGGGTCCTCACCCATGGCACCTACAACAGCGCGTTCCTGCTGGAGGTGGCCAGGAAGATGGACGCCGCCCAGCGAGCATCCATCAGCTCCGGCTCTCACGGGCGGCACCCGATGGCGGACGTGATGACGGCGCTGGGTAAAAACCCCGCGGCCGCCCAGGATTTCTTCAACAGCGGCGACACGCTGAAGTACTACACGACCGTGCACGCGCTGGGCGACGGCGGCCTCGCGGTGGGCGCGGCGCTGGAGGCGGCCACAATCACCTTCCGGGACAGCAGCGGGTCAGAGGCCCGCCCGTCACCGGGATATGTGTCTTGGTTGGTGTTTCGTGGTGTGATGGTGTGCGATGGTCAAGAACACCGGGCGGCCCGGCTATCTCCAGATCGCCGACGATCTCCGAGCGCAGATCCGAGGCGGCGCCCTCGCGCCCGGAACCCCGCTGCCCTCTACGGCTCAGCTCGCCGAGCGCTACGACGCGTCGTTGTCGGTGGTGAAGATGGCCGTCGGCATCCTGCGCAATGAGGGCCTGGTGATCGGCCAACAGGGCAAGGGCGTGTTCGTCCAGGACACCGACCAACCCGCGTCCGGCGACGTGGCCGACGAGGTGGCCGAGCTGCGTTCCGCCGTACAGGAGCTGTCGGTGCGACTGGCGCGAGTCGAGGAGCAGTTGGCTACGTCCACGACACCCCGTTCCGGACGTAGCAACCGGTGACCTTCCGAGCCAGCGCCGCGGATACGCCGGTCGGCCGGCTGCGCAGGCTCAGGGCCTTGTCCTCACGTCGGATGCCGACCAGGACGGCGATGTAACCCGCGACCAGCGCGGTTCCCAGCAGCGCGGCGATGATCAGTGCGATCACGTCCAGCTCACTCCCCTCAGGGTGAGGCCGCGCGGGTTACGCGGGGGACGTCGGGTCTTGATGCGCCGCCCGTGCCTCTTGGCCGTCTGCTTCCTGAGCCAGCGGCCCCGGGCCAGGCACTTGCGGCAGCGAGCCTGCCCGCGCTCCAGTTGGGCGCTGCACTCGCACGTGGGCTCGGGGTAGATCTCGTCAGTCATGCGATCACCTCTCCTTCCGTTGCTCTCGGCGTTGTGAATCGAGAATGCGACGGAGAGTTAGGACGAGATCACTACACGACGGGACATGTTCAAGACGTCCGTCCTACGATGGCCACGTCCCCGGACGTCCTCTTGGCAGGTGACATGGCGAACGAGAGGCTACGAGCGGCCCTGTTGCAGCGCGGCGTGAGCATCGCCCAGCTCGCGGAGGCCATCGCGGTCGACCCGAAAACCGTCGAACGGTGGGTCACGAAGGGGCGAGCGCCGTACCGAAAGCACCGTTTTGCGGTGGCTTCTTATCTCGAAACCGAGGAGACGTACCTGTGGCCGGAGGCGCTGACCCGCGATCAGGTCGCCTCAGCCTCCGAGTCCGAGATCGTCACCGTCTATCCGCACCGCTGGGCAGTACCCAGGGACGTGTGGGGACGACTCTTCGCTGACGCGTCCGAAGAGATCGGCGTGCTGGTCTACAGCGGCCTTTTCCTCGCCGACGACGCCGGGATCGTGCGCATGTTCGGCGAAAAGGCCGACGCCGGCGTTCGGGTTCGAATCCTGCTCGGCGACCCGGACTGTCCTGAAGTAGCCCAGCGTGGAAAGGACGAGGGGATCGATGAGGGCATGGCCTTCAAGATCCGAAACGTCCTCGTCCTGTACCGGTCTTTGCGGGAACGTGACAACGTCGAGTTCCGGCTGCATTCCACGGTGCTGTACAACTCGATCTACCGGGCCGACGACCAGTTCCTCGTCAACACCCACGTGTACGGAGTGCCTGCAGGCAATGCCCCGGTCTTCCACCTTCGTAGGGTCGTCGGCGGGGATATGGTCACTACCTACGCAAACAGCTTTGAGCGAGTCTGGGACGGGGCCAGGCCGATAGGGTCCTGAGCCATGGCCAAGCGGATCGACTACTACGACGACCCCGACGCTCCCAAGCCCAACAGCCTGGTGCCGTCCGTGAACGTCATCGTCACGAACGGCGCGGGCGAGGTGCTGATGATCCGCCGCACCGATAACGACAACTGGGCCGTCCCCGGCGGCGCGATCGACTTGGGTGAGTCGATTCCCCAAGCCGCGGTGCGGGAGACGCTCGAAGAGACCGGCATCGCGTGCGAGATCACCGGCCTGGTGGGCACCTACAGTGACCCCCGGCACGTGATCCTGTACACCTCCAACGGCGAGGCCCGCCAGGAGTTCTCACTGGTCCTGACGGGCCGGGCGGTCAGCGGCGAACCCACGCCAAGCGATGAGTCCCGCGAGGTCCGCTGGGTCCCTCGCGAGCAGATCACTTCACTGCGGATGGACCGCTCGATGCGGATGCGGATCGAGCACTACCTAGCCGGCGCCGACCTGCCGTACCTCGGATAGCGCCGCCTCCACCGCCCGCACCGCGGACAGGATGCACGGCGTCGAGGCCGTGATCGACCGGCTGACCAGATGCTCGGGACCGTAGCGAGAGTGGATCTCGGCGAGCCGTTCCGTGACGTCGAGGTGCCGGCCGTCCGGACCGGTGGTCATGTCGCAGTAGGTCAGCGCCTGTACTAGCTCTGGGCGCTCTTCGTCGAACTCCGCGGTGAGTTCCACGAACAGGGCCCGCTCAAGCGCCTCGTTGACGGCGCAGGAGTGGTGAGCGACCAGGCGGCACAGCGTGTCGTCGGCCTGGTGAACGTCGCGCAGATAGCGCGCACCGTCCAGCGGATGGAACCCCGTGTCGACGAGGTTCGGCGCGTATCCGATGTCGTGCAGGTAGGCGGCGGCGGTCAGGGTGTCGGCCTCGTCGCCGAGGATGGAAGCCAGCGACATGGCGCGGGCTGCCACCCCTTGGGTGTGCGCCCAGCGCCGGGGAAGTGTCGTCGCAAGCAGGTCTTTGGCGAGGTCATGAGCCCATTCAGCTTGTCCCACGCTGTCCACGATAGGCATATCGCGTCGGGATTCATCCAGTACGCGCTGCAGGACGTCCTAGGACGTCTCACCTGCGCACGTACCGCCCGCGGCCGTGCTCGGCCACGATCAACCCTTCCTGCTGCAGGACCGCGAGCGCCTGTCGGACCGTGCTGCGCGAGACTCCATGAGCCCGCCGCAATATCGACTCGCTGGGCACTGCACCACCGGGCGCCAGTTCCCCGCGCTCGATCTGTCCGCGCAGCTCCCGGACGATGCCTTGGTACAGGTACGGCTCGTCCCTGGTCTTGCTCCCGCCGAGGACCAGCCGGCCTTTCGCGGGAATCGTCTGGATCAGCCCTTCCGCCTCCAGAACGGCCAGTGCCCGCCGTACGGTGTTGCGGGCGACGCCGAACTCCGCGGACAGCGCGGCCTCCGAGGGCATCATCGATCCTTCTGGGTACATGTTCATCTCGATCCGTTCTCTCAGCCGGTCGACGAGCTGCGTGTAGACCCGCCAACCGGTCAGCCATCTAGGCACTGTCGATCGACGTCTCAGAGGCCGTACGCGTCGGCGATCTTCTTGAGGTTGAAGCTGAGCTCTCCCTGTTCTCCTTCTCGCCAGCCCTGCTGAGCGGCCTGCCGGATGCGCTCGACCGCGGCGGGGAGGTCGAGACACGAAGTCCTCTCGTCCGGCTCGTCGCCCCAGTAGAACCAGCGGAACTGGAGGTGGACGTAGACGCGGCGAAGCGAGCCCGTCGCGTCGGGCAGTTCGACTCCCGGACGTCCGTCGTCCTCGATGAGGAACGCGGCGTCCACTCCGCATTCCACCAGCTCGTTCCGTAGCGCCGCCAGCAGCGTCTCCTCGCAGGCTCGCCGGCGTTCCTTGGTGCTGTTCATGACCGGGCTGTCCCTTCGTCGTCACGGTCTGTACGTTCGAGGTTCGCCCGCAGCCGGGAACCTTTACACCGCAACTCAGGGACGTCTAGGGACGTCTCGTGTTAACTTCCCAGGCAGAACGCCCGATCCCCTCGGGAGGTGCGCCCATGAACGACCATCTGCGGCAAGCCCTGAACAACGCCCGCCTTCAACCAGTGGACGTGGCCGCACATCTCGCCGTCGACCCCAAGACAGTTAGCCGCTGGATCAAGGGCCGCACTCCACACCCACGCCACCGGTGGGCCGTGGCCGACCTCCTGCACGTCGACGAAGCCGACCTCTGGCCCGACCTCGCCGAACCACGCCGCGCCATCCCCGAAGAGGTCCAAGCGATCTATCCCCACCGGTGGGCGGTTCCGCAGGCCGCGTGGCGACTACTCTTCCAGTCAGCGTCACGCGAGATCAGCATCCTCACCTACAGCAGCCTGTTCTTGGCCGAGGACACCGGGATCCTTCGCCTCCTGGCCGACCGAGCCCGCGCCGGCGTGAAGATACGCGTCCTCCTCGGCGACCCCGACGCTCCCCAGGTCGCCGCCCGCGGCACCGACGAGGGCATCGGCGCGGAGGTCATGGCCGCTCGCGTGAAGAACGCCCTCGTCCTGTACGGCACGCTGAGCGGTGTCGACAACGTTGAGATACGCATCCACGAGACGGTGCTCTACAACTCGATCTACCGGGCGGATGACGAGTTGCTGATCAATGCCCACGCCTACGGCACACCCGCAGCTCAAGCACCCGTCATCCACCTACGAGCCATCGATCCGCCGGCGGCCACAGCGACCTACCTTGCCAGCCTCGAAACCATCTGGGCGGCAGCCAGGCCATACACGCTCATGCAGCGAACGTGAGGGCGGCAAGTAGGCCAATCAAGATCGACTTAGTCACGCCGGTGGACTGAAAGCTAAATATCTGTACGTCATCAAGGGCAGCCCGCCGGCGGCGGTCTGCCGTGCGTCGGGCGGTCGCTGGCCGCGCTGCGGCTCTCCGGCCGGTCGCGACCAGCGCCGCCCACGCGCCTGCCACACAGCGGGGCCTGGACTGGACTAGTTGAAGGTCATCACGGCCATCGATAGCGCCAGGAGCTTTACAGGCACTGGCGCGAACTAGGAAGACGTTCGCCACTCAAGCCCCTGCCGGGGCGATGAGCGTAGGGAGAGGAGCTGGATTCGCATGAACCTAGTGGTATCCACTGCGCCTAAAGGTCTTGGGAGATCATGGACGGGTGAGGCGGGACGATCGCCGACTTCGGTACTCGCCATACGTGGTCGGGGCGATCGGCTGCCGCGGCCCTCCTACGTCAGGCCTTGCCACCGGATACCGGGGTTGCTGTGGTCCACGGTAAGGAGGGAAGCGCAGCAACACCGCTTAGTCATAGCCCTGATCGTCCCAAGGCGAGCAAGAGGGAAGGACCAGGTAAGGGCCGTCCTTCTCGGCGACACTAAGGGGCGCTCTCTGTATCGGACAGCCCTGAGATGACAAGGCACCGTTAGGAATACCAATTATGGCGCACCCATAACTCGTACTTGAGAGCGGCATAACGGTGCAGGAGGCCCCGGGTCGTGGTATATTGCGGACTTCCTGGTCGTCGGGAGCCGTGCGAGGGAGCCCCGAATGGCAGGACAGTCCTTGGAGAATGTCCTTTTTGGGGTTTGCCTTACGCTTGGCCATTTACACCGACCTTCTCACGCGATCCCAGAGGGCCGGCGAGGGTGTCACGGTTGGGCCGAGGGGGACGCATGGCGGCGGGCGCTGATCAGGGGCAGGAGTAAATGCGGGAGCAGTGTGGACAGGTGAATGTCAGCACCGACACACCTTCAGATCGTCGCGGGGCGTACTGCCCACGGCGGAGGGACGTCACTTGACGGATGAGGGTGTCCTGTGTCCCCTGTGCGGTTCCAGCATGGTGATGCGAGTCGCATCCCGAGGACGTAACGCAGGCAACTACTTTTGGGGTTGTTCACGCTTCCCGCAATGCCGCGGATCACGCAGCGCCGATGGTCACGTGAAGAACGTAACGACCACCCGTTCCGACGTGAAGAGTGGGAACGGTCCAGAGGCACGTAGCCGTGGCTCCCGGAGCACATCGTTGAACCGTGGCGACCTGCTCATGTCTAGCGCCAACACACTGGGGCCCGGAAAACTGGTGGGTCGAGACGGTGATGACTTGGTCCTCGAGTACTTCGACACTCCTGGACAGCATCCGGACGAGCGCCATCGCGAAACCGTCCCCAGGGCGAGCCTGAAGCGGTTCACTCTGGCTCCAGAACTCAGGGTTTTCTGGCTTGCTGACGATAGGTGGCGCTCGGGTCGGATCGTTGAAACCACAGCACAACGGGACATCTATGTGCGTGGACACGAATGGGAGGGTTATGTCACCGAAAAGGACCTGTACGTCCGCGGGGATCGCCCACTGACCGACCCTGTCGGTTTCGCAAGCACAGGATTGCTGGAGTCTCCTCTTCTGGCCGACATGCGTCGCCCCTTCCTGCAGAGCATCCTCGCGCAGCGCTCGGCGGCGCATGGCATGCGGGGGGCCCTGTCGAGCTGCATCGAACTCTACAAACATCAGATCGAAACGGCGTGGCGGGTATTGCAGGACCCAGTGCAACGGTATCTGCTGGCAGATGAGGTCGGCCTCGGCAAGACAATCGAGGCTGGTCTTGTTATCCGGCAATTACTTTTGGACAATCCGTATCTTACGGTGCAACTGGTTCTTCCGCCATTTCTCGTCGAACAATGGCGTCGGGAACTGATCAGCAAGTTTCGGGTTCACGATTTTCCGGATGCTCGGATAAATTTTGCTCGCGACGACGAACCCGACACCTGGGATCGCGCCGATCTGGTAGTGGTTGACGAGGCGCATAATCTTGCCCGCCTAGCGAATAGCGAGCAGAAGGAGTTGTCCGCTCGCTATGCTCGCCTCGCCGAGATCACGACCGTGAGTCCACGCCTCCTGCTGCTCTCAGCGACGCCGGCACTGCACAACGAAGAGGCATTCCTCTCGATGCTCAAGTGGCTCGACCCTGCTGTGTATCGCGAGACTACGGTCGAGGACCTGAGAGAGCTCCTGAAGGCCCGAGGTGGTCTCGGCCGACTGTTTCTCGGACTACGACCGGGACTGCCCGGTGTCCTGCTAAGGAATCGTCTCGCCGAGATCGATACAGCGTTTCCCGAAGACGCAGAAGTGACCGCCTTGGTTGCTAGGGCGAAGAAGACTATCGAGGAACGAGACCAGGACGCCCTATCCATGGCGATCGACTCGCTCCGCACACACATCTCCGAGGTGTACCGGGTCCACCGCCGCATGCTACGCACCCGTCGCACAACTGCCCTAGAAGGGTCCTACCGAGTCACCGGGCGTCTCCGCCCAGAGCCGATCTCCCTCGAATCGCCTATCGTCCTTGACGTAACTCGTCTTCTGGATAACTGGCGCCAGGAGGCCCTTGCGGCCCGCGAGTCCGACCAGGAGGCCCGCCGCGAGGCGGCGTCTGCCTTGGCGACCGCAGTCTCGCTGGCTCTGGATTCAGACGGACTCCGCCGCTGGGCGCGATCGCGAGTAGCAGCGACACAGGGTGAGCAGGACGCCCTCGATCGGATCGATAGCGACCTCCGTCTCGTTAGCCGTCAATACGGGATATCGCGCCCTTTGGTCGACGCACTGACCTATCGATTCGGGGCGCGTGAACGGGCGGTCGTCTTCTGCCCAACGCCAGACATGGCCACAGAAGTAGCCGAAGAACTCCGCAAACTGCTCCCGAACAACGTCCTCCAGCACGTGGCGAGCGATCCGCCCACTATGTCCGAGAAGGCTGTTCTAACCTTCGAACAGACCCGATCGGCGTCCATCCTCGTCGCTGACTCCTCCGCCGAGGAGGGACGCAACCTCCAGTTCGCCGACCTACTAGTCCACGTGGGCGTGCCACCGGGAGCGAATCGCCTTGAGCAGCGCATCGGCAGGTGTGATCGCTGGGATGTTCGTCGTGACGGTAGCGCCTGGCGTTCCTACTGGGTAGCGGAACCGGGGGAGACAGAGTCGTTTGCAGAGGCGTGGATGAGGATCCTCACAGAAGGATTCGGGCTTTTCGACAAATCCGTGGCCAGCCTGCAACGCGCGGTGGATCTGGCCACGGACACCGCATGGCAAATGTTGTTCGAGCAGGGCGTCGATGCAGTTGATGAGGCAATCGATACGGTTCGCACGATCCTGGATGATGAAGTTGAGCGCGTACGTGAACAGGATGCCCTGGACAGCATCGAGTCGCCCACCGACGAGCGATCTGTGTACGGTCAGATGATGGCTTTCGAGAATCAGGCATCCTCGTTCGCTGACCTCACTGATGCCCTGCTGTCCTCCCGGCGAGCCATCGGGAACCTCCGCTTCGAGCCTGTCGGTGATCCCGTGCACACGATAGGCGGCTATGAACCGATCGGAAAACTCCCCAGCGGGCAGGCCCAGATCCCACTCGTTCCTGCCTGGAGGCTTAAGCGCGATTTCGTACCACTCACTGGTCATCGTGGCACGTTCGTACGCACGGTGGCGGTCGAACATGAAAATGTTCGCCTTTACCGATATGGCGATCAGTTCATCGACGCAGTCTCCGACTTTCTTTGGAATGACGATCGTGGCCGTGCATTCGGCATGTGGCGCTGGCTTCCGGACTGGCCGCGCGAGGAGTGCCCTGTCTATCGCTTTGACTACGCCATCGAGGTGAACCCATTTGGGGCTACCAGCGAGGCTGATGAATTTCGTCGACTGGCGGCAACACTGACCGACGGGCGCTTCGATCGGCCATCGCTGAGGCGCCGAGCCGACGGGATATTTCCGCCTCTTATCGTTACGGTGTGGATGGACGAGGATGGAAATCCGCTCTCCGACGAACGACACCTTAACGCCCTACAAGCACCGTATGCGAAACCGATCACCGGTAGGGATGGAGGTGACTACGCCCTTAACCGGAAGCGGATCGAGCGCGCATACGAATTAGTGCCGGCCGAGAGATGGGGGCAACGCTGGCGATCGGTCGAGAACTCCGCTCAGCACCTGATTCGCGGCGACGACGTCGTGGTCCAGGCCCAGACGCGGGCGTTGGCGCTCGCGGAGGCCGACATGGCGACAAGACTTAACCAACTGAGGTTGCGCGCCGTGCGTTCAGACGGGAACGAGCGCGCCATTCTCGAAGAGGAGATAAGAATCGAATCCATGGTCGGTCAGGCTCTGACAGCAGCCGTCCGGATGCCTTTGCTCCGCCTAGACAGCACCGGTGTGGTCATTGTCTCGGGGCGCAGCTTCGAGCAGGACGGATACGCGTGACCGCTCAGTTTGACATCGTTCAGCGCATTCTTCTCGGGAACTCGGAGCCGACAAAACACCTCAGCGGACCGCACCGTCGACTCGTGGACGCGTGGCAGTCCAACGTGCCGGGGGCCGCGATCAGTGGTGACGTTGCGGCTTTGCTCGGTCAGGTGCTCCGCCACCAGGTAGGAGTCACCGGTCGGCGCAACCACGGACTGGAGATCGACCTTCACAAACGCGGCGTCGAACTAAACGCGCTCAAGCGAGCCAGCCTGTACGCAGAACGGTTTGGAGCCACCCGGCACATCGTTCGACTCGGCAATGTTTGGGCGCCCAGTTGGCTCCACGGCGATCCCCGCTGGATCGATCTTGCCTGCGCAAGCCCTGGCCCATATGTATTGGCCAACGGGACGAAAGTGCCTACCTACGCCCGCCCGGATACCCCGGTGCCGGTGGATCCCGCGTTGAACTCGATCGCTCCCGACATCGACCACTACCGTTCGCTCAGTCAGGCTAGTGCGATCCGAACCGCCGCACTGGCGGACCCAGCTTCCACCCTGCACGTGGTCCTGCCTACCGGCACCGGCAAGTCGATTGTCGGCTTGGCTCCCGGTCTGCTTCGTCCGGAAGGGACCACTGTCATAGTGGTGCCCACCACCGCCTTGGCCCTCGATCAGGAGCGCCAGCTACGGGGACGATTCCCAACGTCCGAACTCCCCCGAGAGTTGGCCTACTACAGTGATCGCGCCGAAGAAGAACGCGAAACTATCAAAGAACGCTTGCGCGATGGGACGCAACGGATTCTCCTCACCTCGCCCGAGGCTCTCGTTTCCGGACTCGCCTCCTTGCTCCGGACTCTGACGGCCTCCGGCCAACTCACCCACCTTGTCATCGACGAGGCACACCTGGTGCGCTTGTGGGGCCTTAGCTTCCGGCCCGAGTTCCAGATCGTCGCCTCCTTGGTAGGCGAACTCCGCGAAGTCGCGACAGGCGCCGGACATGCCCCACCACGCGTCACGCTCCTGAGCGCAACCCTCTCAGCATCCAGCCTTCTGCTGAACGATCAACTCTTCGCAGGCACCACCGACTCACTGTTCGTCGGTTCGACCTTCCTGCGCACCGAGTTGCGGTACCTCCTCGGCACCACGTCGTCGCCAACTGTCCGCATCGAACGCGTGGTTGAGGCGCTGCATCATCTCCCTCGGCCCGCGATCATCTACACCACCAAGAAGAGACCAGCCGAAATCATCGCCGGGCGCCTACGGGAAGTTGGCTTCGCCCGAACCGCTGTCTTCCACGGAGACATCGGTTCCGCCGAACGCCTCGACATCCTGCGCAGCTGGTCCGGCGACGGCGAACCGACATCAATAGACGTCGTGGTCGGCACCAGCGCCTTTGGCCTCGGCGTCGACCAGAGCGACGTACGCACGGTGATGCACGCGTGTGTCCCCGCCTCAGTCGACCGCTTCTACCAAGAGGTCGGCCGCGCCGGGCGGGACGGCCATGCCGCGCTCTCTGTATGGCTACCCGCCGACTCCGACACCAGCGAGGGCCGGCAAATCGAGACAACAACCTTGATCGGGAACACGAAGGCGTGGAACCGATGGGTTGCCATGCGCTCGCACCGTATGCATTCAAATAGGGCGGCCGGAGGCCTGATCCTGGACACCGGCGTCGTACCTGAGCACAACGAATATCCCTCAGACTCCAACCAGTTATGGAACCGCAACACACTGGTTCTCATGGAGCGCGCAGGCCTCATCACTATCGAGAGGATGGCCCCTCCGACGATCGAACGCGCACCTGACGAGTCCGAGGAATCGTGGAAAGCACGGCTCAATGCAGAGTGGGCCACCTTCATACGCCAAGTCCTGGTACGGCTTCGCCCTAATGTCGCCAACCTAGACCGGCAAACCATCGAAGCTGCCCTACAGCGGGTACGCACAGAGATCAAGGAATCCGAATCAGCCTCAATGGCGCGAGTGGCCCGCCTACTGGCGAGAGACGACTGCTGGGGGCATGTGCTCAGCGAGGAATACTCCTACACAAACATAGGCACTATGCACGCGTCCCAGACCGTTTCGCCAGCGTGCTCAGGGTGTCCTGCGGACAAGCATATTCATGAACCCAACTTTCGGGCCGCGCGTCCACTCGTTGCGGAAGCATTCGTACCTGACCTCGACAGGAGGACCAGTTCGGCGCTGGAGGCTCTGGCAATCGGCCATCGCAGCCTCGTGGTGACATATGCCGATGGACGCCTTCGCAGCACACTGAGCAATCTCGTCCAGGCATGCGTCACCAATGGCATACGCGGCATCGTCGCCTCAGCGACACTGCTGGCGCTCCCAGCGATAAGCACAGCATCACGGTTCGCCGACGAGGGCATGGTGGCCATGGAGGCAATACGTACACGCGGAATACCTACTCGTCTGTCGGTACCGAGCCTCATCTTGATCGACCACGGGGATACGCCTCCTACATCATGGCTCGCTCCAACAAGCGGCCCACTACGAGTGGTGGTAGTACCCGAAAACATGCACGACCCGGCATATCCGGACGAACTTGTCAAAAATATCCGGAGCCCGCACTGGAACATCGATGACTTCCTCAGGAGACTCTGATGGCTGTCCTGAACCCGCCGCGAAGCCTTCCTGGCCTCGGTCGTGCCATCATCAACTTCCTCATCGAGTCCAGGCGTCCCTGGACCGAGGAAGAGTTGGTTGAGGTGTTCAAGCCGCCAGGGCTGAACGACAGCAGCACTGCGCCTGACGGCATCAGGAACACTCTGCTCGCCTTTCGGACAATCGGGATGCTCTCCCTCGACAAGTCCGGCGTGATCACTGTGACCGACACCGCCACCAACAGCGGTACCACGCAGTCGCCAGCGAAGTTCCGTCGTGCACTACAGATGCATGCTCTAAATCTAGATCGAGACGGCGACCCCTGGCGTACGGTCACAGGTGAGGGTCATACAAGTGGCGCACGCGACCTGGCTCGCGCACTCTCCTGGTTTCTCGCACAGGACGCACTCGGACGTCCCCTGTCGTGGGCAGACAACGTCCAGACGCTGCAGCAGGCTCAGTTCCCCGGCCAGAGCAACGAGACTTGGGCTATCACGAACGATACGCGGTGGGGCGCATTCGGCCGTTGGGCACTGGCGCTTGGCATGGCCTCGCCCTCACCCGTACGAGCGAAACCGGGGCTCGTACCCCTGCCTATCATCGCAATCGACGACGTACTGGATGAACTGCCGGCCGGGCAGATCCCGATCGGCGACTTCCTCAATCGCCTGGCGACCAAATTGCCCGTTCTTCACGGTGGTCTTGTCCGCGTTTCTCTTACCAGGTCCTTGATCGGCGCAGACCCTGATCCAGGCGTCGCACAAGACTGTGTCGACAGTTCTGTGGGGCAGGCGCTGCGTGTCCTGGAGGACCGCGGTCGACTGGTATTAGACACCCTGCCTGACGCTGATGGTGTCCGCCTCTCGCGGTTCGACAGCAGTCGCCGGACACACGTCACCCTGTTTGGAGGAGGAAAATATGAGTTGGCGGGGTGACCTTCCTGTTGCGTGCTGGAGGGCCGATGAGGCGTCGGCGATCATTCCCGTGGAGGCGGAGAGCACTTCAGATGGGGTGTTCCTCGCAACGCATACTTCGATTCCGATCATTCGACGCGATCAAGTGGACAGCGCCGTCGGCGGCACCGTCGTCGACGAGCAGTCCCTGTTGCGTGCCGTCCAGGAGCTGCCAGAAGACCAGCCCATCATTCCGATCCTCGGAAAGTCGGGTACGGGGAAGTCGCATCTGGTTCGCTGGCTCCGGGTCAACTTGAAGACTACGGACAAGACCAGGCTGATCTTTGTCCCGAAGCATCGGATGTCGCTCCGCGGGATCCTTGAACTCATTCTTCAACATGCCACTAGTAAGCGGGCCGAGGAGTTGCGCGCCAGGGTGGCCACTGCCGTCGACGCCGCCTCGGACGAGACCGAGGCACGACTCCGCCTGCGCAATGCTCTCGCCGTCCTCGTAGAGACTCGGGGGGCACGCAAGGACGGCACACCCGAAGAGAACGAACTTCGCGAATATCTTGCCTCGCCAACAGGCCTGCCGGCCCTACTCGGTGATCCCGTGTTCCGCAACCGTCTCCTTGCCGATGATGGCCTCATCGCACGCCTGGTGCGGGAGAAACTCTCCGGCAAGGGCACAGAGGACAAAGAGGATGCCTTCGGATTCAGCGCAACGGACCTAAACCTTTCAGTCGATGACGTCAGCAAGGCCGGCGCTGATGCTGCAAGTGTTGCAGGAGTGCTGACCAGCGACGTGAGCTTGCGCGATCTTGCAGCGAAGATGCTCAACGAGCAGCTCGGACCTGCGGTCAGTGAGGTCTTCGGAATTGGGGGGGATGACCTCAAACAACTCCTCGTCGAACTACGCCTCGACCTACGCGAGCAGGGACTTGAACTACTCCTCCTCATCGAGGATTTTTCAATCTTTCAGGGAATCCAGGGTGGACTCATCGACGCAATCACCCTCATCCCGACCGCAGATGTCGCCCTATGCCCGATGCGTGTAGTCATGGCCGTCACAACTGGTTACTTCGTCAATCAGATGCCGGAGACGGTGTACACGCGCACGTACAAAGTCTTCGATCTCGAACTCCCAGCGGACAGGAAAGCGACGTTCGACCCCACGGGATTCGCCGCCCGATACCTCAACGCGGTGCGCGTCGGTTCCCAGATCATCGACGAAAACCACCATGGCCGACTGCCGGTGCCGAACCACTGCAGCCAGTGCCCAGTTCAGGAGAAGTGCCACCGGGCGTTTGGCCAGGTCAACGATATTGGTCTCTTTCCGTTCAGCAAAACTGCGCTCGACCTGGCTATCCGAAGTCAGTCCAGGGACGGTGGCTTCGTCGCTCGCGACGTTCTGACCCGCGTTCTGCGCCCGGTACTTCACCGTGACCAAATCGAACTGGACGAAGGCCGCTTCCCGAGCGCTGGGTTCGAGAACGACTTTCGCGCCGGCGCGCTGGACATCCTCAACAACATCGAGGATCAGGTCCGACTGGGCACGCCGGGCGACCCCGAACTCTCCCAACGCCGCGTCCGGATGGTCCGCTTCTGGGGTTCGGGCAACGGGCCCCAGAATCTCGACCCGACAATCCATGACGCGTTCGGCATCCCTCCCTTGGACGGACTCGACACTGCCCCGGCACCCTTAGGGCAGTCTCCGGGTAGACAGGAAGACCGCGGGCAGCACAACGCCGAACTGGCCACCCCCATACCTTCCGCGCAGTCGCCAGCGCCGACGCAGGAGCCGCATCTGGTCCGGGCCGTCGACCGCTGGCATACCACTGGAGACCTCAATCAGAGCGACCGCAACAGCCTCAGAAACATCGTGCATGCCGCTGTCACGGCTTATCTGGGATTCGAAGACGGATACGGTGGCGACGGTTACTGGACCAGCGGAAAGAAGGAACTCTCGCCGTCCTTCGATGCGACGAACTCGATCGCGTTGGACGACAACAGACTGCAAAAGGCGCTCATCCCGATTGACCGCACCAACGACGAGGATGTCCGTGTGCTCCGAGCACTCGCATGGGTGAACGAGGCGGGATCCTGGGTTACCGTTCCGAACGGGGAGCTACTCCAGCGCCTATGTGTGGAGAAGGTCCGGACATGGGCGGCACGCGTCTCCGTTTCTCTCCTTCCTCAGGAGCAGCGTGATGAGCCCGAACTGGTCCGCCTCACCCATACCCTGCTGACGGTCAGCAAGGCCCTCGGCATCTCCGACGCTTACAAGCCTGACCCACTCAGCCGGGTTAAGGCGATCTTCGCCTCGCCCCCGAAGCTCGCGGACGCAGCCGTACGACCTCAACTGCGACGGTGGCAGGATCGCTTCATCGGCACCGAGCAGAAGCCAGAGCGAGAGTTGCTCCAACAACGACTGCTCCGCATGGCGTCTTATAGTCAAGGCTCAGGCGGCAAGCCACTAGCCCTCGATCTCCCCCGTCTCCTCCGCGCCGTTCGCACCAACGCCAACACAACGTGGTCCGAGCAGGACACCAATTTCATCACCCCACTGGTGGACAGCGTTCAGATCCGAATCGCAATGTTGGAGCCCTTGCTCAAGGAAGCCTTGGATTTGATGCCGAATGTGGGCGATCTCGGGGGGGAGATTGCTGAGGTCGCCAAAGCGCTCAACACTGTGGTCACTGAGCGGTCACACGTGGGCGATCTTCCAGCTTCGATCGACGTGCCGGCCCTCACCGGTGCTGCCAAGGCGGTGAAACCCGGCGATCTCAAGAAGGTGGAGGGCATCAGTGAGAGACTGCGAACCTGGGACGCTCTCACTGCGGACGAGCGTCTTCACCTGGTGACTTCGGATTGGGAAGGGTCAGCGGTGCGAATCCGAAACTGGCTCAACCCAACTCTGGCCGCCGTGGCGGCGTTGGAGCAGAAGCTGAAGGCGGGATCTGCCTCTGAGGCACAGCGCGAGCACGTCGAGGCGCTCAATCGTCTGGTTGCCGGACTGAAGACCTTGAGCCGTGAAATCGCGAACGTGACCGGCCCCGAGGAGACAGCATGACTCTCATCGAGCAGGTCCAGCGACTACGTGTGGCGGCTGCAACTGCTGACGACGAGAACTCAATCAAGCGCCGTACCGGCGAGTTGGTGACCTTAGCCGAGCAGGTCGAGGCATACATCGAAACAGTTCGACAGTTGGCCAACGGCGTGGCCGAACTCCGCGCGGCCGGGGTCAGCATCGACTCCGACTTGCCTCAAAGAGCAACGCAGGTGATCGCTACGCTCCAGGCCCTCACCGGCGCACTGCCTGGCCAGACCGTTGACGCGCCACTGGACGAGGCGAGAGCGCGACTCAAGGCCGTCCAACCGTTCGTGAAGCTTCTTCGCCAGTCCGTCGAGGAAGCATGGGCAACATTGCGAAGCCGTGAAATACCGGCGATCAATGAGGATCTTGTCGCTACGCTAGCCAGGAGCGGCATTGAGGTCGAAGACATCCATATCGAGATCGAGAAGGCGCAGAGCGTGCTCGCTATCCTAAACAACCGCGCTGTTCCCGAATTGGGGGACGTCGCAAAGTTGTCCAGCGCGTTGGGGACTCTCCGGTCCTGCGGTGAACGGATCAGTAGACTCGTCGACCCAACCCTCGCCAAAGTGATCTTGAACGCTCAGGGGACAACAGGGATGCCTTTGAGTTCCTTCACACCCGAGGTTCTGGCCGGCCTGATGAGGCTGGGGATCCTCGATCGCTTCTGGGTGCGACTCCAGTGACGCCCCAGAAGATCGAGCGCAAGATTCTCGATGTCCTTGAGGCACACGAGGACCCACTCCTGTCCTGGGGCGTCGTCGACGGCGGGTTCACTGACGACGAACTACACGCACTGGTCGACCTCGTGCTGAACGAGTCGGGCGCACTCACCGCGGCCCAAGACGTGATCGATGCGCTCGACCACAAGGGCATGATCATTCGTGATGCCGCAGCTTCACCGCCACGGTGGCGTACACGAAACGGGGAGGCACTTCGCCTCCTTGCCCGACTACGCCAGATATTTCTCTCCGCCGACCCATCGGTGGCCTGGCGGCAAGGCACCCCACTCATCGCCGACTTCCGCTACGCGCGACGGTCGCGTGCGTACCCCCGACGCGACCAACCCAGAGAGGCAGTCCTCGAAGGAACAGGTGGTGTCCACAACATCTACCGTCAAGTCATCGACGCGATGACCTTCTTGGACGGCAAGCACCACGACCTCAGCGGGTTCCAGGTCCGCGCCACCCGCCAAATAATGACTGCACTGCAGTCGAACATCACCACGGCCACGGTCGTGGGTGCCGGCACCGGAAGCGGCAAGACACTCGCTTTCTACCTGCCGGCCTTTGCCTACCTGACAGGGCTCCAAGACCAGTCCGTGTGGACCCGCGCACTGGCCGTATATCCCCGCAACGAACTGCTCAAGGACCAACTCAACACAGCATTTGCGCACGCCCGGCGACTCGATTCGGTCTGGATTGAGACAAATGGACGGCCGATGACCATTGGGGTCCTTAATAAGGACACCCCCCACACCCTGAAAGCTCTATCCGCCTCCTACTCGACGTGGACAAAGCATCCCCAGGGATTCAGGTGCCCCCACTTCACGTGCCCCGGCGACGGCTACGCCATCTGCGGCGGCACGCTTTTCTGGTCCCATCAGGACGTCCAGTGGAAGATAGAGCGTCTTACCTGTGGAACTTGTGGTGGAGCATTTGATAACGGCAGGCTCGTTCTGACCCGTCAGCAGATGACCAAGCAGCCACCTGACGTGCTGTTCACCACAACGGAGATGCTCAACCGGGGACTCTCCGACCTCTCGCTACGGCAACTGTTCGGCGTCGGCGTGCCCAAGAAGCCGCGCTTGATGTTGCTCGACGAAATCCACACATACAACGGCACCACCGGGGCTCAAGCAGCTCTGGTTCTGCGACGCTGGCACCACGCCCTGCACAGCCCAGTCACCTTCGTTGGGCTCTCCGCGACGCTCTCCAACGCTGTGCGCCATATGGGCGATCTGACCGGTGTCGATGACGAGTTAGTCACCAGCATCGAACCAGGCGCGGATGAGATGGACTACGAGGGCGCCGAGTACATGATCGCGGTGCGTAGCGATCCGACCAGCGGTGCATCAGTCCTGTCGACAACAATCCAGACGGCGATGCTCTTGCCACGAGTCCTTGACGAACCCAGGACCCGAACATCGGACGGGCTACTCGGGACCAAGGCGTTCGTCTTCACCGATGACCTCGACGTAGCCAATCGACTGTACTCCTATCTCCTTGACGCGGAGGGGCAAGATCTCCGGAATGACCGCGTCCGGCAGTCCAAAGCGCCGCTGGCATCGATGCGACGTACCGGACAGGGGGACCTCACCGGGCAGCGACGCGCCGGACAGGTCTGGGACCTTCCACTGAAGCTGGGGCACAAACTCGATGGCACAGGGCTCAAAGTAAGCCGGACCACCTCTCAAGATGCTGGGGTGGACGTCGAATCCCAACTGGTGGTTGCAACCGCCTCGCTCGAGGTCGGCTTCGACGATCCGAATGTCGGCGCCGTGCTTCAGCACAAGGCACCACGTGGTGTCGCTCCATTCCTCCAGCGCAAGGGACGTGCCGGGCGAAGCCGAGCAATGCGCCCGTACACGGTTGTAGTGCTTTCTGACTATGGACGGGATCGCGTCGCCTACGAAGCCTGGGACACGCTCTTCGATCCAGTGCTGCCCGCACTAGTACTCCCAATCCGCAACCGCGCCGTGCTCCGCATGCAAGCAACCTTGGCGATGCTTGATTGGCTCGCGGAGCAACTCCAAGCGGCCCACCCTCGTGCGAACCTCTGGCGTGACTTGAAGGGACTCACGGATCCCAAGTACCCAGACAATCGGAGGATCCAGGAAAGCGCTGCTACCGTTCTGCGCAGCCTTCTCCGCAATCCTGACCGGCAGCGCAGTCTGCGCCTCTGGATCCAAGGTGCGCTCCAGGTCCCAGAAAACCTCGCCGCAGAGATCCTCTGGCACCCGCCGCGGCCCCTCATGCTCGCTGCCGTGCCAACACTGGTGCGACGACTCGAGACCGAGTGGTCGGTGGCCGGCCCAGACCGATACGTCAAGGGCCAGGACTCAATGGGAGACAATCCGCTTCCCGACTTCTTTCCCGTGAATTTGTTCAGCGAACTCGCCCTCCCAGAGGGGTACGTCATTGTCCCTCCCCAGCAGCACTGGGAAAAGGAAGAATTTCACGCGATGGGGTTGGCCCAAATGCTCCGCGAATATGCTCCGGGGCGGGTGTCTCGGCGATTCGCGACCCGCAACCTTGAGCAGCGCCATTGGGTTCCGATTCCTTACGGTGCGCGCGAGACCATCATGGATCTCGGACCTGTCCTTCCGGTGTTCCACCGTCAGGACGTGGCAACCGTCGAACTCCGCGGGACTCCAGCGAAGATCCCTATTATCCGGCCCGATCAATTGCGACTCAGTATCACGCCAAAGGAGATTAAGGATACCTCCAACGCAAGCATGGTCTGGCGATCGCAGTTCCTCGAAAGCGGCCCCGGACTGGTTGCCCGAATCCCTCGCTCAGATCCCATCGGCGCACTCATTGATGAGGCGCGCTTCTTCCTGCATGCGCAGAACGCTCACGTCGAGGTCCGTCGCGTTGCGATTGAGTCAGAGGCCAGTTTGGTTTTCGACCAGGGCCGCGAGGCAAGAGTCCGGGCACAGTTCTCACTTGAGGGTGAGCATGTCGGTCTCGGAGCGACGTATGACGTGGATGGACTTCGCCTGACGATCACTCTCCCAGAAATGATCAGCCCTCCGACTGACGCCGAGCCAGCACTGCGCAGCGCCTGGTTTAAACACCTACTGGTGAACGACCCGAAATTGCTGGAACAGGTGAACAGGTTCCAACTGGAATGGCTGCACCAGACCATTGAATGCATGCTCCTCATGTCAGCCGTCGCAGAGGACACGTCACTCCCGGACGCCTACCAGGCAGTGCGCGCGTCCTTCTCCACCCGGTTGACAGACACTTTGAACGCCATGTTCCGCAGTTCCGGTGTCGAGGAAGCCGAGAGCGCCGCAGTCAACCGGATGGCTGAGCGTCTGAAAAAGCTGCTCGCTAACCAGGACGTGGTCGCTCGCCTGGACCAGTTGACCGAGCAAGTCTGGAACCCTTCCCCAGAGCAGTTCCAGTCCTGGCTGCGCCAGCGCCTCCTGGCCACGCTCGGGCAGGCTGCCTTGTGGGCAGCGCGAGAGATCTGTCCCGAGCACGATCCCGAGGGAATCCTCGTCGACATCGAACCCGGATACGAACTCGACGGCACCCTGCGGCATGGCCAGGTCTGGTTGACCGAAGCAACGATCGGCGGCGGCGGCTTCATCGAAGCGCTAGCAGCTCGGGTACGCCCGGATCCGCGGCGTTTCCTCCGGCTGATCATGAGAGCAGTCCAGCCTTCTACCAACGAACTAGTCGACGCGCATATGCGGCGAATCGTGCGCTACGCCACCGAGCGTAACGACTGGCTCTCCCTTATCGCGGACTTCCGCGGGTCGGTGACACAGGCGCAACGGGTGCAGAGCTTGGACCGGATCCGCACAGAGTTGCGGCACGCAGGAATCTACGGCGCCGAACAAGCCGTAATTTCAAGCTTGGCGAACCGCCTGCTCCGGCCAGGTTCAAGCGCATATACCGACCAGGCGCTACGCACCCTCATTGACGAGTGGGAGACCGAGGAGCAGCGTCTGGGCGTGGAAATTCCTCCGCGCACCTGGGCATATCTGATGCACCATCGGCACGACTTGGATGCGGGGCTAAACCTCTCGGCGAACTCAACAGAGCGGCAACGAATCGACGCTATCCAAAGTGTGCTCTGGCCACGCGGTTGGGCCGTACGAGCCGATGCGCTGCAGTCGTGGAACCCCTATGTAGAAAATCTACCAGCTGCGCCCGATCTGCTCCGACGTCTCTTCACACCCACGGAGGAAGCGATCAGGGTAACTGATGCCAACGCAGACGAGATGATCCGTTCCCGTCTGGTCTCACAGGGTTCGGCGCAGTTGGTCGCGACGCCCGAGGAAGCCCCCGTGCTGGCGAAGGAGTTGGTCGACCTGTCGGATCGCGCCATTGAGACGGACTTTCTCCAGGTGTACCCACGGATCGTGGAGATCGACCACTACCCGGACGGTAGCGTCGTGGTCTCGCTCGAACTTGCCGAGGTGTCGGCATGAGAAGGATCACGACCGCTGGTGCAGGTGAAACCCGACTGCTCAACGATCTGATCCAGAATCTGCTGGTGACCGAACTCTTGGCCCCGTCGAGCCAGCTTTTGGTCCTTTCCCCCTGGGTTTCCGACATCGCCGTGATCGACAACGCGGCGGGGCAGTTCAAGAGCGTGCTCCCCGGGTTGCCCGCCCGGCCGATACGACTGACGGAGGTGCTCGTAGAACTTGCTCGACGCGGCACTGATGTCCAAGTGGTCATACGCGACGACCCGCGTAACACGATCACGAGACAGCGCCTCACCGAGCTCGCCCCGGTCGGACCACGACCCACGCTAGTGCTTCGCAACGCCCTGCACGACAAGGGTATCCTCAGCAGTCGCTTCCATATCCATGGTTCGATGAACTTCACCTACTTTGGCCAGACAATGAACGAGGAAGGCGTCACCGTCGTGTCTGACCCCGATCACATCGCCCGAGCATGGGTCGACTATCAGAACAGGTACCAACTGTCATGAGCGTCGATTTCAAGGCATTCTTCGGCACGGGCAACGACATCAGGCCCACTGAGGTGGAGGCGGACGACCAAATAATCCTCGAGAACTTCATGAATGCTATCGAACGACGCCAGATCGGGTTCTTGCCGCGGAGTTTCCGCGGCCGCCTATGGTGGTATGCGTTCGCGCCGACTCAGCGCCAACAGCGCGAGATATTAAACCTCCTCGACAGTTGGATAGGCCCGACCTTCAGCGACCTTGCTCGTGTTCGAGGTGCTCTCGACCCCACCGATCCGTTCGACGCCGCGCTGCTGAAGTCGCCTGTGCAGCCACTGCGCTTCGAGGTTCTACCGCGGTCGAAGCCGCATGCGAGGCGCTCACGCAGACAGGTACGCGACAGCCTGCTGATCATGAGCCGTCTCCTCAATGGCAGGCCACCGTCGGAGTTGGATGCTCCTAGAACCACCGTGGAGGTACTCGACGACCTTGGGCACGCCATCGCTGCCCAAGACCGCGGCGTCGCATTAGCATGTCTCCGCGAACTCGAGGCGACGGCCGACCTCGACCAAACGAACCTGGCTTTTCTTCGCCTGCGCGCATTCGCCGGTTTGCAGGACTGGAAGGCCCTCCTCGCGGATAGAGACCTCGACCACGTACTCGCCATGCGTCGACCGCTGGGGATCACCCAGGCGATACAGCAAGCGGTCTATGCCACACGGTTTGCCGCTCATGACGCAGAAGGCAAGGAGCACGAACTACTCGACGCCGTCACCACACTCCCCCCATTTTTCCGACCGCTATTCTCGAGCACACCCCCTACAACTCGTGCCCAAGTCGTCGTCGAGTTTCTTATCGCGATAGAGAGCGGCGCCGACGACAGAATAGGCCGACTTCTGAGCGAGGCCGGCGCGATCGAGTCTGGCCTACCCGATCATTTGCGTGCGGTGCTTCGAATACACCGGACACAAATAGCCGAGCAGTCGGTCGAAGTGACCAAACCCGTCACGTCGATGCAGCCCGCAAGTCCAATCGAATCGCCACTCGAACGGGCGACCAGGCTTATGCTTCGGGGCGAACTGCAGGCGGCCTTGGACCTCGCGTTTACGTTGAAGCCTGGGCTTGAGGCTACCCACCTCCTCCTGGCCTGCGCCCGCGAACTGCAAGCGCCGGAGCAGGCAACTTTGGTGGCCGACTACCTCTCCGGGCATGATCTACGCAAACTGGTCGACAAGGCCGGGGCACGTCTACGTAGCGATCTTGCATGGCTGGATGAGTTCACCCAAGGCCGGCCGCAGCTGGGATGGCGAGCCTGGTTCGAATCACTAGACCATGACGATGACGCGACGGTCATGGCCATCGGCCCAGAAACCACCGACGGGTGGGCCCCTCTAACTGACGACGCACTAACTGACCTGCTTGTCAACGCTTCCGATCACGCACTCGGAAAGCTCGGTGAATTTGGTGGTCAGTTCATGGCGGCGCACCGCGATGTCTTTGTCGCGGATGGGGCCGCAGGGCTCAGCGAACGTGTTCTCGCTGGACTCGCTATGAGTGAAAAGAACTCAACTGGCGTCCGAGTCCAGACCCTGGCACTGCTGGACTATCTGCTGGCTGCTAACCCCGACCCGAAGGTGTTCGCCACGACGCTGGAATGGATCGGTCTCATCGTCAAGGCGAACATCTCCGCTGTGACCACCACCTGGGCGATCGACGTGCTTCAGGCAGCGACGGTTACTCCGGCGGCGGCGACAAGTGCTACAACAGCGCCGTTCTTCTACGAGATCATGGAGAAGGTCAGGCCCTTCAAATCAGCGCTGAACTTGACTGATCTAGAGGCTATCAAGATAGTCGCCAGCGAATTAGCACTCGGCGTGCCGAAGGACCTACTCACTGAGCAGGCCGAGGACGCCGACCCCAGTGCGCCTTATCGCTATCTGAAGGACTCTAAGGTGGTGCTTTACTCCCTAACCGAGACGGCCACTACTCGCGCGGCACAGATACTCCGCACCCTGGTGCCCGGTATCGACATCGAGACGAGCGCCGAACACGACGGCAGCAGCAGACTCGCCGCCCAGGCGGCCAATGCTGACGTATTTGTCGTGGTGACAGCATCAGCGAAGCACGCCGCTACGGACTTCATCAATGCCAAGCGAGGTGGGAGACCGGTAGTGCTCGTCAACTCTCGCGGCTCGTCCGCCATTTTACGTGAGCTCGCTGAAGGTTGAGCGGCCGAGAAAGGCCGCTACGCATGCGCTTGAGGAGGAGGCTGATGCCAACCCTCCTCAAAGTGCTGTTGGACAGAGAAATGCCTTCGTGCTCGCTCACCACTCCTCTCAGAAGAGGGCTTCCTGGTTGATCAGGTACAACAAACCGTCCGTGAGCAAGCGGACGTCGTTAGGCGTGTTCTGGAAGCTGTTCCACTTGCGAGCCTCGCTTGAGCCGAACTTCCAGGAGCCGCCCGTCCAGGCAGCGCCTGCCTCAATGCGCTTGAGTGCGTCGTTGACCGCGCCAGGGATCTCCTGAGGAGGTAGGTCCTCCGTTAGGTGATCCATGATGAACCCCATTGCCTGAATCCCTACGCCATGGGAGAGCCGCGAGAGCCTCGGCGGCAGCGACCATGCCTCTGGGAACGTCTCCCGCACCAATCCCCAATAGGTGTTGAGATGTGCAAGCATTTTGTCGACGTCGCCGGCACCATCCATGGGATCGCGATACTGATAGAGAGCTCCCTGATACAGACTGTGCTCGATCATTCGGAGGATGCTGTTGTCCTTGATGTAGCCATCGGGAGACGTGGGCGTGGCGATGGCTCGATAGAACGGGCCATTGAACGTCCCATTGAGGCGGGTCATGAGGGCGGCAGGGAGCTGGCGACGAGCATAAGTCGGCGGCAGGTGAGTGTTCGTGTCCGGCAGCAGTTCGTGGATCAGGCCCTTAGGAAGGGGTTTGGTGTTGTTGACGAGGATGAACTGTGCACGCTGCTCAGCATCGTTGTCCGCTATGAATCCGACCGCCGCGACGGGGAACTCTCCGATGTCGGCGTCCCGGATAGCAGCACTTCGCTGTTGGCCGTCGACTACCCATGCCGGCTTTTCGTCATCCTCTAGGGTCTCGTCTAGGGGGATGGCGAGTTCCCCGGGCACCGAGTAGCCGATTTCGTGGCTCGTGACCGCAGGTTCGAAGCGAACGCGACTGTCGAAGGCGAGCACTAGCGCGTTCGGCAGCATCGGATTCTCCGACTCAAGGTAGCGCTGGATAGCTCGGATGTGGCTAGCAACCTCAGGCCGCTGATACCCCTGGAGTTGGTCTTTCGCGTCACGACGTATGCGGGAGACCGCTGCAAACTCGTGGAGCCTCTTGCCGTCGACAGCGAAGCAATAGATGCGGCGCGATCCCTGCCGGACCTCCAACGCTGGAAGACGAAGGATCTGGCGGTCGGCCATTAGTTCTCCTGTCCAAGGGGGTGCTTGATGTGGTGCATCTTAGTGGCGAACACCGACAAGTTGTGGAATCCGCGTCTCTTGTTCCGTTCAGATCCGCGGAAGATAGCTATCTCAATACCGTGCGCAGCGCAGATTGTGCACTTGCATGACTTCCAGGGTTTGGCTTCGAGAGTAACGCGATAGGCCGGAATCCTGCTCTGTTTCTTGTCCGATTCAACCAATCGTTCGTACTCTTCGAGGATCTCAACCACTCTGTCCACGGTCTCAGAGCCTTCGTCATATGCACGCAGGCGCTTCATGCATTCACGCTCTGCAGTCCTAGCTTTCGCCTGCGAGACTTCGCCCGCCAGAATCCGTCGTTTGAGGGCCGGATTCCCATCGACCTGTGGCACTCGAATAGCGGTATAAGCCATGCCCTCCGTGTGGTAGTTGTTGCGGTCGTCCATAAACGACTGTCGAAACGGCGAGGTGCTGTCGAAGCTACTGACGCCGTGGAGGGCAAACTCTTCCATCGATGCCACCCTTGTGATCCCCAAGAGATGCAACTCTGTGGTGGGCCAGCGCAAATGATCTATTTCTTGCAGGCAAGCGAGAATGTCGACAGTCTTCAGAGGAACCATGCCTCCGAGGGCGATACGCTTATAGCCGATTTCCTGCAGGCGTCGGACGCTGTCCGCGTAACTGGCGGGACTCCATCCTTGAGCAGCGCCAACAGGTTCGATCCTATTTCCTCTGCGTTCAACGGCCTCGTAGAAGTCGGCTGCGTACCGGAGCGAGATCTCGCGTCGCTTTTTCCACATCGGATTTGCTTCCTCATCCGAGACCTTCGGATCATAGCCGAAGATGACGTGGTCGACGCTGATCCCAGCGTGGAAGCCGCAGCGCTCATAGAAGTCTAGGACCTCATCGATCGTATATGGAGGAAGCTCTTCGTCGACGTAATTGAAGGCACCACAGTCCCCGATCGTCACAATGTTCTCAGGGAGCCTGAAATACCTGCGCACTCCTAGCCGATAGAGCCGCTCTCGTTGCGGCATAGAGTACTTTCCGGCCCCTTTTACAGAGCCGTCTACAATCGCCTTGCTGACAAGGAGGCCGTCATAGGGCAATGGCTCAAGGATCTCGTGTGCATACTTGTCATCTCGCTGCCGCACACGGTACGGGGAGTGTTCCTCAGTGAAAAAGTTAAATGTGGGACTCACTTGGTCCTGGCTGTCCGGAAAGTAGAACTTCACGCGAGTCCCCTACGTGCAATCTGATAGACGCGAATGAGATAGTTAGAGAGTTCGTGAACGTGCTTGCTCACATTCTCGATCTCGTTCCATCGGTGCCCTATTTCTTCCCATACTCCCGACGTCCACCTGCAGTGCGGGGCGATAAGTTCCAAATGCTTTCTCACTGTTTCCGGCGCGTCGCTTCGCAGTGGGTCGACGACGCCCAGAATCCGGTCCATAAGGCGGCCCATTGCCCTGATTCCAGCACCATGCATAAGACGGCTTTTCTCCGGCGACTTGCCCCACGCATCCGGGAATGTCTCCCGAACCGCCGTCCAGTAGAGGAAGAGCGCCTGGATGATTCCGTCGAAGTCGGTCTCTCCTCGACCGATATCGCGATAAGGATAGAGGGCTCCAGAATGGGATGTGAGGCTTTCCTGAATCATGTCCACGATTCCGGTGTCGGTAACTACTGCACCGGACTGCTTAGTACCAGCAGCGGAGGCACGTTTGATAAGGCCGTAGAATGGTGAGTTCTTGTCCGAGTTCAGGATGTCGCACAACTGCGACGGAGCCTTCCTGATGGCGAGTCGCGGCGGAAGCGGACTGTCGACCTCGGGAAGGAGTTCTGTCACCAATCCACGTGGCAGTGGTTTGGTGTTGTTGATCCGAACGAATTGATCTCGCTGCAAATTCACGGTGTCTGCGATGAAGGCGATGATCGGCATTGGGAAGTCCTGGCGGCGTGCTTGAGAGAGTGCCAGTGCGCGTTGCTGTCCGTCGACGATCCAAGCCGGCTTCGGTTTTCCCTCTTCGGGAAGAGGGACCACGAGCCTACCGGTATCCGAGACGCCATCGTCTGGATACCTGTTTCCACCACGGGTGCATCTAAAGTGCACGCGTGAAGACAGCGCCATGATGATTGGATTCGGAAAAATTGGCAGGTCGCTGTCCAGATATTGGACGATTTCTTGGATGTGCTTCTTCACCTGCGGACGCTGGTAACCGATCAGCTTCCCTGCTTCGTCTCTGCTCACTCTGGAGATGTCAGCGAACTTCAGCACTTGATCCGCACGTAGCATGAACGAGAATAGCGGATACTCCTTCACCTGAATGATGCGAAGAGCACGGACTTCGATCGCATCGGTCCACTGCGGCGTCGTCACTGCCAGCCACCCGCCGAAGCACGCTGCTCTTCGAGAAAAAGGCCCCTGAAACGAGCTTGCTCGCAGGAGAGCCCTGAGCTTCGCAGCTCGCGTAGTAGAGGGGTTGCCGATGTAGGCCCGTATTCCAGTCGCTTTCGGATGAAGGCACGGACTTCATCGTCTGTCATACGGATCCCGGCTGGCTTTCGAGGAACCTCCGGTGCTGTTGCAAGGGCGTCGCTCATGAGCTTGGCCAGCAGTGGGCGCTGTACGGCGTCTCCACGCAGGCGTGATTCCTTGAGCACATGCATCGCCGCTCGGGCATTCAGCGAAAGGAGACTCCCACCGACTACGGACCGGAGTGCCGCCGTGACTGGGACTATCAGGTCATCGACGTCAGCACAGCGCCCGGCCGGCCCGATGACCGAGAGGTTATCGCTATTGGACAGCCTCGAAGAGGCTTCTCGCAGGTCGTCTGCACATGCGCGAAGATAGGGATCCGAGAGCACAGCAACGATCGCTGCGTCGGGGTAGAGACTGGCCAGCGCTGCGAGGGAGCGCGGTTGCCCAGGACGCGGCCCGACCCACTGGGCGAGGAGTTCCCACCACTGGCGGGTCCCGTCAGTGTCCGTGGCCACCGAGTCCTCATGCCCAAAGGCAAACGTACCCGCATAGGGGGCTACGGGCGCGTCTACAGGGATCAGTCCATACCCTGCGGAGCACACCCATAGTGCTGCCTCTTGGCCAACTACCTCGGCTAGATCACGTGCAATGAGCCAATGTTCGCCCGCGTACAGGCTACTCGCGGCCACGGGAGTCTCGGCGCCTGATAGGCGCTTGATCCATTCGTCGCAACGCTCATCCGCCCTCTTGGCCTTCAAACTGCGAACACGGAGGTGCTCAGGGACTGGGAGTCGCTTGCGGTTGGTGCATGTCACCACAACATGCACGACTTGGCCGTTTCGACCAACACTGTCGGCCATGGAACTACGCACCGTTCGGCGAGGTCCACGAGACCGCCGCATATGCCGCGTGATTGTGAATGCTCTCGTCGTTGACGGCGCGCACGCGATAAGCGGTGATGCGGTCAGAAGCCGAAAGGACCTGACAAACGCTACGCACCATATCTTCGACGAAGACTGGGTTATCGTAGCCAGCCATGGTCACATGACGCTCATCCGGACGCTTGAGCAACGCATAGACCGGTGACGAAGCCGCCCCCTCGGCAATGTCGATCAACTCGTCAAACCATATGTCGGTCGCGTGGTCCGACGGCTTAACTTCAATCGTGACGTGACCTCGCTGATTGTGCGCGCCACGATCGCTGATGGCTTTGCTACAGGGGCACACGCTGGTGACCGGCACCTCAACACTCAACATCAACTGGGTATCGGCCACACTGCTGGTCACGGTTACAGCACAGGTGTACTCGACGAAGGCGCGTGACCGTGTAATGGGTGCCTCACGCTCGAGGAAGTAGGGGAAGACCAAGTGAACGCGCGCGCTGGCGCTCCCCATGTGCTCCCGCAATTCGTCCGCCAGGCCTATCGCCGTAGAGGAGGTCAGTTGCTCGCGAGAACCATGCAACACTTCAACGAAGCGGCTCAGATGAGCGCCCTTGACCTCAGGTCCGAGGGTTACAGACATCGCGGCCGTGGCCACGGTCTCACGCTTGGCACCCTGGCCATCGGCTACGAGGACGGGATACCGGAGGCCTTCGATCCCGACTTCGTCCAGCGCTACGCCACGACTGTCGGGTGCAGCCTGCACATCGGCGAGCATCAGTCCTCCCCTCGGTAGATGCACCCAGAAGTGCACGTCTCTCGGACATGAATCGCCGACAGCGGCAACGAGTCGACCAGTCGATCCCAGATCCACTTGGCGAGGACTTCGCTGGTGGGGTTCTCAAGCCCTGCGATCTCGTTCAGGTAGTAATGGTCGAGTTGGTCCAGCAACGGCTTGAATACCTTCTTGATCTCTCCGAAGTCCATCAGCCACCCGGTGACAGGGTCGACCTCACCGCGGATGTGCACTTCGACTCGGTAGCTGTGTCCGTGAAGCCTGGCGCACTTGTGCCCCTCAGGCACGTTCGGAAGCCTGTGGGCTGCTTCGAACGTGAATTCACGAAAGATCTCGATCAACGGATTCCCAAAATCTTGTGAGTTTGGACGCTCAACTGCCATTGAGGATGATCAAGGCAGTACTCGATGGCCGCCTTGGTGTTGGCGATGAGGTCCGCACCGTCCATGGGCTGCAGCAGGAAACGATCAAAGTCAAGGCCCTCGAAGAGCTCCGGCTCAGCCCCAACCTGTGGGTAGACCAGTTTCAGATCGTGCCCCGATGTCAGGACCAACTCGGTGCCTGCCTTGGGACTCACGCAGATCCAGTCGATGCCAGCGGGAGCCGCCCGGGTGCCATTGGTTTCAATGGCCACTTCGAACCCCTCAGCGTGCAGGGCGTCGACTGCTTCCTCATCGAGTTGCAGTAGCGGCTCTCCACCTGTGCAGACGACATAGGGCCGACTACGCGAATGAGATTTGCCCAGCCACGTCTTGGCGACGGCCGCAGCGAGGTCGGCAGCCGTCTTGAAACGTCCGCCGCCTGGGCCATCCATGCCGACGAAGTCCGTATCGCAGAACCTGCAGATCGCTCGGCGTCGATCTTCCTCCCTACCCGTCCACAAATTACAGCTTGTGAACCGACAGAACACAGACGGTCGCCCTGCGTGACTGCCCTCGCCCTGAAGAGTGTAGAAGATCTCTTTGATGCGATACACGACGAATCAAGCCTTCGAGGTGAAGGACGGGTCCACTAGGCCCAACTCCGCGAAACCTCGCCCACGAAGGAGGCAAGAGTCGCAAGTCTCGCAAGCACGACCGTCGATCGGGTCGTAGCAACTGTGGGTCAGAGAGTAGTCGACACCTAGATCAAGGCCACGCTGGATCGTCTGAGCTTTGGTGAGGTTGATCAGAGGGGTGTGGATCTTCAGCTTCTGTATGCCTTCAACGCCGGCCTTCGTCGCGAGGTTGGCCATGCGCTCGTATGCCTCGATGTACTCGGGTCGACAGTCGGGGTAGCCGGAGTAGTCGAGAGCGTTGACTCCGATGAAGATGTCAGAGGAACCAAGCGTCTCTGCCCAGGCGAGCGCAAAGGAGAGGAACACGGTATTACGGGCCGGAACATAGGTGATTGGGATGCCAGCGTCCAGATCGTCCACACTCTCGTGGTGGGGCACGTCGAGCGCGTGATCGGTAAGTGCGGATCCACCGAAGACTGCGAGGTTGATGTCGGCGATCACGTGCTGGGTGGCACCAAGTTCAACAGCGATCTTCTTGGCCGACTCGAGCTCCTCGGTGTGACGCTGTCCATAGCGGAAGCTAAGAGCATATGTCTCGTAACCTTCCTCCCGAGCGATGGCAAGAACGGTCGTCGAGTCGAGCCCCCCACTCAGGAGCACCACGGCCTTGCGCATATCTGTAGTCACTTGATCGCCTTCTGTTCGCATGGAAGCCAACAGAAACTTACACCACAACCGACCCAGTAGACATCGTAGTTTCCAGAAGATGTCCCTGCCAACCTGGCCTGCAGTCACCTGGAGCGACGTTCCGCCGTTGGGAGCGCCGCCGCAGGCTGCCCGCACATCACAGATGCCAGATTAGAGGTCATCAATCAGCAGAACCAGATGACGCCACGAATCGATCAGGAGAAAGTGCACCTCCTGCTCCGGCCGCAGGTGTAGCAGTTTTCCGGCGATCCAGACGGCCACAACGAGGAGGTCGTGCACTCGTAACAGCGGAATCGCCCAGCAAGAAGGTCCCCCATTCGCAAGTCAAGATCATACTTGTATCTGCCGGGCGCAGATGTCCCATAGCAGCGGGATTCACACCGTTGTCGGTGCTGTTGGCTGTACTGTCTGGAAGTTCGCCCTGCTGTTACCGGCCGGGCCAAGCAGCCACTTGAACAGAGAGCAGAACGTGAAGGCTTCCGTAACCGCTGGCAGCGTCGCGCTCGTTGCGTACATCGCTACGATTCCTGCGGCCAACCTGGCAGTCACCCACCTTGGCGCGGTCCCTGTGGGCTTCGGCTACGTAGCGCCCGCCGGTGTCTACCTGGTGGGACTGGCACTCGTCCTTCGAGACCTCAGCCGAGAAGCGGCCGGCCGGCTTGCAGTCTTGGGAGCTATAGCGGCTGGGATCGTCATCTCATACGTACTGGCCGACCCTGACCTCGCCGTGGCCTCAGCCGTAGCCTTCGCCGTCGCGGAGCTAGCGGACTTCGCTGCCTACGAACCACTTCGCCAGCGAGGACTGCTGCTCGCCATAGTCGCCTCGAATGCGGTAGGCATCCTGTGCGACAGCCTCTTGTTCCTGAAGCTGGCCTTCAACTCCTTTGACTACCTCCAGGGGCAGATTCTTGGCAAGATCTGGATGACCCTGGCGGCAGTTGCAGTGTTGGCTCTCCTACGGCGAAGGAGAAGAGCCGAGGCATGAACATCTGGCACCGTCGGCATCGGTAGACATGGACGCCTCCGACACACGATGATCTCCATCGAAGCCGGGGCGATTCATCCGCTCTATGACACGGCGACTCTCAGGATCGGCGTTGGGGACATCCACGGGATGATCTTCCGCGGTCCCGGCGATACACGGCCTGTTTGCCCAGCTCAAGTTACCCGACCAGGTGGAGTAGCCTCCCCTCTCCTAAAGCGGGTGCCGCAAGTTCGGATTTGCTGCGCCATCTAATCGAGGCCGTGAAGCTGTGGCTTTCTCCCACGCACTCTTGGTCAGTGGCCCACGAGAATGTAGCGAAGGACCAATGATCGTGAACCTTATGCAAAATCATGATGGCAGTGTTCACCGCCATCATGATGGCCCAACACATGGTGACAACAATTCTAGCGCGAGGCCGGTCCGCTGAACTCCTAGCCTCGCGTCCGCCGACGCGAATTCAGACGACAAAAACGTCAAGGTGCTCCGCGACCACGCGTGGCGTCTCCAAGGTCGGGAAATGCGTCCGCCCCCCAAGGTGGATCGGTGAGTACCAAGGGTGTTCGGTGGCGAAGTCGGCGAGGGCCTGGTGATAAGTGGGGTCGTCCGGCTGGGAGTACAGGTGGGCGATGGGGCGGGGGGTGGTGAGGGCGGACATGCGGTGCAAAGGGGAGCCCCAGTGGGCGTAGGCGGCTTCGATGACGCGGCAGGAGCGGGCCCACATGTCGAAGTCGAAGAAGGCCATCTCCTGGTCCAGGTGCTTGTCCACGGGCGGGCAGGCGGCCATGGCACGCCAGAGGTCGAACAGGTTCTCGCGGCCGCGGATCCAGGTTCGCTCGTCCTGGATGGTGCGGAGGTCCTGGATGAAGGCTTCGGGGGCATCGAGTTGGAGCCAGTCGATCACAGCGACCTTCGGGACACGGGTCGGGCCCAGGCGGTCGGCGAGCTCGAGGTTGGCCCAGCCGCCGTGGGAAGTGGAGACGGGGACGACCTCGGTGACGCCGAGGTGGTCGAGGAGGGCGATGACGTCGTCGGCCTGTTCGGCGTAGCCGAAGTCCCGCTGCACGGACCGCTCGACGCCGTGGCCGCGCCAGTCGGCGCGGATCACGCGGTGCCGGCCCGTGAGGTACGGCAGGAGCTGATCGAACAGGCGGTGGTCCTGACACCAGCCGCTCAACAGCAGGAACGTGGTGGGGCCCGACCCGGTGATGTCGTAGTCGAGGGCATGGTCGTTGAGGAGGACGGTGTTCACAGGCGCCAGTCTTACCCGCCGAGCCGTACGACGACAAAGGGGGCGGTTCCGTCGTACGGAACGGGTACTTGAAGCGACCTGGTGCTATGTCGCGACCGTTATGGCGCAGGTCAGGATGGGTATTACTCGGTGCTCACCCCCTGGCACACCATGCCTGCATGACACGCACCGTGGTCACTGGCGGCCACCTCATCAGCATGGACGGCGAGTACGGCGAGCTTCCGCAGGGAGCCGTGCTGATCGAAGGCGACCGGATCGCCGCCGTCGCGCGTGACAGTTCGGAGTTCGACGGCGTCGACGCGCAGGTGATCGACGCCCAGGGCGGTTTCATCCTGCCGGGCATGGTGGACAGTCACCGGCACACCTGGATGGCGTTGTTGCGGGGTATCTCCGCCGACCAGTCGCTCATGGAGTTCCTGGGGAACGTGTTCTACGGGATCGGCTCGCTCATCACCGCCGAGGACATGAGCGCGGCCTCGACTGTGGGCGCGATCGAGGCCATCGACTCCGGCGTCACGACGATCATGGACTGCTGCGACTGCGTCAACTCCCCCGACCATGCGATCGCGGCGGTCGACGCGCTGCGCGCGACCGGGATCAGGCATGTGTACTCGTACGGCTTCCAGTGCTTCGCCTTCGAGCCGGCCGGGTTCGCCTCGCACGCCGAACGGCTCAAGGACGCTGAGCGGTTCCGCTCCTACGGCTGGGGCGGGCTGTCGAGCATGGGCATCCTGCTCAGCGACTTCGGCACGCTTCCGTTCGCGGATAGCGTGGCGGAGTTCCGGCTGACCGCCGAGCTCGATGTGCTGACCGCGTCGCATACGGCGGCGGCCACCTCGTCGATCCTGCTCAAGGGGCTTCGTGAGTTCCGCGATCACGGGCTGCTGCGGCCGGGCCACGTGCACATCCACTGTCCGGCTCTCGTCGGTGACGAGTGGCAGCTCGTGGCCGACACCGGGGGGCGGGTCACGATCGCGCCGGAGACCGAGATGCAGATGGGCATGGGTATCCCGCCGATCCGTCCCGCGCTCGAACATGGAATCCTGCCGGGGATCAGCACCGACATCGTGGCGGTCGGCTCGGGCGACCTGTTCTCGCAGTTGCGGCTCGGGCTGCAGACCCAGCGGATGCTCGACCACGACCGGGTCCACCGGACCGGCCGCATGCCGTCCTCGGTCGAGCTGACCGTACGGGACGCCCTGAGCTGGGGCACCCGGGGTAGTGCGGAGACGCTCGGCCTTGGCGATCGCATCGGCTCGCTGACGCCGGGGAAGCAGGCCGATGTGATCATCGTGAAGCCGAAGCTGGGGCTTGTGCCCTCCAGCCACCCCGTCGGCTCGGTCGTGCTCCAGTCCACGGCTGCTGATGTGGACACCGTGCTGATCGGGGGTGTGGTGCGCAAGCGGCATGGGCAGCTCGTCGGCTACGACCTGGATGCTGTTGCGGCCCGGGGCCAGCAGGCGCTCTCCCGTATTCGGAAGGCGGCGGCCGGGCTTCCGGTGCTCGGGCCGGAGGCGGTCGCGGGGTGGTTCGGGCAGGCGGAGAGGGTGGCTACTCAGGTGTTCGGGAGTGCTTACGGGGCCGAGGGCGCTCCAGCCGCACTGTAGATGGCGTCATCTCGGGCGCCGGCTTTGCTACAGCGTCTTGGCGCCCGGGACTTCGGTAGAGAACTGCAGCGCGCGGGCATGGCAGAGACCCTGACCTGTGCACTGAAGAAGCTGCCGACCGGTCACCGGCGCCCAAACCGGAGGCCGCCTAGTTAGACAAGTTCGTCGCTGAGCCGTTGGTGTCCGAGAGTGTGATGCTGACGATGGTATTGGAGGTGCGCATGATCGATTTCATGCTTGAGTTTCAGCTTGCCGATCGGCTCGCCATCCGTCCGATCTATAACCGAGAGATCATCCTCGATGGTGATCGCCCCATACTTGAAAAGGTCTCGGTGATTGGGACAGAGGCACAGCAGGTTGGCCTTGTTGTCGGGGCCGAGGTGAGGCTGCTCTAGCCCTCGAATATGAACGGTGGCAGCGATCCGCAGACCGCCTGGGACCTCAAGCACAGTGTCACATATCTGACAGGCATGGTCGTACACTTGCTTGAGTTCCGTGGCAAGTAATCTGTCGGCATAGATTCCTGGAGCAACTTCTACTCGGCGTCCGGGAGGAAGCTTGCGACTGAGGTGTGGCGATGCGGACCTCTTGGTGTTCCCGTCACCTATTTGCTCAAGTCGGAACTGAAGAACCATGCGCCCATCGGTGCCGCGCTTAGTCCAGTAATCGGCGACCGTGAAGAGCCCATCGTAGCTGTATCCAGCATTCGGGGAGAATTTCTTGTTACCCCCAGAGCCGCGGATAACCCGTACGGGCAGTTCAGTCATGATGCTCTTGATGAGCGCAGCGTTGCCTGAATCATCCGCCGACTGGTCCCTGACCTGCACACCGGTATTGGGATCCCGCCCACCGTGACCGGTATAGATGATGACATCTCCGTAGTCCTCATCGTCCTTGTACCCGCCCGAAACGACGATGGACTCCGCGCCGCCCTTCTCGGCAGTGCCACAAATGCCTGCTTGCAAGGGGCGGTGTACCCCCGCATCGTGCAGCGCCCGGCGGCTATCGAAGAGAGTCCCCGGTTCTATGCCGTTGATGGGACCAAAGCGCTCGTTGGCTTCGATGCGCTTTTGACTCCTGTGGGCACGGTTGCGCACCAAGGGAATGTGGGCCGCAAAATTCGACTCTCGCTTCTGCGGGATCGGGAGACCTTTGTCTCGAAGCGACTCGCGGGCGTGCTGATAGATCGCATCTACCTCAAGGAACTCAGGCTGTCCGGGGATGCCTTCGCTGAGGAAGTGGATCAACTCGCCCGTAAAGGCGGTGTAGGTGTCCAGTCCGCCTAGTGCAGTTTTGTTCTCGGTCGTAGCCGTCATCACATACGTGCCATTGACACGGGCGCTGTTCGCTACATGATTCGTTACATCATCAGTGCCCAACAGTCCAAGGGCCAGCCCGCTGTAGCAGCAGTCGAGAATGACGATCTTGCGTCGTGCCCTACTTACTCGAAGTTCGTTGCGCACGGTGTCGTAGGACACAGCGCTATACATGCGCTCGCTTTGCGAGCCCACCAAAGTGAGGTAGAGGTCACCCTCCGTGGAGTGTGTCAAACCATGGCCGGAAAAGTAGACGATGAGAGTATCTCTCGCCTCTTCTCCCGCTTGCCAGAGCGGGTCCATCATCGCGTGAATCGATGTGGGGTTATGCACAATCGTGCAGTGCTCTGCCGGCAGTCCCCACAAATCGGAGCGCTGCAGAAGGGCGCCCAACGTCTTCAAATTGTTTTCGACGGCGGGGAGAGGGCTCAGGTGGGTGTACTGACTCGTGCCGATGAGTACGGCACGCGAGGCCAGCGGATCAGGAAGGCTCAATCGCGATCCTCCAAGGCCCTAAGAATCTCGGCAATGAATTCCGACTCGGCCTCAGACACTACGACGGTCGTATTTCCATGCTCGATCGTCACCTGTGGACGATGCCGCCGTGTCCTCCGCCACTGCGACAGTGTCTCAACGAATGCTGGCCACTGCAATGCGCTTGTCACAGCCAGCGTAATGAGGTCGAGGGTGTCGCCCATCTCTCCGGGCTTCGGCTCCTTCGACTGCAGGCGCACGTCCATATAGTCGAGCTCGTCGAGGTCCCTCATCAGCCAGTCGTAGAGCGACCGGAGCTCCTGTTCGGCGAAATCCCCACTCATGCGAAGATTGACCGTTTCTGCCATCGCACCCACCTCCCAATTCATCATGAGACCGCATGGGCGATGCTAGCGCCGCTTATCTCACATAACATCCATAACCCACTAAACGGACACCGCGCATGGTCTAACGGGACCATCATTCAGCCACCGTTCGCTCGCGCGCACAAGCTAAGCACCGTCATGGTGCCCGCTTAGAGATGCGGGCTAAGGCGTTTGGCGATCCGGTCGGTCTCGCCTAGGTCGAGGCGGGGCACCTCGCCGGTTCGCGTGCCGCCGCCCGGCAGAGTGCCGGCGACATGGAAGTGGGCATGGGGGACCTTCTGGTGCGCGGCCACGCCGTTGTTCTGCCAGACGGCGATGCCTCCAGAGTCGTAGGCAACTGCGATTGCGTGCGCCGCCCGCCGGACGGCGCTCATCAAGTGCTGCTCCTCCGCCGGGGTCACGTCCATGATCGTTGCGCGGTGAGCGACTGGGATCACCAGTACGTGGCCCTGTCCACGCTGCCAAGCGGTGACCAGGATGGCTGCATGTTGCCCTTGCTCAAGGATGGTGGCGGGCTGCTGGCCGGTCAGGTAGTCGCAGAAGGGGCATGGATCCGCGATTGGCAGGGAAATCGGCATGGTCCCGATCTTCTCGTAACTTGTCAGATTTAGAGGCCGTATGGGGGATTTCCGATTACACATCACCGATTTCAAACTCCGCCCAGAAGTCGGGCCAACGCCGAAGCGCCTTGTGCCCCAGCCGTTCCTGCGGCACCCGAAGGCGTCGGGAAAGCAGCTCGGCCGCTGGTGAACGTAAGTCAGGAGGCAGCCAGGAGCAGACGGCGACGTGGTCTGCGGCAGCGCGCTGGTTACTGGCGTCGTGGGTTCGCCAATGCGGCGGCCCGTCCAAGAGGAAGCGGTAGCAGGAAGTAGCCGGGGACACCGGTGGAAGGGCTACGGCAGCGGCCTGAGCGGCAGCGTTGGTCGCGGTGAGGAGCCCGGCGAGGTCAAGATCGCCGAAGTAACGCACGAAGTGAGGAGCGGGTTCGAGCAAGGGGATGCTCAAGACGCTCTGGGCGAAGCCGTTGCCATGTCCCCAGGCAAGGTGCAGGTCGGGCCTCACTGCCGGGTCAAGGGCTCGTAGCGCGGTGAGGAAGGAGGTGTAGGTGGCACGGTTCTCCAGGACGAGCAGGCCGGTGGCCCCGACGCCGGACACGTGCTGGGACACGAACGGCAGAGGCGGCGGGAAGCAAGCCAGCAATTCAAGGGTGAGCGCACCGGACGTGAAGAGCCGTGTCGTCAGATAGCCGTCGAGCGCCTTCTCGTCGTCGAAGAGCTCTAAGGAGCGTTCCTGGACGGGGACGAGCTCGGGGGCAGGGTCCTCACGCATCCAGGCAGCGATGCGATCGAGGATCTGCCGTTCATCGGCTCTGGTCGCGATGGCGCCGGCGGCTTCGAGCAGGTGTGGCCAGACCCTCGGAACGGGTGCTGGCCGCAGAACGGTCTGCTGTTGAACGCGGGTGACCCAGAGCGGAATGGCAGGAACCACTCGGCGGTCCCAGCCGGTGCTGGATCTCGGCGCCGGCAGGGTGATCTGCTCGGCGCTTTCCAACTCAGTGAGGGCATCGCGGAATCTGGCCAGCCCTCCGGCGTCGCCGACCAGGCCGGGATCGAATCTGCTGGCCGTACTGAAAAGCTCGATGACGGGAACCCGCTTGCCTCGGTGCCCCTTGATCAGCCGGGCTAGCTCGGCCGCGAGAGGCGTCATCGGCCTGCTCATTCGGCGCCGTCTCACGGGTGGTCGGCGTGTGCGACACGGATGCCGGTGACGACACTGGCCTCTGGCACGATGTAGCGGCGGCTTTGTCCCCGGCCTTCTCGGTTGTCGAGCCGGATGACGTTAGGAAACTGGATCACGGCCGCCGGGTCCTTCACCCCGGTCGTGTAGATGAGCTGGACTCCATGCGAGGCAGCGACATCCCGCTGAAGCCGTACCAAAGACGAGGACGAAGCTCGGCCGATGGGGTTGTCGAGCAGCAAGACCCCGCCGGATCGTCCCTTCCGGCCGGTGTGGGCGGCGCGCAACGCGGCGAGGGTGCAGTAGAGCGCGACGCACACGGTCAGTTTCTCGCCGCCGCTCCACTTGGCGAGGCGACTGATGTCTTCGGTGGTTCCGCTGGTGTCATCCGTGGGCTTGAGCACCTTGACGGTGAACCCCCGCGGCCCGGCGGCTTCGTGCACCGCGGCCTTGAGCAGGGGCATCCCCTCGGGTTTGAGCCCCTTTTCCACGAGCCTGTCGATGACTCGTTCGGCATAGACCACCAGGTCAGCATCGCTTGGCCGGTCAAAACTGATGCGCAGTACCTTCTTGTCGGCCCACGATCCGGAACCGGTCTTCATGTGTGAGGCACGCTCGGCCTTGCCGAGCATGTCGAAGCTGTCCTTCACCAACTGGGCGAGCGCCTCGCTCAGAATGGCTTGATCTTGGGCGATTGCGCCGAGCTCACCCGCCAAGGTCTGGGCGCGCAGCCGAAGTTTGTCACGCAGGTCCCCGGCGTGCGGGCCGAGAAGTGGGGGTGAATCGTTCGCGACCCGGTCTTTCATCGGCCCGGAGATGCCAGGGAAACGCGCGGCTGTGCGCCGCAGCCGGTCCACTGAGGCGGTGAGCTGGGCCTCTGCGGCGGTGCGGATCTTGCTGGCGGCACTCATGGCCTCTCTGACCTGCTTGGAGCGGGCGCGTGCGGCGTCCTCGTCGTCCGCGAATGGCTCCGCAAAGCGCACACCCGGATCTGGGAGCGCCTCCAAGAGCGTTCCCAGGAGCGTCATGCGGTGGTCGGCCTGTGATGTCTGCTGCTCGACCGCGCCGATCAGGCCTTCCGCCTCGGTCACCCGTTCCTTGGCCTTATGACTGCGCAGCTCCTGTTCGGCGGCGAGAGCCTCCGCCTCCTCAGACGTATCCGGCACGACGGGCAGTGTCCGGCGGGGCGGTTGCCGATAGAGCTGTTCGATCTCTTTGAGATCCTCACGGCACTGCTTCACCTGATTCTTCGCGGCGCCCCATTCGCCCACCGCCTGTTCGACCCCCTGCCGAGCCTGAGCCAGGGCAGCCGATCGTAGGAGCGGTTCCTGTCCTTCGGGGCTGGCAAGCAAGTGCTCGGCGGTTGCCCGATCGTCGGCAGGGCGTTGCAGAAGCTCACTTTTTGCTTGAGCGACTTGCTGGCTGAGGCTCTGCACCCGGTCGGCCAGCACTGACTGAGCCGCGCGTGATTCGAGCGCCTTGAGTGCGTCAAGCCGGCGACCGCGCAAAGTCTCCAACGGCGTGGCCCGATCTTCGTCGGCGCCGAGGTGATCGATGCTCTCCTCTGGGAGGCTGTCGCGTTCTGATCGGTAGCCGAGGGCTCGGTCGCGTTCGGATCTGGCGGTGTTTGCCCGCTGCTGGGCATCGAGGAGCGCCTGCCTGGCGTCTGCCTGGTGCTGACGAAAGTCCTGGTCCGCCTTGGCGGCTCGTGCTCGGGCATCGGACACCTGATGATGCCAACCGGCCGCGTCGGCTACGGCGAGGGCAAAGTCCCGAAGCCAGGTGATGGTGGTCTCCGCCTGGCGAAGGTTGCTGTTGAGCACTTCACGCCTGGTGTCGTCTAGCCGGTCGGCGCCGTCGAGGCCCTCCAACTCCGCTTTGTTGCGTTTCTGCTCGTCGTCGATGGATTGCAGCCTGCGGTCGAGCCGCTCGATCTCCTCGCTCAGCATGGTCAGATGGCCGGCGGGGCAGTCGTCGAGGAAGCGGGAGACGGTGCGCCGCAGTTCGTCGTCGGCTGCCCGCTGCCGAGTCAGTTCCTGTTCTTTGCGGGTGTGCGCATGAGCGCGTTCCTTGAGCAGGCGGACCGCCGCTTCCGCCTCGGCCTGGTCAACCAGACCGGGCTGCAGTCGCATCCAGGCCGCGGCGGTCATGGGATCGGCCACCGTCCCGCCCCGGACCACAGCATCGGCGGCTTCCGCGGAATAGACGCCCACCAGGGACGTGGTCTCGATCGCATGGGAGTCGAGGACCTTGATCGCATCGGCAATGCGGGCGGTCGGCACCACCACGCCGGAACCGAGACGTGCGATCTCGGGTAGGTCCAGCGCGCTCGCCAACCGCTGCGCGGGGATGACCGAGCGCAGGTGCGCCCAGCCTGTTTGAGCGGGTACTCCAGCGTCCAGGAGCTCCCGTTCGATGCGTTCGGCGTCCAGGCTGGAGGGCAGGACCTGGTTTCGCTCTTGCG
This sequence comes from Nonomuraea sp. NPDC050328, assembly GCF_044459405.1. Lineage (NCBI taxonomy): Bacteria > Bacillati > Actinomycetota > Actinomycetes > Streptosporangiales > Streptosporangiaceae > Nonomuraea > Nonomuraea sp. NPDC050328. The sequence continues at coordinate 171,920 of NZ_JBITIW010000010.1, read as the reverse complement.
CCTCGATGGTCCGTCTGTCGGCGTGTTGTTCGGCTCTGCGCAGGATGCGTTCATCGTCGGCGGCGATCACCGCGTCGCTCAACCGGCGCAGCAGAAGCGGGCCTTCGGCCCACACGTCGATGGCTTCGTCCTCCGCGACCTCCGCCAGGCCACGCAAGCGCTCGGAACCGGTCAGTTCGGACCACCTGGCCGTCAGCTCGGCCTGCCGTTCTCCTGCGACTGTGCGCGCCGCGTCGGCGGCGCTGCGTTCGCCTGCCAGGGTGGTTTCCCGCTCGGCGATGTTGGTACGGCGAGCACGACGGTCGTTGCACCGGGTCGCCAGATTCTCAAGCTGCTGTGTGATCTCAGCCTGTGCGTCGATCACGCTGACGAGATGGTCTTCGGGCGAGACGGTAGGACCAGGCAGATGACCTCGTTCAACGCCTTCCTGGCGGCGTTGGTCGAGGATGTCGAGCTGCGTTTGGGCTTGGGTCTCGTCGGTGGTCGCCTTCGACAGCTCCTCGCGGGCTCGTTCCGCCGCCTCTTCGCAACTCGCCCAGAGCTCGCGGGCCGTCCCTTCCTGCTCCTCGGCCAGGTCTGCGGCGAAGTCGGCTTCGTCGGCGAGCATCGTCAGCCTGTGCCGCAGCACTGCCGCATGCCGCGCGTGTTCGTCGCGCAGCGGGGCAATCTCGGCCTCCTCGGCAGCAGCCAGCAGCTCCGCCTGGGCCAGGCGGGACTGCAGATCGGTATAGGCAGCAAGGAGGATGGTGGTCTCCCAAGCCTGCACCAGTGCTCGTCCGCTTCCGACCCGCTGCTCGGTCTTCTGCTCTTGCGCTTCGGCTTCGGCCAGCCGCAGCTTGGCACCTTCCCTGCGGTAGAGGTAAACCAAGTCGTTGGCGGCGGAGCGATCGTTGTTGGCCGCGGTGCGGGCCTCTCCGAACGCCACCAACTGCCTCCGCAGACTCTCCTTGAGCTCATCTGCGGTAGCGATTGCGGCGGCGAAGGAGGCCGCTAGAGTCTCCGCGGCCGTGGTCATGGCGATCTGCTCATCGGTGGCGGCTTGCACCCGTTCGTAGCCGGCAGCGACCTCGCTCAGCTCGTCGGCGGTAGCGACGCAGAACTCGCGCTCCTCGATCTTCCGTGGCTTGGCTGCCAGCAGTTCAGTGACGCTGGCGAGCCGGGTCGCAACGCTGGTGGCGGCCTCCGGTTGCGTCGCCAGGTCCAGGAGAAAGTTGATGAAGTCCTTGGCGGCCGGAAACTTGAACAGGTCTTCCACGCCGCCCTCGACGTGGTTCATCTGCTTCTGCGTACGGAAGATTTCCGGGTCCAGATGCCGGTCCAACAAGGCTTGCGTCCAGACATGCTGCTTATCGGTAATCACCAGGTTGGGGTGCCGCCCATGCGCCTTGGCCAGCTCGCGCAGTTCTTCGAGGAACCCGGCCAGTCGCCTGGGACGTCCGGCCTCGTCACAGAACGGCAGAGTCTGCGAATCCAGGACACCGGGCACTGCGTGAAAGGCGTAGAAGCAACTGCTCAGTTTCTCCTTGGAGTCTGCTGCCTTTGCCGGCCGGCGTAGGTCGGCCCACTCATGGACCACGCCGGTGACGAGGACTTCTTCTGGGTCTCCCAGCAGAGTCCGGCCGGCGTCATGGGGATGCCAGGTCGCGATGACGTGGGAGGTGTCGCCGCTGTCGACATAGTCGGTGAGACTCCGCTGCACCGACTTGCCCATGAAGTCGTTGGCGTGCGGCAAGAGCAGCGCATACGTCAGCGACAGGATGCTCGACTTGCCTCCGCCGTTGCGCAGCCAGACCACCGAGTCTTGCGGTACGGCGCCGCCATCGACAGGCGCGGTGAAGTCGAGCGGAAGATCGATGAATCGGGCAGACCGTTCGCCCACTGTCCGAAACCGAAGTGCGGCGAGTTGATAGGTCATCCGCGTGCGTCCTCTCTGCGATGCACTTCGGCGATGAAGCTGTAAGCCCTTTCAAGAGCGACCTCTCTGGCGTGAACACGGAACCGCTCGGTCAGAGTCCAGGCGTCTTCGGCCGAGCTGTCGGGGCGGGCCATGCCTTGCTGGGTCAACCAGCCCAGAATCGTCTGCACCCAGTAGCGCGTGCACCGGCTGGTCAACTTGCCGAAGCCGCGGCCGGCTTCGCCGTAATGCACCGAGGGCATGGCCACAAAGATCCGCCAGGCCTCGTCGAGGCCCTCTTCCGGGATGACGTCGCCGGCTGCGTCGTGGGAGCGCAGCCGCTCGCACAGCTCACGCAACCAAGCATCGAGATCCCTGGCTGACACCCGCCGAACGCGGTCATCGTCGAGTTCCTGCGTACTGGGATAGGCGTAGGCGACCAGGCCGGTGAGCACCAAACCGGCCAACAGCCGGTTCTCCGGCTTTCCGGTGTTCGGCAAGTCGGAAACCCGGAAGGCCAGCGGGGACTCCGCCTCGACACCGAGGATGAGCCCGAAGTCACCATCCGAGAGCACTCTCGCGCCCAAGCCGTGCAAGATCGCATTGGTGGCGGACTTGAACTCCAACTCCGTCCGATAGCGGCTCAAGACCCGCTGGTAGTCAGGATGTCGGCCAGGCCGCTGCGTCGGCCGGATCGCGAATGACACCAGCAGGCCGATGTCGTTGTGGTCGGTGTCGACAAGGCTCATCGGGACTCCCTGCTGATCGGAACCGGCTTCGCGTCGAGCAGCGACGCGGCGTCCGGAGCGACGATCACGTCGTCACCGTCCCAGCCCGACAGTCGCAACGGGGTGCCATCGGTGTCCACGACGGTTCGTGAACCCAGAATGCGGGCCATCAGGTCCTCGGCCATCCGGCCGCCCTCGTCGTCGGCCTCCTCCGGAGAGAAGGCCCACAACACCGCTAGGTTGAGGACCTCGGCGCCCTGCTGGCGGAGGTGCAGGGAAGCGACTTGGGCATCGTTCAGGCACGCGTCCAGCAGCCGGGAAAGCCTGGCGGGCAGACCCACGCTGCGCACGGCACGGATCGCCAGCTCGACGACCTCCGGGCGGATCAGTGGTGCGGGCAACTCAGCGAGTTCGACTTCGTCCTCATCGCTCCGCTCGCCAGCGCCGACGGCGCCGTTGCGCGCCCACAGGTCGTTGACCAGCCGATACAGGCGAGGTAGCCGGGGAGGGCGAGGTCCTGCCATGTCGGTCAGGAACCGCTCGGTCAGGCTGCTGGCCGCGGCGCTGCCCCATTCGAGCAACGGCAGCAGGATCTCCTGCTGCGGATCCGGCAAGGCGACTGACGCGGGCGGGCGGAAGGCTTGGCGTTCCTGTTCCTCCAGGAAAACTCCGCGGGCGGCGATGACCCGGTGGTGCAGGGCCTCGTGGCGACGCTGGCATTCCTCCAGCAGCTGCGCGATCCGCAGAGCGGAGGTGAGCAGTTTCACCTCACCGCTCACCAAGGCGTTTCGGACTTTCTCCAGGAGAAGGCGTTCGGATTTCAGCCGCTCCCTGATGTGGGTGCGGGCGGCATCCAGGCGGTCCGGGACGGCCTCGGCCCATTCTTCCGTAACGATTCGCAGGTCTCTGCGGGTTTGCTTCAGCAGCCGGTCAAGCCCTTCGGCAAGGCTGGCGGAAAGCAGCCGGGCTCGTTCTGCAGACTTCAGGGCGGCATCGAAGGCGTTACGGGCCAGTTGCCTTTCGAGCACCAGCTCAGTGGCCACCTGCTCGTCTTCGACATCGAAGTCGAGTCCGCCGATCAAGGCGTTGATGGCGTCTTTCGTTGCGCGCAGCACGTTCTCGTCGCGCGAGGCATGGTCATGCTCGACCAGTAGGGAGAAAGGCACTTCGCGGCGCCGATGGCCTGTTTCCTGATCGGAGTAGTCGCTGGTGACGTACCGAAAGGGGGCCTGGCCGCTTGGCCGGTTGAGCAGAGCGTCCACGACGAAGGAGGCCACGTCTACGTGCTCTCCGACCGGACGGCTAGGAGCCGCCAGGCCGCACAAGGCCGACAACGCGTCCACCACGTCCTGCCGAGTGGCCTCGAACTCGAAGCCCTGGCGCGCTACGACCAGGTCGATGGCGGTCAAGGCCAGGGTGACGATGTCGTAGGTGTCCTCCGGCCAGTCACGGCGATGGGCCGTTTGCGCGGCTTCGATCACCGGGCTGAAGCGCAGGAAAGCCGCCACACGTGCGGGGAAGGACGACTCGTGCACCGTCAAGCCGGCGGACCCGATGGGCAGGACTTCTCCCGCCCCAGGTCTACCTTCCGGCTCGTCCGCCTCCGCAGAGAATGGCGTCATAGGCCTCCTTCTACCATCGCGCGCTGACACTTTGAAATGGCACGATGGGCGAATTCAATTAAGGCCTAAGCTTCACCCTTGATTCGGCTTGCGTCAATACGATTTCGGCTATCCTTTAGGGTGAATAAACGGCCATGAGCTCCTGAAGTCGCGCGAGGTTGTCGCCGTAGTAGGACCGAAGCGGATCTGGTAGCTCTGCATCGGGATAATTGGGATAAACGCCGATCGAACGCTCCCCCAAAGGTGCCCAGGAGTGGTGCAGCCGGGCGCGGGACTCCTGCCGGCGTGAGTCGCTGGAGCGGAAGCCCAGTTGGACCGACTGCTTGAGCAGGAAACGCGGCCGACGGTGGAAGAAGGCCGTGGCCGTTGGCTCGACACGTCCGATGGCGCCGGCCCATGGGACGAACTCCAGGTCGCGGGACTCGCCATAAACGCGGTCAGCCACCAACCGGTCGAGCAGGTCCTCGATTGCCGCACGTGGCAAAGGGTCGGAGAAGAAGCCCGACTTGTTCAGCCGGAGGCCGGGGCGTTCCCCTTCAGGAACAGTGGTGACGGGGCCGCCGGCGTCGTCGGCATAGGCGTGGTGGCAGGCGGCGGCGCGCGCGTCGAGGGGATTGAAGGTGACGTCATGCAGCGGCAGGAGGTCTGCCATTTGCTTGCGGGTCCAGTCTTCCGGGCCGGCTACGACGCCGAACAGGACCGCGTACGGCGGGTCGTCAGGGTCGTCGGGGGCGGCGATCGCGAGTTCGAGGTTGACCTCGTCCGGGGCTGACGGAGCCCAGTGTTGCCAGGTGTCGATGAGTGCGGCGGCGTGGGAGAAGTCGACGACGGCCTGGACGGCGATGGCGGGGAGGGCCGGGCGGGTGCGGAGGGTCATGGAGGTGACGACGCCGAAGCGGGCGGCGCCGGCGCCGCGAAGGGCCCAGAGGAGGTCGGGGTCGGCGTCGAGGTGGGTGCCGTTCGGGAGGAGGACGCTTGCCGAGAGCAGATGGTCGGCGCCCAGGCCGTACAGGCGGCTGAAGACGCCGTAGCCGCCGCCCAGGACGGCGCCCATGACGCCGACGGTGGGGCACCAGCCGCAGGGGACGAGGCGGTGGTGGGGGGCGAGGTGGCGGGCGAGTTCGCCGATCTGGACGCCCGGGGCGATACGGACGGTTTCGGCCTTGAGGTCCAGGTCGATGGATTTCAGCGGGCTCAGGTCGATGAGGACGCCGGTGGTGGAGGAGTGGTCGGCGAAGCTGTGGCCGCCGCCGCGGATGGCGTACGGCAGGCCGTGGGATTGGGCCAGGGCGAGGGCGGTGGGGATGTCGTTCCCGGTTTCGCAGCAGGCGATCAGGGTGGGGTGTGGTTCGGGGTGGGCGGTGTTCAGGAAGGCCTTGCGTCTGGCCTGGTAGCCGGGGTCTCCCGGGTTGATCAGCCGCATGGGCGGGCCGCCGTTTCAAGAAGGTGGATCAGCCTCATGGGCGGGCCGCCGTTTCAAAGGGGCTCATGGGCATTGCTGGGGGGTTGTGCCGGTTTGGAGGGCGTAAAGCTCGGCGTAGTGGCCCGACAGGGCGAGGAGTTCGTCGTGGGTTCCAGCCTCCGTGATGCGGCCGCGGTGCAGGAGGAAGATGCGGTCCGCGTGCCGTACCGAGGTGAGACGGTGGGTGATGAGCAGGACGGTTCGTTCGCCGGCGATCTTGCGGAGCGTCTCGTAGACGGCGTACTCGGCCTTGGCGTCGAGCGGGGCGGTGGGTTCGTCCCAGATGAGCAGGGGGCCGTCGCGGAAGAGGCCGCGGGCGACGGCCAGGCGCTGCCACTGGCCGGCGGAGAGCTCATGGCCGCCTCTGAACTGCTTGGAGAGCAGGGTGTTCCAGCCCTGCGGCAGGTCAGAGATGACCGTGTCGGCGGCGGCGAGAGAGGCGGCCTCGGTCAGGGCCTGGTCGTCGGGGTCGCGGCGGTCGTGGCGGCCCATGCGGACGTTGGTCCGGGCGTCGTGCGGCCAGCGGACGGGGTGCTGCGGGACGAGGACGACCCGGTCGGCGAGGGTGACCGGATCGAGGCCGGCGGTGTCGAGGCCGTCCCAGCGGACGGTCCCGGAGGTCGGTCGGTAGAGGCCGGCCAGCAGCCTGGCGAGGGTGGTCTTGCCCGAGCCGTTCTCGCCGACGAGGGCGATGGTCTGGCCGGCGTGGATGGTGAGGTCGATGTCGCTCAACGCGGGCCGTCCGGCGCCGGGGTAGGTGAAGGTGACGCCGTGCAGGGTGATGCGCTCGGGGGCGCGGGGCGCTGCCGTACCACCGGAGGGACGGCGGCGCGCGGCGGCGTCGGCGAGGAAGTCGTGGTAGTCGGCGACGTACATGACCTGCTCGAAGAGCTGATTGGCCGCCTGGGCGAGCTGCTTGAGCGCAGCCGCCGCCACCCGGACGGCGATCACGACCGTGCCCGCGGCGGCCAGGGCTAGCCAGCCCGCCTGCAACATCGCCCCGAGCACGGCCAGCACGCCGAGCATCGCCAGGCCACCGGCGGCCCGGCCGAGGGTACGGGTGCGCGCCATCGCCAGGCCGACCCGCGTCTCCTGCGCCTTGAGCTGGTCGGCCGCCTGCCGGTACTCGGCCAGGACGTACGGCTCGGCCTGGCAGGCCCGCAGCTCGGCGGCGGGCTCACGGCCGGTGGCGAGCTCGCCGAGCAGCTCGACGCGGCGGTTGAGGGTGACCATGCTGCGCATCCCGGCGTAGCCGAGCCGGGCGGCCCTGAGCACCGCCCAGGACTCGGGCAGGACGCTGACCAGCAGGATCGGCAGGAGCAGCGGGTGCAGGACGGCCAGGCCGACCGCGGCGGCGACGACCCCGCAGGCGGCGCCGAGCAGGTCGACGAGGTTGGCGGCGGCGCGGTCGAGGTGGAACAGGCCGCGGTCGCGGGCTCGGTGGAGGCCGTCGTAGAAGTCGACGTCGTCGAAGTCGCCCAGTTGTACGCCCAGGGCGGCGGCCATCAGGTGTTCCTCGGCGGTACGGCGGAGCGCGGGTTCGAGGCGGGCGCGGGCCATCTCGACGGCGGCCTCGGCTGCGGCGCGGAGGGTCAGGAGGGTGGCGAGCAGGGCCAGGCCCGGGAGGGCGGCGGGGAGGCGGTCGGGGGCGGTGAGGAGGGTGTGGAGGACGGAGGTGGTGGCGAGAAGGCCGCTGGCGGTGGCTGCGCCGGCGGTCAGTTGGAGGAGGACGATGGCCAGGGCCGGGCGGGGGCCTGCGGTCCAGATCAGGCGGAGGATGGGGGCTATGGCGAGGGTGCGGCTTGGGCCCTCCTGGCGGTCGAGATGCCAGTAGGGGGCGACGATCTCGTCCGTGGGGGCCGGGGCTTCGGGGGCAGGGTCGGTCACATCGGCTCCGGAGGGAGGCGATCCGGGGAGGAAAGACCTGGTAGGAGGAGGGAGGGGAGGTGGGCTTCCGGGTGGAGGCGGAGGAGTTGGTAGGCCACGCCGCCCAGGCCGGGCAGGAGGCTGGGTGAGAAGGCGTCGCGGGCCAGTCCGCTGATCGGGCCGTTGGTTTCCAGGCTGCCCAGGATGTGCGCGGCGAGCCGTTCCTGCGCCACCGGGGCGACCCCTGCCGTGCGAGCCAGCTCGATCACCTCCCAGGAGCCCAGGTCGCCGTGGCAGAGGGTGTGGTTCCAGCCGGTGCCGTCGGCCCAGCAAGAGGCGGCGGCCCGAGCCAGGCGGTCGCGCCAGATCTCGTCGCCGGTGCGGGCGAGCTGGTCGGCGGCGACCAGGCCGACCCCGCCCGCGCCGTGGCACCAGGCGGCTGCGGTGAAGCCGTCGCCTCGCAGGTCCACCCAGCCGAGCTGGCGGGGGTCGTACAGGGTTTCCTCGTAGGTGAAGGCGGCCTCGGCGAGCTCTTGGAAGCCGTCGAGGCGGGACAGGGCCCAGCCGATGCCGGTGGCTCCGTGGGCCAGGCCGCCGAGGCCCTGGGGGAAGCGGGGGCTGGGCCAGCAGACGCCTCCGGACCGGGTGACGGCCAGGCCGGCGAGGCGGGTGCCGATGGAGTGGGCGAGGTCGGACCATCGGGTCTGGCCGGTTCGTTCGGCCAGGCGTAGGAGGGGGACGATCGCTCCCGCCATGCCGGAGAGCAGGTCGTAGCTGTCGTCGGCCTCGATCGCGGCAGGCAGCAGCTCGGCGAGGGCCACAGCCCTGGTCAGCGCCTCATCACGAGAAGCGTCCAGATCGGTGACATCCAGGTCGCGGAGCAGCAGCCACCCCCAAACCTGCGAGGCAACCCCCAGGTAAGCCCCAGGCGGGTCAGGCCGCAGCCGCATGGCCTCCCCCCGCTTGGCCGCGTCCTGGTCCTCCGTCCGGCGAAGGGTGCGCAGGACCGCTTCCAGAAGCTCCGGCACCCCGTCAACCGGCTCAGCCCGCCCGGAAGAGCTCTCCCGAAGGTAGGCGGCCAGCAGGAGGGCCACTCCGTGGGCCCCGCCGTACAGGTCGGTGGACAGGGGCTGGACGGCCCAGCCGGTCGGGTTGAGGGTGGGCGTGATCCAGGTGACGGTCCCGTCGGCGCCGCGGACGGCGCTGTCGAGGACGCCACGCATGATCCCGGCCGCCGCGGCCCGTCGCCGCTGGTCCAGGTCGGTGGTGCGGAGCGGGCCGGTGACCAGGCGGGCGTCCTCGGGCATCCACCCCTCGTTGAGGTAGGCGCTGACCAGGGCGGCCTGCGCGACGCGGCGGTCCAGGCCGTGCTCGCGGGCCCGCCAGCGGTCGAGCGCCTCGGCGATCAGGTCGCGTTCTGGGCCGCAGCGCGTCCCGGCCGGCCCGGTCAGCACGCCGTACCGCGGGGTGGTGTCGAACATCGGGATGTCGCCGTGGCACAGCTCGTCCACCTCGGCCGCGATGATCGCCGCGTCGCCCGGCGCGCCGGGCACGTTCTGCGACATCTTGGCCAGCAACGCGGCGGCCTTGGCCCGCGCCGGGGCCTCGTCGTGCAACGCGGCGGGGTGCCAGAGCATGCGGCCCAGCTCGGCGTACGACTCCGTGGAGCGCAACACCGCACGGACCGGGCAGCCGGCGAAGCCGGACAGCAGCGGTTCCAGCTTGCCGGACCGGTCGAGTTCGCCCAGCCGCTCGTCGAGCTCGTCGAACCCGGCGAGGATCACGTCCCAGTACTGGCCGAGCACCGGTGACGGGCTCGGGTGGTTGGCGGCCGGCGGCAGGTCCACCCGTTCGGTGCCCATCCGGGGGCTGTCGGTGCCCGCGCCGAGCACGATCGGCAGTTCGATCTGCGGCTGCTGGCCGGGCAGCGCGCCGGCCGCCGACATGTCGACTCCGCGCCAGCCGAGCGCCACGCCGCGTCCGGGCAGGAGGCCGGTGCGCATGACCGAGGTGTCGACCAGCTCCACGGCCAGGTCGAAGGCCTCGCCGTACCCCGAGGGCCGGGCTTTGACGACGGGGGTGAACAGGCTCTCGCAGTCGACGACCACGGGGTTCGGACCGGCGGCGATGAGGTTCTCCGCGTGCAGGTCGCTGCCGCCGAGCAGGCGCATGAGGGCCAGCCAGTGGCCCATGCCGCGGTAGAAGCCGCGCAGTTCGGCGGGGTCGGCGCAGTGGCGGTGCTCGATGTGTTCGGCCCAGCCGTACTCCTGCCTGGTCACCACGGCGGGCACGCGCATGGTGGACAGGCCGAGGTGGGTGAGCAGGCCGGCGAGGGCGGCGTCCACCGCCAGCGAGCGCGGCTTGTAGATGACCCGGCCGTCCTCGCCGTGCACGAGGATGACGCTCTGGCCGCCCCGGTGGCTGTCGCCGGCGCCGAAGTCGACCCGCGTGAGCGCGCCCGACGGCGCGCCGGGGAGCGTGGCCAGCGCCGCGCGGTCCGCGGCGAACCTGGCGGCGAAGCGGTGGGCCGCCTCGCACCGGTTGCCGATCACCGTCGCGAGCCTGGGCAGCAGGCTGGGGTACGGCTCGGCCAGCGCCTGCCAGAAGGCGGGTTCCGCGACGGAGCGCTTCCACTCCGCCCACCTCGCCGCCGGGTCGGCGCCGGTCAGCCGGCCGGCCAGCCGGGCGGCGTTGAGCTCCAGCACCAGCAACCGGGTGATCTTCCGGCGGACGTCCTCGTCGAGCGAGCGCGTGGCGCCGTCGAGGATGGCGTCGCGCTCGGCCGGAGCGAGGCCGGTGAGCGCCCCCAGCCGGGCCTCCAGGTCGGCCAGAGCCGGTCCGAGCAGCACGTCCAACGGGGGGTCGAACTCACCGGCCATGGATTCCCGCCCCCGCTCAGCAGCAGTAGCGGGTGTAGGAGCCCGAGCAGGCGGTCCCGCACTTGCCGGAGTAGCCGGGGCCGGTCATGGTGATCTCGGACTCGGCGTACAGGCCGGGCAGCAGCGGGCCGGCCGGGCTGTCCGGCTCCTCGCCCGCCCGCCAGGCGGCGATGATCTCCTCGGCCCTGTCGAGGGTCACGGTCATGCTTCCTCCTTGGTCGGACATGTCGGACTTGGCGTCAGGATCCGCCGCGAGTTCGTTGACCGGTAGCCGCCATAACTGCGCACTTGACAGGTCAATCGGGATATGAGAAAGACGGTCGTGATCACCGTTTCGCTGGTCGACGACGACCGCATGCTCATCGAGGGACTCGCCGCCTGGCTGGCCGGCGTCCCCGACGTACGGCTGGCCGGCTGCGCGGCGACCGTGGCCGAACTCCTCGCCACCGAACGGGCGCCGGCCGACGTCGTGCTGCTCGACCTGTTGCTGGCCGACCGCTCCGACCCGGTGGACAACGTGCGCACGCTGGTGCGCCTGCATCGCCGCGTGCTCGTGGTGAGCGCGGTGACCTCGGGCGACATGGCCAGGCGCATGGTCGAGGCCGGGGCGAGCGGCTACATCACCAAGGACCACGACCTGGTGGCGCTGGTGCGGAAGATCCGCGAGGTGGCGCGGGAGCAGGTGACCATCTCCCCCGAGCTCGCCCTGGGCTGGCTGGCCGACCGGGACAGCGACCGGCCGGTGCTCTCGCCCCAGGAGCGGGCCGTACTGCTCGCCTACGCCTCCGGCATGACCCTCACCGCGGCCGCGCGCAGCGCCGGGGTGCAGCCCGGGACCGCCAAGAACTACCTGGAACGCGTCAAGGACAAGTACCGCAGGGCCGGACGACCCGCCTACACCAAGCTCGAACTGGCCGACCGGGTCAGAGAGGACGGTCTGGCCACCTGAGCTCCACGCAGGTCCCCTCGCCGGGCGCCGTGATGACCGTCGCGGCGCCGCCCACCTCGCGCATCCGCCCGGCCATCGAGGACCCCCACCCGTAGCCGGGCGTCATCCCGGCCGGCTCGAACCCGGCGCCCCGATCGACCACCCGTACGGTGACCACGCCGTCCAGCACGACGGCGGTGAGCCAGGCCTCCCGCTCCCCCGAGTGCCTGGCCACGTTGTTGAGCGCCTCCGTCGCCGCCTCCGTCATCGCCGTCGCCACCTCGGCGGGCAGGTCCTCTGGCACCCCTTCGGCCGCGTAGCTCACGCACAGGCCGAGCCCCGCCGCCCTGGCCACGGCCCGCGCCAGGCCGTTGCTCAAACCGCTGGCCGGCCCGGCCGCGTCCTGCCGGAGCAGCGCCCGCACGTACGCCGCGTCGGCCGCGCATCGCCGCCGCACCTCCTCGGTGTGGTGGTCGAGCCCGCCGCGGGCGATGGCGATCAGCGTCGCCAGCACCGTGTCATGCAGTTCCCGGTAGTGCGCCAGCCGGGCCCGCTCGGCTGCCTCGGCCGCCTCGGCCGCCAGCCGCTGCTCGACCTGCCGGTCCAGCCGGGTCGCCTGGGCGGCCAGGTAGCGGCGGATGAAGAAGACGATGATCGCGAACCAGACGTAGCTGTTGACCCGCACCGCCAGCTCCAGCGCCGCCGGGAAGCGCTGGCCCAGGTCGGCCGCGTGCGCGAGCGCGTAGACCACGATCGGCGGCAGCAGCGCGGCGAACTGCGCCGGCCGCTCGCTCACCGCGCCGATCAGCGCCCCGGTGGCGAGCAGGGCGTGCGAGGACCAGTTGGTCTCGCACGTGCCGGACTCCGGCAGGCAGCCCCCGGTCACCCCCACGAGCAGGACGCACGTGACCGCCACGTCGATCACCACCGCCCACGGCGCGAACCAGCCGCGCCGTGCGACCCACAGGAACAGCGTGACGTTCCAGGCCAGGGCCAGACCCAGCAGCGCCGCGTTCCGGCCCCGGTCGATGAAGAGCTGCTCGACGGCGAACAGGCTGGACGCGGCGGGCAGCAGGTAGCTGAGACGCTGCAGCGTCAGCAACATGGCCACGAACCGGCGCACCCGCTCGCCGCTGGGCCGGGAGGCCAGGAACTGCGGGTCGCGCCAGCCGAGTGAGTCCCACCGCATGAGGGAGGCGCCCTTCTGCCGAGCTCAAGGTGCTCTACAGGGCGATCATCACCCGATTTGCGGCAAACGTTCCGTCCACTCGGTGATGCGGCGCAGCAGGGTCGCCGCGACCGGGCCCGGGGTGGCGGCCAGCATCGTGGCGTGGAAGGCGTGCGGCAGGCCCTCGTACAGGTCGAGCTCCACCGGGCCGCCCGTCGCGGCGACCGCCTCGGCGAAGCGGCGGGCGTCGTCGAGCAGCACCTCCGCGGTGCCCGCCACCAGCAGCAGGGGCGGCAGGCCGTGCGGCTTGCCGTACAGGGGGGACTGGGGGGCCTCGTCGGGTCTGGCCCCGGCGAGGTACTGCGTGCGGACGTGGTCGAGGACGGCCCGGTTGACGAAGTCCTTGCCGTCGTTGGCGTCGATGGACGCGCCGGTGAGGGCCAGGTCGGTCTGGGGTGAGACGGCCAGCGCGCCACCGGGCAGCCGCTCGCCCGCCTCGCGCAGGACGAGCAGCGCCGACAGCACCAGCGTGGCCCCCGCGGACTCACCGGCCAGGATGATCTCCGAGGCGGGCACGCCCCGGTCGAGCAGAGCCCGGTAGACGGCGAGCACGTCGTCGAGGGCGGCCGGGTACCGGTGCTCGGGCGCGAGCCGGTACTCGACCCGGAGCGCGGGCCGGCCCGTGGCCGCCGACAGGCGGTAGGCCATGACCGTTTCCAGGTGCGGGTTCGTGTACTCGAACCCGCCGCCGTGGACGTAGACCGTCACTCCGGTACGGCCGGCCGTACCCGGGGCGGTGACCCAGGTGGCGAGCCCGGGCAGCACCGGGGTGAGGTCGGCGTCGGCAGGCAGGACGGGCGGCTCGGCCTGCATGGCCATGATGGTGGCCGTGACCTCGGCGGCCTCGGCGGACGTGACGGGGATGTGCGTGAACGACAAAGAAGACTCCTGACGGGTACACGAAGCGACCGCCCGCGCGGCCAGGCATGGGCCCACGCGAAAACGGCGCAAAGATCATTTAGAGAGAAGACTCACGGGCGGTGCGTCATCGGGCGTGAGTGGAGGCGCGGCGAAGCGCGGCTAGCTCAGGTGCGGCCTGTGAAGTGTGTAGACACGACATCATCCCCAGGTACGGTGCCTCCATGCCGCCCCCGTCCTCCCGGCCGGCGACACGCGACCCCTCGACCCTACCCGACGGAACCCGGCCGTGGTGATCTAGTGTGTGCATACTGGACCATGGCCTGCCGCATCACCGAACTGTCCCTGGACTGCGCGGACCCCCGGAGCCTGGCCGTCTTCTGGCGCCAGGTCCTCGGCTTCGAGGTCATCGCCGAGGAGGAGGACCTGGTCGAGCTCGGCTCCCCCGAGTCCCCCTTCACCCTGATCCTGGCCCGCACCCCCGACCCCAAGACCGTCAAGAACCGCCTCCACCTTGACCTCAACGCCACCGACCGCGACCAGGAGGCCGAACTCCGCCGCCTGCTCGACCTCGGCGCCCGCCCCATCGACGTCGGCCAGGGCCCGGACGTCTCCTGGCACGTCCTGGCCGACCCGGAGGGCAACGAGTTCTGCCTCCTCCACCGCCGCGTCAGCCCGCTCTAGGACCGCTCCAGCAGCGAGGCGAGGAAGTCCTGGGTCCGCGGGTCGACGGAGTGCAGCGTGGTGCCCATCATCCCGCGGGTGAGCAGGACCTTGTAGGTGTTGCGGATCAGCCGGTCGGCCTGCTGGTCGGAGACGGCCTTCTTGGTCAGCGCCGGGTCCTTGCTGGCCGCCCGTACGGTGACCAGCCGCCCGTCGCGGTAGAGCAGGTCGGGGCCGAGGATGACGCCGTTCCAGTCGTACTCGAAACCCTGGGCGGTGTAGACGCAGCCGACCTGGTCGAAGCCGCCCGGCGAGGTCGCCCACAACGCGCTGGCCGGGGCGTTGCCCACCGCCCGCTCACCCTTCACGTTCCAGGGCCGTGCCCAGTCGCCCACCCGCACGTCCGGAACCAGTGTGTCGTCGGCGTTCGGCTCGCTCCAGCGCCAGCAGAAGCCGGCCGTGATCCGGGCGGAGTAGCCGTCGTCGAGCCGGCTCCGGAGCACCGCCTCGAGCTCGTGCGGCGACTCGGCCAGGGAGACCTCGAAGTGCTCGTCGCCGGTCCACGGCTGCGGATCGCCGCCGTCGAGGCCGAGCAGCCGGACCACCCACTCCTCGTACTTGCGGCTGCCGCCACACCGGAACTGCCCGTCGAGGTCGACCTGGTGGACGGTGAGCCCGAGCGCCGCGGCGTGCGCGCGGATGTCCGCGACGGTACCGGTCTCGCCGGGCCGTACCACCTGGTGCTCGTCCAGCAGGAAGACCGGCACCCGGGCGGCCGAGACCAGCTCGTCCACCTGCGGGCGTCCGGTCCGGGCCGTGGCCCGGGTGAAGCGGTTGGCCGAGGTCTCGCGGATGCGGTGGGCCTCGTCGCAGATGAGGATGTCGAGGTCGTTGGGCTTGGCGGCCATGAAGTTGTTGAAGTACTTGAACATGGCCTTCATCGAGGTCGAGCCCTTGGCCACGTAGCGGCGCATCGTCTCGGTGAACGAACGCGACCCGGTCGCGTGCAGGGCCGAGTAGCCGCGCCCGCTGGCCTCACCCAGCAGGGAGAGCGCGATGACGCTCTTGCCGGAGCCGGGCCCGCCGGTGATGATCACGACTTCCTTCGAGTGCGCCGCCCGGGCCTTCTCCACGGCGTGCATGGCGATCTCGAAGGCCAGGCGCTGCTCGTCCAGGAGCACGAACTGGTCGCGGTTCTTGATCTCCAGTGCCGCCGCCTTGAGCAACTGCTTGGAGGGCCGGATGGCGCTCTTCAGCAGCCGGTCGGCCGCCGCCGCGCCGGAGGCCGGGGCGAACTGCGCCTTGAGGTAGTCGACGAACTCGCCGCGGCGGGTCTTGCTGAACAGCCGGGTGCGCTCGTCCTCGACGTGCTGGTAGAGGTCCTGGATGTCGGGGTCGTGCGCGTTGTGCAGGTACGCGACGCCGCGTACGGCGTTGCGGTGCTGGTCGAGCGCCCCGACGAAGTCGGCGAGGTACTCGCAGTAGCCCCGGACCTGGAGCACCGGATGCAGCTTGGGGCGGTCCCCCATGGCCGGCACGATGACCCGGTCGTTGCCCTGGTCGTACAGCTCGGCCCGGCCCCACTGCTTGAGCTCGACGATCAGGTAGGAGTCCTGGCCGGTGCGGCGGTCGACGCCGGCGAGGATCACGTCGGCCCGCTTGCTGGTGAGCGGGAGCTGGTACTCCACCAGCATCTCCACGCCGCCCAGCCCGGCCTCGACGAGGTCGTGGGCGAGGATGGGGATGCTGCGGTCCCACGACTTGCGCTCGCTCTTGCTCGGGTTGATGCCCTGGTTCACTTGCAGGTAGTCGGCGATCACCTCGCTGAGCACCCGTTCGGGCACCGACTCGGCGACCAGCTTGACCAGACTCTCCGCGGGACGCCGGAAAACGGCCACGGACCAACCCCCAGGCAGCACGAAAGACTCGTGCGGTATGGGGGCGTGTCCGCTGCGCGCAGCGGAAGCCCGTCGGGCCGCATCACCGGTACGGTCGGAAGGCTACAGCGATCTCCGGGGCCTCGACAGGCCAAGTGGAACTAGGAGTCCAGGGCTCGGGCGAAGGCGGCGTGGGCCTCCCGGGAGAACAGGACGAAGCGGAGGTCGGTCACCTGGGTCGGGGTGGTGCGGACGGTGTCCACGGCGATGCGGGCGGCGGAGTCCAGGGGCCAGCCGTAGACGCCGGTGGAGATGGCGGGGAAGGCCACGCTGGTGGCGCCGAGCTCGTCGGCGACGTGCAGGGCGGTGCGGTGGCAGGAGGCCAGGACGGCGGAGCGGTCCTCTTCACGGGAGTAGACCGGGCCGACGGTGTGGATGACCCAGCGGGCCGGGAGGCGGCCGGCGGGCGTGGCTACCGACTGGCCGGGCGGGAGGCCGCGAGGGTAGCGGGTGGTGCGGAGGTCGCGGCAGGCGGCGAGGATGTCGGGGCCGCCGCGGCGGTGGATGGCGCCGTCGACGCCGCCGCCACCGAGGAGGGTGGAGTTGGCGGCGTTGACGACGGCGTCGGCGTGCTGGTCGGTCAGGTCTCCCAGCACCAAGGTGATGTCCATGCCTCCAGTGTCAGCCCCCGGGCACGGTTTCAGATGTCCTTGCTCTCCGGTGTCGGCCTCGGGGGATGCCTGATGAGGTCAGTCGAGGACGGGGAAGTTGGCGCGGATGAGGCCGTGCGGGTCGCGGGCCTGCTTGATCTGGCGCAGCCGCTCCAGCGAGTCCGGGCTGAAGGCGTCGGCGGCGCGGTCGGTGCCGGACAGGTAGGTGTACGGCTTGCGCGGCCCGGCGTGGGTGGCGAGGGCGTCGGCGACGGCACGCTGGCGGGCGTCGAGCACCGGGGCGATGTCCGGCGAGAAGACCACGCCGAGCAGGTACAGCAGGTAAGGCTCGGTCAGCGGCCCGTGCGGGCTGTCGGACGGCTGGGCGAAGGCGCCGCCGAGGTGGCGCACCTGGAAGCCGACGAGCGGGGCGAGCGGCTGGTCGAGCAGGACGGCGGGCACGTCGTCCAGGGAGTCGAGCAGCAGCGCGCGGGCCTTGCCGGGCGAGGGGTCGGTGGGTTCGGCGGTGATGGCGCCCAGGTCGGCGGCCGAGATCAGGCCGCGGCTGTCGTGCACGGGGGCGCCGAGCGCCTCGAAGGGCCGCAGGAGTTCGGCGGCTTCGGCGGCGTCGCCGAGGTAGGTGAGGTCGAGGACGGCCATGGGGTCCTGGCCGGGGAACTGCACCACGCTGTACCAGAGGGCGAGCTCGTCCGGCGCGGTCGCGGTGACCTCGCGGAAGAGGTCGAGCAGGGGCGCGGCCTGCGTCCCGGGCCAGACCATCCGCCCGCCGTACAGCACGGGCGCCGGGTGCAGGCGGAACTCGATGGCGGTGACCAGCGCGTAGTCGCCACCGCCGCCGCGCAGGGCCCAGAACAGGTCGGGGTCGGTGCCGGCGGTGACGCGGGCGAGCTCGCCCTCGGCGGTGACGACCTCGAAGGCCAGCACCGAGTCGGCGCTCCAGCCGTACTTGCGGCCGAACCAGCTCACGCCGCCGCCGAGGGTGAGGCCGGCCACGCTGACCACCGGCGAGCTGCCGGCCAGGGCGACGAGTCCGTGCTTGGCGGCCTCGGTCAGGACGGCGCCCCACTTCACGCCGGCGCCCGCGCGGGCGGTGCGGGTGTCGGGGTCGACGCGCAGGTCGTCCAGGCGGTCGGTGCGCAGCACGATGGCGCCGGTGGCGTTGCCGTTGGCGCCGTGGCCGTTCGGCTGGGCGGCGACGACGAGCCCGGCCTCGCGGGCGAAGCGGACCAGCGCGGCGACGTCCTGGGCGTCGGCGGCTTCCACGACGGCGGCCGGCTGCTGGGCCACGGCGAGGTTCCAGGCGCGGGCCGCCTGGTCGAACCCGTCCTGCCCGGCGAGCAGGACGCGGCCACGGACGGCGGAGGACAAACTGTCGATCATGTGGTGACTCCCTATCGAATCTTCCCGTCATCTCTCTGACGGACGCCGCCGCGAAAGTGTGACCGCGTTCAGGTGGGAATCTCGAAAGGCGGGGTCTCGGTGAAGCCGAGGTGGTCCACCCGCTGCCGGTAGCCGATCGGCAGATCGGGGCGGGCGGGGTCGCCGGCCTGCTGGGTGCCCAGGTAGGCGCCGGTGGCCGGGTCGAGGTGGAAGTCGGCCGGGCCGAGCCGGACCCGCGCGGCGGGGCGGCCGTCGAAGCTCACCCGTTCCACGCGCACGCCGGGCCGGCCGGCGAGGTCGCGGTAGATCCGGGCCCGCAGGGCGGGCGAGATCGGCGCGGTCAGCAGGTCGGTGAGCCCGGCGTCGATCCAGCGGCGCAGCGACGCCTCGGTGGGGTCGAGGCCGCGCACCTGGACGCCGTCGAGCGTCATCGGCCCGATCTTCCAGCCGTCGTGCCGCCGCCACCGCCGCACCACCGGCTCCGGCGCGATCGAGCCGCTGCTCAGCGCCGCCGCCGGGATCGGCCGGCCGGCGCGGGCCCAGGCCGCCTCGTCCTCGGGCACGAGGCGTGGCGGCAGCAGCCGCTCGGCCATCTTGCCGAGCGTCAGGTCGTAGACGCGGTCGGTGCTGAAGGTCTCGCGCAGCCGGTAGCCGCCGAGGTCGAAGGTCTGCGTGACGGTCAGCCGCACCTGGAAGTACGGCCCAGCCGTGGCCGGGCGGTCGAGGGCGGAGGCGGCGGCCAGGAGGGCGGGGTGGCCGGAAGCGGAGGGCAGTCCGGGCAGCAGGTGCACCGCCAGCGCCAGGCAGAGCGCGACCAGGCCGGCCCGTAGCACCTCCGGCCGGTGCCAGGCGGGGGTGAGGTCCGGCAACTGCATGGTCATTTCATACCGTACCGGCCACCATAAGGTAGTCCGCATGACCGACCAGCAGGCCTGTTGCTCTCCGGCTCGTGTCGCGGAGGCGCTGCCCGCCGCGGCTGCGCCGTACCGTGGACCGGACCGGAGCGGCGGCGAGCCGCCGAGCGGGATGGTGCCGATTCCCGGCGGGACCTTCCTGATGGGCAACGAGGACGAGTACGCGCGGCCCGGCGACGGCGAGGGCCCGGTGCGGGAGGTACGGCTGGAGCCGTTCCGTATCGACCCGGTCTGCGTGAGCAATGCGAAGTTCGCCGCGTTCGTGAAGGCGACCGGCTACGTCACCGAGGCCGAGCGGATCGGCTGGTCGTTCGTCTTCCGCCAGTTCGCCTCGCGCGGGGTGATGGACGCGACGGTGCCGCAGGCGCCCTGGTGGGTGGGGGTCGAGGGGGCCACGTGGCGGTCGCCGGAGGGCCCGGGATCGAGCATCGCCGACCGGCAGAACCACCCGGTCGTGCACGTGTCGTGGCACGACGCCGGGGCCTACGCCTCCTGGGCGGGCAAGCGCCTGCCGACCGAGGCGGAGTGGGAGCGGGCCGCGCGCGGCGGCCTGGAGCGGAAGCGGTACCCGTGGGGCGACGAGCTCGCGCCGGGCGGCCGGGCGCGGTGCAACATCTGGCAGGGCCGTTTCCCGACCGCGCCGAGCCGGGGCACGATGCCGGTGAAGTCCTTCCAGCCCAACGGCTACGGCCTCTACAACGTGGTGGGAAACGTCTGGGAGTGGACCGCGGACGCCTGGGACGCCACGCACAAGGTCATCCGCGGCGGCTCGTACCTGTGCCACGACTCCTACTGCAACCGCTACCGGGTGGCCGCCCGCACCGCCAACACCCCCGACTCGGCCACCGGGCACATGGGTTTCCGCTGCGCCTGGTGAGCCGGTGCTAGGGTTCCGCCGACGGCACCGGAACCTCCAGGGGGTATGAAGGCCATGCGTGGCTTCGACGAGACGCTGGCCGAGCTGGCCGGGTACGGCGAGCGGTTCCGGCTCACGGTCGAGCCGGACCCGGACGGGAGCTGGATCCCCGCCGACCGGCTGCTCGACCCCGCCTCGCCCGAGCTCGCGGCGGTGCTGGAGGCCGAGCGGGTGGCCAGCGGCCAGGTCTCGGCGCACGCCACCGCGCTGACCGTGATGGCCGTCTACGCCAGCACGGTGACCACCTCGGCGCTGCTGTCGTGGGCGTTGTTCGACGAGTTCCCCGACCTCGGGCCGGGCAACGTGCTGATCCGGCTCGGCGCGGAGCACGGCTTCGACGCCGTCGCCGTGCGGGAGGCCCGTCTCGGGCGCGGGCTGGACCTGGTGGTCCGCCAGGTGCTCGGCGAGCACCTCGAACCCCTGGCCGGCTCGATGCGCGCCGCCACCAAGGCGGGGATGCGCCAGCTCAGGGGCGGGGCCGCCTTCGGCTGCGCGATGGCCTTCTGTGCGGCCAGCCGGCGGCCGGACGCCGACGTCGACCTGCTGGAGGCGGCCTACAAACGGTTCCTGGCCGCGGCTCCGGCCGACTTCGACCGCCTGGGCCAGGTGGTACGGCTGGCCGAGGGCGACCGGTCGGGGCTGTTCTACCTGCGCAACACCTGCTGCCTCTACTACACCGCCGAGGACGGCGGGAAGTGCGCGAGCTGCTGCCTGGACAGCCCGGCCGACCGCATCGCGGTCTACCGCCGCGCCCTCACGCCCGGCTAGCCGGCTATCCGGTTATCCGGTTATCCGGTGACGTTGTCCGCGCGCAGGTGCCGGCGGTTGCCGTTCTGCCCGTTCAGGAGCTGCTCGAAGGCGACGAACTCCTCGGCCGGCTTGGCCGCGGGCCGCCCTTCGAGCTGGGCCGCCAGCTCTCCGGCCGCCCGGTCGATCCGGCTCGCGAGCCCGTCGCTGTTGCCCCAGTCCTCCGACGCCGCGTACACCGCGGTGGGCACGACCACGGCACGCAGGTAGGCGAACATCGGCCGCAACGCGTGCTCCAGCGCCAGCGAGTGCCGGGCCGTACCGCCGGTGGCCGCGATGAGCACCGGCTTGCCGACCAGGGCGGTGTCGTCGATGACGTCGAAGAACGACTTGAACAGCCCGCTGTAGGAGGCGGTGAAGATCGGGGTGACCGCGATCAGCGCGTCGGCCTCGGTCACCGCGTCGATCGCGGCGCGGAGCTTGGCGGCGGGGAAGCCGGTCACGAAGTTGTTGGCGATCTCCACCGCGAGGTCGCGCAGCTCCACGACCTGGACCTCCAGGCCGGGCAGCCGGCCGGCGGTGGCCTCGGCCAGCCGGTCGGCCAGCAGCCGGGTGGCCGAGGGGACGCTCAGACCGGCCGAGACGACGACGAGCTTCATCGGGACTCCTTCACGAGCTGCTTGAGGCGGGGGTGGACGGGGGCGTCCGGCACGGAGGCGGGCCGGCCGATCGCGAACTCCTTGCGCAGCACCGGCACGACCTCCTCGCCGAGGAGGTCGATCTGCTCCAGCACCGACTTCAGCGGCAGACCGGCGTGGTCGACCAGGAAGAGCTGGCGCTGGTAGTCGCCGAAGTGCTCGCGGAACTTCAGGGTCCGCTCGATGACCTGCTGCGGGCTGCCGACGGTCAGCGGGGTCTCGGCCATGAACTCCTCCAGGGAGGGGCCGTGCCCGTAGACCGGGGCGTTGTCGAAGTAGGGCCGGAACTCGCGGACGGCGTCCTGGGAGTTCTTGCGCATGAACACCTGGCCGCCCAGGCCGACGATGGCCTGTTCCTCGGTGCCGTGCCCGTAGTGGGCGAAGCGCCGCCGGTAGAGCCGGATGAGCTTCTGGAAGTGCTCCTTCGGCCAGAAGATGTTGTTGGCGAAGAAGCCGTCACCGTAGTAGGCGGCCTGCTCGGCGATCTCCGGGCTGCGGATGGAGCCGTGCCAGACGAACGGCGCGACGCCGTCGAGCGGCGCGGGCGTGGAGGTGTAGCCCTGCAGCGGGGTGCGGAAGGTGCCCTCCCAGTCCACCACCTTCTCCGTCCACAGGCGGCGGAGCAGGGCGTAGTTCTCGATCGCCAGCGGGATGCCGTCGCGGATGTCCTTGCCGAACCAGGGGTAGACCGGGCCGGTGTTGCCGCGGCCCATCATCACGTCCACCCGGCCGCCGGCCAGGTGCTGGAGCATCGCGAAGTCCTCGGCGATCTTCACCGGGTCGTTCGTGGTGATCAGCGTGGTCGCGGTGGACAGGAGCAGCTTCTCCGTCTTGGCCGCGATGTAGCCGAGCATGGTCGTGGGTGAGGAGGGGACGAAGGGCGGGTTGTGGTGCTCGCCGGTGGCGAAGACGTCGAGCCCGGCCTCCTCGGCCTTGAGCGCGATGGCGACCATGGCGTTGATCCGCTCGTGCTCGCTCGGCGTGCGTCCGTTCGTCGGGTCGGTGGTGACGTCACCGACGGTGAAGATCCCGAACTGCATCATGCCGAACCACTCCCCGTGGAACTAGTTGAAGTTTCAACGTCCAGCTCAACACCATGCGGCCTCGCCGTATTTCCCCGGCATGGGATAGGGTCGCACACGTGATCACGAACCGTCGCTGGTGGCCCGCCCCCTAGGCGGTCCCCGTGATGTCCCGGCCGCCTCGGTGAGGCGGCCTTTCTCATGCCCTTCGTCGAGGCTCGACCTCCGAAAGGCATGACATGACCTGGCCCTCGCTCTACACCCGCCTGCTCTCCGGCCACTCGCTGACCGCCGCGGAGAGCTCCTGGGCGATGGCGGAGATCATGACCGGCGCCGCCGCCGACGCCCAGATCGCCGCGTTCGCCGTCGCCCTGCGCGCCAAGGGCGAGACCGCCGACGAGGTCGCCGGGCTGGCCGACCGGCTGCTGCGCGAAGCCACCCCGATCGACGTCCCCGGCGACCTGGTGGACCTGGTGGGCAGCGGCGGCGACCGGGCGAACACCGTCAACGTCTCCACCATGGCCGCCCTCGTCGCCGCCGCGGCCGGCGCCCGGGTGGTCAAGCTCGGCGGCCGTTCCGCCTCCTCCGCCTGCGGCGCCGCCGACCTGCTCGAAGAGCTCGGCGTGCCGCTCGACCTGCCCGCCGAGCGGGCCGCGAGGGTGGCCGCCGAGGTCGGCATCACCTTCCTGTTCGCGCCGTTCTACCACCCGGCCTTCCGCTTCGCCTCGCGTGCGCGGCGCGAGCTGGGCATCCCGACCGTCTTCAACTTCCTCGGCCCGCTGATCAACCCGGCCCGGCCCCGGGCCCAGGCGGTCGGCGTCGCCCACGCGCGGTTCGCCCCGGTGCTGGCCGAGGCGTTCGCCCGCCGTGGCTGCTCGTCGCTGGTCTTCCGTGGCGAGGACGGGCTCGACGAGCTGACCACGACCGGGCCGTCCACGGTCTGGCTGGTCCGCGACGGGGCGGTGACGCAGACCGGCTTCGACCCCGCCGACCTCGGCCTGCCGTACACCACGCCGGACCGGCTCGTCGGCGGCGACCCGGCGCACAACGCCGCGGTCACCCGGGCGCTGCTGGACGGGCAGCCGGGTCCGGTGCGCGACATCGTGCTCCTCAACGCCGCCGCCGCGCTGGTGGCCGCCGAGGGCGCGCCCACGCCCCGGGACCTCGTCGTACGGCTGGCCGCGGCGATGGACCGCGCGGCGACGGCCGTCGACACCGGCCGGGCCGCGGCCGTCCTCGACCACTGGATCGACGCGGCCCGCACGTGACTCCGCTGGATCTGGGACGGGCGGGGATGATGTGATGGGCTCCCCCCGGAAGGAGCCACCGTGAAGGACAACCTCGACCTCGCCACCAGCGCTCAGGAGCTCGCCGACCGGGCACCCGCCGGCTCGCTCGACCGGGCCGCGGCGCACTCGGTCGCCATCACCCTCGCCACCACGCGCGACGCCGCCCACGCCCGGCAGACCCTGGACGGGCTCAACCCCGAGGAGGTACGGCACGCCGCCATCGAGCTCTTCGACCGGCTCGCCACACTTGAGTAACCCTTACTCAGGCGCCGGCCCGGCCGGGCGTGCGACCGTGGTCGCATGCTCACGATACGTGCCGGCCGCCTCTTCGACGGCCACGACTTCCTGGAGGACCAGGTCGTCACCGTCGTGGACGGCCGCGTCACCGAGGTGGCGCGGGGCGGTTCCGCGCGGGTCGACCTGGGCGGGGCGACGCTGCTGCCCGGCCTCGTCGACTGCCACGTGCACCTGGCCTTCGACGCCGGGCCCGACCCGATCGCCCGGCTCACCGCGGCCGGCGACGAGGAGTTGCTGGAGCTGATGCGCGAGTCCGCCGCGCGGCACCTGGCCGCGGGCGTGACCACCGTGCGGGACCTGGGCGACCGGGGCTTCCTGGCGCTGCGGCTCACCGGCGGCCCCGAGGTGCTGGCCGCGGGCCCGCCGATCACCACGGTGCGGGGGCACTGCTGGTGGCTCGGCGGCGAGGTCTCCGGCGAGGCGGAGATCCGCGAGGCCGTGCGCGAGCGGGCCCGGCGCGGCACGCACGTGGTCAAGATGATGCTCACCGGCGGCGAGATGACCGAGGGCACCCACTCCCACCTGGCGCAGTTCACCCTGGCCGAGGCTCGGGCGGCGGCCGAGGAGGCGCACGCGCTGGGCCTGCCGATCGCCGGGCACGCGCACGGCCGTCCGGGGGTGGCCATCGCGCTGGAGGCCGGGTTCGACACCGTCGAGCACTGCTCCTTCCTCACCGCCGACTCCGTGGAGACCGACTTCGACCTGCTCGGCAAGCTGGCCGGCGCGGGCACGGTGGTCTCCGTCACCGCGGGCGTGGTCCCGGTCGGCGGGCCGCCCCCGCCGCGCATCGTCGCGCTCCTGCCGAAGCTGATCGCCAACATGCAGGCGCTGTACTCCTGCGGGGTGCCCTTCGTGATCGGCACCGACGCCGGCGTCGGGCCGCCCAAGCCGCACGGGGTGCTCCCGCACGCGGTGGAGCAGCTGGCCGGCATCGGCTACGCCCCCCTCGACCTGCTGCGCGCGGTCACCTCGGTGGCCGCCCGGGTGTGCCGCGTCGGCGACCGCAAGGGCCGGATCCGGCCCGGGTACGACGCCGACCTGGTCGCCGTCGACGGCGACCCCCTGACCGATCCGTCCGCGCTGCTGCGGCCGGTGGCCGTCTACCGTGCCGGGAGGGCGACGTGACCGAGGAAGAGATCAGGAAGGAGATCCGCCGGCAGCGCCACGAGCTGGCGGACTGGGCCGAGGGCCTCTCGCCCGAGCAGTGGGAGAGCCGCTCGCTGTGCACTGAGTGGCGGGTGCGCGACGTCATCGCGCACGTCCCGCTGGCGACCGAGGTGCGGTGGTGGGAGCTGTTCGGGCCGGCGATCCGGGCCCGCGGCGACCTCAACGTGATCATCCGCGACGCCGCGCGGGAGAAGGCTCGCCTGCCGTACGAGCGGCTGGTGGCGGATATGCGGCGGGCGGCGGAGTCGCGGCGGCTGGCCCCGACGACCACGGTGTACGAGGCGCTGACCGACGTGCTGGTGCACTGGCAGGACGTCACCCGGCCGCTGGGGCAGACGCGGGAGACGCCGGCGGAGGCGGCGCGGGCCGGCTGCGAGCGGTTGTGGGCGCGCAAGCGGCTGTTCCACCCGCGCAAGGACCTGGCCGGCTACCGGCTGGTCGCCACCGACACGACCTGGACCGAAGGCGAGGGCCGGCTGATCGAGGCGCCGACCGCGACCCTGCTGCTGCTTCTGACCGGACGGCTGACACCGGAGTCGCTGATTCGATAGCGTGTTCGCATGACGACACTTCTGCTCATCGACGTCCAGCGCAACATGCTGCTCCCGCCGACGCCCGCGCCGGGCGCGACCGAGGTCGGGGCGGCCATCGAGGACCTGCTGGAACGCGCCCGCGCGGCCGGCGCCCGGGTCGTGCACGTGCGCAACAACGGCGGCGAGCTCGACCCCGACCGGCCCGGCACCGACGGGTGGGAGCTGGTGCACCCGCCGCTGACCGGCGAGCCGGTGGTCGACAAGCTCGTGCCCGACGCCTTCACCGGCACGAAGCTCGGCGACCTGCTGGCGGCGGGCGACCAACTGGTGGTGGCCGGCTTCCAGAGCGAGTGGTGCGTGCGCGAGACCGGGCTGGAGGCGCTCCGGCGCGGCCACGAGGTCCAGCTCGTCAGCGGGGCCCACGGCACCTACGACGACGGGCGGCCGGCGACCGAGATCTCGGCCGGGGTCGAGCAGGAGCTGGCCGGGGCCGGAGCGAAGATCGTGCAGCCCGGCGAGGTGATCTTCCGCGACTGACTCAGTTGCCTTTCCGCCGAATTCGCCCCAGTAAGGAACGGCGAGTCGTGCCGTACAGTGTCGGTGGGGCCCGTGGCGTCGATCACCCACGTGCTTACGTCGAGAACGCAAGCACGATTTGGGGAGGTTCGATGGCGAGAAGCGCGGTCGAGGCGCGGGGAAGTGACTTCGCCCGCCTGGCGAGGCGGATCAACGAGGAAGGGCTCCTTGACCGGCGCCCGGCGTACTACGCGGTGCGGATCGGCGCCTGGCTGCTGGCCTTCGCGGCCGGGGTGGCGCTGTTCGTCTGGGCGGGCGACACCTGGTGGCAGATCGCCGTCGCCGTCTACTTCGCGATCGTCTTCGCGCAGTTCGGCTTCGTCTCCCACGACCTCGGGCACCTTCAGGTCTTCCGGCGGCGCCGGCCCAGCTCGCTGGTCGGGCGGCTGCTCGGCAACCTGGGCGTCGGCCTGGGCTGGGACTGGTGGACCGACAAGCACACCCGCCACCACGCCAATCCCAACCACGAGGAGCACGACCCGGACGTCTCGCCCTCGGTCATCGTGTGGTCGCGCGACCAACTGGCCGAGAGCCGCGGCCTGCCGCGCTTCGTCGCCAAATACCAGGCGATCCTGTTCTTCCCGATCCTGACCCTGGAGGCCTGGCACCTGCACATCGCCAGCTTCAAGGCGCTGCTGCGGCCCAACGCCCGCCAGCGCTGGCTGGAGGCGGCACTGCTGACCGCCCACTTCGTGTGGTACTTCGGGCTGATCTTCTCCGTGCTCTCCCCGGTCAAGGCGATCGTCTTCATCATCGTGCACCAGGGCCTGTTCGGCCTCTACCTGGGCTGCACCTTCGCGCCCAACCACAAGGGCATGCCCACGATCACCGGCGAGACCACCCTCGACTACCTGCGCAAGCAGGTGCTGACCTCGCGCAACGTGCGCGGCGGGGTGTTCGTCGACATCGCGCTCGGCGGCCTCAACTACCAGATCGAGCACCACCTGTTCCCCAACATGCCCACCCCGCACCTGCGCCGCGCGCAGCCGATCGTCCGGGCCTACTGCGCCGAGCTCGGCGTCGACTACTGCGAGACGGGCCTGCTGGCGTCCTACGGCCAGGCGCTGCGGCACCTGCACGAGGTGGGCGCTCCGCTACGCGTCAAGGCGCTTGGCTAGCTCCTCCCGCCTGGCCTGCATCTCCCCGATGCGCCGCTCCTGCTCGTCGAGCTGCTGCAGGAGCAACGAGCGGTCCATGTAGTCCCCGGCGTCCGGGTCGCCCACCTGTTCGCGCAGCTCGTCGCGGGTGGCCTTGAGACTGGCGAGGTCGGAGTCGATCTCGCGCAGTTGATCCTTGATTGACATGCCTGTCCCCTACCCAGGTTAGGGTGACGTGTATGCGGATCACGACGATCGTGGTCGTGGCGGCGGTCGTGCTCGGCACGGCCCTGACCTTCGTACTCAGACCCGAACGCACCCCCGAGCTCCTCGACTTCGTGCTGCCCCTCGTGGCGTGCGGCGCGATGTTCTGGCGTGGGCGCTTCCCGGTGGCCGCGCTGGTCGTCGTCACCGCCGCGACGCTGGCGTACTACCCGTACGCCAGCATGGACGGCCCCCTGATCATCCTGCCGATCGTCGCCCTCTACACCGCCGCCGAGCAGGGCTACCTGCTGGCCGCGATCACCACCGGGGCGACCGCGCTGCTGGCGATGGGCCTGGGCGAGATGGGCGGCCCGCGGCACATCGACAACACCAGCTTCCTGGCCATCGCCGAGGGCGTGGTGGTCACCATCGCCGCCGGGGCCTACGTGCGCAACCGCCGCGCCTACCGGCACGAGGTCGAGCAACGCCTGCTCCAGGCCGAGCACGCCAAGGAGGAGGAGGCCCGGCGGCGTGAGACCGAGGAGCGGCTGCGCATCGCCCGCGAGCTGCACGACGTCATCGGGCACAACATCTCGATGATCAACGTCCAGGCCGGCTCGGCGCTGCACGGGCTGAAGAAGCGCCCCGAGGACGCCGAGACCGCGCTGCAGACGATCAAGGAGACCAGCAAGGAGACGCTCCGCCAGCTCCGCAGCACGCTCGGCATGTTGCGCCAGGTGGACGAACACCTGCCCACGCTGCCGGCGGCCAGCCTGGCCCGCCTCGACGAACTGGCCCGCGACAGCGGCCTGCGGGTGACCACGACGGTCACCGGCTCGCTGGCCGACCTGCCCGCCGAGGTGGACCTCACCGCGACCCGCATCCTGCGGGAGGCCCTGACCAACGTCTCCCGGCACTCCGGCGGCGACACCGCCTCGCTCGCCGTCACCCGCGAGCCGGCCGCCCTGGTGCTGAGCGTGGAGGACGCCGGGCCGGGCGCGAACTACGCCGACGGCTCCGGGTTCGGCCTGCAGGGCATGCGCGAGCGCGCCGCCGCGCTCGGCGGGAGCCTCCAGGCCGGGCCGAGGCCCGAGGGCGGGTACCGGGTGGTGGCGACGCTGCCGCTGAAGGAAGAATGAGGGAAATGATCCGAGTTCTGCTCGCCGACGACCAGACGCTGGTGCGTGCCGGCTTCCGCTCCATCCTCAGCGACGAGGAGGACATCGAGGTCATCGCCGAGGCCGGCGACGGCACCAAGGCCGTCGAGCTGACCCGCGAGCTGCGCCCCGACGTCGTGCTCATGGACATCCGCATGCCCGAGCTCGACGGCCTGGAGGCGACCCGGCGCATCGTCACCGACCCCCGCCTGGCGGAGGTCAAGGTGATCATCCTGACCACCTTCGACCTCGACGACTACATCTACGGCGCGCTGCGCGCCGGGGCCAGCGGCTTCCTGGTCAAGGACACCGAGCCCGCCGAGCTGATCCACGGCGTCCGGGTCGTGGCCCGGGGCGACGCGCTCATCGCCCCGTCGGTCACCCGGCGGCTGATCGCCGAGTTCGCCGGCCGGGTCAAGCGTCCCGAGCCCGGTCCCGAGCTCAACGGGCTGACCGAACGCGAGCGCGAGGTGCTCGTGCTGGTCGGGCACGGCCTGTCCAACGACGAGATCGCCGCCCGGCTGATCCTGTCCCCCGCCACGGCGAAGACGCACGTCAGCCGGATCATGACCAAACTGGCCGCCCGCGACCGGGCCCAGCTCGTGGTGCTCGCCTACGAGGCGGGCATGATCACGCCCGGCTGGCTTACCCCCTGAGTGGTACGGCAGGCCGCGGCGTAACTCCCGCGGAGTAGGGCCGGTGCCCGCGCCGGCATGACGCGGCGGCGGGAGCCGTACCAGCACCATCGGGGCATGGACACGGTAGAGCTCGCCCGGCTGCAGTTCGCCCTCACCGCGGGGGCCCATTTCCTCTTCGTGGCGCTGACCCTGGGGCTGGCGACGCTGGTGGCGATCGTGCAGACGCGCGCCACCCTGTCGGGCAGCCCGGTGCACACCCGGATGGTGCGCTTCTGGGGACAGCTCTACGTCATCAACTACGCCATGGGCATCGTGACCGGCCTGGTGATGGAGTTCCAGTTCGGGCTGTCGTGGAGCGGGCTGACGCACTTCGCGGGCAACGTCTTCGGGGCCTCGCTGGCGCTGGAGACGCTGGTCGCCTTCTTCGTCGAGTCGACCTTCCTCGGGTTGTGGATCTTCGGCTGGAACCGGCTGAACCGCTGGGCGCACCTGGCGCTGATCTGGATCGTCACGCTGACCGCCTACGCCTCGGCCTTCTGGATCATGATCGCGAACGGCTTCCTGCAGCAGCCGGTCGGCTACGAGCTGCGCGGCGGGGTGCTCGAACTCACCGACTTCGGGGCGCTGCTGGCCAACCCGGCGGCGATCAACGCCTTCGGGCACGTGCTGGGCGCCGGGCTGGTCGTCGGCTCGTTCTTCATGGCCGGGGTCAGCGCCTACCACCTGCGCAGGCGCACCCACGAGCAGGAGTTCTTCCGCAAGTCGCTGCGGCTCGGCGTCGGGTTCTCCCTCGCCGCGCTCACCCTGACCGCCTCCTTCGGCGGCATCTCCTTCGAGAGCCTGCAGCCCACCAAGGTGGCCGCGTGGGTGGGCAGCTCCGAACGGCTGGCCGAGGCGCAGGCCGAGGCGGTCGCGCTCCACGGACCGGGCGACTACCTGCCGCCGGTCGAGGTGGTCTCGACCTCGGCGCTGGTCATGCTGGTGGTCTACGCGGTGCTCGCGCTGGTCTCGATGCTCAGCACGGTGCTCATGCTCTTCAAGGGCGCCGTCGCCCGCTGGCGCGGCTGGCACTGGCTGCTGATCGCCTGCATCCCGCTGCCGTTCGTCGCCACCATCGGCGGCTGGCTCTTCCGCGAGCTCGGCCGGCAGCCGTGGGCCGTCTACGGGCTGCTCAAAACCGCCGACGCCGTCTCCGACGTCACCCGCGGGCAGATGCTGACCTCGCTCATCACCTTCTCGGCCGTGTTCGGCGTGCTCATCGTCATCAACTACTGGCTGCTGGCGCGCACCGCCCGGCGCGAGCCCGGCGCGGTCATGCTCGGCGCCGAGCGCCTGCCGGCCGCCGCCGAACCCGCCCTGACCTACTGAGGAGCCCTCATGGAAGCCTTGATCCTCGCCTTCTTCGCCATCGGCTACCTCGTGCTCGGCGGGGCGGACATCGGGGTCGGGATGCTCCTGCCGTACCTCGGGCGCACCTCCGGCGAGCGGCGGGAGGTGATCGCGGCTATCGCGCCGTTCTTCCTCGGCAACGAGGTGTGGCTGGTGGCGACCGCCGGCGTGCTGACCGGGCTCTTCCCGACCGGCGAGGGCGAGCTGCTGAGCGGCAACTACGCGGTAGTCGTCGGGCTGCTGGCCGCCTGGGTCGTCCGCGACATGGGGCTGTGGCTGCGCGGCCGGCTGAGCGGCGCGACCTGGCGGCTGGTCTGGGACGGGGCGATCGTCGCCGGGAGCTGGGGGCTGGCGATCAGCCTCGGGCTCCTGCTCGGCGACGCGCTGGTCGGGCTGGGCGGGCCGGTCGCCCTGCTGCCGGGGTTGCTGGTGGCGTTGCTGCTGGCCGTGCACGGGCTGGCCTTCGCCTCGTTGCGGCTGCGGGGGGAACTGCGCGAGCGGGCCTCGGTCCTGGCCGGGCGCTCGGCCGGGTGGCGGGCCTACGCGCTGACCTCGGCGGCGCTGGCGGCCCTGGTGGTGATCGCCGGTGGTGCGGTGCGGCTGGAGGCCACCGGGCCGGCCTTCCTGGCTCCGGTGATCGCCGGGATCATCCCGTTCCTGGTGGCTTCGCAGGCGTGGGTGTGGTGGACCTTCCGGCACCGGGTGACCGGGCCTTCGTACCTCTGAGCAGCCGGGACGTTAGGTTGGGCGGATGACGCCCGACCTGCTGGAGATCGCCGAGGCCCTGCTGCCGGGGGTCGGGCTCGACCGGGCCCGGCTGTTCACCGGCGGGCTGCACGACGTGGTGCTGCTGCCCGGCGTCGCCGCCGTCAGAGTGAGCCGGCGGCCCACCGAGGCCGAGGCCCTGCCCGCCCGCACCGAACTGCTGCGGGTGATCGCCGCCGCCGGGCTCCCGTTCGAGGTGCCCCAGCCGCTCACCCCGGTCACCCGCTTCGGCGAGCGCGCGGCGGTCGCGCTCTCCTGGCTCGACGGCACCGCCCTCCCGGACGGGGTCGGCGACCCGGCGCGGTTCGCCGACCTGCTCGCCGCCCTGCGCGACCTGCCCGTCACCCCCGAACTGCGGGCCGTCGTCCCCGCGCCACGCGGCTACCCGGCCGGGCGACGCTGGATGGACATCTTCGCCGGCGAGGTCATCCCGCGCCTGCCCGCCGAGTGGCGCGAGGACGGTGAACGGCGACTCGCTGCGGCCCTGGCCCTGGAGGAGGTCCCCGACGCACTCGTCCACGGCGACCTCGGCGGCCACAACGTGCACTGGGGCCCGGACGGCAAGCTGATCGGCGTACTCGACTGGGACCGCGCCAAGCTCTTCGACCCGGCGGTGGACGCCGCCTTCCTCGGCTGGATCCACGGCTGGGCCAACGTCCGCGACGCCGTCGACCCCGGCACCTACCGGCGGGCCCGCGTCTGGGACGCCACCTTCGGGATCACCCACCTGGTCGCCGCCCTCGACCGCGGCCCCATCGCGCACGCCGACAGCTTCGTCCGGCACATCGTCGCCTGGCTGGAGAACCCGGAGGAATAGCGCGGGCTCGGCCCGGCTTGTCGCTGTTCATGAGCGTGAAAGAACTCCGCCTGGTCGTGACGGCCGAGGACTACGAGACCGCCCTGCACTTCTACCGCGACGTCCTCGGACTGCCGGAACGAGCCGCCTACTCCTCCCCCGACGGGCGGGTCACCATCCTGGAGGCCGGCCGCGCCACCCTGGAGATCACCGACCCCGGGCACGCCGAGTTCATCGACGAGGTCGAGGTCGGACGCCGCGTGGCGGGGCACATCCGGGTGGCCTTCGAGGTGTCCGACTCCCGCGAGGCCACCGTACGGCTGGCGCAGGCCGGGGCCGAGGTCGTCGCCGAGCCGGTCCGCACCCCCTGGAACTCGCTCAACTCCCGGCTGGAAGGACCGGCCGGGCTGCAGCTCACCCTGTTCGAGGAGCTCGGATAACGCGTTGCCCGGCGCCCGCGCGCGGGGTCATGATCGAGCATGACGGTGACTCGCGAGACCTTGCTCGCCTACTACGCCCAGGACCGTGAGCACACCCGGCTGCGCGAGGGCCACGGCCGGTTGGAGTTCTGGCGCACGCAGGACGTGTTGCGCCGGGTGCTGCCGCCCGCGCCGGCCCGGGTGCTCGACGTCGGCGGCGGCACCGGCGTGCACGCCGAATGGCTGGCCGCCGACGGGTACGAGGTGGAGCTGCTCGACCCGGTGCCCCTGCACGTGGAGCGGGCCGCCGAGCTGCCCGGCGTGACCGCGCGGCTGGGTGACGCGCGAGACCTGCCCGTGCCCGACGGGAGCGTCGACGCGGCCCTGCTCCTGGGGCCGCTGTACCACCTCGCCGACCGTGCCGACCGGGTGCGGGCGCTGGCCGAGGCCCATCGGGTGGTACGGCCGGGCGGGGTGGTCGTGGCGGCGACGATCAACCGGTTCGCCGGGGTGCACGACACGCTCCGGACCGGCTCCTACTTCACCGAGGTCGAGCGGGTGGCCGCTCGCTCGGCCGCGGACACCGGGGCCATGCGCTCGCCCGGCGGGTTCGTGGCGTACTTCCACTCGCCGGAGGAGGTGCCTGTGGAGTTCGCCGAGGCGGGGCTGGGCGGGGTCACGCAGTACGGGCTGGAGGGGACGCTCTGGCTGTACGCGCCGGTCAACGAGTGGCTCGACGATCCGGAGCGGCGGGCTCAGGCCCTTGACGCGCAGCGGGCTATGGAGTCGGCGCCGTCCCTGCTGGGAGTGAGCGGGCACTTGCTCACCGCGGGGTTGCGCCAGCCGTAGGGCTCGTTTTCGGGGCACTCCTCGGGCGGGTCAGGCGGCTCCGCCGTACTCCTGGGTGAAGCGGCCGGTGAACAGGTCGGCGCCCTTGTAGGCGGAGACCGTCTCGGCCGGGACCACGGAAGGCCCGTCCGGGCCGGGCAACTGGCCGACCCCGCCGCGCGGCCCCAGCGGGAGCAGGATCATCGGGTACGGCAGCGGCCGATAGGTCGCCGCCGGGCGCTCGCCGCGGAGCTGGGCCAGGATGTTCGCGGCCACCACCTCGGCGTGCTGCATCGCGTACCCGGCCATCTTGGCCTCCGGGACATCGGTCAGGTCGCCGACCGCGTAGACGTGGTCGTGGCCGGCGACGTTGAGCGTCTCGGTCACCGGCACCTGCCCCAGCGGCGTGCGCGTGGTCAGCCTGCCGTCGGCGAGGTAGTCGCTGTTGGTCCGCACGCCGTACGCCTGGAACCAGATGTCCGCCGCGATCTCCTCCCCCGCGGTGGTCGAGACCGTGAACCCGCCCGCCCGGCCGGCCGGGATCGGCGGCGGCGTCGCCAGGCCGTGGCCCAGCCGCAGCTCGATGCCCTGTTCGTCGAGCTGGCGGCGCAGGTCCTGGCGCATCTCCTCCGGGAAGGCGGCCAGCAGGCTGGGCGCCGGGTCCACAAGCGTCACGTGCTTGTGCGGCCAGACCTCCTTGATCTCGCCCGCCAGCTCGATGCCGACCGGCCCCGCGCCCAGGATCAGCACCCGCTCCGCCCCGGCCAGCTCCTTATGCGTCTCGCGCAGGTCCTCGAGGGCCGCTTCGGTGGAGTCGGAGGCGGGCTTGGCCGGGTAGCTGTAGCTGGAACCGGTGGCCAGGACCAGGTAGTCGGCCTCGACCCGCTGCCCGGCCGCCAGCGTGACCCCCTCGGGGTCCGCCGCGACCACCCGGTCCCGTACCACCGTGCCGCGCTTCAGCCACTGGTCGTAGGGGAAGAACATCGCACCCGCCCAGTCCGGCTGGGCGAGGGCGCGCAGCGAACCGGCCGAGTTGACGAAGGCGTCCCGGGGGTCGATCAGGACCACCTCGGCCTCCGCATCCAGCGCCTTGGCCACCGCGGCCCCACCGTACCCGCCACCCACAACGACAACTTTGCGACTCATGATCACTTCTCCATTTGTGCGTAAGTTCGCCTCACGAACCAATTCGTTCGCGTTACGAACCATATTGGTTCGTGCCACGAACTTCAAGTCTGGGATCGTTGATTCATGACCTGCGTCTTCTGCGACCTGCTCCACCGCGACACCGCCCGCTGGGTCGCCCGCACCCCCGAGGCCTGCGCGTTCGCCCCCCTGGACTCCATCGCGCCGGGGCACACCCTCGTCATCCCGGTCGCCCACCACGCCGACCTCTTCGACATCCCCGCGCCCGCGCTGGCCGCCACCATGGCCCTCACCCAGCAGGTCGCCCACGCCATGCGCACCCGCCTGGGCGCCAGCGGCGTCAACCTCCTCCACGCCAGCGGCCCAGGCTCGGAGCAGTCGGTCTTCCACCTGCACTTCCACGTGATCCCGCGCTGGCCCGACGACGGCTTCTCCACCTGGCCCACCGCCCGATCGGGACACGACCTCCCCGCCGACCCGATCCCCCTCCTCGCCAGCGCCTTCGAGACCTCCTCCGGGTCCTCATGAGCTCTCGCGCCCGAAAACCCCGATGAAGGCGGCTCCCGAGAGCTGCTACCGTGTCCGCGTGCCGAAAACGGACAAGGTGCGCCGTCGCTGAGAGCGGCGGCGCGAAAACCAGACACTCGCCGTCGCTCCTGACCTCTGGCCAGGAGCGCCCCCGTGGCGCTCGGAACTCCTCTTTCCGGAGCGCACTCCGTGTTCACCTTGTCCCGACGTCACCGCCGGCGTGTCCTGTGGGCCGCCCTCGTCTCTGACGCCGTCTTCCCGCTGGCCATCACCGGCGCCACCGCCGTCGTCCCCGACGTCACCCGCCACCTGCCCGGTCCAACCGCCCTGGGGCCGTGGATCGTGCTCGCCTACAACGGCATCTTCGCCGCAGCCCTGCTCCTCGCCGGCACCATGGCCGACCGCACCGCCCGCACCCGCTTCTTCGCCCTGGGCAACCTCGTGGTCGCAGCCACCGGCGTGGCCTCCGCCTTCGCCCCCGACCTGCTCTCCCTGGTGGCCCTCCGTACGGTCGCCGGCTTCGGAGCGGCGATGTGCGCCGCAGGCGCCTCGTCGATGGTCCTGGCCGTCTACCCGCCCGAGGACCGCCGCCGCGTCTACGGCTACATCGGCGCGGTCATGGGCGGCGGCCTGGCCATGGGCCCCCTCGTCGCCCAAGGCCTGATGGCCCTGGGCGGCTGGCCCCTCGTCTTCGTCGTCCCGGGCGCAGTCGCCGCTTTGGCCGCCCTGACCACCCTCGGCCTCCCCGGCCTCCGGACCCCCCATGCTCGTGGCGATTACGACCTGGCCGGCGCTGTGCTCTTCGGTGTCACCATCTCGGCCGTCGTCACCGCCCTCGGCCTGGGCCTGGGCTCCGGAATCCCCTGGTGGGTGCCGGGCCTCCTCCTGTTCCTCGCCCTCACCACCGCACTGCTCCTCGTCCGCGTCGAGCGCCGAGCCGAACACCCGGCCATCCCGCTCGACCTCCTCCGCATCCCGGCCTACCGGGCCTACGCGGTGGCCACCGGCGCCTTCATGGGCCTCCTCGTAGTCGGCCTGGCCGTACTCCCCCAACTGGGCGCCGCCGAGCGGGTGGGTCCAGGCGAGGCCGCCCTCATCCTCAGCCTGCTCACCGTGCCGTCCACCCTGCTGCCGCTCATCGCCTCCCGCCTGGCCCGGCGCTGGGCCCGGCGGCTGGTCACCGGCGCCCTCCTCGCCGGCGCAGCCGCGTCCGCCCTGCTCCTGTTCACCACCCACCTCGCCGCCCTCCTGATCGCCGCCGCAGTCGCCGGTGCCGTCCTCGGCCTCACCGAAGGCGTGCCAGACGGCCAGGCCCTCAAGCACGTCCCCTCCGACCGAGGCGGAGCCGGCGCGGCACTGTTCAACACCGCCCGGATCAGCCTGGAAACCCTCACCCTGGCAGCAGCCACCGGCGTCATGGCCGCCACCGGCCCTTCGGCCGGCATGGCGGTCGCGGGGGTGGTGTGCCTGACGGCAGCAGCGATCGTGCTGCGCCTGGTGCCACGCACGCGCTAGACGGCGGCTCCCGGCACTTCCGGGCAGGCACCTCGCGCCTGCCCGGAACTTCAAGCCCCCGAGCGCGTCCGCGACCAGCTCAACCAGGTCGTCGCCGATCTCACCCGCGAGCGCGGACGCACCGTCACCGCCGCCGAAGCGCTCGAGTTCCTCTACGACGCTCACCAGGCCACCGTCCACCGGCGACGCGAAGCCGCCGAACGCCGCCTGGCCGAGGCGGCGGGCAACCCCGAGGCGGTGGCCCGGGCCAAGCGCATCTTCGACAGCCTGAGCCTGCTCCGGCAGAACCGCCTCGACGAGGACGGCACGTGAGCGGTTACGTCCTGGACGACCTGTTCCTGCGTGAGCTGGCGCGCGGGGACGACATGACGGCCAACCTGGTCGCCGCCTTGGACTTCGCCGCCGAACGCATGAGCGTCCCCGCCGTCACGCTCGCGCACGCCCAGGCAGGCCTCAGCCCCCGCCAGCAGGACACGCTCAACGGCTTGGTGGAGAACCTGCCCAACGTCCTGCTGGACGTGGTGGCCAACCTGGACCACACCCTCCGCATCGCCGCCATCGCCGAGCACTTGGGCGACGCCCCTGACCTGTCCGCGGCCCACGTCGTCGCGGTGAGCCGCTACCTGGACTTCCCCATCCTCACGCTGGACCGCGAGCGGTGGGCTCCCGTGCTCGACGTGTTGCCCTGGCAGGTCACCGTCGTCGAAGCGTCCGACCCCGTGTAGACCTGGCCACGAGGGCAGGACCCGCTCGGTGACGGCGTCAATCCTCGTCCGTTCACTCTCTCGCACTGCCGCTGGTTCGTTCGACCATCCGCTTTCAGGCAAGGCCAGTCGCGCGCGGTACGTTCGCCCGCACCGGTGGGAGCACTAGTTCCAGTGGATGGGGCCGTTTCCACTCCCGTACTGGTAGCCATAGCGCGCGACCTTGGACCCGGTGGGGCAGTTCGTGGCGCTGAACTCTCCCGCGTTGCGCTTCCAGGGGCCGTAGTACTTCTGCGGGATGCTCACGTGGATGCACATCATGACGGCCCGGATGGCGTGCTTGGGCTTACAGCCGTTGAGGTTGATGTAGGCCACGGCGACGCGGTCCTGCCGGGTGACCGACACCGAGTAGCAGCCACCCGATCCCAGCGTCGTGGGGTCATCCGGGTTGACGGCGGCGCTCGCCGCACCGGGCGTCAGGAGCGCCGCCGCCAAGGCCAGGGCGGATACGCCGATGAACGGAACTCGCATGGATGAAGCACTCCTCAGGTAGGAACGTCCAGGACGCGAGCACCGTAGGATGCCGCCCTTTTGATGCGCTATCGGTGTGCCCAGACACCGATGGCGCGGTGCGGCAGCTAGCGGTATGCCGCCTCCGCCTTGGTGTAAGCCTCCTGGGCGATGTGCGGCAGGAGCACGGCGGGATCGACACGCGGGCTCGGTTGCTGGTTCGGGATCCGGATCTCCAGCACGTAGCGGGAGGTCTGGATCACCGCCACCCAGTGCCAGATCGGGACCTCCCCGCTGCCGGTGACCCGATAGGCCCAGGAGCGCTCGCCCAGGGGTGGAACGGCCAGCGGCTGGATGCTCCCCGTTCCGACCGCGGCGTCGGACAGGTGGCGACATGCCGCAGGCAAGGTCGGATCGCCGAGACGGTCCAACATCGCGCGGGGACCGGTGATGATCGCCTCACTGAAGACTGCCGCCTCGGGCCTTTCTTGCAGCCCTGCCACGGAGTCGCGTTCGCTGAGGGTCGTGACGGCCATCTGCACGCCGGGGGTGTTGTACCGCTGCAGGACCTCGAACCACAGCCCGATGGTCCATTTGTGGCACTCCTCCCGTTCCAAGAAAGCGGTGCTGTGCTGGCGCAACGGTATGAAGAGCGACTCCAGGTCGGTCACCGGCAGCGCAACGACGGCTCCCGGCAGGCCCGGGCGCTCCTGCGCATCCTGGAAGCGAGCGAGCAGGGCCTTCGCCAGCCGAGGGTCACCCGGGCCCGATCCGGGGTTGGGGGTGTCGTCCTTCTCCTCCCGTCGCGTGATCTCCAGTTCCAGTGAGTGCGACGAGGACGCTTCCGGTGTGGCGGACTTAGGTGCCGCGGTACGGGCTGGTGTTCCACATCCAGAGGCGGCCAGTGCTGCGACGGCCGCCATGACGGCCGCTGCACACCTCGACAGCCGGTGACCCGCCACCTGCCACCTCCCGACGGCTATCGCAGGGTGAATCTCACTTCGGCCAAACCCTCCCACAGCCCAACAGCCCTCGTCTCGACCATCCAGTCCGGCCACTCCGACGCCCCCATCCAGAGACCGCCCAAGACACGGGGGTCCGGGGGCCGGGAGGCCCCCGGCTAGGAAGTTTGGGGGAGCTCGGCTCCCCCATGAGAGGAGCCCAAGCCGAAACGCGCGAAGCGCGCCCAGAGCGAAGGTCCGAGTAGATGCGCGCTCAAAACGAAGGACCCTGTAGTCAGAGGGGCAGGTCGACCCGGACGCTGTACCCACCCTGGGGAGCGGGGCCGGCGGTGAGGCGGCCGTGGAAGAGGGCGACACGTTCCCGCATGCCGATAAGGCCGTGTCCAGGCGGGCCGGGTTTGCCGGTGAGGCCTTCGTCCTCGATGTCCACCCGGAGTTCGCGCGGCCGGTAGGAGAGGGTGACGGTGGCCTTGGTGGGGCCGGCGTGTTTGAGGGTGTTGGTCAACGACTCCTGGACGATGCGGTAGACCGACAGCCCCAGTCCCGGGGAGAGGGGCACGGGGTGGCCGTGGACGATGAGGTGGACGTCGAGGCCGGCGATGCACATCTGCTCGACGAGTTCCTCCAGGCGTTCGAGGCCGGGCTGCGGGGTGCGCTCGTCGTCGCCGGGGGTGCGGAGCAGGCCGAGCATACGGCGAAGCTCTTCGACCGCCTCCCGGCCGGCGCCCTCGACGAGGGTGAGCGTTTCCCGCTCGGTGGACTGCTCCTTCTTGAGCATGAGCCGGACCGCTCCCGCCTGCATGGTCATGACGCTGACGCTGTGCGCGACGATGTCGTGGAGTTCGCGGGCGATGCGGTTGCGTTCCTCGACGACGGCCTGGCGGGCGAGGAGTTCGCCTCGTTCGTGGGCGGCGAGCGCGGTCTCCTGGTGGCGGCGTACGGCGACGCCCGCCCCGCAGGCGATGGCGGCCATGAAGAAGGCGATGGTGACGTCGCCCACCGCGATGGGTGTGGGGCTGAAGACGAACAGGCTGACCATCGCGAAGGCCCCGCAGCCCAGGCCGAGCAGGAGCCGCCTGCTGGGGAAGGCGGCCTCCGCCATGAGGGTGAACAGCAGGAGCAGCTCGACGTACCAGCCCCAGGCCGCCGGCACGCCGTTACCGAAGTAGAGCGTGACGGGGAACTGGGCGCTGTAGACCGCGAGCACGGTGGCGGGCAGGCGCCGCCGTACCAGCACGAGGACACCGGCGGTCACCGCGGCGGCCAGCCATAACGGGCGGCCTCCGCCGTCGCCGAGTTCTTCGGCCAGGGCGAAGACCAGGACGGCCACGGCGATCGTCCAGTCGAGCGGCGTGGGGGGTACGCGGTGTCTCAGGACGGGGTGAGTCAAGACGCGGTGTCTCAGCACCCGTTGTCTCAACACGCGGGTCTCGCGGGGGTCATGCCGTGAGGTTAAAGCAGCTCTCGCGCCGTGAAATCACCCGGAATGTGGATTCGATGTGATCACTGAGATTTCACCGAAGCATCCTCTGGGGGGACGTCAGGGGCGGATGCTCTCAGCCATCGGGAGCCGTGCGGGTCGAGCGGAAGCTCCACCCGCTCGTCCTCGCCGACGTCGAAGACGGCGTCGGTCAGCAGGTCGGTGAGCCGGCAGTGGGCCAGCCCTTCGAGGGTGAGCTCGATGTCGGCGGCGGTGTCGGACAGGTTGTGGACGACCAGGACGGTGGCGCCGTCGGCGTCGCAGCGGTGGGCGAGCACGGCGGGGTGGTCGCAGTCGAGGACGCGTTTCTCGCCCCAGGCGAGTTCGGGGCATTCGCGGTAGCGCTCGATGAGGAGCTGGAACCAGCGCAGCAGGGAGTCGCCGTCGCGTTTCTGGGCGGCGACGTTGACGCGTTCGGGGGCGTAGGCGCCGCCGGGCATCTCGCGGTCGGGTTCGGCCTTGCTGAAGCCGCCTTCGGGCGCCCACTGCATGGGGATGCGGACGGCCATGCGGCCTTCGGCTTCGAGGTTCTCGCCGAGTCCGATCTCCTCGCCGTAGAAGATGACGGGGGTGCCGGGCAGGGAGAAGAGCAGGCTGTAGGCCATCTTGATGCGCCGCAGGTCGCCGCCGAGCATGGTGGGCAGGCGGCGTCGGAGGCCGCGTCCGTAGATCTGCATGTCGGGCGAGGGTCCGAAGGCGTCGAAGACCTCCTGGCGTTCCTCGTCGGTGAGCTTGTCGAGGGTGAGCTCGTCGTGGTTGCGGAGGAACATCGCCCACTGGCAGTCCTTGGGCGGTTTGGGGCGCTCGCGGAGCGCGCTGGCCAGCGGCTCGGCCTCGGAGCGGGCCAGGGAGAGCCAGGCGCGTTGCATGGCGATGAAGTCGAAGCACATGGTCAGCTCGGTGCCGTTGCCGTCGCCGAAGTAGGTCAGGGCCTCGTCGTAGGGGACGTTGACCTCGCCGAGCAGGATGGAGCTGCCTTCGCGGCGGCTCATGAAGGCGCGCAGGTCGGCCAGGAAGTCGTGCGGGTCGGGCAGCTTGGGGCTGACGTTCTGGATGAG
Source organism: Nonomuraea sp. NPDC050328 (assembly GCF_044459405.1). NCBI lineage: Bacteria > Bacillati > Actinomycetota > Actinomycetes > Streptosporangiales > Streptosporangiaceae > Nonomuraea > Nonomuraea sp. NPDC050328. Next base: position 130,509 of record NZ_JBITIW010000010.1, on the reverse strand, counting down.
GAACGGCACGGCGTCGACCCGGAAGCCGGACAGCCCGAGTTCCATCCAGAAGCCGAGGATGCGGGTGATCTCGTCGCGCACCTGGGGGTTGCCGACGTTCAGGTCGGGCTGGTGCTTGTAGAAGCTGTGCAGGTAGTACTGGCCGCTGTCCTTGTCGAGCTCCCAGAAGGAGTTCTCCTTGTCGGGGAAGACGACCTGCTTCGGGTCGTCCGGCTCGGGGGTGTCGGACCAGACGTACCAGTCGCGGAACGGGTTGTCCTTGGAGGAGCGCGCCTGCTTGAACCAGGGGTGCTGGTCGGAGGTGTGGTTGACCACGAGGTCGGCGATGACGCGCAGGCCGCGGTCCTTGGCGGTGCGCATGAACTCCACGAAGTCGCCGAGCGTGCCCAGGCGGGGGTCGATGGAGTAGAAGTCGGTGATGTCGTAGCCGTCGTCGCGGTTGGGCGTGGGGAAGAACGGCATCAGCCACAGGCAGGTGACGCCGAGTCCGGCGAGGTAGTCGATCTGCTGGGTGAGGCCGCGGAAGTCGCCGATGCCGTCGTCGTTGCCGTCCTTGAAGGTCTCGACGTCGAGGCAGTAGACGACGGCGTTCTTCCACCACAGGTCAGAGGTTTGGGTGAGTCTCATTTGACGATCTCCGCGAAGGCTTCGACGAAGGCAAGCTGTTCCTGCCCTACGTGGTGGAGGAAGATCTCCTCAAAGTCGCGATACTGCTCCAGCATCTCCCGATGGTGTGAAATATCGCTGGAAATCTGGACGACCTCGGCCACCTGGGCCTCGCTCACCCCGGCGGAGACGGCGTCGAACACCTCGACGCTGTCGATGTCCCAGCACGCCGGCGGCGGGAAGACGTTGGACCGCCACTGCTCGTGCGCCAGCCGTACCGCCTCCTCCTGGGTCGGCGCCCAGCTCAGGTGCACCTGCACCCGCGCGGGTCCGCGGCCGCCGGCCTCGCGGTAGGCGCGCAGGACGTCGGCGGCCTTGGGCCCGCCGACGGTGATGAGACCGTCGGCCCACTGCGCGCACCAGCGCGCGGTCTCCTCGCTGACCGCGGCGCCGACCAGGAGCGGCGGCTCGTCGGGCAGGGTCCAGAGGCGAGCGCGGTCGACGGTGACCAGCCCGTGGTGGGTGACCTCCTCGCCGGCGAGGAGCGCCCGGATGATCTCGACGCACTCCAGCAGCCGGGCGTTGCGTTCGGCCTTCGGCGGCCAGCGGTCGCCGGTGATGTGCTCGTTGGAGGCCTCGCCGCTGCCCAGCGCGGCCCAGAAGCGACCGGGGAACATGGCGGCCAGCGTGCCGATGGCCTGCGCGGTGATGGCCGGGTGGTAGCGCTGCCCGGGCGCGGTCACCACCCCCGCGGGCAGCGAGGTGCTGGCCAGGGCGGCGCCCAGCCAGGACCAGGCGAAGCCTGACTCCCCCTGCCTGGCGCTCCAGGGAGAGAAGTGGTCGGAGGACATGAAAGCCGAAAAGCCCGCCTGCTCCGCCGCGATCACGGCGTCCAGCAGGTGTTTCGGCTTTACCTGTTCGTGGGAAGCATGAAGCCCGTAGCGCGGCATAGGGCACCCGCTACCCCGAACACGGGTACGGTGAACGCGTGAGGATCAGACTGCCCGCGGCGCTGGTCCTTCTGCTGTCCTCCATCTTCTTCGGCACGGGCGTCCATCCGCCCGCCGCCGCGTTCGCCCCGACGGCCCAGACCGCCGTCCAGGACGGCGCCCAGCACCGCCAGGCGACGCAGGTCCCGATGACCGCGCAGCCGGGGACCAAGGCGGGCCCGCAGGCGGGCTTCGCCGCCGTCCCCGCCGCCGGCCCGCCGTCGCCGGCCCTCCCGGTCTCCACCGGTACGGCGGAGCGACCCGCCACCCCGGTGATGGCCGACCGCCTGGCCAGCCCCGCCCGAGCCCCGCCCGCCTCCGCCTGATCCGGCGTCTTTTCCTTTCCTGATCATGTGGAGGCTTTCGCATGTCTGTTTGGCGTGCGGTGATGGCGCTTGCCGTCACCGCCCTTTCGTTGTTCGTCGCATTCACCATGTCGCCGCGCCTAGGGCTGGACCTGCGCGGCGGCACCCAGATCGTCTTCGAGGCGCAGGACGGCGCCGACGCGGAGGCGGTCGACCGGGCCCGTGACGTGCTGGCCCGGCGGGCCGACGCGCTCGGCGTCGCCGACCCCACGCTCGTGCGGTCCGGCGAGCGGCGCATCATCGTCGAGCTGCCCGGCGTGCTCGACCCGCGCGAGGCGGCCGAGGTCATCGGCAAGACCGCGCAGTTGTCCTTCCACCCGGTGCTCGCCTCCGGCGGGCAGGCGCTGACCGACGAGGACGGCCGGCCGCTGTCGGCCGGTCCGGCGGTGATCTCGGGCGACGGGGTGACCGGGGCCGAGGCTCGCACCGATCCGCAGCGCGGCCCGGGCTGGTTCGTCACGGTCGACTTCCGCGAGCCGGGGCCCTGGCAGCGGCTCACCGGCGAGGCGGCCTGCCAGCCGTACGAGGCGCCGGAGCGCCGGGTGGCGATCGTCCTGGACGGTGAGGTGATCTCCTCGCCGATGGTCGGGACGGACACGCCCTGCCGGGCCGGCCAGGCGGGCGGCGCGACCACGATCACCGGGCAGTTCACCGCGCAGCAGGCCGAGGAGCTGGCCGTCCTGATCAAGGGCGGCGCGCTCCCGGTGCCGCTGGAGATCGTCGAGCAGCGCACGGTCGGCCCGACGCTGGGCGCCGCCGCGATCGAGGCGAGCGCGCAGGCCGGGGTGATCGGCCTGGCGCTCACCGCGTTGTTCATCGTGCTCGTCTACCGGCTGACCGGGTTGCTGGCCGCGATCGCGCTGGGCGTCTACGGGCTGCTCTCCTACGCCGCGCTCGTCGCGCTCGGGGCCACGCTGACCCTGCCGGGTCTGGCCGGGTTCGTGCTGGCGATCGGCATGGCCGTCGACGCCAACGTGCTGGTCTTCGAGCGGGCCAGGGAGGAGTACGGCAAGGCGGGCCTGCGCCGCGCCCTGGACCGCGGTTTCGGCAAGGCGTGGAGCGCCATCGCCGACTCGGGCGTGACCACGCTGCTCTCCGCGGGTCTGCTGTTCTGGCTGGCCTCCGGCCCGGTGAAGGGCTTCGGCGTGACGCTCTCCCTGGGCGTGCTGGCGTCGCTGGTGTCCGCGATGGTGATCACCCGCGTGCTGGCGCAGTGGGCCGCGGGCCGGATGCCGGCGCGCTGGTCGGGCCTCGCCTCGCCCGGCCGGTTGCGGACCTGGCTGGCCGCGCGGAATCCGTTCGTGTTGCGGCGCGGCCGGCTCTGGCTGGCGGTGGCCGGGCTGATGCTGGTGGTCGCCTTCGCCGGGCTCGCGGTGCGCGGGCTCAACTTCGGCGTGGAGTTCACCGGCGGCCGGGTGATGGAGTTCGCGACCGCCCAGAGCGCGGACGCCGCCCGGCAGGCGGTGAGCGACGCGGGCTTCCCCAACGCGGTGGTGCAGGCGGCCGAGGGCCGGATCACCGTACGGACCGGCGAGCTGGGCTCGGACGAGGCGGCCAGGATCGGCGAGGCGCTCGGCCCGAAGGTGCGCGACGAGCTGATCGGCCCGTCGCTGGGCGCGGAGCTGCGGCAGGGCGCGCTCATCGCGCTGGGCGTGGCGCTGGCCGCGCAGCTGCTCTACCTGGCGATCCGCTTCCGGTGGACGCTGGCCACCGCGGCGGTGACCGCGTTGTTCGTGGACGCGGCCGTGGTGCTCGGCACGTTCGCCTGGCTGGGCAAGCCGATCGACGGCGTCTTCCTGGCGGCCATGCTGACCGTGATCGGCTACTCGGTCAACGACAAGGTGGTGGTGTTCGACCGGGTCCGTGAGCTGCGCTCGGGCAAGGAGCCGTTCCGCCGGGTGGTGAACACCGCGATCCTGCAGACCGTGCCGCGCACGGTGAACACCGGCCTGGGCGCGTTGTTCATCCTGGCGGCGCTGGCCGTGCTGGGCGGCGACTCCTTGCGCGACTTCGCCATCGCCCTGCTGATCGGCATCGTGACCGGCACGCTGTCGTCGTGCTTCGTCGCCGGGCCGATGGCGATCGAGCTGGAGGCCAGGGCGAAGGAGCCCGCGCCCGTCCGCCCCCGCGAGAAGGTGCGGCCGGGAGCGGTCGTCTAGTCCAGGTAGAGCTCGCGGAGGGCGGCCAGGTCGGCCTCCGCGAGCCCGAGTGCCTCGCGGGCGTAGCCTTCGACGCCGCCGTAGAACTGGGCGGCGGTGTCGAAGGCCGCGTCGAGGTAGACCTGCCGTACCTCCAGCAGCGGCCGGACCACCTCCGGCTCGGGCACCAGGTCGTAGATCCCGGCGTAGGAGGCGGCCAGGTGCTCGTTGCTGGCCAGGTAGTCGGTCGTGACCGTGGCCCGGTCGACGCCCAGCAGGGTGAGCAGCACCGCCGCGCCCCAGCCCGTGCGGTCCTTGCCCGCGGTGCAGTGCATCAGGGTGCCGGGCTCGCCGAGCGCGCGGAACAGGTCGCGGTAGGCGTCGTGGGCGTCGGTGGTCGTGACGAAGGCCCGGTAGACCTCGGTGAGGAACCGTTCGGCCGATTCGGGCGAGCTGAGCGCCTCCGCCCCCTCCGGCGCGGAGAAGAGCGCGGCGATGTCGGCCCCGTGGCCGCCGGAGCGCTGGACGTCGCAGACGAGGTAGTCGACGCCCTCGGGCAGCAGGTCGGGCCCGTCGGTGCGCTCGGTGGCGGTGCGCAGGTCGCAGACGCGGCGGACCCCGGCTTCGAGCAGTTGCCGCTGGTCGTCGGGGCCCAGCAGGTTGAGCGCCCCCGATCGGTAGGCCAGCCCGGTTCGCACCTTTCCACCATCGGTCGTGCGGTGTCCCCCGATATCGCGCAAATTAGGCGCTGATGCGATGAGCATGTGTCCTATTACACCTGACCGCTTTCGGCACTAGGGTGCCTACCTATGAGCGACTACGAGGTCACGTTCAAGCTGATCGACGTCGACAACGACGGCCTGATCTCCCCCGCCGAGCTGGTGCGCCTGATGGAGGTGCTGGGCCAGCCGATCACCATGGAGCGGGCCGAGGCCGCCGTCAAGCAGCTCGACCTCGACGGGGACGGACTCATCAACCAGCAGGAGCTGGGCAACTTCCTCGACTGGTGACCGTTGGTGCGTGTCCTGCTGTCCCTGGCGGGTGCGGCGTGCCTGGCGTTGACCGGCCTGCCCGCACTCGCCGACCCTCCCCCTCCGGCCTCGCCGCGGCCCAGCGCCGCGCCGCCGGCCGCGGTGCCGCCCAACGACGGTGACCCGCGCTTCACCCCGGGCCGGCCCGCCCTCCCCGGTACGGCAAGCGTCGTGCGCGAGCGCTGGACCGGGCCGCGCATGCTGGACCTGCTGGTCTCCTCCCCCGCCACCGGCCGCCTGGTCCCGGTCCGGCTGCTGCTGCCGCCCGGCTGGAGCAAGACCGACCGGATCCGCACCTGGCCCGTGCTCTACCTGCTGCACGGCCGCGCGGACAACTACACGGCCTGGACCAGGATGAGCGACGTCGCGGCGATGACCGAGGGCGTCGAGGCGATCGTGGTCATGCCGGACGCCGGCCGGGACGCCTCCTACGCCGACGCGCGGTGGGCCGCCTTCCACACCCGCGAGCTGCGCCGCCTGCTGGAGCGGGAGTATCGAGCCGGTCGCCGCCGGGCGGTCGCCGGACAGGGCGAGGGCGGCTACGGGGCCCTGGCGTACGCGACGGCGATACCCGCGTTGTTCCGCTTCGCCGGAGCCTACGGCGGACCTCTGACCGGCCCTGGAACGGGCGGCGATCCACTGGTCCTGGCGCCCCGGCTGCGCGGGCTGGGCGTCTATCTGGCCGGGGAGGAGGCCGGGGCGATCAGCCGACGGCTGGGCGCCCTGGGCATCGAGCACACGCTCAGCCCGGCCAGGCCCGCCTCCTGGCCGGCCTGGAACCGCGCGTTCGCGAGCTCGTTCCCGATGATCCTCACCGCTCTCGGCCTGCCCGGCGGCGGACCGGCGAGCGAACTGCCCGAGACACCGGACGCGGCGGCCGGACCGGCGCCGGGCATCCCCGACGCCGTGCCGCCCGCCCCGCTGCCGCTCGGCGTGCTGCCGTCCGCGCAGGGCGGCTAGCGGCTACTCGGCCCGCAGGTAGACCTGGCCGAAGACCTCGGCCAGCTTCTTCAGGTCGCTGGTCACGTCCACCTCGGGCGTGGCCGGGTCGTAGATGGTGGCCAGCCGCGGCTTGACCGCGGCGAGCTTGCGCAACTGCCCCCAGGTGGCGTTGTCGGCCAGCTTCTCGCCGAGCACCCGGTGCACGGTGCCGTCGGCGGCCTGCCAGCGGGTCCAGAGCACCACGCTCTCGGCCGCGTCGGACTGCAGCGGGGCGACCACGCGCTCGGTGATCGCCTTGGTGGCCTGCTCCTCGGTCAGCGCCGAGGAGCCCGCCGCGGTGAAGGTCGCGTCCTCGGCGGCGATGTGCCCGTAGGCGTCCCACGACTTGGCGCGGATCTCGATCGACTGGTTGCGCTGGGCGGTGACGGCGTCGATCTTCCAGGCGGCGTACTCGGTGGCCAGGTGGCCGTTGTCCAGGCCGAGCTGGTCGATCAGCGACTTGGCCAGGAAGGCGCCAAAGGCGTCCGGGTTCAGCAGTGGGTACTTCTTGGCCAGCTCGCCCTTGCAGGCCTCGTCGGCGCCGCAGCCGAGCACCGGCAGGACGGTGTGCACGGCGAGCTTCTTGCCGGGCAATGCCTCGCGCAGCGCGGCGGAGGTCTCGGTCACGAACTTCTCCAGCTCCTCCGCCGAGGCGAAGGCGCGGGAGTCGTAGCCGAGCTGGGTGGCGAAGCGGATGCCGACGACGCCGGGCTGGGCGGCCAGGGCGCCGACGCGCTTGACCGCCTCGGCGAGCTTGCCGTTCTTCCAGTCGTCGGACAGCTCGGTGTCGATCCAGGTGCGCAGGCCGGTGCCGGTGGCGTTCTTCGTGCTCTGCCCGGCCGGGGTCAGCGCGGCCTTCTCCACGTCGGCCTGGGAGATCTCGTCCGGGTCGGTGTAGCAGGTCTCGCCCTGCGCGCACTCGGGCTTGCCCTCGTCGTCGGTCGCCTCGGGGACGTCCGGGTCGCCGATCTCGTGGGCGACGCCGTCGCCCTCGGTGTTGCAGGTGATGCCCTCGCAGACGCCGAACTTGCCGGGGTTCGGGTCGGCGGCCTTCATGTTCTCGCCGTCGTTGCCGAGCCAGAAGCGGGCGATCTCGGCGGCCTCCTCGGGGGTGGCCAGCCAGGTGCAGACGACGAACGAGGGGGTGCCCGGGGGCAGGTCCTCGCACGGGCGGGCGGGCTGTGCGTGGGCCGAGGCCGGAGCGACGATGCCCAGCAGGGCCAGGACGAGTCCGACGATGAGGATCTTCCTCTTGGTCATGCGCGCCACTCCTGGGGGGACATTAGGGCATTCAGCACACTATCCATCCTCGTACCGGAGATCCACACAAACGCCGGTCAAGAAGGTGACCACCCGCTGAAAAATGGCGCGACACGACGTGACAGCCTCGGAAGAATGGCGAGAATGCACAGCTTTCAGCAGGACCTGTCCCTGCTCAAGGACCACCGCTTCACCCTCCTGCTGACGGCTCGCACCATCTCCACCCTGGGCAGCACCTTCGCGCCGGTCGCGCTGGCCTTCGGCGTCCTGCAGCTTCCGGGCGCGAACGCCACCACGCTGTCGGTCGTGCTGACCGCCGAGTCGCTGCCGATGGTGCTGTTCATGCTGGTGGGCGGGGTGGTCGCCGACCGGCTGCCGCGCCAGCGGGTGATGATGGCCGGCGAGGCGGCCAACGCGCTGGCCTTCTGCGGCCTGGGCGTGATGTTGCTGACCGGCTGGGCGCCGCTGCCCGCCCTGGCCTCCGCCGCGGCGGTCAGCGGCATCGCGATGGCGCTGCTCTTCCCCGCGCTGCAGGGCATCATCCCCGAGGTGGTGCCGGTCGACCGGCTGCAGACCGGCAACGCGCTGCTGGCGCTGGGGGCCAACTCCTCGCGCATCCTCGGGGCCGTGCTCGGCGGCGGCACCGTCGTGCTGGTCGGCGGCGGGTGGGCGCTCATGATCAGCGGCCTGCTCTTCGCGGTCGCCGGGGTGTGCATCGCCCAGCTCAAGCTGCGGCCGGCCGGCGAAGCGCCGGCGGGCAAGCCCGGGGAACGGCATTCGGTGCTGAAGGACCTGCGCGAGGGCTGGCGGGAGTTCAGCTCCCGGCAGTGGCTGTGGGTGGTGGTCGCCCAGTTCTCCATCATGTTGCTGGCCATCCAGGCCGCGCACGGCGTGCTCGGGCCGATGCTGGTCGACCAGGAGCTGGGCGAGAGCGGCCCGGCGGCCTGGTCGGCGGTGCTGGCCGGGGAGGCGGTCGGCACGTTGCTGGGCGTCTTCGTGTCGCTGCGGTTGCGGCCCAGCCGGCCGATCCTGGTCGCGACCTGCCTGACCATCCCGACGGCCATGCCGTACCTGCTGCTCGGGCTGTCGGCGCCGCTGTGGTTGGTGGTGCTGGGCGCGGTGCTGATGGGGGTCTGCTTCGACGTCTTCGGCGTGCTCTGGCAGACCACCATGCAGCGGGAGATCCCGGGCGAGGCGCTGTCGCGGGTGAGCTCCTACGACGCGCTCGGCTCGCTGATGTTCGGGCCGATCGGCCTGATGCTGGCCGGGCCGGTGGGCATCGCGATCGGGCCCAAGGGCGCGCTGGTCGGCTGCGCGGCGATCGTGATCATTGCCTGCCTGGCGGCGCTGCTGTCGCCCGGCGTGCGCAACCTGCGCGCCCCTGGGGCGGAGCGGCTCAGCCGTCCGTGAACCCGCTGGTCCGCAGGCCGCGGGCCGGTGTGCGCTCGTGCAGGCCGAACCGCGGCTCCGGCGCGTACTCGCCGTCCAGCAGCCCCGCCACGTAGCCGGCGAGCGCGGGCGCGTGCTTGAAGCCGTGCCCGGAGTCGCCGCCCAGCACCCAGACCCCCGGCGCCGTCTCGTGGATGATCCACTCGGCGTCGGGCGTCAGCGCGTACTGGCAGACCTGGCTGAACAGCACCCGCGACCCGGCCAGCGCGGGGAAGCGCCGGCCCAGGTAGGCCGAGGCCGCCGCCACGCTCTCCCGGTCGACCGTGCGCGAGCCCTCCTCCGGCTCGTACGGCAGGCCCTCGGCGTCGGAGGTGCACTTCATGCCCACGCCGTCCACATCGCCGTGCCCGTAGGCCGAGACGTCGTAGTCCACCCAGGCCGGCGTCCCCCGCCAGGCCACGTCGAAGTGCAGGGTGTCCTGCTTGGTCACCACCAGTGGCAGCTCCGGGAAGAGCGCGGGCAACCAGGCCCCGCCCGCCCACACCACCCGGTCGGCCCGCAGCACCTCACCGGCCACCGAGACGGCCTCGCCGTACGGCACGGCCCGCCCGGTGACCAGCCGCACCCCGGCCTGGACGGCCAGCCGCGCGATGACCTGGGTGGCCCGGCGGGCCCTGAGCACCCCGGCCTCGGGCTCCCACAGCAGGAAGGCGAGCCCGTCGGGCGCGAAGTCCGGGAAGAACCGGCGCCCGTCTGCCGGGTCGAGCAACTCGTGCGGGATGCCGAGCGAGCCGAGGACGCCGGCGCTGGCCCGCTCCCAGCCGTGCTCCTCGCGGGCGAACCACACCGTCCCGTGCTCGTGGTAGAGCGGTTCGCCGATGCGTTCGCCCAGGTCGAGCCAGCCTTGCCGGGCCGTGCGGGAGAGCCGGGCGTACCACTCGTCCGTGCCGTGCGCACTGCGCAGCAGCCGGGTCTCACCCGCGCTGGCCTGCCGGACATGACCCGGGGTGTGCTGCTCGACGAGCGTGACCTGCCACCCGGTTTCGGCCAGCCGCAATGCCAGCGACGATCCCCAAATCCCTGCACCGACCACAATGACCGATTTCATGCCGACAAAGCGTGTCACACGATGATGAGGGTGACCACTACTCCGGCGCAGTTGCCCGCCAGGCAGATGCGCACCGGCACCTCGTAGACACCGCGCCGCTCAGGCACCCCGCTGACGTACCCGTCGGGGCCGATGACGACCCCGGGCGGCAGCGCGGCCGAGTCGGTGACGGTGAAGGTCGCCAGGACGCTGCCGGGCCCGCCGAGGATCGGGATGCGCCCCTCGACCGGCTGGCCCACCCGGCCGGGGAAGGTCAGCTCGCCCGGCTGCCACGACACGTTGCGGTGCACGACCAAGGTGACCTGGTCCTGGACGCAGAACCGGCCCCGGCACATCGACACGGGATCGGTGTAGGAGCCGGGCCGCAGCGGCGTGCCGCGCAGGTGGCCGAGCTCGTCGACCCGCACCCCGGGGGCCAGTTCGGCCGGGCGGAAGGCCACCCCCTCCTCCAGCGGGATCAGCCGGTCGTCGACCGGGATGCCCTCCGAGACCTCGAAGACGTTCTCCACGAGCTGGGTGGGCGGCGGCGGAATCCCCCGGCTGACGGGCGTGTCCCTGACCATGAAGGTGGAGGCGTCGACATCCGGCAAGCGTGGGATGGCCAGCACGGCCAGCAAGACCGCGGACAGCAAACCGAGCCACATCGTCCGCACCCTCCCCCTCCTGCCCCTTTCGTGACTAAGCGCATTCCTACCCCCACGCCTAGGTCATCAAGCCACCACTCAGGCGGCCCGATAATCGACCTCATGGCCGCCGAATCAGCACAGACCCTTGAACGCGGGCTACGCCTGCTGCGCCTGCTCGCCGAGGGGCGCGGCGGCCTGACGCCCACCGAACTGGCGAAGGAACTGGCGCTGAGCCGGCCGGTGATCTACCGGCTGCTGACCACGCTCCTGCAGGAGGGTTTCGTGCGGCGCGACACCGAAGGCCGGGTGCACCTGGGGTTCGGCATGCTCGCGCTGGCGCAGGCGGTCCAGCCGTTGTTGCGGGCGGCGGCGCTGCCGGTGTTGCGGAAGCTGGCCGAGCAGGTGGGCGCGACCGCGCACCTGACCGTCGCCGAGGGCGACGACGGGCTGGCGGTGGCGGTGGTCGAGCCGTCGTGGACGACGTTGCACGTGGCCTACCGGGAGGGTGCGCGCCATCCGCTGAGCCGTGGCGCGGCCGGGCAGGCGATCCTCGCGCTCCGGGCCGGGGAATCGGGGTATTTCGTGAGTGAGGGGCAATTGCAGGAGGGCGCGCGCGGGGTCGCGGCGCCCGTTGTCGGCGTGCCCTGGCTGGAGGCCTCGGTGGGGGTGGTGACGTTCGGGCCCTTGCCGGACGGGGAGAACGTGCTGGCCGCGGCTGTGGAACTGGCCGCCGCCCTGGCCTAGGATGGTCCTTATAGAGGACATAAGCGTCCGCTAAGCGGACGCGCTGGAGGAGGGCAGATGCCGCACTACCGTCTCGTGGGCGAGGTCCCGCGCAAGCGCCACGTGCAGTTCCGCCGGCCGGACGGCGGGCTCTACGCCGAGGAGCTGATGGGCGAGGAAGGCTTCTCCTCCGACTCCTCGCTCCTCTACCACCGCTACCTGCCCACCGCGATCGTCAAGGCCGAGGCGGTCGAGCCGCTGCTGTCCGAGACGCTCCAGCCCAACCTGCCGCTCTCCCCCCGGCACTTCCGCACCCAGGACCTCGCCTCCCAGGGCGACCTGGTCACCGGGCGGATGATGCTCAGCGGCAACAACGACGTCCGGTTGTCGTACGCGACCACCGACCAGCCCAGCGAGCTCTACCGCAACTCCAAGGGCGACGAGTGCGTCTACATCCAGGCCGGCTCGGCGCGCTTCGAGTCCAGCTACGGAGCCCTTGAGGTCGGCGCGGGCGACTACGTCGTCATCCCGACCGGCACGATCCACCGCTGGGTGCCCAAGGGCCGGGTCAACGCCCTGGTCATCGAGGCCGCCGGGCACATCCGCCCGCCCCGGCGCTACCTGTCGCAGTTCGGCCAGCTCCTGGAGCACGCGCCCTACTCCGAGCGCGACTTCCGCGCCCCGGACCAGCCGCTCATCGTCGAGGGCGAGGAGGTGCCTGTGCTGGTCCGCACCCGTGGCGGCCTCACCCGGCTGGTCTACCGCAACCACCCCTTCGACGTGGTCGGCTGGGACGGCTGCCTCTACCCGTTCGTCTTCAACATCGACGACTTCGAGCCCGTGGTGAAGAAGACCCACGCGCCGCCGCCGGTGCACCAGACCTTCGAGGGGCCCGGCTTCGTGGTCTGCTCGTTCATGCCGCGCCCGCTCGACTTCCACCCCGAGGCAGTGCCGATCCCCTACAACCACCACAACGTCGACTCCGACGAGTTCATGTTCTACGTCGGCGGCGACTACTCCGCCCGCGCCGGCTCCGGCATCGACGTCGGCTCGATCTCGCTGCACCCGGCCGGCTTCACCCATGGCCCGCAGCCCGGCGCGGTCGAGGCGGTCATCGAGGCCGGCGCGACGCACACCAGCGAGATGGCGGTCATGGTCGACACCTTCCGCCCGCTCGACCTCGGCCAGGGCGCGCTGTCGTGCGAGGACCCGGGCTACGCCTGGACCTGGGCCCGATGAACCGGCTGTTCCAGGCCCTGGTGGACGACGCCGGCCTGTTCCCGCCGACCGCGTTGCCGCTGCCGGAGGCGCTGGAGCGGCACGCGAGCGACCGCGCCGCGGGCAGCCCGGTGCTCACCCACCGCTTCCTGTGCCCGGCCGGCCGCCTCGACGACCTGCGTGCCGCCCCGGTACGGCCCGGCCGCATCGGCCTGATCATGGACACCGCCGAGCCGCCCGCGCTCGACGGCCTGCCCGTGGACCTGGTCGAGGTACGGCTCCCGCCGGACGGCGTCCTGCCCGCCCTGCCCGCAGGACCCGCGGTGTTCGTCGAGGTCGCCCCCGAACGGCTGCCCGTCGAGCTGCCGGACGGCGCCGGGCTCAAGGTGCGCTGCGGCGGCCTGACCGCCGAGGCCTTCCCCACCGCGCAGGCGCTCGGCGGCTTCGTCACGCACTGCGCCGAGCGCGGCATCCGCTTCAAGGCCACCGCCGGGCTGCACCACGCGGTGCGGCACTTCGACCCCGCGCTCGGCGTCGACCGGCACGGCTTCCTCAACCTCGTGCTCGCCGTCTGCGAGGCTGTCGAGGGGCGCGACCCCGTGCCGGTGCTGACCTCAACCGACGTCGGCGGCCTGGTACGGCTGGCGCAAGCCGTACCGGACGAGACGGCCGAGCAGGCGCGGCGGCTGCTGGTCTCCTACGGCTCCTGCAGCACCAGCGCGCCGGTGGAGGACCTGATCGCACTAGGACTGGTGGACAAGCAATGAGCTGGGGAATCGACAACCTGCCCTACGGCGTCTTCTCGCGTCCCGGCCAGGCGCCGCGGGTCGGCGTGCGCTTCGAGGACCGGGTCCTCGACCTGGCCGCGGCGCTGCACGACGAGGTGTTCGCGACCGGGAGCCTCAACGCGTTCATGGCGCGCGGGCGCACGGCCTGGCACGACACCCGCGCGGTGATCCAGGAGAAGCTGGCCTCCTCGCGCTCGCTGGTGGAGGAGCACCTCGTCCCGCTGGACCAGGTGAGCCTGCACCTGCCCATCGAGGTGGCCGACTACGTCGACTTCTACTGCTCGCTGGACCACGCCTCCAACATCGGGCGGATCTTCCGCCCCGACGCCGAGCCGCTGCTGCCGAACTGGCGGCACCTGCCGGTGGGCTACCACGGCCGTTCGGGCACCGTCGTGGTGTCGGGCACGCCGGTGCGCCGCCCGCACGGCCAGCTCCGCGCGGGCGTCTTCGGGGCGTGCGCGAAGCTGGACATCGAGGCGGAGCTGGGCTTCGTGGTGGGCGTGCCGTCCGAGCTGGGCAGCCCGGCGGGCGCCTTCGAGGACCACGTGTTCGGCGTGACGCTGCTCAACGACTGGAGCGCGCGCGACATCCAGGCGTGGGAGTACGTGCCGCTCGGGCCGTTCCTGGGCAAGTCGTTCGCCACCTCGATCTCGCCGTGGATCACGCCGCTGGAGGCGCTGCCGCGGATCCCCGGCCGGGCCCAGAGCCCGGAGCCGCTGCCCTACCTGGAGCGCAAGGCGGACTGGGGCTTCGACATCGAGGTGGAGGTCTCGCTCAACGGCGAGGTCGTGAGCCGCCCGCCGTACGCGAGCATGTACTGGACGCCGGACCAGATGCTCGCGCACCTGACGGTGAACGGCGCCTCGCTGCGCACCGGCGACCTGTTCGGCAGCGGGACGATCTCCGGGCCGGAGCGGGAGCAGCGCGGTTCGCTGATCGAGCTGACCTGGAACGGCAGCGAGCCGATCAAGCTGGCCGACGGATCGGTGCGCACCTTCCTGGAGGACGGCGACGTGGTGACGCTGTCGGCGCGGATCGGCGAGCTGTCGCTGGGCGAGGTGTCCGGAAAAATCGTATAGGTGACTCCGCGTGCCCGAGTCGTGACATGCCGCTACTCTGGTCTCTCCCCGGTCTTTGACAACAGGAGAGCAGATGCGCGTGCCCCGGCTCGGCGCGGTCTTCGCCGCGGCTTGCTGCGTCGCCCTCACCGCATGCAGTTCGGTCACCGCCGAGACGCCGCAGGCGCCCCCGCCCGTGGTCACCGTCTGGCCGGCCTTCGACAGCCAGCGGGCCCGGCCCGACCGCGGGCTGGTGATCCGCGCGCAGGGCGGCACGCTGGCCCAGGTGCAGGCGCACGCGGGCGGCACGCCGGTGCCCGGCCGGCTCGACCCGACCGGCACGACGTGGCGCTCCGACTGGACCCTCGCCCCGGGCACGGAGTACTCGGTGACCGCCAAGGCGGCCGGCGGCCAGGTCTCGACGCTGGCCGCGGGCCGCTTCCGCACCCGGCCCGCCCCCGAGACCTTCAAGATCGCCTCGGTGGTGCCGGCGCCGGGCGAGACCGTGGGCGTGGGCATGCCGATCATCGTCACCTTCGACCGGCCGATCCGCGACCGCGCCGCGGTCGAGCGGGCCCTCGAAGTGCGTGCCGCCACCCCGGTCGAGGGCGCCTGGCGCTGGGTGAGCGACCAGCAGGCCGTCTACCGCACCCGGCACTACTGGGCCCCCCGCCAGCCGGTCCGCGTCGTCGCCCACCTGACGGGCGTGCGGGCCGCCCCCGGCGTGTTCGGCACCGCCGACCACGAGCTGGAGTTCGCGGTCGGCCGCAAGCAGATCAGCACGGTCAGCACGATCACCAAGCAGATGACCGTGCGCCGCGAGGGCCGCGTCGTGCAGCGCATGGCGATCAGCGCGGGCATGGCCACCACCAGGGAGTACACCACCACCAGCGGCGTGCACCTCACCATGGAGAAGGGCCACCCGGTCCGGATGATCTCGCCGGGCCGCACGAAGGGCGACCCCGGCTTCTACGACGTGCTGATCGACCACGCCGTGCGCATCTCCAACAGCGGCGAGTACGTCCACGCCAAGGACAACGTGTGGGCGCAGGGCCGGGTCAACGTCAGCCACGGCTGCATCAACTCCCGCCCCGACCAGGCCGCCTGGTTCTTCGACAGCTCCCTGCGCGGCGACCCGGTCACCATCACCGGCACCGACCGCGAGCTCGAATGGCACAACGGCTGGGGCTTCTGGCAACTGCCGTGGGACAAGTGGATCCAGGGCAGCGCGCTGTACGACCCGGCGCCCAAGAACGGCTGGGTCGAGCCCGCGCCGCCACCCCCGACCACTACGAGTTGATATCCGTTCTGGGATCAGCCCTGCGCAGGGCATACGGTGGACAGTGGGGAACCAACTGCGAAGGCAGGTCCGTTCTTCCTTCAGGAGGGCCGACCCATGGATGAATGGATCATCTGGCTAGTCCTCGCGGTGGTGCTGGGCATCGCCGAGCTCTTCACCCTGACCGCCGCGCTCGGCCTGCTCGGCACCGCGGCGCTGCTCACCGCGGGCGTGGCCGCGCTCGGCCTGCCCGTTCCCGTGCAACTTCTGGTGTTCGCCCTGTCCTCCGCGGCGGGGATCCTGGTGATCCGCCCGATCGCCATGCGCCACATCCGCCAGCCACAACTCCAGCGCTTCGGGGTCGAGGCGCTCGTCGGCAAGCCCGCCTACGTCGTCCAGGAGGTCACCGGACGCGAGGGCAGGGTGCGCATCGGGGGCGAGGAGTGGTCGGCACGCGCCTATGACGAGACGTTGGTCATCCCTGCGGGCACGGCCGTCGACGTCATCGAGATCGAGGGCGCCACCGCCCTCGTCTATCCACGGGAGTACTGATATGGACGCCCTCCTGATCGTGGGGATCCTGCTCATCCTCTTCGCCGCCATCACGGTGCTGCGCTCGGTGCGCATCGTGCCTCAGGCCCGCGCGCGCAACGTCGAGCGCCTGGGCCGCTATCACCGCACGCTCAAGCCCGGGCTCAACTTCGTCATCCCCTACATCGACCGCGTCTACCCGATGATCGACCTGCGCGAGCAGGTGGTGTCCTTCCGGCCCCAGCCCGTGATCACCGAGGACAACCTCGTCGTCGAGATCGACACCGTGCTCTACTTCCAGGTCACCGACCCGCGCGCGGCCGCCTACGAGATCGCCAACTACATCCAGGCGGTCGAGCAGCTCACCGTCACCACGCTGCGCAACGTGGTCGGCTCCATGGACCTGGAGAAGACGCTGACCTCGCGCGACACCATCAACTCCCAGCTTCGCGGCGTGCTCGACGAGGCGACCGGCAAGTGGGGCCTGCGGGTCAACCGGGTCGAGATCAAGGCGATCGACCCGCCCAAGACCATCAAGGACGCGATGGAGAAGCAGATGCGCGCCGAGCGGGACAAGCGCGCCGCCATCCTGACCGCCGAAGGCCAGCGGCAGTCGCAGATCCTCACCGCCGAGGGCGACAAGCAGGCCCGCGTGCTGCGGGCCGAGGGCCAGCGCACCGCCGCCATCCTGGAGGCCGAGGGCCAGTCGCGCGCCATCGACCAGGTCTTCCAGGCCGTGCACCGCAACGACCCCGACCCCAAGCTGCTGGCCTACCAGTACCTCCAGGTGCTGCCCCAGCTCGCCCAGGGGCAGGGCAACACCATGTGGGTGATCCCCTCGGAGGTCACCTCGGCGCTGCAGGGCATCTCGAAGGCGTTCACCGAGAACCTGCCCCGCTCGGCGGCCACCCGCGACGAGGGGGACGACTCCAGCGAGGCGGCCCGGCGCGAGATCGAGCAGGCGGAGCGGGCCGCCGCCTCCGCCGTCGCCGACGCGCAGGAGGCCGAGACCGGGCCGCGGGCGCTGGGCTCCGCCGTCCCCGAGCCTTCCCCGCTGCCCGACCTGGAGCGGGAGCGCGCCCGGCACGAATCCGAGCGATGAGTTCCGCCCGGTGCGGGTGTCTGTCTCGCCGACACCCGTACCCGAGGAGGAGCCATGACCAGGATCCACGCTGACATCACCGTCTCGCTCGACGGCTTCGTGACCGGACCGGACCCCCGGCCCGGACGCGGCCTGGGCGAGGGCGGCGAACGGCTGCACTACTGGATCTTCGGCGGGCCCTGGACCTACGACTCCCCGTCCTCCGGCCAGGAGGCCACCCGCGCCGACGCCGAGGCCGCCGCCGACCTGGTCGACGCCGGCGCGGTCATCGTCGGGCGCGGCATGTTCGACGACGGCGAGCAGTGGGGCGGCGAGAACCCCTACCCCATGCCGATCTTCGTGCTGACCAGCCGGATCACCGACGACCTGCCGGCCGGCTTCACCTACCTCTCCGACCTGGACAGCGCGCTCACGCAGGCCGCCGAGGTCGCCGGCGAGCGCCCGGTGCTGATCGGCGGCGGCCCCACCGTGATCCGGCAGTGCCTGCGCGCCGGCGTGGTCGACCGGCTCACCCTGCACATCGCCCCCGTGGTGCTGGGCGGAGGCACCCCGCTCTTCGACGGCGGCTTCGCCGCCGACCTGACGCCGGTGCGCTGCCGGCACTCGGCGCTGGCCACCCATCTCACCTACGACCTGGGCCGCTAGACTCCCCCGGTGCTTCTCGTGGAACGGCTTCGCGCCGCTGGATGTGTCTTCGCCGAGGAGGAGGCCGACCTGCTCACGGCTGCCGCCGGCTCACCCGCCGAGCTGGAGGAGATGGTCGCCCGCCGCGTCGCCGGCCACCCGCTGGAGCAGGTCGTGGGCTGGGCCGAGTTCGCCGGCCTCCGGATCGTCGTCGACCCCGGCGTCTTCGTCCCCCGCCGCCGCAGCGAGTTCCTGGTACGGCAGGCCGCCGCCCTCGCCCGGCCGGGCGCGCTCGCCGTGGACCTGTGCTGTGGCGCCGGCGCGCTCGGCGCCGCCCTGGCCGCCTCCGTCGAGGTCGAGGTGCACGCCGCCGACATCGACCCGGCCGCGGTGCGGTGTGCCCGCAAGAACCTGCCGCGCGTCTACGAGGGCGACCTGTTCGCCGCCCTGCCCGGCGCGCTCCGGGGCCGGATCGACCTCCTTCTGGCCAACGTCCCCTACGTCCCCACCGCAGACCTGGGCCTGCTGCCCTCCGAGGCCCGCGACCACGAGGCCCCCGTCGCCCTGGACGGCGGCGGCGACGGCCTCGACGTCTTCCGCCGCGTCGCCGCCGACGCCCCCGCCTGGCTGGCCCCCGGCGGCCACCTGTTCTCCGAGACCACCGCCCGCCAGGCCCCCGTCGCGGTCGAGATCCTCACCGCGCAGGGCTTCACCGCCTGGTCGGAGGAGTCGGAGGAGTACGAGACCACCACGGTGATCGGCCGCCGATGAGCTACCTGCGGTTCGGCCGGACCGGTCGCGGTGCGCTGGGCGGACCGGGTGCTGCCGACGGGCCCGGGCACGAGCTCGACGACCCGGCGATCAGGGCCGCGCTCGGCTGCTGAACTCCGCGTACGGCAGGCCCGCTTTGGAGCCGCTCCACATCTTCTGGGCCAGCACCGGCAGGCTGTCCTCGATCAGCTCGTACATGCGTTCCTGCGGGTAGGAGGCGCGGACGAGGTCGTTCCAGAGGGCGGGCATGGCGCCGAGCAGGCGGGGGTCGCCGGGGTCGAGGCGCTCGCCGTCGGCGAAGACGTGCGGCTCCCAGTGGTCGTAGAGCCACTCGTTGTCCAGGCCGTGGCCGTGGTAGTAGTCGGCCTCGGGGACGAGGTAGAGCAGCGCGTCGTTGCTGTTGATCAGCGGGTAGGTGTCGCCGCGCGCCCCTTCGGGGCCGTAGAAGCCGTTGTTCCAGCTGTTGACGACCACGTCGGGGTCGAAACCGGTGGTGTCGCCGGTCGGGGAGAGCCGGGTGAAGCCGCCCCAGGCGCGCGGCTGCTTGCCGAGCGAGCGGATGTGCGCGGCCATGTCGTTGAAGAAGCGCTGCCACAGCTCCTTGCTCTGGTAGTACTCGTCGGCGCCGAAGTGCACGGCCGGGCCGCGGAACCACGGCACGAACTCGGTGATCACCGCTTTGACCAGCTCGGTCGCGGCGGGGTTGGCGAGATCGAGGTGGTCGGAGTCGCCGCCGTCGTGCCCGAGAGAGGGGTCGTAGGCGATGAAGGACCGGGCGTGGGCCGGGGCGTCGATCTCGGGGACCAGGGTGATGCCGTGCGCGGCGGCGAGGTCCTCGAACCCGTCCCAGTCGGCGCGGGAGTAGGACTCGGGCGAGGCCAGGCCGGGGAAGGCGGCCGAGCGCAGCCGGAAGCCGTGCAGGGCGCGGTTCCAGTCGCCGTCCGGGGGCTTGATCTCGTTGTCGTTGAGGTGGAGCTGGAGCTCGTTGAGCTTGAAGCGGCCCATCAGCCGCAGCAGGCGGTGGATCAGCTCGGGGGTGACGTAGCGGCGGCCGACGTCCAGGAGGTAACCGCGGACGGGGTAGTTCGGCCAGTCCTCGGCCACCCCGCAGGGCACCGGGCCGCGGGCCAGGAGCTGGTCCAGGGTGGCGGCTCCGTGGATGAGGCCGCGTTCGGTCTCGGCGGTGACGGTGGCCGCGTCGGGGGTGATCTCCAGCCGGTAGCCCTCGTCGCCCAGACCGGTGGGCGCGAGCTCGCGCCGGACGACGCCGGGGACGAAGACGCCCTCCCCGCCGGTCCATTCCTGGAGGGCGGGGACGACGAAGGGACGCTCGTTCTTCACCATTCCACGATCACATATCCCCGGTGCGGCACATCCGCGTCGATCACGAAATTTCCGGACTGCTGGTGGATGGGCACGGGGCGAGGCTCCCGCAACGGCTCCAACAGGGTCGCCTGCATCGGCCCGGTGCCGGTCACCACAGGACGGGCCGGGTCGGCGGAGCCGTTGGCGATGGCCAGCCGGTGCCGCCCGCCCACCAGGGCGTACTGCGGCATGAGCAACGGCCCGCCGGTGACCAGCGGGAACTCGCCGCCGAGGAAACGCACCGCCCGGTGCGCCAGGCGCTGCCCGTCGTCGCACCGCCCGAGCTCCTCAGGCTCGCAGGCGGCCAGCGTGACCACCCGGCCGCCGAGCGAGTTGCGGAAGGCCACCCGCCCCTCACCCCAGTGCTCACCGCGCGGGCTGAGAAGCTGCGTCCACACCTCCGCCCCGGGAACCGCCGCCAGCCGGGCCACCGCGGGCTGCACGTTCACGCTCAGCAACGCGCCGCCGTCGGCGACGCGCTCCATGCTGTACGGCAGGCGAGCCGGCGTGAACCGTTCGGCGATCTCCTCGACCTCGACGCCGAGCAGCGAGCCGTACCCGCGCTCGGTCAGCACCAGCGCCGCGTGCCCGTCGAGCAGCACCCCGCCGGCGAGCAGTTCCTCGACGGCCTCGTCCGGGACGCCCCAGGCGACCTTGCCGAACACCGCGCTGACCGGCGCGAGACCCGCCCGGACCGGCACGCCGTACGGCAGGAGGTAGCGGGCGGCCCGCAGCGGGTCGGCGGCGAGCCCGTCGAGGGTGCCGTCGCCCCAGATCCGCGCCGCGGTGTCCGGCCACCACGGGATCCCGACGCCGATGGTCTGCAGGTCGGGCGTGGCGGTGGCGTCGAGCGCGGGGCGGGAGCGGTCGAGCATGGCGCCGACGCGCGGGTAGCGCGCCGGGTCGCCGGTGACGAAGGGGTGCACGTCGAGCAGCAGGCCGTCCGCGCCGGACAGCCGGGCGGTGACCATCTCCGACCAGGTCTGGGTGTCGGACTTGGTCCACTCGGTGTGCGGCCAGTTCTCGATCTCGGGCGTCACCTCGACCCCGGCGGGGCGCAGGCCGCGCTGGAGTTCGAGCATGGCGATCGAGTAGGCGAGCGACTTGCCGGGGGTGTCGCTGTAGGCGGCGAAGTGCGGGCGGTGCACCTCGACCCGGTCGAAGAGCTCCGCCCAGTCGCGGCCCTCGACCGAGGCGATGCCGAGGCCCGAGCTCATGAGGCCCAGCTCGGCGCGGCCGGCGACCGCCTGCCGTACCAGGTCGAGGGCTTCGAGCTGCGCCTCACGCCAGGTCCGCTGGAGCAGCGCCCGCCAGGGGTGCGGCGGGCCGGCGGCGGTGATCGCCGCGACCAGCTCGGCGCGGCCGACCTTCTCCCCGGCGAGCAGCGCGAAGCGCTCCAGCATCTCCGGCTCGAAGCCGCCGCCCCAGGTCAGCGGGCCGTGGTTGTGGAAGCGGAAGTCGTCCTCCAGCCACAGCACGCGGAAGCCGAGCGCGGCGAACCGCCCGTAGTGCCCGGCCAGCCAGTCACGCCAGACCGGGCAGGCGAAGGAGGCGGTCGCGGTCGCGACCTCGCCCGACGGGGAGACCATCGGGGCGAAGCCGAGATCCTGCGTGCGGCCCCGGTCGGCGTGCCCGACGGTCACCCACGGGTTCAGGCTCGCGCCGATCCCGTGCGCGTCGAGCACGCGCTTCACCCCGGCGACGTGCTCGAACCACAGGTCCTCGCCGACCCCGGCCGGGTGCCCGGAGTGCAGTTCCTCGGAGCCGTAGATCAGGACGACTTCGGGGATCGCGTGCTCGGCGCACCAGCGGGCGAGCTCGCGCGGGTCGCGGCCGGGCAGGACCTGGTAGCGGAGCCGGTAGGTCATGCCCGGATCTGACCGGCCTCGAAGTAGGCGATCAGCTCGGGGTCGAGCGCCGGCACGTCGTACGGCATGCCGCCGTCCCGCAGCGACATCGTGGCCATGTACCCCGCGGCCACGCTCATCCGCGCGGCGACCGGCGAGGTGTCGGTGACGCCGCCCTCGCGGACGAACCGGCAGAACTCGCCGATGATCCCCGGGTCGGCCCCGCCGTGCCCGCCCTGCGCCTCCGGCACCCGGTAGGCGATGTCGCAGTCCTCGCGGTAGCCGGTCGGGCCGGTGTTCCAGACCTTGACCGTGTCGCCGGGGCCGTCGCCGAAGTTCTCCAGCCGGCCCTCGGTCCCGATGACCGTGTAGTTGCGCACGTAGTCGGGGCTGAAGTGGCACTGCTGGTAGGCGGCGATGACGCCGTTGTCCAGGCGCATGTTCATCACCGAGACGTCCTCGACGTCCACCACGTGGTTCAGGTTCCGGCGCTCGGTGGGCGGCCACTCGAACTCGCGCAGCCAGCCCTCCGGCCGCGGCGTGCCCGGCTCGCGGCGCGGCAGGTCGCCGTAGAGCATCAGGTCGCCCAGCGCGTTGACCCGCGTGGTGTACCCGCCGGCCAGCCAGTGGATGACGTCCAGGTCGTGCGCGGCCTTCTGCAGCAGCAGGCCGGTCGTTTTGGTGCGGTCGGCGTGCCAGTCCTTGAAGTAGTAGTCGCCGCCGTAGGAGACGAAGTGGCGGACCCACACGGTCTTCGGCTCGCCGATGACCCCCTTCCGGATGATGTCGCGCATCAGCCGGACCACGCCCATGTGGCGCATGTTGTGCCCCACGTAGAGCCTGGTCCCGGTCTCGTAGGCGGCGCGCAGGATGTTGTCGCAGCCCTCGACCGTGATGTGCAGCGGCTTCTCCAGGTAGACCGGCTTGCCCGCGCGCAGCGCGTCCACCGCCAGTTGCTCGTGGGTGTCGTCCGGGGTCATCACGATGACCGCGTCGATGTCGGCCCGGTCGAGCAGGTCGCGGTAGTCCTCGGTGAGGAGGTCCGCCTCGAACCGCTCGGCCTGCCGCTTGAGCACTGCGGGGTCGGAGTCGCACAGCGCCGACACCACCGACCCCTTGCCGGGCCGGTGCGCGGCCAACGCCAGGTTGGTCCGCAGGCCGAGGCCGATCACTCCGATACGCAGGTCTTCCACTTCGTTCCCTTCTCGATTGGTACGGCAGGCCGTCAGCCCTTGGCGATCGACGCCTCGTACTCGGCCTTCATCGCGGCGCCGCCCTTGGCCATCCACGACTTGACGAACTCCGGCCAGTCCGACATCGACTTACGGCCCGCGACGATGTCCTTGACCATGTCGTTGCCCATGGTCGACAGCTCGCCGTTCTTCTGGGTGAAGGTGTCGGAGAAGTGGCCGGTGGTCACCCGCTGCTGGACCATCGGGGCGACCTTGGTCTGGAAGTCGTGGATCAGCTTCGTGCGGTCGGCCTTGCCCGGGATGAACAGCGCGGCGGGCGAGCCGATGACGAAGGAGATGGGCTGCTGGGTGGTGGGCACCTCGGTCTTGCCCCGGTCGGTGAAGACCAGGTCGCCGTTGGACTTGGTGAAGTGGGTGCCCTCGACGCCGTAGTTGACGAGCTGGTTCTCCTCGGTGCCGAACGGGGCGGCCATGAAGTCCAGGACGCGCAGGAGCATCTCGACGCGCTTGGCGTCGACCTTCTTGTTGATCGAGGTGAAGCCGACCGAGCCGAGCGCCATGTTGAAGACCGGCTTCGAGGACGGGGTGGCCGCGAACGGCACGATCACGCCGAGGTCGAAGTTCTGGCTGCGCGAGTCGTTGAGGAAGCCCGGGAAGGACTCGATGTAGGCGCCGATCTGGCCGTTGGCCGCCTTCTCCTTGATCGTGGTCAGGGTCGGGTCGGGCCAGAACAGGCCGGCCTTGTAGCACTTGATCGCGAACTCGATGGCGGCCTGGTACTCGGCGGTCTCGTACTGGTGGGTCAGCTTGCCGCCCTCCAGCTTCCAGGTGTTCGGCGCGCCGTACCAGTGGCTGAACATGTGCACGGCGTTGGCGTAGGCCGGCTCCAGCGCGTACTTGTTCTTCTTCGGGTCGATCAGCGTCTTGGCCTTCTCCAGGAAGTCGTCGGCGCTGGTGAAGGCGTTGTCGCCGCCGACCGGCTTCCAGAACTCCCGGTTGGTGAGGAAGACCTGGCCGAAGCGGCTGTAGGCGACCGCGACGCCGAAGATCTTGCCGTTGGTGACGGCCGACTTCCAGGCGGTGTCACCCAGGTTGGCGAGGTTCGGGTACTTCTTGATCGCGTCGCCGGACAGGTGCGGGGTGAGGTCGTGGAACTTGGCCTCGAGCAGTTCGGGGACGCGCTGCAGGCCCTGGTTCGGCGGGAACCACACCAGGTCGGGCAGGTCGTCGGAGGCGATGATGGCGTTGAACTTGTCGGGATAGCCGTCGCCGACGACGATGTTCATCTCCCACTGGGCGTTGAGCGCCTTGTTGAGCGCCTGCAGGTAGGCGCTCTTGTCCACGGTGGGCGGGGCGACGTCCCAGGTCTGGGTCAACGCGGTGATCTTGCTGCCGTCGCCGGGCTGGGTGGCGACCGACTTGACCAGGGTCTCGGGGTACTTCAGGTACGCCGGGTCCTGGCCGGCGTCGATGGGCAGGTCGGGGGTGGGGATCTTGGCGGCGGTGAAGGTGGGGAGCTGCAGCTTCTTGGACAGGTCCGCGCCACCCTTCTTGACGCCTGCCGTACCGCCCTCGCCGCTGCACGCGGCGAGCCCGGCGACGGTGACGCCCGCGGCGACGAGACCCAGGAAACCACGACGAGAAAGCATTGGTTCTCCATAAACGCAGCCAGCCCTTGGGCTGACAGACCGACGAAGGAGGGCTGTTAGCCCTTGATGGCGCCGGTGAGGACGCCCTTGGCGAAGTACTTCTGGAGGAAGGGGTAGACCGCGACGATCGGGATCAGCGCGATGATCAGGACCGCCATCTGGACCGAGGCGGTCGGCAGGCTGCTGATGACGCCGATGTCCGCGCCCGCCTGGGCGTTGCCGCGGAAGATGTACTGGCGGAGCACCACCTGGATCGGGTGCTTCGTCTGGTCGTTGAGGTAGAGGATCGCGTTGAAGAAGGTGTTCCAGTAGGAGACGGCGTAGAACAGGCCGACCACGGCGATCACCGCCTTGGACAGCGGGAGCGCGATGCGCCACATCATCCGCCACTCCGAGCAGCCGTCCATGCGGGCCGCCTCGAAGAGCTCCTCCGGCAGGTTCTGGAAGAAGGCCCGGACGACGACCACGTTGAAGGCGTTGACCAGGACCGGCACGATCAACGCCTGGTAGGTGTCGATCATCCCGAGCTCCTTGACCATCAGGTAGCTGGGGATCATGCCGGGGGTGAACAGGAAGGTGGCCAGCACCATCAGCAGGATCGGCTTGCCGAACAGCACCCCGCGCCGGGAGAGCGCGTAGCCCAGGAAGACCGTGCAGGCCAGGCTGAGCGCGGTGCCGACGAGGGTGATGCCGATGCTGATCAGGACCGACCTGGTGACCGTGCCGCCGGAGAGGATGACCTTGTAGGCCTCCAGCGTCGGGTCGCTCGGGAACAGCACGTAGCTGCCGCCGTTGGCGACGCTCTCGGCCTTGCCGGTCAGGCTGGTGCCGAGCGCGAGGCCGAAGGGGTAGAGCACGGCCAGCGTGATGGCGGTCAGGACGACGAACTTCAGGGTGCGCCCGGCGATGGTCGGGCGTTCCATCCACGGCGGCCTCATCGGTAGATCCCCTGTTCTCCGAAACGGTGGGCGAGTTTGTTGGCCGCGTAGATCAGCGCCGCGCCGATGAGGCCCTTCATCAGGCCCGCGGCGGTGCTCATCCCCCAGTCGCCGTTGATGACGCCGTGGTAGTAGACGTAGGTGTCGATCACCTCGGAGGCCGCCGGGCCGACCGCGTCTCGCTGCAGGACCATCTGCTCGAAGCCGACGCTGAGGATGTCGCCGAGGCGCAGGATGAGCAGCATGAGGATGACCGGCCGGATGCCCGGCAGGGTCACGTGCCACAGCCGGCGCTTCCAGTCGGCGCCGTCGAGCGCGGCGGCCTCGTACTGGTTGACGTCGATCGCGGTGATCGCGGCCAGGAAGATGATCGTGCCCCAGCCGGTGTCCTTCCAGATCACCTGCGCGGTGACCAGCAGCTTGAAGGTGTCCGGGTTGGACATCAGGTTGCCGATGGTGACGCCGTGCTCGTTCAGGAACTGGGTGAGCGTGCCCGCGCCGCCGACGACCTGCTGGAACATGGCGACGACCACGACCCACGACAGGAAGTGCGGCAGGTAGACCACGCTCTGGATGAAGCGCTTGATCCGGTGGCCGACCAGCGAGTTCAGCAGCAGCGCCAGGCAGATCGGGGCCGGGAAGTAGAGGATGAGCTGGAGCGCGGTGATCTGCAGGGTGTTGCCGACCGCGGTCCAGAACTCGGGCTCGGCCACGAGCATCACGAAGTTGTCGATGCCGACCCACGGGCTGCCGTTGATCCCGAGGAAGGGCGCGTAGTCCTTGAACGCGATCACGTTCCCGAGCACGGGGACGTAGAAGAAGATCACGAAGTACAGCACGCCGGGCGCGGCCAGCAGGAGCAGCGTCCAGTCGCGTCGCAGCCGGTCGCGCAGGGTCCGGCGCGGCGGCGCGGGCACTGCCGGCGCCGGCAGGTCCACGGGTGGGGCCGTCGTGGCAGCGGCCACGTCTCACCTCCAGGTCATGACGATTGCCTGGAGGTTAACGCTCATTTATGCAAGCAACTAGAGTAAATACGCTCGTTTTGGACAACTGATGCGGCGTAGCGATCTGGCTGAGACCATTTGGTAACTGATTTTTTCAAGCCGTCTGCGTAAACAGCAGGCGTTCGGCCTGATCGAGGGCTATCCGGACCGCGCCGAGCGTCACGCACTCGCTGCCGAGCCCCGAGGCGACCACGCGGGGCGGGTAGAGGCAGTACTCGTCGAGGAGCTCCTGGATCGGCTCGACCAGCAGGTCACCGGCGAAGGCGAGGGCGCCGCCGATCACCACGATCTCCGGGTCGAACGGGTTGACCACCGGGATCAGCCCCGCGCCCAGGCCCCGGCCGAACGACCTGACCGCCTCCAGCGCCTTCCCGTCACCCGCGCGGGCCCGCGCGATGGCGAACTCCGCGCTCTGCCGTGCCCCGCGCAGCTCCCCCGGCTCCACGGCCATCGCGTAGTCGATCACGTGCCGCAGGCCCGCCCAGTTGTCGTTGGGCTGGCGGCCGATCTCCCCCGAGGCGGCGTGCGCCCCACGGTACGGCCGGCCGCCGATCAGCAGGCCCAGGCCCACGCGGTCGCCGGTGAACAGGTAGACCACGTTCTCGGCCTCTCGGGCCACGCCGCGCCAGTGCTCGGCGAGGACGGCCAGCCGCATGTCGTTCTCGACCATCACCGGGACCGGCAACCGGTCGGACAGCTCCCGCTGCAGGTCGAGGCCGCTCCAGCCGGGCAGGACGATGCTCTTGACCACCCGGCCGGCGCCGTCCACCACACCCGTCGTGCCGACGCCCACGTAGGCGAGCTGGGCGGTCTCCAGGCCCGCTTCGGCGACCGTACGGCTCAGCAGCTCGCACACCGCGTTCAGCCGCTCGTCCGCCGGGGCTCCCGACGCCATCGGCGTACGGCCCGCCGCGGCCGGCTCGCCGTTGAGGTCCGTCACCATCACCCGGACGCTCGTGTGTCCGATCCCCACGCCCGCCACGTGCCCCGCCGCCGCCCGGAACCGGAACCGGCGGGCCGGACGGCCCCGCTGGCGTTCCCCCGGCTCCTCCGCGCACTCCTCCGCCCAGCCCTCGCCCAGCAGTTCCTCCACGATCGCCTCGGCGGTCGGCCGGGAAACCCTGCTGGCCTTGGCCAGCTCGGTCAACGTGGCCACCTCCGCGGTGCGGAGGCTGCCGAGGATGGCGGCGGTGTTCAGCCGCCGCAGGAGGGAGGCGTCGCCACTCTGCTGGTGCACCCGACCATCCTACTTAACAAAACAACTTTCAATAATCCATCGACGGGAGCTGCGGAAGCGGGGGTGCGGCGGGGGCGGGTCTCAGAAGCCCCGACCCCCACCCAACCAATACGGCAAGCCCCCCGTACGGCGGAACCTGCCCCTGTCCGACAAGAACCCCCTACGGCGACCCAAAACCCCGACAACCCAGCGCGTGAAGCGGATCTGAGGGGGGAGTTAAGAAAGCCTCGATGGACACCACCACGGTGCCCTGGAGGAAGATGGTTCACTATGAAAGCGCTGGTCAAAGAGAGGGCCGAGCCGGGCCTGTGGTTGGTGGACGTGCCAGAGCCCACCGTCCGCCCCGGCGAGGTGCTGATCAAGGTCCTCCGGACGGGGATCTGCGGCACCGACCTCCACATCCGCAAATACGACGACTGGGCGAAGAACACCCTGCGGCTCCCGCTGATCGTGGGCCACGAGTTCTCCGGCGAGGTCGTCGAGGTGGCGCCCGGCGTCGAGGACATCCAGGTCGGCGATCTGGTCAGCGGCGAAGGGCACCTGGTCTGCGGCAAGTGCCGCAACTGCATGGCCGGCCGCCGCCACCTGTGCATCAACACCGTCGGCCTGGGCGTCAACCGCGACGGCGCCTTCGCCGAGTACGTGACGCTGCCGGCGAGCAACGTGTGGGTGCATCGCATCCCGGTCGACCCGGACATCGCCGCGATCTTCGACCCGTTCGGCAACGCGGTGCACACCGCGCTGTCGTTCCCGATGGTCGGCGAGGACGTGCTGATCACCGGCGCCGGCCCGATCGGGCTGATGGCCGCCGCCGTCGCCACGCACGTGGGCGCGCGCAACGTGGTGATCACCGATGTCAGCTCCGAGCGTCTCGACCTGGCCGGCAAGCTCGGCGTCAGCCTCGCGCTCAACGTCGCGCAGAGCAGTCTCCAGGAGGGCATGTCGCAGCTCGGCATGCGCGAGGGCTTCGACGTCGGCCTGGAGATGTCCGGCAACCCGGCGGCCATGCGCGACATGATCGCGAACATGACGCACGGCGGCCGCATCGCCATGCTCGGCCTGCCCGCCGCGGAGTTCGCCGTCGACTGGGCGACCGTGGTGACCTCCATGCTCACCATCAAGGGCATCTACGGCCGCGAGATGTACGAGACCTGGTACAACATGCAGGTCCTGCTCGAGAAGGGCCTCGACCTGTCCCCGGTCATCACCGACCGCTTCTCCTACCGCGACTTCGACGCGGCCTTCGACACCGCCGCCAGCGGCCGCACCGGCAAGGTCATCATGGACTGGAGCAACTGATGTTCGACAGCGTGCGCGGCCAGCTCCGCGAGACCCTCGACGAGATCGAGCGGGCCGGGCTGCTCAAGCCCGAGCGCGTCATCACCACGCCGCAGAACGCCTCGGTCGGCGTCGGCTCGGCCGAGGTGCTCAACTTCTGCGCCAACAACTACCTGGGCCTGGCCGACAACCCCGAGGTCATCGAGGCGGCCAAGGTCGCGCTCGACCGCTGGGGCTTCGGCATGGCCTCGGTCCGCTTCATCTGCGGCACCCAGTCGGTGCACAAGGAGCTGGAGGCGCGCCTGGCCGACTTCCTCGGCCAGGAGGACACCGTCCTGTACTCCTCGTGCTTCGACGCCAACGGCGGCGTCTTCGAGACGTTGCTCGACGCGCAGGACGCGGTCATCTCCGACGCGCTCAACCACGCGAGCATCATCGACGGCATCCGGCTGTCCAAGGCCCAGCGCTTCCGCTACGCCAACCGGGACATGGCCGATCTGGAGGCCAAGCTCAAGGAAGCCGGTACGGCCCGCCGCAAGCTCATCGTGACCGACGGCGTCTTCTCCATGGACGGTTACGTGGCTCCGCTCCGGGAGATCTGCGACCTGGCCGAGCAGTACGACGCGATGGTCATGGTCGACGACTCCCACGCCGTCGGCTTCGTCGGCCCGACCGGACGCGGCACGCCCGAGCTGCACGGGGTCATGGACCGGGTCGACATCATCACCGGCACCCTGGGCAAGGCCCTGGGCGGTGCGTCCGGTGGTTACGTGTCGGCGCGCAAGGAGATCTGCGACCTGCTGCGGCAGCGGTCACGCCCATATCTGTTCTCCAACTCGCTGGCGCCGATGATCGCTGCGGCTTCGCTGAAGGTCCTCGACCTGCTGGAGACCACGAGCGAGGCGCGGGAGCGGCTGCGGGCCAACACCGAGCGGTTCCGGACGAAGATGACCGAGGCCGGGTTCGACATCCTGCCGGGGGACCATCCGATCGCGCCGGTCATGATCGGGGACGCCGCCAAGGCTTCCGCCATGGCTGACCGTCTGCTTGACCTGGGGATCTACGTGATCGGTTTCTCCTACCCGGTGGTGCCTCAGGGGCAGGCGCGCATCCGCGTGCAGCTCTCGGCGGCGCACTCGGCCGAGGACGTCGACCGGGCCGTCGAGGCCTTCATCACCGCCCGCGGCTGACGACCGAGGATCTGCAGCGGGGAATCCGTAGACTCAGCCCCGTGATAGACACCCGGCGCCTGCGGACCCTGCGCGCGGTGGCCGACCATGGGACGGTGACGGCCGCCGCCGCGGCCCTGCACCTCACCCCGAGCGCCGTCTCCCAGCAGCTCGGCGCGCTGGAGCACGAGGTGGGCCACCGGCTGCTCACCCGCGACGGCCGGGGCGTACGGCTGACCGCGGTGGGCCGGATCATGCTGGCGCACGCCAACGAGGTCCTGGCCCAGCTCGAACGGGCCGAGGCCGAGGTGGCCGCCTACGCCAGCGGCCAGGTGGGCGAGGTGACGGTGGCGGCGTTCGCCACCGCGATCGGCGCGGTGCTGGCCCCGGCGGTCCGGACGCTGCGCGAGGTCGCGCCGGGCCTGCGCGTGCACGTCCGGGACGCCGAGGGCGACCAGGCTTTGAGCCTGCTGCTGGACGAGGCCGCCGACCTGGCCCTGGCGGTCGAGTACCGGGGCGCCCCCGACTCCTCCGACCCGCGGCTGTTCCGGCTGCCGCTGTACTCCGAGCCCTTCGACCTGGTCCTGCCGCACGACCACGCCGGTTCCGACGGGCTCACCGACCTGGCGGGCGCGGACTGGATCGGCCCCTACCCGGGCAACCCCGTGCACGACGTGATCACCGTGGCCTGCGAGCGGGTGGGCTTCACGCCCGACTTCGCCCACCACTCCGACGACTTCCGCGCGGTCGTGGCGCTGGTCGGGGCGGGGGCGGGGGTGGCTCTGGTGCCGCGGCTGGCCCTGCGTGACCTCGACCTCTCGCAGGTCGTCGTCCGGCCGGCGGCGGGCCCCGAGCGCCGGGTCTTCGCCGCGGTACGGCGAGGCGCGGAGAAGCACCCGCTGCTGCGCCCGCTCCTCGACGAGCTGACCCGGCACCCGCCCCAGGACCTCACCGTCGAGCAGAACCTCCTCGACTGACCACCATCAACCTGCTCGCCGTACTGCCTCCGTGAAGGCGGTGTAGCGCCCGAGTTCCGCCTCGACCGGCTCCAGCACGTCCCGGGCGGCCACCGCGGCGACGGCCCGGCGCAGCTCGCGGGCGGCCCGGGCGGCCCGGCGACGGCCGCCCACCCACGCGGCCAACCGGGACAACACCGCGACCAGCACCCCCGCCAACGCACCGCCGAGCAGCAGCGCGGTGGGCCACGGCAGGTCGCCCACCGTGGGCATCGGCATCTCCGGCAACCGCAGCCAGTCGACCGCGAAGAGCACTCCCAGCCACAACAGCCCGGCCACCGCCACCCCGAGGATCAGCCACTGCAGCGCCCCCACGAAGCTCCACCAGCGGGGCCGCCGCGTCACCTGCTGGGAGACGCCGCCGACGGCCCGGTCGAGCGCGTCCGGCAGTTCGGGCGCGTGCGCGGTGGCGGCCCGCTTGACCGCCGCCGCCCACGGCTGGGGCAGCCCGGCCGACGCGGCGCCGGTGAGGTCGCGAATGGCGGTCTCCACCCGGGCGGTCTGCACGGCCGAGGCGGCCGGGAGCGAGGTCCGGCCGGAGGAGCCGGTGCCGATCCGCAGCCGCTTGAGCGGGTCGGGCCGGAAGCGCCGCAGCCATCGGGTCACCGGCCAGCCGGTCGCCGTCACCGCCCGGTGGGTGTGCGCCTTGCGTACGGCCTCCACCACCAGCGGCACCCCGGCCGCCTCCGACAGCGCCCGGACCAGCGGCTTGTCCAGGCTGCCCGCCGGTCGCGCGCCCGAGTCGGGGTCGGCGTCGCGGGGTGAGGCGCCGGCCAGGGTGTCGGCCGCGGTGGTGACGTCGGCGGCGAGCCGGGCCGACCAGGCGCGGCGCTCGTTCACCCGCTCGGCCAGGATGGCGCGCAGCTCGGCCACCCCGGCCCCGGTCCGCGCCGAGACGCCGAGCAGGGGCACCCCGGACAGCCCGTCCTCCTCCAGCAGCCGCCGCAGGTCGCCCAGGCAGCGGGCCACCGCGTCGGGCGGCAGCCGGTCGATCTGGTTGAGCACGACCACCAGCACGTCCCGGTGGCGGGCCAGCGGCCGGAGGTAGCGCTCGTGCACGGCGGCGTCGGCGTACTTCTGCGGGTCCATCACCCAGACCAGCAGGTCGACCAGCTCGACCAGCCGGTCGACCTCCAGCCGGTGGGCGAGCTCGATGGAGTCGTGGTCGGGCAGGTCGAGCAGGATCAGCCCGCCGAGGTCGTCCCCCTCGACCGCGTGCCGGGTGGGCACCGCCAGCCACTCCAGCAGCGGCCCGGCCCCGTCGCCGTCCCAGAGCGCGGCGCGGGCGGTGGAGGTGGTCGGGCGGGTGACGCCGACCTGGGCGAGGTCGGCCCCGGCCAGCTCGTTGAAGAGCGAGGACTTGCCGCTGCCGGTGGCTCCGGCGAGCGCGGCCACGGTGTGGTCGACCGACAGGCTCCGCCGTACGCCGGCCCGGTCGGTCACCGAACGGGCGGCCAGGACGAGGTCGGCGGGCAGGCGGCCGTCGGCGAGGTCGGCCGCCTCGGTGAGGGCGGCCAGGCGGTCGTCGAGGGAGGGGCCGTCCTTGCGGCGCAGCAGCTTCACATCGCCTCCCCGCGCTCGCGCAGGGCGGTCGCGCTCTCCCGCAGGGCCGGGGCGGCCTCGGCGTCGGGTTCGAGGCCGTCGAGCAGCGCGGTGAAGCGCCCGGCCTCCTCCGCCAGCAGGCCGCGGACCCGTTCGCGCAGGTCGGCACGGGCCTTGGCGGTGAGGGTGCGGACGGCCTGGTCGCCGAAGACGGCCTCCAGCACCTTCTGCGACAGCACGCTGGTCCCTCCCGCGATGCCGACCTCGATGCCGGTGAGGCCGCCGGTCGAGGCGAAGACGGCGAGCATGAGCAGCAGCCCGGCCCCGTTGACGCCGAAGGAGGCCACCCGCGCGGTGGTCCGGCGGGCCGCGCCCTCCTCGCGCACGAGGGCGAGCACGTACTCCTGCCAGGATCGCACCAGCGCCTCGGCGCGTTCGCCGACGTCCGGGGAGGCGCGGCCGAGCCGGGTGGCGGCCACCGCGCCGCCCCGGTCGAGCAGTTCGGCGCCGCCGGGCGCGGCCGACCAGCCCTCGACGCTCTGTTCGGCGGCCCGGTCGGCAACGCCACGGATCAGCGTGACGACCCCGCTCTCCAGGGCCACCCGGAGCTGCGCGGAGGCGGCGGGACGGCCGGTGAAGACGCCGACGATCCGGTCGCGCAGCCAGCCGACCCGCGATTCGAGCGCGCGCATCAGGTCGCCGGTGCCGATGAAGTCCTGCCAGCGGGCCAGCACCTCGCCCCGGAGCAGCGAGCCGTCGGCCAGCCCCTCGTCGAAGGCCTGCCCGGAGTAGGCCTCGGCGACGATCGAGCGCAGCTCGTCCAGGGCGGCACGCTGCCGCTCGACCCCGGCGGCCAGGCAGGGCAGCCGGTCGGCCACGCTGTCGAGCGCGCCCGAGAGCGTCTGGCGCACGATGCGGCCACGTTCGGCGGCGTCGCGGGCCAGCTCGCCGAGCCAGTCGGAGATCGGCGCGACCGCCGCGAAGGACAACATCGCCTTCTCGCTCGGCAGCGCCTCCTCGCGCACGGTGAACAGCCGCGTGCCGCCCAGCCCGTTCTCGGTCAGCAGCCTGGACAGGTCGGCGGCGACCGCCTCCAGCGCCTCGGGCGGCACCCGGTCGAGCACGACGGCCAGCGCGGTCGAGCGCTCGCGGGCCGAGCGCAGGAAGCTCCAGGGCACCTCGTCGGCGTAGCGGGCGGCGGTGGTCACGAAGAGCCAGAGGTCGGCCGCGGCGAGCAGTTGCGCGGCCAGCTCGCGGTTGGCGGTCACCACGGAGTCAATGTCGGGCGCGTCCAGCAACGCCAGCCCGGCCGGGAGCGAGGCGGCCACCGCGACCCGGAGCGAGCCCGGCTCGGCGTGCCCGGTGGTGCGGGCCAGGCCGGGCAGCACGTTGGCGGCCATGAACCACGGCTCGTCGGCGGGACTCACCACCAGCGTGGGCGCGAGCGTGGTCGGGCGCAGCACGCCCGGCTCGCTGACCTCGCTGCCGACCAGCGAGTTGACCAGCGTCGACTTGCCCGCGCCGGTCGAGCCGCCGACCACGGCCAGCAGCGGCGCGTCAATCGTCGCCAGGCGCGGCAGCAGGTAGTCGTCGAGCTGCCCGATCAGCTCCGCGACCGCCCGCCGGTCGGCGGCGGCGTCGCCGACGTCGAGCGGGAACAGCTCGCCGCCGAGCCGCTGCCGTAGCGCACGCAGAACGCCGAGCAGGTCCATGGCTCCACGCTACGCTGGCGGCTCGCGCAGGACGTAGCCGACACTGCGCAAGGTGTGGATCAGCCGGGGTTCGACGTCGTCCACCTTGCGCCTCAGGTACGACACGTAGGACTCCACCACGCCGGCGTCGCCGCCGAAGTCGTAGTTCCAGACGTGGTCGAGGATCTGCGCCTTCGACAGCACCCGGCCGGCGTTGGTCATGAAGTAGTGCAGCAGCTTGTACTCGGTCGGCGACAGCCGTACCTGCCGGCCGGCCCGCCAGACCTCGTGCGCCTCCTCGTCGAGCACCAGGTCGGCGACCTGGAGCCGCACCCCGGAGACCACCTCTCCCCTGGTACGGCGGAGCACCGCCCGGATGCGGGCCTGCAGTTCCTCCAGGCTGAACGGCTTGGTCACGTAGTCGTCGCCGATGCCGAGCCCGAGCAGCTTGTCCTCGGCGGCGTCACGCGCGGTCAGGAAGACCACCGGCGCCGAGAGCCGCTTGGCCACCTCGAACCCGTCGAGGTCGGGCAGCATCACGTCGAGCACGACAAGATCGGGGTGGACGCGCTCGGCCGCCTCGATGGCCTCGTAGCCGTCGGCGGCGGTCAGCACGTCGAAGCCGGAGTAGCGCAGGCTGGCCGAGAGCAGGTCTCTGATGCTCGGCTCGTCGTCCACGACGAGGATCAACGCCTCTGTCACCCTCGCAGCATGGCAAACGGATCTGAGAGGAAGCTGAAGCCTCACTCCAAGGCGAGTGGGAGTTCCACGCGGAAGGTCGCGCCCTCGCCGGGGGCGCTGGTCACGCCGACCGTGCCGCCGTGCGCGGCGACGAGCGCGTCGACGATGGCCAGGCCGAGGCCACTGCCCCGATCGTCGCCGGAGCGCCGGGAGCGGGCGGTGTCGGCGCGGTAGAAGCGCTCGAAGACCCGTTCCAGCTGGGCGGGCGACAGGCCGGGCCCCTGGTCGGCGACCTCCAGGAAGGCCATCTCGCCCGACTGGCCGACGCGGATCACCACGGGCGTGCCGTCGGGGGTGTGCACCAGCGCGTTGGAGACGAGGTTGCCGACGACCTGGCGCAGCCGCACCTCGTCGCCGGAGACGATGAGCGCGGCGCCGCCGACCACGTCGAGGCGGATGTCGCGGCTGGGCGCGAGGATGCGGGCGTCGTGCACGGCGTCGGCGGCCAGGGCGAGCACGTCCACCGGGTGCATGCGCAGCGGGCGGTGCTGGTCGACGCGGGCCAGCAGCAGCAGGTCGTCCACCAGCACGCCCATCCGGGCGGCGGCCTCCTCGATGCGCTTGAGCATGCCGGCGGTGTCGGCGTCGGGGTCCTGTCGGGCGAACTCGGCGAAGCCGCGGATCGAGGTGAGCGGGGTGCGCAGCTCGTGGGAGGCGTCGGCGACGAAGCGGCGCATCCGGTCCTCCGAGCGGCGGGCCGCGACCTCCGACTCCGAGCGGGCCTGGAAGGCGGCCTCGATCTGGGTGAGCATGCTGTTGAAGGCCCTGGCCAGGCGGCCGACCTCGGTGCGGGGGTCGCCGTCGGGCACGCGACGGCTCAGGTCGCCGGCGGCGATGGCCTGTGCGGTGTTCTCGATCTCGTTCAGCGGGCGCATGCTGCGCCGTACGGTGGCGACGCCGACGACGGCGAGGACCAGCAGGATGGCGCCGCCGGCGAGCAGTTCGATGAGGACGAGCTGTCGGGTGATGTCGGCGACCTCGCGCAGGTCGACCGCGACGACCAGGCGTCCCTGAGGGAGCAGGTGCTGCTTCACCCGCCACTCGCCGTCGCCCTTGGCCGCCCGGACGGTGATGTTCTCCCCGAAGGTCGACTCGGGCAGCACCGGCTTGGGCAGGCCGTCCACGTCGCGCACGTCACGGACCAGCGACTGCCACCGGCCGTCGCGGCGGCCGAGCAGCACGATGGTGTCGGCCTCCAGCACGGTGAACTGGTCGGGCCCGACGGCCTTGGCCAGCTTGGCCTGCGACTTGTGCATGACCAGGTCGAGCTGCTGGTCGACGCGCTGGATCAGGTAGGTGTGCAACATCGAGACGCTGCTGACGCCGATGAAGACCAGCGCCACCGCCAGCAGCGCCAGCGTCAGGGCGGTCAGCTTGATGCGCAGCGGCAGGGCACGCATCAGGGCTCCGGCGGCGTGCGCAACACGTAGCCCACGCCGCGCAGGGTGTGGATCAGCCGCGGGTTCCGGTTGTCGATCTTGCGGCGGAGCACGGAGACGTACGACTCCACGATGCCGACCTCGCCGCGGAAGTCGTAGTCCCAGACGTGGTCGAGGATCTGCGGCTTGGACAGCACCCGCCCGGCGTTGCTCATGAAGTACCGCAGCAGCTTGAACTCGGTGGGCGACAGCGCGACCGGCCGGCCGCCGCGCCACACCTCGTGGCTCTCCTCGTCGAGCTCGATGTCGGCGAAGGTGAGCCGAGGCGGCGGTGGCGGCGCGTCCCCGCCGGTACGGCGGAGCACCGCGCGGATGCGGGCGACCGTCTCCTCCAGGCTGAACGGCTTGGTGACGTAGTCGTCGCCGCCGATGGTCAGCCCGCGGATCTTGTCCTCGACCGCGTCACGCGCGGTCAGGTAGACGACGGGCGTGCACGTGCCGGTGCCCCGCAGCCGGCGGACGACCTCGAAGCCGTCCATGTCCGGCAGCATGACGTCGAGCACGATGAGGTCGGGCCGGTGCCGCTGCACGGCGGCCACCGCCTCCAGGCCGGTGCCGGCCGTGTCGACGTCGAAGCCCGCGAACCTCAGGCTCGCGGCGAGCAACTCGAGGATGTTGGGGTCGTCCTCGACGACCAGCAGTCGCGCTTCCATCGCTTACAGGATGCCTCACCGGGTGAGTGCCGGAACAATTCCGGCGATATGTCGGGCAATCGCCAGACTCGAGGTCGCGCCCGGGGAGGGCGCGTTGCGGACCAGCACGATCGGGCCGTGCACGTCCAGGGCGAAGTCGTCGACCAGCGAGCCGTCACGGGCGACCGCCTGGGCGCGCACCCCGCCGTGGCTCCGCTCCAGGTCGGCGGCGGTCAGCGCGGGCACGTACCGCTGCGCGGCCCGGACGAAGGCGCCCTTGGCCAGCGAGCCGTAGACCTCCTTCAGGCCGGTCCGCCAGTGCCGGCGGGCCATCCGCCAGGCGCCCGGCCAGCGCGCGATGTCCAGGACATTGCGCACGTCGCGCCGGCGGTAGCCCTCGTAGGCCAGCGCCAGCACCGCGTTCGGCCCGACGAGCACCTCGCCGTCGATGTGCCGCGTCAGGTGCACGCCGAGGAAGGGGTAGCGCGGGTCGGGCACCGGGTAGATCATGCCCTTCACCAGGTCGCGGGAGCCGCCGCGGAGCGCGTAGTACTCGCCGCGGAAGGGCACGATGCGCACCTCGCCCGGCCGGCCGGTCATCGCCGCGAGCGCGTCGGAGCTGAGACCGGCGCAGACCACCAGCCGGTCGAAGGCGAAGCGCCGCCGGGCCGCGATCAGCTCGACCCGGCCGGCCCGCTCCCGCACGGCGCGCACGGGGTGGGCGAGCCGTACCGAACCGCCCAGCTCGGCC
Source organism: Nonomuraea sp. NPDC050328 (assembly GCF_044459405.1). NCBI lineage: Bacteria > Bacillati > Actinomycetota > Actinomycetes > Streptosporangiales > Streptosporangiaceae > Nonomuraea > Nonomuraea sp. NPDC050328. The sequence continues at coordinate 92,430 of NZ_JBITIW010000010.1, read as the reverse complement.
ACGTCCTGCGCGAGCCGCCGCGCGACCGCGGGGAAGTCGCAGACGGCGGTGCGCGGCGAGTGCACCGCGGCCACGCCCACCGCGTTCGGCTCGATCTCGCGCAACCCCAGCGCGTCGAGCTCGGCCAGCTCCGGCACCCCGTTGGCCCTGGCCCGCTCGGCCAGCCGGCGCAGCCCCGCCAGCTCGCTCCTGGTCGAGGCGACGACCAGCTTGCCCACCTCCTCGTACGGCAGGCCGTGCGCCCGGCAGTACTCCCGGAGCATGGCCACGCCCTCGCGGCACAGGGTCGCCTTGAGCGAGCCCGGCGGGTAGTAGAGCCCGGCATGCACCACGCCGCTGTTGTGGCCGCTCTGGTGGGCGGCCACGCGGTTCTCCTTCTCCAGCACCGTCACCTCGGCGTCCCGGGTGCGGGCGAGTTCGCGCGCGACCGCCAGGCCGACGAGTCCCGCGCCGACGACGCCGATCCTCTCTCTGGTCACGGGGCAAGTGTGCCGATTTCCGAGGCTTTCAGGTGGCCTTCGGCGGCGAGCCAGCGCAATGTGTCCGAAATCGTGTCCTTCACCGGGCGGAGCGCCACCTCCTCGCCCTCGGCGACCGGGACGTTGGTCAGCATGATCTCGGCGGCGTCGCGGGTGAGCGGGTAACTGATCGGGATCACCTTCTTCAGCAGGTCGAGCGTGCTGCCGAGCCCTCTGAGCAGGGCGGGCGGCAGCCGGTAGCGGCGGATGCGGCGGCCGGTGACGGCCTCGCAGAGGTCGGCCATCTCCGACCAGGTCACGAACCGCCCGCCGAGCAGCACCCGGCGCGGCTCGCCGGGCCCGTCGAAGCAGGCGGCCAGCGCGCCGGCCAGGTCGCGCACGTCGATCACGCCCACGCCGCCCGGCACCAGGGGCCAGCCCTGCCGGACGCCGGCGCGGATGCCCTCGTTCAGCGCGTCGAGCCGCGGCTGGCCCGGTCCGGCGACGCCGCCGGGGTAGACGATGGTGACGCGGCCCAGCCCCCTGGCGTACCGCTCGCCGGCCACCTTCGAGCGGCCGTAGGCGTTGCGCGGGCTGGCCAGCGGGCTCGCGGCGGTGATGCGCGGGCCGGTCGGCGGCACGAACACCGCGATCGTCGAGACGTGCACCACCGGGTCGAGGCCCAGCTCCACCGCCTGGCCCAGCACGTTCTCCAGGCCCTGGCCGTTGGCCCCGGCCAGGTCGGCGGCGCGGCCGGTGACACCCATGTCGGCCGCCGCGTGCAGCACGGCCTCGCACCCGGTCAGGGCGCGCCGGACGGCCGCGGCGTCGCGGATGTCACCGCGCACGAGCCCGTCGGCTCCGCCGAGCACCCGGACGGCCCTTTCGGGGTCGCGCACCAGGAGCCGGCAGTCGTGGCCGGCGGCGCGCAACGCGGCCACCGCGTGCGAGCCGACGAAGCCGGACGCGCCGGTGACCAGCACTCTCATGACCGCAAGCTAGCGCTTACTTGCTCTTCACTCAAGTCGAACACGAGTACGATAGGAGCCATGTACCTGCCGCCAGAGTGGCCGCCGGAGGTCCGGCCGCCGAGCGCGCCCGACTGGGAGACCTCCGCCGTGACCTGGCTGCTCGACGCCGTGCCGCCCGACTACCGCGCCTACGAGGTGCTGCGCCGCTTCCCGCTCGCGCTGGCGCGGATGGCGATCCATCACGTCAACTCCGCGGTCGAGGCCGCGCGGGCCGGGTACCGCGGCGCGGCCGTCGAGCTCAAGCCGCACCTGCCGCCGCACGCGGTCGAGGCGGTGCTCGACGTCTACCGCGAGGAGGGGCCGCGGCTGGTCCGGCTGGCCCGCTCGATCGAGGTGGTCGAGCGGGCGCTGCGCGGCGAGGGCTTCACCGAAACCATGCGCCGCCGCCGAGCCTGACCAGTCCTTGGGTTTTCAGGTCATGCGCGTGACCGCGGCCTTGAGGCGGCGTACGTCGCGCAACCGCGCCTCGTAGGTGGCCCCGATCGCCAGCAGCGCCAGCCCGCCCACGGCGATCGGGATCCACTTCGGCATCACCGAGACCAGGTCGGCGATCCACGGCGACAGCTCCCGCACCGCCACCACCGCCAGCGTCACCCCGCCCAGCAACGCCGGCGCCTGCAGCCGCATCCGCGCCCCTGACACGGTCACCACCAGCGCCGCCGCCCCCAGCATGAGCGACCGCACCGGCGTCGGCTCGGCCAGCACCGACGGCACGAAGGCCAGCAACAGCCCCGACCCGTACACGCGCCACGAGCTCATCACCCGCCCGCGCGCATGCCACCAGCCGAGCCCGAGCAACACCAGCGCGAACGGCAGCGTGTAGGCCTCGACGACCTCCACCCCTTCGGCGCTCAGCCGGATCCACGACGCCGCCAGCAGGAACCCGGTGCCCAGGTAACCGACCGCCCGGCTCCGCGCCGCCAGCCCCGCGCCGATCGCCACCACCGCCGCGGCGGCACACGCCAGGCTGGCCGTCCGCTGGTCGATCACGGCCCACACCGCCACGACCTCCGTCACCGCCAGCACCGCCGCGAGCGTCACCCCGAGCGGCTTGACCGGCCCGAGCCACGCCGCCAGCGCCGCGACCGCGGCCAGCACCGCCAGCACGGTCAGCAACGCCCCGTCCGAGGCCCCGGCCGCGCTCGCCGCGATCGTGCCCAGCCACCCGGCCGCCACCGCGGCGGCCACCCGGTTGCCCACGCCCGGCGCCCGCGCCGGGTTGCGCCCGAGCCACACCGCCACCGCCGCCGCACCCGCGCAGCCGGCCGTCACCAACCCCACCACCAGCCCGTACGGCAGGCGAACCGTGACCGGCACCAACGCCACCAGCAAGGCCCCCACGAGCGTCGCCGCCCCCGCCCAAAGCCCGGTCTTGCGGCGGCGCATCGCCGACACCCCCACGCCCCCCGCGACCGCCAGCCCTCCGAGGAGCACCGGATGCGCGGACGTCAGCGGGATGTCCAGAGTGCGATACCCCTCCATGGTCGCCGCCAGCGCCGGAACGGCCGGCACGAACGCCGTCCAGGCGAAGATCTCCCCCAGATGCCAGTGCTGGTCACCCGGACGCCGCCGGAACTCGGCGACGAAGGCGAGCAGCCCGGCGACAGCCAGCGCCGCGACACACCCCTCCACCAACGGCACGCCGAGATCCAGCAACCCCGCCCAGACCAGCCCGCCCCCACTCGCCGCGGCCCCGGCCAGCGCCGCCGGACGCCGGTACAGCGGCGCCCAGCAGGCCAGGAGCACGCCGAGCGCCAGGTAGACCAGGTTCGGCACGCTCAGCGACCAGGCCACCGCCTCGGCCGCGGCCAGCCCGGCGCCGAGGGCGAACCCCCAGGCGCGCAACGCCAGGAAGGTCAGCAGCACCGCCAGCACGAGCGGCACCGCCATGGCCACCGGCCTGGGCGCGCCGAAGGCGACCGGGGCGCACAACACCGCGAGGACCGCCAGGCCGTACGCCGGCCAGAGCGCCCGCCGTACCCGCACCGACCCGGCGGCGAACGCGGCGGCGAAGAGCAGGAGGATCACCACGGTGGAGTGGCTGTGCTCGGGGCCGGGGGTGATCGCCCGGCCGTCGTCCCAGAGGACCGGGGCGAGCAGCAGGCCGAGCGTGCCGGGCGCGGCGGGGATCGCGGCGACGCCGGCGAGCACCAGGCCGGTGATCGCGCCGGTCTTGCGCAGGCGGGCCGGGAGCAGCATCGAGGCCAGCATGAGCGCGAGCCCGGCGGCCACGAAGGGCACCACGACCCAGAACTCCTCGGTCAGCGGATGCACCGCCGTACCGGCGGCCAGGGTCAGCGCCAGCCACGCGGGCGGGACCGCCGCCGCACGGGCCTTCGCGCCGAGCAGCGGGACCGGCACCAGCGCGACGGCCAGCGGGATCGCCGCCAGCACCAGCAGCCCGGCGGCGCGCGGCAGGGAGTAGTCGAGCCATTCGGCCAGCAGGGCCGAGAACAGGCCGAACAGCAGCGCGGCGCCCCACATCAGGATGAGGCACACCATCGTCGTCACCTCGCGCGCCCGCCAGCCCGTGCCGCGGCGGGCGAGCGCGAACCAGATCAGCGCGTCGAGCACCGCGGTGGCGGCCAGCGCGGCGTACAGGGTGTCGCCGGCGGGGTGCATGGCCGCCAGCGGGAGCGGGACCTGGGCCAGCACGATCGCGATCAGCGCCGGGGCGCGGAGCGGGAGCACTCTCGCGTACACCGCCGCCGCCAGCGCGGCCACCGCGACCAGCAGGGCCGCGTAGACCTCCGGCCGCAGGTCGGGCAGCAGGCCGACGCGGCGGGCGGCGTACCCGTCCAGGAGCAGCAGGGCCAGGCCCAGCACGCCGATCGTCTCGGCGGTGGCGGTCAGATGGCGCTTCAGGAGCACCACCGGGGCGGCCAGCGTCACGGCGGTGAAGCCACCCATGATCGCCGCGCGCCCGGCGAGGCCGATGTGGCCCCAGCTCACGACGGTGAAGATGATCGCGGCCACCGCCATCAGCAGGCCGCCCAGGATCAGCAGCAGGTTCTGCGCCCCCCGCCGCGACACCTCCGCCCGCCCCTGCCCGGCGCCCGGCCCAACGCCCTGCCCGACGTTCTGCTGGAAGCCACCGGCACCCGCACCGCCCGGACCCATGCCACCGGCACCCACCGGCCGCGCGCCAGCCGGGACCCCCGCCGGAGCCCCCACGACGCCCGGGACTCCCGCACCCACCGGAACTCCAGGGGCCGCCGATACCCCGGGGCCCGCCGGACCCCCGGGGCCCGTCGGTGTTCCCGCGGCGGCCGGGGTCAACGGCGGGGCTTCCTTGGCCAGACGGTCACGTTCGGCCCGCAACAGCCCGAGCAGTTGGTTCCGCCGCCCCCGCAGGTCTGCCAAAGCCGCGTCCACCTGCCAGAGCTCCGCCGCGACCGGCCCACTGAGCGGCAACCCGCAGTTCGGGCAGGCCGAAACGCCACCGGGCGGCAACCCCACCCCACAGTCCGGACAAATCAGCTTTCGCGCGTGCATGCCCCCACCCTCCCGCGACCTGATTGCAGACCGCTTGAGCAGAGGTACTCAACTCCGCCCGAGTACCCTCACCGCGTCCGCCGAGCCAGAAAGACGATCACCCCGACCGCTCCAGCCGCCGCGGCCAGCCAGAGCAGCACATCCCCGATCGACAACGCGGCCCCCGACCCGTCCGACGCCTCAGCGGCCGCCGCCCGGGAGGCCTGCCCGCTCGGCCGCTCCGGCGAAGCCTCCCCCGACGGCTCCTCCTCAGCCCCCGAAGCCAGCACCCGATCCGGCAACGGCACCCGATGCACAGGGCTGTCCACCCCTTCGCTCCCGGTCAGCAAAGCCCGCCCGTCCCGGGTGAACGCCACCGACTCGGCCTGCTGCAGCTCCGGCATCGAAACCCGCGTGATCATCTCGCCATCGGCCCGGAAGAGCGTGGCGGAGAAGTACGTCCGGACCACATAGCTCTCCCCGTCCGGCGCGTACGCGGCGTCGGTCGCCATCAGCGGCGCGGCCGCCACCCGCCGCAGGACGTTCACCCGATCGGTCCGCAACCGCTTGGGCGCCGCGTAGACCGCCCCCGAGAACTCCTTCGTCACCACGTACAGCCGCCCCGTACGCGGATGCACCATGATCCCCTCGGCGTTCCGCGGCCCGTCCTCGTACCGGAACCGGTAACGCACCGCCGGAAGGGTCGTACTGCGCACCACCGACGGCTCAGCCACCCGATACACCGAAATGTCCTGCCAAAGCCCTTGGTTGTCGCCGATGTCACCGAACCACAACACCCCACGCCCCGTGGCCGGGTCGGTCGAGGCCGCCATCGCCTCCCAGTCCCTGGCCATCGCCCCGCGCACCCGGAAGACCGCCTTGGTCCGCCCCCGACCGTCCACCGCGAAGAACTCCGGCGCGGCGGCGCTGTCGTTGTGCGTGTAGTAGACGCCTTCGTGGGTCGGCGAGAGCGCCAGCCCGCTCGACTCGGTGATCCGGTCGTCCCGGAAGGTGAACAGCCGCTCACCCGCCTCGTCCGGCTCCGCCGCCCAGGCCGCGGCCGGCGTCAGACAGACCAGGACGACAGCGGCAAGCACCCGAATCAGGACATCCCCCATCCCGCCATCATGCCCACTGATCACCGATGGGATGTGCACCGATCCGCGGAGCGGACCGCCAAAAGCCCTTCCAACCAGCCGCGCAGCCGGAACGGACCAGGGGACGCCTACAGCCAGCCGTGCTGCCGGGCGGTGCGGGCGGCCTCGATGCGGTTGCGGGTGCCGGTCTTGGTGATCGCCGCCGACAGGTAGTTACGCACGGTGCTCTCCGAGAGGTGCAGCCGCGCCGCGATGTCGGCCACCGTCGCCCCGTCCGCCGCGGCGGCCAGCACGTCGCGCTCGCGGTCGGTCAGCGGGCTGGCCCCCGCGCTCAACGCCGCCGCGGCCAGGGCCGGGTCGACGACCTTCTCCCCGGCCAGCACCCGCCGGATCGCCGCCGCCAGTTCCTCCACCGGACCGTCCTTGACCAGGAATCCGGCCGCTCCCGCCTCCATGGCCCGGCGCAGGTACCCGGGCCGCCCGAAGGTGGTCAGGATCAGCACCCGGCAGGCGGGCAGGGCCTCCCGCAGCTCGGCGGCCACCTCCAGACCGCTCCGGCCGGGCATCTCGATGTCCAGCAACGCCACGTCCGGCCTGGCCTCCAGGGCCGCCGCGAGCACCTCGTCCCCCGCGCCCACCCGGGCGACGATCTCCAGGTCCGGCTCCAGGCCGAGCAGCAGGGCCAGGGCGTCGCGCATCATGCCCTGGTCCTCGGCGAGCAGCACCCGGATCACGGCAGCTCGATCCGCAACACGAACCCGCCACCCGGCCGCGGCCCCGCACTCATCGTCCCGCCGGCCGCGGCGACCCGCTCGTCAAGCCCGCGCAACCCATGCCCATGAGCACCGCCGGCCGGTGCCGTCTGGGCGCTGCCGTCGTCCCGGATCTCCAGCACGGTGCCGTCCTCTCCCGCCGCGAGGCTGATCTCGCAGGTGCTAGCCCGGCTGTGCCGGATCACGTTGGTGGTCCCCTCCCGTACGGCCCAGCCGTACAACGCGTCGGTCTCCGGCGCGAGCCGTACCTCCGCCACCTCCACGGCGAGCGCGACACCGGCGTCGGCCAGCGCCACCCGCGCGGAGTCCAGCTCCGCCGCCAGCCCCCGCCCGCGATACCCGGTGACGGCCGCCCTGACCTGGGTGAGCGCCTCCCGCCCCAGAACCTCGATGTCCCCCGCCTGCCCGGCGGCGGCCTCGGGGTCGCGCGGGGCGAGCCGGCGGACGGCCTCGGCCTTGACGACCATGACCGAGAGCGTGTGCCCAAGCAGGTCGTGCAGGTCGCGGGAGAAGCGCAGCCGCTCCTCGGCCACCGCCGCACGAGCCAGCTTCTCCCTGGTCCTGGCCAGCTCGCCGATGAGCGCGTGCAGGTGCAGGAAGGCGGCGAGCACCGCGCCCGCGCCGAAGGTGCCCCAGGCGAAAGCCATGATCTCCCCGATCCCGGCCCCGTCGCGCCAGCTCAGCAGGGCGACCAAGGCCGTGCAGGCGAGCAGCACCCGCGGCACCGCCCGGCCGGTGAGCGCGGCGCCGCACCCCAGGCCGACCAGCGGGAAGAGGTAGAACCAGTCAGCACCCCAGCCCAGGCAGGCCGCGGCCGACAGCGCGCCGAGAGCGGCCAACGGCAGCCACGCCGCCCTCCCCCGGCCACGGGCGGCCAGCAGCACCACCGCCACGAAGAGCCCCGCGGCCAGCACCGCGACCGTCCACGCCAGCCAGACGGGCCGGTAGTGCCCCTCGACCGTGCTCCACACCGGCCCGGCCACCATCAGGCAGAACGGGCTGAGCCGCCGCAGGTCGAGGGCGTGGTACGGCCGGCCGTCCGGCGGTTCGAGCCAAGCGCTCACCGCACCAACCTAGGCCGTGCGCGCCGGAAGCCGGACACGGCACGACCACGATCCACTCATCGCTCTCATGCCCTCGACCTTAGGAACCAGCCGGTACGGCCCGGCAGATCCAAGAATCCCCGGCGCGGCACGACAAATGTCCTAAACCCTGGCCAGCCGCCGATGAAAGGCCCACATCCCCACGCCGAGCAACACCAGCGCATAAGCAGCCAGCACCCCCAGGCTCGGCAGGATGTCGAGCACCGACGCTCCCGGCGCCCGAAGCGCCCCGAACCCCAGATGCCCCCACGCGTGCGGCGTCAGGTGCGCGAAGGTGCGCAACGGCTGGTCCATGTGCTCCAGCGGCGGCGCCAGGCTGCCGCCCAGCGTCGGCAGGCTCAGCCCGACGATCATCGCGACCGCGAACACCGGCCCCTGCTGCCGCAGCACCGACCCGAGCACCAGCGCGGCCCCCGCCCCCACCAGCACGAACAGCACGGTCAACACCGCCACCCCCAGCGGATCGCCCCACCGCACCCCGTAGAGCGCCGCCGAACCGGCGATGATGATCAGCGCCTGAGCCAGCGCGATCAGCACCCGCCCGAGCGCCTGCCCCAGCACGATCGCCCCCGCCGGGACTGGACCGGCGTAGACCCGGTACAACACCCCCGACTCGAAGCTCGCCGCCAGGTTGATCGCCACGATCAGCGACATGAAGAAGACGAACATCAACACCATCGCCGGCGCCGTGACGTGCTCCGGCGGCTCGGCCCGGGTCCGCTCGCCGAAGACCGAGCCCAGCAGGTACACCAGCAGCAGCGGCATCAGCCCCATGTAGAACAGGTTGCTGCGCTCCTTCACCGCCCGGCGCAGCTCCACCAGCGCGATCGCCCACACCTTCATGGCCGCAACGTCCTTCCCGCTCTCGCCACCGCGACCGCCCCGGTCACCAGCGCCATTCCCAGCAACACCGCCACCGGCAGCGCCGGCTCGCCCTCCTCCAGGCCCCGCAGGAACCAGTGGTGCGGGGCCAGCAGGCTGACCCACTCCACCCAGCCGGTCCGGGGCAGCGGGAACAACGCGCCGCCGGTCAGGCCGAGCACCACCGCGAGCGCGCCCTGCTGGTTCACCGCCTGCTCCGCCGTCCTGGCGAAGGCCGCCACCGCCGCCGACAACCCGGACGCGGCCAGCACGGTCGCGGACACCAGGGCGGCCACCTGCAGCGGCGGGCCCCAGCGCGCGCCGTACAGGAAGGTGGTGATCAGCACCAGCGCGGTCATGCTCAGCAGGCCGAGCAGCACCCCCGCGACCAGCTTCGCGCCGAGGATCGCCGCGTCCCCGACCGGCGCGGCCAGCAGCCGCGGCAGCGTGCCGAGATGGCGCTCGCGCAGCAACCCGGTCATCCCGGAGACGACGAAGAACAGGAAGAACACCGACGAACCGGCCGCCAGCCGCGTGGTCAGATCGAACCCCGGCCCCGCCGGCTGGTCGCCCAGCGCCAGGCCGAGCACGAACGCCAGCACCAGCGGCAGCACCAGCCCGAACAGCACGACCGTGCCCTCCCGCGTCTGCTGGCGCAGGTCCTTGAGCAGGATCGTCCCCATCAGTCCCGCAACTCCCGCCCGGTGAGCTGCAGGAACACCGACTCCAGATCGGGCTCGCCGACCAGGCCGGTGAGCTCCTCCTTCGTGCCCTCCGCCCGCAGCCGGCCCTCGTCGAGGATGCCGACCCGATCGCACAACCGCTCGGCCTCCTCCAGATAGTGCGTCGTGTACAACACCGCCACCCCCTCCCCGGCCAGCCGGCCGACGCTGTCGAGGATGGCGTTGCGGCTCTGCGGATCCACCCCGGCGGTCGGCTCGTCCAGCACCAGCAGCCGGGGGTGGTTCAGCAGGCCGATGCCGATGTTCAGCCGCCTGGCCATGCCGCCCGAGAAGCCCGACACCGGCTCGTCCGCCCTGGCTTCCAGGCCGACCACGCGCAGCACCTCCTCCACCCGGCTCCGGCCGCGCAAGCCGTACAGCCGGGCGAAGAAACGCAGGTTCTCCCGCGCGCTCAGCTCCGGGTAACACCCCAGCTCCTGCGGCACGTAACCGATCACCGCCTTCACCGCGGTGTTGCGCACCGAATGCACCATCCCGTCCACGCGCACCACGCCCGCGTCCGGCCGCATGATGCCGACGATCATCGAGATCGCCGTGGTCTTCCCCGCCCCGTTCGGGCCGAGCAGCCCGTACGTCTCCCCCTCGGCGATGGTGAACGACAGCTCCGCCACCGCCACCCGATCCCCGAACCGCTTGCTCAGGCCCTCGCAGGCCAGGACCACCTGTGTCATGCCACCAGTGCACGCCGTACGGCCCGCGCCGCGCACTGGTCCACCGGCCACCACCCCTGGCCGATCGGCCAGAGTGCGCCTGGCCCGGCGAACGTAGGCTCGGCGGTATGACCCCCCGGCACCAGCCCGTCCAGGCGCCCTACTGGCTCATGCCCGGCGAACTCGTGCCCGGCCGCCGCCGCCGGACGCCACGGGACTGGGCTTCCGACGCCGCCCTCTTCGCCTTCGCCGTCGCCATGTGGTTCGACGGCGTCATCGGCTACCCGCCCGCCGGCGTCGACTTCGTCCCCGAGTGGATGATCGCGATCAACCCCTGGGTCGGCGCGCTCGCCTGCCTGGCCGTCTGGGCCCGCCGCCGGTACCCCGTCGCGGTCGCGCTGCTGCTCCTGCCCGCGCTGTTCCTCTCCGGCGCCGCGCTCGGGGCGGCCATGGTCGCCGTCTTCACCCTCGCCGTGCACCAGCCCTGGACCCGCGCCGTCGCCGTCGCCGCCCTCCACCTGCTCGGCGTCAGCTACTACGCCCTCTTCGCCGACCCGCCCGGCATGAGCCGCATCACGATCATCCTCTGGACCGCGCTGCTGTTCGTCGGCCCGCTCTGCGCCGGGTTCATCGTGCGCAGCCGCCGCCTCGTCCTGATCGACCTGCGCCGTGAGGCCGAGGTCCGTGAGCGTGAGCACCGAGCCCGTCTCGCCGACACCCGCCGTGCCGAACGCACCCGCCTTGCCCGCGAGATGCACGACGTCCTCGCCCACCGCATCTCGCTGCTCTCCGTGCACGCCGGCGCCCTTGCTTACCGTACGGCTCGCGCCGGTGCCGGCCAGGCTCCCGCCCTCGAACCCACCGAGGTCGACGCCGCCGTCCGCGTCATCCACGACAACGCCCGCCTGGCCTTGGACGAGCTGGGCCAAGTCCTCTCCATCCTCCGCGACGACACCCCCACCCTCCCCCCTCACCCAACCCTGCCCACCCTCCCCCCTGACCCGACCCTGCCCACCCTCCCCCCTGACCCGACCCTGCCCACCCTCCCCCCAACCGCCCCTCCCGCACACCGCCACCTGACCGCCACTCCCACATCTCCCCACCCGGCCGAAGCTCCCGCACCCCGCCCCTTGACCGGCGCACCCGTGTACCCCCGCCTGGCCGACCTTCCCGCGCTCGTCGCCGACGCCTCCGCCGCCGGCCAGCCCGTCACCTTGGACTGCCCCACCACCCTCGACGGTCTCCGCCCCCAGCTCGAACGGGCCATCTACCGGGTCGTCCAGGAGGGCCTCACCAACGCCCGCAAACACGCCCCCGGCGCGCCGGTCCACGTCACCATCACCCCAGGCCCAGCCCTCACCGTCCACATCACCAACCCCAGCCCCCACCCCGCCGCAGCCAACGGCGGCTACGGATTGGTCGGCCTCACCGAACGCGTCACCTTGGAAGGCGGCACCCTCACCCACGGCCACACCGATGGCACCTTCCACCTCACCGCCCACCTCCCCACCCACACCCCCTGACCCCCGCCACCCCACGGCGGGCCAGGTGGGGTGGCGGGGCTGATCGGTGATCAGGGGGCGGGCTCAAGTGGAGGCGGCGGGCTGATCGGTGCTTAGGGTACGGGCCGCCAGGTGGGGCGGCGGGAAGACCGATGGCCAGAGGGACGGGCCAGGTGGGGGGCGGGATTCGGCCGGAGAATGAGGGCGGCGGAGCAGGGCTAGGTGGGCGGGGGGAACCAGGAGGGCCTGCGAACGCCAGGTGGGCGGGGGAACGCCAGGTGGGCGGGGGAAACGCTAGGTGGGCGGGGGAACGCCAGGGGCGTTTGCACGCCGGGGGCGTGTCAACACCAGGTGGCCGGGCGAGATGGCCCACCCACCCCCCATCGGCCCGAAGCTCCATAGAGACGGCACCCCCACACCCGCCCCCACCGAGCTACGTTGTGACCATGGCCGACGTCATCCGGGTCCTGCTCGTCGACGACGACCCGTTGGTCTGCGCAGGCCTCCGCCTGATGTTGCGCGGCGACCCCGACATCGATGTCGTCGGCGACGCCGCCGACGGCGCCGACGTCATGGACGCCGTCGACCGCCTCACCCCCGACGTGATCCTCATGGACGTCCGCATGCCGTACCTCGACGGCATCTCCGCCACCCGAGCCGTAACCACCCGCCAAGGCCACCGCCCCGAGGTCATCGTGTTGACCACCTTCGACGGCGACGCCACCGTCCTGGCCGCCCTCCGCGCGGGTGCCGCCGGTTTCCTCGTCAAGCACACCCCGCCCGACCAGATCGTCCGTGCGGTACGGCAAGCCGCCGCCGGCGAGCCGGTCCTGTCCCCCGGTGTCACCCGTACCCTCATCTCGCACGTCACCCGGGACGCCACCCGCGACCACCGCACCGCCCAGGCCAGCGCCCGCCTGTCCCTCCTGTCCCCCCGCGAACGCGAGGTCGCCCAGGCGGTGGCCGAGGGCATCTCCAACAGCGAGATCGCCGACCGCCTCCACCTCTCGGTCGGCGCCGTCAAGGCCCACATCTCCAGCGCCCTGACCAAGCTCGGCATGGTCAACCGCATCCAACTCGCCATCCTCGCCCACGACGCCCAACCCCCAACCCCCTAACCCCCCGCCCACCCTCGAAGCCCCACCCCACCCGCCCTCGTAGCTCCACCCCGCCCGACCCCCTAGCTCTGCCCCCGCCCGACCCCCTAGCTCTGCCCCCCGCCCGACCCCGACCCGCCCCCGTGGCTCCGCCGCGCCCAACCCCACCCTCCTCCGCCTCCGCCCGCCTCCACCTCTGCACTGAGAGCACCGAGCCAGCACGCACCAACCGAAGTCCAACCCAGCCCCCGCCGTCGGGGCCTCGGGAGGAGAAGGGCGGGGCACAGCGAGAGGGCTCGGGGGAAGGTGATCCGGCGAGCCGGACTCACGCGGAATGAACCGGGCTACGTGGAGCGGGAGGAGGGCCAAGGTAACTGAGCGGACCAGGTAGCCGGGAGGAGAGGTTGCTGCGCGGGCCGAGGTGGCTGAGCGGGCTGGCCTCAGCGCGGGATCGGCCCGGCTGGGGTGAGGGAGCGGTCGAGGTGGCCGTGCGGGGCCAGGGGGGCAACGCGAGATCAGCCGAGCTCAGCGCGGGCCGCCCGGCGGCCGAGGGAGGAATGGACGAGGTGCCTGCGCGGGCTTGGGGCTCAGCGCAGGAACCACCGGGTCAGCGCGGGATCGGCCGGCTCAGTGTGGGGTCGGGCTGGTGGCCGGGGTGGGAGGGGTGGTGGCGGGGGCGGGGTGGTTTCGAGGCGGCCGCTGAATCGGTGGAAGCCGTAGCTCTGCAGGCCGATCAAGACCACCCCGTTGGCCAGCATGGCCCACCAGATCCCAGCCAACCCCCAGGTCGACACCACCGGATGGATGATCACCACCAGAACCCCGTAAGACCCGGCAAAGCTGACCAAGCTCCACCAGGAGCGCTTGAGGCCGCTGAGGCCGAAGCCCATGACCATCTGCACAGCATCAGCCAGTGAGGCCAGGACGAGCAGCCCCACCAGGGAAGCCGCCACGCCGCGCACCGCCGGGTCAGGTGTGAGCAGGCCGAAGATCGCGTCCTGGAAGAGGAGCACCGCCACGGCCCCCACCAAGGCAACCCCACCGCCGACGGTGAGGGCGGCGCGGGTGACGCGGCGGGCTTCGGCGACGGTCTGGGCGCGGGCGACCTCGGGCATGGAGGCCATGGCCACCGCCAAAGCGCCCAGGAACAGGAACCCGAACGTCGAGCTGAGCACGGCATGCGCCGCAGCCCCGGCCACCCCGGTACGGGCGGCTGCGTAGGTGACGACGGCCAGGGCGGCGAACTTGACCAGCGTGGTGCCGGCCATGGGGAGCCCGACCCGGGCCATCCGCAGGATCTCAGCGGTCCGGGGGCGGCCGGGCCAGGCGGAGTAGGACTCCAGGCCGGGCACGCGGCGCAGGAAGAAGCCGGCGACCTGGGTGCTGACCAGGGCGGAGGCGAGGAAGGCCAGTCCCATCCCGGGCAACCCCAGCACGGGCACGAGCACCAAGGCGAGCACCACCTCGGTGAGGGCCGCCGCCAGCGAGGCCCAGAAGACCGGGCGGCTGCGTCCGAGCGCGATGAGCGCCGCCCCGGCCCCGCCGCTGGCCGCGAAGACGGCGATGTAGGCCGCCAGCCACCAGGGCAGTGCGCCGAGTTCGGCGAGCACCTCGGCGGGTGCGCCGGACGCCTGGGCGATGAGCGGGGTGCACGCCACGACCACGGCGCCTGCCGTACCGAGGGAGAGTGCCAGCCAGCGCGCGTCCCGCAGCATCGGGAGGGCGGCGGCCGGGTTGCCGCGGTGGGGGGCGAGGAAGGGCGACATGCCGCGCAGGGCGCCGGCTACGGCGGCGGTGGCGGGGTTGAGGACCGCCTGGGAGAGCGCGAAGGCGACCAGTGCGGCGGTGGCGTGGTGGCCCAGGACGGCGGTGCCGATCAGCCCGCCGACCAGGCTGGTGATCATGGACAGGAAGATCGGGACTGCGGCGCCGATCAGCGTGCGGTGGGGCCCACGAGGCAGCGCAGGCGTGGGCTGGGACCCGCGGGACAGCTTAGGCGTGGACTGAGCGCCGCGGACCAACGCAGCCGTGGGTTGAGGGCCGTCGGGCAGCGCAGCTATGGGCTGGGGGCGGGGCACGCGGGACAGTGCATCAGACGGCACCGACAGTTTCCGGAACGAGCTCATGGAACAGCGAAACCCGCCGGGCAACTTCCAGATCTCCCGTCGGGCCACCCTCAGTCTACCGAGAAACGGCCTCTGGCGGTCGCTCGGAAACGGCCTCTGGCCTGGAGTGCACTCCAGGTCTTTAGGGTTGACCGCATGGACTATGTGAACCTAGGACGAAGCGGGCTCAAGGTCAGCCCCCTCTGCCTCGGCACCATGAACTTCGGTCCGCAGACCACGGAGGAGGACTCCTTCGCGATCATGGACCGGGCCCACGAGCTGGGTCTCAACTTCTTCGACTCGGCCGACGTCTACGGCTGGAAGACCGGCGAGGGCGTCACCGAGCAGATCGTCGGCCGCTGGTTCGCCCAGGGCGGCGGGCGGCGCGAGAAGACCGTCCTGGCCACCAAGTTCCACGGCCGGATGAGTGACTGGCCCAATGACAACCTGCAGTCGGCCCTGCACATCCGCCGCGCGGCCGACGCCTCGCTCAAGCGGCTGCAGACCGACTACATCGACGTCTACCAGGCCCACCACATCGACCGGAGCACGCCGTTCGAGGAGTTCTGGGAGGCGATGGAGGTCCTGCGCCAGCAGGGCAAGATCCTCTACGTCGGCACCTCGAACTACGCCGGCTGGCACCTCGTCAAGTCGCAGAACGTCGCGGAGAAGCGCGGCATGTTCGGCATCGTGAGCGAGCAGTCCCACTACAACCTGCTCACCCGCAAGGTAGAGCTGGAGGTGCTGCCCGCCGCCGAGGACCTCGGCATCGGCGTGATCCCGTGGAGCCCGCTGGCGGGCGGCCTGCTGGGCGGCGTGCTGCGCAAGATCGACAAGGGCCGGTCGGCGAGCGAGCACATGGTCAAGGAGCTCGACAAGCACCGCGACAAGATCGAGGCATACGAGAAGTTCTGTGACGAGCTGGGCGAGCAGCCCGCGGACGTCGCCCTGGCGTGGCTGCTCCGGCAGCGCGCGGTGGTCTCACCGATCATCGGGCCGCGGACCATCGAGCAGCTCGACGGCAGCATGCGGACCCTGGAGATCGACCTGGACGAGCAGGCGCTGGCCCGCCTCGACGAGATCTTCCCTGGTCACCGCACCGCGCCGGAGGACTACGCCTGGTAGGTCACTGCAGCAGCGCGCCGACCACGACGATCACGAGGAGCAGGCCGAGCACGATGGGCAGCAGCCAGAGGCGAGGACGATCCACGCCCTGGAGCCTAGCCGAGCCCCCGGGATGCCGAAGCCCGCACAACCAGGTGACCCAGCTACCAAAAGGCTCAGCCGAGCGCCCAGGAGGCCAGTGACCGGTACTCCAGCGGCGGTCCCAGCACGCTGCGCATGAGGTGCACCTCAGCCGCCCGCCAGGTCGAGCCGCGAAAGCCCGCCAGCGACTCGACCAGCGGGCGCAGGTCCTGCTCGTCCCTGGCCCTGGCGAGGGTCAGGTGCGGGTGGAAGCGCTTGGTGTCGGTCAGCGGCACTCCGGCCCGGCGTCCGGCGGCCTTGACCGAGTCGCTCAGCCGTTCCGCCGAGTCGCCGCTGACCCCGGCCCAGAACACCCGGGCCCGCCGCGCGCTGCTGAACGCCCCGAACCCGGTGAAGGCCAGGTCCAGGGCGGCATGCCGGTGTACGGCCCGCGCCAGCCGTACCCGCAGATCGGGCACGACCGCGTCGGGCACCTCGCCGTAGAAGGCGAGGGTGATGTGCCAGGTCGCCCGGTCCGGCCAGCGCAGACCGGGCACCTCGCCCACGTGCGGCGCGATCGCCCGCTCGATCTCGTCGAGCACCTCATCCGGCGGCAACAGCGCCGCGAAGAGTCTCATCGGTCAATTCTGCGCGCTGGACGCGCGCGCCGATCACCCGGCTGAGCAGGACGGCCAGCCCGGTGCCTGCCACGACCAGCGCACCGGCCAGGGCCACGCCCATCCGGGGGCCACCAAGGTCGGACAGCCAGCCGATCAGCGGTGCGCCCAGCGGGGCTCCGCCGGTGAAGACCAGCAGGTAGATGCCCATGACCCGGCCTCGCATCTCGGCCGAGGTGGCGAGCTGGACGCTCGCGTTGGCGGCCGTGTTCACCGTGATCAGTGCGATTCCGGTGGGCACGAGTAGCAGGAGATACAGGGGGTAGAAGGGAGCAATGCCCGTCGCGATCTGGAAGAGGCCGAAGCTGAGCGCCCCGGCGACCAGCAGCTTCTTGCTGGGCCGGGCCCGCCGCGCGGCCAGGAGCGCTCCGCCGAGCGCGCCGACCGCGAACATGCTGGAGGCCAGGCCGAAGGAGGAGGCGCCCGCGGCGAAGACCTCGGTGGCCATCAGCGCGATCGACATGGAGAACGACTGCGCGAACATCGACACGAAGCCGACCAGCAGCACCGGCATGAGGAGGTCCTGATTTCGCAGGACGTAGCGGAAGCCTTCTCGCAACTGCCCCTTGGCCCGCGGCACGGGTTCGGCGGGGTTCAGCTCGGCCTTGCGCATCAGCAGCAGGCTGGAGATCACCGCGGCGAACGAGATCGCGTTGAGCAGGAAGATCGGCCCGGTCCCCAGGGCGTGGATGAGCAGTCCGGCCACGGCCGGGCCGACCACGCGGGCCAGGTTGAAGCTGGAGGCGTTCAGCGCGATCGCGTTCGGCAGGTCCTTGCGTCCGACCATCTCGACCACGAAGGTCTGCCGCGTCGGCACCTCCACGCAGGAGATGAGGCCGAGCGCGAACGCCATCACGAAGACGTGCCACACCTGCACCGCGCCGGTGACGGTGAGCACGCCCATGGCCAGGGCGAGCACCGCCATGAGCGCCTGGGCGGTGACGAGCAACGGCCGCTTGGGGTAGCGGTCGGCCAGCACGCCGCCGAACATGCCGAAGAGCAACATGGGGGCGAACTGCAGCGCCGTGGCGACGCCGAGCGCCGCCCCGCTGCCCCCGGTCAACTGGAGCACCAGCAGGTCCTGGGCGGTGCGCTGCATCCAGCCGCCGACGTTCGAGACGACGCCGCCCATGGCGAAGAGCCGGTAGTTGTGGATACGGAGCGACCGGAACATCCCGGTCCGGGTATGTTCCCCTAGATCTTGCTGAGCTTCTCCAGAATCGGGGCGGCCTGCCGTAGCACTGCCCGCTCCTCCGGAGTCAGCTCCTTCAGCCGTTGTGTCAGCCAGGCTTCCTTCCGCCGACGCTCCTCCTTCAGGAGCGCCTCGCCCGACTCGGTCACGTTCACGGTCACCTGGCGCCGGTCGCTGGGGTGCGGTGTGCGCGCGACCAATCCGCGCTCCTCGAGCCACGCGATCACCCGTGTCATCGACGGGGGCTGCACCTTCTCGAGGTCGGCCAGCTCGCCGGGTGAGATCCCGGGGTGGCGTTCCACGGCGGCGAGCGTCGCGAACTGGGTGGGCGTCAGGGAGTGTGCCGCTGCTTGTCGTCGAAGTCGCCTGGTCAGCCTTGCCAGCGACACGCGCAGGACCGAGGCCAGGCCCGCGTCGCTGCGCAGGTCCAACTTTGGAGGATTCGTTAGCATGATTCATTACCCTTGCTAACTATCACAAAGCGCACGTATATTCCCCTTCAAATACGGACATGTCTCACCATGTGATACCCCGCCCGGTGTGAGATCCGTCACGGCGAAGGGCCCCGATTCCGGGGCCCTTCCATGATGCCCGCTCTCCGGGCCTGCTCAGGGTGTACGGCGGAGCAGCTCAAGACGCCCTGAGCTCGGCCCCGATCCGGTGCATGTGCCGCAACGCGATGCCGTACGACTCGATCAGCCCCGCCTCCGCGTACGGCACGCCCAGCGAAGCGCAGTAGTCCCGCACGATCGGCTGAGCCCGGCGCAGGTTGGGCGTGGGCATGTTCGGGAACAGATGGTGCTCGATCTGGTAGTTGAGCCCGCCCAGCAGCACGTCGATCGCCACCCCGCCCCGCACGTTGCGCGAGGTCAGCACCTGCTTGCGCAGGTAGTCGAGCTCGTCCTCGGCGGTGAGCACCGGCATGCCCTTGTGGTTGGGCGCGAAGGTGCACCCGAGGTAGACCCCGAAGACCGCCTGGTGCAGCAGCACGAAGACGATCGCCTTGCCCACCGGCAACGTGGCGAAGATCAGCCCGAAGAACCAGGCGAAGTGGGCGAGCAGGAGCGCGCCCTCCAGGACGCGCCCGCGGATGGTCCGCAGGCTGCGCAGCCCGGAGACGTGCAGGTTCCAGGCCTCCAGGGTGAGCAGCGGGAAGAACAGCCAGGCCTCGCGCCGGGCGATGAAGCGCGACAGCCCGGTCGCCCGCGACGCCTGCTCCTCCGACCAGACCAGCAGCGACGGGTCGACGTCCGGGTCGTGGTCCTCGTGGTTGGGGTTGGCGTGGTGGCGGTTGTGCTTCTCCATCCACCACCCGTAGCTCATCCCGATGCCCAGGTTCCCGGCGATCCGGCCGGCGACGGCCGAACTGCTCCGCGACCGGAACACCTGGCGGTGCGCCAGATCGTGCGCGACCAGCGCGACCTGGGCGAAGACGACGGCGAGGAAGACGGCGACGGCGAGTTGCCACCAGGAGTCGCCGACGGACACGAACAGCAGCCAGCCACCGGCGAAAGCCACGGTGACGAGGGCGAGCCGGAGGAGGTAATAGACAGGACGCCGGTCAAGCAGACCGGCGTCCTTGATCATCCTCGACAGGTGGGCGAAGTCACTGCCAGTGGTGGTAGACACCGCCCAAGTGTCGCGATCTTCCGGCGTCCTCCGTAACCCCGCGCGCACCCGGAATTTCGGTAGGGCCTGCCTTACCTAGTCAAGACCGAACAGAATCTTGATCGGGCCCAGCGCGAAGTACAGCGCGAACAGCGCGGCCACCACCCACATCAGGCCGTGCACCTCGCGGGCCTTGCCCCGGGCGAGCTTGATCAGCACGAAGCTGATGAACCCGGCGCCGATGCCGTTGGCGATCGAGTAGGTGAACGGCATGAGCACGATGGTCAGGAAGGACGGGACGGCGATCTCGAAGTCGTCCCAGTCGATGTTCTTGACCGAGGTCATCATCATGAAGCCGACCACGACCAGCGCGGGCGCGGCGGCCTCGTAGGGCACGACCTTGACCAGCGGCGACAGGAAGACCGCGAACAGGAACAGCACACCGGTGACGACGCTGGCCAGACCGGTCCGCGCGCCCTCGCCGACGCCGGCCGCCGACTCGACGTAAGTGGTGTTCGACGAGACCGAGCCCGCGCCGCCGGCCGCCGCGGCCACCGAGTCCACGAACAGGATCTGGCTGGTCCGCGGCATCGTGCCGTCCTCGCGCAGCAGCCCGGCCTGGCCGCCGACGCCCACGACGGTGCCCATGGTGTCGAAGAAGTCGGTGATCAGCAGGGTGAAGACCAGCAGCACGCCGAGCAGCAGCGGGATCTTGGAGAAGGCCCCGAACAGGCTGAACTGGCCGAGCAGGCTCAGGTCCGGGATGCCGAAGATCTGCAGGTCGGCGAAGGTCGGCGTGTTCAACTGCCAGCCGCCGGGGTTCTTGCCGCCGTTGGCGCCGCCGACCTTGGCGACCGCCTCCACGATCAGCGCCAGGACCGTGCTGGCGACGATGCCGATCAGGATCGCGCCCTTGACCCTCCGCGCCACCAGCACGAACGTCATCAGGACACCGATGACGAAGACGAACATCGGCCAGCTCACGAGCGCGCCGCCGATGCCGAGCGTCAGCGGCGGGGCGGCGTTGGCGCGCACGAACCCGGCGTCCACGAAGCCGATCAGCGCGATGAACAGGCCGATGCCCACGCTGATCGCCGTCTTGAGCGCCGGGGGGATGGCGTGGAAGACCGCGGTGCGGAAGCCGGTCAGCACCAGCACCGCGATGATCAGGCCCTCCAGCACGACCAGGCCCATCGCGTCTTCCCACGACATGTTGGGCGCGATGCCGAACGCGACGAAGGCGTTGAGGCCCAGGCCCGCCGCCACGGCGAACGGCGCGCGGCCCACCAGGCCCATCACGATGGTCAACACACCCGCGACGAACGCGGTCGCCGCGGCGATCATCGGGAACTGCGCCCCGGAGGTGACCACGTCACCCAGGAACTGCTTGTCCTTGTCCGCCATCCCGCCGAGGATGAAGGAGTTGAGCACGACGATGTAGGCCATCGTGAAGAAGGTGGCCAGACCGCCGCGGACCTCCCGCGAGATGGTCGACCCGCGTTCGGTGATCGAAAAGAATCCGTCAAGGCGTGTATTCACGCGCGAAGAGTGACAGGAGTGGCCAAACAGCGAAAGGTCCGGTGATCGGATCGAGATAGGGTTGATGCCGTGAAGCAGCAATGGCATCCCGATCCTGAGCCGATCGCCACGAACGACCAGACCACCATCCTGGTCGGCACCGGTCTGTGGGCGCTCGCGCTGGTCGCGCTGCTGCTCTTCCCACCCGCGCCGCAGTACTCGTGGTGGGTCTGGACGTGTGTCGCCGGGATCGTCGGCGGACTGTTCGGCCTCTGGTTCGTCCGCCGCTTCCGCAAACCAGGCCAGCCGTAACCAGCCCCGGAAACGCCATGAGCCCGGCCATGGACCGGGCTCACGTCGCACACACCAAGCAAGCTCAGCTCAGGTCGGCCTCCGCCAGCAGCAGCGGCACCGCATCAGGGTCACGCAGCAGCGCCGCCACCGCGAGCCGGTCGTTCCACTGCCCGGTGGCCCAGGCCAGCCCGCGAGCCAGCCCGTCCACCCCGGTGCAGTGCACCTTCCCGTCGAAGAACCGCCACGCGCACTCCACCCCGTCGACCAGCAACTTCTCGTGCTCGACGTAGCTGTCCGGCGCCGCGGGCAACAGTGACCGCACCTGCGCGGGCACCGCCCGCTCCACCCCCGCCGAGGTCACCTCGCCGGTCGCCAGCTCCCCAGCCAGCGGCAGGTCGAGCAGCTCCGACAACGCCTCGGCCAGGTCGAACGGCGCGAGCACCAGCGGCCGGTCGGCGACGAGCTGCAGCAGGTCGGGCGCCTCGACGACCACCGCGTCCTCCGCCTCGGCCACCACGATCCGCCCGTTGAGCACGGCCCGCACCCGCTCGGGCGGTGAGACCCGTCCGGGGTCGACCGCGGCCAGCGCGATCCACAGGCCGCGCAGTTGCGCCCGGTCGAGCTCGATCGCCGGGTCGGCCATCCGCTCCAGGAGTTCTTCGGGCCCGCCGTGCGAGTCGAGCAGGTCGGCCAGCGTGGTCCGCACGCCGATCATCGCCAGCGCCACGTCGTCGAGCCCGGCGGGGGCGTCGCCGTACAAGCCGTGCAGCAGCGGGTCGGCGCCGGGCAGCCGCAGCTCGCGCGGGCGCCGCCCGTCGAGGACGGGGTGCTCGGACAGCCACCAGGCGGTGTAGGACGGCACCTCGACGCCGCCGACGCGCAGCGGCTGGAGCGCGGCCCGCAGCGGCGGCCGGGTGAGGAGGGCGAGCGCGGCCGGCCAGTCGGCCACCAGTTCCAGGTCGCGCACGGCGCTGAACTCGGCGGCCACCGGTGGCAGGTCGAGGTCGCCGGTCAGGTCGGCCACCTCGTCGAGCCAGTCGTCCTCGGCGTCGAGGTCGTGGTCGCAGTCGTCGTGGTCGAGCAGCACGTCGGTGTCGTTGACCACCGCGAAGCCGTCGAGCACTCCGGCGGCGGCCAGGACCCGCGGGCCGTACTCGGCCACGAGCTCGTCGGCGGCCAGCGGCCCCTCTTCGAGGATGCCGGCCAGCGCGCCGCCCGGCAGCAGCAGGTCGCCCGCCGAGTACAGCTCGCCGTCGGCTCCGCGCAGCGCCAGCTCGCCCAGCCAGGGCGCCTCGCCGGGCGCGAGCGCCGCCGCGTCGACCAGGGCCAAGACCGCGCGGGCGATCGGCTCGTGGTCGGGGTTGTCGAAGGATTCGGCCACCGCCGCCTTGGTGAGCGGGTCCTCCAGGATCGTGCGCGGCGTCGCCTCGGCCGCGCCGAGGCGCAGCAGCAGCGGGTGCGCCGCGTCGGGGTGCACGATGCGCAGCCCCAGCGGCGCCAGGTCGAACCCGCCGGCCCCGCTGAGGATGAGCGTGCCGCGCGGGCCGCGGACCAGCCGCCCGTCGGTCAGCGGCACCGGGAGCGCGCCCAGCGCCTCGTGGTCGTCGCCGGGGAGCACGTCGTAGAGCTCGCGCCACCACCCCGGCTCCCGGCCCTCGACGACCTCGCCGGACAGCAGGTCGATGACGTCGGCCAGGCCGACCTGCCGGACGCCCAGCGTGATCATCGCCGGGTGCCGGGCCGGCCAGCCCGCCGGCAGCAGCCCGGGCACGATCTCCGCGATGCGCGCCAGCAGCTCTCCCGAGCCGGGCACGACCGCCGCCTCCCGTCCGGAGACGACCCACCCGTCGGCGCCGCGCTCGCGCACCGGGTGCTCGACCGTCCACTCCGCGTCGGGGTCGTAGAGCTCGGCGTCGGCGAACGTCGGCGTCTGTACGGCAGGCGCCGGCCCCGAGAGCGCGGGCAGCAGCGGCACGTCCGGCAACCGCCGCAGGACCGCCCGCCGGATCATCGCGTCGAGCTCGCCCTTGCCCATCAGCGCCGGGACCAGGTCGAGCAGCTTGGGCGTGCGCGGCAACCGGCCGAGCAGCTCCACGTAGGCGTCGGCGGCCTTCTCCACCAGGAAGTCGGTCAGCGGCCCCTTGGCGACGTGCCGCCGGTCGGTGGCCATCGGGAAGGAGGCGATCAGCAGGGCGGGCAAGTCGAGCGGCTCGTCGCTGGGCGTCGGCGCGTGGATGACCGGCCGCACGCTGCGCGGCAGCGGCACCGGCTCCCCGCCGCGCTCGGCGGACACCGGTACGGCCCAGCGGACCGACCAGAACGGGCGGGCCCGCTCCTCGGTGGGCCGGTCGGCGAAGAGCTCGGCCACCTCGGCCGGGGTGAACTCGCCGGAGGCCACGCCGAGCGCCCAGTCACCGGGCTCGACCACCCGCTCGTCCCCGTCGAGCGAGATCTCGATCCGGGTGAGCGCGGGCAGGCCCAGCAGCAACGCGGGGCTCGCCTCGGCCAGCATGCGGCGGACCGCCGTGGCCGCCGCCTCGTCGCGCAGCGGCAGCCGTACAAGTGTGTCGAAGCCGTCGGGCACGGCCAGCGGCTCACCCGCGAAGGGCAGCCGCAGCAGGGGCACGTGGCCGCCCCGGTCGGCGAGCTGCCCGGCGAGCTCGGGCCTCGCCGCGACCAGCTCGGTGGTCTCCGCGCGGGACCAGCGCACCGACGGCGCGCCACGGGAACCGATCTCGGGGGCGTCGGACACCGACACGACGGCCGCGAAGCCGACGCCGAACCGTCCGGCGGCGCCCGCGTCGTCGCGCTTGGCCGAGACCCGCAGCGTGGACAGGCCCTCCACGCCGGCGGCGTCGAGGGCCTCGCCGGTGTTGGCCGCGGTGAGCACGCCGTCGCGCAGCACCAGCCGCAGCACGCCGGGCACCCCGGCGCGCAGCGCCGCGTCCGCGGCGTTCTGGGCCAGCTCGACGATCAGCCGGTCACGGTAGCCGCCGAGGGCGAAATCCTCCTCGGCGTTGGCATCCTCACGAAAGCGCGCAGGCGAGGCCTGCCAAGCCGCGAGCACTGCCGCCCGCATCCGATCGGTGCCGAAAACGTCCACGACTCTCCTTCTCGCCCGGTGGCACGGGTCGGCCACGCGGACGAAAGGCTAGCGCCCGCCACCGTCAAGAACGCCGCCCGGCGGAGACGCCGGGCGGCGGGGCGAGCGCTCAGGAGTGGCCGAGCTCCTCGGCGGGCGAGGCCGCCTCGTCCACCGAGCCCTCGTCGAGCAGGTCGTAGCCCAGGTCGTCGAGGATCGGCACGGCCTGCTCCACCGGCGGCGGCATGACCGCGGCCTCGGAGTGGGCGCCGCAGCCGTGGTCGGCCGAGACGACCTTGCCGTCGTCGGGCGCGTACTCGTTAGCGCAGACTCCGAACTCCGACTTCATCGAACCCGCGAGCGGCCAGTAGAAGCCGCAGGTGGAGCACTGCGCGGGCGCGGCGTGCGCGAGAGGGGTGTGCGGCCCTTGATCGCCGGTGTACCAGCGCCTTGCGGCGCGGTCCTTCCCGACCGCCGAGAGCACGCGGGCTCGGCCGAGGCCGTACTCGAAAACCATCTGGTGATCGGTGTCGTCGTCGCCGGGATCGGTGAAACCGGGCACCAGCCGGTCGTCGTCGTCGGAGGTCGGCAGCAGGTCGCCCACGCCGAGGTCGCCGGGCAGCAGCCGCTCGCTCCACGGCAGCCACTGGGGCGCCAGCAGGGCGCCGGTGCCGGGCAGCAGGACCGCCTCGCTGACGGTGACCTTCTTCGCGCGCGAGGCGCGGGTCACCGTGACGGCCCAGCGCCAGCCGCGGTAGGCGCGGTCGAGGCAGGCGAAATAGTGGGTGACGATCCGGTCGCCCTCGCCCTCGTAGCCGAGGTGCTCACCGACCGGACTCGGCGCGGCGAGCTCCTCGGCCGCCTCACGCGCCAGATCCACGGCGGCGACACAGGCCTGATCGGGTGCGGCGGCACGGCTCCTGGTCCGCGTCATCGGTTGGCTCACACTTCATTGTCACCCATCGGAGCGACCGGGTAAGACTGTTAAGCGTGGCGGATGGTTGGGAAAAGGCGGGAGAGGTGTCGCGCCGGGTCGGTCGAGGGCTCGCCGACGCCGGTCGTGGCGTGGCTCGCGCCGGCCGCGGCGCCGCGCGGGGCACGAAGGCCGCCGCGCAGGGGACGGCACGCGGCGCCCGCAAGGTGGGGCAGGCCACGCGCCGGCTCACCCATGCCCAGGGCGCGGGCCGGACGGGGCTGGGCCGGCTGATCGAGCTCACCGCGGTGCACAGCGTCGGCGACGCGCTGGTCACCGGGGCGCTGGCGACGACGATCTTCTTCGGGCTGCCGGTGGGTGAGGCGCGCGGTTCTGTGGCGCTCTACCTGGTCATCACGATGATCCCGTTCGCCCTGGTGGCGCCGTTCGTGGGGCCGATCCTCGACCGGTTCCGCTCCGGCCGGCGGTACGTGATGGCCGGCACGCTCTTCGGCCGTGGCCTGCTCTGTTTCGCGATGGCCGCCGCGGTCGGGCCCAACGACCTGGTCACGCTCTTCGCCTCGGCGCTCGGCGTGCTGGTGTTGTCGAAGGCCTACAACGTCTCCCGGGCGGCGATCATGCCCAGCGTGCTGCCCGCGGACATCACCCTGGTCAGCGCCAACGCCAGGGTCGCGCTGTTCTCCCTGGTGGCCGCCGGAGCCGCGGTCCCGGTGGCGGCCGGCCTCGCCACCTGGCTGGGCGCGGCCTGGACGTTGCGGCTGGCGATGCTCGTCTTCATCGTCACCGGGGTCTACGCGGTACGGCTGCCGCGGCACGTGGACTCGCCGGAGACCGAGGAGGAGGGCGCTTCGCCGGTGCGCTGGCGGACCATTCTCAACGTCGGCCCCGCGGTCACCGAATCGATGCTGGCCAACGTCGGCATTCGCATCTTTTCCGGCTTTTTGCTGTTCTTCCTGCTTTTCCTGGTTCAGGAGAACAATGTCCCCGGGATGAAACCGGCGACGCCGCCACCAGGCGTGCCGATCGACCAGATCGCCGGGTTCGCCCCGCTCACCCTCATCGCCCTGCTCGCCGGGGCCGCCGGCCTGGGCGGCCTGATCGGCGCCGCCGCCGCCAACTGGTCGCGCAACCACTCGCCGCAGCTCATCGTGCTGCTCACCTCGGCCCTGGCCCTGGTCACCACCGTCGTCACCGCGGTCTTCTTCAACGTCTGGTGGGCCCTGGCCATCGCCTTCGCCGCCGCCTTCGCCCAGGAACTGGGCAAGCTCGCCGGTGACGCGATCATCCAGCGGGAGATCGGCGAGGAGGTGCGCTCGTCCACCTTCGGCGTGGTCGAGGCGTTCTTGCAGGTCGCGTGGGTCTTCGGCGGTCTCGTCGGGCTGCTGCTGTCGCTCACCGAGAGCGGCCGGGCGGGCATGATCGTGCTGGCCGTGGTGCTCGGCGTGGGCCTGGTATGGCTGCTGGTACGGCGTCGCACCCGCATCCGCGCCCGCGACGCCCGGGTCGAGGCCGAACGCGAAGCGGCCGCCGAGCCTCCGGAGGAGCCCGAACCGGCCGACACCGGCGGCCCGCTGGACGTCATCGACACCACGAAGCCGCTGACCCGCCCGCACGGCCTGTAGCGCCGCCCAGGGCAAAGCGCGAAAAGCCGGGAACCATTTCCCCGCCACTTTCACCGTATGGGGACCATTTCCCCGCCACTTTCACCGTATAGCGCACCCCGGGGCTTGCCACAAGCCCCGGGACGCCCCGCACAATCGTGGGCCGGCGCGGTATTCACCGCGGCCGACACCATTCACCCGGGGAGTTCCGCATGCGTGCCCTGCTGTCCACGATCGGTTCCCGCGGCGACGTCCAGCCGCTGCTCGCCCTGGCCCTGGAGCTGCGCGCGCTCGGCCATGAGGCCCGGCTGTGCGCGCCGCCCGACTTCGGCGCCTGGGTGGAGGGCCTGGGCTTCGGCTTCGTCCCGATCGGCCCGGAGGTGCGGCGCGCCGCCACCGCCCCGCGCCCGGCGGGGAGGCCGACGCCGGAGCAACTGCGGCAGCTCGCCGAGGCCACGGTGAGCACCCAGTTCGCCACGCTGCCCGAGGCCGCCGAGGGGTGTGACGTCCTCGTCGGGGCCACCGCCCTGCAGCTCGCCGCCCGGTCGGTCGCCGAGCGGCTCGGCCTGCCGTACGTCTATGTGGGGTATTGCCCGGCCGGACTGCCCAACCCGCTGGTGCCGCCCGCGCCGACGCCCATGTACGCCGCGGCGGAGGACGAGCCGGCCGCCAGGCTGTGGGAGCGGGACGCCGAGCACTGGGACGCGATGTGGGGCGCGGCGCTCAACGGTCACCGCGCCGCGCTCGGGCTGCCGCCGGTCGAGGGCGTGCGAGACCACCTGTTCACCGACCGGCCCTGGCTGGCGGCCGACCCGGTCCTCGGCCCGTGGCCCGGCGGCGCCGAGCTGGAGGTGTGGCAGAGCGGCGCCTGGCTCCTGCCGGACGCCCGGCCGCTCCCGCCGGAGCTGGCCGGGTTCCTCGACGCCGGGGAGCCGCCGGTCTACGTCGGGTTCGGCAGCATGGCGCTGGCGCCGGAGACCGGCGAGGCGGTGCTGGCGGCGGTGCGGGAGTCCGGCCGCCGGATGGTCGTGCTGCGGGGCTGGGCGGGCCTGACGCCCGGCTCGGACGGCCCCGACCGCCTGACCGTGGAGGAGGTCAACCAAACCGCCCTCTTCCGCCGGGTGGCGGCGGTGGTCCACCACGGCGGTGCGGGGACCACCACGGCCGCCGCGCTGGCCGGAGCGCCGCAGGTGATCGTCCCGCAGAGCTACGACCAGCACTACTGGGGCCGCAGGGTCGCCGAGCTGGGCGTGGGCGGGACCACCACGCCGGAGGGCCTGGCCGGCACGCTGGCCGGGGCGCTCAAGCCGGAGACCGCCGAGCGGGCGCGGGCGCTCGCCGCCCGCATGCCCGCCGACGCCGCCGCTACCGCGGCCCGCAAGCTCGGCGGCCTGGCCCGCTAGAGCCGGCCGTGCGGGTCAGTCGAGGTCGTCCGCCACCACCCGGAGCACCTGGGCGATCTTCTTGGCGTGCGCGCCGTCCGGATGCTTGCCCCGCCGGTAGGTCTCCGAGATGCCGTCGAGCAGCTTGATCAGGTCCTCGACGATGACCACCATCTCGTCGGGGTTCTTCCGCTTGGCCTTGGGCTTGGGCTTGGCCAGGGTGGGCGGCTGCTCAAGGATCCGGACCGAGAGCGCCTGTTGTCCCCTGCGGCTCTCCGCCACGCCGAACTCGACCTTCTGGCCGGGCTTGAGCGCAGGGGCGCCGGCGGGCAGCGCGGAGGAATGCACGAAGACCTCACCGCCATCGTCGCGGGTGAGGAAGCCGAAACCCTTGTCGGCGTCGTACCACTTGACCTTGCCACTCGGCACAGGGGGACCTCGTTCAGACTGTCGGAATGATTGAGTGGAAGTAGGTTATGCCCCTCACGCCCGGAGAGCGACCGGGTAAAACCCGTCGAACCAGGACGTGAATTCCTTCAGATCACGCAACGCCACATCCGCTCCGTGTTCCCGCAATTCACCGACCGTGTACGGTCCCGTCGCGACCGCCACACTGACGGCGCCACCGGCCTTCGCCGCCTCGATGTCGGCCACATGGTCTCCAACATAAGCGGCGGCGCCGAAGCGTGCGAGAGCCGTTCCTTTCGCGGATCCGAAAACCGATCCGACCACTTCGTCCACGTCGAAACCGAGCGCCTCGACGGTCCGGACGGCGTCGCGCAGGTTCTTGCCCGTCACCACGATGACCTTGCCGCCCCTGGCCCTGACCGCTTCGATCGCCTCGTGCGCGCCGGCCATGGCGGTGGTCACCGGGACCGCGAGCTCGGGGTAGAAGCTGCGGAACAGCTCGACCGCCTCCGCCACCCGCTCGGCGGCGACCCAGTTGGCCATCTCGAGTTCGAGGGGCGGCCCGAGCCGCGTGATGATCGCCGCGCTGTCGATCTCGATGCCGAGACGCAGCGCCAGCTCGTCGTAGCAGGCCGCGATGCCGGACCGGGTGTCGGCCAGCGTCATATCCAGATCAAATCCCACATTCCCCACGCATGAAGGATGCACCACGGCACCGACGTCTTTGAACTGCCGGAACGGGGGTAAGGAGGCACTTATGAGTGGTTCACTGGAACCGCAGACCGACGCCAGGCCCTACCGCCCGGCGAAGCCCCCGCCCGGCCAGTTCCTCCGCCGCCTCGGCGAAGGTCTCGCCTCGCTCGTGCTCCTCGCCACCCGGGCGGCCGCCCTGGTGCTGGTCCTCTACGCGGTCTTCACCATCGTCCCGGCCAACCCGGCCAACTCCTGGTACCAGACGGTCGAACGTCTCGCCGGCTCGCTCACCCTCGGCCTCGAAGGGCTCTTCCAGATCGAGGACCCGCTCTGGAACACCCTCGTGGACTACGGTCTGGCCGCCGTGGTCTGGCTGATCATCGGCTCGGTGGTGGCGAGTATTCTGAGACGACTATGACCAGGCCGACACGAGAGCGGATCATCGCCGAGTCCCTGAGGTTGTTCGCCGAGCGGGGCTATTCGGCGACCTCGGTGGCCGAGATCGAGGCCGCCTCCGGCCTGTCCCCCGGCGCCGGGGGCCTCTACCGCCACTTCCGGTCGAAGTACGAGGTGCTGGCCGCCGCCATCCACGAGCACGCCCTCCGCACCAGCTCCCAGGTCGCCGAGGGGCTCGCCGACCGGCGGCTGATGGAGTCGGCCGAGGAGCTCGACGTACGGCTGGCCAGGCTGTGCAAGGCCGGCCTGGCGAAGGTGCGCGAGGAGAGCGAGCTGACCCGGGTCTTCTTCCGCGACCTGAGCCAGTTCCCCGAGCTGGTCGCGGTGGTCAGGGAGGGCCTGCTGCAGCCGATGTTCGACGCGATCGTCACGTGGTTCAAGGCCCAGCCCGAGTACGCCGACGCCGACGTCGACTGGGCCGGCGTCGCCGCCGTGCTGGGCGGCGCGGTGGTGCAGTACCGGCTGTTCCAGGAGACCGTGGGCGAGTCGCCGGGCCACGCGGAGAAGGACCAGTTCGTGGCGGCGTGGGTGCGCCTGGCCAGGGGGCTGCTGCCTCAGGCCGGGTCGAGCAGCTTGTAGGCCAGCCGTACGACACCCAGACCGGTGCCGACCATGAACATGATCCCGCTGTAGGCCCAGAACTCCGTGATGAAGCGCCCGAACCCCTGGTCGGCCCCGCCGAGCCGGGCGGCGGCGACCAGCGCGCCGCCGACGAGGTAGGTGAGCGGCGCGGCGGCGATGCCGAGCAGCTTGTCGCGCAGCGTCCACGTCTCGCTGAGCAGCACCAGGAAGGCGCCGACCGCCCAGACCACCAGCGGCACCTCGAAGATGGCCAGCTCGCCGACGTTGAACGGCACCAGCAGCGCCGCGACGAAGAGCACCACCATCGCGGTCACCTCGCGTGAGTGCGCGCGCAGGATGGTCACGGCGTCCCGGCCGTCGGTGGCGGCCGGGTTGGCGGTGGACATCGCCGCCTGCCGGAAGCGCACCAGCGGCGCGGGCCGGCGGCCACGGCGGTCGAGCCGCTGCTGGGCCTCGCGGCGGCTGCGCGCCACGCCCGGCGGCACGTCGTCGATGATGCGGGGGAACTTGGTGGTGTCGACCTTCGGCAACGGGGTGGTGTTCCCCGAGCTCTCCATCAGCACGGCCGCCGCGTTCTCCGGCTGCGCCGCCGGGGCCAGCCGGCGCACCTCCCGCTCGACCTGCGCGCGCGGCTCGCCGAACCGGGCCAGCAGCCGCGCCACCTCCCGGGGGTTGGTGCTGCCCGCCCGCTCGCGCTCGATGCGGGCCCGTAGCCGGTTGACGAAGTCGACGCGCTGGTCCGGCCGGAGCACGCCGTGCGCGGCGTCGGCCACCCTGGCGACATAGTCGAGGACCAACTGCTCGGCACTCTCCTGCACATGCTCAAACTACAGCGACATACCATTGCGTGAATGAAGGTTTCTACCTCGCCCGGGGGTGAAGCCCGCCCTGGGGCGATGACCTTCACCGAGTGGCTACGGGGGCGCTCCGACGCGCAGTTGCGGGCGCTCGTCTCCGCGCGCCCCGAACTGATCACTCCCGTGCCCGCGCACCTCGACGGCCTGGCCTCGCGCGCCGCCAGCCCGTCGGCGATCGGCCGTACCCTCGACCGCCTCGACCGCTTCGCGCTGGCCGTGGTCGAGACGCTGGCCGTGCTGGGCGAGCCGATGACCCGTGACCGGCTGACCGAGATCATGGGCGCCGACCCGCGGATCGAGTACCTCCAGGAGCTCGCCCTGGTCTACGGCCCCGACGACGCGCTCATGCTGGCGCCCGGGGTGGCCGCGGTGCTCGACGACCCGGCCGGGCTGGGGCCGCCGGTGGCCGACGTCTTCCGTCACCACCCGCCCGAGCAGCTCGCCGAGATGGCCGACGAGATCGCCCCCGGCACGGCCGGCACCGGCAAGGAACGGCTGGCCGCTGCGCTCGCCGAGCCCGCCGAGCTGATCGCCGCGGTCTCCGCCGAGGCCCAGGCGGCGCTCAGCCAGCTCGCCTGGGGGCCGCCCACCGGCCGGGTGCCCAACGCCCGGCGCGAGGTGACCGTCGAGAGCGCCCGCTCGCCCATCGAGCAGTTGCTCGCCCGCGGCCTGCTGGCCGCCACCGGTCCCGAGAGCGTCACGCTGCCCCGCGAGGTCGCCCTCTACCTGCGTGAGGGCCGGGTCCACCGCGACCTGGCCACCGAGCCCCCCGAGCTGGGCGGCCCCGAGCGCGACCGCTCGCTGGTCGACCGCACCGCCGCCGCGCAGGCCTTCGAGCTGGTGCGCTCGGTCGAGGAGCTGTGCGAGCGCTGGAGCGCCGAACCGCCGGGCGTGCTGCGCACCGGCGGCCTCGGCGTGCGCGACCTCAAGCGCACCGCGACCCTGCTCGACCGGCCGGAGTGGGCCACCGCGCTGATCGTCGAGATCGCCCACGCCGCCGGGCTGCTGGCCGCCGACGGCGAGTGGCTGCCGACCTCCCTCTACGACCAGTGGCGGGTCAAGGACACCGCCGAACGCTGGGTACGGCTGGCCGCCGCGTGGCTGCGCACCGACCGGGTGCCCGGCCTGATCGGCGAGCGCGACGAGCGCGACCGGCCGCTCAACGCGCTCCACCCCGACCTGCGCCGCTCCTCCGCGCCCGGCCTGCGCCGAGCCACCCTGGACGTGCTGCCCGAGGGCCGCGCGCCCGGTCTGGAGTCGGTGCAGCAACGCCTGGCCTGGGAACAGCCCCGCCGCCGCGGGCCGCTGCGCGACCAGCTCATCGAGTTCGCGCTGCGCGAGGCCGAGCAGGTCGGCGTGACCGGCCTGGGCGTGCTGTCCCGGCATGGCCGCGCCCTGCTGACCGACACCGAGCGCGCGGCGGCCCTGCTCGCCCCGCTGCTGCCGGAACCGGTCGACCACGTGGTGCTCCAGGCCGACCTCACCGCGGTCGCGCCCGGTCCGCTGACCAGCGACCTCAACCGCTGGCTCGCGCTGGCCGCCGAGGTCGAATCCAAGGGCGGCGCGACCGTCTACCGCTTCTCCGAGCCGTCGGTGCGGCGGGCGCTCGACGCCGGGCACAGCGCCGACGAGCTGCTGTCCATGCTGGCCCGCCACTCCGCCACGCCGGTGCCGCAGCCGTTGTCCTACCTGGTCACCGACGTGGCCCGCCGGCACGGCCGGATCCGCGTCGGCACGGCCAGCGCCTACGTGCGCTGCGACGACCCGGCGCTGCTCGACCAGGTGATGGCCGACCGCCGGGCCGCTCCCCTGCGGCTGCGCCGGCTGGCGCCCACGGTGATCGCCTCGCGCACGTCGCGGGCCGTGCTGGTCGACTCGCTGCGGGCGATGGGCTACGCGCCGGTCGCCGAGTCGCTCGACGGGGACGTGATCGTCAGCCAGCTCGACGCGCGCCGCACCGAGGCGCCCGCTCGGCCGCCTGCCGTACCGAACGGGAGCCCGGATCCGGAGGTCGTCGCGGCGGCCGTCCGGGCGATGCGGGCCGGGGACGAGCGGCGGGGCCCGGTGGACGCGCCGGACGGGCAGATCCCGCGCGGGCCGTCCACCACCACGATCACCGCGTTGCAGGAGGCGATCCGGCAGGGCGCGCGGGTGTGGATCGGCTACACCGACTCGCAGGGCAACGCCACCAGCCGCGTCCTGGAGCCGGCCCGGCTGGAGGGCGGTTACCTGACCGCCTACGACGAGACGCGGGCCGCCGTGCACCGCTTCGCCCTCCACCGGATCACAGGGGTCGCCGATCTGTCCTGAGCGCGTTAGTTTGACGACATGACGCAGACTTTGGGGCGACTTGCCGAGGAGTCATGGGAGCGCTTCGGCGACTACGAGGCGCTGTTCTACGAAGGCGTCTGGCACCGCGGCCACGACCTGGCCGCCCGCGCCCGGCGCGTCTGCGGCGGCCTGATCGCCCTCGGCGTACGGCCCGGCGACCGCGTGGTCGTGATGATGGCCACCTCCCCCGACGTGCAGGTGCTCTACCAGGCGGTCTGGCTGGCCGGCGCGGTCGTCACCCCGGTCGTCTTCCTCGTCGGACCCGGCGAGCTGCGGCACATCATCGACGACAGCGGCGCCCGGCTGGTCGTGGCCTCGCCCGAGCTGCTGGCGACGGTCGAGGCGAGCGGCGCCGAGGTGCGGGTGCTGTCCGGCGTCGAGGAGCTGGAGCAGGCCGGCGAGCACGGCCCGGTGGCGCGCGACCCGGGCGACCTGGCGGCCCTGATGTACACCGGCGGCACCACCGGCACGGCCAAGGGCGTCATGCTCGACCACCGCGGCCTGTGGAATGTCGCCCGTGACGCCTACGCCATGTCCCACCTGGAGGGCGCGAACCGGGCGATCGTGCCGGTGCCCCTCTCGCACGCCTACGGGCTGATCGTCACCATCGCCGGGATGCACGCCGCCGAGCCGCAGCAGGCGGTGCTGATGCGCTGGTTCGACCCCAAGGCGTTCCTGGAGCTGGCCCGCGAGCAACGCGTGCAGTACGGGACGGTCGTGCCCTCGATGGTGCAGATGTTGCTCGCCCTCGGCGACGAGCTGCGGCCCCTGCCCGACCTGCGCTTCCTCACCTGCGGCGCGGCGCCGCTGACCCGCGCGGTGCTGGAGGAGTTCGAGCGCCGGATGCCCGGCGTGCAGATCCTGGAGGGTTACGGGCTGACCGAGACCAGCGCGGTCACCAGCTTCAACCCGCCGGGCCGGCGCCGGGTCGGGAGCGTGGGGCTGCCGCTGCCCGGCTACGAGATCACCATCCGGGACTCGGCGGGCGAACCGGTGGAGTGCGGCGACGTGGGCGAGATCTGCGTGCGGGGCGCCTCGCTCATGCAGGGGTACTGGGGTGAGACCACGGACGATTCGACGGCCCTGGTCGACGGCGAGCTGCACACCGGCGACATCGGCTGCGTCGACGACGACGGCTACCTCTACGTCGTCGACCGCAAGAAGGACCTGATCATCCGCGGCGGCTTCAACGTCTTCCCGCGCGACGTCGAGGACGCGCTCAACCAGCACCCGGACGTGGTCGTCTCCGGCGTGGTCGGCCGGCCCGACCCGCGCGTGGGCGAGGAGGTCGTGGCCTTCGTGCAGGTCCGGCCGGGGGCGGAGGTCTCCGGGGACGAGCTCGTCGAGTGGGCCCGTGCCCGGGTCGGGCGGGTGAAGTACCCGCGGGAGGTGCGGTTCGTGGACAACGTGCCGGTCACCAGCGTGCTCAAACTCGACCGGAAGGCCCTCCGGGCCCAACTGTGAATTCCGGCTAGCTCACCGGGACGGCCAGGCCGATGGTGGCGACGAAGCGGGCCGGGTCCAGCAGCGCCGTGCGCCCGATCCCGGCCGCGGCCAGGTCGATCGGCCGGAGCCGCACCTGGATGCCGGCCGTCGCCAGCAGCCGGTCCAGCAGGTGCCACCCGGCGAACCCGGTGGCCCGCTCGGCCAGCTCCGCGTCCACCGGCACCCCGCTGTCGAGGTACCCCCGCCAGAACTCGGCGACCAGCGGCCGTACAGCGGCGATCTCCGCCGCCCCCCGCTCCATGATCAGCTCGTGGGAGAGCGTCGTGCCCGGCCCGAAGACCTGCTCCACGTCCGAGTTGACCTTCCGGATCGCGTGGTGCAGCCACTCCCCCGCGAAGGCCCCGACGTCCCGCGCCGGGTCGGCCATCCGGAACTCCTCCCAGTCGAGGACGTAGAAGCCGGTGTCGTCCTGGAGGAACTGGTCGAGCCGCAGGTCGCCGTGGATCGGCCGGTGCGTCACCTCCCGCTCGCGTTCCCGCAGCGCCTCCAGCGCCTCGACCAGCGCCGCGTCGTTCTGCAGCAACGCCCAGTAACGCAGCTCGGCCACGCGGGAGGCGGAGAACAACGACAGCGGGATCGCCTTGAACGCCCACAGCGGCGGCAGCGGGTGCGCGCTGGTGTCGGCGGCGGCCGGCAGTTGGTGCAGCGCCCCGATGCCGCGCCCCGCCCGGTAGGCGTGCTCGACGGTGAACTCGCCGTCGGCGGCCAGCACGTTCCCGGCCTTGGCCTCGCGCAGCCAGTGGAACACCAGCAGCCGGCTGTCCTCGTCGGCGGCCAGCAGCGGCGGGCAGCGCAGCTCCGTGTCCGGCTGAGCCGCGAGCAGAGCCTGGAGGTCGAGCACCCGCCGGAACCGGGTGAGCGACTCCGCGCTCTCCCCGTCGAGCCGCTTGACGAAGACCGGCACGTCGAGCGAGGTCTGGCCGGCCCAGTTGTTGTTGCGGCCGGCGAAGGCGCTGACCCCGTCGTCCTCCAGCCGGCCCAGGCCCAGCCGCTCC
This sequence comes from Nonomuraea sp. NPDC050328, assembly GCF_044459405.1. NCBI lineage: Bacteria > Bacillati > Actinomycetota > Actinomycetes > Streptosporangiales > Streptosporangiaceae > Nonomuraea > Nonomuraea sp. NPDC050328. The sequence continues at coordinate 56,235 of NZ_JBITIW010000010.1, read as the reverse complement.
AGCAGCGCGTTCACTTCCGATGCGGCGGCCAGCGAGGTGGCCTCGATTCTCTCTTTTCGCAGCATATTCGCAGATGATGAAGGCGTTTCACGCCCCCATCAATAGGCGTGTCCGCAAGCTGCCAGACGCTTGCGGAGGCGATTCTGCGCAGGCAATCATTGAGTTATCCGCAAGGACGCGAAAACAAAAACAAGAAACAAATACTCATAGGAGAAAACATCATGGCCGAGAAGGACCTGGTCGACGGTTACAAGGCTTACACCGACTCCGAGGAGATCGCGTTCGACGAGAACGCCCAGGAGGAGGCCCCCACCAGCCCGTGGTGTGTCCTCAGCATCGTGGTCACCGCTTCGGCCGGCTGCTGAAACCCGCCCCCTCGCAGGACAGAACGGCCCGCACCCTCCGGGGTGCGGGCCCTTCCGCGTGCCGGCGTGCCGGCGCACGAGAAATCGGCCCCGCCTGCGCAGGCAGTCGGGGCCGGAAGCATATGGTGAACACGCTCGGGGCGTGGGTCGAAAGAGAATCCGGGGAGGAGCCGGCCGGGCTGAGGAGCGCCCGGCCGGCGGCTCGAATGAGCGGCGTCGTCAGCAGCCGGCGGAGGCGGTGACCACGATGCTCACGACGCACCACGGGGTGCTGGGGGACTCCTCGTTGGCGTTCTCGTCGAAGGCGATCTCCTCGGAGTCGGTGTAGGCGTTGTAACCGTCGACCAGGTCCTTCTCAGCCATGATATTTCTCCTCGGAACTCTTTGTTTTTTGTTTCGGCGCCCTTGCGGACAACTCAATAATCACCCGCCGGTTCCGGCCCGCGCCAGCGCCGTGGCACCGTGCTGCCATTTCGCAGCAGCGTGGTGCCACCCCGCCTCCGACCAATAGGAATTCCCCTTACTTTGGCTGGCATGGGCATAGTCGAAGAAATGACGATCGCCGCCGGCCTGGCGGCCGTGGCAGAGGCGGTCCACCTCGAGCCCGACCGGCTCCGCGCCCGCGTGGGCGACGAGACGATCGAGGCGGACGGCGCGCGCGCGTTGTGGTCCGCGCTGAGCGGGGCGCTCTACGAGCGGTTCCACATCGGGCAGGCCAACGACCCCACCATCCGGCCCGGCACCCGTGACCTGCCGCTGGAGTCCGCGCTCACCGAGGCCGTCCCGCACCGGCTGAGCAAGGTGCTGGCGCCGGTCTACGAGCAGGGCGAGTCCTCCTGGGTCGTCGACCTGCTCGGCGTCCGGGTGCGGCTGCCCGCCGACCGCGTGCTCTCGCTGACCGAGCAGGCGCCCGGGGAGCGCTCGCTCGCCTTCGCGCCCACCGGCCCGGGGCAGATCGGCCGCGCGCTCATCCAGGCCGACGCCATCCGGCCCACCCTCTCGCCGGGCTTCTTCCTGGTGGACGGCTCGGCCGGCACCGTGCTCGGCGACGGGCCCATCCTGCGCCTCTACGTCCACCTCGCCGCCCCCGCGCACGCCGCGCCGGCGTTGCGGACCGCGCTCTCCCTGCTGGAGGAGCGCGAGCTGCCCTACCGGGCCAAGGCGTTCTCCCGCTCGTCCGGCTATCCCCGCCGCGACGCCCTGGTCATCTACCTCGAAGAGCCCGCCTGGCCGGCGCTGGCCTCGCTGGTCGCCGCGCTGTCCACGGCTGAGGGCCTGGTGGACGACGTGTCGGCCTTCGCGCACCGGGTCGGGCCCGGGCTCGCCATCGCCTGGGATCCGGTGGACACCCGGGTCGGCATGCGGCTGCTGAGCTTCGGCGAGCACCGCGCCCGGCTGGTCGCCGAGGCGTTGCTGGCCGCCGCCTCGGGCGAGGGCACGCCGGCCGAGGCGCTGCACTCCTCGCTCACCCGGGGCGGGGTCGATCCGGCCCTGCCGTACCGGAACCTGTCCTCGCCGGCGCTGGAGCTCTGACCCCATGACCCGTGCCTCGATCATCCTGCCGATCCAGCCCGGCTCGGCCGCCGCCGCCCGGCGCTACGCGGGTCTCGTCAAGCGCGGGGTGGCGCGGCGGCTGTGGCTGGGGCAGTCCCTGCGGGCCGACACCGGCCAGCTCCTCGCCGGGTGCGGGGTCCCGGTCGGCACGTCGGTGACGTTGATGCCGCTCAAGCATCCGCTGCAGGCCGCGGTGGACGCGCGCTCGCTGGCCGCGCTGACCGGGCACCCGGTGGTCGCCGGGTTCGGCGCCTCCTCGCCCGAGTTCGTGGCCGCGCTCACCGGCCGGCCGTACGACAGCCCGGTGCGGGAGGCCCGCGCCTACCTGACGACCGTGCGCGAGCTGATCGACGGCGGCGAGCTGCGCGGCTTCCGGCTGCCGCCGCTGGAGCACCCGGCGGTCGAGGTCGGCGCGGGCGTGCTGCGCCCGGCCATGGCGCGGGCCGCCGCCGACTGCGCGGACGTGGCCATCACCTGGCTGACCCCGCCCGCCTACCTGCGGGAGGTCATCGTGCCGATCCTGCGCGCGGGCGCCCGGCGTCCCCGCCTGGTCACCGTGGTGCACGCCGCCCTCGACCGTCCCGGGCGCGACCCGGCCCGGCTGGCCGGCCTCGCCGCCGGCCACCACCTGAACGCCCCGCACTACGCCGACATGCTCGCCCGAGCCGGCGTCGCGGCCGCACCGGACGCGCTGGTCGCCTCCGGCGTCTTCCAGAGCGGTACGGCAGGCGGCATCGCGGCCCGGCTGGGCGAGTACGTCGAGGCGGGCGTCGACGAGCTCGTCGTGAACACCGCAGGCGTCTGCCTGGCCGACGGACCCACCGCGGCCCTGGCGGAGGCGGAAGAGATCCTGGAGGCACTCCGTGACCACACCTAACCTGATTTATCCACCTTTCTCGGGCAACCGGCTGCTCATCGTGATCACCGGCGCCCTCTCCGCGGCCTTCATCCCCGGCTGGCTGAGCTGGCTCCGCGCCGGCTACCCCGGCCTGGTCGTCCGCCCGGTCGCCACCCGCAGCGCGCAACGCTTCGTCACCCTCGACGCGCTCAGCACGCTCTGCGGCCAGCCCGCGGTGTCGGACGAGTGGCCGGCCCACGTCGGCGTCGAGGCGCCGCACGTGGAGATGAGCAACTGGCCGGACGCCATCCTGGTCTACCCGGCGAGCCTCAACTTCCTGGCCCGCCTGGCGCTCGGCCTGGGCGACACCCCGGCGATGCTCGCCCTGCAGTGCACACCGGCCTACATCGGCCTGGCGCCCTCGCTGCCGCCGCACGGCCTGGACAGCCCGGCCTACCTGGACCACCGGGCCGTCCTGGAACGGCGGCCCAACATCGTCATCGCTCCGCCCCGGCCGGGGCTGAGCATCTCCACCGGCCGGCACGACGCCTCCGTGGCGGCTCCCCTGTCGCTCCTGCTCACCCTGATCGAGGAGCGCCGCGCCCAGCAGGAGCTGACGGCATGACACAGTTCGCCACGCGGCTGGTCCGCACCACCGTCGAGCCGGAGGGCGACGCCTTCCGGTGGCGGCGCGAGCCCGGTCCCGCCTACGTCCCCCCACCCGCGCCGCTGCCCGACCCGCTGCATCGCACGCTCGCCAGCCTGCACCCCGCGCTCCGCCTGCCGGTCCGGCCCACCGCCGAGCCGGGCCTGAGCCTGACCTACCTGGCCCACGGCCCGCTGCCGGCCGCGAGCTGGCTGGCCTTTCCCGACCAGCAACCCTTGGTACGGCAGGCGCTGCACGCCGCCGGCGCCGCCTTGGCCGCCTTGCACCGCCTTCCCGCCCCGCCGGAGGTGACCCGCCCCCATCCCGGCGTGTCCCGGCTCGCCACCTGGCTGGCCACCGGCGAGTCCGCCCCCGCATTGCACCGGGCGGCGGCCGGCCGGCTGGGACCTGCCAGGCTCGACCGGCTCCTGGACAGGTGCGCCACCCTGCTGGGACCGCCCGGCGGTGACCTGCTGCACGGCGCGGCGAGCCTGGCCTTGATCGTCCCCGGCCCCGAACCGGCCCTGCTGTCCGGCGAGTTCCTGGCGAGGGGCAGCGGCTCGCTCGACGTCGCCTGGTTGCTGGCCGAGCTGTCGGAACTGGAACTGGCCGTCGCGCACGGCCTGGCCCCGGCCCTGAGTGCCGACTACGAGGCGCTGCGGCGCGCCGTACAGGACGGCTACGGACACCCGGTCGCCGTCGAAGGGCTGGTCCCGCTGCGGGTGCTGACCCATGCGCACGACTACGCCGCCTATGTCGGCTGGGATCCACAACTGACGAAGTACCTGGACATCGTGGCTGACGTGATGGAAGGACGACCATGAGCACCGCCCCCCGCCTCGACCTGACCGAAGACCTGCACGGCGTCCAGGTGGCCGACCCGTACCGCTGGCTGGAGGATCCGGACGCCCCGGAGACCCGCGAGTGGCTGGACCGCCAGGAGGAGCTGTTCGCGGCGCACGCGGAGGCCACGGCCGGCGTCCACGCCCGCTTCGCCGCCCGCCTGGCCGAGCTGGAGCGCACCGGCTACGTCGGCCCGCCGGCCTGGCGGGGCGGACGGCGTTTCGTCATCCGCCGCGCCCCCGAGGCCGACCGCCTCGCGCTGCACGTCGTCGACCCCGACGGCACCGACCGCGTCCTGCTCGCGCCCGCCCGGAACGAGACGATCGACCTCTGGCAGCCCTCCGACGACGGCACGCTGCTCGCCTACGAGCTGTCCACCGGCGGCACCGAGCAGTCCCTGCTGTACGTCCTCGACGTGGCCACCGGGACGGTCCTCGACGGCCCGATCGACGGCACCCGCTACTCGCCGATCGCCTGGCTGCCCGAGGGCAAGTCCTTCTACTACGTCCGGCGGATCGGAGACGGGCCGCGCCGGGTCTACCTGCACCACGTGGGCGCCGACGCGGACTCCGACGCCCTGGTGTTCGGCGAGGGCCGCGATGCCGCCACGCACTACCGGCTGGACGTCCGGCACGGCTGGCTCACCATCTCCGCGGCCCTCGGGACCTCACCGGCCAACGACCTGTGGCTGGCCGACCTCCGGCAGGCGCCGGCCGAGTCCCCGGCGCTGCGCCCGGTCCAGGTCGGCGTGGACGCGCACACCGCGCTGCGGGTGGGACCCGACGGCCGCGCCTACGTGCTGACCGACCTCGACGCGCCGCGCGGGCGGATCGCGGTCACCGACCCGGCCCGGCCGGGCACCGAGCACTGGCGTGACCTCGTCCCGGAGGACCCCGAGGCCGTGCTGGCCGACTTCGTGCTGCTCGACGGGGAACTGGTGGTCAACAGGACCCGGCAGTGCCTGGCGGAGCTGACCCGGCACGATCCCGCCACGGGCGAGCTGGTGGGCCTGGTGCCCACTCCGGGTCAGGGCACGGTCGCCGGGCTGGCCGTGCGGCCGGAGGGCGGCCGGGAGGTGTGGTTCGCCTACACCGACTACACCACCCCGGTGTCGGTCTTCCGGTTCGACGCCGAGACCGGGCGGACCACGCTGTGGGAGGCCCCGCCCGGCCACGCCGACCTGCCCGCGGTCGGCGGCACGACCGAGGAGTACACCTCGCGGGACGGCACCCGGGTGCAGCTCACCGTGCTCGGGGCGCCGGGGCCGCGGCCGTTCATCCTGTTCGGCTACGGCGGCTTCGGCCTGTCGATGGTCCCGGCCTACAACCCGGTCGCGCTGGCCTGGATCGAGGCCGGCGGCGGCTACGCCATCGCCCGGATCCGCGGCGGCGGCGAGCGCGGCGAGCAGTGGCGCCGGGCGGGGATGCTGGCGGGGAAGCAGAACGTCTTCGACGACTTCCTGGCCGCCGCCGAGCACCTGATCGCCACCGGCCGCACCACGGCCGACCGCCTGGCCATCACCGGCGGGTCCAACGGCGGCCTGCTGGTGGGCGCGGCGCTCACCCAGCGGCCCGACCTGTTCGCCGCCGCGGTCAGCTCCTCGGCCCTGCTCGACATGGTCCGCTACGAGCGGTCGGGCCTGGGCCCGGCCTGGACCTCCGAGTACGGCACGGCCGCCGACCCCGAGCACTTCCGGCACCTGCTGGCCTACTCGCCCTACCACCGGGTCGAGGCCGGCGTGCGCTACCCGGCCACGCTGCTCACGGTGGCCGAGGCCGACACCCGGGTCGATCCGGCGCACGCCCGCAAGATGGGCGCGGCGCTGCAGTGGGCCTCACCGAACGAGGTGCTGCTCCGGGTCGAGCGGGCGGCCGGGCACGGCACCCGCGCCGTGACGACAAACGTCCAGCTCAACGCCGATATTCTGACATTCTGCAGCAAGCACACAAAGCTCTTGTAATGTGGCAATAGGTGTACATGTTGCCACATGACATCTCCTTCCTTCTTGGCGGCTTTGTTCCGGCCTAATGTCTGGACCATCACCAGCCACCAAGAAGCAAAGGAAGAAGCCATGAACGCTCGCCGCGCCCTCACCGCCCTCGCCCTGGCCGCCGCTTCCGTCTTCACCTTCGCCACGGTGCACGCGGCGGTGAGCGAGCCCGCGACCTCGAAGATCACGGTCGTCGCCGGCTGCAACGCCCCCCTGGGCGTGCAGTGCCCGGACGACGACGAGTGGACCTGATCGAGATGGCGCTATTCGACCCAGCCGCGTTTCGCCGCGGTTACTCCTGCGGCGAAACGCGTTTCCACGGAAAGCATTTCCATGATGGTCGCGATATGGCGCCTGACCGTGCGAAGACTCATTCCCGTGCGATTCGCGATGGATTCGTCTTTCATTCCCAGTGCCATCATCTTGAGCACCTGCCGGTGGATCTCGCTCGGCATGCCCTCGCCGGCCTGCCGAGCGCTCCCGTCCCCGACCGGAGTGGCACGGTGCCAGAGCAGCTCGAAATACTGACGTAGCGCCTTCACCACGACCGGCGCTCTGACCAGCAGCACCCCGGTGACCCCGGTGGGGCTGAGCGGAAGCAGAGCGGCGTCCTCGTCGATGAGCTTCAGCTTCATCGGCAGGTGCCGGTGGATGCGCACCTCGTCACCGACCGACATGGCCGTCTGGATGGTGACGTACCCCACCTCGTTGTCGAAGTACTCGGTCGAGTAGATCGAGCGCCGCCGCACCTTGCGCTCCAGCACGCTGGGCGGCCTGGGCGCGAAGTTGCCCTTGCGCGGGGCCACGACGAAGCGCCAGGTGTGCAGGCCCATGTAGTCGGACTGCGCCATGTTGATCAGCGAGACCGACAGCGACTGGATCTCCTGCCGGTCGGTCACCAGCCTGATGGCGTCCTCGGGGTCCTGTTCCGCGGTCCTCCTGGCGAAGATGCGCTGGATGTCGCCGATCCGCTGATGGGCGTCGAGCAACCGGTTGCTCGACTCGGTCAGCCGTGACTGCAGCTCGTGCAGCACGTCGTGGAAGGCCAGGGTGGGGTCGGTCGCCCTGATCACCTTGACCGTGCGGCTGTCCCGGGAGACCGGGTGCGCCAGCCCGCGCCTGAGCAGCTCGGCCAGGCATTCCGCGCCGACGAGCCGGGCCGCGTCCTCCTCCGAACAGTCCCCCCGCTCCAGCAGCAGGGCATACCCCTGCGACGCCGCCTCCGGCAGCAGGCCGTCCATGAGCTCCAAAACCCGGTCGATGGACAGTTCCCCGCTCTCGCCACCACCGGAGCGCGCCACGACTATCCCCTCCAAAGAATGGACTCGCCAGCACACCGTACAGGCGGGCAGGAGGGGCTTTCAATGCCAAATGGCAGCTTATCTCTCACTCAAGGAAGACCACCGGCCTATTCTCCAGACAACGCCAGACGAATAACCAGGGAGAATGTCATGGAAACAGCTCTCGCGATTATCGGGTCAGGCTTTCTCCGGAACTTCATTTTGGAGCAGTTGAGCCTCACCCGGCCCGGCACGGTGGTCAGGGTGCTCAGCCGCACCCCGCCAGAACCCGTGCCCGGCCTGCGCGTCGAACACGTCGCCGGCGGGACGGGCGACCCGGCCGCGCTCTACCGCGCGGTCACCGGGGCGCGCGACCTCATCCACCTCGGCTCGGAGGAAGGGCACGCCGTGCCGTACTCCGCCAACGTCAGCGGCACCGCGGCGGTGACCTCCGCGGCCATCAGCCAGGGCTGCCGGCACGTGCTCTTCTACTCCTCCCCCGACGTCTACGGCGACGGCCCCGGACGGGCCTTCGACGAGGACGAGGCGCTCGCCCCGCAGAGCCGCTTCGCCCGCGCCAAGGTCATCGGCGAGCGGCTCACCGAGCAGTTCGGGCGGCTCCCGGGCCGCGCCTCGACCGTCGTGCGGCCCTTCGGGCTGTACGGCCCGGGCCAGCCGGCCGAGTCCACCCTGGGCCGGGTCGTGCGGGCCGCGTTCGGGGGGCACCCCATCCCCCTGCCGGGCGGCGGGCAGCAACTGCGCAACTTCACCTACGTCGCGGACGTGGCCAGGGGGATCGTCGCCGCGGTCGGCCGCGCCAACCTGGACGAGCGCCCGTACGCCGTCTACAACCTCGCCTCGTTCGAGACGATCAGCCTGCGCGACGCCGCGCGGCTGGCGATCCGGCTGGCAGGAACTTCCGCCACCATCACCACGAACGGCCGTCGCGGGCACGGCCGGCCGCTGGCCGTACAGATCCCGTCGGTCAGCCGCGCCCGCGCCGAGCTGGGCTTCCACGCCACCACCCTGCTCGCCGAGGGCCTGACCAGGTGCTTGCTGCACGAGCAGGAGACCGCCGCGCAACGCCGGATGGTCAATGCCTGACACCTGGCATCTTCTCCCTACTCCCGGCAAGCAGCATTCCCTACCGTCCTGACCAGGAGGTGAAACGATGACCCTCTCCACAGCGGAGCTCACATCCAGGCTCGCCGGCCTGCGACCCACCCACGCGAGCGACGGCGCGGCGCTCGCCGCCGAACTGACCGCCGCCGAGCTGACCGAGCACGGCCTGACCGCCGAGCTCCGCGAGCGAGACGGCGCCCGGCAGGTGCTGGCCACCTGCGACCTCGGGCCCGGTGGGCGCCACGTGGTGCTCAACGGCCACCTCGACATCGACCAGCCGATCATGGACGACTCGGGCGGGGAGCTGCGCTCGGGCCGGATCCACGGCACGGGCACGAGCGACATGCTCGGCGGCGTGGCCACGATCGTCACCGCGGTGGCGGAGCTGGCCCGGCGCAGCGACCTGCACGGCCGGCTCACCGTCCAGCTCGTGGCCGACGGGCACCGCGACGGCGCGGGCACGAACGCGCTCGCCGCGCTCCTGGACGACGCCGAGCTGGCGATCCTGACCGAGCCGACCGACCGGCACGTCTGCACGACCGCCTACGGCTTCTCCCGCCACCGGCTCACGAGCTGGGGCGCGCCGGGGCCGATGGCCTACGCCGCCGACGTCCACAACGCGGCGACGCACGCGGCGGCCGCCGTGCTCGCCCTGAACGACGCCAACGAGGAGCTGCGCCAGCTCTACCCCACCCGGCAGGGCATCAGGTACGTCCTGCCCGGCCGGGTGGCCGCCGGCCTCGACCCGTCCACGCCCGCCCTGTCCGGCGAGGTGGACTTCACCCTGGCCCTGCCGCCGCTGCTGCCGGCGGAGGTGGCCAGGAAGGTGATCGACGACCGGCTGCACGACCGGTTCCACCCGGCCGGGCTGCCGCTGCCGAGCTGGAGCGAGCGCGAACTGCTGTCCCCGGCCACGAGCCTGGGCCACACGACCTTCGCCGACCTGCTGCGCACGGTCAACCCCGGCCTGAGCTGGTGCCAGTACCCCTGCCCCAGCGACGCCCACGTCTTCCAGGAACTCGGCGTGCCCATGGTGCTCTACGGGCCCGGCGACACGACCAGGACCCGGCGGCCCGGCGAGCACGTCGAGGTGGCCGAACTGGAGGAGTGCGGCCGGACGCTGACCAGCGCCCTGGTCCTGCTGCTCGCCAAGGGGGCGGAGTCATGACCGAGGAGGTGGAGGTCGTCCAGGTCTACGCGCTGCTGGCCGCCGGCCCTGCGCTGACCTTCATGGAGTTGGTGCAGCGGCTGGACGGCGAACCGTCCGCGGTCCGTCGCTGCCTGATGTTGCTGGAAGAGCTCGCCCTGTTGCGCCGCGCCGACGGGGAAGCCCTCACCGTGGTCCGTCCGGAAACGGGCATGACACTCCTGCTCTCCCGCGCCCAAGCACGGGGGGCAGCCGCTGCCAGGCTCGGCGTAACGGCGCCGGCCGCGCAGCCCATCTCCGCCCGCGAATGGCAGGTCCTGCAGCTTCTCGCACAAGGATGCACCGATGAGGCGGCGGCCCGGAGTCTCGGCGTCTCATTGCGCACCGTCCGGCGGGTAACCGCGGAACTGATGGAGAAGCTCGGGGCCAAAAGCAGATTCCAGGCCGGATTGAAAGCAGCACTCATATTCGCCGACCGGAACAGTGCACGCCCGGTCCCCTCGCGTCGTGGCCATTCTCGTCCTCTTCTCCGGCGCCACCCGGCGGGCGCCACAGGCTGAACTTCAACGCTAGGAAACCGGCCCGACAAGGGTCAACGAAATTGCACCAACCTGCCCTTATCTGCCAGAGAGGGAATGTCATCATGCGCGAACTCATCCGCGCCTGCCTGCCGAACGGGCTGCGTCTCGTTCTGGCGCCCGACCCGGCCGCCACCACGGTCGGGGTCAGCGTCCACTACGGCGTGGGCTTCCGCACCGAGCCGCCCGGCCGGGCCGGGTTCGCGCACCTCTTCGAGCACCTGATGTTCGAGGGGAGCCTGCACGTCCCGCCCGGCGCCCACGGCCGGGTGATCCAGGCCTCCGGCGGCAGCTTCAACGGCACGACCGGCCCGGACGCCACCAACTTCTACGCGAGCGTGCCCGGCGGGGCCCTGGAACGGGTGCTGTTCCTGGAGGCCGACCGGATGCGCGCGCCGCTCCTGGACGAGGCGGCGCTGACCAAGCAACGCGAGGTGGTCAGGGACGAGATCCGGCGCAACGTGCTGAGCCGTCCCTACGCGCGCTTCCCCGGAACCCTGCTGGCGCGGACGCTCTACACCTCCTTCGCCTGCACGCACGACGGCTACGGCGAGCTCGGCGACCTGGAGGCGGCCGGAGTGGCCGACTGCCGGGAGTTCTTCGAGCGCCACTACCACCCGGCCAACGCGGTGCTGGCGATCTGCGGCGACTTCGAGCCCGACGTGGAGCTGATCGAGCGCCACTTCGGCGACATCGCCGGCCGCGAGCCGCTGCCCGGCCGGATCGAGGAACAGCCGCGCGGCGGCGAGCTCCGGCAGGTCGACCAGCACGCGACCGCGCCGGCCCTGGCCGTCGGCTATCCCCTGCCCGACCCGGCCGCCGACCTCGACGGCTACCTCGCCCACGTGCTGCTGTCGGCCCTGCTGACCGACGGGCTCAGCAGCCGGCTGCGGCGCTCGCTGACCGAGGCCGGGCTCGGCGAGGTCACCGTGCGCTCCGGTTGCGGTCCCGCCGGGGGCATCCTGCGCGCCCGGCACCCCGACACCTTCTCCGTCGCCGCCTACCACCAGGGCTCCGCCGAGCGCGTGCTCGCGCTGATCGAGGACGAGCTGAGCGTGCCGGACCTGTCGGCGAGCGAGCTGGAGGGCGCCGCCGTCCGAGCCGGCGCCGCGTGGAGCCGCGCCCACGCCCGGCCGGTCGAACGGGCCCGCGCACTGAGCCGGTTGGAGCTGCTGTTCGACGCCCCGCACCTGCTCGGCGAGCTGCCGGAGCGGCTGCACCGGATCACCGCCGAGCAGGTCACGCAGGCCGGGCGACGGCTGGGCGACCAGCCGCGCGCGCTGGTGCTGGTGACCCCGTCCGAGACCCGGCCGGGTGCGGGCGACGGCGGCCGGCGTGCGCCGCTGGCTCCCGTGCCCGCCGAACCCGAGACCGTCCACCAGCGCACGGCCGCCGCCTCCGGCGCCGAGCCGGCCGGCCTGCCCCCGCTCGGCGGGCACCGCCCGGCGCGGGTGCCCGAGTCGGCCTCGGCCACGTTGCCGAACGGGCTGCGCGTGCTCGCCGTCCGCTGCCCCGGCCTTCCCCTGGCCGCGGTACGGCTCTGCGTCCCGATCGCCTCCGGCGAGGCGGCCGACGCCTCGATCCTGGGCGCGATGGTGTTGCGCGAGAGCCGCTGCCCGCGGGCGGCCGAGCTGGAGCGCGCCGGCTGGACCGTGCTGCCGCTGGCCGACACCCGCCGGCTCGTGCTGAGCGGGGACGGCCCGGCGAGGACGTTGCGGCAGGCGCTGGAGGTCGTCGCCTCCGCGCTGGTCCAGGACGACGGCTACGCCGCCGACGACATCGCGGCCATCCGGGGCCTGGTGACGCGGCAACTGGCCGCGCTCGCCGCCCATCCGGCCACGACCGCGCGCGGGGCCGTACGCCGCCTGGTCGGTCTCGCGCCGGAGGTGTCGGGGCCGGTCGACCAGGTGAGCGCGGAGAGCCTGGCGGGCCTGCACCGCAGCCGGCTGCGGCCGGGCGGCGCCACGCTCGTCGTCGCCGGCGAGCTCGACCCGCAGGACACCCTCGCGCTGGCCGCCGACGCGCTGGCCGGCTGGCGGGGCAGCGCGGAACCGGTCGCCGCGGCGGCTCCGCCGTACCGGAAGAAGGCCTGGCGGGGACTGCACCGCGACGGCGCCGCCCAGGTGCAGCTCCTGTTCGGCACGGTCGCCGAGCCCACGCCCGCGGTGGAGCTGGCGAGCGCGGTCTTCGGCGGCCACTCCTCCTCGCGGCTGGCCACGACCATGCGGGACCGGCTGCGGCTGACCTACTCGGCGCGCACCGCGCTGGAGCCGAGCGGCCTCGTGCTGAGCTCGTTCGACGTCCGGCGCGAGGCCGCGCGGACGGCGATCGAGGAGTTCGCGCGCCTCCTGGAAGGCGTGACCACCGAGCCGTTCACCGCGCAGGAGATCGAGCGCGCCCGCGCCTACCTGGTCGGCCGGTGGCTGGAGTCGGTCGGCGACGCCGCCGGCCTGGCCACCGCGCTGCTGGAGCGCACCCCGGAAGAGCTGGTGCGGCACGGCGACGCGCTGGCCACCGTCACGCACGAGGAGGTACGGGCCGCCGCGGCCCGGCTTTTCGACCCCGGCTTCATCACCGGCGTTGCCGTCGGCGATCTCTCAATGATCAAATCCTACGAGATGGTCAGGTGATCATGGCTCTTCACACCCTTTCGAGACGAGACAGAACCGTGAATGCGACCCCCCAGTCCCCCATCGTCGTCCGGGACCTGCACCAGCGCTACGGCGACTTCGAGGCCGTGCGCGGCATCTCCTTCGAGGTACAGCAGGGCGAGCTGTTCGCGCTGCTGGGCACGAACGGCGCCGGCAAGACCACCACGATCGAGGTGCTGGAGGGCTTCCGCCCGCCCACCTCGGGCACGCTGCGCGTCCTGGGCCACGACCCGCATGCCGACCGGGCGAAGGTCCGGCCGCACGTCGGCCTGATGTTGCAGGAAGGCGGCTTCTTCAGCGATCTGTCGGTGTCGGAGACGGTCCGGTTCTGGCGGGACGTCTCCCCCGCCAAGCCGTTGACGGTCTCCGAGGTGCTCGGCCGGGTCGACCTGGAGGACAAGGCGGGCGTGCAGGTCCGGCAGCTCTCCGGCGGCCAGAAGCGCCGCCTGGACCTGGCGCTGGCCACGCTCTCCCAGCCCAAGGTGCTCTTCCTGGACGAGCCGACCACGGGCATGGACCCCGAGGCCCGCCGCAACACCTGGACGATCATCCAGGACCTGGTCGCGGCCGGCACCACCGTCCTGCTCACCACCCACTACCTGGAGGAGGCCGAGCGGCTGGCCGCCCGGCTGGCGATCATGAACGCCGGGCGGATCGAGGTGGCCGGCACCATCGCCGAGGTCGTCGCCCAGCGCGGCAACCGCATCACCTTCCAGGCCCCCGACCACCTGCCCGGCACCGGGCTCCCCCTGCTGGGCGGCGTGCCCGCCAAGGTGGAGCGCGGCGCCGCCGAGTACCGGCTGGGCGCGGACCCGGCCCTGACCCAGAACTCCCTGGCCTCGCTGCTGGCGTGGGCCGCGGAGCACCGAATCGTCCTCGACCGCCTGGAGGTGCGGAGCGCCTCGCTGGAGGAGGTCTTCCTGGAGGTGGCCAATGCTGCTTGAACACACCCTGCGTCTGGCCAGGCTGGACCTGGCGATGCTGACCAGGAACCGGATGGCCTTCTTCACCACGATCGCCTTCCCGTTCCTGCTGGGCTGCGTGGCCCTGGTGCTCAAGGACGGATACGTGGCGGGCGTGCCCGCCGGGCTCTACATCCTGACCGGGATGCTGGCGCTCATCGGCTTCTTCGTCACCTTCATGCACCTGACCACGCTCTTCACCGTCCGGCGCGAGGAGCTGGTGCTCAAGCGCATGCGCGGCAGCGTGCTGTCGGAGGCGGCCATCTTCGGCGGCAGCGGCCTGGCCTGCACCCTGATCTACGTCTTCCAGGTCGCCGCGATCATCACGCTCGGCCTGGTCGCGCTCGGCGGCCACCTGCCGCGTAACCCGCTGCTGCTCTTCCTCGGCGTCGTGCTCGGCTCGATCATGTTCGTGCCGATGGCGGCGGCGATGTCGGGCTTCACCAAGACCGGCGAGTCGGCCCAGATCACCGTGCTGCCCGCGATGCTGATCCTGGCGACCACCTCGCAGGCCAGCTTCCCGCTCGCGGGCATGCCGGAGATGGTCCAGCGGGTGGCGGCGGCCCTGCCGCTCTCGCCGGTGGTGGACGTCATCCGGATCGGCTACTTCGGTCAGGACTTCACCGCGGGGGCGCCGCATCCCGCGGTCGACTTCGTCCAGGGATGGGTGGCGGCCGGGCCGCGGCTGCTGCTCATCGTCGCCTGGATCGTGGTCGGGGTGCTCATCGCGCGCAAGCACTTCCGCTGGGAGCCGCGGAGCGCGTGAGTGCCGGACTCGGCGGCGGGAACCTCGCGGTTCCCGCCGCTGTTTCGTTTCTCCGGCCCGGCAGACCGGCCAATTCGTGATAAATGTGGACTCGTGACCCAGCCCTACGACTCCCAGCCGGGCTACGGTGCCTACCAGCCCTACGGGGCGCCGTACGGCCAGCATCCGCCGCCCGCCTACGCCTACGGCGCTCCCCCGCCCCAGGTGCACCGCGAGATCGAGCGGGCCCGCACCAACGCGATCGTCGCCCTCGTGGTCAACCTCATCGGCGTCGTCTCCTGCTTCAACGTCTTCGGCATCGCCGGCGCCATCGTGGCCGGCAAGGCGCTCGGCCGCGTCACCACCGAGCCCGCCCGCGCCCGCGTGCTCACCCGCTGGGCGTGGAGCGTGTTCGCCGCCGGGTTCGTGCTGATGGCGGCCTTCATCGCGGTGATGATCGTCCTGGACAGTCGCGGGATTTAGGGACTGTTCAGGGCTCCGTGCGTGTTGGATATGCGGTAGCCGTACCGGCGCGACCGCCTCTGCTCGCGCACACGAAAGGGAGCCTGTGAACGACGGCCCGCTCATCGTCCAGTCCGACAAGACCCTGCTGCTCGAGGTCGACCACGACAAGGCCGACGAGTGCCGCCGCGCCATCGCGCCCTTCGCCGAACTCGAGCGCGCCCCCGAGCACGTCCACACCTACCGCGTCACCCCGCTCGCGCTGTGGAACGCCCGCGCCGCCGGGCACGACGCCGAGCAGGTCGTCGACGCGCTGATCGCGCACAGCCGCTACCCCGTGCCGCACGCCCTGCTCGTCGACATCGCCGAGACCATGGCGAGGTACGGCAGGCTCCGCCTCGACAAGCACCCGGTGCACGGGCTGGTGCTCACCACCAGCGACCGCGCGGTGCTCGAAGAGGTGCTGCGCTCGAAGAAGATCCAGCCGATGCTCGGCGAGCGCATCGACGGCGACTCGGTCGCGGTGCACCCGAGCGAGCGCGGCAACATCAAGCAGGCCCTGCTCAAGCTCGGCTGGCCGGCCGAGGACATGGCCGGCTACGTCGACGGCGAGGCCCATCCGATCGAGCTGCGCGAGGAGGGCTGGACGCTGCGCCCCTACCAGAAGGAGGCGGCCGACGCCTTCTGGCACGGCGGCTCGGGCGTGGTCGTGCTGCCCTGCGGCTCCGGCAAGACCATCGTCGGCGCGGCGGCGCTCGCGCACGCCAAGGCGACCACGCTGATCCTGGTCACCAACACCGTCAGCGTGCACCAGTGGAAGCAGGAGCTGCTCAAGCGCACCTCGCTGACCGAGAACGAGATCGGCGAGTACTCCGGCTCCAAGAAGGAGATCCGCCCGGTCACCATCGCGACCTACCAGGTCATGACCGCCAAGCGGAAGGGCGTCTACTCCCACCTGGAGCTCTTCGACGCCCGCGACTGGGGCCTGGTGGTCTACGACGAGGTGCACCTGCTGCCCGCGCCGATCTTCCGGATGACCGCCGACCTGCAGGCCCGCCGGCGCATCGGCCTCACCGCCACGCTGGTGCGCGAGGACGGCCGCGAGGGCGACGTGTTCTCGCTGATCGGCCCCAAGCGCTACGACGCGCCCTGGAAGGAGATGGAGAACCAGGGCTGGATCGCCCCGGCCGACTGCGTCGAGGTGCGGGTCACCCTGCGCGACGACGAGCGGCTTACCTACGCGATGTGCGAGTCCGACGAGCGCTACCGCTTCGCGGCGACCGCGCCGGCCAAGACCCGGGTGACCGAGGCGCTGGTCCGCAAGCACCTGGGCGAGCAGGTGCTGGTCATCGGGCAGTACATCGACCAGCTCGACGAGCTCGGCGAGCATCTCAACGCGCCGGTGATCAAGGGCGAGACGCGGATCAAGGAGCGGGAGGAGCTCTTCCAGGCCTTCCGCGACAAGGAGATCCAGGTGCTGGTCGTCTCCAAGGTGGCCAACTTCTCCATCGACCTGCCCGAGGCGGCGGTCGCGATCCAGGTGTCGGGCACCTTCGGGTCCCGCCAGGAGGAGGCCCAGCGGCTCGGCCGGGTGCTGCGGCCCAAGGCCGACGGGGGCGGCGCGCGGTTCTACACCGTGGTCAGCCGGGACACCGTCGACCAGGAGTTCGCCGCGCACCGGCAGCGCTTCCTGGCCGAGCAGGGGTACGCCTACCAGATCGTCGACGCCGACGACGTGTGACCCGCGTCTTGCAGACGAACGAACCGTCCGGCTCCCCGAGCCGGACGGTTCCCCACTAGGTCCAGGAACATCCACGGGTCATCGAAAGCACCCCCCTCACCAGGGTGACAAGTCCCCTACGCATCACGCTCGAACGCGACATACCCCATGATTCAAGGAATCCACTGGATATGCCCGGATTTTTCGTAGGAAGTGTTGTTTTGGTCTAGCCGGCGAGCAGGCCGCCCAGGAAAAGCACCGCGACCGCCATGACCCAGGCCGCCACCGCCACGGCCATCACCCGGTCGAACAGCCGCTCATCCCGCCGGGAGAACCATGCGGCAGCCGTACACGCACCCCCGGAAACCGCGAATACCCCCGAAACCAGATTAGACGTCGCCAACCGCTCCGCGCACGCACCGGACGCCTCCCCATCGGCGCAGAACGCCTCCAAACCCCACCCGGCGAAAACCGACAGACCCCACAGGGCCGCGAGCAGGAAGCTGGCGACGGTGGGGAGAACCGGCGAGAAGCCCAGGCGCACGCCCTCCCTGTACCCAGGGAAAACCTTTTGGATGCCTGCCCGCTCGACGACTAAGCTTGTCGGTTCGCTACCTCAGATGACCACCACCTCCCGGGAGGCACTTCCGCATGCCCGCAGAACCACCGGCACCCGACATACTCACCGCCGAACAGGCCCACCTCGCCGAATCCCGCCGCGCCCTCCAGGCGATGCGCGAACACGCGCAGTCCCTCTCCTCAGACGCGGCCGGCGACTGGGTCTCGCAGCAGATCCTCCAGTCGCTGCTCGACCAGCGCGTCGCCGCGCTCGCCGACCACCCCGACACGCCGCTGTTCTTCGGCCGCCTCGAACGCTCCGCCGACGACGACCTGCCGCCCACGATCTACGTCGGCCGCCGGCACGTCCACGACGGCACCAGCCGCCCGCTCGTCATCGACTGGCGCGCCCCCGTCTCGCGCGCCTTCTACCAGGCCAGCCCGGCCGACCCCATGGGCGTACGGCTCCGCCGCCGCTTCGGCTACCACGGCGGCAAGCTCACCGCCTTCGAGGACGAGCCCCTCGACACCGGCGCCGACCTCGGCCCCTCCAAGATCCTCACCGACGAGATCGAACGCCCCCGCACCGGCCCGATGCGCGACATCGTCGCGACCATCCAGCCCGACCAGGACGAGATCGTCCGCAGCGACCTCGGCACCACCGTCTGCGTCCAGGGCGCCCCCGGCACCGGCAAGACCGCCGTCGGCCTGCACCGCGCGGCCTACCTGCTCTTCACCCACCGCGAGCGCCTCGCCCGCGCCGGCGTGATGATCGTCGGGCCCAACCGCGCCTTCCTCTCCTACATCTCCTCCGTCCTGCCCGCCCTCGGCGAGGTCAAGGTCGACCAGACCACGGTCGCCGACCTCCTCGGCGCCGGCACCGTGACCGAAGACCCCTCCGTCTCCGCGGTCAAGGGCTCGGCCCGCATGGCCAAGGTCCTCGAACGAGCCCTCTGGGCGCACATCACCAAGCCCACCGAAGGCGTCGTCTACACGCAGGGCGTCTACCGCTTCCGCGTCGCCGACCACGAGGTCCGCGAGATCGTCGCCTCCCTGCGCGGCACCACCCGCTACAACCCCGGCCGTGACGCCCTCACCCAGCGCCTGGCCCACCTCGTGCTCGTCCGCATGGAGCAGCGCGGCGAGGCGCCCGACGACCGCGTCCACGACAAGGTCGCCCGCTCCAAGCCGGTCAAGCAGCTCGTCGACGCCGTCTGGCCCAAGCTCGTGCCCGAGCAGGTGCTCTTCCGGCTCCTGTCCGACCCCGAGTTCCTCGCCAAGGCCGCCCGCACCGACCTGTCGCCGGAGGAGCAGGAGCTCCTGCTGTGGGGCAAGCCGTACCGGGGCTGGAAGTCCGCCAAGTGGAGCGCCGCCGACGCCGCCCTGCTCGACGAGCTCGCCGACCTCATGGAGCGCACCCCCTCCCTCGGCCACCTCGTCGTCGACGAAGCCCAGGACCTCTCCGAGATGCAGCTCCGTGCGCTCGGGCGGCGCTGCCGTACCGGGTCGGCCACCGTCCTCGGCGACCTCGCCCAGGGCACCACCCCCTGGTCGGTCAGCTCCTGGGAGACCGTCCTGCACCACCTCGGCCAGGACTCCGGCGAGGTCACCGAGCTCACGCTCGGCTTCCGAGTCCCGCGCGAGGTCCTCGACTACGCCGCGCAGCTCCTGCCCTCCGTCGCCCCCACCCTGGCCGCCCCCCGCTCCCTCCGCCCCGGCCTCGGCTCCCTCTCCGTACGGCAGAGCCCCTCGTCGCACGACTCCGTGGTGCGCGCCCCCCTCC
Source organism: Nonomuraea sp. NPDC050328 (assembly GCF_044459405.1). Classification (NCBI taxonomy): domain Bacteria; kingdom Bacillati; phylum Actinomycetota; class Actinomycetes; order Streptosporangiales; family Streptosporangiaceae; genus Nonomuraea; species Nonomuraea sp. NPDC050328. The sequence goes on along the minus strand of NZ_JBITIW010000010.1, from coordinate 36,991 downwards.
TCCGTGACGCGGTCACCGAGGCGCTGGCCCGTGAGGGCTCCATCGGCGTCATCACCCCCGACGCCCTCGTCTCCGACACCTCGGCCGCCCTGGCCGACCTCCCCCACACCGTGCTCGGCCCCGACTCCACCGAGGACCACCGCCTCCTCATCGTCCCCGCCACCCTGGCCAAGGGCTTGGAGTACGACCACGTCATCGTGGTGGAACCCGCCGACATCGTCTCCGCCGAACCCCGTGGCCTGGCCCGGCTCTACGTCGTCCTCACCCGCGCCGTCACCACCCTCACCGTCCTCCACGCCAAGCCCCTCCCCGAACTCCTCACCTAGGGTCCTTCGCTGTGGGGCGCGCTCCGCGCGTGCCCGCCTCGGGCTCCCCTCCCGGGGGAGCCCAGCTCCCCCGGACCCCCGAGCCGTCGACGAGCGAGCAACCGCGAGATCAGAAGCCGATCGGGCAGCACCTCGGAGCCCCCGCGTCCCGCTCCGCAGCGACCTAGGAAGGCCCCAGGCTACGAGGCGACCGGCCCAGGGAGCGCTTGAGGCCCGCCCTTTTTCGGAGCAGCCCAGACGGCGTAGAACTTGCGGCGGCGAGCGACTTGGGACGGCTCTTTTCTCCCAGAGAGCAGGAACGGCCATCATGGCCCGATGGAGAGTCGGTTCCTGGGCATCCCCCAGTTGGTTGAGACCCCCGCAACCGCGGTGGTGGTCGATGTGATGCGGGCGTTCACCGTGGCGGCGTGGGCGTTCGCGCGTGGGGCCGAGCGGATCGTGCTGGCCGAGAGTCTCGACCAGGCGCTGGCGCTCAAAGCACGCAACCCCGGGTGGGTGGCGTTGAAGGACGGGACGCCGGCGGCGGGGTTCGACGCGGTGAACTCGCCGGCGATGCTGCGGACGGTCGACCTGAGCGGCCGGACCGTGGTGCAGAAGACGACGGCGGGGACGGTGGGCGCGCTGGCGGTGAAGGACGCGGAGCTGGTGTTGTGCGCGAGTTTCGTGGTGGCCGAGGCGACGGCCCGGCTGCTGCGGGAACGCGGGTGCGAGAGCGTGACGTACGTGGTGACTGGTGAGGAGGGGCGGGCCGAGGAGGATCTGGCGTGCGCTGAGTACATCGCGCTCCGGGCCGGCGGAGACGAGGTGGAGGCGGCGGGGTTCCTGCGGCGGGCCGGGGAGTCGCGGGCGGCGGCCGAGCTGGCCGAGGGGGTACGGCTGGGCGTGCATCCGGATGATGTCGCGCTGTGTCTTGAGGTCGATCGGTTTCCGTTCGCCATGGTGGCGGCTCTGGAGGGGTCGCTGATGGTGCTCAAAGTGGCGGAAAAATAGTCGGCCGGGTGTGTAGAGGAGTCGAGTGCGGCTCCGACCAAGGGGTGAAGGACACCGAACACTGCACACGAAGGAGCCGTCATGGCCAAGCTGATCGTCGCCAACTTCACCATCTCCCTCGACGGCTACGCCGCGGGACCCGGGCAGCGGATGGACGCGCCGTTCGGGGACGGGGCGGACGCGCTGCACGACTGGATGGTCGGCACCCGCGCCTTCCGGGAGTCGCACGGGATGGAGGGTGGCGAGGAGGGCCCGGACAACGACCGGGTGCTCCAGGCGGCGGGCGACTTCGGGGCGACGATCATGGGGCGGAACATGTTCGGCCCGCAGCGTGGCCCGTGGGACGACCACGAGTGGCAGGGCTGGTGGGGCGACAACCCGCCTTTCCACAACGACGTCTTCGTCATGACCCACCACCCGCGGCCGACGCTCAAGCTGGCGGGCGGGACCTCCTTCCACTTCGTGGACGGCACTGCTGAGGAGGTGCTGGCTCGGGCGGTGGCGGCGACCGGAGGGAAGGATGTGCAGCTGTCCGGTGGCGCGGGGGTGATCCGGCAGTTCCTGCGGGCGCGGCTGGTGGATGAGTTGCGGATCGCGGTGGCGCCGATGTTCATCGGTGGGGGTGAGCGGTTGTTCGATGGGCTGGGGGACGCCATGCAGGGTTATCGGGTGGTTGAGCAGGTCAGCACGAAGGCGGCCACGCATCTGCTGATCACTCGCTAGCCGACTCACCGGCTGCCCTTTCCAGGAGGCTGGGAGGGGAGTCCGTGGTGACGGGTGCTAGCTTGTCCGGCCATGAAGGACCAAGTGCTGACCATCCGTCCCGCCCGCCAGGACGAGGTGCCCGAGATCCTCGCCTTCTGGGCGGAGGCCGCCGAGGGCACCGACCGGCACGACTCGGCCGGCAAGGTGCTCGCCCTGCTCGACCGCGACCCCGAGGCCCTGCTGGTCGCCGAGGTGGACGGGGAACTGGCCGGCACGCTCATCGCGGGGTGGGACGGCTGGCGGGCACACCTGTACCGCCTCGCCGTCCACCCGGATCATCGCCGCAAGGGCATCGGCTCCAAGCTGATCGAGGCCGCCGAGCAGCGGTTCGCCGGGTTCGGGGCGTTCCGGGCGGATGCCATGGTGCTCCACGACAACACCCTCGCCCACCACGCTTGGAAGGCGGCCGGCTACGCCGTACAACCGGAATGGGGCCGCTGGGTCAAGCCGCTCGGCTGAAGGCTCAGCCGTACCGGACCAGCTCGGGCACCCGTACGGCGAGCAGGATGAGGGCGGCGGCCAGGAGGAGCCCGGCGCAGAGCGTGGTGAGGGCGACGCCGACGGTCTGCGCGATGACGCCCAGGATCAGCGCGGAGACCGGCATCACGCCGATGGCGAGCTCCTGCACGCCGAGGGCCCGGCCGTGGAGCGCGGGCTCGGTGGTCATGAGCAGCAGCGTGGTCTGCAGCACCCCGAAGACCGCGCTGAGCACGCCGATGCCGATCATCACCACGTAGGCGGCGGTGACGTTCTGGGCCACCGCGAACACCGCCCACAGCAGGCCCCATCCGGCGGTGCCCAGCACGAAGGCGCCGCCCTTGAAGCGGAAGTCGCCGAGCCCGGCGATGATCAACGACCCCACCAGGCCGCCCACGCCGCAGCAGGTGAGCAGGACGCCCAGCCCGGCGGCGTCGAGGCCGAGCGACTGCTGGGCGAAGACCGGCATGAACGACTGGTAGATCGGCCAGAGCAGGATGTTGGCCGCGAGGGTGACCAGGAGGATGGCGACCGCCAGCCGGTTGCGGGCGATGGCGCGGAACCCGCCGGTGATCATCGACAGCACGCGCTCGGGCTCGTGCCGGACCGGGTCGCCCAGGCCGCGCAGCGGGATCAGCAACACCAGCGAGAGCCCGTACCAGGCGGTCGAGATCCACAACGCGGCCGGCGCGCCCAGCGTGGAGATCAGCGCGCCGCCGGCCGCCGGACCGATCACCTGGGGCAGGTTCATGGCCATCGTGTTCAGGGCGTTGGCGTTGCTCAGGTTCTCGCGTCCGACCAGGTCGAGCACCATGGACGAGCGGGCTGGCTGCGAGGGCGACTGCGCCAGCCCGAGGGCCAGGCCGCCCGCCACCAGCGCCCAGTACGGCAGCAGGTCGAACGAGGCCAGCCCGGCCACGGCACCCGCGGTGACCAGCGCCCAGGCGCAGGCGATGATCAGGAGGCCGACCCGGTTGTGCCGGTCGGCGACCGCGCCCGCGATCGGGCCCAGCAACATCGGCGCCAGCCGCGCAGCGGTGAAGACCGCGACCAGGAACTCCGACCCGGTCGTCTCGTAGGCGAGCCAGCCGAGCACGAGCGTCTGGGTCCAGACGCCGCCGAAGAAGAACAGGTTCGACAGCCAGAGCAGCCGGAACCGGCCGTTGGCGCGAAGCGCGGACAGGGCCGTGCCCAGGCCCAGTTTGGACGGCTTCGCTCGCAGCACCGGGCGGGCTCCTTCTGATCACGGCTGGGGAGACGCCGCAATGGTATACCACTAGTGATTGAGTGGGGCCGCGGCCAGTGCGGTGGCCGCGACCCCACGTTTTCAGGCTAGGTACGGCGGCGCCGCCCGGCATCGCGCAGCCGGCCGACCTTGCCGCTCCGGCCGGGTGAGGCCGAGGTCATCCCATCGATTGACCCGCCGGCCGCCCGGTGCCGTCCCGGGCGGCGCTGCCACCGCCGGGTGACGAGGGCGGTCAGGAACACCCCGGCCAGCACCACCGTGCCCGCATCCGCCGGCGGCAGGTTCTCCGCTCCGGGAGTACGGCTCAGCACAGCAGCCTGCAACGCCGCCCCCTCACCGGCACCAAGGAACATCGGTGAGAGAGCTGAGCCGGGAGAAGCGGGGGCGGCCGATGCGGCGGTGGGCTCGGGGGCAGGAGCTGACGCGGCCGGCGTGGCGGCGACCGCGGGCGGCGGCGTGGCTGCGGGAGTGGCGGCTGCGGCGAGGGTCTGTTCGTAGGTGGCCCCGTCGACCTTCACCAGCCGCGGCAACCCATACCCCACCACCGTCCCGGTGTCGCGAACCTTCCGCTTGAGGTAAACGCCGTCCGCGTTCCCCTCAATCGTATGGATCTTGGTCCCGGCGACCTTCTCCACGATGCCGACATGACTGATCCCGCCGACCGACTTCGACCCGCTCCAGTTGTAGAACACGAACGCCCCAGGCTCCGGCGTGGTGCTCCAAGCACCCTGCTGCCGGAACCAGTTGGCATGCGCCGGCGTATACGCGAACTGTCCCGCGTATTCGGCCACCCCGGCCTGATCCGCGGCCCAGGCGAGGAACATGTCACACCAGGCGGCGGTCTTGAAGGAGTACGAGTCGTCGACGTGCGCGCCATACCAGTCGCCGTATTTGGTATAGCCGCCGCTTTCCTCCCTGTACGGCAGTTCAGCTTCGATGACCTTGAACAACTTGTCCGAGATCGGATCCAATTGGGGGCGGTCCTCTCCTAGGACGCCTACCGGGTTAGCTGACGGGTTCGGGCCAGGAGAAAGCCGCCCTACCGCTGGTTTCGAGCAGGCCGCACTCTGCTCGGGGTCGCGGATTCACCCCAGAAAGTTGGGTCCCCGGCTCCCCGCGCACGGGGGACTCGACGATCGGACGGCCGCCTTCCCGTTGAAGGCCGATAACCGTCCGGTAACGCGGGACTGTAATAGGACTCCAACCGAAATGCCAAATAAAGGTAGGTAAAATCCCGCGAACACCAAGAGCGCACACGCAAAAGGCGGCCCCCGAAGGGACCGCCTGAAGCGTGTGGATCAGGACTTAGAAGTCCATGTCCCCGCCGCCGGGCATGCCGCCGGGAGCAGCCGGGGTCTTCTCCGGCTTCTCGGCGATGACAGCCTCGGTGGTCAGGAACAGCGCCGCGATGGAAGCGGCGTTCTGCAGCGCGGAGCGCGTCACCTTGGCCGGGTCGATGATGCCCGACTCGAACATGTTGACGTACTCGCCGGTCGCGGCGTTGAGGCCCTCACCCGGGGTCAGGTTGCGAACCTTCTCCACCACGACGCCGCCCTCGAGACCGGCGTTGACCGCGATCTGCTTGAGCGGCTCCTCCAGAGCCTTGCGCACGATCGCCGCGCCGGTGGCCTCGTCGCCGGTGAGCTCGAGCTTGTCGAACGCCTTGGCGCCGGCCTGCAGCAGCGCGACACCACCGCCGGGGACGATGCCCTCCTCGACGGCCGCCTTCGCGTTGCGAACGGCGTCCTCGATGCGGTGCTTGCGCTCCTTGAGCTCGACCTCGGTGGCCGCGCCGGCCTTGATGACGGCGACGCCGCCGGCCAGCTTGGCGAGGCGCTCCTGGAGCTTCTCGCGGTCGTAGTCGGAGTCGGTGCGGTCGATCTCGGAGCGGATCTCGTTGACCCGGCCGGAGATCTGGTCCGCGTCACCGGCGCCGTCGACGATGGTCGTCTCGTCCTTGGTGACGACGACCTTGCGAGCGCGGCCGAGCAGGTCGAGGGTGGCGTTCTCGAGCTTGAGACCGACCTCCTCGGCGATGACCTGGCCGCCGGTCAGGATGGCGATGTCGTTCAGCATGGCCTTGCGGCGGTCACCGAAGCCGGGCGCCTTGACCGCGACGGACTTGAACAGCCCGCGGATCTTGTTGACGACCAGGGTGGCCAGGGCCTCGCCCTCGATGTCCTCGGCGATGATCAGCAGCGGCTTGCCGGACTGCACGACCTTGTCGAGAACGGGGAGCAGGTCCTTGTTGGCGGAGACCTTGCTGTTGACGATCAGGATGTAGGGGTCCTCGAGGACGGCCTCCATCCGGTCGGGGTCGGTCACGAAGTAACCGGACACGTACCCCTTGTCGAAGCGCATGCCCTCGGTGAGCTCGAGCTCGAGGCCGAAGGTGTTGCTCTCCTCGACGGTGATGACGCCTTCCTTGCCGACCTTGTCCATCGCCTCGGCGATGAGCGCGCCGATCTCGGGGTCGGCGGCGGAGATGGAGGCGGTCGAAGCGATCTGCTCCTTGGTCTCCACGTCCTTGGCCAGCTTGGAGAGCTCCTCGCTGACGCGCTCGACGGCGGCCTCGATGCCCTTCTTCAGGGCCATCGGGTTGGCGCCGGCGGCAACGTTGCGCAGGCCCTCGCGCACCAGCGCCTGGGCGAGCACGGTGGCGGTGGTGGTGCCGTCACCCGCGACGTCGTCGGTCTTCTTGGCGACTTCCTTGACGAGCTCCGCACCGATCTTCTCGTACGGGTCCTCGAGCTCGATCTCCTTGGCGATGGACACACCGTCGTTGGTGATCGTGGGGGCGCCCCACTTCTTCTCCAGAACGACGTTGCGGCCCTTCGGGCCGAGGGTCACCTTGACGGCGTCGGCGAGCTGGTTCATACCGCGCTCGAGACCGCGCCGGGCGTCCTCGTCAAACGCGATCATCTTGGCTGCCATAAGGCTGGACCTCCCAGATGCAGGGTGGTTTGCATAAGGGATCGAGCCGAAGCCCGCGACGGCATATAGGCCTGCATCTCCCTGCGGCAGGCCCCATCGCCTCGATCCATCATTGGCACTCTGCTATCGAGAGTGCCAACGAACTGTTTAGCACTCTACCCGGTCGAGTGCAAGCCGACGCCATGAGTCGGCTGCTCATGAGGGTGCCTCACCTGGGACGGGTCGCCGGAGGCCGGGGCTCGGGCCGGGTCCGGAACGGACCCGGCCACGCGCGTTCGTGGGCGGTTCGCACGGACTGCGTTGCCGTACGAACCACCGGCCAGGTGTGTGTGTCAGACCGCTCGGACAGATTCGGCCTGCGGCCCCTTCTGTCCCTGCGTGATCTCGAACTCGACCCGCTGGCCCTGCTCGAGAGACCGATAGCCGTCCATCATGATCGCTGAGTAATGGACGAAGACATCCTTACCACCGTCTACCGCGATGAAGCCGTAGCCCTTGTCCGCGTTGAACCACTTGACGGTGCCCTGCGCCACTTCCGACTCCTCTAACTGGGCTCCGGACCTCGCCCATTCCTCTCGCAAGATCCGCAGTCTTCCTGACTTAAGGGGATTTCCAGCCAGTCGACCGCACTCGACCATACCTGTGAGGTGGCATTGGGGAACAGAGTCAAGCACAAAACTGCTTAGCGCTACATTTCCTTTAAGTTTGAAATGTCCCTGCAGATACGAACACCCCCCGGGCGAGGGCCCAGGGGGTGCGTCGTACGGAAGGGGCCGGATCAGCCGCCCGCGACCGCCGGGATGATCGAGATCTGCGCGCCTTCGGGCGTCGCGGTGTCAAGGCCCTCGGAGAAACGGACGTCCTCTTCCCCGACATAGACATTGACAAAACGGCGAATCTTGCCCGATTCATCCAGAATTCGCGCGCCGATACCCGGGAAGTCGGCGTCGAGCTTCTGGAGCACCTCGCGAAGCGTCGCGCCCTCCCCGCGCACATCTGCACTTCCGCCCGTGTATGTGCGCAGAATTGTCGGAATCCGCACCGAAACACTCATCAGATAACCTTCCTAAACGCGTCGAGCGAGGGCTTGATCACCGCGGACGGCTCGGCCGTGACCACGTCGAGGGTCTTGAGGCCGTCGCCGGTGTTGAGCACCACCGTGTCCAGCTCGGGGTCGAGCTTCCCGGCCGCCACGAGCTTGCGCAGCACTCCCACGGTGACCCCGCCCGCCGTCTCGGCGAAGATGCCCTCGGTCGAGGCCAGCAGGTGGATCGCCGAGACGATCTCGGCGTCGGTGACGTCCTCCACCGCGCCGCCGGTCCGGCGGGCGATGTCGAGCACGTAGGGGCCGTCGGCCGGGTTGCCGATCGCCAGCGACTTGGCGATCGTGTCCGGCTTCACCGGCTGGACCACGTCGTGCCCGGCCTTGTAGGCCGCCGCCACCGGCGAGCACCCGGTCGCCTGGGCCGCGAAGATCTTGTACGGCTTCTCCTCGACGAGGCCGAGCGCGACGAGCTCCTTGAAGCCCTTGTCGATCTTCGTGAGCTGCGAGCCGGAGGCCACCGGGATGACGATCTGGTCCGGCAGCCGCCAGCCGAGCTGCTCCGCGATCTCGTAGGCCAGCGTCTTGGATCCCTCGGCGTAGTAGGGCCGCAGGTTGACGTTGACGAAGCCCCACTTCTCGCCGGCCGGGTCGCCGATCAGCTCCGAGCAGAAGCGGTTGACCTCGTCGTAGGTGCCCTCGATGCCGATCAGCTTGCCGCCGAACACCCGGGCCATGGCGATCTTCGCCTGCTCCAGGTCGGCGGGGATGAAGACGCAGGCCTCCAGCCCGGCGCGGGCGGCCGCGGCGGTGACCGCGCCGGCCAGGTTGCCGGTGGAGGAGCACGACAGGGTGTGGAAACCGAAGGTGCGGGCCGCCTCGACGGCGATCGCGACCACCCGGTCCTTGAAGGAGTGGGTGGGGTTGCCGGAGTCGTCCTTGATGTGCAGGGACTTGAGACCGAGCGACTTGCCGAGCCCCTCGGCGCGGACCAGCTTGGTCCAGCCGGGGTTCATGTTGCGCTTCTCGGTCACGTCCACGGGGACCGGGAGGAGCCGCCGGTAGCGCCAGATGTTGTCGGGACCGGACTCGATGTCCGAGCGGGTCACCGTACCGAAGTCGTAGGCCACCTCGAGCGGCCCGAAACACTCGAGACAGGCGAAGTGGGGACCGAGGTCGTAGCGCGTGCCGCATTCGCGGCAGGAGAGCGCGACAGCAGGGCCGAAGTCGAGCGACATGAAGCGAGGCCTTCCCTCATCTTCGCCCGCGACCACCTTGGTCACGGGCCGGAATTGGCACCTGTCCCGGTCGGCCTCGTCACGTCACGAGCACGAACCGGGAGGGTTGCCGGGGCTTCGCAGGGCCGGTCCCTCCACCCCTCTGGATGAGCAATATGAAGTTGTGTTTCTGCGCAGCACTCTACCTGGACTGGCGACGCTGACAACTCAGCGTCTCGCCAGTCGAGACAGGCCGTCTCAGCGGTAGTCCTCGCCCAGTGCCGCCTGCACGTACTTGCGCGCCTGGTGGATGCGCGACTTGGCGGTGCCGAGCGGGATGCCGAGCTGTTCGGCCACCTCGTTGTAGTCGAGCTGGACGATGTCGCGCAACACCAGAGCCTGCGCCAGGTCCGGCTTGTCGGCCTCCAGCGCCTCCATCGCGTCGAGCAGGTCGAGCCGCGAGCCGGCGATCACGCTCACCCGGCGCACGTCGGGCCGCTGGGTGGGCAGTTCGTCGGAGGTCTGCTCGGCCGCGCGCCGCTTGAGCGAGCGGTAGGTGGTGCGCGCGCAGTTGGCCGTCACGATGTGCAGCCACGTGCTGAAGCGGGCCCGCCCCTCGAACCGGCCGATGTTTCGCGCCACGGCCAGCAGCGTGTCCTGGCAGGCTTCCTCGGCATCCTGGTGGTAGGGCAAGATCCGGGCGCAGTGCCGCAACACATCGGGCTCGATCCGCTTGAGCAGCTCACCGAGCGCACGGTGATCGCCGCCCGCTGCGGATCGGGCCAGTTCCTCGGTTAGCTCATCAAGCGCCATAGAGAGATCCTAAGAGCGGGGAGGGTTTTCATGAACAGCGTCCTGGTGGCCTCCAACCGGGGGCCGGTCTCCTTCACGGTCGACGCCGACGGCGTCCTGACGATGAAACGCGGCGGCGGCGGGCTGGTCTCGGGCCTGTCGGGGGTGGCCAAGGACGTGCTCTGGGTCTGTGCCGCGCTGTCCGACGGCGACCGCGGCGCGGTACGGCAGGCCCCCGGCGGCCGGCTCGACCACGCGGGGTACGACACCGGTCCGTTGCGCATGCTGGATATTCCCCCAGCCACCTTTCACCGGGCTTACAACGCGGTTGCCAACTCCACGCTCTGGTTCGTCAACCACCTGCTCTACGACATCCCGACCAGCCCGCACTTCGGCACCCGCTTCGAGCGCGAGTGGGAGTCCTACCGCGACTACAACGGCGCCTTCGCGCTGGCCCTGGCCGAGGAGGCGGCGCACGAGGCGCGGGTGATGGTCCAGGACTACCACCTCACCCTCACCCCGGCGATGCTCCGCGCCGAGCGGCCCGATCTGCGCATCGCGCACTTCAGCCACACGCCGTGGGCGCCGCCCGAGTACTTCTCGCTGCTGCCCGACGAGGTGGGGCGCGAGGTGCTGGAGGGCATCCTGGGCGCCGACCACGCCGGCTTCCTGACCGAGCGCTGGGCGCGCGCGTTCATGGACTGCTGCCGCCACCTGCTCGGCGCGGAGGTCTCCGCCGAAGCGGTCACCCATGACGGGCGCACCACCCGCATCGGCGTCCACAGCCTGGGGGTGGACGGCGACGCGCTGTGGGCCCGCGCCTGCGAGCCCGACGTCGAGTCCCATGTCGCGGCATTACGGGAGCAGACCGGCGGGCGGCGGCTGATCGTGCGGATCGACCGCACCGAGCTGTCGAAGAACATCGTGCGCGGCCTGATGGCCTACCGCGAGTTCCTCGCCGCCCATCCCGAGTGGCACGGCCGGGTGGTGCACCTGGCCTTCGCCTACCCGAGCCGGCACGACCTGCCCGAGTACCGCGAGTACACCGCCGCGGTGCAGCGCTGCGCCAAGGAGATCGAGGACGAGTACGCCACGGAGGACTGGGACCCGCTCATCCTCAACGTCGACGACGACTACCCGCGCAGCCTGGCCGCCTACCGCCTGGCCGACGTGCTCCTGGTCAACCCGGTGCGCGACGGCATGAACCTGGTCGCCAAGGAGGGGCCGGTGCTGTCCGACCGCTGCGCGCTCGTGCTCTCCCGCGAGGCCGGCGCCGCCGCCGAGCTGGGCGAGGACGCGCTGGTGGTCAACCCCTTCGACGTCGGCGAGACCGCCCGCGCGCTGCACGCCGCGCTGATCATGGACGAGCAGGAGCGGGTACGGCGAGCCCTGCGGCTGCGGGCCAAGGCCACCGCGCTGCCCCCGGAAAGGTGGCTGGCCGCCCAGTTGAATGCCCTTTAGTACGCTTTGACCCTGCCCGACACCCTGGGGGTCCCCGCGTGACAACGGCCGCGATGCGCCTGACGAGAGATCGCCCGACCTGGCTCATCTACCTCCAGCTCGGCACCTTCGCCACCTACCTGTACGGCCTCAGCGCGGCCCTGCCACTGCTGCAGAAGGACCAGCGGGTCTCGCAGACCGTCGCCGGCCTGCACGGCACCTCGATGGCGCTCTGCGGCATCGCCGCGGGGCTTGCTCTGCCGTACCTGGTCAGGAAGTACGGCAGGCGCGCGACGACCTGGATCGGCCTGGCCGGCGTCAACGCGGGCGTGCTGCTGGTGGTGGCGACGACCGCGCTGCCGGCCACCCTGCTGGGCTACGGCCTGGCCAGCGGCTTCGGCACGCTGACCCTGTACGCCTCGATGGCCGCGCTGAGCGACCACCACGGCCCGGCGGGCCCGGCGGCGATCAGCGAGGCCAACGCGGTCGGCGCGACGATCGCGCTCTTCGCGCCCTTCCTGCTGAGCGCGGCGGCGCAGAGCGCGGCCGGCTGGCGCGCGGCGCTGCTGCTCACCCCGGCGTGCACGCTCGTGCTCGCGCTGACGCTGGGCAGGTACTGGATCCCCGAGGAGGACCACCAGGGCGAGCACCGGCAGCACCGCGGCCGGTTCGGGTGGAAGTTCTACGCCGCCGGGGCGGTGCTGTTCTGCTGCGTGGCGCTGGAGTTCACCTTCAACCTGTGGGCCGCGGTGCTGGTCACCACCCGCACCGGCCTGACGCCGGAACGCGCCGCGATCACCGTCACCGCCCTCGCCGCGGGCCTGGCCGCCGGCCGGTTCGTCGGCGCCCGCCTGGCGCTGCGGCTGACGACGACCACCCTGCTGGTCGGCGCGCTCGCGGTCACCGGGGCCGGCTGGGTGCTGTTCTGGCTCAGCACCAACCCGGTGCTCTCGCTGACCGGCGTCGTGGTGTGCGGGCTGGGCATCGCGCTGCACTTCCCGCTCGCGCTGTCCGGCGTGATCGCCAACTCCGGCGGCCGGCCCGACCGGGCCTCGGCGATCGGCTCGATCTGGGCCAGCGTCGCGGTGGGCGCCGGGCCGCTGGTGCTCGGCGCCCTCGCCGACGGTTACGGCACCGTCAACGCCTTCCTGATGGTGCCGGTCCTGATCGGCCTCGCGGTGGCGGGCGTGCTCAGCGCCAGGCCGCGGCCTTGAGGATCGCGCCGAGGCGGTTGGTCCCCCAGGCGTCGAAGACGAGGATCTTCGACTTGGGCAGGTACCAGACCCGCTCCTGGAAGTAGGTGTCGGTCGGCTTGTACTTCATGGTCATGCAGCGGATGAGCCAGACCCGGTAGTAGGCCTTGTGTCCCGGGCCGACCTGCCGCAGCCCGCTGGTGACCAGCTTGCCCGGGTAGCCCTCGTAGTAGCGCTTGTCCGGCGTGCACAGCGAGACGCCGGTGCCCGGGTGGAAGCGCTGCTCGGTGTCGTAGGGGTTGCCCTCACGCGCCGTGGCGACGCCCTTCGGGCCGAGGACGTAGAAGCCGCGGCACTCGGCGGCGGTGCGGTCGCAGCCGCCGGTCTTGATGTGCACGCCCCAGGCGTCGGCTTTGCCGACCTTCCAGGTCTTGGGGATCTGGAGGGTCATGCCGCGGTAGGTGAACGACTTGGTCGCGGTGCTCTGGGCGGGCGCGCCGGCCAGGAGGAGGGAGGCGGTCACCACCAAGGATGTCAGCATGACGCAGACGCTAGCCGTGATCGCTTGCGAGCCGGTTGGCGAGCTCTTGAAGGGCCGCGACCACCCCGTCCGGACCTGGGACGACGAGGTCGGCCCGCGCCGCCAGCTCGCCCACCTCATCCGAGGAGCTGGCCACGGTCACGCCGGGCACCCCGCCGGCGCGCAGCTTGTCCACCGCGGCGAAGGCGGCCAGGTCGCCCAGGTCGTCCCCGGCGAACCAGACCGAGCGCGCGCCACGCTCGGCGGCGAAGTCGAGCAGCGCCCGGCCCTTGTCCATGCCCGGCGGCCGCAGCTCCAGCACGAAACGGCCCGGCTCGACGACCAGGCCGGTCTCGCGGGCGAGCTCGTCCAGCGGGGCGCGAAGCGCGTCGAAGGCGCCCGCCGGATCGGCCGCGCGGCGGGTGTGCACGGCCACCGATCGGCCCTTGTCCTCGACCGTCGCGCCCTCGGGCAGTTCCAGCCGGCCGAGCTCGGCCCGGGCGCGCTCCACCCCGGGATGCGGCGGCGGCGCCGACAGCTCGCCGGCCTCCCAGCGCTCGGCGCCGTAGTGGCCGAGCACGACGAGGCCGGGGACGGGCAGCTCGGTCAGCACGTGGGCGACCGGCCGGCCGGTGATGACCACGATGGTGCCCACCTGGCCGGCCAGCGCGCCGAGCGCGCCTGCCGCGCCGGGATGGGCGTGGGCCTGGGCCGGGTCGGAGACGATCGGCGCCAGCGTGCCGTCGAAGTCGAGTCCGATCAGGGCCCCGCCCGGATCGCGGACGAGGGCCTCGATCCCGGCCCGGCCTGCCTCGGTGCGCGCGGTGGGAAGCATCACCCCATCATGGCATCAGGGGCGCAGGCCGAGACGGCGGGCCGCCCGGTCGCGCTGCCTGGTGGCCCGCAGCCTGCGCAGCCGCTTGACCAGCATGGGATCGTGCTCCAGAGCCTCAGGACGGTCGATCAGCTCGCTGAGGAGCTGGTAGTAGCGGGTCGCCGAGATCGCGAAGGCCTCCTTGATGGCGTGCTCCTTGGCCCCGGCGTGCCGGAACCAGTGCCGCTCGAAGGCCAGCAGTTCCTTGTCCCGGTCCGTGAGGGGTCTTTCGGCAGCACTGTCACCGCTGACCGGTGCAGTGTCCATGATCTCCTCCTCTCGTCACCGCGGCCCGTCGCCATCGTAATGTGCCGAACGTGGGTGTTCACCGGCGTTTGCGGGACGTACAGTCACCTGTTGTGGCCCCTGTCATCACACTTCTCACCGACTACGGGCTTGAGGATGGCTACGTGGCGGCTTGTCATGGCGTGATCCTCAAGATCGTGCCCGAGGCCCGCATCATCGACCTCTGCCACCTCATCCCTTCGGGAGACGTACGGCGTGGCGCGGCCGTCCTGGCCCAGACGCTGCCCTACCTCCCCGAGGGTGTGCACATCGCCGCGGTCGACCCCGGCGCGGGCGGCGCCCGGCGGGCGGTCGCGGTGGAGGCGGGCGGCCGGATCCTCATCGGCCCCGACAACGGCCTGCTGTCGTGGGCGATCCACGCCTGCGGCGGCCCGAGCGCGGCGCACGAGATCGTGAACGACGAGTTCTTCCTGCGGCCCACCTCGCCCACCTTCCCGGGCCGCGACGTCTTCGCGCCGGTGGCCGCCCACCTGTCCGGCGGGCGCAAGCTGGCCGAGGTCGGCCCCGAGCTCCCGATCAACCGGCTGGTCTCGCTGCCCTCGCCCACCTCGCTGCTGCGCGAGGGCTCGGTGGAGGGCGAGGTCGTCTCGGTCGACCGTTACGGCAACACGCAACTGTCCATCGCCGAGGGGGACCTGCGCTCGCTGGGCGTGCGCGTCGGCGACACGCTCGACGTCCGGCTGGGGCGGCGGCAGCTCGCGATGCCCTTCCGCGAGACCTACTCGGCGGTCGCGCCGGGCGAGCTGGTCGCCTTCGCCGACTCCGCCGGGCTGATCGCCATCGCGGTCAACTGCGGCGACGCCGCGCAGCGGCTCGGCCTGCCGCCCGGCGCGCGGGTGAAGCTCGCGCCGCTCTGAGCGCTTGCGGCACAGCCGTAACTCCGGTTGTTGCCACACCGGACATTACCCCGCGTATCGTCGTGCTTACCGAAATCTCCGGTGGGGCCTGCCAGAATTCACCGACGTGTCCCCCCTCCCCCCTTTGCTCCTCGTGCCACTCCTGCTCCTGCCGGCGGGAACGAGCGACGACGTGGCCGCGACGGTGCGCGCCAAGCAGTGGCAGATCACCGCGCTCAACCTGCCGGAGGCCTGGCGGGTGACCAGGGGCGGCGGGGCCCTGGTCGCCGTGCTCGACACCGGCGTCGACGGCCGTCACCCCGACCTGCGCGGCGCGGTGGTCGAGGGCCCCGACCTGACCGGCGCCCGCCGCCGGCCCCAGGCCCGCTGGGGCCACCACGGCACCGCCATGGCCAGCCTGATCGCCGGGCGCGGGCACGGCAAGGAGAACCGGCGCGGCGTGCTGGGCGTGGCGCCCGAGGCCGAGGTGCTCTCCATCCGCGTCACGCTGGAGAACGACGACCCGCTGCGCGAGCTGCAACGCCGGTGCGCCGGCTGCGCGCCGTCCACCGCGCCCGTCTCCGACACCGCGCTCGCCCGCGGCATCCGGTACGCCGCCGACTCCGGCGCGGACGTGATCAGCATGTCGCTCGGCGGCGGCAGCGGCACCTGGAAGGGCTCGCCCGCCGAGGCCGAGGCGGTGCGGTACGCGCTGGCCAAGGGCTCGGTGCTGGTCGCCTCCTCGGGCAACGACGGCGCGAGCACCAACCGGCGCAACTACCCCGCCGCCTACCCCGGCGTGATCGCCGTCGGGGCGGTCGACCGTGACCTGCGCGCGGCCGGTTTCTCCAACCGCCAGGACTACCTGTCGGTGGTCGCGCCGGGCACCGAGATCGTCGGCGCGGACGGCTCGGCGTCCTACGTCATCGGCGACGGGACCAGCCCGGCCGCCGCCATGGTGGCCGGGGTCGCGGCGCTGATCCGGGCGCGCTACCCCGGCCTCGCCCCCGCGCAGGTGCGCCGCGCGCTGGAGTACGGCACGCGCCGCCGGCCCGGCTCAGGCCACAGCCGCTCGCTCGGCCACGGGCTGGCCGACGCCCACCGGGCGCTCAAGGCGGCCGCGCTGCTGGCCCGTGAGTCGCCGGAGGGCGCCTCGCTCGACGCCTTCGCCGCGCCCCAGCCCCGGGCGCCGATCTCGCGGTACGTGACCATCCTGGCGATGGTGCTGCTCGTGACGGCCATGTCGATCCGGGTGATCGCGCGGCGGTGACTCAAGCAAGCGCTTGTGTGATACTCGGCGCATGTGGTTCACCGTCAAGGACGGGCTGACCTACCTGGTCGGCACCCGGTGCACGGCCTGCCGTACCGTCTGTTTCCCGCCCAGGAGCGGCTTCTGCCCCAACCCGCACTGCGCCGGCGAGGAGCTGGTCGAGACGCGGCTGTCGCGACGCGGGCGGGTCTGGTCCTACACCAACTCCTGCTACCCGCCGCCCCCGCCCTACGAGGCGGCCGAGCCGTACGTGCCGATCACCGTGGCCGCGGTCGAGCTGGAGACGGAACGCCTCGTGGTGCTCGGCCAGGTCGAGGGGCTCACCGCCGAGCAGTTGCGGGTGGGCATGGAGCTGGAGCTGACCAGCTCCGGCGAGCGCTGGATGTGGCGCGCGTGAGCGTCGTCGTGCTGGGCGCGGGCCTGCACCCGTGGGGCAAGCAGGGCCGCCCCTTCACCGAGTACGGCGTGGCCGCGGCGCGGGCGGCGTTGCGCGAGGCCGGCCTGGCCTGGACCGACGTGCAGTACGTGGTCGGCGCGGCCACCGTGCGCAACGGCTACCCCGGCTTCGTCGCCGGAGCCACCTTCGCCCAGGCCATGGGCTGGAGCGGCGCCCGCATCGCCACCTGCTACGCCGCGTGCGCCTCCGGCGCCCAGGCCGTCGACGTCGCCCGCACCCGCATCCTGGCCGGCCTGTGCGACGTGGCCCTCGTCGTCGGGGCCGACGCCGCGCCCAAGGGCTTCTTCAAGCCGGTCGGCGGCGAGCGCCCCGACGACCCCGACTGGCTGCGCTTCCGCCTGCTGGGCGCCTCCAACCCGGTGTACTTCGGCCTCTACGCGCGCCGCCGGATGGCCGTGCACGGCTCCACGCCCGCCGAGTTCGCCGCGGTCAAGGTCAAGAACGCCTTGGCCGGTTCGCTCAACCCCAACGCCCGCTACCGCAAGACGGTCACGCCCGAGGAGGTGCTCGCCTCCCCGATGGTCGCCGACCCGCTGCGTCTGATGGACATCTGCGCCACCTCCGACGGCGGCGCAGCCGTCGTGCTCGCCTCGGAGTCCTACGCCCGCCGCCTGGGCCACACCCGGCCCGTACGGCTGGCCGCCGTCTCCACGATCACGCCGGACTTCCCCAACACCTTCCTCGACCTGCCCGCCTTCGCCACCGACTCCGCGCTCGCCGTACCACCGCCGCCGCGCCCCTTCCGCGAGGCCATCGCCCACGCCGCCTACGAGGAGGCCGGCCTCGGCCCCCAGGACCTGTCGCTGGCCGAGGTCTACGACCTGTCCACCGCGCTCGAACTCGACTGGACCGAGGAGATCGGCCTGTGCGCCCCCGGCGAGGCCGGCGCCCTGCTGCGCTCGGGCCACACCGCGCTCGGCGGCCGGCAGCCGGTCAACCCCTCCGGCGGCCTGGCCTCCTTCGGCGAGGCGGTCCCCGCCCAGGCCATCGCGCAGCTCTGCGAGCTCACCTGGCAACTGCGCGGCCAGGCCGGGGCCCGCCAGGTCGAGGGCGCCCGCACCGGCCTGGCGGTCAACCAGGGCCTGTTCGGCCACGGCTCGGCCCTCATCGCGGTCCGCTGAGGCCCCTGGAAGCGCGAAAGCCCGCCACGAGGCACGTGGCGGGCTGAGCGCGCGAGGCGTCAGTGGACGTGGACCACGTCGTGCGTCTCGGCGAAGTGGCAGGCGCTCTCGTGCGCCGTCCCCGGCCGGATCTGCAGGAGCGGCTCCTGCGTGGCGCAGATGTCCTGCGCCTTCCAGCACCGGGTGCGGAAGCGGCAGCCGCTCGGCGGGTTGGCCGGCGAGGGCGGGTCACCCTGGAGGATGATCCGCTCCCGCTGCTCGCGGCCGTCGGGGTCGGGGACCGGGACGGCCGACAGCAGCGCCTGCGTGTACGGGTGCGCGGGCTTGTCGTAGATCTCGACGTCCTTGCCGAGCTCCACCATCTTGCCCAGGTACATCACGCCGACCCGGTCGGAGATGTGGCGGACCACCGACAGGTCGTGGGCGATGAAGATGTAGGCCAGGTTGAACTCGTTCTGCAGCCGCTCCAGCAGGTTGATGACCTGCGCCTGGATCGACACGTCGAGCGCGGAGACCGGCTCGTCGCAGACGATGATCTCGGGCTGGAGCGCCAGGCCTCGGGCGATGCCGATGCGCTGCCGCTGACCGCCGGAGAACTGGTGCGGGTAGCGGTTG
This sequence comes from Nonomuraea sp. NPDC050328, assembly GCF_044459405.1. Taxonomy (NCBI): domain Bacteria; kingdom Bacillati; phylum Actinomycetota; class Actinomycetes; order Streptosporangiales; family Streptosporangiaceae; genus Nonomuraea; species Nonomuraea sp. NPDC050328. Next base: position 18,570 of record NZ_JBITIW010000010.1, on the reverse strand, counting down.
ATGTGGTCGGGGTTGAGGCCGACCACCTCCAGCAGCTCCTGCACCTTCCTGCGCCGGTCGCCCTTGGGCGCCACCTCGGTGTGGATGTCGAACGGCTCGCCGATGATGTCACCGACGGTCATCCGGGGGTTCAGCGAGGTGTACGGGTCCTGCATCACCATCTGGATGTTGCGGCGCATGCGCTTGAGCTTGGAGCCGGTGGCCTTGCCCATGTCCTGGCCGTCGATCTTGACGGTGCCGGACGTCGGCCGCTCCAGTGCCATGAGCACCTTCGCCAGCGTGGACTTGCCGCAGCCCGACTCGCCCACGATGCCCAGGGTCTCGCCCCGGTGCAGGTCGAAGGAGACGCCGTCGACCGCCTTGATGGCGCCGATCTGCTTCTTGAAGACGATGCCCTGGGTCAGCGGGAAGTGCTTGACCAGGTCACGGACCTCGAGGATCGGAGCACCCTTGTCAGGAGCCATCGAGGACCTCCCTCCAGTAGTGGCAGGCGCTGCTGCGCACGCCGCTGATCTCGTGGAGCGGGGGGACGTCGGTCACGCAGTTGTCCTGGCGGTAGGGACACCGCGGGTGGAACGCGCAGCCGGTCGGCATGTCGAGCAGGTTGGGCGGCAGGCCCTTGATCGCGTAGAGCTCCTGGCCCTTGAGGTCGACCCGGGGGATCGACTCCAGCAGGCCCTTGGTGTACGGGTGCGCGGGAGCCTTGTAGATCTCGTGCACCGGGGCGTTCTCCACGATCCGCCCGCCGTACATGACCGCGATCTTGTCCGCGACGTCGGCGACGACGCCGAGGTCGTGGGTGATCAGGATCAGGCCCATGTTGCTCTCGCGCTGGAGCTCGGCGAGAAGCTCCATGATCTGGGCCTGGACGGTCACGTCGAGCGCCGTGGTCGGCTCGTCGGCGATCAGGACCTCGGGGTCGAGCGCGATGGACATCGCGATCATGATGCGCTGCCGCATGCCGCCGGAGAACTGGTGCGGGTAGTCGTTCACCCGCTGCTTGGCGGCCGGGATGCGCACCCGGTCCATCAGCTCGACGGCCTTCTTCATGGCGTCGCGCTTGTTCAGGCCGCGGTGCACCCGGAACATCTCGCTGATCTGCCAGCCCACGGTGAACACCGGGTTGAGCGCGGAGAGCGCGTCCTGGAAGATCATGGCGATCCGCTGGCCACGCACCTGGGTGCGGGCGTCCTCCGAGAGCTTCAGCAGGTCGGTGCCGCGGAAGCGGATCTCCCCGTGCGGGATGACCGCCGGCGGCATGTCGAGGATGCCCATGATCGCCTGAGCGGTCACGGACTTGCCCGACCCCGACTCACCGAGTACGGCAAGCGTCTCACCCGGGTGGAGCGTGTAGCTGACGCCGTTGACGGCCCGGACCACCCCGGCACGCGTGTGGAACTCCACGTGCAGGTTGTCCACCGCCAGCAGCGGCTCGTTGCCGAGCCCTCCCTCGGCCGGCAAGAGCTGCGTTGACTTCTTCACTGCCATACCCCCCTACCGCAGCTTCGGGTCGAGCGCGTCGCGGACCGCGTCGCCGAGCATGATGAACGCGAGCACCGTGATGCTCAGGAAGACGGCCGGGAAGATCAGCGGCAGCGGCGCGTCGATGAATCGGCTCCGCGCGTCCGCGATCATGAGACCCCACGAGACGTCCGGCGACTGCACGCCGACGCCCAGGAAGGACAGGGCCGCCTCCGCCGCGATGAACCCGCCCAGGTTGATCGTCGCCACGACGATCACCGGGGCGATCGCGTTCGGCAGCAGGTGCCGGAACATGACCCGCGAGGGTCCGGCTCCCAGCGCCTTGGCCGCCACGACGAAGTCCTGGTGCTTGGCGGTGATGACCGCGGCCCGCATGATGCGGAAGGTCATCGGCCAGCCGAGCACGGAGAGCGCGAGGATGACCAGCACGATGCTGTTGACCCCGCTCTCCCGGAAGGTCGAGGCGATCAGCAGCGCGCCGAGCAGGCCGGGGATGGCGAAGAAGATCTCGGTGATGCGGGAGAACACGGTGTCGGTGACACCGCTGTAGTACGCCGCGATCATGCCGAGCAGGCCGCCGATGACCGCCACCGCCACCGTCGCGCTGAACCCGATCAGGATCGAGTACCGAGCCGCGTAGATGGTGTTGGCGAAGACGTCGCAGCCGAGGTTGTCGCGCCCGAACGGGTGACCGGAGCTGGGCAACTGCCGGGCCGAGGCCAGGTCGCAGGTGCGCGCGTCGGTCGGGTCGATCGAGGTGAACAGGGTGGGCCAGATCGCCATGACCAGCAGGATCGCGATGAGACCTGCCGCGATGAGGAAGGCCGGCTTACGACGCAGGTCGTACCACGCGTCGCTCCACAGGCTCGCCGGCTTGTCGTTCTGCTTCTTCTTCTGGTGCTTGCCGCCTGCCTGAGGCGGTGCCGCGACGCTACTCATAGCGGATCCTCGGGTCGAGCACTGCGTACAACATGTCGACGACCAGGTTGGCCAGGATGTAGACCAGGACCAGGGCCGTCACCACGCCCACGACGATGGGTTGCTGCCGTTCGTAGACCCCTCGGAAGAGCAGCAGTCCGACGCCGTTGATGTTGAAGATTCCCTCGGTGATGATCGCGCCGCCCATCAGGTTGCCGAGGTCGGCGCCCAGATAGGTGATCAGCGGGATCAACGCGTTGCGCAGACCGTGCCGGCCGATCACGCGCCGCCGGGACAGGCCCTTGGCGGTGGCGGTCCGGATGTAGTCCGCCCTCAGGGTCTCCACCAGGCTCGTCCGGGTCAACCGGGTGAGGTAGGCGATGGAGGTGCCGGCCAGCACGAAGCCGGGGAGGATGAAGCTGATCCAGCCCTCGGAGGTGCCGGCGATGGGGAAGATGCGTAGCTCGACACCCAGGAGAAGCTGCAGGACGAAGCCGCTGACCAGCGTCGGAACGGAGATCAGCAGAAGCGTCGAGGCCAGGATCATGGTGTCGGCGGCCTTGCCGCGGCGCAGGGCGGCCCAGAGGCCGAGCCCGATGCCGATGATCGCCTCAAGCACGAGGGCGGTCATCGCAAGCTGCAGGGTCGTGCCGAAGGTGGCCTTCATCAGGTCCAGCACCGGAACGTCCTGGTAGGTCGTCCCGAAGTCGAAGCGGAAGACCACGCCGCTGATGTAGTGCCAGTACTGGACGATCAGCGGGTCGTTCAGGTGGTACTTCTCACGCAGGACCTCGACGACGCCGGGGTACTGGCGCTTTTCGCCGGCCAGCGCTGCGATGGGGTCACCGGGCAGCGCGAAGACGATGGCGAAGATGAGCAGGGTGGCGCCCAACAGGACAGGTATGGCCTGAATGAGGCGCCGGATGACGTATCGGCCCATTTATGCCTCCCGTACATGCCTGAAGGCAGTCCCCCGAACCATAGTCCGAAGTCCAGGCGACTGCCTCCCAGGCGGGTCCAGAGGGGGCGGGCTTCGGCCGAGCCCGCCCCCCGCTTTGGACTCTTAGGCCTTCGTGATGTCCGCCCAGTTGACCTGCTTGAGCAGGTTGAGGGAGACGTTCTTGACCTTGGTGGAGGTGCCCCAGTTGGTCCTGTAGAAGTACACCGGGATGTACGGGAGTTCCTTGATGAGGATGTCCTCGGCCTGCTGGTAGAACTTGACGCTCTCGTCCAGCGAGGTGGCCTTGTCACCCTGGGCGACCAGAGCCTCGAAGTCCTTGTTGATGTAACCGCCGTAGTTCGAACCGGTGGCGATCGCGATCTCGCTGAAGATCGGGGTCAGGTAGTTCTCGGGCGACGGGTAGTCGTAGGACCAGGCCATGCGGAACAGGCCGGAGTACTTCTTGTTCTGCAGGTCCTCGAGGATGGCGGCGAACTTCTCGAACGGCTTGACCGTGACCTGGATGCCGAGGTTGGCCTTCAGGTTGTTGGCCGTGGCCTCGATCCACTCCTTGTGGCCACCGTCGGCGTTGTAGCCGAGCTCGACGGTCTTCGGGCCACCGGCCTTCTCGTAGAGCTCCTTGGCCGCGGCCGGGTTGTAGGTGCAGGCCTCGCCACAGGCGCCCTGACGGTAGCCGTCGACGACCGGGCTGATGAAGGCGTCGGCCGGGGAGCGGCTGCCCGCGAAGACGGTCTCGGTGATCGTCTTGCGGTCGATCGCCATCGAGATGGCCTTGCGGATGTCGGCGTTCTCGAAGTCCTTGTTGTACTTCAGCGGGACGCCGATGTAGCCGATCGCGGAGTCGGGGTCGTCGTGGTAACGCTCGCCGAGCTGCGTCTTCGCGGTGGTGAGCTGCGAGGACGGGATCGAGTCGTGGATGTCGAGCTGCTCGCCCGCCAGGTCGTTGTAGGCGGTCTCGGAGCTCGTGTAGAGCTTGAACTGCAGCTTCGTCCAGCCGGTCGGCTTCTTGCCCGCGAACTTGTCGTACACGGTCAGGTCGATCGACTGGTCGGTGCCCTTCTTGTAGGGCTTGTCCAGCTTGAACAGGCCGTTACCGATGGGCTGCTCGTTCTGCTGCGCGGTCAGCTTCCCGTCGGGGCCGTAGGCCTTCGGGTGCATCGGGTAGAAGGCGGTGTACCCGAGCATGAGCTTGAACTGCGAGAACGGCGCGGAGAGGGTGACGGTGAAGGTCGAGTCGTCGACGACCTTCAGGCCCTTCATCTCCTTGACCGTGGGGGTGGCGCCCTCTTCGGAGGGGTTCACGTCGGCGAAGCCGTCGATCTTGGCGAAGAAGCCGGCCGCGTCGGCGGCGTTCGGCTTGTAGGCCGCCCAGTTCCAGGCGTCGACGTAGTCCTTGGCCTTGAGCGGGGTGCCGTCGTGCCAGGTGTAACCGGGCTTGAGCTTGATCGTCCAGGTGACGTTGTCGCTCGACTCGATCGACTCGGCGACGTTCTCCACCGGCTGCTTGTTCTCGTCGTAGTTGACGAGCGGCTCGTAGATCGCCGCGAGCACCTCAGCGCCCTCGGACTCAGCGGTGAGCGACGGCACCAGTGCGTGCTGCGGCTCTCCGACCTCCATACGGACCGGCGTCTCGCCGCTTCCGGCGTTGCTTCCGGTGGAAGCACCGCCGCCACACGCGGCAACCGCGAGGGCCAGCAGCGCGGCACCGGCGACGATCTGTGCGCCCTTGGTAACACGCATTATGAAAGTTTCCTCCCTCTGAGGTGGGCGTTAGCGCTGAGCTGCGAGTTAGCCGAAGCAGCCTGACGGGACCAGCTTGTCTTGCCCCGATTTTGGCTGACATGGTCATACCAGCCGACGCCCTGCCAGTCGATCGCGACTATCCCTCACTACTTGCCACCACCACGTCTCTGTGGCGTTGCAGTTCGGTCACACGTGCGCCTTGCCCGCGTCACACGGCTCTGTCACGGTTGCCCCCGGAGCATCAAAGATGGCGTGGAATGCGACAAAGAGACATGAAGGCCTCGGGCGAGGTTGATGAAAAATACCCCCTTCCGGAGAGTGGTCGCGCCAACACAGGGCACCCTGCCGGTTCCTGGGCTACGGTTGACCAAGCGTTGGAACCCGGCATGGGGGACTTCCGTCCAAGACTTCATGGAAGGAAGCGTCACGCCAGGCATCCCATCCACCCGCATCCAATAGAGTCCTTTCCATGAGCCAGCCGGAATCCGCGTACGCGGACGCCCAGGCGGGCGGCCGAAGCGGGGAGTCGCTGGCCAAGCTCGCCGAGAGATATGGGCTTCGCCGTGCCATCGCACGGCCGAGATTCCACGTCTACCTGCGCCAGCTCTGGGAGCGGCGGCACTTCATCCTCACGTACGCGACCTCTCGCAACGTGTCGAAGTACTCCAACTCCGCACTGGGCCAGCTCTGGCAAGTGATCACCCCGCTGCTCAACGCCGCGATCTACTTCGTGATGTTCGGCATCATCCTGGGTGGCAAGGGCGACATCGTGAACTACCCGGCGTTCCTGATCACCGGGATGTTCATCTTCACCTACACCCAGCGATCGGTCACCGCGGGCGCCAAGTCGATCTCGGGCAACCTCTCGCTGATCCGGGCCCTGCACTTCCCCAGAGCCGCCCTGCCGCTGGCCTACACGATCCAGGAGCTCCAGCAGCTCCTGATCTCGATGGGCGTCCTGCTCGGCATCGTGATGATCACCGGCGAGATGCCGACCTGGCTGTGGCTGATGATCCCGGTCGTGCTGATCCTGCAGACGATGTTCAACATCGGGGCCAGCCTGGTGATGGCCCGGGTCGGCGCCTCGATGCGCGACATGAACCAGTTGCTGCCCTTCATCATGCGCACCTGGCTCTACGCCTCGGGCGTCTTCTTCTCCATCCAGGAGAAGGTGGTCCAGAGCGCCAAGCTTCCGCAGTGGGTCGCCGACCTGATGTACCTCAACCCGGCGGCCTCCTACATCGAGTGGATGCGCGACATCCTGATCGAGAGCCACACCCCGCCGGTGTGGGTCATGACGAGCTGCATAGTGTGGGCAGTGTTCGCGCTGCTCTTCGGCTTCTGGTACTTCTGGCGTGCCGAGGAAAGGTACGGCCGTGGCTGAGATGACCGAGGAGCTGCCGCAAGTGACGCCGCTCGACGCGCCGACGGGCACCCCCACCGTCATCGTGGACAACCTCCACATCGTCTACCGCGTCTACGCCAAGACGACCGACCACGAGAAGGGCAACGCGGTCAACGCCCTCACGCGCATCCTCAAGCGCCAGGGCCGCCCGCAGATGACCGAGGTCCACGCCGTCAAGGGTGTGTCCTTCGTGGCCTACCACGGCGACGCGATCGGCATCGTGGGCCGCAACGGGTCGGGCAAGTCGACGCTCATGCGCGCCATCGCCGGCCTGCTGCCGCCGCACGAGGGCGCGGTCTACACCGACGGCCAGCCGTCCCTGCTGGGCGTCAACGCCGCGCTGATGCGCGAGCTGACCGGTGAGCGCAACATCATCCTCGGCTGCTACGCCATGGGCATGACGCCGTCCGAGGTCAAGCAGAAGTACCAGGAGATCGTCGACTTCTCCGGCATCGAGGACTTCGTCCAGCTCCCGATGTCCACCTACTCCTCCGGCATGGGCGCCCGCCTGCGGTTCGCCATCTCCTCGGCCAAGACGCACGACGTGCTCCTGATCGACGAGGCGCTGGCCACCGGTGACCGCGAGTTCCGGAAGAAGAGCCAGGAGCGCATCCGGCAGATCCGGGAGTCGGCCGGCACGGTCTTCCTGGTCTCCCACGACCACAAGGTCATCGAGGAGACCTGCAACCGGGTCATCTGGCTGCACAAGGGCAAGATCAAGATGGACGGCGATCCCACCGAGGTGATGGCGGCCTACAACAAAGGCTGATAGGACCGTTAGCACCGTTCTTCTTGGAGGTGCATCGTGTCCGCCCGGCCGCCGATCCCGTTCGACTTCCTTCCCCCTGTCGCCCCGCTCGCCGTCTCCAGTGACGACGTGCGCGACGGCGAGCGCGTCCCCGAGGCGCACGTGTTCAACGACTGGGGCATGAGCGGGGAGAACCTCTCCCCGCACCTGCGCTGGTCCGGCGCCCCTGAGGGCACCCGCAGCTTCGCCGTCACCGTCTACGACCCCGACGCCCCCACCCAGGGCGGCTTCTGGCACTGGCTGCTGTGGGACCTGCCCGCCGACACCACCGAGCTCCCCACCGGGTACGGCACCGCCGACGCCAAGCCCGGCGTGCAGGGCCGCAACGACTTCGGCACCGCCGCCTACGGCGGGTCCGCCCCGCCGCCCGGCTACCCGCACCGCTACATCGTCGCCGTCCACGCGCTCGGCGTGGAGTCGCTGGGCCTGTCGCCGGACACGCCGGCGAACGTGGTGGGCTTCAACATCGTCGCCAACACCCTCGCCCGGGGCTACATCGTGCCGGTGTACGAAACCTGAGGGACCTGAGCGTCGTCCGCCTGACAGCGTGACCCGTGTTCCGCTATCATTAGAACGTTCGTTCGATGCTAGAACACCTGATGGAGTGGGGGCGCGCGATGCGAGAGCTGTCGTCCGCGATTGACCACCTGGCCATCGAGGACGTGTCCGAGATTCCCAGGATCCAACTGGCCGAGCAACTGCTTGAGCTGCATTGGCAGATGGCCAGACTCCAGGCCCAGATCGCCCGACGCACCGGCGTCCGACTTCCCTGACACTGGGCCCACCACTTCCCCATCGCTCGCGACGCCCGCCGTACCCCGAAAAAGGGGTGCGGCGGGCGTCGTTTATCGCGCGCCGGAGTTCGGCGCGAATTCACGAGTCCTTTCCGGGGAATTGATCAGGCGGAAAGCCGCGTATTCTGCGGAATCTGCTCGAAAGGGAATCGGTCCGCGAAAGCCGGCCGCAGATCCGTGAGCCACACCGCATTCGGGTCATAGCGGGCGAAGAACGGCTTTCCGACAAGTGCCGGGTCACGCGCCTGGATGAAGTGGAGGACGAAGACTTTCTGCCCGGAGATCTCGGCGACGCCGTCCACGCAGACCTTGCCCGGCGTCGCGGACATGGAGGGCCCGCGCACCGTGCGGCAGAGCCCCGAGACGGCGGCGTAGGCATCGCGGAAGACTTCGTAGGCGCGGACGAGCGGGACGGCGAAGTAGTCCTGGGGACCGGTGTCGCGCTCGACGAACATGTAGTACGGGATCATGCCCAGCGTGAGCTGGCGCCGCCACATGACCTCCCAGGCGGCGGGGTAGTCGTTGATCGATCGGATGACCGGCGCCTGGGTGCGGATGGTCGCCCCGGTGCCGGTGATGCGCTCGGCCGCGGTCGCGACCAGATCCGGCTCCAGCTCGCGCGGGTGCGTGAAGTGGGCCATGAAGGCGAGGTTCTTGCCCGCCGCGACCACCTTCTCGAACAGGCGCAGCGTGGCGTCGGCGTCAGGGTCGCTCACGAAGCGTTGCGGCCAGTAGGCCAGCGACTTGGTGCCGATCCTGATCGATTCGAGCTGCTCGATCTCCAGCAGCGGTTCGATGTACCGCTTGAGCACCGGCTCGCCCATGATCATGGGGTCGCCGCCGGTGAGCAGCACGCTGGTGACGTTCGGATGCGCCTTCAGGTATTCCGCGAGCTGCTTGACGTCGTCGGAGGCGAACTTGAGGTCCGCGTCGCCGACGAACTGCGCCCACCGGAAACAGTAGGTGCAGTACGCATGACACGTTTGTCCCTGTTTAGGAAAGAAGAGCACCGTTTCCGGATATTTGTGCTGCATGCCGGGAACCGGGTCGAGCCCGATCCTCGGCACGTTCAGATCCATCTGCCCGGCCGGATGCGGATTCAGCCCCTGCCGGACCCGGTTGGCCTCGGCCTGGAGCTCGGGGGCCGGCGCGCCGGAGCGAAGCAGCCCGGCGAGCCGGGCCACGTCGTCCGCCGGGAGCATGTCCGCCTGGGGGAAGACGAGCCGGTAGATCGGGTCGTCCGGCGCCGCCGTCCAGTCGATGAGCTCATCCACGACGTACGCGTTGGTCCTGAAGGGCAGCACGGTGGCCACCGCGCGGACCTTGAGCCTCTCCTCCTCGTCGAGCCGCGCGCGACGGAGCAGCTCGTCGAGGTGCTTGGCGGAGTAGGCCGTGAAACGCCGGGTTCCCATCTCGTTCAAGATCACTAGGCCTTTCCCATCTTTTTTGTTCGTGTGGGCGTAAACCAATGGGCCCTGCCGCGCGTCTAGGGCCCTTATACCCGGACGCGCTCACGCCCACTTCTGGTTCCACTGGGACGCAAGTTGCCAGTGAGGTGCCAGCAAAGACACGACATATCGCGTATGGTGGTTTCATGAGCGATGACCTCCGCGCGTCCGATGAGGACCGCGACCGCGTCGCCGCGGTCCTCGGCGAAGCTCTGGCCACCGGCCGGCTCACCAGCCCCGAACACCTCGACCGCCTGGAAGCCGCCTACGCTGCGAAAACGGTCGGCGAACTGGTCCCCATCACCCGCGACCTGCCCGACGTCGACGCCAAGCAGGCGCCCCTCGCCCTGGGCAGCGGCCGCGTCGACGCCGTCCTCGGCAAGACCATCCGCAAGGGCCGCTGGACCGCCGCCCGCGAGCTGCGCCTGCACGGCCGCTTCGGCGCGCTCGTCATCGACCTGAGCGAGGCGGTGCTGCCCGGCCGCGAGATCACCCTCCATCTCGACGTGCGCTTCACCAAGCTCATCGTGCGCGTGCCCGACGAGTGCGTGATCATCGACGAGGGCACCACGATCCTCGGCAAGCGCAACGTCTCCGGCGGCTCGGGCTCCGGCGGCCCGGTCATCCGCGTCACCGGCCGCGCCATCCTGTCGAAGGTCGTCATCGACCGCGGGATCACCGACTGGAACCTCGCCCAGGGTGGCTGAGGCCGGTGAACGGGGACCAGACCAGCAGGTAGCGGCCTCCGGGGACCTACCATTCGGACTGTGTCCGAAATGATCGCGGTGGATGCCATGGGTGGCGACCACGCCCCGCACGAGATCGTGGCGGGAGCCGTCCAGGCGGTCCGCGAGCACGGGCTCCAGATCGTCCTGGTCGGCCCGCCGCGCGTGCTCTACGACGCGCTCGCCGCCCACGGCGCCACCAAGGAGATCCCCATCGTGCGCGCCGAGGAGGCGCTCGCCATGCACGAGGGCGCGCTGGCCAGCCTGCGCCGCCCGAAGTCCAGCATCGCCATCGCCTGCCACCTGGTACGGCAGGGCCACGCCGGCGCGATCGTCTCGGCGGGCTCCACGGCGGGCGTCGTCGCCACCGGCAAGCTGCGCCTCAAGGCCCTGCCGGGCGTCCTGCGCCCGGCCATCGCCGTCGCCCTCCCCACCCGCCCCCGGCCCACCATCCTGCTCGACGCCGGCGCCAACGCCGAGGTCAAGCCGGAGATGCTGGTCCAGTTCGCGCACCTGGGCGCCACCTACGCGCAGATCGCCTTCGGCATCGACGAACCCCGCGTCGGCCTGCTGACCATCGGCAGCGAGGCCGAGAAGGGCAACAAGCTCTCCCGCCGCGCCCACGAGCTCCTGGCCGAGCTGCCCGGCTTCACCGGCAACGTCGAGGGCCACGACATGCTCACCGGCATCGCCGACGTCATCGTGACCGACGGCTTCACCGGCAACGTCGCGCTCAAGACCATGGAGGGCGCCGTCCGCTACGCCTTCGACGAGCTGCGCGAGACCATCGAGGGCAGCCGCGTGGCCAAGTTCGGCGCCTTCATGCAACGCGGCCGGCTGCGTGAGCTCGCCCAGCGCCTCGACCCCGAGGCGTACGGCGGAGCCGTCCTGCTGGGCCTCAACGGCACCATCGTCATCGCCCACGGCTCCACCACCGCCAAGGGCGTCGCCGCCGCCTGCCGCCTGGCGGCTGACCTGTGCAAAGGCGGCATCGTCGAGAGGATCGGAGAACGGATCGCCCACCGGCCGCACCGGCTATGGTGATGTGTTCGTGACAGGACTCACCTCCGCCCAGGTGGCGACGGCCAAGCCCAATGACGTGCCCAAACAGACCAGCCGGTCGTTGAGCGCCATCATCCGGGCGAACGTCTTCACCTTCTTCAACCTGGTGATCGGCGTCCTGTGGGCCCTCATCCTCATCTTCGGCGACTGGCGCGACAGCCTGTTCGGCCTCGTCATCGTCGCCAACGCGGCGATCGGCATCGTCCAGGAGTGGCGCGCCAAGCGCACGCTCGACCAGCTCGCCGTGGTCAACGAGACGCCGGTCCAGGTCCGCCGCGACGGCCACGACCAGGAGATCCACCCCTCCCAGGTGGTGCAGGGCGACCTCATCCTGCTCGGTCCCGGCGACAAGCTGCTGGTCGACGGCGACGTGACCGCCGCCGAGGGCCTGGAGGTGGACGAGTCGCTGCTCACCGGCGAGTCCGACCCGGTGCACAAGAAGCCCGGCGACGAGGTGCTGTCCGGCAGCTTCGTCTCGGCCGGCTCCGGCGCCTACGTCGCCACCAAGGTCGGCACCGACGCCTACGCGGTCAAGCTGGCCCAGGAGGCCAGCAAGTTCTCCCTGGCCCACTCCGAGCTGCGCGACGGCGTCACCAAGTTCATCAAGTACATCACCTGGCTGGTCGTCCCCCTCGGCGCGCTGCTCATCTGGAACCTGCTGCGCAACTCCGCCGACTTCGCCACCGCGATCACCGGCGCCGTCGCCGGCGTGGTGACGATGATCCCCGAGGGCCTGGTCCTGATGACCTCCATCGCCTTCGCCGTAGGCGTCGTACGGCTGGGCCGCCGCAACTGCCTGGTCCAGGAGCTCCCCGCCATCGAGGGCCTCGCCCGCGTGGACGTCCTGTGCGTGGACAAGACCGGCACCCTCACCCAGGGCGGCATGGACCTCGACGAGGTCATCCCCCTGCGCGCCGACGAGCCGGTCGAGGAGGCGCTCGCCGCCCTCGCCAACGTCGACCCCCGGCCCAACGCCACCGCCCAGGCCCTCCAGGCCCGCTACGCGTCCATGCCGGACGGCTGGCGCTCCACCGACGTCGTGCCCTTCTCCTCGGCCCGCAAGTGGAGCGGCGCCGTCTTCGCCGACCAGGGCGCCTGGCTCATCGGCGCGCCCGACATGCTGCTCGACGTCGGCACGCACGCCTACGACCAGGCCCGGTCCATCGCCATGACCGGAACCAGGGTGCTGGCGCTCTGCCGTACCGATGAGCTGGACGGCAAGGAGACGCCCGAGGCGGTCGCGCTGGTGACCTTCAAGCAGCGGCTGCGCCCGGACGCGCACGAGACGATGGAGTACTTCGCCAAGCAGGGCGTCGCCGTCAAGGTCATCTCCGGCGACAGCCCCGACGCGGTCTCCGCCATCGCCGTCAAGCTCGGCATCCCCGGCGGCGCCGACGCGGTCGACGCCCGCACGCTGCCCGCCGACGACCAGGCCGGTCTCGCCAGGGCCCTGGAGGACAACACCGTCTTCGGCCGGGTCACCCCGCAGCAGAAGCGCGCCTTCGTCGCCGCCCTGCAGTCACGCGGGCACACCGTGGCGATGACCGGCGACGGCGTCAACGACGTGCTCGCGCTCAAGGACGCCGACCTCGGCATCGCCATGGGCGCCGGCAGCCCCGCCACCAAGGCGGTCGCCCAGGTCGTCCTGCTCGACAACCGCTTCGCCACGCTGCCGCACGTCGTCGGCGAGGGCCGCCGGGTGCTGGCCAACATCGAGCGGGTCTCGCGGCTGTTCCTCACCAAGACCTTCTACGCGATCATGATCTCGTTCCTGGTCGTCGTGCTCGCCACCGACTACCCGTTCGCGCCCCGGCACTCCACGCTGGTCAACGCGCTGACCATCGGCATCCCGGCCTTCTTCCTGGCGCTCGCGCCCACCTTCGAGCGCTCCAGGCCCGGGTTCGTGCCGCGGGTGCTCCGCTTCGCCGTACCGGCCGGGTTGATCACCGGCATCGCCGTCGTCGCCGCCTTCCTGCTGTCGGCCCCCGGCTCCTCGCTCGCCGAGAGCAAGAGCGCGGCGGTGCTCACCCTCTTCTTCGCCTCGTGGTGGGTGCTCGTGCTGGTCGCCCGGCCGCTGACGATGTGGCGGATCGGCCTCGTCGTGATCATGGGAGCCGCCTTCATGCTGGCGCTCGCGCTGCCGGCCGTACGCGAGTTCTTCGCCCTGCAGCCCGGGGACGTCGGCAACGACCTCATCTCGCTCGCCGTGGCGGGCGTGGCGGCGGCCGGCATCACGATCGCCGTCAAGCTCGCCGGTACCCTTAGAACATGACCGACCCGCAGACTGTACTCACCGAGCGCGTCCAGCAGGCGCTGGCCGGCGCGTTCGGTCCTGAGTACGCCAACGCAGACCCGCTGATCCGGCCCTCCCAGTTCGCCGACTTCCAGGCGAACGTCGCGATGAGCCTGGGCAAGCGACTGCGACGGCCGCCGCGGGAGGTCGCCGAGGAGATCGCCAACCGGCTCGCCGACTTCCCCGGCACGGTGGAGGTCTCCGGACCCGGCTTCCTCAACATCACCCTCGACAGCGACTGGATCGCCGCCCAGGCCTCCCAGACCTTCGAGGACGAGCGGATCGGCGTGCCCACCGTCACGCCGCCGCAGACCGTCGTGATCGACTACTCCGCGCCCAACGCGGCCAAGGAGATGCACGTCGGCCACCTGCGCACCACCATCGTGGGCGACGCGCTGGCCCGGCTCAACGAGCACCTCGGCAACACCGTCATCCGGCAGAACCACCTCGGCGACTGGGGCACGCCCTTCGGCATGCTCATCGAGCACCTGCTCGACATCGGCGAGGACAGCGCGGTCGCGCAGCTCGAAGCCGGCATGGGCACCGAGTTCTACCAGGCCGCCCGGGTCAAGTTCGACGGCGACGAGAGCTTCAAGATCCGCTCACGGCAGCGGGTCACCACCCTGCAGGGCGGCGACCCCGAGACCATGCGGCTGTGGCACGTCTTCATGGACGCCACCATCCGCTACTTCAACAAGGTCTACGCCATGCTCGGCGTCACCCTCACCGACGACGACATCGCCGGCGAGAGCATGTACAACCCCATGCTCGACAAGACCTGCGACGACCTCGAGGCCATGGGCGTCGCCGTGCACAGCGACGGCGCGCTCTGCGTCTTCCCGCCCGGCTTCACCGGCTCCGACGACAAGCCGCTGCCGCTCATCATCCGCAAGAGCGACGGCGGGTACGGCTACGCCAGCACCGACATGGCCGCCATCCGCTACCGGACCGACGACCTCAAGGCCGACCGCATCCTCTACGTCGTCGGCGCCGACCAGGCCCTCCACTTCCGGATGGTCTTCGCCGCCGCGCGGCTGGCCGGCTGGCTGCCCGAGACCTCCTCGGCCGAGCACGTCCAGATCGGCATGATGCTCGGCAAGGACGGCAAGCGGTTCAAGACCCGCTCCGGCGAGTCGGTCAAGCTCACCGACCTGCTCGACGAGGCCATCGAGCGGGCCTCGGCTGCCATCGACGACCGCGGCTACGACGAGGAGACCAAGCACGAGATCGCCCACGCCGTCGGCATGGGCGCGGTCAAGTACGCCGACCTGTCGATCAGCCACGACAGCGAGTACGTCTTCGACTTCGACCGCATGCTCGGCTTCACCGGCAACACCGGCCCGTACATGCAGTACGCGCAGGCCCGGATCCGCTCCATCTTCCGCAAGGGCGGCTACGACCCGCGCGCGGTCCGCGGCCCGATCCGGATCGGCGAGCCCGCCGAGCGCAGCCTGGCCCTGCACCTGCTGGGCTTCGGCACGGTCGTCGAGCAGGCCACCATGCTCAACGAGCCGCACCGCCTGGCGGCCTACCTGTTCGAGACCGCCAGCCTGTTCAGCACCTTCTTCGAGGAGTGCCCGGTCGTGAAGGAGGGCGTCGACCCCGACGTCCGCGCCTCCCGGCTGGCGCTGTGCGCGCTGACCCTGCGCGTTCTGGAGACGGGCCTGTCCCTTCTTGGCGTGGCGACCCCCGAACGTATGTAGATTCCCGTTCATTCACGGCGCAGAGGGCGTGCCTCCATCGAGATGGCGCGCCCTCTCGTTACGCTCTAGAGTGTCCAAAGGCGGCCGAGCCGGTCGTCCAGAGCGTGGAGACCTCGGGTTTCGCCAGTGCTCATGACATGAGGGGGAGAGTCTTCGCCTTGGGCACGCACGTCACCACCCGCCCCTCCGAGGTGCACCGCTACACCGAGGCTTTGCTCGCCCATCTGGCGGCCAACGGTTCCGTCCCGCCCTCAGAGGCCGACTTCCCCGACGAGCCCGGCGACTGGCTGCCCCCCGCGCTCCAGGCCCTCCTGGCCATCCTCCGCGGCGACGACCCGCTCGAACCGCTCTCCCGCGCCGCCGGCCGCGACCAGCAGAACACCGCGCTCTTCCTCTGCCTCGCCCTCGCCGTCGCCGGTCACGGCGCCCGCGTGCACGCCTCCTGGCTCGGCACCGCCTTCGGCGACCTCGCCCTCGACCGCCCGGTCACCCACGGCCAGCGGGCGCTCTGGCTCGCCGCCGCCCGCGGCGCGTACGGCCCGGCAGGCAAGATCTTCGTGTTGCGCAAGCTCGACGTCCTGGCCATCCACGAGCACGCCGACCCCGGCCAGTGGATCCAGGCCCTCGCCCCCGGCGAGCCCACGGTGGTCGTCCCCACCTCGCTGGCCGACTTCCCCGAACTCGCCGAGATCCCCGAGCTCGCCCGGCCCGCCCAGGCCGGCACCAAACTGGCCCGGCTCCTGGCCCGCTGCGTCGAGATCACCTCGGTGCGCGACGACGTCACCGTGCCTCTCACCAACGGTACGGCCAGCCCCGCCACCACCTGGGCCGAGGACGAGCCGCTGAGCGTTCTGCGCGCCCTCGTCGGCCTGTCCGGCCCAGCAGGGCCCATGGGGTCGCTCATCGGGCATCTCCTCGACGATCTGCGCCCCGGCTCCGACCCGATGCTCGCCGCCATCGCGCTCCACGTCGCCGCCCCGATCCTCAAGCAGGTCACCGAAGAGCTCGCGGCCGACACTGTGCTCACGCCGCCGGAATCAGTCGTGGTGCCGATGCTCGGACACCAGATCAGATTGCGGCCGGAAGGCCCCGACCCTGACTCGATCGACGCCGCCGAGCACGAGATCACTCAAGACGGCACCGCACGGCACGCCACGCCCCCGTGGCCCGCTTATCTGCTGATCGTCGCCGGACTGGCCTGCCTGCTCGGCATCATCGCCACCATCTGGCTCGCTCTCCCCGCTCTCGCCCTGGGCACCGCGGGGGGCTGGTTGCTCTGGCAGCGGCACAAGGCCGTCGAATCCGACTCGCGCTACGTCGCCACTCAGGTCGGCGAGCTCAAGGAGCTGGCCGACGGCGCCGTGTGGGCGCTCCACGCCTATGCCCGCGAGGCCGACTCCAGGGCCAAGCAGGCGGCGGAGGACGCCGCCGAGGTCACGCGGCTGCTGCGCCGCGGCCCTCGGGCGGCTTAGGTCGTCTCGATCTCCACGTGCGCTGGGGCGAGCAGGAACACCCGGTCGGCGATCCGCTCGATTCTTCCCTCGCACCCGTACGCAAGACCAGCGGCGAAGTCCACCATCCGCGTGGCCTCCGGCATCGGCATGCCGGTGACGTCCATGATGACCGTCTGGCCCTCACGGAAGTGCTGCCCGATCATCGGCGCGTCGTTGTACTTCAACGGCTGGACCATGACGATCCGCGACGACTCCACAGTGGCACGCCACCGCTTGGCCGCCCGCTCCGACGCAGGCATGTACTCGTCCTCGTACGCTTCCTCGTCGTCGTAATAGCGGTCTTCTTGGTCGATACCCAGGCCAAGGTAGCTCGCCACCTTGCGCACTGCCCCCATCGGCTTGTCCTTTCCTCAGGAACCCACCACAACTGGCACGCCCCTACACATTTGACGGTAACCGACGATTCGTGATTCGCCATGCGACACGCCCAGCGTTAATTCCATTTTGTACGCCTAGCGTCCCGGTTTCGACTGGATATCTCGTTGCTTTCCTAGGGTAATCCCGGGCGCATGATCATCTCTCAGACCGGCGCACAAGATCTCGAGAAGCCCGTGTCTATCGGCGAAATCGCACCGTCTTGCCCCACCCGGGAGCGCCCTTCCGCACAGCTCAGCGGGGCTCACCGCGGGACCTCGCCCGTCCGCCACCCGTGCCACGGACCGCCGACATCGCCTCACCTCTTCGGCGTGTCGTGGTCTTGCGGGGGTGGTTCATTCTCGCCTCTTGCCTGAGTCGGGACTGTCGTCTGATAACACTCTGCCCCAAGCGGTTTGCAAGGCGCCTAAGGTTTGCTTGCAGCCCTCCTTCCACATCAGACGCATCCCTAACCTCGAAGGTTGCTCTCGATCCGGTTACCGGGGGTGGAGCAGGGGTTGGGTGGATGTGGGGGCTGGGGGCCCGGCTTCACGGCCGACCGGATTTCGTAACGGAGATCACAGCCGTATGGAGAGCCGGGGTAACTCTTTAGCTTCCTCTCCTCTCACAGCCGGCCTCCGACCCGAGGGTGCGCCACAGCCGCTCCTGGGAGACGACACGGCCTTACTTGCCCCCGCCCCCGCGTCACGAGGGGCTCTCTGCCGGGCTGAAGGCCAGCGGGCTACGAGGCGCGCACTCAAGGTCTCTCGCCCACGCGACAGGACTTTCGCCCACGCGACTCCCTGGCCCATCCCCAGCCCTCCAGCCGCTCACGGGACGGCCGCCCTTGGGCCTGGGGGGTCGAGCGCCCTCACCAAGCCTGAGCCCACCGAACTGCCGGTGACACGTCTCTGTGAGGAGGCCGACTGCGGAGCGAGGAGACAGAGAAGGCCCGTCCGAGATCCCCGTAGATCCTCGTAGATCCCCCTACAGGCCGGCCGGGAGCTTCGGCACCTCCGGAATCGCCCACTCTGGAGCCAGCAGCTCCGGAGCCAGCGGACGGACCTGTGAACCAACAACCAACCGCCGAGCCCCCGAGCCCCCGAGCCCCCGAGGCTCCTGGGCCGCAGAGGACGCCCTCCTGACACTCAGAGATGCCACGAGGCGTCCTGAACGCAGAAAGGCCCGCCCGGACACCCGGGCGGGCCTAACTCTCGTGTAACGCAGTAGAGCCCGCCGGGAAACCCACGGCGGGCTCTACTGACCAATATTTGTGCGGCGGCGACCTACTCTCCCACACCCTGGCGAGTGCAGTACCATCGGCGCAGAGAAGCTTAACTTCCGGGTTCGGAATGTAACC